>NZ_JBPZIR010000009.1:0-262610 GCF_051857575.1 Pedobacter sp. GSP4 | reverse complement strand
AGATTCCGTAAACTTGATTCTTTTCATATTACCAATTAAAATTAATAGTTTTTTCTAATAGCCTCGCTGCGCTCGGTCTAGAATTATACTTTTAACTGGTCTGAATTTTGGGAAGTGCACAGGGTTAGTGGGTGTAAAAGTGGAGTTTGACGTTTTGAAAGCAGTGATTTCCACCAACTTGCTTTATACGCTAACACGTTTTGAATGAAAAGTAAAACATTAGTTTAAATCACAGTTCGATTCAATTTCTTTTGAATGTTATCTTTTCAATAACTGGGTGTATCCCCCTGTGTGTAAAACATTACAATTTGAAAAGTAACGAGCGTAATGATCTACGGACCGTTCATTTATTATTTGAGAAGTGCCATTTCGTAAGATTCACTTGTACCCATCTTTCGGAGGTTTCAGCTTTCAGAATAGAAGTATTCACTAACGAAAGCAACTCTTTCCTCTGTCTAAAGACCGCCTAAAGCTTTATGTAGCTGATCAATATCTTCAAGAACTTCATTGTAATTTCGCATAATGCCTGTTATTATTCATATGGAATGGTACTGAAGAGTTTAACATCGCTCGTTAAGCCCTTTCGTTCTTCAGTAATAGCAGTAATTCCTATCATCACACTGTTTATTCCCATTTCGTGAACAAACTTCTTACATAATAAACTAGATACTTGAGAATCATCATCGAAAGCGATCCCATTTAAACCATCTAGGATGCATTTAGCAAGGTTATCAACGTCTACTTCCCGAAACCTTTTCCCTAATGTTGAAACTGATATTATTACTTCTACCAAATGGGGTTTTTTGATTCTGTTGATTTCATTAAAAGTCTGCGACGCCACTTGCTTTATATCAGCAGTAAACTTCTGTATCGATTTACTTACATCACTTTTAGCATACAAGTCATTAAGCGGTGTTTCAGATCCATCATCAGCTATTTCGACACCTACTAGAGGTTTGAATGCATCTTGTTTTGTAGGGATATGATTGCCAGACGTTAAACCAAATAAAAAGTCGATCTGTGGATGCTTGTAAAAAGTTACAAAACCACTTTCATTAGTAAGCTCCTTTATCTGATTCTTAAGTTCCATGTTTCTTTTCTTATTCATGATTACACTTATTATTTACTTTCAGACTCTCAATCAGTAGCCCCACCTATAATATCACGAGGGTTATCTTTAGCTATTGATGCTTCAAGGCTGTTTTCAATGTTTGTTATTTCATTCATATACCTTGTTTTTTGGCTTGCCTTCTGATAGTGAGTTGATTGTATTGATTTACCAAATGATACAAATAGGTAATTAATGCATCGAAGAAGTCGATTGAATCCTTTGCATCTTGCTTTGTTACAATTTGATTATGAGAATGTGCGCCGTCGTTTCCAATTAACCTCAATTCATTTGCCCAATTATATAATGTATCATCTAATATTTGTTTGTTTTTTAACTCTAGCAGTTTATTGGCAAGGTTCCCTTTTAATTCTCCTTTGTCCATGCAAATGGCTTCGATCCCCTTTCTACACATGATTACGCAAGCTTCATACGCTTGAGCCCTGTAGCATTTGTATGCTTCTTTATACGGACTAGTCACAATCTCTGGAGCATTTTTAAGTGCTATATTATCCAGATTCGGGTAAAGCTGAACTTTTGAATTAACCCAGTTATGTTCTTCGATGTTAGTAAACTCCTGTTCTGTTAAGATTGGCTGCTTGCAGTTGAGGCACATAGCCAAAATGATTTCTGTTCCTTGGTTCTGCAGTTCATCAGTCCATGTAATGTCGGAGTTGTAGGCAAATATTACCCCAGTTTCAACAATAGAGTTACAGGTTGTGCAATAGTTCTGCACTTTGTATTTTATATCTTGTTCTTCCATAATCTACTCATTACTTAGCTATGTATACCTCTTTTTTAAAATCATTTAAAACAAAGACCTTGTCGAATGCTGTATTGAAATTGCTAGAGGGCAACTCGACATAATCGTAGGAAGATTCTGGACTAACACCCGAAAAAACCATTAATAACCACATTTCGTTAAGTTCGGGATTTTTAGTTTTGTAACTGTGTAGTTTACGTTCCTTTTGATCAACCTCCTCCACAATTCTATCAGCTGTAAGTGTAGAAATATTTAGGGTTCCTGCAAGTTCAATGCAAGTTTGAGTATGTTGAGTGATCTTTACTGATCTAATAAAACTCGGTTTTTCAATCTTTAAACCTTCAATGGTAGAGGATATGTATCCTACAAGTTCTGTTCCCAAGTTGTCTTGTGAGTATCTTGCCATAACATCCCAAGACTTTTCAAATATTACATTCACAAGAACACATCTTGATGGATAGGTTTGTTTATAAATCAGTTCTGCTTTCTGCAATATAGCTTTAAGTCTTCCGACTGATTCAGCTTCCTCGTTAACAATTCTTTTAATCTCAAGACCTACACTTAGACCATTATAGGAGATGTGAATATCTGGCTCTTCATCAAGTTTAATAATCTTAACATCCTCGATGTTTGTAATACTGCCAGTATTAATTAGTGAGATTATAAAGCTAGCATAATGACATAACTCTATAACTTTCTTTCTCTTATCCTTTAGGCTAAGGGATGACGATTCTACAATATCAATCCAATGGTTGATCAGCTTTTCGTAGTTATTCTTTTGTTCTGTGAGAACCATGTACCGCATATTATGATGTTCTAGAAATGAAGTTGACAACTCCTTGATACATCAAATTAACTTGCTCCTTAGTGTAGTCGTCATACTTTCCGTGTGCAGCTTTATTCCTCAAGTCCATCCATGAAGTTATACTCTTTTGGTCGAGCTTATTATATGCATCTTGTGCGCATAGTTCTGCATTCAAAGTATCTGCTTTCTTTGGAACCTGTTTACCACCCTTCTCTACAGTGACAGAAATCTTATGTCTATCACATAGTTGCCTCAAGTGTTCTTCCATTACGCTACCAATCATTACGGCCGAAGGGTCTTTGTAACCTTCCTCTAATAAGTATTCAGCCATCTCTAGAAAGTCTGTGAAGATTTCGGCAGACACTAACGATTTAACAGTAAATAACCAACCCCCGTCAATCTGACCTTTGATCGCCTTTAATATACCCCTGCCTTGCTCAGTCATGTATGGATTTATATCTCTCACATCATGATTAAACTCTTTGTAAAATGGATGATCGATACCAAATACCGATTGTAAAAAGGACAAAGAAGCGGCTCTAAATTCACTGAATGCTTCGGAAGATACATATTCACTGTCGTATAGTCTATATTTAGTTGCGAGCGTTCTATCTGCAAGCACTATTAGTTCTTTAACTCTTTCTCCTATTTGCTCCAGTTTCATTTTATATATTCATTAATCAATTCAACCTTTTCCTGTAGATGAAGGTCAACAAAGTCCGGCTTAACTTCCATTTCTTTAAATCCATAAATATCTTGTTGACAACCAGTACAATGAAATCCAATATCATTTGTTTTACCACAATCGCAATTCCAAATTTCCTTTTCCTTGGATGATAACAATTGCTTCTTCATTGATCTTTTGCCCTTTTCAACGAAGGTGTTTTTCACTAATGTCCTTAAGGCATTTAAATTAATCACATCCTGCTTATTATAAAACGGCTTATCATAAGTAACAATAGCCAATCCACGCTTTTGCACTTTAAAGTCATCGTTCGCAATCAATGCCTTCACTTTATCATAATCAAGTAACTGCAAATCTTTAATGAGCTGAGATAACTTTGTAATCACTGAATCCACTTTAGAATCTCTTACATTATCATACAGCAATTCAATTTTTCTATCCTCTGGCATGGCATCTAAATAAGATGAAAGTAGGCGATAGAACTTCTCTGTAGAACCTTGATTTAATTGCTCGTTGACTATTGTACGTTCGAATTTTCTTAACAGACTTGGAAGCACTTCATGAACTTGATTTGATGTTATGAAGTCCCAAACATCTTCGTTAAGAGAGAGATTACCATCCTCAGCTTGGGCAATAATGGTTCGCCTGCGTTGTAAGGTATTTAGTCTATCTACCCCGATATTCTCAAAGCGTTCATCAGATTGAGTAGTTGGCATTAAATTACTTCCTTGCTTTTCAAGAACGACTGCTGTTCCAATCGCTGTTATCATGAACATAGATTTACCCTTGCCAGAAATCTCGTCTATATCAATGTTTAACCCGATAACACAATCTGCACCTAATTCATGTGCGGCATGCTTAATCCTTTCTATAGCTTCATTGTACAGGGAACTAAGTTGTTTCTGATAGGTTTGAGAACGCCCTCCAAATACATCACTTAAGCTTCCTAAAAAATCACTAAACATGTTCGTGCCTGCGACTATATGTGCCGATACGGGTTTGATGAACCTTCTGATTTTAAGCCCATCCGCATTTGAAGATGTTACTACGAGAACTTCTTTAGGGTTTGCCATATTTATTTTTATTGATTGAGTTCGTTTTAAGCCTCGACAGAAGCTAAATAATGATTTGAGCTGTTAATAATCTCTAATATATTGATGTCATTTAATATTTCCAACTTATCCCGAGCTCACCGCCTGCGAACTGAGTTCATGTGCTACAACAAGCAGTTGCAGAGCAACGGGTTGTAGCTATGTTTTAACACAAGCGTAGCGCAGCATGAACGATTACGCAGGTGAGCTGAAAAGTGGAATGCGTGTGGGCTTATCCAGGATGAAGCGTTAGCAAAATCCTAGATAAGAACAGAAAAAGCATTCATGAGGCAACCGCTTTGCCAAAATTAAAACCATGACAGTGGAAAGCAATGGCGTGTGTTTTAAGTGGCATTAGACTTGCCGAATACCGATCTTCCTAATCATATTAGCACTGTCCGCTGATATGTGTTAGAAGCTGAAAAGTGCCCGCAGTTAGCTTGTAAGAATGCAGTACAGAAGTCAAAGCACAGGATTAATGACTAGACCGAGCCTTTCCTCGCTTAAGCCACTCCTTTTGAGGAAAAGGCACGGGCTAGGAATAATTTAAAGGCTAACCTATTGGATGATCATAAGGATCTACTACTACCTTATCAAGATAATATTCCCAAATGATTGGGTCTGGTATTCCATCTGTATTGAAGTTTTTCAGTATGTTGTATCGCTTAATCAGGAAGATGAACTTTGGATCCCCATACCCATCAACTAGCGAGTTGAAAAGCAATGCGTATAATTCGTTTTGAGACAACTGGGCTCTAACCAGACTCGAATAAAAGGCTTTCCTTTCGTCAGGGATAAGTGCAGATAGGTGGATGTATTTAAAGATATGGTAAAGTTAACGGAAGTAGTGATTAAGAGTGTTTTCGAAGTCTGAGTACATCAATCGGTATTTAGTATCTAACGCTTGATAAACTTCTTCGAAGTTCTTGTACGGAATTGATGGGAAGTTTACCCAACCACCAAATTCATCTTGTTCTGATTCTGGAGTGTAACCTTTGGCAAAATGATCTAACCTCTGCTTCCAAACAATAAATATGGTCTTACCATTAGTATGCGTTTCAGGATAACCACCTGAACTATAAGAAAGTTCTTTCACTGTGTTTGAATGTAATTGAAGTAGTTGGAAGAATGTGTTTTCAAATCCTTGAGTCTTGAATGTGTTAGATTGGTCAACATATACCATTCTAGTATCTTCTAACTCCTTAATCTGTAAATTCAAAGCATCTTGATTGATCTTAATATCCTTACGTTGCTCTTTTAAAGCAAGATAAAATAATATAACGCTTGCTAGTGACCAAGTTGCACCTACGGTTCCAGATAAAAAAGATCCGAGATTACCTAACAGAGATGTATCAGCTCTCATATCAGTTACAAAGGTGTTTTGTCGCCACGTAAAAATAATAAAGCCAACCAAAGCAGCGATAACACCACCAATTAATAAGCCGATGGCAATGAGCTCTATTTTTTTATTTGTTAGTTTAAGCATAGGTATTTGTTAATAATCAGTTTGGATTTGTGTAAATTCAGCATTCTACGAAGTTATTTAAAAGAGCTACATTGCTGTAACTATTAGATAATAAGTTTAGAATTCATTGCACGTTTAAAGTACTCCCTTCCTCACTGTAAGCCACTAAATGAGAGAGGGAGGGAATTGAGCCTTTAAAAGCTATTTGACAATATATACATTGCCATTACCTAAGTTTGTTAAGTTTAAGTGTCTTCTTGATTTTTTAAATACGCTAAAGTTAGCTATGCTTAGTTCAAGGTGATCAACTTTTGTCTTGATGGTAACTTGAATAAGCAAATTGGTGCCTTTCTTCCGAATGAACCTCGCATCAAGTCCGTTTTGAATTAACAATACTTCTTTTGATGTTGCAATTGTATCTAAATATGTTGAGATATAGATATGTTCAAGGTTATGCCAATTACCTTTCTTTAATTCGGCAGTATGATAATCTATAACTTCTTGTATGGAGTGGAAAGATTTATTTTGACCATAACCTACCAAAGAACATGAAAGACAGGTTATAAATAGGATTAACTTTAACATTATTAGCGATCATTTAGAACTCAAGTATAATAAAAAAGAGCCACATAGTATGGCTCTTATAATAGTGGTAACAGATTTCAGGTAAGTGCTAACTTGACAATACTATTGGTTTGAGGAAGTTAATAACGTTATTAGGCTTAGCAACATAAACTTTACCCATCAATAACCTTATCCTACAATGCATAACGTAGGGAATGTAAATAAAGTCACCCTCTTTGAAATTAGGCGAATATTCATCAAGTGCTGTTATAAATTGTGTACACAGTTCATTGTATCTTGTTTCATCCACTTCTTCTAGCAGTTCAACTTCTAATTTGTAATATACAATAATGCATTCTTCAAGCAGCTCTAAAAACGGTAATACCAATGATGGGTAATTCTTGGTTAGGTTTGTGGCAGATGCTATCAAATTAGCATCTACTGTGTAGTTCTTGTACATATCACTTATTTAATTAAAGCAGCAATGATTCTTTACCACATGTTAATTGCAATCGTAAACAAACTCTAGCTCATAAGAGCTGCTCGATGTGCTAGAACCTGTATTAGCCCAAGTGTTGTGTAACTTGATGATATTACCATTAGCATCTTTAGTGTAAGTGTAATTGGCTGTGTAAGTTTTATTTGCTGCTACCTCTGTTGTTTTTACAATTAGGTTCTTCGATCTGTTACCCATGTACCTAACCAAGTTGGATATGTCAAACCCATTGTAATTGGAGAAGTTTAATGGCATCAATACATTGTTAATCACATTATCCCTCGATTCTTCTGCATTATAAGCTAAAGTTGTTACTGTGCCATTCGGTTCTGCAATCCTTGTTAAATTTCCATCTGTCCATGTATAAGCCCATGTGAATGTGCCACTTGAATTAACTGTAACGCCTTTGGTCAAATAGCCATTACTATCATAAGTGAAAGTTGTTGTGCTAGGGATTGATGTTGTAACCGTTGATATTCGGCCACTGGCATCTAATGTAAAGTTGGTTGTTCCAGTTGCCTTGCCATTTGTAATAGGATACTCGTAGTAATTGGTGAGTTTTCCGCTTGTATAAGTGAAAGTTTCGAAGTCAGTTGATGTTGCATTACCATTATCGATTCTTGCAAGTTTACCATCACTGGTATAACTGTAATAAATTGTTGGATTGCCAGTGCTTTTTACCTGTGTAAGTTTGCAGTTCTTAGAAACCGACAGTGGTTCTTCAATTGAGTCGCTTGATTTTTTGCATGACGCTACGATCAACAGGAGAGCTGCTGAGAGCATAATTAGGGGTTTGTTCATCTTAATCGTATTTAATGTTAATTAGAATTGCGTTTCTTCAATCGGCAAGTAACTCTAGCCACTATTCCATCTCTAGAATTGACCGTTACCATTAGGTTCGCAGTAGGCACATCTTTATTTGGGCTAACGGCCATTGAAAGTGCTGTTTTTTGACCATCCAACGTATAATTATAGTTATAGGTGGTGTCTGATCTCTCGGAACTGAACCTTTCAATCTTTCTGGCCAGTACCATATCATTCTTTTCTCCAAGTTTAAGTATGATATAGTCTTCGTTAAATTCAAGATTATATCTTTTACCTTGTAGTTCTTCGCTAAGTCTTTCAGATGATGCTTGGTCGAAATCGCTTGTACCCCCAAACATAGGATTGTATGGTGTGGATTCGTAAATAATGTAAATGCCGTTTGGATTACGAGGTTTGCATGCGGTTAGGAGGGAGATTGAAATGCAGGCAATGAGTAATTTAGATTTCATTGAGTTGGTTGTTACACCGATAGTCCAACTCGGCTTTATAAACACAATAAGCGCTAGGACTGAGCTTTGTTTGCGTCTAAGAGGCTCGGCAAGAACCTGACAACAACAAACAAGCCAGCACCTAACGCTTATTGGCGTAGGTGTTGAACTCATCTGTTCTTGTTGTCTTAATTTAATTTTGCCGATTTCCTTAGACAAGAACGGAAAGCTTAACGCTTATATCTTAATTATGTATTATTCGTTTACTTCTATATGTGCTTTTATTATTTTAACAAAGATAACCAAAGACAAAGAAATATAAGCGCATGCTGCGCCTATATTTTTTTATTTAGGCTGCTTCTTTCTCAACTGTACCAATAGACACGTAACCGGTTTCACCCTCTACAATCCTGCGATAATAAAAATTGTGGAGGCTATCAGCAGGTAAATAGTTCACTCTAAGTGCGTATTCGATACCTCCAGTATTATCGTTGGATTGGGTGAGTTGGTAGCATTCTCTTAAAAGGTTATTAGTAAGGATGCTGCCAAACTTTTCAAGTGCTTCTTGCCCGAGATAAATAAAAATAAAATAACGGGCATCTTTTGGGCTCATGGATAAAGTTATGTTCCAGTGATAACAGAGAAACTCCTTTACTAAGTTGGCATTCTGTTCGTTCTTGGTGTGATCCATCAAGGCGAAGGTTCTGAATTTGGCAACATCAAACCGTTTTAATAGTTCTGTTGCTTTGTCTACCATCAGTGTATATGCTTTTTCAACCTCGTTATTGGTAAGTTGAATGTCGGTTGTAATCGGCACGAACTGCGTTTTAGATTGTGCTTTTGTTTTCGGTTGTGTTTTCATTTTGAATTGATTTAAAAGGTTATAACTGGGTTAAATGAAAAAAGCACCCCTTCGAGGTGCTTGGTAAATTGTACTGGATATAGAGCTTGTTAGCTTTTAAAGAGTCAGGTTGCTACTGGATTTTGTGTTTTTATTGATAGCCGATTTTGATCTCTTAAAAGCTAAAATGTGCAAATGAACGGTATTAAAGCAAGGTGATAAAACGCTCTGGTTGGACTTGTAGTGCCCGTTTAAAGAACGTTTTGTAATCTTTGATCTTAGTGTCAGGCCGAAGAAATTGAAGCATTCCAAGGCGTTTAAATAGCTCCATTATTTGAGTTTGTAATGGGCAATTTTCCATTTTGTACTGGATGAAATAGTTGTTCTGTATATCACAAGCTAAGTCAAAGTAGCACGCTGAAAAGCATATTGAATATAGTTCATCAGTTGTACAGGGATGAGTTTTTAGGTTCATTTCAATAATAACTCTGTCGGCTCGGTTTGGGAGTGAGGCGTGCAAGAGCTTGATTTTTTCGATCGCTGCGTGGTAGAAGATTTCTGCATTCTTGTTATTTAGCTTTTGTGTTTCCATTCCTTTCTTTAATGCTCTGTGGTAGTTCTTTGAGCAATATCGTTTTGATTTCCATTGGTTTTCTATCATTTGGAGTACTTCAAGGTCTTTATTGTTCTCAAAAGGGTGCTTAACGAATGACATTTGATTTGAATTAGAGGTAAAACCATTAGAATCGCCATAAAATAAGCGAAGCCCCAGTATTGCTACTGAAGCTTGCTATTTCTTTTGACTTACTCGACTTGCCGTCTCGGGGGTGAAGACGAATCTAGGTTGCTCCGCTTAACACTCTCATGATTTCATTTTGGAAGCACTAGTTATGATTGTTTTTCATTTGAGAAGTGTTAGCTTTTATAAAGCCAGGATACTATTAAAATCGAGAGAGTGTTAGTGAGCACACCGCTCATATTGAACTGGTTTCAGTGATTCGAGGGGGAGGGGTGGGTTCGTAAATTCGACCTCTAATTTTTATATTTTTGAAATTGGGCTGCTATTGCTATATTTATTTAAATGCAATCAGCTCTCTCTTACACAATCAAAGTATGGCTTTCTAGCATCGTTATTGGTACTGTAGCTTTGTGGTCAACAATGATAATCTTTTCTCCAGCTGAGGATGCACCGTGGAGTGAACTGCCTTTGTTTCTGTTATTGACTTTAGTTATAGCAGCACTCATTTCCTTGCCTACGTCAATAGTTTTTTTCCTTGCAACGTACCTATTGAAGGAACAGAGTGTTCCTCCGATAAAGCTGAAGTTTGCGGTTAGTTTGATCGCTATCACTGCATGTGTTATTACATTCACTTTGATAGCGAGATCAGATCACAATTCTGTTCTTGATCGTGGCAACTTTACATTGTTGCTCTGTTATAGCCTGCCGATTCCGTTTTGCGTTTGGTTTTATAAGGGTGACTAACATTAAAATTAGTAGTATTCCAGAGGTAACTTTTACACTTAGACATACTCAACCTATACTATAATTCTACTTCTTAGATAGAGTATGTGAGAGGTAAAAATCCTTGATAGTTTTTCAGATTTTTCGTATCTTAGGGTAATGTTAGATCAATCAGTTCTTGATTGGCAATTACCTCAGATCCATTCCTGATGCCATAATTTTCACTTGGCAAGATAAACCTCTTTTACAATCTATGCTAATGTTATTATGAACTATGTTAATGGGCAATTCGTTGTCTTACCACAGATCCTTGCGATGGATCAATTGAAAATTAAATACACTGATCTAATGGTGTACATATCCGTGAGATCCTTTAATGGATGGCAAGGTTGCTATCCATCATACGAAACTATCGCTAAACGGGCACACTGTTCGCGGTCGTATGTAATTGAATCTCTTAATCGTTTAGAACAGGCGTGTTTCATTGAAGTTGAACGTTCTGAAAAGAAAAAGGAATCCAATAAATATCGATTTCCTAAGTTCCACAACTTTGAACATATACCTTATTCATTCTTTAAGTTGGGCGTCGAGCTAACAATATATGAACGATCAATGCTATTGTGTTTAAGGCAAATACTTCGGTATCATGGTAAAGGCATGAGCATCATGACTATAACTGATATTGCTAAGCGGTTGGGTTTAAGTTACAGGCAAGTATACAAGCCTTTAACCTCCTTGATTGATAAGGGATATGTTGTATATAAGCGAGAACGAAGTGGTAAAACTTACACCCTGGCTGATAAGTTTGAATGGATCTTTGACTATACCAAGCCAAAGCCATCATTCGGTACGTTAAAGGTGGCTTAGCTGATAGCTAAGCCAGTCCTTTGTTTGCACATTTTTATTAAACAGGGGTTATAATATAGCGATACTAATTAAATCTGTGCGTTCTCGTTGAATAGGGATTGATTGAGTTGTGTTTCTTATTTATAAGCTTACACATTCTAACAGTTTTCATCTTAACACCATCTATCTCACGTGGTTTATCAGAGTTCTTTAGCTGCTTTATCTCTCTCTTCAATAAGGGCTTATGATGAAAGTATGTTTTTATCTCATAGTAAGTTGTAATGTCAGTTGATTTAGCTTTACCAGTAACATTAAATTCTTCAAAGAGCGCTTGAAGCATGTGTTTAACCGTTGACAACTCATAAGGAATATCAAGTATGAAGGTGGCATAAACTGCATCAATCATACCTTGATGAACTCTTCGTTCAGATTGATCAAGCTTAAGTAATTCCTTTTCGATTGCACGATAGTTAAACTTTAGTAACTCAATTCTATCGTAGCCAAGTATAGCAATTGCGTTTTCAACAAACGGGAATCGTTGCGTTAACTCATGAAAATACCGGTCAGCCCCTTCTTCTCCCTGTAGATTTTCATTTAAGATAAACTGTTCACAGGCCCACTTAATTCCCTCTGGTGAGTATCTTTTCATTTCTTTACTCATGGTTTCAAATTCTTCGGGCAGATACACTTTTGAACGCTCTGACACATTAAAAAGTTCAGAAAAGTAATAACTTAAACCAGAAGATATCTCGTGCCCATAACACATCTTCACCTTTTCCTCGTATAGGTAGTTATCAAACTTGAAATAGTCTAATGAGCCATCTTGTTGAAGAATATTTACATAGGGCTTTTGCCTTTTCAATGCTTCCCCATAAACCTCATCCTGTAAAAACAAATCGCTTGTCGCAGCCTGTAACTCAAGTAAAAGCTCATATCTCGATTCTGATTTTAGCAGGTCAGAAATTGCCTGTTCTTGTAGCTTGAATGAAGTATTAAATCTATTGTTGATAATATGGCAAGCGGTCTTATAGCTTGGTTGGTATTCTCCATTGGCTATTGGCTGTCTAAACCTTCCTAAGATTTGGTAAGTATCAGTATTTGGATCAATGATTGAGTGGCTAACGTATCGAGTATCAGTCAGAATCAGGATATCCGGTAATGCTGCCAGCTTATCTATATCTAGACCATTGAAGAAACTACTGGTAAGGAAGTTAAACTTCGACAATGTAGAGTTGTCGATCTCGCTAAAAGCATTAGTGTAACCTTTGATTTCAAAGTCTTTAACTCCATCTGCTGAGCAATAAATACTAGAAACATCTGTCAAGCCGTTTGATGCCATCAATGAATGGATGCCATTTAAAGAGTTGAAAAAGATGAATAGCTGCTCCCCCTCGTAGCTTTCGATATACTCTTTAAAAGCTGAAGCAAGGTTGTTGACTGTAAACACGGTAATATCCTTTTTAACATTCCTTTCATGTTCAACTTTGCAGAATTCAAACGAGCTGAATCTTGGATCGCTGGGTCTCAAAGGAGTTGCAGAGATCATCGCCTTATTTTTGAATAGGAAGAAGTCATCCATTACTTGCGATATATTAACCCTGTAGCCGATGTCTGTTGTTATCTTGTGGCATTCATCTAAAAGGATGAAATAATTTAAGTAAGGATCGACACCTGTGTTGAGAATAGCAGAAACAAGTTTTTTCAGCCCCTCTGGTGTTGTAAGAAACTTAAGTTTCTTTGATCCATTTGATTTTAAGTGCTTTTCAATTGCTTTGGCAGTTACGCCCTCAACAACTACAAATGTATTATCTTCCTCTGCATGTTTTTTATGCTTATTGAAGATCTGACTCTTATGGGGCAATACAATAATACTGTTTCGATCCGCTTTTATTTCACTCCAAGTTGCTCCCCATCCTGTAAGCACTTTGTTTAATACAATATTACTTGGTAGTGGATTGAGCTGTGTTTCATCGCTCAATCTTAATGCTGATGTCTTAATGATCTTGTCGTAATTGATTAGTGGCTTTATCATTATTTATGTATCTTAAATTCAACTTCATCGTTGAACTGATACAAAGGTCGCTAGGCTTGTCTAGGTTAAAAGAAATAGATCAAAGCATAAAATTAAAGCATGTATAGCCTTGATAATAAGATTGTTGACGTAGGATTGATGTGTGTGTTTAAAAGACAAAAAAAGGGGCGTTTGCCCCTTCAAAATACTTACCTTAATTCAATCTAAAGGTTCGTGATCCTCTTCAATTTCATCTTCGTTTATCTCATCAAACTCAAAATCATTTAGCTCTCTTCGTTTTAGCTTTGTATTAAGCATATCGATTGTTTTAGGTTCAGGGATTGCACGCCACTTAATTCTCAACTTGTGTGTAATGGGAGATTCTTCTGAGATATTAACCTCAATTTCACGACCAATGAGCTCTCTACTGTTAATAATTGCTAATTGTTCAGTAGTTGCTCGATTTTTAAAGCTTTCCATTTGGATTTCAACCACGAAGCTAGCTTGGTATATATCTGCTTCTGTTGCCCGCCAATTACATTTAGCCATTAACGCATCTTTATCATAACACCTACCGGAATAAGTTTCGAGTATCAGGTAAATGCCGATTCTTGGGCAGTAAGTGCGTTTTTCATTAACTTGCAAGCTGTTATAAAAAGCTTCTATTGCTTTCTTTGTCATAATTCATTGTGTGCTCCATTAGTGGAACGACAATGCAAATTTGAGGCTTCTTAAAAATGTAGGAGGCAATAGGTAACAGATAAAAAAAATATCGGACTATAGCCTTGATTACTTGCTTGTTAAGGTGTTTCTAAAGATAGCATGCATGTAGTCTTTTGGTTCGGAATCGAAATCTTCACGATCATGGTAGCCTAGCATTTCAAGTACATCAAAGAAGAAATTAGCCTGTGCATCTGTTAACATTATTCCATCAGGCAATTTAAGCTCTGTATTTTCATGCAGGTAAACTTGTAAGAACTGACTAAACTCAACTTTTAACTTATTAAGCTGCTTGGTTGGTTTGCGAATGCCCATTGTGGCAGTAGCTTTCAGCTTATTTAAATCAAGTGGCGTATCTGATGAGAAGTCATTGCCAAACAGATTGTAAAGTATCTTCTCTCCAAATATGCCCAATGGAAACTCTCTTGCTTCGATCTTCTCAAATAGAACTTGACACATCCATTTTGCAATGGCGGTATCTTTTATTGAGGCTGTTGCATTAAGGGTAGGTTTAACGGCAAGTTGTAAGTGCTCATTCGGTTTTGACTCTTTATAAGCTAACATGAAACTCGCTACCTCTTTAGAGGTGAGGTCATCATGGTAGTTCTGCCAGTATGCATCGTAACGTATTCTAATCTGCTCATTCTTTTTCATCACTAGATACAAAAGTTCATTTCTATGCTTTGAGAGATCAAACTTTTCAAGCAACTGTTCAAAGGTGTCGACTACATAATTGTATGTATCTTCAGTTTGATAGTCCATTTCCAATGCAACAAGTATGCTTTGGTTGGTAATGTATTCTTTTTTATCGAAGCTGAGATTGTAGCTAGTTAATAGCTTTAGGTTTACTTTAAGTGCGGTATCAAACATAAAAAGCAGAGTAAAATATGCTACTCTGCTGTAAAGATATTCATGTTACTTTAGAATAGATTACTTCGTGATGGCTTTATCTCATTTTTAAATAGCCTTTCTTTTATATAAAGTGTTGTGACTTGTAAATTTGCATGTCTGTTCCTTTGGCGAATTTCTTCATAACTAGATCCAGATTCTATGTCGTAATAGTTTGAAGTATGCTTTAATGCATAGAGTTTTAAATGTCTCGGTAGCTGGTGTTTGTTTTTAAAGAACCTCCAGTTTTGGCCAAAGTAATCGGAACAGACCTGTAATTCTGCTGGTTTATTTCTTCCACCGAAAATGAACCACTCCTGCGGATAATCGGTTATTAATTGATTTAGAATCCCTATTGTTTCATTATCCAATTTAAATCTAGCTTCATTACCGTTTTTTGTTTTTGAGGGTGGTATTACTAATGTTTCATCTTTTAGGTTTAAATCAGCAATTTGAAGCCTTGTTAATTCTAGCGGTCTGATGTTATATTTAAAGAGTAGCTTAGTTGCCACATATAAACCGAAATGACGCTTGTCGTTTGATAGGAGGGATGAAACTAGTAGTAACTCTTCTTTTTCAAATACTTTAAAGCGTGTTGAGTCATAGCGAGTGACTTTCTTAATTACTTTATCGCAGGGATTTTCTTTAATAATCTTTAAATCCTTTAGATAGTTGAAAAACGTACCAATGTCTATTAATTAAGTGTTGTAGCTCACTTTACCCCAATTCCTTTCAAAAGCTTTGGTATCCAGGAATTCTTTAATGTGAATGTTCGTAAGACTCTTTGCTTGAAGATGTTTAAGGTTTTTATTGGCAAGAAATGACGTGAAATGCATCATTAATATCTTGTTGTTTTTAAGGGTCTTCTTCGCTATTGATTCATTATTAAGCGCATCCTGACGCTTCATTAGCCAGTAAGAAATACATTCTTCAATTGATGATGTTGAGTTAATTACTTCCTCATTCTGTAAATTGGTCAGGGGATTCCAATTGTCGTTTAGCAAAGTAGCCAATTCTAATATGAGTTTCTTTGCCTCATCTCTAATCAGTTTTATATTCCCGTCATTCTTTCCAATGTATTTCCTAATCCGTGTAGATTTGTTAGTTTTGAGGTCTAAATAATAGAAGTAAACATAGGGCTTATTAGAGCCAGTAAAGGTTTTCGGAATGCTTAAATAGAATTCATAATCTTCCCAAATGTGTATCAATTGGGATTGTTTTGACTGTTTCATAAAGTTGGATTTGTCGCCACTTTTGTCGCCAATTCGAAAATCGAACTGAAAATGTGCCCTCAAAGCCCTTTAAACAATACAATACATGAACCATTGGTTAGTCAAATCAGAACCTTTTAAATACAGTTGGGAAAAATTTAACGAAGATGGCCGCACCTTTTGGGATGGCGTGCGTAATTATCAGGCCCGTAATAACCTAAAAGCCATGAAAGAAGGCGACTTGGTGCTTTTTTACCACAGTAACGAAGGTAAAAACGTAGTCGGTATAGCCAAGGTAGTGAGAGAGTTTTATCAAGATCCCACTACGGATGATGCCAATTGGGTGGTGGTCGATTTATCTCCGGTAGAAAGCCTAAAAAATCCGGTTACTTTGGAGCAGATCAAAGCTGAGCCCAGTTTGGTCGATATTTCTTTGGTGCGCCAGGGCCGTTTATCGGTTATGCCTTTAAAAGCAGCAGAATTTGATAAGATTTTGGAGATGGGTAGCTAAGGGGCTTCTTGGAGTTGGCTGTTTTCAGTTCTCAGTTACTGGGTTAAAGCTGAAGGGAGTGCTGGGCGTTTGGCGATAAGTGCTTAACACCAAACGCTACACGCCTAACGCCACACACTTTGCTTTTACATCAAACCTCAGTATATTGAGCAATCTTAACACCTGAATATGAAAAAATGCTGTTTTGCTTTAGCTTTGATCCTGTGGGTTAGCTTGGCCATGGGCCAAAACGTTAAACCTTACATCGCTATCCTAAAAACAACTTCCGGTAAGCACAAGGGGATACTGTATAAGGTTGATTCTGCATATGTAATTTTAAACGATAATGGCGAGTTCGATAAAATAGCAATCAACGATATTAAAACAGTTCAGATAAGAACCATAAAAAAGAATTATAAAGGAATAAACCTGATTAAAATCGGTTCCGATCCAGAAGAATATCAATTAAATTCAAGAGGGGATAAGGTAAATAAGTGGGGAAAGAAAATGCCCTCTCCAGAAGATGAGTTGGGTGTTGCCTTCTTCTCGGTCATATTTACGGGCATTGCGAATGGCTTGGCAGCGCCCATTCATGCTATAAATCCAAATGTTGCCCGTTTCAATCTTCGTCAAAAAGACGTTAACAAACTAAACGAGCTAAATTATTTCTCAGTTTACTATCAGGCAAATGCCAATGTACTGACAGAATTGGAGCAGATCAAAAAGATTTCGGCGTCATTTAAGCCGTAGGTTCCTCGCGTTTAGCTGTTTTGCTTAAAGTTATGCCCAAAGTCATTACGATACTTGTGCCCAGTACCACCAAAAATAAAAAAGAGGTACCCACCTGTGGTATCTTTAACTCGGCAGGCAGGTTAAAATACAGTAAAATGCTAATCAAACCGCGAGGGGCAATGTACACAATCGGGGCAACTGCGCCGTGCTTAAATACCTTTAAAAAGAAAAAGCGCACGGCGTAAATGGTAAGCAGGATAAAAAAGCCATTGGCTAAAACCGGCTTATCGTTCAGCTCGCTAACGTTCATGGTAAAACCAAAAATAACAAAAAAGAAGGTGCGTAAAATGAAAGCACTCTCTGCCGATAGCTGGTAGAGCTGTGATAAATCTGCCGAAAGATTTTTATACAGAAAAACACCCCTAAACCACGCATTTTGAATGGTATCGGCATTGTTAAGAAACAAACCTGTGCTTAAAATGAGTACCAGTGAAGAGAGGTGGTAGGATTGGCCTATGGCATAAACCAGTATCAGTATCGATATAATTAAGAAAAACTTAATGTGGTGGATGAGCCTACCCATAATGTACAGCAATACCACACAGGCAATGGCCGAAAGCAGCACAATTAAAAATGTACTTAAGCCAAGGCCAATAAATGCAGAAGTGGTAATGGAGTGGTTGGTAATGGCAAAGTTGAAAATGATAATGCCCAGGATATCCGAGAAAGAAGATTCGTAAATCACAAACTCACGGTCGTTATTGCCCAGGGCAGCAGCCGATGGGATGGCAATGGCTGAGCTGATTACACTAAAAGGAATAGCATTGGCGATACAGGTATATAGGTTTTGATGCGTAATCTGGTAAATGATGGTGGTAATGATGCTAATGCTCACCAATAAGATGGTTAGTGCCGATAAAAAGGCACTTCTGATCACTTTGTTCTTGTGCCGGTCGTATTTCAGTTCGAGCGAGCCCTCAAAAACGATTAAAATTAAACCAACGGTACCCAAAGTGGGTAAAATGGAAAGAAAATTAAAGGTGTGTATATTTAGGTAACCGACCAAAAAACGCAGCCCGATACCCAATAAAAGCAACAGCAAAACCGATGGTATTTTTGTCTTACTGGCCACTAAATCAAATAAATAGGAAAAGATAACTAATCCGCTTAAAATAATAAGAATGGTGTAGGTTGTCATATTTTTCAGCGTAAGGTAAAGCGCTAAAATAAAACAAACAGCCGAAGCACCAAGAAGTTTTGTGTAAAAACTATGCTTTAAAGAAAAGTGCCTTCAATTCGCTAGCGTCATCCGGATTCATTTTTCCTCCCAACACCAGTCGCAGTTGGCGGCGGCGCAAAGCACCGGCATATAGGTCTAATTCTTCGGGGGTTTCGGGTACCAGTTCTGGAACGGGAATGGTACGGGCACTCTGATCTACAGCAACAAAAGTATAATAAGCCTCGTTGCTTTTCTGGCGTGCACCACTAGGAATGTTTTCAGCCCATACATCCAAACGCACTTCTACGGATGTATTAAAAGCCCTGGTTACCTTGGCCTCAATGGTAATTACATCGCCCAGTTTTATAGGGTGTTTAAAAGAAACATTATCAACCGATGCCGTTACCACAATGCGGTTACAGTGTTTCTGTGCCGAAATTGCCGCTGCAATATCCATCCAGTGCAGCAAACGGCCGCCCATTAGGTTGTTAAGCGTATTGGTATCATTCGGTAATACCAACTCGTTCATGATGGTAAAGCTCTCTTTGGCAAATTTCTTTTTTAAACTCATTTGAGCGCAAAAGTAAGCAAAATGTGCGTTAAAATCGTATTCGGGTAAATTGAAATGGTGTTTTTACCTAGCAATTAAAGAAATTAGAAAGGACAATTTTAGGACAAATCGTAAAAAACAATTCACTATATATCATGTTATCTATACAAAAATCGAATTAATGCAGAATCAAACCCTTATCCAATTTTTCCATTGGTATTATAATGAAGAACAGAATTTATGGACCAAAGTTGCTACCGAAGCCGGTCATTTAAAAGAAATTGGCGTAACATCTGTTTGGTTACCGCCTGCCTATAAATCAAACAACGCCGCATACGATGTGGGTTATGCTGTTTACGACCTGTTCGATTTGGGTGAGTTTGACCAAAAAGGAAGTGTAAATACCAAGCACGGCTCGAAAGATGAATATATCAAAGCGATTGAAGCCTTACACGAAAACGGTATTGCTGCTTTGGCAGATGCTGTTTTTAACCATAAAGCCGGTGGCGATGAACTCGAAAAAATACAGGTAAGAACGGTAAACCCTGAAGATAGGAACGAATTTACCAGCGATGTATTTGAAATAGAAGCCTGGACCAAATTTACCTTTCCGGGCCGGCAGGGCAAATATTCTGAGTTTATATGGAACCACGAGTGCTTTAGCGGTGTAGATTGGGCCGAGGACCGGAAAGAGACCGCCATTTATTCGATCCAGAATTACCTTGGCGAGGGCTTTGAGGAAGTTCCATCTACCGAATTCGGCAATTACGATTACCTGATGTTCAACGATATCGATTACCGCAACCAAGCGGTGGTTAACGAACTGAAATATTGGGGCGAATGGGTGGTTGAAACGACTAAAGTGGATGGCTTTAGGTTAGATGCTGTTAAACACATCAATCCCGAATTTATTGTGGAATGGATTGATCATTTGAACCAGAAATTTAACCGGGAGTTTTTTATCGTTGCCGAAGATTGGAACGTGGTGGATATTGAAGGACAACTGAATTATATTGAGATTACCGGCGGTCGCACGCAGATTTTTGATTCGCTATTGCACCATAATTTTTTCTTGGCCAGTAAAGATGAAGAATTTGACATGCGCAGCATTTTTGATGGTACCCTGGTGCAGGTAAAACCCGATTTGGCAGTCACTTTTGTAGATAATCATGATTCGCAGCCCTTGCAGGCCTTAGAATCTTATGTCGATTTTTGGTTCAGACCATTGGCTTATGCCATTATATTGCTGCGTTTGCAGGGCATACCGTGTTTGTTTTTTCCTGATTTATATGGTGGAATTTACGATGATAAGGATAATGAAGGAGAGGAAGTTCATGTAGAACTAGCTGCGATACCAGCAGTAGAAACCATGAGTAAAATCCGTACGGCTTTGGCCTATGGCGAGCAGCGCGATTATTTTGATCATGGCAATTGCGTAGGGTGGACCCGTGCAGGCGATGAAGAACATGAAAATAGTGGTATTGCCGTACTATTGAGCACAGGCGAAGAAGGTTTTAAAAGCATGGAAATGGGTAAACACTTTGCCGGAAAAACTTTTGTTGATGCCCTGGGCTACCGCGAGCAGGAAGTAATTATTGATGCAAATGGCTGGGCAGAGTTTCATTGCAATGCCGGCAGTGTATCCGTTTGGGTATTGAAGGTAGGGGAGTAATCTAAAAAAAAATGCTATCCTGAGCGTAGTTGACCTTTCAAGCTTGTCATCCTGAGTGTAGTCGAAGGATCTTTTTAGATTATTAATATGAATCTCCGGAAAGCTCAGATTCAAATGAGATGCCGTGATTTCGAGCAAGTGGTCTGTGGAGACATAGACCATGGGATAGAATAGAAAACTCGTCATAGCGAGGAGGAACGACGAAGCAATCTTTTATGCTAGTGATCTTCGCTTGTAAGATTACTTCGTCGGCTGAAAAGCCTTCTCGCAATGACGATTTTTTACACTGATGAACTGCACCACCATGGTTCGTGTTCTCACGAACCATTCACGCTGATATAATACTGGTATTGATAATTCAGGGAAAAAACAAAAACAATCTCATTCTGAGTATAGTCGAAGGATAGTATTTTTGTTTTCGCTATTATACTACAAAAAATTATCTTCTGCCCTATAAGCTGAAATCACGGCCAGTTCGCCCTCTTTACCACCTTTTGAATTTCCGTGTTCCATGCCCATAACACCTTTGTAGCCTTTCTTATGTAAATGCCTGAAGAGGTTTTTGTAGTTGATTTCTCCTGTAGTAGGCTCCTTTCGGCCAGGATTATCGCCAATCTGGATGTAAGCAATTTCATCCCAGCAGCGGTCAATCGTTTTAATCAGGTCGCCTTCAGTGCGTTGCATATGGTAAATGTCGTAAAGTATTTTACACGACGGACTTTTAACCGCCTTACATACCGCATAGGTTTCGTTTGTTTTTTGCAGGAAAAGTTCCGGTGTATCGCTTAAAGTTTCTAAAACCATAATCAGTCCGTGGGGCTCAAAAACCTCTGCTCCGGCACGCATGGCATCAATTACATTGGCAAACTGGTTTCCATAAGGTAAATTCCTTTCGTAAAAGCCTGGTACTACCGTTAGCCATTTAGCGTTGCAGCGTTTTGCTGCCTCAACCGATTTTTTGCAGGTTTCGACAAACTTATCCTTAAACTCTTTTTTGCCGGTGGTTAACGAGGTTTTCCAGTTATCGCCGCCATCAACCACAAAAACGCCCATGCGCATGCTCAGTTTTCCCAAAAGGTTGCCGATTTTTTCCTGCTCTTCAACCGAACGGTTCAGGTATCCATTGTCTTCTATAGAACGGAACCCTTTATCGTACATAAATTGGATCTGATCTAAAAAGCTTTTGCCTGCATGATTTTCGAACATGCCCTGGTGCGGGGCATAATCCAGGTTAAAAGTTTTGTCGCTTAGTGGAGTAGGTTGCTTTTCGGCTGCGAAAGTATGGCTGAACCCAGCGCCTGAGGCCATTGCACCCGCTGTTAATAAGCTGTTTCTTATAAATTCACTTCTTTTCATCTGTTTGTTTTTTAAACCGATATTAAGGTGTAATTAATTTTTTAAAGCCGGTAGTTAAGGTGTCGGCAACTTTGCCGTCCTTTTGGTGGTACACAAAATAAGCTTCTAAATTTTTCCTGCTTTCTACAAAGGCAATCGCATCTTTAAGGTGCATGGCCATTAACGCATTGTCGTAGCCATCGGCCGTTATGGCATCATTGGCATAAACCGTTACGCTGATCATTTCATTATCCAAAGGATAGCCCGTTTTGGCATCAATCAGGTGCGAAATCTTTTTTTTCCCGCTTTGGTGAAACTTTCTGTAATTGCCTGAAGTGGTGATGGCGCCCGTGTTTATGGCTGCAATATGCCTAATTACCGGGGTTCCATCCTTATCTGGGCCTTCAATGCCGATTTTCATCGCTTCGCCGTTTGGTTTTGGTCCTAAAATCCTGATTTCCCCGCCCAGTTCGGCCACATAATGCTTAATTCCTTTCTGTTCCAGGTAAGCTGCAATTAAATCGACACTATAGCCCTGTGCAATTCCATTTAAATCAATCTGTATGCAAGGTTTTAGCTTGGTTAACAAGCCATTTTTCAACCGGAGATTTTTCATGCCTATGCACGGCATAATCGATTTAATGGTAGCCGGGCTAGGTTCTGTTTGGATTGCTTTGGGACCAAATCCCCAGGCCTGCACCAATGGGGCAACGGTAATATCGAAAATACCTTTGGTATCGAGGTTAATTTCGAAACTCCTTTTCAGTACCTCGTTAATGAAGCGATCGGTTTTGACCGAGCTTTGTGCAGCATTGAATTGATTTATCAACGATCTCTTTTTGTAAAGCGACATTGATAAATCAATTTCATTTAATAAACTATCTATGCCCTGTTTGGTAACCAAACTATCGGCAGCGTAATACATAATGCTGTAGTCTGTTCCCTGCGCATATCCACTGAGCCTATATTGCTTAAGCTCTTTTTTAAAAACGAAAGCCAGAACCAAGGGTAAAAGCAAGCACAAAAACCTATACTGCATCCGTTTATTTTTATATTACCTTGGCCTGTCCGGGCATGGCAATAGGGTACAATCCTTTTTCATCAGGCATTAATTTTGGATTGGCATCCCAGGCAAAACGCTCAGGCATTAAACTGATGTTCGAAGCCAAAGCCTCGTCCCATTTAATGGTTTGACCAGAATAAGTGGCATAACGGCCAATAATTGCCGAGAATGTGCTGGTTGCCGCATAATCTACATTGCTGAATTTATATTCGCCTTTAGAAACCGCATCGAAAAGTTCATCGTGCTCGGTTTGGTAAGGGTTTGCATTGCCTTTGGTATTGTGGTTGTACAGTTCTTTGCCACTATAATCTTTCATAATAGCCTGGTTGCTTCCTGAAAGATAGATTTTTCCTTTGGTACCTTGGAAAGATTCATCAACACGGTTGCTAATGCCCTCAAAGTGCCTGCATTGGCTATGGATAATGGCGCCATCCGCATAAGTTAATTCGATGGAGTGGTTATCATAAATTTCTCCATAATCTTTGCCGGTTCTCCAAGCCCTGCTGCCAGTTCCCTGCACCGAAACTGGATGTGCATTTTTTACCCAGTTGGCAATATCGATATTGTGTACGTGTTGCTCTACAATATGATCGCCGCATAACCAGTTAAAATAATACCAGTTTCTCATTTGGTATTCCATTTCGGTTTGGTTTGCCGTACGCGGACGAACCCAAACACCACCACTGTTCCAGTATACCTGTCCTGCCATAATATCGCCTATCGCACCATCGTTAATGCGTTTAATCGATTCGCGGTAATTGGTTTGGTAGCGGCGTTGTAAACCAACAACCACATTTAATTTTTTCTTTTTAGCCTCTTCTGCTGCAGCCAGCACTTTTCTGATCCCCGGCGCGTCAACTGCTACAGGTTTTTCCATGAAAATCTGTTTATTCTGTTTTACGGCCTCTTCAAAATGAATTGGGCGGAAACCTGGAGGTGTAGTTAACAGCACTACATCGGCCAAAGGGATGGCTTTTAAATAGGCATCGAAACCTACAAACTGGCGTTCTTTCGGAACATCCATTTTCGCAGCAAATTTCGAATTTAAAGATTGAAAACTGCTATCTAAACGGTCTTGAAAAGCATCGGCCATCGCCACCAACTTGATGTTGAATTTGTTGCTCAATGCTTGGAAAGCTGCGCCTGTACCACGGTCGCCACAGCCAATCAAGGCTATTTTAATCGTATCGGAGCCCGAAGCGTAAGCGCCTGCAAGTGGAATGCTGCTCAACATTGCTCCACCAGCAAGCATAGCGCTAGCTTTTAAAAAATCGCGACGGTCTTGGTAATTAATTGGTTTTTTCATGTGTTTTGGTTTGTTTTTGGTTGTATTAATAGTCTTTTATAGGTTTTTTATCATAATAGGCATCTATTTCTGCCTTTGAAGGTGTTTTTGCAGGGCGTACCAAACGCATGCCTACAAAAGGTGCTTCCGGAAACCACCAATTGCTTTTGGGAATCTGTGGATCTAACTGCTTCCACGATGGATCTGAAGCCAATCGCGCGGTTGAAGTTAAGTTTTCAGGCTTTTCATCGTAAGAACCTCCGCGCACTACATTTGGATAGAGTTTGTCGGGAACGGCTACAGGGTTTTCGGCTTTGCTTTTGCCATAAAAATCGGCTATGTACTGGTCGTAGGTCCATTCGCCAACATTTCCGTACATATCATATAAGCCCCATGCATTAGGTTTTTTTTGGCCTACCTGATGGGTTTTATTATCGCTATTGTCTTTGTACCAGGCGTAGTCTCCCAGTTTGGATGCGTCATTTCCAAAGGAATAATTGGTATCTGATCCGGCTTTGCAGGCATATTCCCACTCGGCCTCTGTTGGTAAACGGTAGAAAACACCAGTGCGCACATACAGCCATTTACAGAACTGAATGGCATTATATTGGGTCATGGCTACTGCTGGCTGATGTTCTTTTCCCATGCCAAAGGTCATATCCAGATAAGGTTTAGTTGGGCGGGTCACGGCATCAACTTCAGCAGGAATGGCACCCTCACTGGCTTTTTTTTCGTAATCGCGGTACAAGAAAGGTTCGAAAATATCCCAGGTTACTTCATGTTTTCCGATCCAGAAGGCATCTAGTTTAACTTCGTGAACGGGTTGTTCATCAGGTTTACCGGTTTTGCTTCCCATTTTAAATTTGCCTGCCGGTATGGCCTGCATATTGAATTTTAGTTTAGTCCCGTTGATGGTTTGGGTATACGGACTGGTTGTTCCCTGAGCCAAAATATGGGCACATGGAAAGGTTATTAACGCTACAGCAATTAATTTTTTAAACATAATTATTGGTTAGAAATGCTTATTTTCTAGGGATTTATCTGGTTAAGTCTGAAACACTAAAGTAAATAACCACATTTAAAACAAAGAAAATTAATGTAACAATAAAGGTAAGTATTGTAAAATTAAAAGTCAAGTTGACAATTAATAGCGCACTTTTTACCCACCTATTTCCTGTCGGTAACTTTATTGCTCAAATTGGTAAAACCAACCAGTGTATCCCAGCGGGCGCCGGGGCGGCGGTAGTAAACAAAAATCTGGTAACTGTTTTCAGTCTGGAAAAATGCGCCTTCAAAAGGTTTAGTTTCCATTACTTTCGTATCCTTGTTAAACCAGGCAAATTCGTAATCGTAAAGCCCCTGTTTAAGAATAATATTGCCATAAAACTGTTTTCTGCTGGCATCGTAAAGGAGCTTGTTTTCATTGCTCATGGTATAGTTGTTAAAACGGCCAACCACATAAGCATCGCCATTTGGGCTAGGCGCCGCTGCGTTTAGGGTAAACAAAACCCCCATGTATTCGGCTTCTGTTTTATCATCCCGGCCATCGGTATTGCGGATAAAAAAGTTCCCATTCTCATCGTACTGGTTGCCAAACGCACCCGTGTTTCTGGGTGCATCCTGAAAAAGCATTACATTAACTGATTCATTGTCGCGGTAAATATCTTTCACATTATCAGCTTTGTACCTTAAACTTCTGGTATCAAACTTTCTGAATTCATTATCTCCCCAAAAATCGTTGGTGTTTAGGTCGTTGTAAACCAATTGGTTTGGCTTTACAAATGAAGGTTTTGAATTTACCTGGATGGTATTGGGGTTGTAATTTTGCATCACTACAGCCTTTACATCTTGATAGGGATTAGGGATAGCAAAGGGGTGGTTAATGATGAAATTTATTTTCTGTTTGTTGTTTCGGTATTCCACCTGTAGCGAATTGCTTACCTCTGCAGCTATGGCTGTTTGGTTATCGAGTATATAGAAACGCTGAGAAATTACCGGTTTATTTTTATCACCATCCAAATATACTTTTAATACATAGTTGCCGCCGATTTTAGGCTGTATCTGCGTGTTGGGCAAAGTAAGTTCATAATGGGTATATTTTCGGGTGGTGTTTGATGAATAGTGGTAATTAATAATGCGGTCGTCGTTAAAACTGCCTAAATAATCGATGGTCGAAATAGGTGAGGGCTGCCATTCTGCGGTACAGTGCTCAATGGTATACCAATAATTTTTGGTGCCGGCCAATAAATCATCAAAAGAAAATGTGATGGTTTCTCTTGAGTTGAGCATAATAACCGGCAAACTTTGTTCTTTATTGCTGTTGTAGCAGAGTACCGTTTTAATATTGGGAAGGTAAATTTTATTTTCGGTGCTAAACTTTTGTCCGTTCTGGGCAAAAACTAAAGTAGAAATGAAAAATAAAACCGGAAATAGTATTTTCTGCATGGCTAAAATTAAAGTTTTATTGGGAAGTGGCAAAATTCTAGATCACCGTCATTTCGAGTGGAGTGTAATGGAGTCGAGAAATCTATCTCGAGATAGATCTCCACATTGCAATAGCTGTGGTGTCGGATATTACTATCCGATACTGGTATGAAGTTTTATTTTCCAAGATACAGCTATGTATTGTGGATTCATAAATCAGTCAGATGGTAACATCTGACTGCACAGGTATATAACCCGCTCTGTGCTTCTGTGGCGAAAAGACATAACACAAAAAAGCCGTCCCGATTTTACATCAGAACGGCCTATGTTTTGGAACAAACCTGTGGTTAAATTATCCTTCTAGCTCCATAATTTCGGCAGCCAGGGTTTCCCATTTATTTTGATTGGTGTCTAAATCCTGTTTAGCGGCCAGGTAGCGTTTATTTGCCTCGGCCAGTTTATCCGCTTTCGAATAAACATTTTCATCTGCCAGTTCTGCCTCTATGTTTTTGACCGATGTTTCCAGTTCGGTAATCAATGTTTCCGTTTTCTTCAGCTCATCATTCAGTTTTTTTAACTGGTTGGCTGTATTGGGTGCAGCAACTTTAGGCTCCTGTTTTGGTTTTTCAGGCATTTTAACCGGAATAGGTTTCGAAACCGGTACCACACGTTTGCTGTTCCACTCTTCGTATTCGGCATAGGTACCCGGATACTGCTTTATTTTTTCGCCTTCGATAAACCAGATTTTATTGGCTACATTATCCAAGAAATACCTATCGTGAGAGACGGCAATAAAAGTACCTTCAAACTGTTGTAAAGCTTGGATTAAGATGTTAACCGATTGGATGTCCAAGTGGTTGGTAGGCTCATCCAGAATCAAAAAGTTCGAATCGGTAGTTAAAGATTTGGCCAGTGCCACACGCGATTTTTCCCCTCCAGATAATACTTTGATCTTTTTGAAAACATCATCACCCGTAAATAAGAAACAGCCTAATATACCGCGCAGTTCAGTATCGGTATGTTTTGGTGCAAAGGCCTGCAGCTCTTCTAAAATTGCATTATCAAGGTGTAACGATTCTAATTGGTGCTGGGCAAAGAAAGTAGTGGTTACGTTATGACCGGTTTCTACAAGCCCTTCAAACTTTTCGGTACCCGCAATCATCCTCAATAAGGTCGATTTACCTTTACCATTGGCACCGATCAGGGCAATTTTATCCCCTTTTTCAATCACAGCCTCCGCATCTTCCAAAATATGTACGTTTGGATAATGTTTGGTGGCATGTTCGATCCGCACTACATGGCGGCCCGATGGTTTGGTAAATTTAAAGCTGAAATTTACCGTTGGGTTATCATCATCAACATCATCAATACGCTCCATTTTATCCAAAGCCTTCATGCGCGATTGTGCCATTTTAGCTTTAGATGCTTTGGCCTTAAAGCGCTCAATTAAACGCTCTTCCTGCTTAATTTTAGCCTGTTGGTTTTTAAATTCCCCTTTTTGTATTTCGCCGCGCAAAGCTTTTTCCTCTACGTAGAAGCTATAGTTTCCGGCATAAACAGTTAGTTTTCCTTTACGCGATTCGACTGTACGGTTTACAATTTTATCTAAGAAATACCTATCGTGCGATACAATTACAATAGCCCCTTCAAAGCCCATTAAATAAGTTTCCAGCCATTTAATAGATGGTAAGTCCATGTGGTTGGTAGGCTCATCGAGCAATAAAATATCAGGGTCCTGCAAAAGGATTTTAGCCAGCATTACCCGCATGCGCCAACCTCCCGAAAAGGTGTTTAACGGACGCAACTGGTCTGCAGTGCTAAAGCCCAAACCAGCCAATATCTCATTTGCCCTGTATTCGATGTTATAACCATCCAAAGCTTCAAATTCCTGCTGTTTATCGCTCAGCTTATATAAAACCTCTTCACTGTAATCGGTCTCGATTTTTTTTAGCAGCTCTTCAATCTCATCGTGCAATTGGTTTTGGCGCTCAAAAGCCTCCATAGCCACGTGCAAAATGCTATGGTGAGAATCGTAAGAAAGTAGATCCTGGTTAAGGTAACCGATTTTTAAGTCTTTCGACATAGAAACCGTACCCGAACTCGGCGCATATTCGCCTACAATTATTTTTAAAAGTGTTGATTTTCCCGTTCCGTTAGCGCCAATTAAACCAGCTCTATCTCCTGGTTTAATATGCCAGTTCGCATCATCGTACAAGGCTCTTGAGCCAATCAGGAATGTTAAATTATTTATTGAAATCATTTCGGCTGCAAAAGTACGAATTTTAAAGGCTTTTTTCTTGGTGAAATTCAAATAGGAACGGCGCTTAGTTTTATGGCAAAAGTCGATCTTACTGAACAAAATGTGGTGATTTTGATCAAAAATTGATTTTTTATAAAAACAAAGCATCTTAATGGCTTGTTCTTACAGTATTACTGCACCATTAATGTTCGATGCGCTTTCATTCCCGCTCAGCTCAAGCAGTAAATACGGATATTTGTCAGTTTAGAGTTAAATGATTTAAATTTTAATACAGCATTAAATTTATCATTACCTTTGTTCTGTAATAAAAATAGTTACAGTATGAATAGCAGTCATTTTTCTATTTCCTTGCATATTTTAACGCTTTTGGATAAAGTGAAGGGACAGCTACTGAATTCGGAATACATAGCCGGTAGCATTAACTGTAACCCTGTTTTGGTGAGGAAAGAATTGGCAAACCTGCATAAACATGGCTTTGTGCAGAGCAAAGAAGGTAAGGGCGGAGGTTCTACTCTAGCCAAAAACCCGGCCGATATCAATTTGGGCGATGTTTACATGGCTGTTAAACAGAAAAGCCTGTTGGGTGAAAGTAAAAATGAGCCCAATCCTGATTGCCCCGTAGGGAGGCAGATTACCAAACAGTTAACACAATTATACAGCGATGCAGAAAGTGCACTGATTAAAGACCTATCAGCAAAAACATTAAAAGATTTTAGCTCGGGATTTGAATAAAAAATTTTGAACATAACTGTAATAAAAAATGTTACAATTTTAGCTTGCGATTAGCGAAAAGCTATGAACAATCAACAAAAAATAATAAACATTAAATAATATGAAAATAGCATTAATAGGCGCCTCAGGATTTGTAGGCAAAGCCATTTTAAACGAACTTGTAAATCGTGGAAATGAAGTTGTCGCAATAGCCCGCGATGTAGATAAGATCGAAAACAACAATGCTGCGGTAACCAAAGTTGCGGTGGATGTATTGGATGTAGCAAAATTAGCTGAAATTTTAAAAGGTGCTGATGCCGTGGTAAGCGCATTTAATGCAGGTTGGGCAAATCCAAACCTGTATAACGATACCATTACTGGGGCAGAAGCCATTCAGGCCGCTGTTAAAGCATCGGGTGTTGAGCGTTATATTTTTATCGGTGGCGCAGGTACCTTGCAGATCGATGGACATCAATTGGTAGATGGACCTAATTTTCCGGCAGAGTACAAGCCAGGTGCATCGGCTGTGAGGGATTATTTCAATATTCTGAAAAAAGAAACATCGTTCGATTGGTTGTTTTTTAGTCCGGCAATAGAAATGCATCAGGGCATTACCGCTGGTCGTACAGGTAAATACCGTTTGGGCAAAACAAGTCCGGTTTTTAACGCCGAAGGCCGTTCTATTTTATCGGTAGAAGATCTTGCGGTAGCTATTGTAGATGAGCTAGAAAATAAAGCGCACCACCAAGAGCAGTTTACGGCAGCGTACTAGGAGGATGGGATGGAACATGTAAATATGGAAGATGGAATGTAATTGGTTCATTGGTCATTAGTTCATTTGTAACTGCAAACTGCAGATTTAAAACTGCTAATTGACCCGAGCATTTTTTCTTCCATCTTCCATATTTTTTACATTTTCCATATTTTACTTATCTTCGTGGCATGTATCGCCTTATTAAACCAATATTCTTTAAGTTTGACCCAGAAAATGTACATTATTTTGTTGTAAAGCGGTTAAAATGGTTTAATGATAAATTTCCTTTAGGCAAAACCATTATCCGTAGCAGCTTTGATTTTAATGTTAAAGGACTGGAGCGCGAAGTTTTTGGAATTAAGTTCCGAAATCCTGTTGGTTTGGCTGCCGGATTTGATAAAAACGGCGAATATGTAGAACCGCTAAGCAATATAGGCTTCGGTTTTATTGAGGTGGGCACTGTAACGCCTATGCCACAGCCTGGAAATGACAAGCCCCGCATGTTCCGTTTGCCCAATGATGAAGCATTGATTAACCGCATGGGTTTCAACAACAAAGGGGTAGATGTAATGGCTGAGCGCTTGCGTTTGTTAAAAGATAAGCATCCTGATATTGTTGTTGGTGGTAATATTGGCAAAAACAAGGCTACACCAAATGAAGATGCGGTAAGCGATTATATTAAATGTTTCGATCGTCTTTTTGATGTGGTAGACTATTTTGTGGTTAATGTAAGCTCTCCAAATACGCCAGGCCTGCGTGAGCTGCAGGAAAAAGAACCACTGAAAAAGATTTTAAACACTTTGCAGCAGCGTAACCTTAAGAACGATATTTCACGTCCGATTTTACTGAAAATTGCTCCTGATCTAACCAACGAGCAGCTGGATGACATCATCGAAATCGTGGCAGAAACTGGTATTGCAGGCATTATAGCTACCAATACAACCATCAGCAGAGAAAATTTAGCTACTGAAAAGGTGCTGACCGGAGAAACCGGAGGTTTAAGTGGGAAGCCTGTAAAAGACCGGTCAACAGAAGTAATCCGCTACCTGTGGGAGAAATCGAATAAAGCCTTTCCAATTATCGGTGTGGGTGGTATCCATTCTGCAAAAGATGCAAAAGAAAAACTGGATGCCGGAGCTTCTTTGGTGCAGCTGTATACTGGTTTCATTTACGAAGGGCCAGGATTGATCAAAAGCATTTGTAAATCATTGGTTTAGCAGTTTTTTATTAGCGCACTATCGTTATTGTGCGGCCAATGCCTTAATGTCGGCAATTTCTAAAACCTGTTTCGGATAGCCTTTAAGTACCGTATTGATCATTGCCTGGGCAACTTGTTCGAGCGTTAGCGAAATTTTAGGTAAAAGGATTGGGAAAAGCCAGATTAATGGTTTAAACAAAGCCTTCACATTTTTTTGTTGTTTAAAGGGTTTCATAAAGCCCGGGCGGAAATTATACTGAGCCTTAAATGGAAGTTTCATTAAGGCGTTTTCGGTTTTCCCTTTTACGCGAGCCCACATCATTTTTCCTTTTTCAGTGCTATCGGTATGAGCACCCGAAACAAAATTGAAAACCATATTGGGATTCCATTTTACCAATTGTTGGGCAAATGCCATGGTTGTTTCGTAGGTAATGTAGTTGTATTTTTCTTCGTTCATGCCCACAGAGCTGATTCCGGCGCAGTAAAAACAAGCATCATAATTGGATAGTTGATCTTCAAAACCCTCGAGCTTGGTAAAATCGCCCACTATTAATTCTTTTAGCTTAGTGTGCTGAAGATCGTAATGCCTGCGGTTAACAATCAATATTTCTTTTACATCTGGGTTTTCTAAACATCCGAGCAAAACGCCTTCGCCAACCATACCGGTAGCACCTGTGATAATTACTTTCATGTTAATTTCTTAATTTATGCAAAGATGCGTATTAAAATGATCGGTTGCTTTGTTAAAAAGCTCGATTTTAATTGCTGAAAGGCTCAAAAAAAATTGATCTATTTCTGTCTTTTAACCATTTCATTAATCCAAATGGGTGCAAAGGGAGAGGTACAGCCTTTAGAAACCGGATAATCGCGGTATATGCCTAGCTTTTCGCCTATTGCCAAAGCCCTTTCCCTGTAAATGGGATGATTGATGCCGATCTGCGCAAGTGCCGTGTTCATTGTCCATTGCGTTTCAGGAGCAACCTTGGCCATTTCGCCTTCGATACGGTCGAGAATTGCAGGGATATCCAAACCTTCTGCATCCCTTGCTATCCGTCCGCTGGTTAAGCTCCAGCCTGCACGGGCCAACATTTTATCGTTTGCATTCATCCACTTTTGGCGGAACTGTTCTTTACCGGCGTATTCTTTAACCACGTAGTTGTAGAACCAATCGGCAGCCCAGGCAAATTCTTCTGAAGATACCATCTGTTCGATTTCTGCCGCTGATAATTCTTTAGGGTTGAGGATCAGGATGGCCAACATTCTGGCATCGATGTTTCCGGTTTCCCAAAGCTCTAATGCAAGTTGATGATCTGTTTTGATCTTTTTGGCCAAGGTTCTGATATCGCCCATTTTAACGCCAAATAGGTTTTCACGGGCGCCATTTTTAAGGTGCTGCTTGCGTACTTTTTCGTCTGCCAGCGTTTCGAGGGTAGAAAGTGTTTCGGTAAGGTTCATGTCTTCTGCTTAAAAATCTGATAGGATAAAGTTAGGGATTTTAAAAGAAGGAAGGAAGGAAGGAAGGTTGTTAACATAGGTCGTCACCCTGATCCGATAGCTATCGGATTTATTTCAGGGTCGATCTTTCAGGATGGATGCTGAAACAAGTTCAGCATGACGATCGAGTTAGGAAAGAGGCTAAGAATTAACCAATAAATACTTTGAGTAAAAAATACTAATGCATAAAAAAAGCATCCTTTGATCAGAAGGATGCTTTAAATCTTTTAGAAGAATTTTCTAAAAACTATTTTGCCAAAGCAGCTAAAACAGCGTTGTTTTTAGCTAATTGATCGTTTTTAGGTTGTGCAGAGCGGCTTCCTAACTCGATGTTAGTTGCTCTTTTTAAAAATGCTACCTCTTGGTGAGCTGTATTTTTATTTCTTCTGTCTTTTCTTTTTAATCTGGTAACTGCCATGGTAATAACCTTTTAATTATTTTATTTGTACAAATGGAGGTCGAGAGCGGATTCGAACCGCTGTAGAAGGTTTTGCAGACCTCTGCCTAGCCACTCGGCCACTCGACCCTTAAATTCAAGGCTGCAAAAATAGCAATTATTAGTTAGCCCGCAAATAATATCTCAATTTAATTTCGAACTCGCACTAATTCAGCGCAAAAGATTGCGGCACTTACCGCAACATTTAACGATTCGGCCTCACCAATCCTCGGAATGGTTACGGGCTTATTGATTTTTTTGATTACATCTGGTGAAATTCCTTTCCCCTCATTACCCAAAATCACCAATCCTTCTTTGCCCCACTTAGTGTTGTAAATCGATTCGCCATCTAACAGTGCTCCGAACACCGGTATGGCATTATCAGCTAGGAATAGGGGTAGATCGGTCTCAAAAATATTTACCCGTGCCAGCGAGCCCATTGTGGCCTGTACAGTTTTAGGGTTAAATACTTCTACACTATCGGGCGAGCAGATAATATTTTTAAACCCGAACCAATCTGCGGTACGGATAATGGTACCCATATTGCCCGGATCCTGAACGCCGTCCAAAACGAGGGTAAATTGATTTTTTAAATCGTTTAGGTTTAAATCCCTGTTTTTAGGGAGGTGTATGAGCGCCAAAAAACCTTGTGGGGTCTGCAGCGTACTAATCTTGTCTAATTCAGCGTTGTTTACTTCAAATAAGTTTATATTTGCAGGCAATTTGGGTAACAAATTGTGCTGTTCGCTGTTGTAAAATATGGTATGGATCTGGTAGCTTGACTGGATAAACTCTTTTATGGATTTTATGCCTTCAACAAGAAATAAACCATGTTCTTTACGGTATTTTTTTTGATGTAACGACTTTATAAAACTAATCTGTGATTTTGAAAGCATACCAATACTTAATAAATATAAAACTGAAAAGTACTGCAATATTACTATTTATTATTGTTTTAATTCAGGCCTGTTCATCAACTAAGTACATTGCCGATTATCAATCGATCGTGAAAAAAGTTACTATTGATAGCGTTGACGCGAAATTTGAAGAGCAGGCATATAATTATGTGCAGAAAGATCTTCGGCCGGCCTCTAAGCTGAGTATCCAGGTGCCTTTATACAACCTGTTTAATACGAAAGATGGGCGCTACAAAACCAGTGATATAAAGCCTTTTGGTACACCACCGGCTATTCTCGACAGCACATTGGTAGAGATTTCGAGAACGCAGATCCAGAAATTTTTGAAGAGCAAAGGTTACCGCCAGGCAGAAGTTACCTCTGCAATCAAAGTGGCCAATAAAAAAGCAGAAGTTATTTTTAGTGCTAAACCTGGTCCGGCGTATTTTATAGATAAACTTACCGATTCTATTCCGAACGGGAACATCAAAAGCCTTTACGAATCGAACAAAGGCAAAATAACGCATTTGCACAAAGGGATGCAATATGATGAAGATTCGTTAACCTATGAGCGCGAACAGATTTACCGCATTATGAAAGAGAACGGTTATTTTTACTTTTTAAGACCTTATGTAAACTTTGATGTTTATGGTGCTGAGGCCAGCTCCAAAACAAATAAAATTGATTTAAACTTGAATATAAACGATCCCAATGAAGGACCGCATAAACAGTTTAACATTGGTTATACCCACATGATTATTGCGCCAAATCCTGATGGTTTTCCTGATTCGGTGAGGTATAAATTGAGCAAGGATACCTTGAACGGGATTATATTTACCGATTTTTCTAAGCGCTACAGGAGAAATCCGATTGTGCGGTACGATTTTTTAAAGCAGGGCGAGCTTTATGATATCCGCAATGAAAACCTTACTTATGATCGTTTATATGAGCTTAATGTTTTTAAAAATGTGAAGATCGATTATTTCAGAAGGGATAGTACCTCTAATAAAGTTAATGCGGTAATCCAACTCATTCCGCAAAAGGTAATGAGCAACCGGGTAGAGGGAGAGGTACCGTTTAATGGTGGTACGGTTGGTTTTAACTTAAGCAACACCTACACCAATAACAATATTTTTAGGGGAGCAGAGCGCTTTGAATTACAAATAAAAGGTGGTTTGCAATCGCGGATTGGTAATGGGGCCAAGGTGTTTAGCGATATTTACCAGCGCGATTTTTCAATCAGTGCAAGCATTACGGTACCCAGGCTGATGATCCCCTTTTATAATCCCAACTTAGGCGGAAACGGGATGCCGCACACCACTTTTTCGAGCAGTTATATCTACGCCCTGCAGAAAGATGTTTCGGTAAGAAGGATTTTTATCAATTCGATTACTTATGATTGGGTTGAAACGAAATCGAAACTACACTCTTTTACCCCTTTAAACTTCGAATATCGTTTTGGTAATCTGGATCCAAATGTGGATGCTGAAACTATATTAAATAATCTTTATTATTCTACCTTATTGGGTAGGAAAGATTTGACTTTGGGGATGAAATACACTTATACCTTAAATGCCAATAAGCTCAATGAATACCGTTCTTTCGTTTATTTAAGGGCAGGAATGGATATTGCCGGTAACCTGTTGCAGGGTATATCCAGGTTATCAGGAAATAAGTACAATCCGGCAAATGGAGATCCGGCGAAGATATTGGGCTTACCGTTTAACCAGTATTTGCGTCCCGAGGTTGATTTAAGGTGGTATAAACATTTGGGTGGCGAAAGGCAGTTTGTTGCCCGTTTAAATGCAGGTGTGGCTTATGCTTACGGAAATTCAGTGTTAACTGGTATTCCCTTCGAAAAGCAGTTTTTTGCAGGTGGATCCAGTGGGGTAAGAGCCTGGCAGGCCAGAACAATTGGACCAGGTAACTACGATAGGGGGCTTTTAAGAAGCGATACCTTAAGGAGAGCATTTTATGGAGTTGACCAGCTTGGAACGATGCGAATTGAAACCAACTTTGAGTACCGATTTACGGTGGCCAAAAAGTTTTTTGGGGCTACTTTAAAGGGAGCTGCTTTTGTTGATATCGGTAATGTGTGGAATCTGCGCAAAGGCGAATCAATTCTACTTGCCACCCCAGCACTCGACGAACAAACTGTATTTAAACTAGGTAAACTTGCGCAACAGCTTGCTGTTGGCACAGGTTTGGGCTTACGTTACGATGTACAATATTTTGTGTTTAGGTTTGATGTAGGGTTGAAACTTAAAGACCCACAGTTTACGGGTTCTGATCAATGGGTAATCAGTAAATTTTTCTCCGGTGCAAGAGATTTTAAGAACAATTATAACTTAACACATGCTCCAGATACTTACCGCTTTTTGCAATATAACTTCGGTATCGGTATGCCATTTTAATCAATCGAATAGGCTTAAAACTTTGGGTTTGGTATCTGGATTTTTAAATGAAAATTCTCTAAATGGCTGCCATCTTTTATCCTGGTGTTTATAAACGAAAAAAGAATTAACAGGGAACTCCCGTTTAAATTTTTTGTCTTTGAATGCTTCAATAATCGATTTAAAAACTGGTTTTATATCCCTAAATGCCAAGGTTAGGTGCGGATTGAATTTCTCTTTTTTCTCGATCAACTTTAATGGCTTTAATGTTGTTGATATCTGTTTTTCGAGGTTCATAATTCCTTCGTTCTGTTCTGCGTCTAGATAAAAAGTATGCTCAGGAAAGGAATTAAAATTTCTTAATACCTGCGTAAAGGGTGTATTATGGGAAGCGTCTTCGAGTGCTTTGAAAAATCTTTTTTCTGTTTCCATTGAGGATAGCTTTACTGGTGGGTATAGCGTAATGTGGGCAGGCCGTTTTAAGGATTCGTACACATTAAATTTATTTGAGATATAATTCCTGATTTCATCAATATCTTCTACGATAGATATTGGAGGTATCAAACACACCAAAAATAGATTTTCCATAAAACAAATTTACTAAAAATATTAGTATTTTAAAGGGAATCGTTAGAAACGATTGATTATTTCCGCGCCCGTTAGAAACCAGCGCGAGCGTGTAAAACGGATATTTTCATCGCCGTGGTCTGTGTCCTCACAGACAACTTACGGTTATTTTCTTAAGCAAGGTTAAATGTTTACCTCGGAGACACTGGTTAAAAGGAATCATTACAAACGATTGATTATTTCCGCGCCCGTTAGAAACAAGCGCGAGCGTGTAAAACGGATATTTCCATCACCGTGGTCTGTGTCCCCACAGACTACTAATTATAGCTTTGCCAAGCGGAATTACGGGTTTCCCTCCGAGGCACAGATAAACAAGAAGAAACTTAAAATGGTCGACGGTTTGTAACAGCTGTCCATTGTTAAATAAACCCGACCGGCAGCGTTATCCCGATTTAAGTGTTATCTGTTTAATCGGTTTTTGATCGGGATTAAGCAAAGGGCGGGACTATCGGAACCGATGTACTACAGGCATTGCTTTTCAAAAAAAAAAATAGCTATTAAAGTATTGATTAACTTAGTAATCTAGAGTCAGATGGGAACATCTGACACCACAATTATAGTGATCAATTTTACCTTGTAGATTTCTCCATTCCGCTGCGCTTCAGTCGAAATGACGGAGCTGCGGTATCAGACCAGGTTCTTCAGCCCATCAAAAATGCTTTCGAAAAAGGTAGAGATGTTTAGTCCGTTACTGTGGTTGAAATAAACAAATACCAAAAATACGATGACTACAAATATGATAAGTTTGCGGAAAGCGAAGGCGATAATAACCAGCACAATCGGTATAATGAAAAGCCAAAGGCTGTTGATTGCGTAGGGGCTTAAATCGCTGTCTTTTTTATATACGTAAACCAGTTTGCTGTGTGTGCCGTTATCGTTCTGGTGTTTTATGTAAACAAAAGTAGATTTATCGATCGGCAGGGGCAGAACGGCAATACCATCGTTAAATTTTAAGATCTGGGTAAAACCACTTACGCTAAAAGTGTAGGTTCCGTTGATGTTTTCGTTGGGTACGTTTAGCGAATCGGCAGCAATAATGGCCAGTTTGTTGTTTTTGAGCAGGTTTTCTTTAACCAAGAAATTGTTGATCGCTGCGGTTTGTGCAGTGCCGGCAAAACCAATTAAACACAAGGCAAAAAATAGTAAGATCCGTTTCATTCGATAGAACGTTTATTGTAAATTAAATAACCGATATGCAATAATACACCATTTCTTTTAACTGCATCATTATATAAATTATAACTTAAACTTACCGGGCCAAGCGGCGAGTGGTAAACCAAGCCAGCGGTGCCGGCATAACGGATTTTCGTAATGGCCTTTGCATAATCAACCTGCTGAAAATTGTTAAGCTCAAATTCTTTATGCGGTAAAAATAAATAACCTTCCAGTCTAAAATCAAGATTTTTCCTGAAATTATAAATATTTTTTATTCCGCCCGCGGCATAAGTGGTTGCGCGGAACTTATCTAAAAAGAGTGACCGGCTGTCCTGCAAAGGATAAAATGCCGGGGCAACCAAAAGGGTAGAATAATAATTGCTAAACAGCGGCTGGTTAGAAATTACACCTTCGATGATATAGCCGAGTGTGTATTTTTTAATATGTAGGAAATAGTTTTCCTGGGTAAGTTTAATGCTTCCCCAATGGTGTAGCTGGCTACTGCCTGGAATTTTGACAAAGCCAGGTGTATTTCGGAAAATATTGCCCGGGTTATAGTTTTCGCGGCCTGTGGTATAGTTAAAGCTTAAAGAGAAACTTTGTCCGTTGGTGGCGTACTGTTTCCGGTTGAGCGAGTTTTTTTCTAGGTTAAGCGAGCCCCTAAAGCCATTAAATATAGTCTGGTCCAATACATCGCCAAGGGCAAAGGTATTGTTGGGGCTATAGCGGTCGTTGTTGTTGATAAAGGTAGAATGCAGAACGATTTTGGTATTGTAATTTAAGGGCATTCCTATCATCAGGTCGATTTTACGGTCTGACTGTTCTATGTAAATGGGGCGGGGGTTTTCGATGAAAATCTGGCTGGTATTGTAAAAGTTCCAGTGGTTATAGGTTAATTCGGCACCTAAAAAGAGGGGCAGTTTAGTTGGGTAATCAACCCGGCCGTTAACCTGGATAGATTCATAAAAGCGGCCCGAGTAAAAACTGGTGCCAAAAGTGTACGATTTACGGTTAAGGTAATTATACTCTACACCAAGAAAAACATTGCTGATGGGCCTGGTAGATATATTGCCGCCCAGTTCGAGCTTAAAACTTTTTTTCGGCTGTGCCACAACTTCAAAAGTATAGCTATCGGTAGCGGGTTGATAAGAAATTTTTGGGTACACGGTTTCAAAAGTCTGATCGGCAACCAATTTGTAATAACCTCTTTTAATGTCTTTTAAGTCAAAGGTAGATTTGTCGCTTTTAAAAAGCCTTTCTACGTATTTCTTCTGTTGAATGTTAACGCCCGAAACAATGATATTGCTAAACTTTAAATCTGGCTTTTGGGTATTGAATTTTTCCCTCCGCCTGGCCAGTTCCCGATCATCAACCCTTCTACTGATCAAGGCCTTGATGCGTGGCATATCGGCTATGGTAGCATCGTAACCTTTTTTGATCAACTCTTGTACAGGCGCGAAATTGGTTACACTGTAGTTCGCTAAATTGGGCTGGATGTAAACACCATTTTTACCGATCATGGTCGAATCGGATTTAGAAAGAAACATGTAAACCAAAAACCGGTTCATTAAACGGTCGTCGATGTTTTTTGGGTATTCGTTATAGGTTTTAGATGAAACATTTGCACCGATCACATAATCGGGTTTAAAATCCCTTTCCATTACATCTGCGGGAAAGTTGTTGTATAAACCGCCATCAAAAACATATTTTCCATCTAATTTTATCGGACGGTAAATAATAGGTACCGTCATGGTGGCCCTCACGGCTTCGGCCAAACTCCCTTTGCTTACCGTAATGCTTTTTTGCGAAAGTACATCGGCAACCATGCAACGGTAGGGTACAAAAAGATTGTCGAAATTATCTTTAGAAACTGCCGAAGCCTGCGAAAATAGCTCTAAAAAGGCAAAGTTAAGGGGGATGTCGTTAATAAGATTGGAGCGGAAACTGAAATGGAAACCGGTATCTATGGCCACTTTTGCGGTAAGCATGGATGCATTTGGGGCTCTTTTTTGGAAATAGTAAGTGTAATCGCTGGTATAACGCCCGTTTACCCAGTTCTGGAAGTCGTTGCTTAGGGCTATTTTCTCAATTTCTGCCGGACTATAACCAGAGGCATACATAGCACCCACTATGCCGCCCATTGAGGTTCCGGTAATGTAATCGATTGGGATGTGGTTTTCTTCAAGCGCCTTCAAGGTGCCAATATGAGCCAATCCTTTGGCACCGCCACCACTAAAAACAAGACCCACCTTTTGCGCTTGCAATTGGTTACAGCACACAACGAAGAGTATCAGCAAAAATCTTTTAAAAGCTACCACTCCCCTAAAATAAGGTTTTCTTTTAAAATTAATTCAATATGAGGATGTTGTATGTTAAAAATGATGCAAAACTTACCCAAAGGATGTAGGGGATGAAAATTAGCCCCGCCCATTTGTTTATCCGATAAAATATTGTAGCGTTTATGATGATCACGATAAGCAAGAGGATGATTTCTGCCATTGCAAAACCAATTTCGTGCAGGTAGAAGAAAATGAACGACCAGGCCAAATTCAGGATCAGCTGGATGAGGTAAATGGCTACGGTACGGGGGAAATGCACAATTTTATCGCGCCTGATCCACACCAGGTATGCGGCAATGCCGATTAGCACATAAAGTGTAGTCCAAACGGGGGCAAAGAGCCAATTTGGAGGATTAAATGAGGGCTTATTGAGCGTTGGATACCAAGTTTTAACAGATTGTGCCGTTGCCAATCCACCCAAAGCGCCAATACTGAGTGTAATGGCTATATTGATAATAAATGCTACCGGTTTAAATTTCATGCTGTAAATTTGAGTTTAAACAACTATAAAACCTAAAAGTTTTACCTTCCAATTCCCGGAACAATGGGTAAACTTTCATTGTCATCATTACCAACACTTTGTACTGCAAATAAATAATTGTCTTTGCTGTAAGGTAATTTCAGTTCGGTAGCTGTAGTGAAAAATTTCTTTTCCCAAACCGGGCTGCTGGTTTCGCGCATTAACACATAATAGCCTTTCACTGTACCGTTGGCAGGTGCTTTCCAGTAAAGATAGGTGGCATTGCTCAGGTTTTTTACATCTACCGTTATCGCTGTTGGTGCAGCAGGTGCTTTTGCCAGATTGGCCAGCACAGCAATATTTACACCTGTATTCTTACGCAGGTATTCAAAATCCATAAATTCCTGCAGGTCGCCATATTTCACCCCTTTTTCTGTGCGGAGATCTTGGTGCTGGTGGTCAAAGTTTTCATTCATTTCGGTAATGCGCACTGCCGTAAAACCGTTCTCTACAAATGGGGTATGGTCGCCACCGCGCAGAAAGCGGTCGTTCCTGTAAATCAGTTTCACTTCCAGCTGATCTACGTAACGTTCGCCAATTTCTTTTACATAGCGCGCCAATTGACGGCTTTTTCCATCATTTTCTAAACCAAACTGGCGGATGTTCTTCACATTTTTATCCAGTTCATAACTTGGTAAACCTTCGCTAAATACGCGCAGCCTGGTATTATCTATAATCTGTGTTTCGCTGCTGTTGTTGCTGCCTATCATGTCGTTGTTCAGCATGGCATCCACATTCCAGTTTTCTTTCTTCGCTTTTGCAGCCATAAATCCCGAGCCAAGTAACGATTGTTCTTCGCCGCTTACGGCTACAAAAATAATTGTGGCCGAAAACTTATACTGGCTCATAATCCTGGCCGCTTCAATTACGCCTGCTACACCACTGCCATCGTCGTTGGCGCCGGGGGCATCGCTGGTTCTGTTCATTACATCGGTAACACGGCTATCCAAGTGGCCACTTACTACATATACGCGTTTATCGTTTATGTCGGTACCTTTAAGTACGGCAATGGCGTTACCCAAAAGAGTTGGCTGATCTACCCTTTTGCCATCTGGTTTGAAGGTTGTGGTATCTAAATAGGCGGTAAGCTGGCCGTTGCTCTGTTTGGCAAACTGGTTAAATTTGCCCACTACCCAATTTCTGGCTGCTCCAATTCCTTTTGTTTTGCTTTTTATATCGCTTAATGTATTTCTGGTGCCAAATGATACCATTTTTGAGATATATGATTTTAAGGAATCCTGATTTACCGTTTTAACCATTTTATCAATATCGGGATTGCGGTTAACCAGGGTTTGTGCCCGTACGGATACTGTTAATCCTATAAGCAATAATACTGCGTAGCCTTTTTTCATCTCAAAACATTTTGTTAGCTAATATATCGATTGAAACCTTAAGAAACGGCAGGTAAATAAGGTTTTACGTAACATTTTGCACATAAAAAAGCCCCTTGATTTTGTTCAAGAGGCAGTTCTTATTGTATTTAGACGACTTATTTTGCTAATGTTGTGTTTGCATGTTGTTTTTCCCAGTTACCGAAAGCTTTCTTTACTGCAGCTTTTGCCGAGTTAAGTTCAACATTACCGGCAACGGTTAAAAAGGTTTTTTCAGGAGAGATCTGGTTGTAAAAGCTTTGTACATCAGCAAGTGTTAATTCGCCGATTGATTTTTCGTTAACGCTTTGATCGTAATCGTAATCCTGAAGTTTTAAACTGGTAATCAGTTTAGCTTTAGCGGTATTGAAAGTTTTTTGATCTAATGTGGCATGTTGGATCAATGCTGCCATTTTAGTTAAATCTTGATCTAGATCAGCGTTGGCTGTAGCCAGTTTGCCACTGTTGTCTTTAAAATTGATATTCGAGTTTTTAGCAACGCTTTCGTTCAATACAGCGTTCAACAATTCGGCCACCCCGTCTTTTTTATCCGCAAAAGCACTATTATCTAATGTAAAGCTCGAGTAAGCTTTAGGCGATAAGCTGTTTTCCGAAATAATGATGTTCATTCCGTTTTTAAGTTTATAGCTAACAGGTTCTTTAAAAGTTTGTGCATTAGCGGTATAAACGCCTAAAATGCTTAAGGTAAAAAGTGCGATGGTTTTAATTTTGTTCATTTTATTTTTTTATGATTAATTTTTGATTTTAAGTCTGCAAATGTACGTTTGCGCTACTATTTAAACTATTTGTATCCGTTGTAAAGGCTAAAATCCTAGACGAATGGGGGTATATACGGGATGAAATTATAAATGGTTTTCAGAAAATGTAAGATTTGTTCATTTTATTCATTCAGCTGTTCACGCCGTAATTTGAGGCCATATATGCTTAGTTTTAAGTGTAGATGCTAAACCGGATATAAGTGGTATATGAACTGTTTAATTGTAGATGACCATGCTATAGCCCGTAGCATTATAAGGCACCTTTTAAAGATTGAAAAATCGGTAAATGTGGTTGCCGAATGCGAGAATGCAGAAGAGGTGTACAAAAATATGGCCATCCATAAGATAGATCTGTTACTCCTCGATATTCAAATGCCCGAAACATCTGGGATAGATTTGGTAAAGAGCCTGGGCAGCAACAGGCCTCTTATTATTTTCATCAGTTCGCACAAAGACCATGCGGCTACCGCTTTTGATCTGAACGTAGTTGATTTTATAACCAAGCCCTTAATGCCCGAAAGGTTTTTGCAGGCCATAACCAAAGCCAAAGAGATTTATAAAGCCAAAAATATCATTGTTGCTTCCAATAGAGACGAGTTTATATTTATCCGCGATTCTGGAGTTATCAGGCGTTTAAATTTGGCTGATATCAATTACCTCGAAGCGAAAGGCGATTATGTGAAGATTTATCTATTTGACAAGAGTTACTCCATTTATGCTTCCCTGAAATCTGTTGAAGATAAACTTCCAAGCAATACTTTTATCCGTATTCACAGGTCGTTTATTATTAATGTTGGTAAAATAGATACCATTGAAGGCAATACACTGATTATCAATAAAAGCTTTGTTCCGATTTCGGATGCCTATAAAAACGTACTGAACAAAAGAATGCAAATATTATAATAGACCATAAATGATGGCCAATAGAGAAGAGGGTAAAATTTTGAGTACAGCTTTTGATGTTTTAGTGGTTGACGACCATAAGATAGACCGCCAGATCCTTTCCAACTACCTGAAAGAATATGATGTATGTTTCCTCGTTGCCGAGAATGGAGCAGAAGCTATAAAATGTTTGAAAAAAAAAGTATTCAAGCTGGTTATACTCGATGTTGAAATGCCTGAAATGGATGGCTATACGCTTACAGAAGTAATCAGGAAGGAATTGCTGATCAATATACCCATTGTTGCGGTTACGGATAGCCCAATTGAAGTGGTAAAAGCAAAATGTTTTGAAATCGGTATGAATGCGTGCTTTAGCAAGCCAATTTCAAAAATTGAGCTGGTGGGCATGCTTACCATGTTTTTACCAAATGAGCTATTTTCTGTTAAAGGCATGGAAACAGAAAGCAGGAGGGATGATTATGAAGTAATAGATTTATCTTATTTAAGAACAATTAGCCTGGGCGATGCGGGATATGAACGCGAAATAGCCGGTAAGTTTGTAGAAATGATTGCCCTGGAGATAGAACAGTTAAATACGGCTTTGAAAAACCAGCAGATAGAGAATTTGAAAAGTGAAGCACATAAATTGCGCTCCACCATTATGGTTATGGGCCTTGAAACAAAACTATCAGAGCACCTTAAGGCTATTGAATATGAAAACCTATCACTTGAACAGTTAAAAAACAAAGTAAAAATGATCAGTGCCATTTGCAAAAAAGCAAAAGAGGAGGCACTGAAATTTTTGTCCAATTAGCATTACGAAGCGTAAAGATGGCTGGCTGCCGATTTATGCTTGGTATCACCAATAAAATCTTTGATTTCGCGGATCGTTTCTTCTGGTTCGCTAATGTGCGGAAAATGTCCGGTAGCTTTCATTACCACCAAAAAATTTTCCGGTGTGTTTTTATGGATAAATTCGCCTGCCGAGAGGGGAGCCATGATATCGCTGGAACTTTGTAAGGTTAGGCTCGGTATTTCGATGTTTTTCAACCTTTCGCGGCAATCTGTTTTAAAAGTGGCCATGGCAAAGGCCAGTGCCACGCTTGGCTCTGTTGATTCGAAACATTCCTGTAAAAAATCTGCAAGCTCGGGTTTTGAAGGGCTATCCATCACCAACGGCGACATTACCTTACTCCAGCCAACATAATCTTCGGCAATATGTTCATATATCGTTTCTATATCTGCTGCTTCAAAGCCACCAATATAATCCCTGTCGTTCAGGTACTTAGGAGATGGTCCGATAAAGATTAATTTTTTAAAAGCTTCAGGCATCTGTAAAGCCGCTATCATGCCAATCATACTGCTTACCGAGTGGCCAACAAAAATAACATCCTTTAAATCCAGCGCTTCAATAATATCAATTACATCGCAGGCATAACCCTCAATCGTCGAATATTTTTGTTTATCGTATTGGCTCATATCCGATCGGCCAGAACCAACGTAATCGAACAATATTACCTTGTAATCTTCCAGGAAAGCATCAGTTACAAATTTCCATGAACTTTGCGCACAGCCAAAGCCGTGGGCGAAAATAATTACCTGACTGCCCTCGCCAAGTATTTTTACGTTATTTCTGATTAATATAGGGTGCAAAATAGTTTGGTTTTTTTAATGTTTTATTAAGATAAACAATGTTATCTGAACTTTCCAAAAAAAAGAAATAATGAACAATATGTAACGATAATGCATGAACAGGCCATATTCTATTTCTAATTATTATCTTGTCTTACTAAAACGATTAACCAAATATGAAGAATACTATTTTTACATTGCTTATTATCTGTTTTTCAGTTATTTATGCTTGTGGACAGGTAAATTTTAAATCATTCAAAAATAACGGGGCTACCTTTACTTCCAATAAAAATGAACTGGTTTTAACCTGGCCGGTTGGGAAAGGGGATGTAGGAAAAATGGTTTTAAACCTCGATAATGCCAAAGCTTTGTTCAGTAGTTTGCAGTTGGGTAAAAAAGGCGCTTTGAAAGAAATTGCGGCTAATCTGGATCCTGCATTTATATTGAGGGTAGGCAAACGTACGCTAAGCCCTTCGAGCGGCGGCTGGGATGTGTTTTTTGACCGCGTACCTACACGACCATATACTACCAACGCTGTAAAATTTGAAAAGGGAGCAGCCAGCGTCAGCACTCAGGGTAGCCAAACCATAATTAAAATAGCGGGCCTAAGTGCCGAAACTTTTAGAGGTGCTTTAGAAATTACGTTATATAACGGGAGTCCGTTGTTTAATGTAGCCGCCGTAGTTTCTACTGCAAAAGATTCAACAGCAATTTTGTACGATGCTGGTCTGGTTAATAAAAAAGACATGTGGGCTAATATCGCGTGGTCGGATGTGAAAGGACAGCTTCAGGCTGAGAAAGCCGTTGAAACAGATGCGGCTAAAAACTTAGAAGTAAAATACCGTACGGTAATCGGAGAAAATAAGGCTGGTAGTTTGGCTTTGTTTCCGGCTCCGCACCAATATTTTTATCCCCTGGATGAAGCCTTCAATCTTAAATTTACCTGGAAGGGCAGTAATTATTTAAATCTGATTCCAGGTTTTGGTATTGGTATCCGTCAGGATCCTTTGGGGGATAAGCGTTATGTGCCCTGGTTTAATGCGCCACCAAATACACAACAGCGCCTTAATTTTTTCTGTTTATTGAGCACTGGCAAAGCAGGTGCGGTTTTGGATGAAGTTAAAAAGTTTACACATAACGATTCGTATGTACCCTTGGCGGGATATAAAACTATGGCCAGTCATTTTCACAATGAATTTATTTCGGATGTGGTGCTGAGCGGGAAACCTGTACCAGAAAAACCTGAGTTTGTTGATGTACTTAAAAAAGCAGGCTTAAATATTGTTAAACTGGCCGAGTTTCATGGTCCGGGGCACCCAAAAGGCCCAGATTCTGTCCGTTTGAAAGAACTCGATGCGCTGTTTAAACAAACCAAAAGATTATCTGACCCAAATTTTTTACTGTTACCTGGCGAAGAAGCCAATAATTTTTATGGTGGCCACTGGTTGGCCTTTTTCCCGAAACCGGTTTATTGGATCATGTCGAGGAAAAGCGATAAACCTTTCGAGAGCAACGATCCAACCTATGGAAAAGTTTACCGGATTAATGATAAAGCCGAAATGCTGAAACTGCTGGAACAGGAAAAGGGTTTAGCCTGGACGGCGCATGCCAGAACGAAAGCATCAACAGGTTATCCGGATAAATATAAGGATGAAGATTTTTTTAAGTCAGAAACCTTTTTGGGCGCTGCATGGAAAGCTATTCCGGCCGATTTATCATTGCCTACACTAAGTAAAAGGGTATTGAATTTAATGGATGATATGGCCAACTGGGGATTGAAAAAACACGTTATTTCTGAAGCGGATATCTTTACCATTACGGAGCAGAACGAAATGTATGCGCATTTAAACGTAAATTATTTGCAGTTGGATAAGGTGCCGAATTATGCCGATGGATGGCAGCCGGTATTGGATGTGATGCGACAGGGGAAGTTTTTTGTTTCTTCGGGAGAAGTATTAATCCCGGCATTCAACATTAATGGGAAGGGTGCGGGAGAAATCTTGAAAACTGACGCTACCGGTAAAGCCAGCGTTAATATGCAGTTGAAATGGACTTTTCCTTTAAGCTTTGTAGAGATTGTATCGGGCGATGGGCAAAAGGTTTACCGTAACCGGATCAATTTAAATACTACGCAGGCATTTGGTCAAAAAGATTTCAAATGGCCGGTTAACTTAAAAGGCCGTAAATGGGTAAGGGTAGAAGCCTGGGATATTGCAACAAACGGAGCTTTTACACAGATGGTGTGGTTGGAGTAACAATTATTATCGTCCCGATTTGCAATCGGGATGTATGAGCATGGCGATTTTATCGCCGGTTGATGATCTAATTTGCATTAGAAATGCACTTCTCGTTAATGTCATTTATATTGATTTTTTTTGCCGACCTCCATGGACTTGCCTCAGCTCGGTAGATGATCAATTGTGCATTACAAATGCACTTCTCATTAATCCTCGTTACAAACGAGGACTAGGTTGTGGTAATTGATTAAATATTTTAGAAAGGATACACAGATAGGAAAAATACTAGATCTATCTGTGTTTATCTGTGTGCATCCGTGGCAAAGAAAAATAAAGATTCTTCATTACATTCAGAATGACAGCAAGAATTACTACACCGCATCAATCTTAAACTTCCTGATGGCGAGGTAGAAGAAAGTAATTGAATATAAACCGGCCAATAAACCTGCACAAACCGCAGATGGGGTTATGCCAAAATCGTGGTTTGGAGGAAATGAAAAATGCAGGGTAAGCATAAGCGCAAAAACAACGGCAATACTACAGAGGCCATTAAGGCCTGCCTTCTTCAGGATGAACGGATAGCCCGTTATTTTTTCGTCCACTTTATAATGAATGGCTTCCGAATGCTGTAATTCCTTTATCTTCTTCAAAATATCGAGGGTAATCATAAAAGGAAGCAGCAATGACATGGGCAGTAAGAACCGGGCTAAATTTTGCTCGCCACTAAATAAATGTACCGAATTTTGTGTTTTAAAGACAAAATAAGGCACAACAGTATTGAGCACCATATTGGGAATAAGGTGTATTAACAGGTTTTTGCGCACAAATTTGTGCCAGTTTGATACCTTGGCTTGCGCCTCTAATTCTACATCACACATTTGCCAATTCCTTTATATTTTCGCTAATCATTTTCATCGCCTGATCTTTTACCTGCCAGGCATCAAATTCCCTTAAAAAAGACTCGTTAGACATAAACGAGAAATCCATTTCACCATTAAATGTGCTCAGTACCAAGGTGTTTGCGTTGCGCCAGGGAAAAGCAACCGTAGGGCTGTAAATGGTAGCAATGCTAAAGTTTTTATAGTTTTTAGTAATGTTTATAAGCCCCATATTGCTTAGGGTAATATCATGCGTGCCTTTGGTTGTTTTCAAAAAGCCAATCATTTTATTTACCGATGAATGAAAATATTCGCTCATGTTTAAAAGATCGTGAACTTTCATTTCTGCAATCTTAGCTTCCAGATCGTTTTTTAACTTGCGCGCTTTGGTCCAAAAGGTATTTTCCTGCTGATCGAGCTTTAATTCTACAATCGGGGCAAAGGCAAACATGGTATCTTCCTTTATGGGTGCTACAAAGCGCCTGATATCAACCGGACAAATTACCTTGCCATGCGCTTTATCTTGCTGTAACTGTTTAAAGGCTTCCATAAAAGCTACACAGATTGCAGCATGCACCGAGGTTTTTTCAGCTTTACATTTCAGCAACAGGTTTTGGGTGTCTGAAGCATTTATTTTCCAGCTAATGGCATAGTTAAGCCGGTCGCTATTGTTGTAAGAAGTAGATTTAAAGAAGAAAAACAAGCGGCCCAGGGCTGCAAAAATTTTTCCTTTAAAGTGGCTTGTCTTGCTGGTATTAAAATCATCGGGAAGCAGTTCTTTAACTGAGGTAAAAGATTGGTAGGGAACCAGATCTTGTTCAGGGTTATCAATCAATGTCATTAACTCGCGCATTAAATTTAAAATGGTGGTTCCATCGCAAATACAATGTGGGAGTACCAATAATAGATCTGATTCGGTTTCGCCCTGTAGCCAAACCACCCTCGCCAAAGGTTCGTTAATGGAATTAAAGAGTTTATACCATTCTACTTTCGATTGCTGTAGCCAATCCTGATCTGATGAACGCACCGAAACCCTCACCGGGATTTTACCTATGTTTTCGTTTAATACAAAATAGGGCTCCTTGCCACTATTATCGATATTCATGCGCAGCAAGGGATGTTTTTGCTGGATTTTATAAAGTGCCTGATGCAGGTCTTCTTCGCCGATTTTGCCGGTAATTTTAGCTCCAAAAACACAGTTTAAAGGTGTCTTGGCATCAACGTGCATAATTCTTTCACCTAAAATTAATCTTCTTTTCATGCGCTTGCGCTTAAAATTTCAATGGGTTGTACAATCTGGCTTTTAAGGATGGATATTAACTGCTGTTTAATGGCTTCGGCTTCTACAAAAGGCACATAACCTTCGCTGGCCACAAAAGTAAAGTCCATCTGGTTGCGGTAGGTAGAAACAATCATGGTTGTGGTGTTGCCCAAAGGACCCATTACCGAAGGACTGTATATACTTTCTACTTCAAAATGCTGGTATTGGTGAGGGATGTCGATTTTTCCCAGGTTAGAAAACATGCAATCGTTACTCGATTTACCGTATTTTAAGAAATTGGTGAAGTTCTTAAGCGCCGGGTGACAGGCTTCCATCATCATCATCAAGCTGTATGGATTGAGTTTGGCCGATTTATCGTTCACCTCTTTTTGCAGCGTCTTCACATTTTCGAGAAAGTCTTTTTCGGGCAACAGGGAAAGCACGATCATTAAACCAAAGGCAAAAATATGGTCTTTTTTAATGATCGGATTAAAGTTTCTGATATCAACCGGAAGCGATATTTTATTGAATGCTTTTTCTTTTCTTACCGTTTTAAAGGCGGTTAAAACGGCAGCACTAAGCAGCGTGTTAACGGTAAACTGATTGGTTTTGCAGAACGTGATAATGGCTGCGGTAAATTCCTGATCAAACCGCCAGCGGATCATAAAATCTTTTTTACGTTCGACGGCTACTTTTTTAATCGGGATCATCCAAAGGGCAAGTGTGGCAATTTTACCGATCAGGCCGTTTTTGATGCGGTTGCGGTAACTGTTCAATACCCTTGCCGGTATTACATCTTTTACGCCCATAATGGGGATTTCCTTCCCAATATCGGTATCGGGATCATCCAAAAGCTGAAGCAACTCGGTTAAAATAGAAAGCGCTGCGGTACCATCGCAAAGGCAATGGTGGTACACCATCAGGATTTCTGAAACATGATCCCCTTTAATCCAGGTAATGCGGCAAAGCGGTGCGGCTGAGGCATCGAAAACTGTTTTCCACTCCGCCGTAGATTCCTGTTCCCAATGTTCATCACTTAAACGCTCTATAATGCGTACCGGAATTTTAAAAACCTCGGTAAGATTGGTTACAAACCAGGGCTTTTTATCTTCATCAAAACGTATGGCTGCAGTTAACCAGGGATGCTTTTTCTGGATTTTGAACAAGGCAAACCTTAAATCGTCTTCCTTTATTTCTCCTATGATTTTAAAAGGAAGTACAATGTTAAACGGGCTTTTGCCGTCTCCGTATAACATCCTTTCGCCAAATAGCAGTTTTCTTTTCATTTAGTTAGTGTTGTATTAGGTTCGTCATCCTTTTTTATGTGTTTCGTCATCCTGAATTTATTTCAGGATCTTTCCTGTAAGATAGACCCTGAAACAAGTTCAGGGTGACGGTCGCGGGGAGGACGATTACATCCAGGGTTGTCAACTTTTTTAATCGTCTCGTCATGCTGATCCGATAGCTATCGGATTTATTTCAGCATCTTTCTTACGAGATAGACCCTGATCCCGATGTTAAAATCGGGACAGGATGACGACCGCGTAAGGTAACTCCATTAAACTGTTTCAACAGCCTGTGCTGTTTTTGCAAAATCCTCCAGCAATTGCACCGCTTTATCATTGCCACCAGCTTCGATAAATGTTTCTTTTATTTTTTGTGCCGCGTTACGGTATTTCGGGTTTTCCAATAACTCAAAAACAGTGTTTCTCAAATCGCTGATGCGTAAACGTTTGTAGCGGATGCTCACCCCACAGCCTGCGTCTTCAATTAATTTAGCCGTATGGAAATGATCGTAGGCAATAGGTGTAATCAACATGGGTAAACCGTTGGTGAACGTATCGTTTACGGTATTAAAACCTCCGTGACAGATTACAGCATCCATGTGTGGCATCAGCTCCGACTGTGGTACAAAACCATTTACAATAAAGTTATCGGGCCATTTTTCAAAAATATCTGGGTTGGTTGCCGCCACAATGGTTACAGGTTCGTTTTCGAAAGCGGTAATCAGTTTGTGGAAAAATTCCTTACGGATATCAACCAACAATGTACCTAACGAGACAAATACTTTAGGTGTGGTGGCCTGGCTTAAACGTTCCCAATCGAATGGTGTTAAATTCGGCCTGCCTTTTACGGGGCCAACAAAATGCATGTGTGGGGGTTTTTCTTCAAAACCGGCAAAAGCCTGAGAGGTGAAAACCATGTTCAGCTCGTGCGAATGGATGTGGATATCATCACTGTAAATGCCTACTTCCCTTTGTAAACCTTTGATCAGGTTTTGTTGCCATTCGAATATTTTAGGTGCACTATTAGCAGTATCGCCCATCACATCTGGAGGAACAGGGGTAGTGGTAACCGATGGAATACCTTTTAAATGTGCACTTAATGCACCGGCAAAGGTAATGCAGTCGTTAATGATCACATCGGGTTTCCATGCATCTACAAAGTTGTTCAGTCCTTTCATCATCATTTTAGCAAAAGGCACATAAGTTTCTTCGAGGGCCAGTTTCATCACCTCCGGACCAGAACAGGCAGGTCCATCATCCTGACGTTTTAAAATGTGTTGTATTTCATCAGCATATTCCACCAGGTCTTCTTCGGGGTAAATAAATTCGCCCCCTTCGGGCAGATGCACCTGTGCAAGCGGAGTAATGCCAAGCCATTTTACTTCATGGCCGCGGGCCAGTAAACTTGCGCCAATACTTAAAGTTGGACTGATATGGCCAAAAAAGGGCGGGACAACGAAAAGGAATTTTGACATATTGTATAATTTAACTGATGAATACGTTTGAGGTTTTGTTGCTTAAAGCTTCCAGTAAATCGGCAGCACTTTCTGTTCCACCGGCCTGGATAAAGGATTGTTTGATCTGCTCTGCGGCAATTTTGTAGCTGTCGTTTTGCAGCACTTTGTTTACGGCTTCTTTAAGGTGACTGGCTTTAAAACGGTTAAAGTTTAAGCGTTCTCCGGCACCAACCCTGAAAACACGTCCGGCTACATGGCTTTGGTCGTAGGCAATCGGGATTACCACCATGGGTAGTCCGTTCATTAAAGTTTCGCAAACGGTATTGTGGCCGCCATGGCAAACCACGGCATCAAGGTGTGGTAAAAGTTCCAATTGCGGTACCTGGCGCTGCACGGTAAAATTAGCCGGCCACTCGTCAAATAAGGCAGGATCGGAAACCACCACGACATGCAGTTCTTCACTGGCAAACGCCTCGATTACCTTGGCAAAAAAAGCTTTTTTATGTTCGTGATCGAAGGTGGTACCAATGCTTACCAGTATTTTTGGCTGGGTAATGTTCTTAAATGCTTCCCAGTTAAAAGGAATAGCTGTTTTGCGGCGGTTAAAAACAGGACCCACAAATTTAAAATGTTCGGGTAGATCCATCTCGCCAAAGAAATCGCGCGAGGTAAACACTAATGTAGCCAAATCAGAGCAGGCAATAGAACCGCTTGCCGTAATGCCGAATTCTTTCTGCAGTTCCACAATCTGGTTTACTTCCCATTCGTGCACTTTTGGCAATTCGTCCATTACTTTTATCGCTGCCGGAGCCGTAACGGAAGTAACGTAAGGGTAGTTTTTGTTGGTTGCGGCAATGGCACCGGCAAACATCTGGTGATCGGTAATTACCAAATCTGGCTTAAACTGATCAAGCAGACCGGCAATACCTTCGTAACTGTGCCTGTTTAGCGGAATCAATACTTCTTCGTACAGAAATTTGATGCTATCGATGCCGTAAACAATCTTTTTGGTAATGATATCGAGGTATTTTTCTGAATCTTTTTTTTGCTGGTCGTTCTGGTCGTAGCTGATCACAAGCAACTCGCCTCCTTTAGGAAGTTTATCGTCCAGCGATTGATCTAAAGTAATCCACGCTACACGATGACCTCTTTCCAGTAAAGCTGCCCCCATACTCAAGGTTGGGTTGATGTGGCCGGTTAGGGGAGGAACTACAAAAACGAATTTTGCCATCTGTGTTTAATTTTATTTTTCCTGAAGAAGTTTAATAAGGTTTCTGCAATAACTAATGGTTGCTGGATCGGAATATTATGATCGCCCGGAACGGCAATTAAATCTGTATTTTCGATCAACCCATCAAGGTGTTTACCTGCGTTTAAACAATTTGAATCGGTGCCATATAATAACAGGGTAGATTTTTTTATGGTTCTGATTGCCGGGCTGCCGAAAAAGTCTTTTTCGAGTTCCATATCGGTTTTGATTGAGGTTTGATAAAAGAGGTACTCGTACATGCGGTGGTTACGTTCCATCTGCCTTTTACCCATTTTCACTTTGGTGGTATCGGTGAAATTTTCGACGTAATGCTCCAGAAACTCGCGGCTGTACTCGTCAATAATACCCCTTGTTTTATCATCGTTCGGATCGGGTGCCTCTATTACAGCCAGCTTGTTTATGCGCTCCGGAAAACGGATGGCCATTTTTAAAGCAATCAATCCGCCAAAACTATAACCGCCCAAATGCACTTGCTGCAGGTTTAATTCCTTCATAAGCGCAAGCAGGTCGTTGGTCATGCTTTCGAGATCATAACCGAGCAATGTTTTTTCGCTCATGCCATGGCTTTTCAGGTCGTAAAGTACCACATGGTATTTTGTGGCCAGCAGCGGTGCGATATTAAAATAATAGACAGAAAGGTTACTGAACATCCCGTGAACGAGCACGATGGTTTCAGCAGCCCCTTTGTTGAGCTCCTGAATGTGAACCGATTTGCCGTTTACCGTTATGACTGGCATTCTTCGATATAAGAAATGATCATACCCAGGTTTAAATTGATCAGCTGATCTAAATCCATTGATGATAACCAGCCTGTGAAATCGATTTGCTCACCAAAATGTGCCTTGATTTTTTCAGAAAAAGATACGATTTCGATGCTGTCCATTTCGAGGTCTTTGGTGAAAGAACTTTCGGGGGTGATATCCATTTCTTCAACAAATTCTTCGCCGATTACTTCGGTTATAAATTTTTTCATGAGGTCGAAAATTTCTTCGCTGCTCAGTTTCGTAGTTGCTATAGTGTCCATCCGATGATATAGTTTTTATGTTTGATTGTTTTAATTGTGATGTTATTGATGCGTAATTCTTCGCCATTTACCTCTGCTACGGTATAGGCTTTTGGGTTGCCTTTTAAGCCCTTACCCAGGTATTTTCCGTAAGCTTCCTTAGCTACCCAGAAACGGGTTGCCCATTCAATTTTATCGCGGTTTTGGAGCAGGGCCATTTCGTGATTGTTAAAAACGAGATCAAAAAAGCCTGCGCTGCGTTCTTCTATATGTTCGATATCGATTCCAACAGGTTCGTTAAAGCGGGCTATGCCAACGGCATCAGTGCCTTTATGCGCAATAGAAATGTTGATATTGTCGGTTAAACCGCCTTTAACATAAGGTTTTCGGTGTTCGTCTGAATAAATTTCGAAAGTAATAGGGTAGCAGGCCTGGTTTTTCTGCGTGTTCAGTAAATTCCTTACCGCATCTTTTGCAGCCACCCTGCTGATCATCCAGGTTCTTCTTTTATTGGGCAAAAGGTTGTTGTGGTGTTTCTTTTCCGTTTGGTTGAAATATCTTTTCAGGATGAAATCCCAGGACACCACACGTGTGTAGGCATTACCGAAAAGAAAAACACCTGGCGCAACCTCTTCCGATAAACGGTTGTGCAGTGGCGACATCGATACATTCCAAAGTGGTTCGTCGATTTCGAGTCTGCGGTTCTGCCAGCCTGAAATAATCAGCCAGGTTAGGCCATCCCTTTTCATCACGATATCGGCTGTGGCAAATTCATCATTGATTTCAGTAAGCACGCAGGTACATTCGAAGGTGCCTTTCTGATCAACCATATCGCCGAAAAATTCTATCTCCTGGATTTTAACCGGGAAAGCAATCCGGTCTTTTTCTAAAGTAAGTTGAAGCCATAAACCGAATAACTGGCCGGCATTATCCAGTAAAGAACCTTTTCCGCCTGCAGCTTCGATAATACCGGTAATTCCTTTATCACCAACTGCAACCAGTTTTTTGATGCCCTGATAATCCGGTCCGTGGAACATGTGCGCGTCGTAAATCTGCTCAGATGTACGGTCGATATCCAGTAACTTTCCGATATCGAAAGTGCGGTTTGGAGCAGGGCTTAACTGCGCTGCAAGCTGTACTTCTGCATTGGCAAAACGTTCGAGGTTGAGGTAAACCCTTTGTTCGTCTTTCCACTCGCCGGTTACGGTTTCCTGAAAAGGTTTAACCACATTCATCCATTGGAAAACGCGCATATTCATGATTTTTTGCACTTTTTCTCCAGGCGATTGGGCATTGGCTATTTCAGCAAACACCTCAAAAATCATGGTCATCGGAATCACCGGGTCCATATCTTCTACGGTTGGCCAACCTTTTGGCTGCCTCAACAACGAGTGATCGATGAGGTAAGGGCAGTTCTCCAAACTCACATCCAGCGTTTTACTAAAGGCTTGTCTAACTGGTTTTACCGGCGCAGCTGGTGCCCTGTTAACTGGCTGATCAACCTGCAACTCGGCATTTTCAAAAAGCCCGATCATTTCGCTTTGCATGTTGATCATTTCCATTACATTTTCGTTAAAAGCCTGTAAAACCGGATGTTTGGCTTCTACAAAAGTTTTGGGCTGCACAGGTTGATTTTGCTTAATGGTTAAACCTTTAAGCGTTTGCAGGTTATGGATAATCGGCGAACCGAGTTCGAGTTTAATGCCTTTGTTTTTTTGAGGTGGAGTTGACTTAATATTGCCCAGGTAATGAAGCCCGATTTCCTTTCCTTCAACAAAAAGTGCGGCCAAAACCCTTTGCAATTGTGTAATGCCCGAACGGATGGGCACGTTGGCGCTAATGGTGCTAAAATCTTTTCCTCTTAAAGTATCGTCGATAAAGCCTACCAAACCACCAGAACCTACCTGGATAAATACACGTGCACCCTCGGCATACAGTTTTTCGGTAAGCTCGCGGAAACGCACCGGTTTAATCAGGTGTTCTGCACTTAACTGGCGGATGGCCTCAAAACCCTCGGGATAAGTTTCGAGGGTTGTAGCCGACCAAAGTGGCGTTGTGGTTTTCCTGAACTGCATGTCCTGCATGCCTTCGAGGATCAATCCCAACTTATCGGCCACAAATGGTGAGTGGAAACCCGATTGAAAAGGCAGGATCTGATGAAAAATCTGTTTTGCTTTTAATATCGGTACTAGCTCATCGAGCGCATTTTTACTGCCACAGAGAATTACCTGTTGCGGACAGTTATCGTTCGATAGGTATAAATCAGCGATACTTTCTATAATGGGTTGAAGGGTAGCTAAACCTGCACCAACGGCAATAAAGCGCGAATCTTTGAGCTCAAAAGTTTCGGGGTTAAGTACATTCAATAAATTCATTACCGAACTTTCTTCGGCAAGTTCTGAAGATCTTGCTGCAAGCCATTCGCCAAGACTGTGGCCTGCGTTCATGTCTGATTTAACACCCAATTGTTTTAAGGCCTGGTCTAAAACGCTGCTTTTGTTCAGGATATTGAGCGCCTCGCTTAAAAGGCCATCCTGTTTGTTGTTTTCATCGATATTGATGTTGAAATAATCGGCTACCGATTTAATTTCGCCACTTGCAAGCCCATCTAAACCGGGGAAAACGAAGGCTATTTTGCCATCGTTAGCCAATAAAGGTGAATTGGTATACCAGATATCCTGTTTATTTCTCCAGGGAGTATTTTTAGCCACAATTTTTAGGGCTTTTTTAATCCTTTCTTCACTCGGATTAAACAGTACCAAACGGAAATTACCCTGCCCGATGCTGTAATCACCATTTTCGAGTGATTGAATCAAACCTTCATGACTAGGCCGAGCAAGCACCAAAACTTCGTCTTTTTTAGGACGATCGTAAGCGCTTAGTACCACGTGGGCATTGATTCCCCCGAAACCAAAGGCATTTACAGCAGCAAGTTTTGGTAAATCCGATTGGTTCCAGTCGGCAGCTTGTTGCACGGCTGAGAAGCGGGTTTCTGCTAGTTGGGCAAGCGGCTCATCACAATGTAAAGTAGGAGGGATGATGCCGTGATAAAGTGCTAAACTCGATTTAATCAGACCTGCAATTCCTGCTGCAGGCATGGCGTGACCAATGTTTGATTTAACCGAACCAATACCAGCTTTTGGCAGGTCTGTATCCTGACCAAAAAACTGTTTCAGGGTTTCTACCTCGGTTTTATCGCCAAGTGGTGTGCCCGTGCCGTGGGCTTCTAAATAACCAATATTTTTACTTTCCAATCCGGCATTTTTCCATGCTTCGGTAATGGCTTTTAGCTGGCCTTTAACCGAGGGACTCATTACACTGGTTCCGCTGCCATCGCTGCTAATGCCCACGCCTTTAATCACCGAATAAATTTTATCCTGGTCGCGGATGGCATCTTCGAGGCGTTTAAGCACCACAAAACCACAGCCTTCGCCAATAATCAGGCCATCGGCATGCTGATCGAAAGGTTTGATTTTTTCCTGTTTGGATAAAGCGCCCAGTTGTGAAAAAATACTCCAGAAAGCCGCATTCTGACCCAAATGTACACCTCCGGCAATAATCATATCGCAACGGCCGCTATTTAGTTCCTGCACACCGTGATCAACCGCAATGAGCGAACTGGCACAGGCTGCGTCTAATGTAAATGCCAAACCACCTAAATTAAGCCGGTTTGCCACTAACGAGGCCACTAAATTGGGGATCAGCCCCATTGCGGTATCGGCGCTGAAACGGCCTTTGCGCAATTGGAATTCGTGTTTTACTTTTTCAATTTCTGCCTCGCTCAATTGGGGCATCAGGTCTTTCAGTATGCTCGAAATCTGCTCGCCCGTGCGTACAATTTCGATGGCACGTGTTGCCCCGGGGCCAACGTAATTTCCTTTTCCGATAATGATCCCTGTTTTATCAAGGGAATATTTTTTTTCGAATACCGATGCATCTTCAAGTGCCTGGTGAACCAGATCGAGGGTTAACAGGTGATCTGGTTCGGTACCTTCAACCGCTAATGGTAAAATGCCGAAGCGCTGCGGATCGAACTGATGATCGGGGATAAAACCACCCCGGTTGCAGTAAAAACGATCAACGCCGCTTAAATTTTTGTCGAAATGTACCGGATCAATCCGATCGGCCGGAACCTGTTGTGTGGCATCTACCCGGTTGATGATATTCTCCCAAAAGGTCTGCATATCCTTCGCACCCGGAAAAATGCATGACATTCCAATAATTGCTACATCGCTCTTCTTCATCTTGTTCGCTTAGGGGATCTTTCTTAGTTCCATTAATATCTATTTGTACTAAAACTTTTAGGCTGCTTAATTAACGCGGTCGTCATGCTGAATTCATTTCAGCATCTTTCCTGCTAGATAGACCCTGATCCCGATGTTAAATCGGGACAGGGTGACGACCATGGGCTAAAAATATCAACATCGATCTTTCTATGTCCAGGTGTTTCCAGCCATGATCAATACCTGGCTTTCTTTACCATATTTTAGTTCGTTAAGGAAAGTTTCCATTCCATCCTGTAGTGGAATCAGTGCAATTCCCCTGCGCTGGTATTCTTTCTCCAAAGTTGGCGAAACCATACCTGCACCTTTCCAGGGGCCCCAGTTAATCGCCATTACCTTACCCTGTATTTTCTGTTTCAGGGCCCAGGCATATTTATCCATTACACTGTTTGCAGCTGCATAATCGGTTTGTCCACGGTTTCCATAAACAGAAGCAATGCTCGAGAAAAGGATTACAAACTGGGTTTCAGGTCGTAATTGCTCTGCAAGCACCCTTAATGGGGTTACTTTGGTATCGAAAACGCGACCAAATGATTCGGATGTTTTGCTGTGGAAGAGCTTATCTTCCAGTAAACCTGCACCGTGTACCACACCATCAATACGCCCGTGTTCTTCGTAAACCTGGTTAATGAGGCGGGTTAAAGCTTCTTCATCTTTAAGATCTAGCGATTCGTAAACCACGGTAGAACCGCCTTCTTCTAAAGTGGCAATGCAACGTAAAATCTGGTTGTTTTTATAAATCCTATTGGTTTCCTGTTCAATTTCTGCAGGTTTTTTAATTTCTCCCTGTTTAATCAGGTATTGCCTGATCTCATCTTTGGTTTTTAACGAAGCACTAGGCTCATTTGCAGAGGCAATCGGATTTGCCGAACGGCCCACCAGGATATATTTACAAGGATAATCTTTGGCAAAATGGATCGTTAGCTCGGCTGTGATACCTTGTGCGCCGCCCAGTACCAGTACCACCGCATCTTTATCCAAATGGATATGTGCATCGGTTTCGGTGCTTAGCTGGGTTGGGATCAGCTCCATAATGTGACGCTTATGGTCGTTGTAGATAATCTCTGAAGGTTTATCCGGGTTCAAAATTTCGTTCAGCGCCATGTTGGCAATTTCATCGGCCGACATTTTGGTTTCCAGACTAATGAAGCGGCATTTGGTATGCTCGTACTCCCGGTCCAGACTTTTAAAGAAACCCGAATAACCCTGGTAATTCCTTAAGAAAGAAATGTCAGATTGATCGTTAAAATAGCGCTTGGTATCAGCAATCAGGTACACCCATTTAACCGTGTCGAAATTGAGTTTTTTAATGGTTGCAAAATGATCCAGGATGCCCGATTTCTTTTGTGCTTCGAACATGTTCATGATGATGAGTCCCTGATAGCCATCCAAAGGATCTTCGAAATTGACTACATCGGCAATGGCACCATGTTTTTCTAAAAGCTTTTTGATTTTGACGGCTTGTCCGCCACCATCATCAGTTAAGGCAAAACGTTGTCCTTTTAAAATGGCGGCTTCGGTAACGGTTAAGGCCGCAGGAGTAAGCTCAAATCTCAAACGCGATAATTTTTCTTTAACGGTCTGATCGTCGATGCTCTCCTCAATAAGCTTTTTTGCTTCGATAAGCACCTCCGAGCTTTCAGCTTCTACATCTGCAATCCAATTTACCAGGCTGCTTAAGGTTTTAATCGCGGCCAGTTTTTCTGTTAAATCATCAGTCTGTTCGCTTGCACTGCCAAAATCAATTTTTTCTTTCAGGGAGGCAATAATTTCCATTCTTTTAATCGAATCGATACTCAAATCGGCTTCAAGGTCTAAATCCATGCCCAGCATTTCTTTAGGGTAACCGGTTTTTTCGCTTACCACATCTAAAATAATCGAGGTTAAGTCGTTTAAAGAAAGCTTAGCCGGTTCGGTTTGACTAACTGCATGGACAGTTTGTGGAGCGGCTGTTGCAGTGGTTTTGGATTGCGAATTTTCAGTAATCCAATTTACCAGACTGTTTAAGGTTTTTAGTCCGGCCAGTTGCTCCATTATTTTATCTTCAGGCAAATTAAGCTGGGCAAAACCACCCAGTTCGGCGCGAAGTGCACCGATAATTTCTACCCGTTTAATCGAATCGATACTTAAATCGGCTTCGAGGTCCATTTCCATACCGAGCATTTCCTGTGGGTAACCGGTTTTATCGCTCACAATTTGCAGCAACACCAGTTTCAGGTCTTTTTGCTCCGTAACCGGGGCAACCGGCTGGATAACAGGAGCAGGTTGTGCGATTTGTTGTGATACGGGAATGGCTTCTATATGGATGGGTTGAGGAGCCTGATAAGTATTTAAAGGCTGTTGGTAATGTGCTGGCAGGGCAGGTACCTGACCTAAAAAAGAAAGCATTACATCGCGTTGTGCCTGAATCATGGCTTTCATGCTTTGCAGGTATTCCTGCATCATCAGGTCTTTGGCAGAACCAAGAGCCTGTTGATTTTCTGTTGGGGTAATGGTGTTATTCATAAGCGTGATAGGTTTAGTAATAGGAGATGCACCGTAAGCCGGGAGCTTGCCGGTTGATGGAACAGCATGCTGGCCGTTTACCTGCCAGATGGCCGGGCTTTTTTTGTATAATGCAGGCTCATCGATTTTAATCAGTTTAGCCTCGCGGCCTTCAAAAAGTTTTTCGATCAATATTTCGCGACCTGTGGCCATATAGCCTGCCAGTGTGCCGAGCAGATGACTTAACTTGTTCTGTCCCTGATCTTCGGTATGTAAAATTACCTCATCCTGACCAATACAGGCTTTAGTGAGTCCACTTAACACTTTACCCGGGCCAACCTCAATAAAAATACGTGCACCTGCTGCATACATACCTTTTAATTCATCTACGAAAAGAACAGGCTGGATTAAATGATCGGTTAACCTTTCTTTAATGGCTGCAGCTTTGGTTGGATAAATTTTGGCTGTGGTGTTAGACCATACCGGAATTTTAAGATCGTTAAAGTTTACACCCGAAAGCACCTGTTGGTAAAGCACTTTCGATTTGCCAACCAATGGGCTATGGAATGCGCAGGCTACTTCGAGCGGACGGAAAGATATTTTAGCCGATTTTAAAACCGCTGCCAGTTGGGCAATGCCCTGAGTACTGCCTGCAATTACACATTGTGTTGGGGCATTAAAGTTTACGGCATAAACTCCCTCAATATCGTTTAGATATTGTGCAAGGTTTTCCTGTTTGGTACTTACGGCAAGCATGGTACCCGGATCGCCGTTTTCGACCGAATTTAAAATGGCTAAAGCTCTTTCGGCACTCAGGTGCACCAAAGCTTCTTCTTCGAAAGCACCGGCAAAACAAAGTGCAGGTAATTCGCCATAGCTGTGGCCGGCAACCATATCGGGTACAATATCCAGCGAGCGTAAAAAGTTGGCAATGGCCAGATCTACAATACCCAAAAGTGGTTGTGCCATGCGGGTATCTTTAATCTGTTCTTTTTGTGCTTTGGCATCAGCATCATTAAATACCGTATTAGGGAAAAGGACTTTTTCGTATTCCGGATAAGCTTTCAATAGTTTTCTCATCTCAGGGAAAACCACAAAAAGATCCCTTGCCATATTTACCCTTTGGCTGCCCTGACCAGGGAACATAAACGCCACTTTACCCTCCTGCTTCTTGGTGAGGTAAGTATCTTTGCTTTCTACGCCCGATAAAACAAGATCGATTTTCATCACCAGGTCTTCGGCATGGTTGGCCACAATACTCAGTTGAACCGGTTTTGCATCGGCAGTGGCTAAGCTAAAAGCAATATCTTTCAGCTCGATCTGATCGTTCAGTTCTAAAAGGTTTTTTACCGAAACGAGGCGATTTTTAGCTTCTTCGTAGGTGTCGCCCCTGAAAACAAAAAGTTCTGATGGCCACGATTTTAAGATCGGATTTTGATCTGCTGTATTTTTCGCACTTTCTAAAACGGCATGGAAATTTGTGCCGCCAAAACCAAAAGCGCTAACACCTGCGTAACGTTTTTCTTCCATCCATAAACCTGCTTCGGTATGGAAAGCGAAAGGACTGGTTTGTGCATTGTAAAAGCTATTGGGTGTTTTTAAGTTAATGGTTGGAGGTTTTATCCCATGGTAAACCGATAATGAGGCTTTGATTAAACCCGCAATACCAGCGGCACATTTGGTATGGCCAATCTGCGTTTTTACAGAGCCTAAATGCGTTTGTCCTGCTGTTGCACCCGATTGGTTGAGCATATCGGTTAGTGCGCTGATTTCAGTTTTATCGCCAACTACGGTACCTGTACCATGTGCTTCCACCAAACCGATTAAAGAAGGTGTAATTCCGGCCTGGCTGTAAGCTCTTTCGAGCGCATTTACCTGTCCGTTTTTACGTGGAGCGGTTAAACCCAGGCTTTTTCCATCGCTCGACCCGCCTACACCTTTAATAATGGAGTAGATGGTGTCGCCATCGCGTAAAGCGTCGTCATATCTTTTCAGTACAATCATGGCAACACCTTCGCCAAGGGCAATTCCATCTGCTTCGGCATCAAAAGTGGCACAGCGGCCTTTTTTAGAAAGGGCATGCGTGCTCGAAAACATCAGGTAATCGTTAATGCCATTGTGGAGGTCTGCTCCACCCGCCAAAACCATATCCGATTTTTCTAAAAATAACTCCTGGCAAGCGAGGTCTATTGCCGCAAGCGAAGATGCACAAGCTGCATCAACGGTATAGTTTCTACCGCCAAGGTTCAATCTGTTGGTAATCCTGCCGGAAATTACGTTGGCTAAAATGCCGGGAAAAGAATCTTCGGTGGTTTTAGGCAAAGCAGCATCAACTTCGGCAGGCATTTCGCCAAAAACCTGTTTGTAATAGCCCCTAAAGCTATAGCTGTTGGCCAGATCGTTTCCGCCTTCTGCACCAATAATAACCGAAACATTTTCGTTATCCATGCCTCCATCGGCATAACCTGCGTGTTGTAATGCCTGTTTGGCCACCAGTAAACTAAGGAGTTGTGTAGGCTCTATTGCCGCTAACGATTGCGGTGGAATACCAAATTCGAGCGGATCGAAATCGATGGTTGGGATAAAACCGCCCCATTTGGAGTGCGACATATCACCGGCCGTTGAATCGGGGTTATAATAAAGTGCTTTGTTCCATCTTTCATCGGGTACTTCGGTTACCGAATCTTTACCCAAGATGATGTTGCGCCAGTATTCTTCGAGGTTTTTAGCCCCAGGGAAAATACAGGCCATGCCCACAATGGCTACATCTAATGCCTGCGTCTTATTTTCGGGAGGAGCAGGAAGTGTTGCCTTTAAGATATGCTTATAGTTTTGATCGGCTACATCCTGGTGAAGATCCAGTAATGATACTATTTCTTTTTGCATCGGGGCCACCTGGCCTATCATATACATACCCAAATTAGTTTGCCCGGCCTGATCAATTTTAACCAGTTCGTTGCCGCGTCTTTCAATTCCTTTAGCAGCAATACGCAAACGTCCAACGTTTAGGGTTTCGAGTTTCGACCAGATTTCTTTTTTATCCAGTCCGGCGGCCTGCATTTTTTGCTTTTCTTCGTTGAAAAAAGTGGCGAAAGGAGAGTTTAAACACCGGGTTTCGTGTCCTGGAGCAGTTTCGAGCAATACGGTTTCGCCGGCATTCAGGGCTTCCTGTTGAAATTGATCCAAAATGGCGCCTGAGCTTACGGCTTCTTTGGTGTATAAATAGGCTGTACCCATCAAAACACCGATTTGCATTCCCTTAGCGGCCAATGGAGCAGCCATAACCGAGATGAAGGCGGTAGAAAAAGCATCGTGGATTCCACCTGCAAAGAAAACGCTGATGCTTTCCGGATTTTCTTCCTTTAGCAAACGTTCTATTTGTTTTTCCCACAATACCATACTGGATAAAGGCCCAACATGACCACCGCATTCGCGGCCTTCAAATACAAAACGTTTGGCTCCTTCTTTCAAAAACATATCGAGCAGCGAGGCTGAAGGCACATGTAAAAAAGTTTTGATGCCTGCCTTTTCGAAAGGTTTGGCCTGCGAAGGCCGGCCACCTGCAATTAGTAAAACAGGAGGCCTGGCATTTAAAATGTATTCCTGCTGTTCATCCCTGAGTTCCTGTGGAGCAAAACCTAAAATACCAACGCCCCAGGTTTTTTCGCCGGCCAGTTTTTTGGTTTCTTCGATCAGGTTTTTGGCCGATTCGCCTTTTAATAAGGATAGTGCGATGAAAGATAATGCACCAGCTTCCGAAACGGCATTTGCAAATGGTGCTACATCGCTCACCCGGGTCATAGGTCCCTGGGCAATAGGGTAGGTGATGTTTAAATCCTGGGCAAGCGAATTGTGCGGCTTGATCACATTGATGGCCTTTGCTTGTTTAATGTGTCCGTAAATGGCTTCCTGAAGGCCAAAAATCAGTTTGTTTAGCTTTTTATATTTGTTTACAATATCTGCTGATAGGGCAATGTCCTGTCCCATTGGGAGGTAATGCTTTTCTAAATCGTAACCTTTAAAGTAATGCTGTAAGGCAAGATAGCCAGTATCATCAGCCAATGCAGGTGAGTTTGGTCGCGCCAGCACGCGGCAGCCATCAATTAATTTGGTTTCGGTGCCACTTAATTTTCCGAAGATGTTTTTTAAAGCTGCAGGTGCCGAACATTCTGGAAACATGGCCAGTTGACTGTCGAGAATAATGCCGGCAGCTCCCTGTGCCATTAAGGATGCCGCTGTGTGGATGCCTACACCACCCTGAACCCAAACCGGAATGGTGATGGCTTTGATAATCCTTTGAAAAAGTATGAAAGAAGACTCATAAGCAACACGGCCAGCACCTTCATTTCCTTTTACAATAATGCCATAGGCGCCATTTTTTTCTGCTGCCAGTGCTGATTCAAGGTCGAAAACCTGATAAATGATTTTTGCTGTGGTTTTGGTTTTTAAGGTAAGATCAAAAGGTGTTATAACCAAACTTACTTCAATGGGGAGCTTAATGCTAGCCAAGTCAGCAGAGTTGATGCTTACCCCAAAATCGGAAATGCCAGTGGCGATAACCGAGGCGATTGCATCTTGAGCTTCGATTATGCTGTGTCCAAGACTTAGAGCCGGAAAGCAATCTGCTTTTTGTAAATTGGAAACCAATCTACTATCAGGGATTTCGAAGGGAGTTACTCCAATAATGGCGTATTTGTTCATGGCTTTAGTTTTAATCTTCTAATCTGTTTGGTGGATTTTTCTAAGCGAAACATAATGGTTCTTTATGCCTGCCGTAATACACAATAAACCAGCTTTTTAGCGCTGCTATTAGTGTGTATGATTAATAATACCAAGGTACGAATTGCCTAAGTCAAATTGTTTTAAATCAGTCGGAATGAATGAACTGAACATACTTTTAAAACAGATCTTTTATTTGAATAAAAAATGAATTTTATGAACAGATAAGTGCTTTGAAATTTGATTTTTTATACTTTTTTATCATGAATAGCTTTAGAAATTGCTAAATGTTAGCTGATTATTAAAAGTTGGTTAATTTTTGGGTAAGAATGGGTGGTAATGATGTGTTGAGCTGTGTTTTAAGACTATTAAATATTAATTTGGACTTTTTGAATTTCTTTTTAAAGTTTCGTTTCGGATAAATTAAGCTGTAATTGCTTCGTTATGATTGCTTTTGCCTTTTTCTTTCTTATTGAAATCAGTTTGGATAATAAATGTGAATAAAACTTGTGTATTTTAAAATGTTTATTAATGTATTTTTAATTAGTAATTAAAACATATGTTTTGCCTGTTTTTTGTGCAAAAATTAATCCAGTGCTATGTTAAATTTTTAAAATTTTCTTGGTAAGGCGAATAATCAAGCAGATTGAGAATTGTTTTTAATATATTCGTGTTATAATCGTTATTAAGACGTTTAATTAACCAAATTTCAAATTTTATGAGAAACGGTCTTAGTGGAATAAAAATCCATTTAGAGATCGTAGGCTAAATCTTAACCATATGCACATTCAAAAAATCATTAAGCCGCTTATTTTTATGGGCTTAATTGCTAATCTATCACAGGCACAGGAAAAAACTGATTTCAAATTTGATTTTGGTAGCGGAAAAGTGGCCAAAGGTTATACTGCAGTTTTACCTGGTGATGCCTATAGTAAAGAAAAAGGATTTGGCTTTGATTTTGATTCGAAAGTTGAAGGCGTTGATGATGGTGGAAAGAATTTTTTAACTTCAGATCTGGTTAGGAGCGATAAACCCTTTTATTTCTCGGTAGCCGTGCCCGAAGGCAATTATAAAATAACAGTCACTTTTGGCAACCCGAAAGCTGCTGCATTAAGTACGGTAAAGGCCGAATCGCGGAGGTTGATGCTCGAAAATGTGAAAACTGCACCTGGACAATCGCTCAGCAAAACCTTTATTGTAAATGTTAAGGATAAACATATCGCAGGTGGGCAAGTTGTTGCCTTAAAGCCGCGCGAAGTGACCAAACTTGATTGGGATGATAAACTGACTTTAGAATTTGATCACCAAACTGCCCTGCAGGCCATCGAAATTACCAAAGTGGAGAATCAGATTACGGTTTTCCTGGCCGGAAATTCGACGGTTGTGAACCAGGACGATGAGCCCTGGGCTTCTTGGGGGCAAATGATTCCCCGCTTTTTTAAACCCGGTGTGGCGATTGCCAACCATGCCGAATCTGGACTTACATTGGGTTCATTTCTGGGGAGTAAACGCTTAGCTAAGATTTTAAGTGTAATGAAACCCGGCGATTACCTGTTTATTGAATTTGGCCACAACGATCAAAAAGATAAAGGACCAAATGATGGCGCCTATAAATCGTATACCGAAAGGTTAAAAACCTTCATTTCGGAAGTGAAGCAAAAAGGCGGAATTCCTGTTGTGGTTACCTCAACCAGCAGGCGGTCTTTTGGTTCGGAAGGAAAAATTGTAAACTCTCTCGGCGATTTCCCTGATGCGGCACGTAAGGTAGCTGCCGAAGAAAAAGTTGCCTTGATTGATCTTAATGCCATGACAACAACTTTATTTAATGCCCTGGGCGAAGAACCATCAAAAAAAGTATTTGTGCATTATCCGGCCAATAGTTACCCTGGGCAGGATAAAGCTCTGGCTGATAATACCCACTTTAATCCTTATGGAGCCTACGAAATTGCACAATGCATTATTTTAGGGATCAAGGAGCAGAAACTGGGCATTGCGAAATACCTGGTTGGTGATCTGCCGAAATTCGATCCGGCTAAACCCGACGACGTAAACAATTGGCACTGGCCAGAGAGCCCTAAAAGTAGTGTGGTTAAACCAGATGGGAATTAAGATGAAAAAACACCCAAAAATTGAATCTTTTTAAAAAACATGCTTTTTAGCTTTAATGGCAAATAAAGTTAATACTTTACCTTTAACCAATAAATAATATAAAGAAGTTTAGGCAAAAGGTAATGATGGAAAACACGAAAATTATTATATACCAAACTGAAGATGGAATTACAAAAATAGAAACCCGTTTAGAAGATGAAACGGTTTGGCTAACAATCGAACAAATGGCTGAACTATTTCAAAAATCTCGTTCTACAGTTAATGAGCATATACTCAATATATATAATGAGAATGAACTCACAAGTGAAGATTCTATGAGAAAAATCGGAAATTCCGATTTTTCTACTAAACCAACAAATTACTATAACCTTGATGTAATTATTTCTGTGGGTTATAGGGTAAAAAGTCTGCAAGGAACAAAGTTTCGCCAATGGGCAACTGCTAGATTAAGGGAATACATTGTAAAGGGTTTTACAATGAATGATGATGTGTTAAAGCAGGGAAGTGGTGGAAACTATTTTGAAGAATTATTAACGCGCATCCGTGATATTCGTTCTTCAGAAAAAATATTTTGGCGAAAAGTTCTGGATATTTATGCTACAAGTATTGATTATGATCCCAGGTTAGAAATATCCATTCAGTTTTTTCAAACTGTGCAGAACAAAATGCATTGGGCAGCACATGGACATACAGCTGCTGAGATTATTTATCAACGCATCGATTCTCAAAAGCCAAATTTAGGTTTAACAAATATTAAAGGAATTAAACCAACAAAGCAGGAAACAGAAATTGCTAAAAATTACCTGAATGAAGATGAATTGAATGTCTTGAACAGAATGGTAACAGCTTACCTCGAAGTCGCAGAATTGCAGGCCTTGAATCGGAAGCCAATGTATATGAAAGATTGGATTGAACGTTTAGATGACTTTGTAAAAATGACGGGCAATGATGTTTTAAAAAATAAAGGAACTGTTAGTCATCAACAAGCTTTAAAAAAGGCGAGTGAGGAATATGAAAAATACAAGGAAAAAACAAAGAACGAGCTTTCAATAGTAGAAAAGGATTTTATAAAACAGATAGAATTAACAGCAAAAGAACTTGGTAACAAGAAAATTAAAAGGTAATTGTACATTTCTAATTTTCTTTTAGACAGTAAAGTAAATATTCATTTTATTGAAAACATGACATATTTATTTTTTAATAGCTAAGTTCTACAGTTTAACAGGAGATTAAATGAAAAAACTAATAATACTTGCCCTGATCAGTGCATTTTGCAATACTGCTTTTGCACAAGCCAGCTTGCAGGCCTTTAAATTAAACGAAGTCCGCTTGCTTGATGGACCTTTTAAGCAGGCGCAGGAAACCGATAAAAAATATATGCTTTCGCTGGATGCGGATAGGCTTTTAGCGCCGTATTTAAAAGAGGCAGGATTAACACCTAAAGCCTTATCGTATGGCAATTGGGAAAACACAGGGCTTGACGGGCATATTGCAGGCCATTATTTGTCGGCATTGGCTTTAATGTATGCTTCAACCGGTGATGAAAAAGTTAAGGAACGGATGGAATACATGGTTGCCGAACTGGATAAATGTCAGCTAAAAAATGGCGATGGTTATTTGGCGGGCATCCCTGGTGGAAAAGAAATCTGGAAGGAAATTAAGGCAGGTAACATTAAATCATCTAGTTTCTCGCTTAACGGCAAATGGGTGCCTTTGTACAACATCCATAAAATTTATGCAGGCCTTTACGATGCTTATGCAGTTGCGAGGAATGCAAAGGCGAAGCAGATGCTTATTAAACTGACAGATTGGTGTGTTGATCTGGTCTCCGATTTATCCGATCAGCAGGTGCAGGAATTGTTAAAGAGCGAGCATGGTGGCCTAAACGAAACTTTTGCCCATGTTTACGCGCTAACTGGCGATCAAAAATACCTTAAATTGGCAAGGCGGTTTTCAGATCAATCTATTCTTAAACCGCTCTTAAAAAATACGGATGCGCTAAATGGCTTGCATGCCAATACGCAGATTCCTAAAGTAATTGGTTTTGAGCAGATTGCTTTATTGGATAAAGATACGGCCTGGGCGAATGCAGCCAATTTTTTCTGGAAAACAGTGGTACAACACCGCACCGTAGCCATTGGCGGGAACAGTGTAAGGGAGCATTTTCACCCTGCCAACGATTTTTCATCGATGACGGAATCGCGTGAAGGACCCGAAACCTGCAATTCCTACAACATGTTAAAGTTAACCAAACAGTTGTTTTTGGCTGCTCCTGCTAACACTTATCTCGATTATTACGAACGCACACTCTACAACCATATCCTTTCTTCGCAAAGGCCAGCAGGTGGTTTCGTGTATTTTACACCGATGCGCCCAGGGCATTACCGCACCTATTCGAGTCCGCAGGAGAGTTTTTGGTGCTGTGTGGGCTCTGGCTTGGAGAACCATGGCAAATATGGAGAGCTGATTTATGCACATCACGCGAATGATGTATTTGTAAACCTTTTTATTCCTTCTACCTTAAACTGGAAAGAGAAAGGCCTTCAACTTACACAGCAAACACTTTTTCCTGATGCAGAAAATACCACACTCAAATTTAAGTTGAAAAACAAACAGCATTTTGCTTTACATTTCCGTAAGCCGGCCTGGTTAGGGCAGGAAAAAATGACGGTTTTGGTGAATGGGAAAAAGGCAGCTATAAAAAACGACGTTAACGGTTATTGCAGTATCGACCGTATTTGGGTGAGCGGTGATGTAGTTAATATTGCCTTACCGATGCATACCACAACTGAGTTTATGCCGGATGGTTCGGATTGGGTTGCTTTTCTTCGTGGTCCGATTGTATTGGCTGCAGCACTCGATACCTTAAGTGAACCCAATTTAACAGCCGATGATAGCAGAATGGGACACATTGCCTCAGGCGCTTTATTTCCGATTAGCGATGCACCACTGGTTACAGGAAGTAAAAATGCTTTAGCAAAAGAAATTACGCTAACGGATCGGAGCACTTTAACTTTCAGTGCGCAAAATGCCATTTATCAACCTAAATATAAATCGCTAAAATTGGTGCCGTTTTATACTTTAGCCGAAAAGCGCTATGTGGTTTACTTTCCATATAGCAGTGCGGCAGAATTGCCTGAACGTGCGAAGGCGATTAAACTGGCCGAAGAGGAAAAGATGATATTGGAGCAGAAAACGGTCGATTTGGTCAATACCGGCGAGCAGCAACCAGAGTCGGATCATCATTTTAAAGGTGAGCAAACCGATAACGGTACTTTTAAAGAAAGACATTTTAGAAATGGAAAAGGGTGGTTTAGCTACTCGCTTAAAAACAAGGATTTACTGGCTACGAAGCTGAGCTTAATTTATTACGGAAAGGAAAAGAACAGAAATTTTTCGATCTGGATTAATGGCATTGCTATTGAAAATGTAAAATTGGATGGAAGTAGAGGGGAGGCTTTTTACACACAGGAGTACGAAATTCCAAAGGCATTGCTAAAAGCAGATTTGGAGCTGAAGTTTGTTGCGGATAGTGGTTCGGCAATTGCGAATGTATATGAAGTGAGGTTGGTGAAGTAGGTTTGTACAAGATGGTCTGTGAGGACACAGACCACTAGAAAAGAGATGCTGAAACAAGTTCAGCATGACGTACTGGAATGATTTATTTCCTGTCCGTAGAGCCCTTCGGAACGCTACGGACAGATTGATTCAGATTGCTCCTCTTATGGTATCGTCATTTCGAGCGGAGAGTAACGAAGTCGAGAAATCTTTATAGATAGATTTCTCCGTTTCGCCAACGTGCGAAAAACCGGTTGGCTCCAGTCGAAATGACGATCCTATCACTACTTAACTTTCTTAACCCCTTCGCTGGTCATTACCACACGTTTCATTGTTCCATCGCTGTTATAATTCAGGTAATCGATACATACCGAGCGCCTGTAGCTTCCGCCATCGGTATTGATGGCGCCGTTGTGGTAAATGAAATATGATTTGCCTTTAAAATCAATAATAGATTGATGATTAGTATTCGAATTTCCGGCAATTTCGTTCAAAATGCCTTTATATTCCCAGGGACCATTGATGTTTTTACTCATCGCATACACAATTTTTTCAGGGAACTGTGAGGCGTAGGATAGATAATACCATCCTTTTCTTTTGTGAACCCATGGGGCTTCGGTAAATTCAGGTACCTCTACTTTCTGGATAGGCCCATCCAGTTCGATCATGTTTTTTTTCAGTTTAGCGTAATAACATTTTTGGTTACCCCAAAATAAATAAGCCTGACCATCATCATCAATAATTACCGTTGGGTCGATATCATCCCAGCTAATTTTTACATCAGTGGTCATATCATTGGTGATTAAAGCTTTCCCGATGGCATCTTTAAAAGGGCCCCTGGGGTTATCAGCAACTGCTACGCCGATAGATTTGCCATGAATGGTGCCATGGGTAATGGCCACATACCAATAAAACTTGCCATCCCTTTCAATTACCTGCGAAGCCCAGGCATCATCTTTCGCCCATGCAAAATCTTTAACGTTGAGCGGCGATTTGTGTTCTTTCCAGGTAACCATATCGGCAGACGAATAGCACAGCCATTCGTGCATTTCGTAAGTATTTTTAGGCTTTGGCGGTACATCGTGCCCGGTGTACAGGTAAACCGAATCGCCATATACAAAAGCAGCGGGATCGGCAGTATATTTATCGGTAATAATTGGATTACCCTTGGCTACAATAACCTGCTCTTGCGCTCTAACCGTGAAATACGTACACGCAAGCATCAAAACAGCGCCCCATTTTTTAAAATTCTTGATCATATTATTGTTTTAATAATTTTTTAAGTTCTTTTTCTTTAATGTTAAGGATGGTGCCGTGCCTCAAACCTGTTGGCAAGCTGATTTTATCCGAAACATCAGTCCAGTTTTTTAAATCGGTAGATTCAATCGCACCGTATTTATGATCGCGGTATTTATCGAAATATACCATCCAATTGTTGCCGGTTTTCAGGGTAGTTGGTCCTTCGGCCCAGTAATTTCCTGTAATGGGGTTTCCAGCTTTGCTGTAAGGACCAATTAATTTATCGGCATAGGCCATTTTAATGTTTTTTTGTGCAGGCTGGCGGGTTTCATCTTTTAAAAACATCACAAACTGTTTATCATCTTTAACAATGGTAGCATCAATTACATTAAAGCCAGGATCATAAAGGAGTTTAGTTTCCGAAAAGGTTTTGAAATCTTTAGTCGTAACATAATACATCCGGTGGTTGTAGCCGCTCTCCTCTGTCGAAGCCGTTTCGTTAAATTTACCGGTTATGGTAGTAGCCCAATAAATCATGTAGGTTTTGGTCTGGCTATCGTAGGTAATTTCGGGGGCCCAGGTATTGCGTGCGCCCGCTTCTTTTGCCATAACGGGTATAAATTGTTGTTCGCTCCAGTTAATGAGATCTTTAGAGCTGGCATAACCAATTCCTTTATCTTTCCAGCTAACCGTCCAAACCATATGGAACAGGCCATCAACACCACGGATAATGCAGGGATCGCGCATCAATTTGTCGTTACTTACAGTAGGGCTAAGGAAAGACTGATCGTTCTTTAATGCTGTCCATTTATAGGCATCGGTGCTGTAGGCCAGGTGAAGCCCATCTTCGCCATTGCCCTTAAAGTAAGCGAAAAGATAAATTTCGTTTTTAGCCTGTGCCTGTACATTTAAAACAGCCGAAATAAGCAGTAAAGCGATATAGAATATTTTCTTCATGATTTTATTTTTGCGTTACAACAATTACAAAACCACCGTATGGTTTCATCTTGATAGGAGGGGGAGATTTAATGTCGATGTCTCCGGTTATAAAATCAGCACCTTGCTCGGCATCTGTAATAATCTCTGCTGATTTTGCATTGAATTTTGAAAAATCAAGATAGACTAGCTTATCCGAATTTTCGCCATTTATACCGGCGATATACCATTTCGAACCTGCTTTGCGTGCCATCACCACAAATTTGCCCGGATAACCATCTATAAACCTAGTATCATCCCAGCTTGCCGGAAAAGTTTGCAGAAATGCTTTAACATAAGCAGGTACCGTTGCCATACCATCAGGCGATTCGGCCAGATGCTGAACACCTGATTGGAAAATCACAGGTAGGGCCAGTTCGAATGCGGCAGTAGTTTTACGCTTGATATTTGGGATTTTAGACAGATTCATGGGGGTAAAATCCATAGGATCGAAGATATTCCTGGTAAATGGAATAGTTGTGGCGTGTAAAGGCTCTTCGTTGGCATTGTTTTGATCGAAAGTGATAAATTCCATGCCCTTGATCGATTCCATAGTAACTAGATTCGGATAAGTGCGCTGCCAACCTCTCGGCAAAGTTGCACCGTGGCAGTTTACGCTTAAGCCAAATTTTGCGGCATCTTCAAAAAGCTCAAGGTAATAGCGGATCATCGATTGACCATCGCCTCCAAAAAAATCAATTTTTATACCCTTAATGCCCATTTTTTGGAGCAGTGCAAATTCTTTTAAGCGACTTTCGCGTGTGGTTAATTTGTTCTTGGGCGTATACTTTACTGTGTTCCAATCGCCGGCAGAATTGTACCACAACAGCAGGCCCACCTTTTTTTGTTTGGCGTAATCGGCCAGTTGCTGCATTTTTTCATAGCCAATTTTAGTGTCCCAGTCCACATCAATCAAGCAGTATTCCCAATGCATGTCGGAAGCGAAATCGATATACTTTTTCTGAACATCGTACACAATCGAATTGTCTTTCAGCATAATCCAGCTCCAGGAAGCTTTGCCTAACTGAAATAAATCGGGATTGATAGCTGTTTTTGCCGGAGCGGCCAAATCAGTCCCTAAAGTAGATTCGGTTACCTTTGTAAGGCTGCCAACAGCAATTACCCGCCAAGGTGTGTACCAGGGCAAGGTAGATTCGGGATTTACATTTTGGTTGGTAAAAGCTTCTCTGGCATCAGGAAAGCCCACTTGGTAAATTCCTCCAGCTGAATTTTGCTTTAACCGCGTGGCGCAATATCCTCCATCTAAACCAACTTCGGTAACCAACAACCAGGTGTCTTTATAATTAAACAAGGCCGGATAAACCCAACCTGCTTCAGTAGGTGCAGGGGTGCCCACACTGATTTCTTTTTTATAATATTCCTCGTACGATGGATTGGTACTTTCCCAGCCAGTTTTAGCAACGGACATGGGCTGCATCCAAGCTTTGGTACTTTCGAAAAAATGAAAAGCCGTTTTTTCTTCGGTAATTATTTTCACCTGTGTATCGGCATCCGGAAAATAGTAACGGAAAGCCACGCCATCATTGGAAACCTGAAAAATAACATCCATCTTTTTTGCCGATGCATTTTGCAGGTGTAAAACCCGTTTATTGGCCAGGTATTGATTATTTAGCCTTTTGCCGTTTTTTAAGGTATAGTTATCCTTAACCAGCTCGTTTTTAGAAACGGAAAGTAGCGCTAGGTTTTTAGCAAAATCTGCATCTTCACGTATCATACCTAGTGATGAATTGGCCATTACAGGCACTGATTTTCTGTTAACGGAATAAAAAATCTGTTTGTTTTTAAGAAAAACAGAAACATTCAATTCTTTATTGGGACTTGAAATTTCGTATTTGGTTTGTGCTTTAAGTGTTTGACTGCCAGAAAGCAACAAAAATATAAGGCTTGCGATTTTATAGCTCATCTTTAATTATTTTAATTCTAATACCACAACAGATTGTGCGGGCAGCTCTACCTTAAGGGTACTGCCCGATTTTTTTGCACCGGTAAATTTGGCATTGTGCACTTTGTCGGTATTTGCAAAACTATTTATATCGGTTAATTTAGCAGAAGTTAAGATCTGCCCGGTAACCGAGCTCCATTTCAAGCCATCTAAAGCTGTACTTAAAGCAATTTTCTTGTTTGGATCTAAATTCACCAAGGAAATGTGGATGGCACCGCTTGCATCCTGCGAAGCAGAAACATTCAAAGCCGGAATTTGTTGGTCGCCTACCGTGTAGTCAGGACTGGTAAAGGCAATTGGTAAGTATTTAGCATCCTGGTGCACCTTGTACAAATCAAACACATGGTAGGTAGGGGTGAGGATCATCTTGTCTTTTTCAGTTAAAATTAAGGCCTGCAATACATTAACGGTTTGTGCCAGGTTGGCCATTTTAACACGGTCAGAATGGTTGTTAAAGATGTTTAAAGTTGTTCCGGCAATTAAGGCATCGCGCAAACTGTTTTGCTGATATAAGAAACCAGGGTTTGTGCCGGGTTCTACATCTGTCCAGATTCCCCATTCATCAACCACCAAGGCTACTTTCTTTTTCGGATCGTATTTGTCCATAATGGCCGAGTGTTTGGTTACCAGTTCTTCCATTTTTAAGCAGTTTTTCATGGTCGAGAAATACTGGGCTTCATCAAATTTGGTAGCCGATCCTTTTACACCCCAGTTTCCAGTTGGAATGGTGTAATAATGCAGCGTTAGGCCCCACATCTGGTTGCCTATGTTTTTCATGCAGGTTTCGGTCCAGTTATAATCGCCAGAGTTTGCGCCGCTGGCAATCTTTTTTAACGGAGCACCCGGATAGTTGCGTGCATAAGTAGCGTATCTGCGGTAAAGATCGGAATAGTAAGCAGGCGTCATATTGCCTCCGCAACCCCAGCTTTCGTTACCCACGCCCCAAAAAGCCACTTTCCATGGTTTTTCTCTTCCATTTTGGCTGCGGATGGCCGTCATTGGGCTTACCCCATCAAAATTTAAGTATTCTACCCATTTAGCCATTTCTTCAACTGTTCCACTGCCCACGTTGCCTGCAATGTAAGGTTCGCAATCCAGCATCTGGCAGAGATCCAGAAATTCGTGTGTACCAAAACTATTGTCTTCAGTTACGCCGCCCCAATTGGTATTGACCATTTTTGGGCGCTGGTTTCTTGGTCCAATACCGTCCCTCCAATGGTATTCATCGGCAAAGCAGCCGCCCGGCCAGCGCAGGTTAGGCACTTTAATTTTTTTTAAAGCCTCAACAATATCGAGTCTGATCCGCCCTTTATTTGGAATAGTTGAGTTTTCATCCACCCAAAAACCATCGTAAATACAACGGCCCAAATGCTCAGAAAAATGACCGTAAATGTGTTTGCTTACCACCTGATCGCCGGCCGGTTTAATGGTTAACTGCGTTTCGTTTTGTGCCTGTGCAAAAATGGCGCAGCAGAGCAAGGTGGCAGAGAAGAATAGTTTTTTAATCATGATCTCTTGAATCTATTGGTTAAACGGGATTTTGATAACGTTGAAAGAATATGGTTTTAAGGCAATATTCAGTTTTTTGCCTTTTAGGTTAATGTTATGCTTTTGTGGACTTACTGCTTCCGGATTATCGAAAGAGTTGAGCTGGTTTAAATTGCTACTGGCTATTTCCTCGTTGGTAGCCTTGCTTTTGAGTTTCAGTTTTCCTTCCAGATCCAGGTCAATGTTTTGTGCCTGATCTGAGTTATTGGCAATTTTAATGATCAGCTCTTTTTTGCCTTGGTCGGTTACAGCCGAAGCATAAAGCCCATCCTGACCGGTAATGTTTTTATCGCCCAAAGTAATGGCTACCACATCGGTGCCTTTATTGGTCGAAAAAAGTTTTTGTACATAATAATCAGGCGTGCCATACGATTTCAGGTTATCCACCCAAATCATATCCGGCGCCCATTGCCAGGCATCGATATGGGCAAAAAGCGGGGCATAAGAAGCCATTTGTACCACATCGGCATTGCGCTCCAAACCCGTCATTAAGGAGGCAGATGCCAGCGCACTTTGCCAGTTGTTTTTATTGCTACCGGTAATATTGCCGCTGGCGTGTACAGCATACTCACCTACAAAAACCTTCGATCCGTTACGTGGATAATTGTCGTAGCGGCCAGCATTTTTTAAAAACCAATCGGCCGGGCGATAATAATGTTCATCTATAAAATCAGCATTGTTGCTTCTTAAAGTATTGTTTAACAGGTTAAAGCGATCGCCTTCAGGGTCGGTACCCGAACTGTTGATGAGTTTAAAATCAGGGTATTTGGCTTTGATGGCTTTGGTAAAAATCGCTACCCTTTCTAAATATTGAGGTCCCCAGTTTTCGTTGCCCACGCCCATCATTTTTAAATTGAAAGGTTTCGGGTGACCTAAATCGGCGCGCATTTTACCCCATTTGGTATTCACATCGCCGTTGGCAAATTCAATCAGGTCTAAAGCATCCTGAACATAAGGATCCAGTTCATCAAGAGAAGCCACCTCGGCCGAGTTAAACTGGCAGGCCATACCACAGTTTAAAATCGGTAAAGCATCCGAACCAATATCTTCGGCCAGTTGAAAATATTCGAAAAAACCCAGACCAAAACTCTGGTAATAATCGGGTGCCGGACGGTGGGCAAATTCGGTGTTCCACCGGTTCATAATCAATTGCCTGTTTTCAATTGGGCCAATGGTTTTCTTCCACTGGTAACGGTTGGCCAGATCAGTTCCTTCTACAATACAGCCACCTGGGAAGCGGATAAAGCCGGGTTTCATATCGGCCAGTAACTGTACCATATCGGCCCTTAAACCTTGCGGACGGTTTTTCCAGGTATCGCCCGGAAACAAAGAAATCATATCCAGATCGATGTTCCCATTGCCCTGAAACAAAATAGAAAATTTGGCTTTCGGATCAGTTTCGGTAGCCGTAAAGCTAGCCGATTGCTTTTTCCAGTCGTTTCCGGTTTGATCGGGCGTTAAGCTTCCTTGTCCAATTACCTTGTTGTTGGCATCTTTGAGCAAAAGTACCAGTTTAACACCTGGTTTAGCTTGACGGAACATGACTGAAAAATCGTATCGCAGGCCTTTTTTTACACCAATTCCTTTAAAACCTTCATTAATGAGTTCAAAATCGTCTGTTTGTTTTTTTACCTGTAAATAACGGGGATTGGCAGTATTCACCTCTTTACGGTTTACCACCAATATTTCGCCTTCCTGCGGCCTTTTTCTTTGAATACTCCAGCCCATTAATGGTTTGGCAAATTCGAACGAACGGTTTTTGATGAGTTCGGCATAAATACCCCCATCGGCACCAAAGTTAATATCTTCAAAAAAAACACCCCACATGTTGGGTTGAACTTTGGCAATAGATTGGTCGGTTTTTACAGTAATTACTTTTGCAGTTTGCGCTTGTACTTCGGATATGAACCCAATTCCAATGGTAGCATACATTATGCATGCAGAGAACACACTCTTTACAGGGTAATTTAATTTCATACGGTTTAATATTTGGAAGAATCTAATCGTAAAAGTAAAATATTTAAGATAATAAACGTTAATTTAACATTTATTTTTTTTGTCTTATTAATTTTGTTGATAAATTCTAGCATATTAGCATTTAAAGGAATGAAGTGATGGCAGTAGATATGGCCAATAGTAGTAAAAGGGTTTAGTAAAGTAACTTTTTACTTGATGTTCTGGATTTATTTTAGCGAAACCTTTAAAATCTTTCTTGTAACATATTGCCATCGCTAAAAAGCAGGATACTACAGGATGCGCGTTAAAAATATACTGGTTACATTCGGCTTGGAACATTTAACCGTTGCTTTAACGCTTCTGTTAAAATCCGCTAACCAATTACACATGATGAGCCTTCGTTTTTTCAATATTTTAGTATTGACCGCGTTTTTTTGTGTACCGGTTTGTGCGCAAAAAAACACAGCTGCCAGCAAAACTTTATGGTATAAAAAACCGGCAAAAAACTGGGATGAAGCGCTTCCGATTGGGAACGGACGTTTAGGTGCTATGGTATTTGGCCGTGTTGATGCCGAGCTGATCCAATTGAACGAAGAAACATTGTGGACAGGAGGGCCTGTTGATGAAAACCCCAATCCCGATGCGCCCAAATATTTACCCGAAGTGAGGAAACTGCTTTTTGAAGGACAGAACGGCCAGGCTGTAAAACTCATGCGCAAAATGCAGGGGCCAAATACCAATATGTACCAACCTTTGGCCAATATTTTTTTAAAACAGCAATTGCATGGAACCGTAAGCAATTATACCCGTAGCCTGAACATTTCCGATGCAACGGCCTCAACAAAGTTTTCAGTTAATGGGGTAAACTATAAACGCGAAATATTTTCTTCATTCCCCGATCAGGTGATTGTGATGCGCCTAAGTACTGATGGGAAAAAATCATTAAATGTATCTTTTGGTTTAGGAGATGAACTGGAACACCAGGTGGTTATCCAGAACAATAATGAGATCGTTTTAAAAGGTAAAGCAAGGATTTATGCTGATGAACGCAGAAACCCCAAACCCATTATTTACAGCGATAGCTTGCGCCACAACGGAATGCGCTACCAAGCGAGGCTAAAAGTGATCCGTACTGATGGCAAATTAGCTTCAGATAGTGTATTGCATGTTACAGGCGCATCTGAAATTTTAGTGCTGATTAGCGGTGCAACCAGTTATAATGGCTATAATAAGTATCCTGACCGTGATGGTTTAGACGAAAATGCCAAGGCGCTAAGTTTAATCAAAGCGGCAGAAATTAAACCTTTTGAGGTGTTGAAAAAAGCACATGTTGTAGATTATCAGCAATATTTTAACCGGGTAACACTTTCCATTAACCAAACGGGCGATGCATTGGCCGATACTCCAACCGATGAGCGGTTAAGTAGTTACAAAAGCGGAAAAACCGATTATGGACTGGAAGAGCTGTATTTTCAGTTCGGCAGGTATCTGCTCATTTCCTGTTCCCGTCCCGGTGGTATCCCTGCAAATCTTCAGGGAATCTGGAATCCATTGATCAGGCCATCGTGGAGAAGCAATTTTACAACCAACATTAATTTACAAATGAATTATTGGCCTGCAGAGGTTACCAATCTGTCTGAACTTACCGAACCGCTGATTACCCAGATTAAGCACCTGGCCGTAAATGGCGAAAAAACGGCGACCAATTATTACCATGCCAAAGGCTGGGCAGTACACCATAATTCGGACATCTGGGCGCAAACCAATCCGGTAGGCGAAGGCAATGGCGATCCGAAATGGGCTAATTGGTCGTTGGGTAGCCCTTGGCTATCGCAGCATCTGTATGAGCATTATCTGTTTACCGGCGATAAAAAATATTTAAAAGATACAGCTTACCCTTTGATGAAAGGCGCGGCACTATTCTGTTTAGATTGGTTGGTAGAAAAAGACGGCTATCTGGTTACTGCGCCCTCTACTTCTCCCGAAAACAGTTATTTATTGCCCAATGGGAGCAAAGAGGTGGTTACCATTGCCTCTACCATGGATATGTCGATTATCCGTGATCTGTTTGCAAACCTCATTGATGCCGCTAAAATACTGGGCACAGATCAGGATTTTACGAAGCTCCTTCAAGCAAAATATGCCAAACTCCGTCCTTTACAAATAGGTAAAAAAGGTAATTTATTAGAGTGGTACGGCGATTTTGAAGATGTAGAACCTCAGCACCGTCATGTTTCGCATTTGTTTGGTTTACATCCCGGCAGGGAAATTTCGCCATTAATTGATACCCTTTATGCCAATGCCGCCATTAAAACACTGCAGCTTAGGGGCGATGAAGGAACAGGTTGGAGCAAAGCATGGAAAATTAATTTTTGGAGCAGACTGCTCGATGGCAATCATGCCTATAAAATGTATCAGGAGCTACTAAAAAACTCGACACTTAACAACCTTTTCGATACGCACCCACCATTTCAGATTGATGGAAATTTTGGTGCTACAGCCGGTATTGCAGAAATGCTGATACAAAGCCATTTAGGTAAGGTGCAGCTTTTGCCTGCACTGCCAGCCGCATGGAAAACTGGTAAGGTTACAGGGCTGGTTGCCCGTGGTGGCTTTGTAACAGCTATACATTGGGATAATGGAAAATTGACTAAAGCCAGCGTGTTATCCAAAAACGGCGGTATTTTAAACCTTTCTACAACTGTGAAGCTCAAAGTGAACGGGCAGTCAATAAGTAAATTTGATAAAACTAGCCATGCCTACGAAAGTTCGATTAAAACTATTGCAGGCAAAACATACAATATTATAGGCTCAAACGATTAATATGGATTTCAAAAAATACCTCTTACTTACACTCTTAAACGGACTTGCGTTTGGTGTTTTGGCCCAGCAAAAAACGTTGCCGGTTGCTTCCGATAAAGCAGCTATTAAACTGTTTTTTGAGAAATCCTATTTACAGCTCGACCGCAGTTATTACAGCACTGGCGAAGATATTTGGTTTAGCGCCTATCTGGTAAATGGAAAAAGCAGCAGCTTAACCGCCACGAGCAATAATTTATATGTAGAACTGCTTTCGCCCAAGTCGGAAATTTTAGACCGGAAATTAATCAGGTTAAATGGCGGATTGGGTAAGGGAGATTTTAAACTGAAAGATTCTATCCCATCGGGCTGGTACGCCATAAGGGCATACACCAATTGGATGCGGAATTTCGGTGCCGATTTTGTTTTTCAGAAAAGGATACACATTAGCAATAACATTATTGAAAATGCTTCTTACTTCACGCGCAAGCCAGTTAAAAAAACCGATCCTTTAGCCTCAAAAAAATCGATTTCCTTTTTCCCTGAAGGCGGTTCGTTGGTTGAAGGTTTAACCAGTTTGGTCGCTTTTAAAACCAATGATGAAGAAGGGAACGGCGTTAAAGCCCTTGGTAGTGTGATTTCTTCCAAAGGAGATACTGTTACCACATTCCAGAGTACTGAGGCGGGTATGGGCCTTTTTGCTTTTACGCCCAAAGCCAATGAAAAATATAGGGTAGAGGGTTTTTACGGGAAAGAAAAGTTTTCGGCAGCAATGCCTGAAAGCCTTCAAAAAGGACTTTCGCTGCACGTTACTACCGATTCTTTAAACCTTAAAGCTACCATTAGTGCCAACGAGGCGATGTTTGGCGAGTTGAAGGATAAGACCATTTCGATCGTGATTAAACATGCGGGAGATAATGTGTATTCCGGATCGATCAAACTGAGCAAGGCAAGCGCTTCGGTAACCATCCCCACCAAAGGTTTTCCGAGTGGAATTTCGGTAGTTACCCTGCTCGACGAAAGGAACAGGCCAAACTGCGAAAGACTGGTTTTGATACAGGATGAAAATAAAATGAATTTCGCTGTTACCCCTAATAAAACCCTTTATAAACCAAGGGAAAAAGTAATCCTTAAGGTTAAAGCAACTAATTTTCTCGGTCAGCCTGCTAAAACTTCATTTTCATTGGCCGCGGTTGATGCGCTTGTTCCCGATGATGGAAACGATATTGTTTCTTATTTAATGCTTCAATCGGAGGTAAAAGGAGAAATTAAAAATGCTGCACAATATTTCGATGCTAAAAATCCTGCGCGCTTAAAACAGCTCGATTTATTGTTGCTTACCCAGGGCTGGAGAGATTACCTTTGGCGAAAACTGGCCGATTCGGCTATAAAAATCAGCTATTTGCCCGAGCCCGGCATTACCATAAAAGGTTTGGTAAGAGAGAAATTAGGCCAAAAACCTTTGCCCAATATGAACATCACTTTGTTTGGCTCTAATTTTACGGGCGATAAGCTGTATACCACCAGAACAGATCAGGAAGGGCATTATTTCTTGGATGGATTAAACTGGACAGGTAATCAGGCCATCAAAATTTCATCAAAAGATGATAAGGGTAAAAAAGGCGGTTGGCTGCAGATCGATACCTTGACTAAACCCTTAAGTTTAGCACCTTTTAAAACCATCGAATCTGGAATTTCTGATGCTTTGAACGTAGAAATCGGTAAACGGATGGATTATAACCGTACCTATAAATTCGGCGATTCCATTTCCTTGAACGATATCGAAATTAAGGCCAATGCAAGTAAAAGATTGGTGCTGTTTAACCAAACGCTGTCAACCTTTGGCTATCCCGATCAGGTATTTAACATTACCCAGGCCGATTATTCTTTCAAAGGTTTAGAGCATTTTCTGTTAACCAAGGTAAATGGGGCACAAAATATTGATGACTTGGATAGCACGGGGATTGAAGGTGTTGCTTTTTTATCGAACGGGAAAAAAGTGCGGCCACGTATTCTGATCAATAACCGCGAAGATCTTTTCGAACGCCTTGATTATTACAGCCTAACTATGGATCAGATCAATCAGGTAACGGTGCGGCATTTGGTTGATAATGAGGCCAAAGATGTATATGTGATCAGCCTTAATTTAAAAGAAGATGCCCTGCGTGGATCAAACTTGGATCTGCTGAACATTAATTTGAACGGTTACTATAACGCCAGAACTTTTTATTCGCCCAATTACAATAATCCGGCCACGCAAAGTAAAGATTTACGTACCACTATTTTTTGGCAGCCGGTAATAAAAACAAACGAAAATGGTGAAGCTACAATTAGCTATTTTAATGGCGATAACAAAGCGCAGATTTTGATCAAAGCTGATGGAATTACCGATAAAGGCGTTGCTGTTTCGGCCCAGGGAAGCTATAAAGTGCAATAACCAAACCAGATACAAGTATGAACCATTTATATTTTCAATAAAACAGTTATGAACATCAAAATCTTCATTTTCTGTTTAATCGGCATTACATTTTATTCCGGAGCCATTTTTGCCCAGCGCCAGATGGAGAAGCTGGGGCGCGGGCTAATTGCCGTACGCCAGCATAAAGATTCGGTTTATGTAGGCTGGCGTGTATTGGGCACCGATCCCGATGATATTGCTTTTAACCTTTACCGTAAAACCGGAACCAGCGAAGCCATAAAGCTGAACCACGACCCAATTACCCAAAGCAGCAACTTTATTGATGCCGGCGTTAAGTTTGGTCTGGCCAACAGTTATTTTGTTAAACCGGTTTTAAAAGGCCATGAAGCTGAAGCCAGTAAAGCTTTTACTTTGTCTGCTAACCAACCTGTTCAGCAATATTTGACTATTCCTTTGAAGACGCCTGCTGGCTATAGTCCAAACGATGTTTCGGTGGGCGATTTGGATGGCGATGGTGAATACGACATTATTGTGCACCAAACCGGCCGTGGCCGGGATAATTCTTCAAACGGATTAACAGACCCGCCAATTTTTCAGGCCTATAAGCTGGATGGCACTTTCTTGTGGGAAATTAACCTGGGCAAAAATATCCGCGAAGGGGCGCATTACACCCAGTTTATGGTGTATGATCTGGATGGTGATGGCATATCCGAAATGGTTTGTAAAACAGCCGATGGCACGGTAGATGGGAAAGGAAAAGTAATTGGCGATGCCACAAAAGATTACCGCAACAGCAATGGTAAGATATTGGATGGCCCCGAATTTTTAACCGTTTTTAGCGGTAAAACAGGCGAAGCCCTGGCCACTACCGATTACATTCCTGCCCGTGGCGATATTGGTGCTTGGGGAGGTAAAGGTGGTAATGGCAAAAACGACAATACCGGTAACCGCGTAGATCGGTTTAATGCCTGCGTAGCCTATTTGGATGGCATTCATCCCAGTGTGGTAATGTGCAGGGGCTATTACGGACGCACAGTTTTGGCTGCCTGGGACTGGCGCAATGGCAAATTAAGTTCGCGATGGGTATTTGATAGTAAAAATGGACAAAATCCCTTCTCAGGTCAGGGAAACCACAATTTAACCGTTGCCGATGTAGATGGCGATGGTAAAGATGAAATTATTTATGGTTCGATGTGTGTTGATGATAATGGAAAAGGTTTGTACACCACGGGTTTAAGGCATGGCGATGCCATTCATGTTTCAGATCTTGATCCCGAACATCCGGGTTTAGAAGTTTTTGGTGTACATGAAATTGAAGAAGGTACAAAAGGTCCGGGGGCAGCAGTGTATGCCGCCAAAACCGGCGAAATATTATGGAAAGGTTCGGATGATGAAGATGTAGGCAGAGGCGTGGCCGATAATATCGATAATACCCGTTATGGCGCACAGATGTGGTGGTCGGGATCGAACGGGTTATATGACATTAAGGGGAACAGGATTGGCGATCAGCCGCGGTCTACCAATTTCCTGATTTATTGGGATGGCGATTTATCGCGCGAACTTTTAGATGGCAACCACATTGATAAATACAATGGCGGGCGGCTTTTTACGGCCGATGGCTGCGTATCGAACAACGGAACCAAATCTACTCCAGCTTTAAGCGCCGATTTATTTGGCGATTGGCGCGAGGAATTGATTTTGAGAAGCTATGATAACCAGAGCTTACGCATTTATACCACCACTATCCCAACCGAACACCGCAATTATACGCTGATGCACGATCCGCAATACCGTTTAAGTATTGCCTGGCAAAACGATGGCTATAACCAGCCACCACATACCGGTTTTTATTTCGGCTATGGTATGAAAAAAGCCCCAAAACCCAATATTGTACTTGTAGAACCTAAAAAATAACATGCGTACCATTAAACAAGCTTTAATTTTTTGCTTCGGATTGCTTTTACCGGCAGCAGCAATGGCCCAGCGCCAGATGGAAGCATTGGGCAGGGGCGTGGTAGCTGTACACATGCCCGGCGACAGCGTTTTTGTAAGCTGGCGGCTGCTGGGCACCGATCCTGATGATATTGCCTTCAATCTTTACCGCAAAACGAATCGTAGTGAGGTAGTAAAACTAAACGAGACACCCTTAACCGGTGCCACAATTTTTACCGATAAAAAAACAGATTTTACAATGGATAATGAATGGTTCGTAAAGCCGGTTATTCATGGGAAAGAACAGAATGAAAGTGCTGCTTTTGCCTTACCAAAAAATACCGCTGCCAAACCATATTTGTCTGTCCCCCTAAAAACTTTGGCTGGTTATACACCTAACGATGTTTCGGTTGGCGATTTGGATGGTGATGGGGAATATGAAATTGTTTTACATCAGGCAGGCATTGCGCATGATAATTCTCATTCTGGTTTCACCTCCGAGCCTTTGCTGGAGGCCTATAAACTGGATGGTACCTTTTTATGGCGCATAAACCTGGGCAAAAATATTCGCGAAGGGGCACATTATACCCAGTTTATGGTGTACGATCTGGATGGCGATGGCAGGGCAGAAATAGCTTGCAAAACAGCGGATGGAACAATTGATGGAAAAGGAAAAGTGATCGGCGATTCGACCAAAGACTGGAGAAATAAAAGCGGGTATATTTTAGCCGGTCCGGAGTTTCTGACTGTTTTTGATGGTCTAACCGGCGCTGAAATTACGACCACTAACTTTATTCCTGCCCGCTCTCCTAATCTCAATCCTTCGCCCGAAGAACTAAAAAAGACCTGGGGAGATGCTTATGGTAACAGAATGGACCGTTTTTTAGCTGCTGTGGCTTATCTCGACGGAAAACACCCCAGTTTAATTATGAGCAGGGGATATTACACGCGTACTTTTATAACGGCCTGGGATTTTAACGGAAAAAGCCTTCATAAAAAATGGACTTTCGATAGTGGTGAGTCTGGCAATAAGCGATATGGCGGTCAGGGAAACCATAATTTGAGTGTTACCGATGTAGATGGCGATGGCAAAGATGAAATTATTTATGGTGCCATGACCATCGATGATGATGGAAAAGGATTATATACCACCGGTTTAGGCCATGGCGATGCTTTGCATGTTGGCGATCTGGATCCCGACAGACCCGGATTGGAAGTGTTCGATATTCAAGAAAGGTTTTCGGATGCTGGGGCAAACTTCAGGGATGCCAGAACCGGAGAGGTTTTGTGGAAGAAGGCTTCGGTAAGTGCCGGGGCGGATGGCGAAGGACCGGGGAGAGGGCTGGCATTAAACATCGACGCCAGATACCGGGGATCCGAGTGCTGGGTGGCCGGGGCAGGAATCACAGGTATGTTTGATGCCAAAGGCAACAAAATTTCGAATACCACCCCAAGCGTTAACTTCGGTATTTTTTGGGATGGCGACTGCCAGAGCGAACTTTTAAACAGCACTTCGATTGATAAATGGGATTATGAAAATGCAAAAACTGTTCGGCTGCTGAATGCCAGGGCCTACAACTGTTTATCCAATAATGGAACCAAATCTACCCCCGCATTATCGGCCGATATTTTGGGCGATTGGCGCGAGGAAGTGATTTACCGTACTGCCGATGCCAGCGAGCTGAGGATATTTACCACAACCATTCCAACCACGCACCGTTTTTACACCTTTATGCACGATCCGCAGTACCGTTTAAGTATTGCCTGGCAAAATGTAGGCTACAATCAGCCGCCACACACCAGTTTTTACATGGGCGATGATATGAACCAACCGCCGAAACCGAATATCAAACTAATTAAAAACCACCGTAATTCTAAGTAAATCATCATGAAAAAATATAGCTACATCCTTACCGGATTAATGATTGGCCTTGCCGCTATGGCTTTTGTTAGGCCAAATAAACCTGCATTGCATACCATTGGCGATTCTACCGTTCGCAACTCCAATAAAGAAACCTGGGGCTGGGGAACACCCATCGCTGAACTTTTCGATACCACAAAAATCCACGTCGAAAACAATGCCATGGCTGGCCGGAGCACCCGTACTTACCTTTCAGAAGGTCGCTGGGATAAAGTTTTGGAAACATTAAAGCCCGGCGATTTCGTAACCATGCAGTTTGGCCATAACGATGGCAGCGCACCCGACACTACAAAAGCAGGGAGAAGAGGTGTTTTAAAAGGAACCGGCGAAGAAACCAAAGTTTTAACCTGGCCCGATGGGAAAGTAGAAACCGTGCATACCTATGGCTGGTATATCCGCAAATTTGTGCGCGAAACCAAAGCAAAAGGAGCTACGCCCATTGTTGTTTCCATGATTCCGCGAAACATTTTTAAAGATGGTAAAGTAGTACGTGCCAGTAACGATTTTGGCAAATGGGCAGCAGAAGTAGCCAAACAAGAAAATGCTTATTTCGTCGACCTGAATCAAATTACCGCCGATAAATACGACGCGCTTGGTCCGGATAAAGTGAAGTTATATTTCCCCGGCGATCATACCCATACTAATTTAGAAGGCGCAAAAGTGAATGCCCAATCGGTAGTGGAGGGAATTAAGTCGCTAAAGGATTGTGATTTGAAGAAGTATTTGCTTTGAAACAAAACCTCGCAGGTTTTTTAACGAACTTCAAATTAAACCTGCGAGGTTTATGTAAATAGATTTCTCCATTCCGCTACGCTTCAGTCGAAATGACGGTCCCAAATATCTGTGCAATCAATTAATCTGTGTAACCAAGCCCGAAGGGTGTAAACATTCAAAAATGAAATCAACTAAATGCCTATACCTCATTCTCTTAACCGCGTTCATTATTTTTTCTTCCTGCATTGTTTTAAAGCAGCAGGCTAAACCCACTTTATTTCTCATTGGCGATTCGACCGTAAAAAACGGAAAAGGCAAAGGCGATGGTTCTTTGTGGGGCTGGGGGAGTTTTATTGGCAATTTGTTCAATACCGATAAAATAACAGTCGAAAATGATGCCTTGGGTGGAACCAGCAGCCGTACTTTTCAAACCAATGGCCTTTGGGATGCTGTGCTGGTAAAAATTAAAAAAGGCGATTTCGTAATGATGCAGTTCGGGCATAACGACAGTAGTCCGCTAGATGATACTGCCCGGGCCCGCGGCACCATAAAAGGAATTGGTATGGAAAGCAAAGACACCTACAATCCCATTAAGAAAAAGCAGGAAACCGTTTATACCTATGGCTGGTACATGCGCAAATTTATTAACGATATTAAAGCCAAAGGTGCAACACCGATTATCTGTTCATCAATTCCGCGTAATCCGGTTAAGGATGATCAGGTTGTTTTAGCCAACGATAGTTATGCTACCTGGGCAGAAGAAGTGGCCAAAGCCGAAAAAATCGATTTTATTCCCTTAAACAAAATTATCAAAGATAAATACGCCGCTTTAAGTGCCACAGAAGTTAAAAGCTTTTTTACCGAGAAAGATCATACCCACACCAACGAGGCAGGTGCACAGTTAAATGCAGCAGCAGTAGTAGAAGGATTGAAGCTTTTAAAAAACAATAAGCTTAATCAGTACCTCAAATAACAACGAAGCAGGATACTACAGGATGCCTACATGCGATTATTGTCTTATTTTAACAGCCTAACCAAATACCTGCGGTACTAAACCGTTCTATTTATGCAGATACAGATTAACCGAATTCTTAAAATATTTATTTGCGTTGCTTTCATCGTTTTGAGCATTGCGCAAACCCATGCCCAAAGTATTTCGCTGGCGGGCAAGTGGCGTTTCAAAATTGATGCTAAAGATGAAGGCATAAAAGGGAAATGGTACTCAACTGTGCTTCCCGAAGCTATTCAGCTGCCCGGCTCAATGGCCGAAAATTTAAAAGGTGATGATATTACCCTCAAAACAAAATGGACAGGCAGTATATATGATAGTTCTTACTTTTTTCATCCACGTTTAGCCAAATATCGCAAAGCCGATAACCTTAAAATACCTTTTTGGCTCACACCGGCTAAGCATTATACTGGCGCGGCATGGTATCAGAAAGATGTAGAAATCCCAGCCAACTGGAAGGGTAAAAGGATGGTACTCTCTTTAGAATATCCCCATTCAGAAACACGGGTTTGGATAGATGATATGGAGATAGGCACCCAGTTTACTTTTGTGGTAGCCCAGAATTTTGAACTGCCCGCAAATTTAAAAGCCGGAAAACATACCATTACCTTGTTAATCGATAACCGCATTAAGGCAATAAATGTCGGGCAGGATTCGCACAGTTTAACCGATCATACCCAGGGCAACTGGAATGGTGTGGTAGGCAAAATGGAACTGGTGGCAGGCTCGCCTGTTTATTTTGAAGATATACAGGTTTATCCCGATTTGAAAAATAAATCGGCTAAAGTTAAAATTCAGCTTAAAGCCAATGCCAGTCAATCTGCTACCGGAAAAATTACACTTTCTGCTGCAACTTTCAATACCAAAAATGTAATCGAGGTTAAACCCGTAACAGCGCCCTACCAAATTACCAATGGCGAAGGTACATTGGAAATCAATTTGCCAATGGGCGATAAAATAGCCACCTGGGATGAGTTCGACCCGGCACTGTATCGTTTAACAGCTGCTTTGGTTTCGAAGGATGGTAAAAAGGACGAGAAAAAAGTACAGTTCGGGATGCGCGAGTTTAAGGCTGTAGGCAGATCTTTTGAAATAAACGGCAGACCGGTGTTTTTGCGTGGTACCGTAAACAATTGCGAATTTCCTTTAACGGGCTATCCTTCAATGGATGTTGCCGCCTGGATACGCATCTTTAAAATATCGAAAGCCCATGGTTTAAACCACATGCGTTTCCACTCCTGGTGTCCCCCCGAAGCCGCTTTTATTGCTGCAGATCAGATCGGATTTTACCTGCAACCCGAAGGACCAAGCTGGGCCAATCATGGATCATCAATCGGAGATGGTAAACCGATTGATCAGTTTATTTACGACGAAACCAACCGCATGACTAAAAACTATGGCAACTACGCCTCTTTTTGTATGATGGCCTATGGAAACGAGCCACGCGGCAGGCAGGTAGAGTACCTCACCAAATTTAATAATTACTGGAAAGCCAAAGATTCGAGAAGGTTGTACACAGGCGCATCGGTAGGCGGTAGCTGGCCGGTGATTCCGAACAACGAATTTATGGTGCGTGCAGGTGCCAGAGGGCTTGACTGGGGCAGGAAACCTGAAAGTATTTCAACCTATGCCAAACAGATTGAGCAGTTTACGGTGCCTTTTGTAGCACACGAAATGGGACAGTATTGTGCATTCCCGAATTTCGACGAAATAAAAAAATACACCGGGGTTTATCGCGCAAAGAATTTCGAAATGTTTCAGGAAGACCTTAAAGATCACGATATGGCCGATCAGGGGCACGACTTTTTAATGGCTTCGGGTAAATTACAGGCACTTTGCTATAAAAATGAAATCGAAAAAGCATTACGAACACCTAATTATAATGGTTATCAGCTTTTGTCTTTAAATGATTATCCGGGACAGGGCACCGCACTGGTTGGCGTTTTAGATGCTTTCTGGGACGAAAAAGGATATATCACAGCTAAAGAATTCAAGCGTTTTTCTAATAGTACCGTGCCTTTGTTAAAAGTTTCGAAATTTGTGTTTACCAATGCCGAAACCCTTGAGGCTGCGGTAGAAGTAGCGCATTTTGGCAAAGCACCTATTGAAAATGCAAAACTTTCCTGGACCGCAAAAGATGAAAGCGGTGCCCTTATTGCCAAGGGTAATTTCAGTCCTAAAACCTTAGCGGTAACCAACTGTATTGCTATCGGAGAGCTTAAAATTCCATTAAATACTATTACAAAAGCAACAAAACTCAAACTGGAAGTTACAGTTGATGGAACTGAGTTTGCCAACGACTGGAATTTCTGGGTTTATCCGGCGCAGCTGCCAGAGGTTAAAAGCGACGTATATTATTGTACCAGTTTAGATGATAAAGCCCAATCGGTTTTGGCCGCAGGTGGCAATGTTTTCCTCAACGCATCAGGCAAGGTGGTAAAAGGGAAGGAAGTGGTGCAAACTTTTTTACCTGTTTTTTGGAATACTTCCTGGTTTAAAATGCGCCCGCCTCATACTTTGGGCATTTTATGCGATCCAAAACATGCTGCTTTTAACAGTTTCCCAACCGATTTCCACAGCGATATGCAATGGTGGGAAATTGTAAACAAAGCGCAGGTAATGAACCTCGAAGATTTTCCAGCTGGCTTTAGGCCCATTGTACAGCCTATCGATACCTGGTTCTTAAACCGTCGCCTGGCGCTGGTTTTTGAAGCAAGGGTGGGTAAAGGAAAGCTGATTGTTTCGAGCGCGAACCTATCTCCCGATCTGAAAGAAGCTCCGGCAGCACAGCAACTTTATTTCAGCTTGCAGCAGTACATGTCGTCAAACCAGTTTAATCCAAAATATGAAGTTGCTTTTAGCACCGTGAAAGATATCTTCGAAACTCCGTCGAAAATTCAGTTCGATACCTTTACAAAAGATAGTCCGGATGAGTTAAAAGTTAAACCTAAAACCAAATAATTAAGATAAGCGAAATAACATGAAGAAATTTGTATTCAGCACCGCAGTAATATGCAGCATAGCCACCCAGATACTTTTCGCCCAGAAAATCCCGAATAAAAAAGAGGTTTTAAAGGTGTTAAAATCTACGAACGCTTATTTCATGAATAAGTGGCCCGATGCCGGCAAATCGATCATAACCAATAAGGAAAGACCAAGCAACATCTGGACAAGGGCTGTTTACTACGAAGGCCTGATGAACCTGTATAAAATTAATCCTGAGAAGGAATATTACGATTATGCTGTTCAATGGGGACAGAAACACAATTGGGGTTTAAGAAATGGTATTGCCACAAAAAATGCTGATGATCAGGCTTGTGGGCAAACTTACATTGACCTTTACCTGATTGATAAACAACCTGAGCGCATAAAAGATATCAAGGCTTCGATAGATCTGGTGATGCAATCGGGCAAAGTTAGCGACTGGACCTGGATTGATGCAATACAAATGGGTATGCCAGTGTTTGCTAAACTGGGCAAATTATACAACGATACCAGTTATTATAACTACATGTACAAAATGTACCTGCATTCGAAAAATACCGAAGGTGGTGGCTTGTACAATGCTAAAGACGGACTTTGGTGGCGCGATAAAGATTTTGTACCACCGTACAAAGAGCCAAACGGCGAAGATTGTTATTGGAGCAGGGGTAATGGATGGGTGGTTGCTGCCCTCGTACGCGTTTTGGAAATTATTCCTGCAAATGAACCACACCGCAACGAATATTTAAAAACATATCAGGAGATGATCAAAGCCCTTGTGCCTATTCAACGTGCCGATGGTTTTTGGAATGTGAGTTTGCACGACTCCACGCATTTTGGCGGCAAAGAAACCTCGGGAACAGCATTATTTACCTACGGTATGGCCTGGGGCGTAAACCAGGGTATTTTAGACAAGGCCACTTATTTGCCCATTATTACCAAAGCCTGGAATGCCATGAGCACAGAGGCCGTTCAAAAAAATGGTTTCATCGGTTACATGCAGGGCACAGGTAAAGAACCTAAAGATGGGCAGCCGGTAAGCTATACCAGTATGCCCGATTTTGAAGATTATGGTTTGGGCTGTTTTTTATTGGCCGGAACCGAAGTATATAAGCTTAAAAAGTAGGTAGCATGAATTTCAGAAATTTAGCGGGTTTATTGGTATTGATTTCCTTCTTTTTGCTGCCTGAACAAAGCAGGGCACAAAAAGCAGGTATCGCTGTTTCTGAAATTAACAGTGCTTTAGCTTTTCCTGTTGTTGATGACGAAAAACCGGCAGCCATTTATATTGATGCCAAGGATGCTGAAGTGGTTCATATTACCGCCGAGGCTTTTAAAGCTGATATTCAGTTGTTAACGGGGCAAACTGCTCAGGTTTTAAAGAATAACCCTGCTTTAACCGCTTATCCCATCATTATTGGTACAATGGGGCAGTCCTTTTATATCGATCAATTGGCCAAAGCAGGGAAAATCAACAGCGCCTGTTTATCTGGCAAGTGGGAAACCTTTTCTGTTTCGGTTGTCGAAAATCCGGTAAAAGGAGTGAAAAGAGCTTTGGTTATTGCTGGCAGCGATAGAAGGGGCACGGCTTATGGTGTTTTTCAGCTATCGCGGATGCTGGGCGTTTCGCCCCTTTGTTGGTGGGCAGATGTTAAACCGGAAACTAAAAAATCACTCTACGTAAAAGCCGGGCAGCCTTTGGTAGAATCGCCATCGGTTAAATACCGTGGCATTTTTATTAATGATGAAGACTGGGGCATCCAACCCTGGGCAGCTAAAATGATGGATACCGATGTAAAAGACATTGGCCCCAAAACCTACACCAAAATATTCGAATTGCTGCTCAGGCTAAAAGCCAACTACATCTGGCCGGGTATGCACCCTTCAACCAAGGCATTTTATTATTATGCCAATAATCCCGTAATGGCCGATAAATACGGAATTATTTTAGGCTCGAGTCACTGTGAACCCATGCTGCGCAACAATGTTTTTGAATGGGCGGAGAATTTTGAGCACGAATATGGCAAGAAACCGGGTGAGTGGCGTTACGACCTCAACAAAAATGAAATTGCAACTTATTGGACCGACCGCGTAAAACAGGCCAAAAATTACGAATCGGTTTATACCGTTGGGATGCGTGGTATCCACGATGGCAGTATGCCGGGACCAAAAGATAAAAATGAAAAGGTAAAACTGCTGGGCGAGGTAATTGCCGATCAGCGTGCCATTTTGAGCAAAAATATCACTAAACCCGTAAGTTCCATTCCACAAATTTTTTGTCCTTACAAAGAAGTACTGTCTTTATATCAGGCTGGCTTAAAACTACCTGATGATGTGACGATTGTTTGGGCGGATGATAATCACGGTTATATCCGTCAGCTTTCTAATTCCGAAGAGCAAAAACGATCGGGTGGGAGCGGTGTGTATTACCATATCTCGTACTGGGGGGCTCCGCAAGATTACCTTTGGCTTTCGTCTATTTCTCCATCGCTGATGGCTTACGAGTTAACGAAAGCCTATCAATACAAAGCCGACCGCCTTTGGGTAATTAATGTGGGCGATATTAAACCTGCAGAAATGGAAACCCAGTTTGCAATGGATCTGGCCTGGAATGTAGACCAATGGAAACCCGAGAACGCCGATCGATATGCCGAAAGCTGGGCAGCGGAAACCTTTGGTGCTGAATTTGCAAAACCAATTGCCGAAATAAAAGGAGTTTATTATCGCCTGGCGCAGGCTGCTAAACCTGAGCACATGGCCAGTGTTAATTTTACCGACGAAGAAGCAGATGAAAGACTAGCCGCTTACGAAAAGATTTATCAGCAGGCCAAAAGTTTACATGATCAAATTCCGGCCAGGTTAAAAGATGCTTATTTTGAGTTAATCCTTTATCCGGTTGAAGGGGCGATGCTGATGAACCAGAAAATTTTATACGCCAAAAAAAGCTTGGTCTTGGCTGCAAACGGAGATCAATCGGCTTTAAGCTATTCGAAAAAATCGAAAGCAGCTTTTGATCAGATTCAGGTAATTACCAAAAAATACAATAAAGAAATTGCAGGTGGCAAGTGGAATGGAATGATGAGCTGGAAACCACGTGATTTGGCCGTTTTTAAAATGCCCAAAGTAGCAGATACAGTAGCGCCACAGTCATCGGCCCCTAAAGCGAAAGCCGAAGATAAAATAACCGTTCGTGCAACTGAATATCTCGTAAAATCATCGCCGAAAGAACTTTCATTACAAATCCTTAAAGGACTCGGCTTGGGTGGCAATGGCATTTCTGTGCTTTCTTTTACATTTAAGCCTTTTAGCGAAAAAGACTTGCAAAATGCACCTTTTGTTAGCTATAACATTGATTTTAAAACGCAGGGCGAGCACCAGATTGAGGTGAAGTGTTTACCTACCCAGGGCGTTAATAGCGGTATAAAAGTGCGTTATGCCATTTCAGTTAATGATGATCAGCCTCAGGTAATTAATATTTCTCCGGCTTCAGAAAATAACATCTGGAAACAGAATGTATTGCAGGGTTACGCTTCGGGTATAACCAAGCATCAGGTAAATAAAACAGGTAAATCAACAGTTAAAATCTATATGCTCGATCCGGGATTGGTGCTTAACCAGTTGGAAATAAAATAATACAATGAAGAAACTTTTAGTCTTTGCCCTATCCTTAATTTTTGTCCTGTCTTTTGCCCAGGCGCAAAGCATAGGCGATTATAAATCCGGTTTTAAAAAAGCAGGAAATGTCATTTCTTTTTCTACCACCAAGGGTGAGGTGAAATTGGAATTCTGCACGCCAGAAATATTCCGCATCAGAACCAGCTGGAACGGTAAATTCGAAGCCGACGAAAACCTGATGGTAATTCAGTACAAATGGGACGATGTTAATTTTAAAGTTTCGGATAAGCAGGATCATTTTTTGCTTACTACCGCCAAACTGACTGTTAAATTGTATAAATCACCATTCAGGCTTGATGTTTATGATACAAAAGGTAAATTGTTATGCAGCGATGCGAACAGCGCAATAACTAAAGTAGATACCAGGGTTGGCGTAACCAAAAAACTGCAGGCTGACGAGCATTTCTTTGGCTTTGGCGAGCGCATGGATTTTATGGACCGCCGTTTCAAAAAAGTAACTTTAAATGTTGGCCGCGGTAAAGGTTTGCCACATGCCATCGGCGCTTACAACATATTGGAAGCCAATTATTGCCCGGTTCCGTTTTTTATGAGCACAAAAGGATATGGCATTTTTCTGCATAATTCTTTTGCTACCGAATGGGATATGGGGGCTTCGAAAAAAGACCAGTACAGCTTTAAGGCTGCTGATGGAGAATTGGATTATTATTTCATGTATGGACCAACTTTCCCTGCTATTTTAGATCACTATACCAGCATTACAGGTAAATCGCCAATGTTGCCACAGTTCGCCTTAGGCTTACATGCGGGTACTTATAGTGGCGGCACCTGGGGTTACGAAGCACAAACTTCCGATCATTACGTGGTTGAGCTGGCCAAAAAATACAGGTCGCTGGGGATTCCTGTTGATCTGCTTTGGCTCGATTCGACCTGGCGCTTATTTGGCGAAAACGGTGGAAAAGGTGCTACTTCTTTTGAGTGGAGGGAAACTTTTAAAGATCCAAAATCGATGTTCGATAGCATTTATGCCATGAACTATAAAATGGTAGGCTTGCACCTTCGTCCTAGGTTTGATAACGCAAAAAAACTAAACCTGTTAGATCAGGCCAGGGAAAAAGGTTATACCTATCCCGAAAATGGTAAACCGGGCGAATTTGTAAACTTTTTTGATGAAAAGGCCACAAAATGGTGGTGGGATAATGGCGTAATGCGCGTTGCAAAATTAGGCGCTAAATTCCTGAAAACAGATGAAGGAAGTGCTTTTGGTGCACTCGCCAACGAAAGTGAAAAAGTAGGGCCAACAGGAAAAGATGCAGAGCGCCTGCACAACCTTTTCCCGGTGGCTTATGCCAAAGCACCATTTTTGGAATTTGAAAAATTTAATGGCTTTAGGGGATTAAATCAAACCCGAGAAGGCTACTCGGGCATACAGCGTTACCCTTACATTTTTGCCGGCGATTGGCCCAGCGAGTGGCAATATTTTGCGCCCGTTATTAAGGCAGGTTTAAATGTAGGTTTATCAGGCGTAGGCTCGTGGGCGCATTGTATGGGCGGTTTTGAACATCAGGCCGATCCCGAATTGTATATCCGTTGGGTTCAGTTTGGTATGTTTAGTCCCATTGCACTGGTTTTTGGAATGGATCATCCCGGTTATAAAGAACCCTGGAAATATGGTGAAGATGCCCTGCGTAATTTTAAAAAATACGATCTGCTGCGCTACCGTTTATTTCCTTACCTCTACACCAGTATGCATCAGCAGTACCAAACAGGTTTACCGATGATGAGGGCTTTAGTGCTAAACTATCAGGATGACGAAAATGTGTACGAAATTGGCGATCAATATTTATTTGGCGATAATTTAATGGTTGCGCCCGTTACCACCAAAGGAGCCATTACCCGCTCAGTTTACCTGCCCGAAGGCACCTGGTTTAACTATTGGACAGGAGAGCAATACAATGGTAAAAGTTATCACCATGTTGTAGCGCCTTTAGATACCATTCCATTGTTTGTAAAAGCCGGCAGCATCATTCCGATGCAACCAGAAATGGCATACAGTGGCGAAAAACCAGTTGATGTAATTACTCTGGATATTTTTCCATACGGCGAATCTAAATATAACCTGTACGAAGATGATAATTTAAGTTCGGCCTATAAAAAAGGAAATTTTGCGCTAACTACGATTACTGCTTCGTTAAAATCGACAGGTTTTACACTCCAAGTGAATAAGCCTGCAGGGAATTTTAAAGCAACTAGCCATAAATACCTGGCTAAAATACATTGGACTGGAAAAACAGCGCCTAAAACCGTTACAGAAAACGGTACAGCGTTAAAAACAGAGAAAACTCCAAGTGCATTGGATAAAACAGGAGGCTGGTTTTACGATGCAAAGAACAAAATACTTTGGGTCAAATCTGTCGGAGATAACAGCACTGATTTGAATATTGTAGTAAATTAGGCTGGTTGGTTAATGTGGTTCGTGAGGACACGAACCACGGTAGCTGTGTCTCTGTGGTAAAAAAAGAATTGTGAAAAAAGTGTTCATGGGAGAATGAATCATGAAAGATGGATTAGTAAAAGGTCTTCGACAAGCTCAGACTGACAACTTATGTTGTTAATTTAACAGAAAAAACAGTTCTGTGCTTTCCGTGCCTCCGTGGCAAAAAGAGAAACTAAACCCTCGGTCTGTGTCCTCACAGACCGAAACGAGTGTTTGGATAGATGAAAATATATGGTTCTTGGGGACACGAACCACGGCGGAGAAGAAAAAGAAAACAACTTTATGCGCTCCGTGCCTTTGTGGTAATAAATAACGGTGAATTAACAATATTCGTGGCAACACGAACCAAAGAATAATAAATACAAGTAAACATGAAAATTGCATTTAAGATGAAACTTAAACCCGGTTTTGAAACAGAATATAAAAAGCGCCACGATAAGATCTGGCCAGAATTGGCAACTTTGTTAAAAGAAAATGGTATCAGCGACTACTCTATCTTTTTAGATGAAGAAACCAACACGCTCTTTGCTGTTCAACAGCAAAATGGCAGTTCCTCGCAAGATTTGGGCAGCACGCAGATTGTGCAAAAATGGTGGGCATACATGGCCGATATTATGGAAACCAATGCAGATCATTCCCCAAAAACATTCCCTTTAGAAATGGTATTCCATTTAGATTAAAATGATGCAATTACATAAATTCTTTCCTGTTCTGCTGCTTGGTACCTTAACTTTCGGGATAGCCAAAGCACAAAAACCAGTAAAAAATACAGGTGGCTGGCCTGTTATCGAAAAGCAAATGAAACCCTGGACCCGCTGGTGGTGGATGGGGAATGCAGTAGACAAGCAGAATTTAGATCTGGTTTTGAAAAAATATGCCGATGCTGGCCTTGGTGGGGTAGAAATTACACCTATTTACGGCGCTAAAGGCTTCGAAAAACAATACCTGCAGTTTTTATCGCCAGAGTGGATGAACATATTGCACTACACCGTAAACAAGGCAAATACTTTAGGCTTAGGGGTAGACATGAACACAGGCACCGGCTGGCCATTTGGTGGTCCGCAGATTAAGCCTGAAAATGCAGCAACTAAGCTAATTACACAGCAATATCAGCTTAAAGGAGGCGAGCAGTTAAACGAAGCCATTAAAGTTAAAGAAGCCAAACAGGATTTTGCACAGTTACAAGCTGTAACCGCTTATGGCGAAAATGGAGAAGTACTCAACCTACTTCCAAAAGTTGGGGAAGATGGAAAATTAAATTGGTCGCCTGGTAGTGGAAACTGGGATATTTATGCTGCCTTTGCAGGTAAAACCAGGCAAATGGTTAAGCGCGCCGCACCCGGGGGCGAGGGTTTTACTTTAGATCACCTGGATAAAAACGCTGTAAATGTTTACTTAAAAAGATTTTCGGATGCTTTTGCTGGAAAACCACAAGGCATCAGGTCGTTTTTTAACGATAGTTACGAGGTATACGGCGCCACCTGGACGCCCACTTTCTTAGAGGAATTTAAGAAAAACAGGGGTTACGATTTGGCCAGCTACCTTAAAGATTTAAGCAGCAAAGACTCTACCAGCGAAAACATAGCCCGTTTAAAATCCGATTACAGGGAGACTATGGACGAACTTTTGCTCCATAATTTTACCCAAAACTGGACCAATTGGGCACACGGCCTTCAATCGAAAACCAAAAACCAATCGCATGGCTCGCCGGGCAACCTGCTCGATTTATATGGGGCCGTAGATATTCCGGAAACAGAAACCTTTGGTTCGAGCTATTTTCCTATTCCGGGCCTGAGGCGCGATGCCGGAGATATCCGGAACGTAGATCCCGACCCAATGATGTGTAAGTTTGCCTCGTCGGCTGCGCATACGGGCGGTAAAAAACTAGCTTCTTCCGAAACGTTCACCTGGCTGACCGAACATTTTAAAACATCCTTTTCTCAGTGCAAACCCGAAGCCGAGCAATTGTTTTTGGCAGGGATTAACCATATTTTTTATCACGGAACTACCAATTCGCCAAGCAATGCCCCATGGCCCGGATGGCTTTTTTATGCTTCGGTAGAAATGAATCCGAACAACAGTTTGTGGCCGCAGGCCCAGGGCTTAAACAATTATATTGCCCGTTGTCAGTCTATCCTTCAATCGGGTAAGCCAGATAACGAACTGTTAATTTATTGGCCAATTTACGATGTATGGAACAAAGCCAAAGGCTTGGATATGGCTTTAAAAGTTCACGATGTTGATGATTGGTTACATCCAACGGCCTTTTATCAACTATCGAAAGCGCTGTCCAAATCGGGCTATTCTTTCGATTTTGCATCCGATAGGTTACTTAAACAAGCTACCGTTAAGCAGGCATTGATCAGTACCAACGCCCAAGCCGCTCCATATCAGGTACTCATTGTTCCGCAGTGCGAAATGATGAGTCCAGAAACTTTAGATAAAATGATCCAACTGGCCAGTAACGGCGCGAAAGTAGTTTTTCAGGCATTGCCTAAAGATGTTCCGGGCTTAAATAATATAGATGTCCGCAGGGCACAGCTTAAAGCTAGCTTGGCTAAATTAACTTTTATTGATGGCCCAAATGGTATTAAACAGTTTAAAATTGGCACGGGCTTAATTTTGTTGACGGATGATGTGCAACAGGCTTTAAGCACAATAGCCCTTAAGCGCGAAACTTTAACCGATTCGGGATTGCAGTTTATCAGAAGAAATACAGCCACTGGCAAATATTACTATTTGGTTAACCACACTGCAAAGGATATTGATACCGATTTAACTTTGAATACGGTAGGACAGGTTTTAATGATGGACCCGCAAACTACGGCGGTGGGTTTGGCAGCGGTAAAAAACGGAAAAGTGCGTGTGCAGCTTAAATCAGGAGAAAGTTTGTTTTTAAGGGTGGCGCATAATGTAGCCGCCAACAGTGCATGGGTTTATTTGAACAAAGCAGAGAAAGCCATCCATCTTAACCAGCCTTGGGCTTTACACTTTACCGAAGGCGGACCATCGCTTCCAGCTGATCAGACATTGGACAAACTGGTAAGCTGGACGACTTTAAACGATCCTAAGCTACAGGCTTTTTCTGGAACCGGAGTTTATACTTCTAGTTTTAACCTCGATTCCAAAACGGCTAAAGAATACCTGCTCAACTTAAATCAGGTTGATGAGAGTGCGAAGGTGTGGATTAATGGTCAGGAAGTAGGTATTTTATGGAGCATTCCTTTTCAGGCCCGTGTAGGCAAATATTTAAAAATAGGTAAGAATACGATTAAAATTGAAGTGGTAAATTTAATGGCCAACCGCATCCGCGATATGGACCAAAAGAAGATCGAGTGGAGAAACTACCATGAAATCAATTTTGTAAACATCAACTATAAGGATTTTGATGCTTCGCAATGGAATGTAATGCCTTCGGGTTTAATTGGGCCGGTTATGATTACACCATTTAACTAATTCGTAAAAGCATTAAGGTGGGGCGGAAATAATTAACCATAGAAGGAACATAAGGTCATCAAATCTTATATGCTCATTTATGCATTAAATGGTAAAAATATAAGTAGGTGATATGATGTTGTTAATAAAATCTGTGTCCTTTTTCCGTGTGATCAGCTGGCCCTCGCGCCATTTTCCCGCAGATACAAAAAGATAAAAGCCGCAGATTTTCGCAGATGCAGGTGAGATAATCTAAAAACAATGCATTAAGATTCCCGCCTGTGCAGGAATGACGGCTAAATTTAAAAATCTGCAAACGATGGTGTTAAATATTGCCGCTTAAGTCAGTACGGTTAACAGCTCAGGTCTTGCTCATATCCATGAATTAAATGCTAAAATAATTTAATAAACACATCGTGAGGCTTCAATCACGTATGATTACATCTACCCAAAATTATTTAACATATAATTTTTTGCTGTAGTTAATCGATTTAGCCGGCTGTTTGGATATACTTTATTTTTATGCTAATATTTTATAAAAAAAAGACAGGATAGTACAGGATGGGATTTTTGTGCCACCTTTTTATATTTAAGAAATAATTCACTAACCAAATAACTTTTTAACCAAATTTTAAATTAACGAACGTTAATACTCCTCTATGTAATAAAAATCTACTCATTTCTCAAATCAGTTTTTTTTACCATTCCAATTTCTAATTGATTTAGATCCATAGCTTTTTATTGCCCTGTATTTAATGGCCGTTTATCCAATGAAATTGCTATGAGTAAAATTTTACAAAAATTTTTAATCGTTAATCTGACGATTATATTCATTCTCAGCGCTTGCCGGAAAAAAGAGTTTGATGAGTTCTACGGCCGACCTGAAAACCTGGGAGATCCCATTTATCAGCAACTTCAGGCCAAAGGCAACTTTACCAAATTTTTAGATTGTATTGATAAAGCAGGTTACAAGGAAACCTTAAGTGCTGCTGGCTCGTGGACGGTTTTTGCACCAAACGACGAAGCATTTAACACTTACATGAAAGAGAACACCTTAACTGAAATATCAGCAGATCTGGCCTCGAAAATTGTACGCTATTCGATGATTTACGATGGGGAGAAAGTAGAAAGGTTAAGTGATTTTTTTTCTGTAAAAGGATTTGTAAAAAATACGGCCTTTAGACGAAGATCAGTTTACTACGATTTTGTATACGATGGCGTAGATAAGGATGGAAAGGCCATTAAGGTGATTGATGGAAACCGCAATGGCAGTTATCTTTCATCCGATTTCAATAATAAAAGTATCAGCTATTTTTTATCTCCATTTATGACTTTTTCAAGTCTTTCGGCAGCTGACTATAATTTCTTCTATCCAAACAGTGCCTATAACGGCAACAATATTGGCCCCGGACAACTGGTTAGTGGGCAAACCAATATTATAGCCGAAAACGGTGTAATACATGTGGTAGATAAGGTATTAACACCACCATTGAGCATTGATCAGTACATTGGCCAAAAGAGCGATTACAGTGTTTTTAAAAATATGCTGGATAAGTTTGTAACCTACTCGCTCAATACCGATGTTTCTCACCGTTATGAGGTACTTACCGGAAAAGCAGCCAGTGTATATGCCAAAACCTACAGTATTTTATTGGCATTTTCTCCCAACAATGAAAACTATTTAAAGGCTGATGCCAACGATGCCCAGTCGGGTTCTTATAGCATTTTTGCCCCAACCAACGCGGCCGTAAATACCTATGCCAATAATGTACTGCTTAAGTACTGGAAAAAACGGGGTGTAAACACCTTAAACGAACTATACGTGGTAGCACCCGATGTGATCCGCGATTTTGTGAACTCACATTTATTTACCAGCACCGTTTGGCCAAGCAAATTTACCACTACGGTAAACGCCCTTGGCGATGTAACCAAAAGAACCACCGCCGATGTTGTAGATAAACAGGCATTAAGCAATGGCTTTTTATATGGTCTTAACAAGGCGCAGGATGCCAGTGTGTTTTCTACCGTTTATGGTAATGTAAACCTCGATCCTGATTACAATATCATGAAACAGGCACTTAACTTTTTCAATTTAACGGTGCCTTTAAAAACGCCTTCATTAAGATATTTAATTGTGATGATCCCGGATGCAACTTTAAGGAAAATGGGTTTTTCTTACGATCCGTTTTTTGTAACCGCGCCGATCAGGGGAGACAATGCAGCCTTAAGGCGTATCCTTCAAACACATATCATCCCGCTGGGAGATAGAACCATACCTAATTTTGCAACAGGCTCGGGCATTTTAGAAGCTTCGAACGGTGAATACATTAAATACGATAAAGGCAGATTGATATCGGCAGGTACGCAAGATAGTGTGCTTGTGGCCAAGCAAACCATTCCAATCGATTCTACCAGTACCTCACCTGTAAACGGAGTAGCCTTATATGGTAAAGAAGCCCTTACCTATACCGTATTGAACATTGGTAAACATATCGAGAAGTATGGTACACTGCCTACCGATCCTTACTACAATTTTTTCCAGTACCTGAACAACAGTTTAATGTATAATAAAACCACTGGGGCCATAACCGGATTAACCGAGGGTGTAAATTACACGGTACTGGTACCCACCAATGCAGCTATTGTTTTAGCCGTAAAAGCTGGTTTATTACCAGGTACGGTGGCCACAGGTGTTCCAAATTTTACCGCATCTGATGGGGTATCGGTAACCTTGGTAAATAAGTTTATACAGTACCACATCATCAACAAAGCTACTGTGGTAAGTGATGGACAAAAAATAGGCGAATTTGAATCGTTGTTAAAAAATGATGGGGGTGATGCGGCCAAGCTAACCGTTACCATGAACACTACAAATACGCTTATTATCAAAGATGTAACGGGGGCAACTGCAAATGTGCTTCTGGGCGCAACCGATAGAAGTAATGTGCTTTCTAACAGGGCAGTAATCCATCAAATCAGTAACTACTTAAAATATCAATTCTAACCAACATGACTAAAAAATATACTTTTCATTTTTGTATTTTAATATGCTGCGTGTTGATATCTTCTATTGCCAGCGCTCAGCAGATTAATTACGTACGCGGTAAAATTATCGATAAGAAAGACAAGCAGCCTATTATTGGTGCTTCGGTTGTTTTGGTAGATAAAGACCGTAGGGTAATTAAAGGCGTTTCGTCTGATATTGACGGAAACTACTCGCTCCCTGTGGCCGATAAATCGTACCGGATTACTGTTTCGTACATTGGCTATAAATCTACTGCTCCAATTGCTATTGAAAAGGCTGTAATCAACTTTCAGTTAGAACCGGCCGATAACCAGATGGATGAGGTGCAGATTGTATCGAGGGCCAAAACAGATAACGGGAGCGGGATGAGCATTGATAAAAGAGATCAAACCTCAGCCATAGGTACCATCAACGCAAAAGAGTTGGAAGATATGCAGGCGGCTTCAATTGATCAGGCTTTGCAGGGCAGATTGGCGGGTTTAGATATTGCGGCAAGCAGTGGCGATCCGGGTGCACCCATGCAGATCAGGATCCGTGGTACATCTTCAATAAACGGGGCTGTTGATCCGCTTATTGTGGTAGATGGTATGCCTTATGATATTACCATCCCATCTGATTTTAACTTTGCCACTTCTGATGAAAATAATTACGGACAGCTATTAAACATCGCACCATCAGATATTAAAGATATCAGTGTGCTTAAAGATGCTGCGGCTACCGCCATCTGGGGTTCGAGGGCTGCAAACGGGGTTTTGGTTATCAATACCAAAAGAGGGGTTATGGGCCCACCGAGTATTTCTTACAACTTTAAAGGCTCGTATTCAAAACAGCCAAGCGCTGTTCCAATGTTAAACGGTAACCAATATTCATCATTAATACTGGAAGAGTTTTACAATGCAGGCCGTCAGTTTTCGACTTCCGATTTTGCCAAAGAATTTCAGTACGATAAAAACGATCCCTACAATTATTACAATTACAGTAATAATACCGATTGGTTAGAATCTATCACCAGGATCGGGTATTTACAGGACCATAACCTGTCTATTTCGGGTGGTGGTGAAAAAGCCCGGTACCGCGCATCGTTAAATTATTTTAACCAGAACGGAACTACCAAAGGCACCAGCTTGGGGCGTTTGAGTGCGAGGGTAAATTTAGATTATACCGTATCTACAAAAATCAAGTTTACGGCCGATATCGCTTACACCCATATCGATAATCAGAATTTATACTCTACAAGGGTTAGGGATGTTGCCTACAACAAAATGCCAAACCAGGCAGTTTACGAGTACGATGAATATGGCAATTTAACTTCAAATTATTTTAGTCCGGCAGTTACCGCACAAGGTTTATATGCAGGTACTTATAACCCCTTGGCTATGGTTATGGCTGCAAGCAATAGCCAGCTGGGCGAAAGGATTATCCCTAAGTTTGGTTTACAGTACCAGATTATTCCAGATCGTTTGCGTTTGAATGCTAATTTTCAGGCCGATATCAACAACACCAAGGTTAAAACATTCTTACCGCAAATTGCAACAGGAAGACCCTTCACCGAGTCGGTGGTAAATTCGGCAGGCGATTCGGATGGTGATGCTTTTACCATGGCAACCAATATTACGCTGGCCTACACACCACAATTTGGCAAAAAACACGATTTAATTGCTTTTGCCAGGTTTGATAGTAATGATAGCAGGAGAACGGGGCAGGGTATGTTTACCACCAACACCGCATCATCATATCTGGCCGATCCATCAATTGATAGCCGGACCAATACTACCGGATCTGCCTATTCATCTTATGCACAGAGCCGTTCGGTGGGTTTATTGCTAAATGCACAGTATAAATTTTTAGACCGCTATATTATCAATGCCGGTATCAGGGGCGATGGAAATTCTAAATTCGGACCAAACAACCGTTATGGTCTGTTTCCTTCTGCATCATTGCGCTGGAGGGTTTCTGGCGAGCCTTTTATGGCCAAAGCCAACAAATATATAGACGATTTGAGTTTCAGGGCCAGTTATGGTATTGTAGGTAATGCACCGCGTAACGATTATTCTTATTTCAACACCTATCAAAATTATGGTTTCAGTTACCTCGGTCTTTCGGGCGTATACCCAACCAATATAGAATTGTCTGATCTGCGCTGGGAAAAAGTTGCCCAGTCTAACGTAGGTTTAACCATCGTACTGTTAAAAAACAGGTTAAACATGGATATCGATGTTTACCGCAAACGTACAACCGATCTGTTTTATCCGGGTATCCAGATTCCAAGTTACAACGGTTACAACGGGGTAGACATGAACGTGGGTACAATGGATAACCAGGGCTGGGAATTCTCTTTTAACTATACAGCCGTAAGGAGTAAAAAACTGCGGGTAGATTTTAACTTCAATATTGCTCATAACGAGAACATTATCCGCGAAATTGATCCGCTTTACCCAAGAGAGAACAAAGGCAGGGTTACACAGAACAATGTGTTTAAGGTTTACATCCAGGAAAACAATCCTTTCGGCTCATTTTACGGCTTTAAATACAAAGGTGTTTACAGCGATTTAAATTCGACCATTGCACTTGATGAAGGCGGTAACCAGATTATCGGTCCAAACGGGCAAAAGGTGTATATGCGTTTTGCCTATCCATCAATTGATTATGTTTTTCAGCCGGGCGATGCTATGTACGAAGACATTAACCACGATGGTAATATCGATTACAAGGATATTGTATACCTGGGCAACAGTAACCCTAACCTTACAGGTGGTTTTGGTACCGGTATAACCTTTAATGGCAACATTAGGTTTGGCGCCAATTTTAGCTACCGTACAGGCTACCAGATTATCAACGGTACAAAAATAACCACTACCAACATGTATGGTTTTAACAACCAGAGTACTGCTGTTCTGCGCCGTTGGAAAACCGATGGCGATATTACCGATATGCCAAGGGCAACCTATGGTACCGGTTACAATTTTCTGGGCTCCGACCGCTATGTGGAAGATGGTTCGTACCTGCGTTTAAGGAGTATTACATTGAAATACGATTTTGGTAAGGCTTTTTTAAAGCGGATAGGGATGAAAGGTTTAAGTGCCAACTTAATGGTAGAAAATGTTTTAACCTTCACCAAGTATACCGGGCAGGATCCGGAAGTACCGGTAAAGCTAACGGCGTTTTCTACAGTAGTGGATAACTCTACAACACCTCCCATTAAAACGGTTACCCTGGGTTTAACGGCAAATTTTTAATCAGCGCTAAAAATGAAAAAAATTATATATAGTATAGGGATAATCATGATGCTGATCATGTCAACCTCATGTAAGAAATGGTTGGATTTACAGCCCCGTGACGGCATTACGCGCCAGGGATTCTGGAAAACCAAAGAAGATATTCAGGCTGCGGTTGCAGGTTGCTATGCTTCTTTACTGGCTGCACCGCCTACAGCTGCCGATCGGTCGCTAACCGAAAACATTTTTATGTTCGGAGAGCTCCGTGCAGATATGATTGATGCCGGACCGGGTTCGCTAACAGAAGAAAAAGATATTTTTGATGTTAACATTACCGAGAGCAATACCTTAACCAGCTGGGCTACTTTTTACCGCACCATTAATTTTTGCAATACGGTTTTAGATTATGCACCTGCTGTAAAAGAAAACGATCCGACACTTACAGATACCCAGTTAAACGCTTATCTGGCCGAAGTACTGGCCATTAGGAGCATGATGTATTTCTATCTGGTAAGAAGCTTTAGGGATGTGCCTTTGAAACTGACCTCAACAGCAAAAGATACCGATTTAGAAGATTTGCCTAAAACTGCCGGTGCCGATATCCTCAACCGGATTGTTGCAGATCTGAAAAAGGCAGAAACGGGTGCCGTAACCACTTATGGCAATACCTTATCAGATAAGGGAAGGGTAACTAAATTTACCGTAAATGCCATGCTGGCCGATGTTTACCTGTGGATGGATAACTATAGCGCATGTTTAACCGAATGCGAAAAAATTATCTCCTCGCAGCGTTTTGCACTGCAATCGGCCAGTTCATCGTGGTATTTTAATGTTTTCTATAATGGCAGCTCAACCGAAACCATTTTTGAGTTTAGCAACCAAACATCGGTAAATAGTCCTTTTTATAGTCTTTTGGTGCAATCGCGCAAGCGCTACCTCGCATCGCCTTATGTGGCCAGTGATGTGTATATCCCAGATGATGTGGATCCAGATCGTATTTATGATATCCGCGCCGATAACTTTTACCGTACTTCCGATTTTACCATTACCAAATGGGGTACCGAGAATCCATCATTTGTAAACTGGCAGGCTTATCGCTTATCTGATATTTTAATGATGAAAGCAGAAGCGCTGACCATGACCAATGGTGGAGCAGAAGCCCTGCAGATTATTAACGATTTAAGGGCGCGCCGTAATGCAGTAAATGCTACGGCCGAAACACCCGATCCAACTGATATTGATGGCTTATTGGGTTATATTTTGGCCGAACGTGCCCGCGAGTTTGCTTTTGAAGGCAAACGTTGGTACGATGTTTTACGGATTGCCAAACGCGATAATTATCAAAGGATCAATATTTTATTGAATATGGTGGCCCAAACGGTATCACCGGCGGTACAACAATCGGCCATTGCCAAATACAGGGATGTGAACAGCCACTACTTTCCCATTTATGAGGCAGAGCTTTTTGCTGATCCTAAACTTGTTCAAAATCCATTTTACACCAAATAAATAGAGCATGATGAAAAATAATTTAAATGTCCGCAATGTAACCGTATTAATGGTTATCCTCGCTTTTACATTTGTGTTTATAAATGCTTGTAAAAGGGAACAATATACATTGGCCACAACCGATGATGTAAATATTACCGGTTATTTGGACCGCTACCCTGATCAGTTTTCGATGATGAAACAGATTATTGACCGTTCGGGAACCACAGGCTATTTGGGCGCGTATGGCAAATACACCTTGTTTACGCCAAACAATGCTGCCGTTACCCAATGGCTTAAAGGAAAGGGCAAAAATGCCGTTGCCGATTTAACTGTTGATGAAGCAAAAGACATGGTTAAGTTCCACATCCTTCCCGATACGGTTGCCACCAATAAATTTACCGATGGAAAACTGGCGCAGATAACTTTATACGGGCAGTACCTGCAAACCGGAGCCATAAACGAAGGTGGGGTAAGCAGCCATATTGTAAATAAACTGGCCAAAATTACCAAATCAAATATCAGGGTAGGTAATGGGATTATACATGTAATAGATCATGTACTTATACCTGCAACCCTAACGCTTGCCAAAAGTGTAGAGGCCAATACCCGTTACAGTTATTTTACCCAGGCACTGAAAGAAACCGGATTTTACGATTCGCTAAATGTAGAACAGGCCGCGGTTAAAGATACCACCAAAAGATTTCAGACACTGATCCTAGAGTCTGATTCTGCCTTAAAAGCTGCCGGTTACGCTACGTATGCCAGTTTTAAAAGCCGTTATTCAAAAACAGGGAACCCTAAAAACCATGCAGATAGCTTATGGCTGTATATGGCTTACCATATTTCGGCCGGACCAACCTACACACCGGATATTATTTCTACGCCGGCCATCTATACATTGGCGCCAAAAGAAATTATTACCACAAAATTTGCCGGGCAGCGCATTTTATTAAATGAAGATGAGTTTAACGGCGTAGTGGAACCAGGTGTAGAAATTAACAGATCTTTTAGCGATGTTACCGCTGCAAATGGTGTTCAGCACGAGGTTAAAAAACCTTTCAGCATTAAGGTAAGGGTACAAACACCCGTATATTTTGATGTTGCGGATCAGCCCGAACTCCGCACCAACCCTAAATGGAGAGGAGCATCTGCAGCAACAATCCCACTGTACGCAAATGGTTTAAGCACATTAAGTGGCGTACTTTTTAACGATCCTTCTAAATTAACACAGGGTCAAAACTATCAGTTTGTTACTGTTCCTGATGCTACCAGAAAATACAATGCCAACGATTATTTCAACCTATCGATGGGTACCAACGTACAAAGGGCACAATGGATAGAAATTAAAACACCGATGTTGGTAAAGGGCAAGTATAAAATCTGGATCTGCTATTCGTATAATACCAGCGCACCGGTATTGCAGGCTGGTGTTGATGTAGGCAGACCGGGCGAACAGATTTTACCGAACATTATCGATATGAGGCAAAGTTTGGGCTCTTCCGGTGTTTCCTCGGCAACATCATCTCTGCCATCGGCCGATCCATTGATGCTGACCAACGGGTTTAAAAGGTACATGGCTACCACAGCAGAGTTTGCCGGTACGCTAAGGGGCGCCCAGCCTGTTACCGGTACCGGATGGGATGTAATGGTTGGCAGGTTGGCCGGAACTGCCGATATACAAACCACCGATAGGCACTGGATTAGGCTAACGGTAGTTAATACAGCAGCGGGCAGCAGTAACTTCACCTGGATTGATATGATCCACTTCATTCCGGTTGATGCTGACCAGAACTATCCAAGGTTTTCTATTTCAGGTACACAATTTAACAGACCTTAATTTTTTTGCCAGGTAGCCATACCTGGTAAAATAATGCTAACCAAACCAGAATGTTCCAAATGAAAAAATATATCATCAATTCCTTTCTAATGCTGACCGCAGTTTTTGGGCTAAATGCCTGCAAAAATGCCATGGATGAGCATATTGAGGTAGTTAACGTAGATAATACGGTAGATCTTGTTCAAAAAATAGCTGCACAGCCTAACCTGAGCAAGTTTAGCGAATACATTAAAAGCACAGGTTACGATCAGCTGCTTTCCTCATCGCAAAACTATACCGTGTGGGCGCCCACAAATGATGCCCTGGCCACTTTAGATGCAGCCATTAGCAGCGATGCCGCTAAGCTTAAAGACTTTGTAGCCAACCATATTGCATTAACCACCATTGAGGCAGCCAAAAACCCGAACGATACCACTAGGGTACTTTTGAACAATAAGAAGTACGCCACCATAATTGGAAATAAATTTGAAGAAGCCAGCATAACCGATGCCGGTAAGTTTGTTAAAAATGGAGTATTGTATACCTTGGATAAACCGGTACCCACCAAACAAAACGTTTGGGATTACATGCTAGGCAGTACTGATGCCGCACTGCAAACCAGCTACATCAGTAATATTTCTACTATGGTTATCGATTCGGCAAATGCCACCATTATAGGGTACACCAGTTTGGGCAGGCCTATTTTTGCGCCTAACCCGCCAATGGTTTCGAGAAACGCTTATTGGACAGCCGTTGCAGATCTGCGGGCAGAAAACCAGCAGTATACTTTTTTTATGCTCCAGGATGCAGCTTTTACAAGTGAAGCCAATAAGCTTAGTCCTTATTTTTTAACCGGCGATAAATTTGCCCTTGTGCGCGATTTTACTGTTAAAGGATTATATACCCAAGATAAACTGCCTGATACTTTGCTTTCGACAAGAGGGGTTAAAATTCCGGTTTCAAAGGCGGCTATCGTAAAATCGTACCGCGCCAGTAACGGCATTGTGTATGTAATGAGCGCCCTGCCATTCCGCCTGAAAGATAAAGTACCAGTTTTTAAAATTGAAGGCGAATTACCAAGCGGTTTCCGTACAGATAAAACGGGCAATACATTATATAGGTTAAAGTTGGATGATAAAGGTTTGCCTTACAAAGATATAGAAGTTTACGATCATGCTTTTTCAGAGTTTTACATTGAATATCTGCGCAGTACAGTGCCCATTGTAAAGTATAAGGTTTATGCAAGGGCAATTGCCGGAGCAGCAGGAGATGCACAGGTAGCAGCCTTTACACAGCGCTACTTTATCTATAACCCGATAACTTCTACACCTACGGCACCTGTTTACGACCTGTTTGCTACACAAGTGGTTAATCCGCTCAATTACAACGAAGTATTATTGGGCGAGTTTACACCGAAGGCACTCAGTACCTTAAGCATCAGGCTTACCGCTGCAGCAAGTACCGCGAAAAATGTAAATACGCTCATTTTGGATTATTTGAGATTCGAACCTATTCTTCCTTAATCAAATACATCTGACTCATAAAATTGACTATGCATAATTTTACCATCATAAAAAAAGGATTTTCGCTGGCACTATTCGGGCTGATGTTTTCTGCTGCAGCATATGCCCAGCAAACAGATACCAGCCAGTACAGTACCGATACCACAACGGTTAAAGTGAAACAGAAAAAAGTAGTAGGCCAAAAAATAACCGGCGTTGTTGTAGATGGCTACACCAATAAACCCATAACAGGTGTAAAGCTAACGGTTACCGATTTCTCTGGCGCATTAACCGATGAGAAGGGCCGTTTTTCTATCATCGTACCCGATTTTAATGCAACCATCTTAATCAGCAATACAGGCTACCATACCAAATTATTGCCTGTACATAAAGGCAAAACTGCTACCATAAAAATTTACCCAACCAGTTACAGTTCGCTGTTTACCGAAGTGGCACTACCCTCGGGAACCGAGAATATTGCGCGTTCTACCTCGGCCATCGGTTCGGTAAACCCGCAGGGCGGATGGAATGTAAATTCGGAAACACCTGATGGTTTTTTGCAGGGTAAAATTGCCGGGCTAAACGCAATCAGAAGATCTGGAACACCCGGAATCGGAGCCGATCTGTATGTGCGCGGCTTTACCTCATTGTATGCAACCAACCAGCCTTTGTTTGTGGTTGATGGGATGGTGTACGATGCAAATGCCTACGGCACCTCGTTAACCACCGGCCACCGCAATAACCCCTTACAGTTTATTGATGTTAGGGATATAGAAAGCATTAGCCTGATTAAAGATGCCGCTGCATCGGCCGTATATGGAGCTAAAGCCGCCAATGGGGTAATGATCATTACCACCAACCATGCTAAAGATCTGGCTACAGCCATTGATTTTTCGGCCTATGGTGGTTTTAACTTTGTGCCTAAACAGCTTCCTGTAATGAATGGAGCCGATTTTAGGACCTATTTATCCGATGTTCTAAAAAGTCAGGGTTTAAGCAGCAGCGCAATAGCCGCACAGCCTTATATGAACGATGATCCGAACCCGGTAACCAATCCAAACTATTTTAAGTATCATCAAAACACCGATTGGCAAAAACAGGTTTTTAAACAGAGCTTCGATCAGAGTTACTTTTTAAAGGTAAGCGGTGGAGACAACATTGCCAAATATGCCCTTTCTGCAGGTTATTCAAAAGATAAGGGGATTATCGATTCGACAAACAATGTTAAATATACCATGCGCTTTAACAGCGACCTTAATTTAACCAAAAAATTAACGGCCAATACCAATCTTTCATTTAGTTATACCGAGCAGCGCTTAAAAGATCAGGGCCTATCACCACGTACAAATCCTATTTTCCTATCGCTGGTTAAGGCGCCGTTTATGGGCATTAACGAAATCAGTGCCAACGGAGCGGTTTCACCCAATCTGGCTGAAGCCGATACCTTGGGCATCAGTAATCCACGTGCATTGATTGAAAAAGGACTGAACCAGAAAAAAGCTTACCGTTTTTTTGGTAACATTAATTTCGATTACGTGTTTAACAAAAACTTTAAGCTATCCAACCTTACCGGCATTACTTACGATAAAACCCAGGAAACCTTATTCATACCCAGAAAAGGGGTTACCAACGAAGTGCTGCCTACCACCATTGGCGATAGCAAGCTGGGCTCGCAGGTAATCAGGTATTTGAGCGTTTTTAACGATTTACGTTTTGCCTACGATCAAACCTTTGCCAAAAAACACAAATTGCATGTGGCCTTGGGCACGCGTTATTCGCAAAACTCAAGCGAATCCGATTTTGCCATCGGCTACAATTCTGCAACCGATGTTTTGATCAGTATTGGCAACAGTAATGCCGCTTTAAGGTATTTTGGAGGTGATATTGGCAAATGGAGCAGCTTAAACACCTATTTAACTGCTGATTATAATTATAAAGATAAATACTATCTGGGTTTTGCCATGGCAGCCGATGCTTCTTCTCGTTTTGGCAAGCGTGATGTTTCATCATCAGTACGTTACGTGGGCGGCTATGGTTTGGATATCGCCGGTGGAAAAACAGCCTTATTGCCTGCTTTAAGCGGTGCCTGGTTAATTTCATCAGAAGATTTTATGAAAAATTATAAAGCCATCGATCTGTTGAAATTCCGCATGAGCTATGGCCTGGTAGGAAACGATGATATTGGCAATTACAACAACAGGCAATATTATGTTTCGCAGAACCTTCTGGGTTTACAGGGTGTGGTGCGCGGCAATATCGCCAATCCCGGTATCCAATGGGAGCAGGTTGCCAAGTTTAACACCGGCTTAGACGGTGCTTTTTTTAATGAGCGTTTAAGCTTCAGTTTGGATTATTATCAGCATAGAACAAGTAAGATGCTGGCTTATGTTCCGGTAACATCAGTTGGTGGTATCGATTCGTACATTGATAACCAGGGCGGTATGACAACCTCTGGCCTTGATCTGGGTTTAAACGGAAGGCTATTGAATAAAAAGTTTAAATGGGATTTTGGCTTAACCATCGGAACCTATAAAAACGAAATAAACAAACTGCCAAATGGTACCGATATTTTAACCAGTTATGCCAATGCTACTTATATTACAAAGGTTGGGCAAACGGCTAATTTATTTTACGGACAACGCACCAATGGTGTTTACGCTACAGATGCCGAGGCAGCAGCTGCGGGTCTTTCTATTGTAAACAGTGCCGGTGTTTTAGTACCATTTAAGGGAGGCGATATGAGGTTTGTGGATACCAATGGCGATAAAATCATCAACAGTGCCGACCGTGTGGTTATCGGAAATCCAAATCCTGATATTTTTGGCAGCATTAACAACACTTTCGGTTACAAAAACTGGACTCTGGATGTTCTGGTTTCTTTTGTTGCCGGTAACGATATCTACAACTATACACGTGCTCAATTAGAATCGGGCAGTAATTATTACAACCAAACAGATATTGTAAGAAACAGGTGGAGGGGCGAGGGCCAGGTTACCAATGTGCCTAAAGCGGCTTATGGCGATCCGATGGGCAATGCCCAGTTTTCTGACCGCTGGATTGAAAATGGCTCGTACCTGCGTTTGCGCACGGTAAACTTAACCTATAATGTGCCTATCAAAACCAAAACAATTAAGTACGCTAAAATTTACGCCACCGGAAATAATTTATTTACACTAACCAATTACCTGGGTTACGATCCGGAGTTTAGTGCATCTGGCAGCATTTTTACCCAAGGTGTTGATGCCACTTTCGAACCACAGTTCAGAACAGTGCAATTGGGTGTTAGAGTTGGTTTATAATTAATGGTTTATAAGAAGATGAAGATGGATTTTAATAAAAAAGTTATTGCCCTATTAGCAGTAGCCTTGCTTGCAACAGGTTCATGGTCTTGCAAAAAGATAATAGATGAAGCCCCTTTGGATAAGCTCGATATTACAAATGCTTACCGCAATGTGGCTGATGCAGATGCTGCCGTAATCGGTATTTACGGACAGTTTTTAGGTTTGCAGAAAACCTACATTTTACAGAATGAACTGAGGGCCGATCTGGTTGATGTAACCGCAAATGCCGATCCTTACCTAAAGCAGCTGGCCAACCATACCACTACAAAAGATAATCCTTATGTAGATCCAAGGCCTTACTATCAGGTAGTGCTGAACTGTAACGATGCCTTAAAAAACTTTAAACTGATGGTTGATGACCGCAGGATGAGTGTTGATGATTACAATAAGCACTATTCCGATATCGGCGCTCTGCGCAGCTGGATCTACCTACAGTTGGGCATCCAGTACGGCAGTATTCCTTATATTACCGAGCCGGTTGAAAAAGTAGATGATATTAAGAATTTAAGTGCCTATCCGCGTATTTCTTTCGAAGAACTATTAACCCGCTTGATCGATTTTACCGAGAAGCTGCCTTACAAAGAAGTATATGCCTATCCGGCCGGAAATCCTTTGGTGGTAACCATTGATGGAAGCAGTACAAACAAACTTTTTATCTGTAAGCCATTCGTATTGGGCGATCTTTACCTCTGGAATAACAATTATACCAAGGCTGCAGAGAACTACGAAAAGATAATGGATGTAGAAAACAACAATACCAATATCAATATTTCTTTTAACGCCTATAAGGTGGGTTATTACTTATCGTCTGATTATACCGATCAATCTGTTCGTTATTTGAGGGCGCAGGATGAAAGCACGCTGTTGGTTGATGCAGGATGGAGAACGATATTTTCGGCGCCGAATACCTCAAACGTATGGAACATCGAATTTTTGTGGGGAATACCTTATAATGCCAACTATAAACCGGGCAACCCAATGATTGAAGTTTGTTCTTCACTGTATGGTAAATACCTGATCAAGCCTTCACAGCTGGCCATTGATAATTGGAATGCACAAAGGCAATACAGTGGTATCCCTTACGATGCCCGCGGTAAACTATCGTACAGCACAACCGTTGCCGGCCCGGTAATTACCAAATTAACAGATAATATTGTTCCGGCAACCAATTTTAACAGAGCAGGCAAATGGGGCATTTACCGTGCGGCTTTATTACATTTACGTTTTTCGGAAGCTGCAAACCGCGATGGCAAAGGTAAACTGGGATGGGCCTTGTTAAATACCGGCATTGCAAATACCTTTTATGTAGGTACCTATGTAAACGGGGCAAAATCGCCGGTTTCTTTTGATGAGATCAATACCATGCAAACGCCATATGCTGCTCCATATTATTTCGATGCCAGAAGCAACAACGATTATAAAAGTCCGTGGTACCGCAACACAGGCATACGCAGTAGGGCGGGTATTACCGCGCTTGATATTAGCCTACAGAATAATGTGCTCGGTTTAGAGGGTAAACTGATTGATGAAGGTGCGCTTGAACTGGCTTTTGAAGGTAACCGCTGGCCCGATCTTTTGCGCATTGCCCGTAGGCAGAACAATCCTGCGTTTTTAGCAGAAAGGGTGTACCAAAAATTGTTGAAAGATGGCGATCCGAATGCCAGTGCAGCAAGAGAAAAATTAATGACCCCTGCAAACTGGTATCTCCCGTTCGATTGGAAATAGTTACCGGCGAAGAGGGGGTTCTGCGTTAATATGCGTGAACCCCCTTTTTCATTGGCGGTGAGCGTTTGGCGTAAAGCGTTGAACCTTTCCCCGTTGTGCCATTGCGAACTGAAGGGTGGGCTTTGGGGGGATAGCGTGAAGCAATCTTTATGGTTGGTTTCTCCCGCAGATTGCGCAGATTTACTTGCTTTATGGCTGTTCTCTCACTACTATCGGACCAATGACTAGTGAACCAATGATAAGTGAACTAATGACTAATTAACCAATGGCTAGTGAACCAATAACCTTAAATGCGATATTTACCCATGTTATGATCAAAAAACTAATATTCACCTTTTGTTTTGCAGCTATCGGTGTAACGGCCATCGCTCAAGAATACCTCATTACCAAATTTGGGATTGGTAACGATAGTACAAAACTGAATACCAAGGCCATTCAAAATGTGATCGATAAAGCCTATCAAAAAGGTGGTGGAACAATCGTAATTCCAAAAGGGACTTACCTAACAGGTGCATTGTTTTTTAAACCCAAAACCAGGTTGCTGTTACAAGAAGGGGCAGTGCTGAAAGGATCCGATCAGATTAAAGATTATCCATTTATCCCTTCGCGCATGGAAGGCCGGAGCCTTAAATATTTTGCAGCATTAATTAATGCCACAAAAGTAGATGGTTTCAGCATTACCGGCCCTGGGGCCATTGATGGTAACGGACTTAAATTCTGGAAAACATTTTGGGCGCACCGCGATTCGTTGAAAAAACTCGGAAAAGAATCAACCAATCTCGAAGTTAGCCGTCCGCGGTTATTGTTTATATGGGGCTGTAATAACGTGCAGATTAAAGGTGTAAAGCTGCGTAACTCGGGTTTTTGGACTACCCATTTATACCAGAGCAACAATGTATTGATCGAAAACTGCGACATCCGTTCTCCTTTTAGACCTGTAAAAGCGCCCAGCACCGATGGAATAGATATCGATGTTTGCAAAGGGGTAACCATTAGAAACTGTTATATCTCGGTAAACGATGATGCAATTTGCATCAAAGGCGGTAAAGGCGCTGATGCACAGCAACTGCCCGAAAACGGAATAGTGGAAGATGTATTGATTGAGAACTGTACCATTGGTGAAGCACATGCCACGCTAACCATGGGCAGCGAATGCATTCATGCGCGCAATATTACCATGCGCAACTGTAAAGTTGATAACAACTGCCCAATTTTGAAAATGAAGATGCGGGGAGATACCTTTCAGCTTTACGAAAATATTACTGTAGAAAACATAACCGGAAAATGCGGTGCCATTATTGATTTAAACCCCTGGAAACAATTTTTTGATCTGGCAGGGAGCACCCAAAAACCTTTTGGCACTATCAGGAACATCAAGATACAAAACGTGAAAGTAGAAGCGGCCAAGTTTGGCGAAATGGATGGAAACCCTGACGACAAAGTTTCTGGCTTTCTTTTTAAAAATGTGGAAGTGAGCACTAAAACACCCTTCTTAAAAAACAGGTACCAGGATGTTAAAATCGAAAACGTAATGGTAAATGGTGCTGCGTTGGTGGTAAAGCCATAGGCTGAAAAGCGGATCATTATTTAGATTAGACTTCCGAAGTTTAATAAGCTGATGTGCTAGAGAAACTTTGGAAGTCTTGGCCGAATATGAATTTCAGCGTTGTCAACTTTCTGGCAAAGAGGCTATTAAAGTTGACAACTCTTTTAGATTAGGTGATCGTCATACTGAACTTGTTTCAGTATCTATCATGCTATTATCGATAGGCTTTCAGCGTTGTCAACTTTTCTAGCAAAGAGGCTATTAGATTAGACTTCCGAAGTTTAATAAGCTGATGTGCTAGAGAAACTTCGGAAGTCTTGGCCGAATACGAATTTCAGCGTTGTCAACTTTCTATCAAAGTGGCTATTAAAGTTGACAACTCTTTTAGATTAGGCGATCGTCATACTGAACTTGTTTCAGTATCTATCATGCTATTATCGATAGATTTCCGATTTTAAAAATATGAATTTCAGCGTTGTCAACTTTCTAGCAAAGAGGCTATTAAAGTTGACAACTCTTTTAGAATTTAATAAGCTGGTGTGCCAGAGAAACTTCGGAAGTCTTGCTCGATATTACCAATCCAATTTCAAAAACGCTACACCCTGCCTTGCCAGGTTCAGCTCAAAAGTTCCCGATGTGGTATCAAATTTCTTGGGCTTACCCATCATTTTTAGCTGCCCTTCTTTTTCCAATGCAGCAATTTGGCTGGCACTTGGGTTTTGTGGCGAACCCATTTTCTTCCATGCGGTATAAGCATTGCTATTTTCAGTATCAATGCGGTATTCGGTTATGGTTACGGTTTTGACAGGCAGTTGATTTAACCGGATAGCAACCACATCCTTCGAATCCGTTTTATCTTCATCATGGTAGTTCCAAATCATTACCGATGCTGTTTTCTGATCTTTGGCGGCCAGAACCCCCACATCTGTTTGGGCCTTTCTGATGCTCGAATCCAATATGGAATTTAAATTGTACATGCGGTTGCTTACCGCTTCCACACGGTTGCCTTTCATTTTTCCAAACATCCTAAAAACATTCAGTACCGGTTTATCCACACCGTTGGTTGCCAAATCCCTAAAACCGGCAAACCAGGGTTGGTTTTCAAATTCGAACGACCAGGTTACGGCTCCTAAAAGGTTAATCTGGTATTTATCCGTTAGCTCGTAAAGGCGTGCAAAAGAAGCTGCGGTATAACTCGAGTACATGGTGCCATTGCGGTAGGCATTTTCGGGGTTGGTGCTCATGCCGCAAGCTGCACAGCCCTCGGGATCTGACTCGCCGATAATAACCGGTATGTTTTTAAGCTGCGGGTACTTGCTGATCACTTTATAGTTACCGTCAATATTGCGCAGCTGCGTACGTACATTCATTACCACAGTTCCATTTACCACCCTTGGCGATCCTTTGGCATGAAATAGTACTGCATCCAAAGGAGAACCGATTTTGCCCGTTACATAATTGGTATCCATTAAGCAGTGTTTAATAAAAGCATCTAAATACTTTGTGCCGCCACCGGTAACATTTGCGCCGCCAATTTTTGCGGTGGGCAAGGCGCGTTTAAGTCCGTCGGCAGCATAATCGTATAACTTAAAAAACTCGGCCTGTGTGCCTTTCCAATAAGCCCCATCTGGCTCGTTCCATACTTCCCAGTACCAGCTTTCTACCTCTGCTTTGCCATAACGCTCCACACTGTGTTTCACCCATTCGTAAACCAGATTGCCCCATTTTTTATAATCTTTAGGTGGGTAGGCCCAACCGGTTAAAATTTCTTCGTATCTAACACCTGGTTTCCATTTGTGCTGGTAAGGGATAGGTTTGGTAGACATTGCCTCGGGCATAAAACCAATCTGTGCCAAAGGTTTCATGCCCCTTTTTACATAGGCATCGAAAATCTGATCTACAATTTTCCAGTTGTAAACTGGATTGCCCGCTGCATCTTCGGTATAGGCGTTGGTAGAGCCCCATTTTAGGGCAGGAATACCATCGCCAGAAGTTAAAAGATTGTGCGCCCGCACATACACCGGCACCGGGCTCAGTTTGGAAATCTCGGTCAGTAGTTTCTGTCCATCTTTCATGTAAGTGTAGTTTGGCTCATCGTATCCAAACCAGGCCCATATCGGTTTCATGGGGGCAATGTTCTTGTCGAAGTTTACCTCAATACTGGTTTTGTTTTGGGCAAAGCTGGTTTGAGATAATATTTGAACCAATACCAATAAGCGCAATGCATTTTTAAATGTTTTCATTTTTATAATGGTTATTATTTCTTCAAAATCATACCTTATTCTTTGATGATGAATTTGTTAATCGATATAAAACTGCCGGTACTGCCATAAATTGTTTTGCTTTTATCGGTCCAGTTTGGCCGTTCTCCTGTTGTGGCCATAGTAAGCTTATATTCGCCTTTGGGCAATATGGGGCTTAAATACACTAATGTTGTTGTTGGAGATTTTGAATATAAATCAATAAAAGTGTGCAAGAGAACATGCCCTTTTTTATCAAAAAGCTTAATGTTAGCATATCCATTGTCTGGCAAAACAGTACTGTAAATACCAATTCTCTTACCAATAAAGTTGATAGAGGCGGTTGCGGTTTTATCATCCGATCGGTTGGTCGGTTCATCACCATTAAGCTGTTTTGTCCAATTACCACTGTATATAATTTGTTTGCTGGCGTAATTAACAGTTTTATCCTCGATCGGCTTGGCATTATTTTCACCGGTTTGCGTATTAATTTGCCATACATTTTGATAATCAGGTAGGGTAATTTGTTGATTGCTGAAAGTAATAGGCTGCCACACGTAAGTTGCAGCCGATAATTGGCGTGGAAAAGACCATCTATCTCCCATAAACATAAAGGTGGTATCTTTTGAACCTTTAATGGGAAGTACAAAAGTTGCCTGCGAATTCCAGGTTAAAGTTCCTTTAGGTGCAATTAAACCCCTGGCTATCCAAGGGCCGTTTAATGACTGCGAGGTATAGTAATAATTATCGTTCTTCTCCCAGCTGGTTAGGTTCGATCCAATAAAATAGTACATATTATCCTTTTTAAAGAGGGTGGGAGATTCAAATCCGGAAGTGATCTGCTTATTGGTCTCCGCTACTATGGATTTATAATCGCTGCTTAATTTATAGATCAATCCACCATGGGTTAGCACGTATCCAGTACCATCGGTATCTTGAAAAACCCCCATGTCCCACTTTTTTATGGGTTTTCCATTAAAAAGAATTGGGCCTTTAAACTGATATGGCCCTTCAATATTTTTAGCCACAGCATAGCCTACAAATTGATCTTTGTAACTCAGCGTATCAACATGCATAAACATGATATATTCTCCCGATTTTGGGTTTTTTATCACTTTTACACGTTCTCCAACTCGATTTGGGCCAAGCTTACCTGTTTTTTGAATTGGCAGCGCTATACTTTCGAACTTCCAATTGTATAAATCTTTCGATGAATAACAGCTAAAGCCGGCAAAAGCATTGCTGGTATCGCTATGTATTTCGCCAAACAAATAAAATTTATCCCTATCCTGGATAATATTTGCGCCGTGGGCAGAAACTATTTTTCCGTTTTGGTCGTACCAGGGAATGCCCGAATAAATTGCATCCGTTTTGCCCTTTTGTTGAGCCAGTAAACTGTTGAGGCTTAATAACAATAGGAGGATGGTGTTTCGTGTTAATTTTATCATGGCTGCTCGTAAACTTCTGCTTCTATAATGCTTAAACCACCTTTTAATTTTGTTTCTGCACGTTCAATGCCATCATCCAGCTTTTTGCCATTTACCTCCACACCAATGTTGTTCTGCTCTTTTTCTTTTCCCGAGCCTACCAATTGGATGGTAACTGTTTTGCCCTTTGTGGGTTTGCAATTGGCCGTGAAATAACCTAAACTTGGCTTGCTGTTTCCCTCAAAAACTATTTTGTCATCAACCAAAATGCGTAAAGGATAAATTTTGGTCCTAAAGCCGTTTAATTTTAAGGCAACTGCCGATATGGTGCTTTCCTTTTCGAGTGTGTATTTGATCCAGGCGGTAGCTACATTTCCATCATTTACCCAATCGCTCAGTTCATTGTCATCGAAACTTAAATGGGCTTTCTCGGTATTGGCACCTGCTTGGGCCGAAACAACTTTAACCGATTTTCGCGATACCCGGTACGATTGATTGAGCGGTGTGGCGCCTTTGGCCAAACTGGGTTTTAAAGCCTCGCTTGGTAACTGGTTGCCTAGTCCTTTTATAGTGTTTACGGGTAAAGTTGCCAATAATAAGCTGGCAGTAGTTAAGCCTTCGGCTTTTGCTGTTAAATTAATTTTTCCGGCGGTAGTGGTCGATCTGATCAGTACGCGGTTTACCCCATTTTCTACCGGCAGGTTTTTGGCTAAAATATAATTGTCTGGTCCTTGGGCTAAGCCTCCACGCCATTCGGCTGGGCCATTTAAACTGAAACTAATCTGGTTCGATGCCGTTGGGCAACGTTTTCCGTTTTGATCTACCACTTCAATCTGTATCAGGGCTACATCGGCTCCATCTGCCTTAAAGCCAGTGGGGTTTTTTATGGCTGTGAGTTTCAAAGCAACTGGTGCACCGGCGGTTGTTAACTGTGTTTCTGCCAGCTTTTGGCCTACTGAAGTATAAGAAACGGCCTTGAGCATACCTGCTTGGTAGGCTACGTTTTTAAAGGTAAATAGAAAGCCATTGCTTTTCTCGCCGTAACCCAGCGATTTATTGTTCAAAATCAGCTCTACCTTATCGCCGCTGGCCACCACGTATACATTTTTATGTACACCGGCTTTGTAGTTCCAATGCCCGATTAAATGGATGCCGGTTTTTTTCGCATCCACCCAACCGTCCCACATTACCTGATGGGCAAAATAGGCATCTTTTGGGATGCGCATGGCATCTACTTCGCCACTTCTGCGGTAGTTTTCTTCACCGCGGTGGTGGGTGTTCGAATCAGAAAATATAATGTTTACCCCGCCCGAGCTTACCCTGCTGCCTGTTCCCGGCCGTTCTTCGTAATATTCGTTCCAGCGGATCACATCTTCAATGGCGAACGAGTCTTGGTTGCGGTTATAATCGCTGGCATCGGCACCTTTATACTGCGGGCCTGCACCATTGATGTGAAAAGGGGGTGAGAATTCGTCCCAGTATTTGCGGAGCGCCTCATCTCTCGAATATTCCATAGACCATACTGGTTTGGTTGCACTTTTGTTGATGTAGAGCATTTCGCCACCATATTCGGCTTCGGGGATATCGAGCATCTCTCTTGAGCCAATGGCCCTGCCGCCGTTCGGATCGTAAAGATTCCGGATTGCTTTCATTTCGAGCATGTGTGCCGCGCTGATGGATTCGTTTCCACATTCGTAAAAAACGATGCTTGGATTGTTCCGGTTATAAATAATGGCATCTGTCATTACCGCCTTGCGTTGGTCCCAGCGCGTTCCGGTTACATCTTTTTCCGAATCTCCGGCAGGCATGGCCTGAATTAAACCCACACGGTCGCACGATTCAATATCCTGTTTCCAAGGGGTAATGTGCATCCAGCGTACCAAATTGGCATTGCTTTCCACCATCAGCCTGTTGCTGTAATCGCTCAGCCATGGCGGTACCGATAAGCCTATTGCCGGCCACTCATTACTGCTTCGCTGGGCATAGCCTTTCATCATCAACACCCTATCGTTCAGGTAAACCATGCCATTTTTAAATTCTGTTTTTCTAAAACCTGTTTTGGTGCTCAACTCATCAATAACCTGATTATCTGATATTAACTTAGAGGTAACGGTGTAGAGATAACCATAACCCCAGCTCCAGAAATTTAAATTGTTTACCAAGGCTTCTGCTTTTAAGGTTAAGGTATCGCCAGCTTTGATATGGGTTGCCGCCGATCGGAAAGTTTTAACGGTTTTTCCGTCGAGGTCTTTTAAGGCCACCTCATATACCAGATTCTTATCGGTAGCACTTTCATTCTTAACCTGCGATTCGGAAACTATAATGGCAGATTTACCTTTAATATCGAAATTTTTGGCATAACAGTAATTGCCCGTGGTTTGTAAGGTAGTGTAGAGCGGGAGGGTTTGGTACACAGGGCCTGTAACATGCATGCGGACGTTTTTTGAGATTCCACCGTAATTGGCATTAAAGTTTTTATCGTTCCACTGGTAGCCCGAGTTGGTGGCTTTTTCTTTATAGTTCCAGGCATTATCAATCTTTACGGCAATTACATTTTCCTGGTTGGGGATAACTAACGTACTAATGTCGAAACCAAAGGCCATTACCCCATTTTCGTGCCGGCCAATAAACTTTCCGTTCAGGTAAAATTCTCCCGCTTGCCTAATGCCTTCAAATTCGAGAAATATTTTGCTGATGCCAGCTGCCGGAACGCTAAAATGTTTGCGGTACCAGGCAATGCCGGTTGATAAATCTTCTATCGATTTTTTAAAGGCTTCATCTTCATTCCATGCGTAGGGCAATGTAACGGCTTTCCAAGCCCGGTCGTCGAAATCAGTATGTTCAGCGCCCGTTAAATCACCCACATATAATTTCCAGCCTGGGTTAAAGTTATAGGTTTTTCTTGGGTTGGCGGTTTGGGCCATTGCAAGGCTTGGTACAAGCGCTGCTATTAACAAGAGGTAAATCAGTTTCATTATGGTTTTAGTTTAACAGCTAAAGGTTTATCGCGGTTGCAAACAATTTCTCCGTTCAGGTATTCCAGTTCTGCCAGTTGGATTACGCTCCGGCGGGTATCGGCATTATCAATCCCTTTATTGGCAGGGGTGCGGCCCGGGTGGGTAAAGTAATAGATAAAAGCGCGATCGCCGTTTACCACCACATCGGCATGGCCACCCATTACGCCATCATCAGTCCCTTTTCCGGGTTCCTGTAAAATGTTTTTGGGCTGTCGTTTCCAGGACAGCAGATCGGTAGAGGAGTAAATGCCCAGGCCGTTCCAGTTATCAACCACCATCCAATAGGTGTTTTTCCAGTAAAATACCTTTGGGCCTTCGCAGCCCTTATCGCCAATTAATTTTTTACCGCTATCCTGCCAATGGTAAAGGTCTTGGCTATCGGCATAATAGATCGATTTGCCTGCCATTTCATTGTTGTAGTACATGCGCCAGCCTTTGTTATCGGGCAGTTTAAAAACGCAGGCATCAATGCAGCGGTCGGATGCCAGGTTCAGTTTCGATTCGAATTTCCAGTTAATGAGGTTCTTACTGGTTAAATGTACAACGTAGCGGGGGTGGCGCCAATCTTTAAATACGCCGGGTACGTAGGTGAGGTACATGTGGTAAATCCCTTTGTTTTCGATTACCTCTGGCGCCCAATGTGTGTAATCGGTTAGCCTGTACTGGATATCGCAGGTATCGCGGTACTTCCATTTTACCCCATCTTTTGATTCGGCTATGCCAATGCGGGTACCGTGAACCCAGCTTACCCCATCTAAATTTTTCTCATTTGCACGGCGGTTGGTATAAAACATGAACCATTTTTTTTCGCCCTTGTTCCAAATCACCACCGGATCGGCAGCGCCATCATACACCGGATCGCTGTAGAGCGGTTTCGGAACCAGCTGCACCTGTTTGGTGTTTTGTGCAAAACAACAGGCTCCGCTTAAAAGAAGGCAGATAAGAAGAATTTTCTTCATTTAAAATGTATTGTGAAATCTGGAATCAAATACGCTTTCTACGTAAAAAGTATGTTTAAAAGCGTGCGTTAATGCCCGAAATATTTGGTTAAAAGATGTTACGAGGATAATATTTTAAATCCGAAAGTCCGTCCTGTTCTATCCTGCAAAGCGAAAAATAAACAGGACACCACAGGATGATTTTTTAGTAGGGATAAGGTACTTTCGTTTAGGCCATAATTATTTGCCTTACCTAACCAATATATCATCATGATGAGAACCTGCTTACTTGCATCGGCATTATTGTTCCTTTTTTCAGCGGTGTCTTTCGCTTTGGTGGGCAGTCCGCAAAAACCTATAGTTGCGCCCGGAACGGTTTCGGCCAGTTCGGCTACGCTGATCTGGAATAAGCCAGAAGTTTACCATAACATTAAGGGCTACCACATTTTCCTCAACGGAAAAGACATTGCCACTGCCACAAAAACAAATTTCACCCTTCAGCACCTTCAAGCTTCAAAGGGATATACCTGTAGCATACAGGCCGAAGATATGGAAGGGAAACTATCGCCAAAGAGTATTCTGATAAAATTTACCACCCAGGCCCAAGGTAAAGTGTTAAATGTGCTCACTTTTGGGGCCAAAGGCGATGGTGCTACCTTAAACACGGTAAGTATACAAAAAGCTATAAATGCATGTCCGAAAGGTGGCACGGTACTTATTCCCGAAGGGATATTTGTTAGTGGTGCGCTGTTTTTGAAAAGCAACATGACCCTGGAGATTGCCAAAGGTGGCGTGTTAAAAGGCAGTGGCAATACCGACGATTACCTGCCATTTTACAATAACCGCTTTGAAGGCTGGGAAATGAAAACCTATGCCAGTTTGCTAAATGCAGGGGTAATGAACAATAAAGGCGGTTTTGCTGTACAGCAATTGGCCATAAAAGGAGCGGGCACCATTAGCGGAGGTGGTGGCGCATTGGGCAAAGCCATGATTGATAAAAACGGGATCAGAAGCCGTGGGCGTTTAATCTGCCTGATGAACTGTAAGGATGTTGAAATACAGGGTTTAACGATAAAAGATTCGCCCTGCTGGACCATCCACTACATTTACAGCAAAGGGGTTAGCTGCCACGATTTAAATATCAGCAGTACCGCCAGAAACGGCGATGGTTTAGATCCTGATTCTTCTGATGACAGTTATATTTTTAACTGCAGCTTTTCAACAGGCGACGATTGCATCGCGATTAAATCGGGCAAAAACCCTGAAGGATTTTATATTGGCAAACCCACGCGAAATGTAAATATTACCAATTGTACTTTTAGTAGGGGGCATGGAATTTCTATAGGCAGCGAAATGTCGGGTGGAGTAAGAGATGTGCTGGTACAGGATTGTACCGCAGGGGCATTATTGCATGGTATGCAGATTAAGGGTACCAAAGAACGTGGTGGTTACGTAAAGAACATAACGGTAGCCGATTGCCAGTTGCTTAAAATAACTGTTTTTTCGGCAGTAAATTACAATAATGATGGAGAGGCAGCGCCTGAACCGCCGGTATTCGAAAATTTTGTGTTCCGGAACATCGATCTTAGCAAGGCCTCGGCTGCAGCACCCGTAATTGATATTAATGGTTTTAAAGAGCAAGGGCATAAGCTTAAAAATGTGGTACTACACAATATTAAGCTGCCTGATGGGGCACAAGTAGTGATTAATGATGCCGAGAATGTAAAACTGAGTGATGTGGTAACTGCCAATGGCAAGCCCAAGTATAATGTGCTGCGGAGTGAAAATGTAGTGTATTGATTGTGGCTAGGATGCGGGGCTTAAAGCCTGTTGCATTACGATTCCCGCCTACGCGGGAATGACGTTTCTAGTAAAAAAAAAGCGGCGTTTAACCTATTATTTGATGAGTTAAACGCCGCTAAAGTTATTTACTTAGGCTAACTACCAGCCTGGGTTTTGAAAGGACTGCTTCTGTGCAGCTGTTAAAGGTTCTCCGTTAATTTTCAGTACATCCAAGAAACTTTGAGGTATTGGGCGCAGGTAATGTTTGCCCTCAATAGGTTTGGCCTCGAGGTTAAATGCAGCCGTACGGGCCACTAATGTTTTGGTCCGGGCCAGGTCTTCCCAGCGCATCAGTTCGCCCATTAGCTCCCTTGAGCGTTCATCCAAAATAAAGGCATTAAATTTATCGGCATTAGAACTTGCCCCAACCTTATCGTAAAAGTCTTTGGTGGAGTTAAAAATATCGGCTTCACTATTCAGGTGCATGGAACTTAGGGTGTTTACTGTGGTAACGGGAATATTGTTCGATTCGAAATAGGTGTTTTTATCCGAGTACGAAACAATGGCCGAAGTTACTGCCGGATTGGTTTTATATGCAATTCCACCGTCTACATAAGCAGAACGGTCTTCGCCTTCTTTATAGGCGGCACGATCGCGTACACTGTTTAGGTAAGGAATAGCCTGCGCATACTGACCTAAGCGGCCATAAGCTTCTGCTGCAATCAAATACGTTTCGGCAAGGCGGGCCAAAATACCATCGCGCTGGCCAAATTGTGAAGCCACCAAGTTCCTGGAGCCATCCATAAATTTAGATAGGGCTACATACTGGCTCACCCCGTAATTGCCATGGCTGTTTAAATAACTCTGCGGTTGACCAGCAAAATACCGCACAAACATAGAAGGTTTGCGGCGGGCAATATCAGTTGGTAAAGCCGGGTCGGCGTTAGGTACAATAGGCGTATAGCGGGTATCGCCGGCATTGTTAACAATATATAAAACGGCTTCTTCGCCAACCGCAAATTTTGGCTGTCCCTCCTGTGCCGGGCTTGGGGCACTGCCTTTCACCCATTTCGGTATACTGGCCGCATTATTGGAAACGTAACGTGTTTTAAAACTTTTCCAGAACCTCGAATCGTTAACGCGGTCAAAAACATCTAAAGCATAATCTGTAGATCTCAAACGCTGAAACTCCCTTCCTCCGGCAATGTCGCGGATCATACCTGGCAGGGTTTGATAAACCGATGGATAATAAAGATGGATCTGGTTGCCATATCTTCCCTGTGTTGCGGTGTTGTTCGAAAATTGCGCCGCCAGAATAACCTCTTTGTTGGTTTCGTTGGCACCATCAACTGAGGTAAAGTTCCACAGGTCGCTGTAGTTGGTAGCCAAACTGTGCTGTCCACTGCCAATTACCAGGTCGGCATATTTAATGGCATTTTGTAAATCGGCTGTTTTGGTTTCGCTGTTCCATTCATTGTTGATTTCGCTGGCGCGGAAAAGGTAGGCTTTGGCCAAAAAGTGTGCAGCTGCCCATTTGGTAATCCTGCCTCTTTCTGCCGGTACTGTAGGTAACAGGTTATAGGCCTGCGTAAAATCCTGGATCACCTGTTCGTATACTTCCTTGGCCGAGTTTCTGGTAAATTCATCTTTAATGGTTTCTAACGATTCGAGCTGCAAGGGCACGCCACCATACTGTTTAACCAGTTTAAAATAATCGAAGGCACGCATAAAGTAACCTTCGCCCAAACGGGTATTTTTATTGGCACCGGTATAATAAATGGGTACATTCTTAATTACAATATTGGCCGAGTTGATATTGGTGTACATGTTATCAAAAACTGCCTGTACATCTACATTAAACGAATTTAAGGTTCCATCGTAAGAATTCCACATCTGTTCAGTTCTATCGCCGCCCACGGTAAATTCATCTACTCCGTAATTGGTGCTTGTATAGGCCCAGGTATAGTTAAAGTGAAATTTTAAACTCTGGTACATCCCGATAACCAAGCCATCTAATCCCTCTGTTTTTTGAAAATCGGATGTATTGCGCGAGTTGATCACTTCTTCATCCAGAAAACTTTTTTTACAGGATGTAGGCACAATCATTAAGCTGCCTAGCAATGCCACACCTGATATTATATTTATAAACTTTTTCATAATCAATATTTTAATTCCTTAGAAACTGGCGTTAATGCCAAATACAACACCTCTGTTAAATGTAGAGCCACCCAAATCAGGATCAATCCACTTAACTTTCGAATAAATCAATCCTGGGTTAATCATCTGTGCATAAACCCTTAACCTTGAAAGTGTTAATTTTTTAGCGATATTTTCTGCAAAATTATAGCCTAATGATATATTTCTAACTTTGATAAAAGAACCATCCTGATAGTTCATTGCACTTTTAAACTGATCGCCAGCTGCACTGCCGTAGTTGGGCGCCGGATAATCGTTGGTTGGGTTGCTTGGCGTCCAGTAATCCAATACACGTTGTGCAAAACGGCCCTGTAAGGATTCTGCGCCTGTTGCAATTAAGAAATTATAGCGTGCAATGATAAAAACAGAAAGATCAAAACCTTTGTAATTAAAGGTGTTTGTGATACCGCCCGTCCAGCTTGGGGTGTAACGCCCTAATACCTGTCGGTCGTTATTCGCATCAATTTTAAAGTCGCCGTTCAAATCCCTTATTTTAATACTTCCCGGTAAGAAAGTTTGTCCATTTGCGCTAAACTTATCGCGGAGTATCTTATCCTCAGGAGTATCTTGCCAAATGCCGTCTTTAACATAATCATAGGCTACGCTGATCCCGTTTCCGAGAAAGAAAAGGTCGGCAACCATGTCGCCACCATTCAGTTGTACAATTTCATCCCTGCTGGTAGAGAAATTCAGGGTAGATTCCCAGCTAAAATCTTTCGATCTCACATTGACTGAGTTGATGGTTAAATCCAGTCCTTTGTTTTTGGTCGAACCAATATTATCGAAAGAGGTTGGGTAACCATTAATGATGTTGATTTTTTTGAGCAGGATTAAATCTGTTGTTTTAGATTTATAGAGATCTAATGAACCGTTGATCCTTCCTTTAAAAAGGTCGAAATCCAGTCCTAAGTTATATTGCTGTGTTTTTTCCCAGCCCAACAGTTTATTCGGGAAAGAAATTGGGTTGGCTAAAGAAGCATCAGAAGCTACATAGCCTATTTGTGCTGCACTACCGAAAGTATAAGTGAGCGGTTGTAAAAGCCCTAATGTACTGCCGATATCTACTGAAGAGTTACCCGTACTTCCCACACCAATGCGTAATTTCAATTGACTTACCCATTTGATGTTTTTCATGAAATCTTCCTGATCAATACGCCAGGCCAATGCTGCCGAAGGGAAAAAATCCCATTTGTTGCCTTCAGCCAGTTGCGATGCCCCATCCGAACGGATAGATGCGGTTAACAGGTACTTGTTATCAAAACTATAGTTTACCCTGGCCATGTACGATTCGAGTGTAGATTTTCTAAAATCAGTGTCAAATCCATCCAAAGCGGTAATACTTCCGGCCCTTAATCCATACCAAAGCGGCGCAATTAAATTGATTTTACTACCTGTTAATGATGAAGATTCATCCTGGAACAGCGACGAACTTTGCAATAAGGTTACCCCAAAGCTGTGTTTATTAATGGTTTTATCGTAGTATAATAAATGATCGAGTGTGTAAGCAAATTTATTGCTCTGGTTTAGCTGTGCATAGTTGTTAACCGAACCCGGTATACCTGCATCGCGGTTTACAGATTTTGCATCCTGGTATTTTCCGTTATAGAAATTCGAGAAATCAGGGCCGAAGTTGATGCGGTATTTTAATCCTTTTAAAATGTTAACTTCAGCAAAGGCCGAACCCAGGGTTCTTAATGTTTTGCGTAAATTGATGTTATAATCAGCTTCCAGAATTGGGTTCTGGATATTGATATCACCGCCCGGCAGGTTAATCCGGTTGCCATTCGGATCGTAAGGGATCGCCATTGGCAGCATTCCCCTGGCAGCTGCATATATATTGCCTGCACCCGAAGCACTTGCGGCAACGAAACCATAGTTTTGAAGTCCGTAGGTTGCGGTTACATTAAGCCCCATTTTAAACCACTTAACCGGGTTAATTTCTACACTTAATTTACCGCTGTAACGTTCAAAATCCTGTCCCAGCTGTGTGCCGGTTTGATTTAAGTAACCGAATGAGCCGTAAGCCTTTATTTTATCGGTACCGCCGCTTACACTTAAAACATGATCTTGTGTAATTCCGGTCCGGGTTACCAGATCGCCCCAATCGGTAGTTGGAACCAAGCTGCCGTCATATACACCATTTGCCCAACCTTTTTCTATATTTTCAAGCACATAAGGGTCTCCTGCAAAAATTTCCCGGTCTTTGGCTAAAGTGGGTACGGTTGGGTATTTCCGAACATCTGTTGCAGGTAATGCCCTAAATGCATCGCGGCGGAACTCGATATATTGTGCCGAGTTCATCATGTCCATTCTATCGTTTAAGGTTTCGATGGTGGCCGTACCTACATAATCCATTGTTAACCTGCCCGTTTTACCTTTTTTGGTGGTTACGAGTACTACACCATTCGCTCCGCGCGAACCGTAAATAGCTGTTGCCGAAGCATCCTTTAATACATCGATATTTTCGATATCATTTGGGTTAATGGCGTCGATACCACCGGCCTGTAACGGAATTCCATCTACCACAAATAATGGCGAATTACTGGCTTTTAATGAGCGGAGACCACGTATTTTAATATCGCCAACCTGACCTGGGCGTTCATTTGAAGTAATATCTACACCGGCCGCTTTGCCCTGCATGGCCTGCAGCGCATTGGTTACCGGCCTAGATCTGATTTCTTTGGCGCCAACACTTACCACAGCGCCTGTTAAATCGCTCTTTTTAACCGTGTTGTAACCCACTACTACAACCTCGTCTAAATCATTTGTGGCACTTTTGAGCTGTATGCTGATGGTGGTTTTTCCATTAACAGGTACCTCTTGCGTGGTGTAACCAATGTACGAAACCACTAAAACCGGATTACTGACCGTTGATGGGATATTAATTGAAAAAGCACCACTGGCATCAGTAGAGGCTACTATGGTTGTGCCTTTTAACTTAATGCTTACGCCAACTAAAGTTTCGCCTTTTTCATCAACAATTTTTCCTTTGAGGTTCACATCCAGTTTACGTGTTAAGGTATTTGTACCCACTGTAAAAGAAGCTACTTTCCAATCATTGGATTCGGCCTTGGCCATGTTGGCTGTACAGAGTAAACTTAAAGCAGACATACCGGTAATCAAGATTTTTTTGCACGAAGAGCCTTTTCGTCGCTTTAGATTTTCTGGATAAAAATTAGGACCCATAATTTTATTGGATTTGTAAATATTTGGTTATTTAGCCAAACAGCCTATCAGATGGGTAGGGCTATCTGTTTTGAAGCGCGTATGATCTAGCTATTGCCCTTGTATTTAATGTTTGGGCCTTAGCGTAATGAAGAATTAGTTAGTTTTTTAATATTTGCAACAGTTAAGCCCCTTACTTATGTAGATCATTATTGCCTACCAAGCAATTGAAGGGCTTGGTATTATCGTAATTTGTGCAAACGGTTGCATTTAAAGTGATTTGTTTTCCTGCTCATATAGGTTGTAGATTATTTTTTTTACTGATTGGATTATATTTGGTTATACGAGATTATAACTTTTATTCCGGTAATCCATCCTGTTCCATCCTGTAGGTGGGTATAGAATAAATAAAAATTATAAAGGAAGGGTTTAAATGAGGAAGAAAGAGATGGGTATTGCCGAAGAAAAATGTTAAATAACAAGGACAGACCATCCGGCCTGCCCATGAGTCATTAACTAAAACTAGTGGATCTTCTAAACCACAATACCTTATTTATTGGTAAGCTTTTAAACCACTTTCCAAGAATTTTTTATAGTTGGCTATTTCGTAATCTGCACCTTGTGGCGGTGCCAGTAATGTTTCTGTTTTTGGATCGAGCAGTACATAAAAAGGCTGCGAATTAGACTGGAACTTTCTGGCCTGTAAATCGCTCCACTTTTTGGCAATGGTATTCAGTTTTTTGCCTTCTGGGGTAACTACCACATCTGCTGCATCCAGTTCCGATTTATCATCTACATACAATTGGATCAGTATGTAATCGTTGCTGATCATTTTGTACACCTCTTTATCAGGCCAAACATTGGCTTCCATTTTTCTGCAGTTAACGCAGGCATGTCCCGTAAAATCGATCAGCACAGGCTTGTTCTGCCTTTTGGCTGCTGCAAGGCCTTCGTTATAATCGAAATAAGCATCCAGTTTTAAAGGGGCATGGAATTTATCGGCATATTTATGCGGGCCATCGTTGGCTGCTGACTGTTTTCCGGCCAATAATGTGGTGGTGTAGAGGTCGAAATCCTGCGTTTCCTGGGGTGGAAGAAAAGCCGACACACTGCGTAAAGGCGCTCCCCACATTCCCGGAATTAAATAAACCGTAAAGGCGAGTACCACAGTGGCCAGGAAAAGCCTTGGTACAGAAATAAAAGCCAGCGCACTATCGTGAAAAAACTTAAGTTTACCCAAAAGGTAAATGCCCATCATGCCGAAAATCACGATCCAGAGGGCTAAGAATATTTCCCTGTCAAACCATTCCCAGTGGTAGGCCAGATCTACATTGCTTAAAAATTTTAACGCAAAAGCCAGCTCAAGGAAACCCAAAACTACCTTAACACTGTTTAACCAGCCACCAGATTTTGGCAGTTTATTCATTGCCGATGGAAATAGTGCAAATAGGGCAAAGGGAATAGCCAAAGCTAAAGAAAAGCCAAACATGCCTATGGCAGGACCTAAAAGGGCACCCGTTGTTGACGCCTGTACCAGTAAAGTGCCAATAATTGGGCCTGTGCACGAAAAAGATACCAGTGCCAGCGTACCGGCCATAAAAAACAGTCCGGCAGTGCCGCCCTTGTCCGAATTGGCATCCATTTTATTTACCCACGAAGAGGGCAGGGTAATTTCGAAAGCACCTAAAAATGAAGCGGCAAAAACAACCAGTAACAGAAAGAAAAAGAAATTAAATATACCGTTTGTAGAAAGGCTGTTCAGCGCATCTGCACCAAAAATTACGGTTACCAAAAGCCCAAGTACCACATAAATGAGGATGATGAACAAGCCATACAGCGCTGCGCGCCTAAAAGCCTTTCCTTTTTCTGAGCCTTTGGTAAAAAAACTTACCGTTAAAGGCAGCATCGGGAAAATGCAGGGCATTAACAGGGCTGCAAGACCACCCACAAAACCTGCAATAAAAATTCCCCACAGGGTTTTTTGCGCTTCTTTTTGTGGAGCGGTAACCTTACTGGCAGCTACAGTTGTTGCTGGGGTAACCTGGGCACTCGAATCAGTTTTTTTTATGGTGCTGTCAACTGCCGCATCTGGCTTAATTTCGGTAAAAACAAGCTCATCGGTACTGGTGCTGTCTTGGGCGTAACCACTTAATGATAAGGCACAGCAGAACAGCAACCCGATACAGATTTTTTTAAAGGATATCATATGCTCTTTTCGCTTATTTTACCGGAACACTAAAATCTACCTGCTCTGGTGGCAAACATTGTTTATCATCGCACACCATAAACTCTACACTGCCCTTAACGGTTGCCGTTTTGCCTTTAAGTTTGATTTTTTGCTGAAATACCACCGATTTTTCGAAATAGCTTACATCCATTTTAAAGGTTGATTCGAATTTGGTAATCGCCTTTGGCTCAATGGTTTTTCCAACCAGGCTATAAGTGGCCGATGATGGGAAAGTAAAGGTTGTTTTAACCGGACCGCCATCTTTAACAAATTGCGAATACAGGTGCCAGCCCTGATCTACCGTGGCTTTAATAAATACTGTAGCCGTATTTGGTCCTGTTTTTTTGGCTGCGTAACTCCAGGTTACAGGTTTTAAAATCTGGCTGTATACCGTAAGGTTAATGAGGCATACAGTACAGAATAGAAAAATGGTTTTTTTCATGTTGTGGTTTATTGGTTGTTATTAATGTAATCTGCTAAAGGCTTGGTAGTCAATAAAATCTACCGCTGGTGTGATATAGCCTGCTTTAACAGGCTCTGTTTTCATTAAATCGGTGCTCAGGTATTTCTTGTTGCTGTCAGAGAATATGGTAACCACACAGCTGTCTTTGCCCATTATCTGCTGTTGTTTAATGGCGCCGATTACGTTGGCACCTGATGATATGCCTACTGCCAGACCGAGTTTTTCGGCCAGTTTCTGTGCCATCAGTATTGCATCGCCATCGTTAACCTGTACCACTTCGTCCAGTTTATCCAACTTTACAATCTGTGGAATAAACTCATCCGAAATTCCCTGTATCCTGTGGCTGCCCACTTTATAGCCTGTGGTTAAGGTTGGCGATTCTGCAGGCTCTAATGGATGTATCTTGATAGCGGCATTCTGTTTCCTTAAAAAATTACCTACACCCATAATGGTTCCGCCTGTGCCTACGCCGGCAACAAAAGCATCGGGCGATAGGTTTTTTAAGCGCAGCTGCCCCCATATTTCTTTGCCTGTGGTATGTTCGTGGGCTTCTGGATTGGCCGTGTTTTCGAACTGCTGTGGCAGAAAGATAGCCGGATTGCTGGCTGCCATCTGCTCGGCAAGTTTAATGCTGCCAATAAAGCCGCCTTCTTCTTTGCTTACCAGAATAATTTCGGCACCCAGACTTTTAATAATATCCATGCGTTCTTTACTTAACCAGTTGGGCATAATAATGGTAACCGGATGCCCCAATGCCTTGCCTATGGCTGCGAAAGCAATCCCGGTATTGCCGCTTGTGGCCTCAACAATCCTATCGCCAGGGCTGATCTTACCTTCAGCATAAGCTTTCTTTAAGGTGTAAAGTGCCATCCTGTCTTTAATACTTCCCGTTAGGTTGTAATGCTCGCACTTTACGTAAATTTTGCTTGTACTGCCGTTATACACGTAGGTTAGTTCGAGCATTGGTGTATTGCCAACCAGAAGCGATAAGTGTTCAAATTTACCCTCCATAGCAGAAATGATTTGATTTGCTGTTCGTATTGTCATGGCCGTTGTTAAATAAAAAAGCACTAAAATTTAACTGATTTTTATTTCGGTAAAACTCCGTATTATAATTTTTTATGTCAATACATGTTGTTTTTTACAGAAATTTTATGCTTTTTTGGCTATTATTTAGTTTTTATTTCAGTTTAGGCTGATTTTTTTAACATCCGTTATATTTTTTTTCAATTCATAAAGGTTCATGACACAGGGAGATTTAGACCAGGTTGACGTAGAAATATTGAAATTACTGCAGCATGATGCCTCGTTAACCAACAAAGAGGTTTCGTTAAAGCTGCACAAATCTATTGCTACCATACACGAGCGGATAAGAAGGTTAAAAGAGCAGGGGTATATCAAAAAGATTGTGGCTATTCTCGACCGCAAAAAAATCAATAAAAACCTGATCGCTTTTTCGCATGTGCTGTTGAAAGAGCACACCGCAAGTACCTTAATCGAATTTGAAACTGAAGTATCGAAGTTCAGCGAAGTAATGGAATGTTTGCAGATGACGGGCGCACACGATTTTATTCTCCGCATTGCCACCAAGGATATGGATGCCTACCACGAATTTTTAAGAAATAAACTCGCTACGCTGCCCAATATCACCACCGTGCAGAGTTATTTTGTACTTTCTGAGCCTAAAAGCGAAACGGCTTATCCTTTGTAATGAACTCCCAATTATTATAACCACAAAGACGCCAAGAACAGAAAGCGACTCGTTTAGTGGTGCTTCTACATTTCCGTGGCATAAAATACTTACGCTTATTTTTGTGGCCCCCGTTTCTTAGTGGTAAATATTATCAAAACTAAATGCTTTAAGGTTCCCGCCTGCGCGGGAATGACGACTTTCTATAATAACCACACAGCCCCCAAGAACACAAAGCTTAATGTACTTAACTTCTCAATAGTAAAAAAAACGTGTTATTATTTCCCTAGTCTTGTGGTAAAAAAATGGTCCGCGCGAAGCGCGAACCATAACAACACTATTTATTAAACAACACAGATTTAAAATACCCTACCGTTTTTAAAATTAAAAACCGTTGCACCAATCAAAATTACCGTTAAAACTGTTACAGAAAATAAATTGGCCCAAATATTAGGAGCTTGTTGAGGTACATATTTCTCCAGTTTATACTTCAATATATCTGTACCCGCAATATCCTGATTAAGGAAAATACTGGGATAAAAATGCAGGCGGATCTGCTCGTGGCGCTGCCTTACAGCCTGTTGAAAGTCCAGATGGGTATCAAGGTCGGTAGCAGCCATTTTATTTATGCCGAGCTGTGTTTGTATGGTGGGGAAGAAAAATGCTGCAATGTAAGTAAAGCGCTGCCTTAAGGCCAATTTATTTTCTATGGACAATCTGCTTTCCTTGGCCTGGTCATCGCCCATTTGCTGCATGGCATAGTACCAGAACCAGCTAAAGGTTTTTTCTTGTGGAAAAGGATATTTTGCCAATTCAGGGTAGTGCTTAAAAAAGGGTTTCATGGTAACTTCTTTGGGCATATCCCATTTTTCATGGTACCCTTCGCGCTGATCAATAACATGCTGCAGTGCTTCAGGTACAGGATATTTTTGCGTTAAAAACAGGTTTAAAGAAGCGGGGATTACAATACAGATCAATATCCAAACTGCTACCAGTGCCGAAGCATTAAAACTCGACGACCTGCCCACAGAAATAATGAAAAACGAAACCGAAAACCAGAAAGCAAGGTAAAGCATAAGTAAGGCTGCCACCGAAAAGAAAGTAAAACCGATAGGCAATTGCAGGTATACCACTGCGCTAAACAGCAAGAGTATGGCAACCGTAAAAACAACAGCAGCCCTTACCAAAAATTTTCGCCATATTACCTTAAAGGCATTATCGGTTTGCGATTTTAGTAGCGACCAAATGCCACTTTCCTTTTGCTCAGAAAGCAGGTTATAGGTAAAGGCAATAATTACCAATGGAAATAAAAAGATAAATACAAAACTGAGATCCATATTGCCCAGTAGTAAGCTTACCGGATTATTGATGTCCGTATCATAAAGCTGTCCTTCCAGCCCAAGCATGGTTACCGAAATTAAATAGGGATTAACATCGCGCTGTCCGTTGGCAAAAGCAGCCCATTTACCTGGTGCATTGGCTATCGAAAATTTATTGTGATAAAATAATAGGCCAATATCTTTGCCGAAATGATCGATATTGCTTCGTGTATTTTTCTGTTGCAGCAGCGCAGCTTTTTCAATTACAGCTTGTTGACCGGCCATAAAGGTTTTGCCGAAATATAAACCGGCAAAACCAGTTACCAGCAGCACAATTATTCCAATCCATGATGAACTGTTCCTGAAAAACAGCTTAAATTCAAGGTTATATATACTTTTTTTCATGTTAAGATATCGTTTTAATCCACCTGTTGGCATATTGCAGCATTAATATAGCAGCCAATAACCAACAAATCAGGGCGCTTATTGCCAGCAGTTCCTTACCCATAATCACATTTAATTGATCAAACCGGTAATTAAAATCTGGCTGTTGTGCCCAATTGGTCCTGCTAATGGCAAGTGGTTTTTCCGCTTCGCCCGGGGCAATGTTACTGATCTTGTCGATCTGCAGTTTATTCATCTTTTGGGCAAGGCTGTAACGGTAAGCCTCAGCCTGGTTCTGAAAATCGACAAAGGTTTTAAAATCCGATGCAGTTAAAGCCATCGATATGTTCTTGATCGATAAATACAGGTTCAGGAAACCAGCTGCTGTGGTTAGGCTGTTCTGTTTTTCGAAGGTTTTGTTCAGCTCTTTTTGGTGTTTACTGTAAATTTCCGATGTAATTTTTTCGCCTTCGGCCATAATATAACCGCCATAGTTAAAGGGAAGCTTTTTTACATCATCTACACGATAAGCATTCAGTAACGAATCTTTAATGGCAGCATAATGCGAATCGTTCGGATTATGGCTATCGCCCTGTTTACTGATATCCGTATCAATAGCATCTGCAAAGGCAATCTTGGCAGGCGAGGGATGGATCTTTACGCCAACAGCCTGGGTAATCCGGGGCATTATCACCATAAAGCCTATCCAACAGGCCAGTAAGGTAATCAGTGCTGATTTAGAGCTGCGCGCAAAAGCCGAAACCAAAACGGTAATGGCTGCAATCACAAAAAAATAAATGGTGTAGCTTAAAACCAGTAGCAGTAGGCGCATGCCCGAATCTGTACTGATGTGCCAATGACTTAACGAGGCCCACAACAATATTGTAAGCAGTATAAGCGGAATAAAGATAGATAGGCAAACGCCGATAATGCCGAGGGTTTTGCCCCATAATAATTGTTTCCAGCTCACATTTTGGCACAAAAGAATTTTCAGTGTGCCCGATTCACGTTCGGCCGAGATGCTGTTATAGCCTAAAAAGAAAATTAGCAGCGGAACCAGCAGCTGCAGCACCATGGCCACACTAATTTCGCCAAAACGGAGCATACCATTGGCAAAACCGGCTTCGCTAAAATTTACGGTATTCTGCTTGTGGGCCTCTAAAAAGATTGATACACCGGCAAAACTTTCTATTCCAAAATCGAAAAAACTCAGTTCGTGCTTCTCGCGGAAAGCAAGGTAGCCATAATGGGCCATGCGGTGCGGGTGTTTATCTGGCTTGGCCAGCCATTGCTCCCTAACCAATTCTTTATAATGTAGCCGCTGACTTTGCTGTGTTTTAAAATTCTGCCAGCCAACATAGGTGGCCATGCAGAGCGATAGGCCAAGCAATATGGTTAATGCCAGCGTAGCTTTATTGCTAAATGCCGCCTTAAAGGTTTGTTTAGCTATGGTACTAATTATATTGGACATTATATTCTATAGGTTACGTTAAACATTACATTCCTGGGTGTACCCGGAAAGAGGCGTAGATAATTCTGTGCGCCAACCCAATAGGTTTTATTGAGCAGGTTGTTCATATTTACGGCAAGCTGTACTTTGCTGCCGGACGGCGAATAATACAGGGCAGCATCAACCAAGGTGTAGGCCGGAAGCACAAAATCTCTGATATACAGCGGAAGCTTAGTGCCGCTATACTGTAAGCCTGCACCCAAACCAATGCCCTTTAATTTTGGTATTTCAAAATTGTAGCGTGTCCATAAACTGGCACTGTGCTTTGGGGTATTTTGTACCCTTTGACCTATAAGTTCAGCATTAAAATCATCTTTAATAATGGCATCTACATAGCTATAGCCGGCGTTAAACTGCCAATTGGGCCTAACAAATCCAGAAGCTTCCAGTTCAAAACCCCGGCTCCGCTGTGCGCCACGTTCAATCAGCCGGTTCACATCCAAAGGATCGTTGGCATTCATCAACAGGTTTTTCTGGTTAATTTCGAAGAGCGAAACGTTAATCATCAAGCTTTTGTTCAGCCATTCCGATTTTGCGCCAATTTCCCTTAAATCGCTCTCCAAAGGCTTAAAATTGGTACCCGCAGGCGGTGGAACAATAACAAGGGTAGAGGTATTGCCCTGTGGTTGGTAACCCTGTAAATAGGTGCCGTACAGGTTGATGTTCGGATTTAGGGCATAGGTAATTCCAGCCCTTGGCAATAATTTGTGCTGGTAAATCTTCTTCTCCGTGGCCAGTTGGTAATTGCTGTAATCTTCATACCATTCCTGCCTTAAACCCAGCGTTAAAGTTAGCCTGTCGTATTTAAGCTGATCTTGAATATATACGGCATTAACCAAATTGTAGGCCGGCGGGATTTCAGTTTTGGTAAAAACGTAATCGCTTAAATTTTTGATGGTATAACTTGGATTGGCCAAATTAAAATGCTCAACATTGGGCACTGGTGCATTTACTCCGTTCACCGTTTTAAATAGGTAAAGGTCTTTTTTTGAAGGGTCGTACCTCGTAGCAATGGTACCATCTTTTAAGCGGTAGCCCTGTGCCGAATTTTCGCCTCCGCCACGCAGTTTCTGCGTATTGATCCTATCGTAGCCAATCACCAGTTTGTGGTTTAAGCCAAAGGTATTCGCATCCATGCTGAAATAGGTGCTCAGGTTATCGGTACGCCATTTTTGCTGACGCTGAACGGCACGCATGGCTGCAAGGGTAGGGATGGCCTGGTTATTTTCGTCAACGCCAAAAGCATTTGTAGTTCTGTGCTCCAAGAGATCTTCTGTCCAGTTCTGTTTCATGTAAGCCACATTAAATACAATATCTTTTGTAAGACTATTTGAGAAATTGGTCATCAACATTAAGTCCTGACTGTTAAACCGATCGTTGCTGGCGCCCATATTGAAGCTGATCGGGGTGCTTTTTAAATCCGTTTTACCGGCAATGGCACCAAAAATTGCCTGACCTCTATCCAGCCTCGAATTGCTGTTGTTCATGACCACTTCAACGTTTAAACTGGTACGGCTGTTCGGGATGTAAGAGAAAGAAGGCGCAATCATATAGCCCTTTCTGTATTGCAGGTCGCGAAAGCTTTTACTGTCTTCGTAACCTACGTTGAGGCGGTAGAGGAAAGTTTTATCTGTGTTTAAAGGACCGGTAAAGTCCAGTGCACCGCGTACCGTACTAAAACTTCCGGCAGAGAGGCTAATTTCTTTCCGGTTTTCGGTCAGCGGTTTTTTGGTTACCAGGTTAATACTTCCCCCAGGGTCTACACTCGAAAAGGTGGCACTCGCAGGTCCTTTTATCACCTCTATACGCTCCAGGTTATTGGTTAGGGGCTGGTTAAAATAATATTGGCGGGTGCGCATACCATTAATAATGGCCCCTTCTTCATTTTGGTTAATCCCCCTGATGGAGAACTGGTTGTAATAGCTGCTTTGCGATACACTGGTTACGTTCTTTACCGCATCGGCCAGTACAGCAGCCTGCCTGTCGGCAATAAGTTCTTTAGAAACAGAAGAGATTGCCTGAGGAATATCTTTATTTAACGTAGCCGTTTTGGTAGCCGAGAAGGAATAATTGCCATAATATTTTTTGCTGTTGGTGCCCATCACTTCTACCGTTTGTAGAGACTCGTTGCTGGCCTGCAGCACAATGGTTTGAATATTTATACCGTTTTTATTAATGGTGTAAATCTGGCTAAAACCAGCATATCCAATTGCCGTAACAGTAAGCGTATAATTGGTTGCTTTAGGCAGGATAAGCGCGAAATTCCCTAAAGAGTCGCTGCTGGTATTCAGTTGATCTTTGCCGCTTTTAAACTTAATGGTGGCTTTGTAAATGGCCTGGTTCTCTGCATCGGTAACTTTTCCGCTCACTTTAAACTGCGCAAGAACAGGTAAACTGAAGGTGCTGAAGAACAACAGCAAAAAGAGCGCCCTGGTAAGCACAGGGAATTGATATATGGGGTACATGAAATGTTATTGTTTAAATGGTCTGTAAGTATAATTCCTGTAAATCGGCCGCGGTAATATCGCTCGCCTTAAGCGTATGGATCAGTTCGCCCTGTTTCATAATACCAATGTGCGAGCCAACATTTACGGCATTAAAAATATCGTGGGTAGCCATGAGGATAGATTTACCCGCTGCCGCCAATTGTTTAACGAGCTGCGTAAATTCGGCCGTTGCCTTTGGGTCTAAGCCACTGGTAGGCTCATCCATCAAAATAATTTTTGCATTTTTTGCCAGTGCGATGGCAATGCCCACTTTTTGGCGCATGCCCTTACTAAAGCCTGCTAAATTTTTATGGTGGGCCGTTTCCTGCAAGCCACACTGGTTTAAAAAAGCTGTAAGGCTTTGGGTGCCATAATTAAAACCTGCCAGTTTAGAAAAGTAATCCAGGTTTTCGATGGCAGAAAGATTGCCATAAAGCATTACCACCTCCGGAATATAGGCGAGGTGCTTTCTCCGGTCGTGATCGTGAGGCGCAACCTCTTCATTATCAATTAAGATTTTGCCTGCACTGGGCTCAATAAAACCCAGGAATAAATTGATGGTAGTGGTTTTTCCGGCACCGTTCTGACCGAGTAAACAGTATACTTCGCCAGGGTTGACCGTTAAGTTTAGCGCATTTAAGGCCCGATAAGATTGGTAGTTTTTAGATAATGAAATTGCTTGAAGCATAATATAAAATATAGGCTTATACGTGCGTGCCGATAGGCTGCACATGAACAGAATGAATTTGCTTGGTAAAAAAGAAAAAGGCTTAGATTAAGCCACTAAGCTTGGTGGGCCTTTGTTGGCACAGGATAAGATGTAGGCAATAGGGTGCCCCATTAGGTAAACAGCGCGGTTGCTTCCTACTTCGTTTAAAGGTAACAGCGATAGGGTTGGAATGGGCAATTCGAAAAAGTGCGACCTGTGTTTAACCACTTCGCAGAGTTTACATTTTAGCTTCGCCGTGTTTAATTGTTGTACATCTTTTTGCTTGAAGCCCTGCTTGCTGTAAGTGGTTTTTTCTGCCTCGTGGTGGTGGAGGCTTTCAATCAGCATGGCATTTAAAAATACAGCCAATAGCAATATAGCCCATAAACGGGCAAAAATTTCACTGCGGTATCGAGATGCGGAATTTTTCAATGCAACAAAGTTACATTTAATCGTGTGTAAATAAAAATTTTTAAGTTGATTTGCTTCCTCCAGCTTTGAACTGAATGGACTTAACTGTATTTTTCAGAATTTGATTGCAACGTTAGGATGGTAGCAAATGGCATTTGTGTCCATGCTCTTGATGATCTTAATCTATTAATGGTTATAAGGTAAATTTGATGGCCATTTAGATAATCATTCTCTCCATAGACCTAGCTCTCCGTATTTCTAAATGGTTAATTGCACCCATCCGACCATGATTATTATACCGAATTGTTAAATACATCCCACTCATTTGCCAGTTCACCCTATCTATTTAAAAAATATGTAAATTGAGCCGCTATTTTAGCCCGGCTAAAAATCGCTATTCCCCTAACTGAATGAAACCAGATAATTTACAACTATGGCCTGATAGTTTGCTTGTTAGCGATATGCAAAGCAATGATAGGTCGGCGTTTGAAAAAATCTACAATAAGTATTGGAGTAAGCTATACCTATCGGCCTATCACATCTTAAGGAACAAAGAAGCTGCAGAAGATATTATACAAGAAATATTTGTAAGTCTATGGTTAAAGCGGGCACATACAACGGTTGATAACCTGAACAATTATTTATTTACGGCTGTTCGTTTTCAGGTATTTAAGGCTATAAGAGATGGTAAATTGCGTACTGATTTATTAAACGAAACGGAAGAACTCTTGAGTTATCAAAATGCAGAAAATGCTTTTGCGGAAAAAGAAATTATCAACCACTTGGATAAGAGCATTGAGCAGCTGCCACAAAAATGCAGGGAAATTTTTATCCTCAGCAGAAAGGAACACCTCAGCGTAAAAGAAATTGCCGACCGGTTGAATATTTCGCCAAAAACTGTAGAAAACCAAATTACAATAGCCTTGCGACGGTTGCGTACCGATATGGGCGAATTTTTGTTCTGGGCTATTTTATTGTTGGCTGGTATTTGGGGTAAATAGTTTTTTACCTTATAGTTTATTTAAAGCTGGTGTTTAAATTTTTAACATGTAAGGCATATAAGTTCGCTTAAGTTTTGGTATTCTATTTCCTTTAATTACTTATATGGTTAGTTTAATATTTACAGGCTAATAAATCACTGTGCCACCTAAAATTTATTAAAAATAAAACGCTGTTTATTAGTGTTTTACATAATAATTAAATTTCTTTTGGGGGATAGCCCCCATTTTTGGTACATACACCAAACCATAAGCAATTGAAAAAAGTAGAACTAACCAATTTAACAGAAAAATATATAGCCGGTATTGCCAGTGGAGAAGAACGCCTCGAACTCGAATCTTGGTACGATAAACAATTAAAATTAACCGGATTACCTCCTAATGAAGCCATAGCCGAGCAAGAACACACTCAAACGGGCGAAAGGATTTTCGATAAGATTAACCTGCAGATTTATCAACAGGAGAAAAAGAAACCAAGCAGATACTTCTACCGTGTGGCAGCTGCTGCATCCTTACTATTGGTATTGGGTTTAGGCTGGTATATTTTTAAACAAAGATCCAATACCGCTTCACATAACCACATGGCCTCGTTAATTAAGCCTGGTGGTAACAAAGCTACTTTAACCCTTTCCGATGGCACAAAAATTAATTTAGATCAGGTTAGTAACGGTACCATAGCCACACAAGATGGGATAAGCATTAGCAAAACAGCTGATGGGCAACTGATATATACAATTTCAAACACCAAACCGGCTACATCTAAAACCGGTTTTAATACCATTAACACACCGGCCGGCGGACAATACCAGGTGAGCCTGCCCGATGGTACAAAAGTTTGGCTAAATGCACTGTCATCATTAAAATACCCAACCTCATTCAACGGGGCATACCGAAGGGTAGAGCTGAGCGGCGAAGGTTATTTCGAAGTGGCCAAAAACAAAAATAAACCCTTTAAGCTAAAAACAGCCAAGCAGGAAATCAGTGTGCTGGGTACCCATTTTAATGTAAGTGCCTATGCAGACGATGCCAACATTAAAACCACTTTGGTAGAGGGCAGCGTAGCCGTCAACAATTTTAATCCACAGGCCTCGGGCAAGCTAAAGCCAGGTCAGCAGGCTGTTTTTCAGCGGACTGGTTTTGCCATTTCAAATGTTGATGTAGAAGAATACATTGCCTGGAAAAATGGCTTTTTTGTTTTTAATAACGAAGGCATTAAAGAGGCCATGCAAAAACTGGCACGGTGGTACGATGTTGATATCGAGTATGTTGGTGATTTTGACGGGATTTATTTCGGAGGGTCTTTTTCTAAGCACAACAACCTGCAGCAAACACTGAACATATTAGAATCTACCGATAAGTTTAAATTTAAAATAGAGGGAAGGAGGATTAAAATCTTAAAATAACACCTTAAATTTTAATCTGGAAAACGGATTTCGACTGCAATCGAAACCCGTTTAAAGCTTTAGATTAAAATAGTTCCAACGATAACCAAATAGTTAAAACAAATTAAATGTAATAGCTACTGCTATAAGCATTTAACTAATCTAAAAACCTAACAAATGTATGAAAATTTACGATTTTAATTTATACGGCGCCAGCTGTATGAAGAATAAAATTCTATTATCTATGAAGCTAACCATTCTATTGCTTTTAGTAGCTTTTTTACATGTTAATGCGGCCAGTTTTGCACAAAAGAACATAACGCTTAACGAGAAAAATGCATCGCTGCAAAAAGTGCTTAAAGCAATAAAAAATCAAAGCGGCTATAATTTATTTTTTATCCAGAGCGATTTAAAAAAGGCAAATGCTGTAAATATCGATGTAAAAGATATGCCCCTTACCGAGGCTTTGAACCAGTGTTTTAAAAACCAGCCTTTAACCTATTCTATACAGGCCAACACCATTGTGGTTAAAGAAAGGCCGGCAAACCTTAGCCCTGCCAACAAATCAACAGAAAATACACCTGTAAATAGGGTAATTGATGTAATCGGTACTATTTTAGATGAACTTGGCAAAGGGATACCCGGAGCCAGCATTAAAGTAAAAGGCAAGGAACAGGGAGCTGCCAGCGATGAAAATGGAAATTTTAAACTGGTTGGCGTAAGCGATGATGCCATATTGGTTGTTTCGTATATGGGCTATCAAACCCAAGAGGTTAAAGCAGCAGCTAGCTTAAAAATTACCTTGGTACCACAGGCCAATAATTTAAATGAAGTGGTTGTGGTAGCTTATGGTACACAAAAGAAAGCCAATTTAACCGGCGCCATTGCAACCATTACGCCAAAACAATTAAAGGAGCGCCCGGTAACTTCGCTTCAAAATGCCCTTCAGGGCGTTTCTCCGGGCTTAACCATTTTACAAAGGCCTGGCGATGTAAGCGCAAGTGCTACCGGAAGTACAGCAGTGACTATAAGGGGCAGAAGCAGCTTGGCTGGCGGAGGTACACCATTGTATATTATTGATGGTATTCCGGCCAGTTCGCAAGAATTTGCCTCTTTAAACCCTAACGATATTTCTGGCATGTCGGTGCTAAAAGATGCATCTTCAGCAGCTTTATATGGATCGCGTGCGGCCAATGGCGTAATTATGGTAACCACCAAACGGGGCGGTGGCGAGAAAACCACTATCGAGTTAAATGCCAATTATGGCTGGCAAATGCCCACCCGTATTGCCAAATATCTCGGTTCGGTAGATTATGCCAACCTTTATAACGAAGCTTTGATCAATGTTGGCCGGCCGGCACTTTTTACAGCTGCCGAAATACAGAAATATCAGAGCGGAAGCGATCCTGATCGCTATCCGAACACCGATTGGTATAAAGAAATCCTCCGCACTTCTGCACCACAGAGCGATATTAACCTGAACATCAATGCACCGGGCAAATCCACCAGCAGTTATCTGTCTGCAAATTATATTACCCAAGAATCGTTAATCCCAGATAGGACCCAGCAAAGATTTGTAGCCAAACTGAACACCGATACCAAGGTGATACCTGAGCTTTTAAAAATTGGGACCAACCTTTCGTACATTAACCAGAGCTTCGATCGCAAAGGCAATATGTCGTGGACGGAGCTGAACAGATCGCTTCCAACTACGGTTTTTAAACAAAGCAACGGGGAGTGGGGATCAATAGATAACGGAAAATCGAATGCTTCATTGGCAGGGCGTAACCAGGCCCGGTTAATTGAAGAAAGCAGCAAAGGTTGGAATAGGAACAACTATTTCCAATCGGCAGTTAATGCATCGTTAACCCCACTAAAAGGGCTTTCTATTAATGGATTAGCCTCTTTAAAATTTACCGATGGAAATAATTGGGCCTTTAACAATACCATGGCCCCAATCAACGATTTCATTACCGGACAGCCTTTAACTTCTACACAAAGATTACAGAACGACATGTCTGAGTACTTTTCGAAAAGAAGGGAACTTTTGGTACAGGGAACGGTTGATTATGAGCGTACTTTTGGTAAGCACTTCGGTAAAATTACGGTTGGTGCTACGCAAGAAAGCAACATCATAAGAAGCTCGTTTGTTGGCCGCAGGAATTTTGTAAATAACGATCTCACTACCGTAATCAATGGTTCATCAAACGGCGAAGATATTATTTCGGATACTGATGGAAGTGATGTAATAGGAGGCATCTATGGCTTAGCCAATAGATCGGCTTCGGAAGAGTGGGCGATGAGATCGGTATTTGGCCGTTTAAACTATGCTTTTAACGATAAATATTTATTGGAATTAAACACCCGTATTGATTATTCTTCCCGTTTCCGTGAAGATGTAAGAAGAGCGGTTTTCCCTTCTGCATCTGCGGGCTGGGCAATTTCGAGAGAAGATTTTATGCAGAATGTGAAATGGGTTGATAACCTGAAGCTGCGTGCCTCTTATGGTTCATTGGGTAATCAGGATGTGGTACGTGTCGGAAATTATTTCGATCTGCTGAATACCGGTTATCAATACAGTTTTGAAGGTACTGCTCAGGGCGGTGTATGGCAATCGCAAGGATCTTCGCCAACTACAACCTGGGAGCGTGTGTACATGACCAACTTTGGTGTAGATATGACTTTGTTTAAAGGAAAACTTGATGTAACTGCAGAGTATTACATTAAAGACACCAAAGATTTGTTGCTTAGCAACGCAGCACTGGCAACTTATCCTTTAACCACACCTTTTACCAACTCGGCTTCTACCAGAAATAGAGGTTTTGAGTTAATGGTTACCCACAACAACAAAATCGGGAAAGATTTTAACTTCTCTATCGGTGGTAACTTATCGCTTATCAAAGCAGAAATTACCAAAATTGGCGACAATAACAACGATAGGTTTGATGGTAACTTCATCCAAAGGGTTGGCGAATCAATAGGTTCATTTTATGGCTACGAAGCCGATGGACTTTTTGCAACCGATGCAGAAGTAGCTGCACATGCCTTTCAGAGTGCCAATACTAGAGCGGGCGACATCAAGTTTAAAGACCTGAACGGGGATAACAAGATAGATGCCAACGACCGCACCATTATCGGAAACGACGTACCCTACATCAACTATGGCTTTAATTTTAGTGCAAATTACAAAGGTTTTGATCTAAACGTGCTTACCTACGGTGTGGCCAAGGTTAAAACCAATTTAGGACAGGAAGCTTCTACGCCATTTTTTAATGGTGCAAATGCTAAGGTTCAAATGTTAAACAGGTGGACAACGAGCAACCCTGATCCAAATGCAGATTTTCCGCGCACATTGCTTTCGGCAAACTCTACGCATAATATCAACCAGCTTTCTTCCTTTTATTTATTTAGTGGCGCTTATTTCAGGGTGAGGGGCATTACGCTCGGTTACACCGTTCCACAGTTGTTCAGCAAAAAAATCGGTTTAAATAAATTAAGGATATACGGTACGGCCAATAATCCATTTACCATTATGGCCGATAAACGTTTAGCCGATTATGATCCAGAATCAGCTTCGGGCCGTGGTGGTTATCCGGGTATTAAAACATGGTCGTTTGGATTAAGTGCAGGGTTTTAATAGCATTAATCCTTATGATTTGCCAATCAATTAGAAAAATTACTGAAATGAAGATCGCGATCAATAAAAACAAAGGGATAAGTACAAAAGATTGCGGTCGATAATTAAAAACAGATGAAAAAGATATATATAATTTTAGGGATACTGTGCTTAGCAACAGTTTACTCCTGTAAAAAAGATTTTTTGGAAAGACCTCCCCTTAATCAATTATCAGAGTCAACCTTCTGGAAAAGTGAAAATGATGTTTACTTAGCGGTAAATGGCGTTTATAATCAAATGCCGGGAGAAGGAATTGTGTATGATGACGGAGCAACTGATAATGCTTATGCGCAATACCCTTGGGAAAGTACAGCTACCGATGCCTCATCTGGCGCGTTAAATGCAACTGGCGATGCGGGTTGGAGCTTTGATGCCATAGGGCGGGCCAATTATTTTTTAGATAATGCCGATAAGGTAACCGCGATTGATAAGACCTTATTGGAAAGGTATAAAGCCGAAGTGCGTTTTATCAGGGCGCTTACTTACTTTAACATGCTCAGTAAATTTGGAGATGTTCCATTACTTACCAAAACAGTAAAGCTGGGTGAAGAAAATGTGCCCCGTACCCCAAAAGATCAGGTATTAAAATTTGTTATTGACGAGTTAGAAGCCATATCGAAAGTTTTACCACAAACGTATGCAGGCGGTAAACCCAACGAAAAAGGCCGTGTTACCAAAGGTGCTGCCTTGGCATTAAAAGCAAGGGCACATTTGTATGCAGGCCAATGGGATAAAGCTGTAGAATCATCAACCGCAGTAATGGGCTTGGGTTATAATTTGTTCAAAGTAACCAGCGAATCGGCCTTAGATACCAAGGATGACTACAGCCAATGGGTAAATTTTGCCGATCAGGCCGATCAGACTAAATTCAGGTTGGGGCTGCGCAGTTACGAGGCACTTTTTCAACAGGCTAATGAAGGTAATGTTGAAGTTATTTTGGACAGGCAACAGATTCCGTTGCAGGATGTGAATTCTTTGAACACCTATTTGCCAACAGCCGATTTAGGTGGCTGGGCATCTATTGTGCCTACCCAGGAGCTGGTAAACAGTTATGGCAGTTACAAAACTGGCGAGCCCGTAACCCCGGTTGATGCGGCACAAAGGGCAACTTTATACCTGGCCAACGATCCGGCCTTTGCCAATGAATTTAAAAATAGAGATCCAAGGTTTTACGCTACCATTCTGTTCCCCGGAGCACCATGGAATGCCATTGAAGATGATTTTAGCTTTGTTTGGACTGAAGGTACTTCGAATTACTCTCAAATAGGATATGGTTTCCGCAAATTGGTAGACCCTAAAATTTACAGAGAGCAAATAGATAACCATGCCAATATTATTTTAATCCGTTATGCTGAAGTATTGCTCACCTACGCCGAAGCCAAAAATGAATTAAGCGGCCCAGATGCCAGTATTTACGATGCATTGGATAAGATCAGAAGCCGTGCAGGCATGCCTTTGGTTGATCGTACCAAATACGCCAGCCAGGCCACACTGAGAGAATTGATCAGAAGCGAAAGACGAGTAGAATTGGCACTGGAGGGACAAAGGTACATGGATATCCGCCGTTGGAAAACAGCACCTCAGGTAATGAAATCGATCAACAGCATCAAAAATAAAGAAGTTCAAAAACGGGTTTGGACAGATAAACTTTATTTAATGCCGATACCACAAGAGGAAATAGACCTGAGTAAAGGTGTTTTAAAGCAAAACCCTGGATATTAAGATAAACACAACACCTAATGAATAATTGATAAATAGCGGCCGGTTTTTCTGGTCGCTATTTTTTTTAAAATGGGTTAAGGGTTTAAATCGGTTAGGTGAGAGCTGCAAATTGCCAACTGCAAATTTCCAACTGAGAACTATGTAGAAGTAGGGGCAGTGGGCACCGTGAGTCAGGATTCGAACGATATCCACCTCATCCGCTACGCTGAAATACTTTTGATACTTGCCGAAGCACGTTTTGAGCAGGGTAAACTTACCCAAACGGATATTGATAATACCATTAACAAACTGCGCGACAGGGTGGGGATGAAAAAGATGGTGATTAGCGAACTCGTGGCAGCCGGACTTGATTTAAAAACAGAAATAAGACGCGAGCGCAGGGTTGAACTGGCACTCGAAGGGCAGCGCTATTACGATATTATGCGCTGGAAACAGGGCGCTTTACTGGCAGAAGATGTAAAAGGAATGAAAAAGAGCCTGGTAGAAAGCTTTAATCAGCAATATGTGGCCACCATTGCTACCGATGCAAAAGGGTATTTTGTGGTCAATACAGGGCGTAAATTTATCGATCCTAAAAATTACCTATGGCCTATTCCCATTACGCAGGTGCAGCGCAACCCGGTATTGGGACAAAATCCGGGATGGTAAAATTTATACAGCGCTTCTTTTAGAAGTGCTGTATTTTAAGCATATTTAGCTAAATCTATCAACATGAAATCTTATCATTCACTTATTTTAATCACCGCTCTGCTCTTTTCTGGCTGTTCGCCCAAAATTGGTAGCAATACTGCTACCAAAAGTATCAGCCGTTTCAGGGTAATGAGCTACAACATTCACCACTGCAATCCACCTTCTAAAGAGAAAGCCGGTACCATCGATTTAAATGCTGTGGCAAAGGCCATTGCCGCACAGCACCCCGATCTGGTGGCCCTGCAAGAGGTTGATGTAAATACCAAACGCTCGGGCAATATTAACGAAGCGGTATTGCTGGCCCAAAAGCTTAAAATGAACTTTTATTTCGGTAAGGCCATCGATCATGACGGTGGTGATTATGGAGTAGCCATTCTTTCGCGGTTTCCACTATCTGAGCAGAAAACCTATATGCTGCCTAAAAATAGGGATGCCAAGGCCGAACAGCGCGTAATGGCCATTGCAACAGTAGAAGTGGCACATGGCAAGTACATTCGCTTTGCTTCTACACACCTGGATTCACAGCGCCCTGAAGAAAACAGGATTATGCAGGTAAAAGAGCTGGTTAAATTAACTGCCAATGAAACTTTACCCCTGATATTGGCCGGCGATCTGAACGCTGAACCGGCTTCAGAAACGATCAGGATATTCGATGCCGCATTTACCCGTAGCTGCGGCAATTGCGGCTTCACCATTCCGGTAATCAATCCTAAAAAAACAATCGATCACATTGCCTTTAAGAAAGGTAATCCCTTTAACGTAATTTTTCATGAGGTAGTGGCCGAAAGATACGCTTCAGATCACCTGCCGATTTTATCGGTAATCGATCTTAAGCCTTAACCTTATTCATACCTGCAATGCATTGCCTTTATTGGGTGGTGCATTGTAGGTTTTAAACAATAATTTTGCACTATTAAAATTGGATAAACATCATTAGGGCAATTGCTTTTTTGTAAAACAATAAAATTATTTTCTTCGGGGCCTGTTTATTATTTTTAAATTTAAGGGCTTCATTAATTTTATAGTCTTGCATCCTTTTTTTTTCACCGTTATCGGTGCAATTTTTATTCTCTCGGTAGTTATTGCCAAACTCCTGCTTTACGGAAGGGATAAGTTCTACCTCAATTTTTTGTTAACGCTCGCTATTGTAGGGGTAGCATGGTATGCACTTATTTATCTTTTAACCAATTCGGGGCAGATTAAAAATTATCCCTATCTGTTTAACAAAGGGCTGCCATTCTATTATGCAATTGCGCCCTGTTTGTACCTGTATTTCCGCGGTTCGTTACAGCCACAACATTCGCGTTTTAAAAAAAACGATCTCTTCCATTTTCTGATCGTTATCCCTGCCATCATTTCAATTATACCTTATAACCTGCTCAGCCTGCAGGCGCAGCAGGCAGTTGTAAACCGTGTTGTAGCCGATGTGCAGTTTGCCTTTTCCAATAGCGCGTATATTGTGGAGCCCTGGCACTGGTTTACCTTTCCACTATCGGCCTGTGTTTATACATTTTTTCAGATAAGGTTAACCTATCAGTCGGCAAAGCAGGAAGCACAGCATAAACAGACCATTAACTGGATTTATTTTTTCAGTGGAGTGTGTGCGGTTATTTATTTGGGGATGTTGGTTATTAACATTACTATTTTACAGAACCGTGCCCATATCTGGTTTATACTGCACGAAGGATCGCTTGTACTTTTTTTATGTTTTTGCCTGCTGATTTTGAGCTTCATGTTTTTTATCAATCCCGAACTCATTTACGGCCTCAGCAAAAGAGCCGCGGTGGCGGGCAATAACCTGGAGCAATACCGGCCCCTTTTAGCCGGCGAAAAAGCAAGGCCAAAAACGGTTGATACCAAACTGGCGCAACAGGTAACATTGGCCATTAAAGAACAGGAACTTTTTAGGCGGCCTGGACTAAACCTGAGCGAGCTCGCTTCTGTGCTCGATATCCAGAACCATAAACTTTCCGAACTTTTCAATAACCACTATCAGCTTAATTTCAGTACCTACATCAATAACCTCCGGATTGAATATATCAGGGGCAGGCTGGAGCAGGGCGATTGGAAACAGTTTACCCTCGAAGCCATTGCACTCGAAGCTGGTTTCTCTTCGCGCAATACTTTTTTTAATGCCTTTAAGAAAGTAATGAATACCACTCCATCCGCTTATCTCGCCTCTTTAAAAGCGCTTCAGACTGCATAAAATGTAACGATTTAAGAAATTGATACATCTTAACAGGGGCTAAACTACCACAATGGAAGTAGATTGACCAGATTTGCGGCGCAGCCTTAAACAGGATGTAGATTTTCAGTCTGCAGCATTTCATGTGCCGCACAAAACATTTTTTTATGGAGAAAAGAGAAAGCAGATCGGTAATGATTTTTACCCTTGCAACGAGAAAGTTTAACGAACTGGTTAACTTTATTGATCATGATACCAAATCGCTAACCGTTTTAACTGCTGTACAATCGGTTTCGAGCGGTGCCATTTTTCAGCGCGAAACAGATACCGAAACCTACAGTACCAATATACAATAGCAGATTTGCTGTTTTAAGATAATTAACCCTCAACAGTTTCAGCCGATCAGATTTTATTCATGCCCGTACATTTAACCCCCGGCTTAGATATTCTTGATGCCATCCAACGGATAGATTTTTTTTTAAAGGAAATGAACATTGTACCCGTACTCGAGTACCGGAAAATACGCTACAAATTGAGTATATGCAATGTACCCTTCATGACTATTGCACTAGCTGCAAACCACATTACCAGCGAAAAACTTAGTCAGTTAGAAAATGACGAAAGGCTTAGTGCCGCCTATTACAAAATTGAATCTTTTGTACATTCATTTTCCAATGCAAACGCTGCGGTAAATCTTGGCCATTTGCCCACCTGATTTTTATTGATTAATGCGCTTAGCTAGAAGGCGGACTCATTGGCTGTTCGCTTTCTACTAATATTACCTTATGCATAAAATCATCATGTGCCATTTTTCCCTTTCTTAACTGGCTAATGTTTTTTAAAACCGTTAAGCGGTCCAGCTGTTTCAGGTAGGCTGCTCCATCTCCTGGTGTTAGGGGATTACCGTAAAGTTTCATCCGTATAGCATAGCGGGAAATTTCTTCATCAAGCCGCTCTAACGGACAGTTGGAGAATTCTTTAAAACTGAGTTTTGAAAAACTGATGCGTACCATATGGTAATAATACCACAACAGTATTAGCATCGTTTGAGCTGAATATTAAATGATTGCTAGGTTCCAGTACTCTGTTTTTTAGCAGAATAACAATCGTGGCTGCCAAATTTAAGTCCGAAAGTTTACACAACCATAATATTAACTTAAACCATACGAGTTGCAAAGTGGATAATTTTGCCGCATTAATGGATAAGAACATCATTTCAGAGATTAAATCAGAAAATGTTGCTGCATTTAACGGGGCCTATGCCTGCTACCACAGGCAGATTTATGGTTTTGTACTTAAGAAAACACAATCTGATTATATTGCTACGGAAGTAGTTCAACTCTGTTTTATCCGCTTGTGGGAAAAAAGAAGTACCCTAAATGAAACACTTGACTTAGATATCCAGCTTTTTGGAATGGCCAGGCAGGTGATGATCGATGAGCTGCGGAGAGAATCGATCAGGCTCAAATACAACAATAAATCTGCACAATATCCATTTACCGATAATCTCATGAAAATGATTGAGAGTAAGGATTTACTTAAAAGATTTGAGCAGGAAATTGAAACCATGCCGCCCATGCGCAAAATGGTTTTTAATTTAAGCCGCGATAATGGGATGTCGTATGCCGAAATAGCCGAAATGCTTGGCATCTCTACCCGCACCGTTGAAAGCCATATTGGAAAAGTGCTCTCCAGGCTAAAACACTACATGTTTACTGTATTGCTTTAACGCATATTAAGTTATTGTTAAGCCGTAAGGGTAAAGCCCGCGGCGTACGTAATAACTATATGAAACCACAAAAGGGAGATAGGCGCAAGCTAAATACCAAAACATTCATCCGCGAAAAATTTAGCGATCAGGAATGGAAGTCTTTTAAAAGCAATGAAGAAGAGCTATCTGCAGCTAAATCTGAACAGATGCGGAGCCTCATTTTTGGCCATATTGCCGAAAAACAGGAAAGCAGGCAAGCATTAAAAATTAAGATCGTTCAATTTACAAAATACCTATCTGCAGCCTGTGTGGTAGTATTGTTGGGTATTGCCCTGTTTGTTGGGCTAAACCATAAGCATGCCCAACCTGAGCAGGCTTATGTTAACCGAAAGGTAAATGCCCCGCTGATTGAAAACGCCTGGAAAACAGTCACTAATCCAGGCAGAACGGTTATTAAATATCAAATGCCCGATTCATCACTCATCAGTATATATCCGCACTCGACCATCAAATTTGAAAAACTGTTTAATCAAAAATTCCGCGATGTTTATTTAACCGGGAAGGCAAAGTTTAAGGTTAAAAGAAACACAGAACGGCCTTTTAGTGTGTATTCGGGGGCTTTGAAAACCACAGCTTTGGGTACTTCTTTTACCATCAGCACCATTGGGCCTAATATTTCGGTAAAACTCCATACCGGTAAAATTGTGGTAGCCAATATCCAAACCAAAAAGCCACTCGCTTATATCTCAGAAGTGGGTACAACTTTAGTTTACAATCCATCTGCATCAGCAACCCGGATAATTAAAGCACCTGCAGCAATTATTCCGCCTGCCGAAATTATGAAGAGAACGGGCAATCTTATTAGTATGAAAAATATTCCATTGAGCAAGGTTTTCCATCTTTTAACCGAAGCGTATGGAATTAAAATCAGCGCCGACCAAAAGGAAATTGGCAAAATTACTTTTACAGGCAGCGTAGATACAGCTAAAGATGAGCCTGAAGCTATACTCAATATGATCTGCCTGATCAATAACATGACCTTGAATAAGGTATCAACACAAGAATTTATTATTCAAAAATCCAATTAATAAAACCAAACAGTATCAACACAATTTATGATGTACAGTAAAAGGCTCAAAATGCTCAAAACGATTTTATGCTCAGGCATAATCGGTTGGGCAAGTCAAAGTTTTGCACAGGAACAGCCTGTGAAAGGAATGGTATTGGATATCTCCGGACAGGGAATACCGGGGGTTACCATAAAGGCCGAGCATGAAAAAACGCTTAAATCAATGGTTACCACCTCGTCTGGCAGCGGATTATTCGGTTTTACCAAGCTTGCACAAGGCGGTCCGTACCGTTTTATTTTTAGTGCAATTGGATATAAAACAGATACGCTTTCGGGCTACAATCTTACCACTGGCCAGCAAATAGCACTGAGCATAAAATTAAAGGAAGCAGCAAACGATCTGCAGGAGGTGGTTATCGGTTATGGAAGAAGCAAACGAAACCAGATTACCGGCGCAGTTACCTCCATTAAGCCAGAAGAATTTAACCGTGGGGTGGTTAGCAGTCCGGGGCAATTGCTACAGGGAAAAGTTGCGGGTTTAAACATTACCAGAAGCGGTAACCCTACTGATAAGCCTGCTGTAATTTTACGTGGTCCATCGAGTTTTAGAGAGGGTGCGCAAGAGCCTTTCTATGTAATTGATGGTGTACCGGGTGCATCAATCGATTTGGTGGCGCCAGATGATATCATGAGCATGGAGGTGCTTAAAGATGCCTCCTCAACCGCTATTTATGGCTCGAGGGCTGCAAACGGTGTAATTATGGTAAACACTAAAAATGCGGGCAAAGGACTTGCAAAACTATCGTACAGTGCTTATGCTGCAGCAGAAACCATTTCTAACAGTATTGAAATGGCCAGTGGTGATGAGCTGAGGACATACCTAAAGGATAACGGCAAAACCCTTGATAAAATTAGCGACGATGGAAGCAGTACCGATTGGTTAAAAGAAGTAACCAGAACAGGTATTTCACAGAGCCATAACCTGAATTTTAACGGGGGCGGCGAAAATTCGTCTTACGGTGCAAGCCTTAACTATTTCGATAACCAGGGGATTATCAAAACCTCAGGCATGGAACGCTTTATTGCCAGGGCAAATATGGAGCAACGGTTATTGAATAACCGTTTGAAATTAAATTTAAACCTAACCAACAGCAATACGACCAATGATAGGATTGCAAGCCAGGTTTACAACAATATGTTTACCTACCTGCCTACCGTGGGGGTAAGAAAAGCCGATGGCAGTTTTTACGAAGACCCATCAAGAACCACAGGTACAGGTGGTTATTACAATCCAGTGGCTTTGTTAGAAAACAATACCTTTCAGGGAAAAACAAATCTTTATCTGATTAATGGCGCTGTTAAAGCCAATATTTTAAACGGATTGGATTTTAATGCAATGGTTTCGGTGCAGAGCGAGCAGATTAACGAAAATCTGTACAACAACCGTGCATCTATGTTAAAGCAGGGGTTTAATGGTTATGCAGAACGCTCATCTATCAAAAACACGCAAAAGGTTTTTGAAGGATATTTCAACTACGATAAAAATTTTGGCGATCATGGCCTGAAATTGCTGGCCGGTTATTCATGGCAGGAAAACCGTAATGGCGATGGATTTCAAACTTCAGGACAGAATTTCGTTTCCGACGATCTGTTATGGAACAACATTGGCTTAAGTAATGGCAACGGTTCAACTGTGGTAAACTACGGTAGCATTTACATTTCTACTTTGCGCTTAATCTCCTTTTACGGAAGGGCCATTTACGATTATAAAGGCAAGTACCTGTTGCAGGCCACCATCCGTAGAGACGGATCTTCCGCATTCGGTATCAACAATAGATGGGGAATGTTCCCATCCGTATCGGCAGGTTGGAACATTGACCGGGAAACCTTTATGGAAAATTTATCTTTTGTGGATAACCTTAAACTGCGTGCAGGTTATGGCGTTTCCGGAAATTCAGTAGGTTTTGATGCTTACACCGCCAGATTGGTTTATGGTGCACAGAGCGGATCTTATTTTTATTCAAATGGAAAGTGGTTAACTGCAATCGGGCCAATTCAGAACGATAATCCAAACTTAAAATGGGAGCGTACGGCTACTTTGAATATCGGTTTGGATTTCAGCCTTTTTAAAAATAAAGTATCGGGTTCAATCGATGTTTACAACAAAAAAACAACCGATCTTATTGCACCATATTCGGTATCTACAACCCAGTATCCTTTTAACGTGTTAACGGCTAATGTGGGTGCCATGACCAATAAAGGGATTGAGTTTACATTGAACACCACACCGGTAAAAACCAAGAACTTTAGTTGGAATACGGCCATCAACTTATCGCACAACAAGAACGAAATTACTTCAATCTCGAACGATTTATTCCAGGCGAACGAGTTTTATACCGCCAATGTGGGTGGAAGAGGGCAATCGGGTGCATTGGGCTATCAGATTATCAGAGAAGGGTTACCATTGGGGTCGTTTTACACCCTGAGGTATGCAGGCAAAGATGCCAACGGAAAATCGATGTTTTATGATAAGGCCGGAAACGCCTCGACAGCGAACACAGGTTTCGAAAATTTCGAGGTTACCGGATCGGCACAGCCAAAACTATTATACGGATGGAACAATACGTTCAGGTATAAACAGTTCGATTTCAATTTCTTTATCCGCGGCGTTTATGGCAACAAAATACTAAATGCTACGCTGGCTGATATGACTGCACCGATTTATGCCTTTCAAACCAATATAGCGAAAGATGCTTTAACCGAATCTATTAATGATGATAAGGCACAGTTCGTTTCAGACCGTTACATGGAAAGCGGCTCTTATCTGCGTTTGGATAATGCTACCCTTGGCTATACCTTTAAATTAAAAGGCACCAAAAGCCTGCGTGTATATGCATCGGGCAATAACCTTTTCATTATTACCAAGTATAAGGGCGTAGATCCTGAAATTAGCATGGCCGGCCAAACGCCGGGTATCGATTATAGAAATTTCTATCCAAAAACACGCTCTGCAATTTTTGGGCTAAACTTTAACCTATAAATTAATTCAACAACAGATCATGAAAAAATATATAAAAGTAGCAGCCTTAATGGCCATAACCCTGGCTAGCTGCACTAAACTGGATGTGAATGTAGAATCGCAGCTTACCAGCGAAAACTTTCCGGTAACGCCAGATGCTTTCGTAGCGGCTACAGGTACGGTTTATCAGAAATTTAATGCCGGCTTCGGCGTCGATATCTGGAGAATGTACGAATTAACCAGTGATGAAGCCATCATTACCGCACGCAACGGAGGTTATTACGATCAGGGCCGATACCAAACCCTGCATAAACACAACTGGTTACCCGATCATCCCATTATTCAGGCAGCATGGCAATGGGGCTATGCCGGTATCAGCGATTGTAACAGGGTACTTAACCTGTTAGAGAAATCGGCAAACAGTCCAACCAAAACGCAGTTCTTAAATGAGATCCGTACCATGCGCGCCCTGTATTATTTCTATGTGATGGATATGTTCGGTAATGTTCCAATTACCAGTTTCGGTACTTCCGAAAGTCCAAAACAAGCCACCAGGGCCGAAGTGTTCAGTTATATCGAAAAGGAACTTTTAGCGGTTTCAGAAGGACTGTCGGCACCCACAACGGTAACTGCAGAATATTATGGACGCCCAACCAAATGGATGGCTTATGCCTTATTGCAGAAGCTTTATATCAACGCCGAACAATATATTGGTAAACCCATGTATGCCGAATCTATAACCTATGGCGATAAAATCATCAATGGTACGGCAATGGCTTTGGTAAGCGATTATAATACACTTTTTTCTCCAACCAATGGGGCCAATACCGAAACCATTTTTGCGGCCATTTACGATTCGAACTATTCTGCCGGAAATGCAATTACCCGTTACACTTTGCATGCAAGTTTAAGGGCGAAGTATAATCTTCCATTCAGTCCGAGTAATGCACAATGTACCTTAAAAGAGTTTTATGATACTTTTAACTTACCGGGCGATATCCGCAATGCAACCTGGTTGGCCGGTAAACAATTTCTGGCTGATGGTACCACTCCAATCCTCAACGGTTCGGTTCAATTGAACTTTACACCCGAAATTATCCTTACCAATACCGAAACAATGGATGTGGGTGCAGAGGTAAACGGGATTTCGAGGGGCGTACGTTCCATTAAATTTTACCCTGATCCAAATACCAACAGCAGTACGCGTTTTCAAAATAACGATATGCCCATATTTAGGCTCGCCGATGTTTACCTTTTAAAGGCAGAGGCTTTGTTAAGAACAGGAGGTTCTACAACCGAGGCGCTTAAGCTGGTAAATAAAGTGAAGGCACGTGCCATGGCAGCAGAAGTGACCAGCATTACCTTGGATGGCATTTTGGAAGAAAGAGGACGCGAGCTGGCCTGGGAAGGATGGAGACGTAATGATTTGATCCGTTTTGGCAAATACCAGGGGAAATGGGGCTTTAAAGCAGGGAACGAAGGCGCCACGCGCGATATTTTTCCTATCCCTGCCACCGAAATTGTATTGAACAAAAACCTTAAACAAAACGCAGGCTACTAGAAATGAAAAGAAGAGATTTTGTAAAAGGTACTGCACTCAGTGCAATTGGTGCTAGTGTGCTATCGCCGCTACAATCGTTAGCCGAAATACCGCAAACCCATTTGGAAAGCGATGATGTTGCCCCTCGAAATGACCTTAAGGATGATTACCCGGTTCATTTTATGGCAGTTGGAGATTGGGGAAGAAATGGGGCCGACCATCAAAAGCATGTGGCCGCACAGATGGGCAAGTGGGCTACAGAAAACCCCAATGATTTTATTATCTCGCTAGGGGATAATTTTTATCCAAAGGGCGTAACCAGCGAGCACGATCCACTTTGGCATTATTCTTTCGAAAATATCTATACCGATTTTGCATTGCAATGGGATTGGTATCCTATTTTGGGCAATCACGATTACATCTCAGATCCCGATGCACAGGTGCGGTACAGTAAAATCAGTAGGCGCTGGAAAATGCCTGCCCGCTATTATTCAAAAGAAGTGCCGATTAAAGGCGGTGGAAAGGTTTTGATGGCTTATATCGATACCTGTCCACTTATTCCAGAGTTTCATGAAAGCGAACAGTACAAGCCTTGGGTTCAGGATCAACAGCCCGAAAAGCAACTTGCATGGTTGGATGAAACCCTGAAAAATGCCGGACCAGATGTGAAATGGAAAATGGTAATGGGGCATCACCCGATATATACAGTGGGCCCAAGGATTAAGAATTACGATACCTTGGCGGTAAGAAAGGTACTTGCCGGTATTTTCGAAAAGAATAAGGTGGATGTGTACCTATCGGGCCACGACCACTCTTTGCAGCACCTCAGTACCGGTGGTTATACCCATCAGTTTATTTCTGGCGCCGGGTCTGAAGTTACCCCGGTTACCTCGGGCATACCTTATAGTAAATTCGAAGCCTCCACCCACGGTTTTATGTACTTTTCAATTGATCAGAACCGGTTGAATGCAAAGATCATCGATCATACCGGTAAGAATATTTATGAAACAACATTACGCAAAGCTTAATGGTAAATTATTTTAGAGTTGTAGTAGGGTGGGGTAATAAAATAACCCAATTGTAACAAAACATAAAGAGGCTGTCTCATAAGTACAGAATCTGATTCGGATTTGTCACATTGAGCCTGTCGAAATGCTTTCCAACGCATTTAATAAAGTCCTTCGACAGGTTCAGGATGACATTTGTACTTATAGAACAGCCTCTTTCGTTTAACATCAATCATTTAATCCTTTACAACCGTGTTTCCTTCGTTCCGGCCTTGTAGTACAGCTCGGCCATTGCTTTTTGGTACCCCGCAATCATGCTTTCCTGTTTAATTTTCATATCGATCAGTTTCGTTTCCCTACTGTTGATCAAAAAAAGCGTGCTTTCGCCCAATGTAAATTTTTGATTTTCCCCGTCAACCAGGATCTGCTGATTTTCGATGCTTTTAATCTGAACCGCTAGCTGGGCAGCATAGGCAGAAAGATCGTTATATGCCGTAATCACGTTGTTTTTGATTTCCCTACCATACTGCTGTATATCGTAATCCAGCTCTTGCTGTTTAATCTTTACCGCCCTCAGTTTTCCTCTTTCGGCCCGCAAAAAAAGCGGAAAGGCAAATTCGATACCAAACTTATAATTACTCCAGTTAAAATCGTAATAACCCGGAACATTGCTGTTAAAACCTGTACGGTTAGAAATGAGGTTCCCAATAACATTCAGTTTGGGTTTTAGCATTTCCTGTCGGTAACTTTTCTCTATTTCCAACTGTTCGCCCTTGCTGCGCAGTTTTAACAATTCGGGGTGCTGGTTGGCTGCCTGGCCCAAAAGCGTATCGAGCAACAGCGGACTCGGTTTGCCAATGGCTTCGGCCGTATACTGTGGAAGCGCATCTACCGGAAGTTCCAATGGTTGTCCTTCATCATTCCAAAGGTGATTAGAAAGCACCAACCTTGCATTTTGGAGTTCGATTGCGGATTTTTCTTTTTGAATAATCCTCTCCTGAACAGTAATTTTGGCTTCAACCGAATCGATACCTGGTTTATCGCCCATTAGGGTTTGCGTGCTCAGTGCCCTGAACCTGCGCTGCGCCAGTTCAAGTCCTTCGTTAATCAGTTCGAACTGTTTGTGGGCGTAATACCAGTTCCAGTAATCTTTTACTATGCCGTACCAAACGCTGTTAATCTGTTTCAGCTGATCGGCTTCGGCATATTGAACCATCAGTTTCGATTGCCTCAACGTATTTCTACGCGCATCAATCAACAATCCCTGGCCCAAAGGGATGCTTATTCCAATAGCCGTTAGCCCTTGCCCGCCCGTTCGGTTTTCGGGATTGATATAAGTGCCCACATTCCGGTCGTAGCCTAGCTTTAAATCGGCACCGGCAAGCCAAAGCGGAATTTTGAGTTCGCTGTTCCATTTGTTATAGTATTCGGTATTTCCGAAAAACTTATTGCTAAAACCCGCCTTGAGCGTTGGATCGAAATAACCTAGCGATTGCAGCACATTGGCCTTGGCCGATTCGCTGAGCAATGCCGCCTGCCTGATGATGGGATGATACCTAAAAACCATCATTTGCAGATCATCCAGTGCAAAAACCTTTGCAGTATCTGTAACCTTTTTTACAAACGGTGTGTTTGGGGTTTGGCCAAAACTTAATCTGCCCGATAATAAGGTTAAGGCAAGCAATAAAAATTTAATTAATCCTGATTTCATTTATTCACCTCCAACACTAATTTTTATCCTTACTGTTACTTACAGGTTCTTTATCCAAACTTGGCGGGAAACCATTGAGTTGGCGCCATATTTCATACCAGAGCGGTACCGACCGTAAAATGATGCGGCCATATACACCCGATCCTTGGCGCAGCTGAGGCGGCCAGGGTTCATCTTTGGATGGTACTGGATTGGTTTGGCTGATCAGTAAGCGGTATTTGCCTCCGGCACTGCTCACACGGTCGATAGAGAATACTTTTCCGGCAAAAGTTCCCACTGCTACCGAAGGCCAGCCTGCAAACTGTACCGAGGGCCAGCCTTCAAATTGTAGGCGTACATCACTCGTATCCAATATCAAGGGAACATCCATTGCACTTACATAAAGTTCTGCAGCAACCATTGGCGATTTTGGCTGTAAGGTGGCTACCGATTCGCCTTCTTTAATGTTTTCGCCAATCCCTGCCTTTAAGGTTTTAACCACAAAACCACTTTGTGGCGCCCTTACCACATAAAGGCCGCGCCTGATGCTGATATTCGAGATATCGTTGCGCAACTTGGCAATATCTCCCTGTGCACTTGCACGGCTGGATATAGCTGAGCTCATATCCGATTGCGCCTTTGATAACGATTCCTGGTATTTGGCCCTGATGTTATCGAGTTCTATAGTTGCATTCAGCAAATTTTGGGTGGCATTGTTCAGCTTATTCCGCTGACTGATTACTTTGGCATTATCTTCTTGCAGTTTTAACCTCCGCGTTTCAATATCCGTAAGCGAGAAAAGACCGTTTTTATAGCCTGCTTCATATCGTTCTAAACGTACTTTGGTTGTTTCGTAAAATTTTTGAACCGCCAGCAGGTCTGCGCTATCAATACTCACATAGTTTCTGGCCTGAAGCACCTTATTTTCTGCGGCTTTCATCTGAAAACGCAAACCATCGCTCAGCGCTTTCATTTGTGCTTTGGTGGCATCAATTTTTTGTACGGCAGCGGTTTCGCTTCCCCGTTTGGCATCAAGCTGTTCGTTTAAGCGTGTTGGCAGTTCGGGGTCGAAATAAGATTGACTGGTTTCAGAAATAACGAGTATGGTATCGCCTTTCTTTACTTCCTGGCCTTCGCGCACTGCCCAATGCTCAATACGGCCGCCAATCTGATTTTGTACGGTTTGTGGCCGGTCCTCCGGTCGTAGTGCGGTTACTATGCCGCGCCCAGGTATGGTTTGCCTGTAAGGCAAACAAAGCAAAACTACAATAAAGGCCATGATAAACAGGAGGATTCTTCCCAGCCTTTTTGGCCCACGGGCATCTATAATCTTACGGTTTGCATGTACCGAAAGGCTTTCCCAGTTTTGCAATTGGGCCAAATTGTTATTCATTTTACCCATGGTTAATATCTCCTTCCTCCAGTTCCAGATCAGTAACCACAGCAAGCTTTTCGCTGCCAGTTACCATATCGAAAACGGTATTTAAATTGGTCATGAGTTTTTCAATGGCATAACTGATCTGGACAATAAGCACCTCTGCAGCCACAAACTGGCCGAAGGTCATTTGCCGCTCCACCACAAAATAAGAACCCAATAACAGCAGTGCACCCATCAGTATGGTGCGCATGGCTATGGCACTAACAAAAAACTTTTTCAGAACGCCAAAATGATCGTTGCGGGCCTGGATATAGTTGGCGGTTATTTCATCTGTCCGGCTAATAATTTCTTTTCTCTTGGTGCTGCTGTTGCGATAGGTGTCCAGATCGGCAGCAATTTCTTCCAGATAGCCAACAACTTCATATTTGTAGCCTGATTCTTCCATGCTTGTATTTACCCCTTGGCGGTAGTACAGCACCAAAATCAACCCGATGGCCAAGAGTACAAATGTGCCTATCGCCATAAATACCGGGTGATAGAACGACAATAGTATTACGCTAAAAAATATGAGCACACCCGAGGCAACAATATCTACCAGCAATTTTGTCAAACCTTTCTGTATGGTAAGAATATCGAAAAAACGGTTAACCAGTTCTGTCGGACTTTCTCCTTCCAGGGCCTTCTTTTTTATCCTCGGTAAGCGGAAAGCAAATTCGAGGGCGGCTTTGGTAAATATTTTCTGTTCTAAAAACTCAACTAAAGTTAACTGGCCTATTAACAACAGTCCGCCTACAACAATGCCCGCTAAAATTACGGCAATCAGGATGTAGGTAGAGCTGTACATGGCGCCGTTGGAAAGCAGGTTAAATACTGCACTTGTACCTAGCGGCAGCGATAGGCCGATTAAGCCAATTAAAATGGCGTATACATAGATATAATTGATGGTTTTGCGTTCTAGGTGAAGCATACGCACCAATCTTTGCCAGGGCGTGGGCGCGCTGGCAGCGTGATGATTTTTCATTTTTTTGATTTAAAGATGAAGCAATGGCATACTCATCAGTTAAGTATGGCTTTGCCTGTTGTGGGTTATTCAAATAGTACATTGCATGCTTATACCTATTGTTCTGGGATTTAAAGCACGATGATTGTAATGTTTAAAGAAGCTTACAATGTTAAGAAAGCAGGTTTGGAGGGGGAGTAGGCACGTTTTTGGCAGGCACACTACAGGTACTAAACCTATAGGCGTATTTATTGCCAGAAGCGCTATTTGTTAACAGGGAGCTTAAACCTTCTGTTTTTGAAGTTTCGTAAATGAGCAGTTTTTTCTTTGCCTTATCAAAAGATTCTTCTTCTTTATCTTTGTGCTCTTCGCTGCTTTTTTCGATGGCTGTGGGATGAGTGGAAGATAAAAATATCGAAATCGAAAAGGCACAGAATTTCGCAGCCAAAAGACCAAGAAGCAAGATGCCAAATATGTTTTTCAATAAGTTTTTCCTCAGTAAGCTCATCATGTGTATTACAAATATATGCTTGTAAAACCATCAGGAACAAACATTGATTGGGCAAAACGTCAAATTTGGCCGGCTTTTTAAAAACCTTACTTAAATGTTATAGTAGAATTAAAACGGCATTAGAAAATGCAGGTAATTGGGATGAATTGGGGCAGTCCGAAGTAGGAGAGACCGATGACCGAGGTTTGGTGCATTACCGCGAATAGTTTAAACCATGTGCCCACAGATATCGCTAATTTATGAGGTGGCCGGTTCCACAGTTAACCGCTGAACCAGTTTAAACAGTTAACCTGATTCCTTAAAGCTTGGCATTCCGCTCAAAATAAATAATATTGTGATCATAAATGCCCTGATAGGGATTTCCACATGCACGGAAGCCGTTATTCAACAGAAAACGCTGACTGCTGGGTGTGGCAGTGGTAGAAAAAAGGGTACCACCGTATTGGTTAATCTTTTGAAGCAGCATCCTTTTCAATGTACTACTGATCCCTTTTTGCCGGAAGGCTGAACGCGTATAAGAATAGCCAACTTCCATAAAAGGTTTGTTGATTCTGCTTACCACACCAGCTTTTTGATGCACATCCATTAAATAAGATATTGTGGGCCTTTTGATCGCTGAAATGCCGACCAGTTTTTTATGCTGATAGCAAAAGCCAAGGAATTCGGCATGGAGGATTTTTAATGGCAGATCAATCGGAGATACCTTGTTTCCCTTGCGTAGCATTAGATAAAAATAATGCAGTTCAGTAATGGAGCAGTCTGAAGGTCTTTTGATTTCAAAATAACAATTGTCTAAAAAATTTGAGCCAAGAAAATACTCCCGGTGGGTGGCCAGGCGAATTGCGGTATGTTGTTTCATATGATTTAGAAGTTGATATTATAAACAATCGCTTTAAGAGCGGGCTTTATTCCGCTTTGTGCTTAGTTTAGCGCTTAACGCATTCGATAGGGAAAGCATGTTACACACCTTATCATTCCAATCGATCAAAGCATCTTCCGGAGAAGTACCCATACCCGATATATCATGCTCCTCTTCGAACGAAAGTACGGCATAATAGCAGTCGCCATCTTGGTAAACCGCGGGCTTAAACTGCATAACAAATGTCGGAAGCCTATACCGACCGTAATCAAAATCTACCAGTCTGCCTGGGATTGTTCTGGCCTGTTGTTTCATGAGCTGCTATTTTGTTGAAACCATCCTGTCTATTTTTAGTCTGATAGCCAGCATTCTAAACTTGGCAAACAAACGTATTTCTAAATTAAGCGGTTTATGTTCTCTTAAAGTTAATGGCTTGTTGTCTGTTTGTTAAGGGCCGTTGATTGATGCTTTTTTTGCAAGGCTTATGCAACTGTTTTAAAGTTAACCGATTAACCAATGGAACAATTGCCAGTTTACAATTAACCGATTAACCAGTTGGAACAGTTTACCACTTACAGTTGCCAGTTTACAATTAACCGATTAACCAATTAACCAATTCGAACAATTAACCCGTTAAATTCGCCAGTTTACAATTAACCGATTGTCAAGCTAAACATCAAAACCTAAACACAAACCCCGCATCCTAATATTAGGCATGCGGGATTTGTATAAGTACCAAGTAAGCTTTTATTTGTGTTTAAATACTTGGTTACTACCAACCAAGCCTTACCTGATTTACATACTTGGTGTTATTGGTATTGTTTCCTGATCCCAAAGTGGCCGAAGTACCCTGTGCTGCATTTCCTCCAGAAGTATCTTTAAAATCATAAATACCCGAAGTGATATTGCTGCAATAAACGGTTGATGCGCCCGATGCGGCCCAGGCAGTGCTTGAGCGAAGTTTAGGGGTAGTAACATTATTATATAAAGTAGTGGGTGTGCTGCCGGCAAATAAGCTATGTATACCGCTCGTTGAGCCGTTAAGCCCCGAGCTGGGTGCTTTGATCATCCACATATCCGTTCCGTTGGCCACATCAAAATTTGCTGAGGTGCCGGTATCTTTGGTAAAATAAGTAGTATTGTTGATGTCGAGGTTAAGTGTGCCGTCCGATGGATCAGAATCTGCCGTACTACTGCCCAGCCCATTCCTCAGTACAATTAATGTGCCTTTGGGCAGGTTAGACCAAAAAGTGCTATTAGCGAAAGTGTAGCGCACGCCATTATCTGTTGATCCGTTCGTAAAATTTTTCAGGATCATTCTGCGCATGTCCAAGTGGTTGCGCACAACCAGCAGTTCAACCGCATCATCGGCTCCATTGGCATTGTTCGAATTGTAAATTTCGTTGAAAACCACAGGTATAGGCGAATTTCTAACATCGGCCCTGGCTAAGAAGAGGTTGCCTTCTGCAGTGAAAGTATGTCCATCAGCCGATAATTTATTAAAGGCTCCACCAAAAATCTGGTGACTCAGTGCTACCGTTACGCGGGGATAAGACTCAATGTAATTGGCTAGGCTATCCAATTGAGAAAGATAATTAGTATTCGTATTGGCATTCATGTTGCCATACTCCGTAATCCAGAGTTCTTTATTGCCAGGATTTATGACCACGCTTTCAAAATCAGATTTCTTTTGGATAAAAGTACCGCCATCGGCAATGTAAATATGGTAGGTATAAGCGTTAATGTTAGCCGTGATACCTGAGGTTACCTGCGAATTCCAGTTATACAAACGTGTGTTGGATGCACTTGAAACACGTGGCTGTAGTATTGCTGAGATTTTTACATTCGGATAGGCTGCTTTAATGCGGGGAACCCAGCTGTTTATGGTATCAGCATAGGCGGTTCCAGTTGGGAAAGGAGTTTCATAACCTTTACCAGATGCATATAATTCGTTTCCCATTTCTACATATTCTATAGCAACCCCTAGCGAATGTAACGAATCGAGCATACGGATCTGATTACTACAGCTATGGTTAACCACATCCAGTACTAGCATCATTTTTACGCCTGTACTATCTATCAGCTGCTTAACATCGCCAATAGGATGCACTTCTTCGCTGGGTCGGTGATCGCTTGTCATACCCGTAGTCCATTCCCACCTATGTGATAAAGTACCGCCGGGGAATCTCATCATTTCCGGAGATAATTTATTGATGTTTTTGATCATTAACGCATCATTCAATGCCGGAAACTGGGTCCAGTTTTGGTTAAGGCCTGAAATTACACCATCATCAGGTGTTTGTACGGAGTTCATAAACAACCTTTTTGCCGTTAGGGAGGCAGCTTTTTCATCTTCCACTGAAATTAGTGCTACGTTTTTTTTGCATGCAGATAAGGCCGCAATAAAAATTACGTACAAGATCATTCTTGGGTAATACTTGCTCATTTTTTTCTTTTTTAATGGTTTAAATTTGGATAGTACCTCAGAACGAGGCAATCAAATTTGAAGAAAAGATGAAGCTAAAAGGTTTAATAAATGATCTAAAAGGTTTAAAAAACAGCCTATTGTATGTCTATTTCGACTGTTCTTGTTTCAGTTTTGATTTTTATACTTTCAGCTTTGGTCTCTGAGCTTTAGTCTTGAAGATATTTAGAAATAAAAACGGGACAAACCTGTCTAAAACTGATTTGTCCCGTTAAGTGCTCCCGACGAGATTCGAACTCATATCGATGGTACCGGAAACCATAATTCTATCCATTGAACTACGGGAGCAAGGCTGCAAATATAGAAAAATCAAAATCATTTTTCCGAAATATATAGGCTATTTTTAACCCAATGAAATTACATCGTTATAAACCTGATGGTGTTGAGGTGTTTCCATGTTAAAAAATGGTTAAATGATTGCGCAGACACCTTGTTTAGGCACTTAATTCCAATATCCCGGTAAATTAAAGTAGGCAAAGCGCTAATTTTAAAGCTTCACAATTGGCTTTTTAAGAAATAAAAATGCACCTTTGCGAACCGTTAATTAAGGTTTTAGGCATGTAATAAAAATAGTTGTTTATGGAAGAAATGGTTGTGGAAGAGATTCAGGAACTGCTTGAAAAAGAAAATGATAAAGCACTAAAGCAATATCTCGATCAACTGAATATTTCGGATGTTGAACAACTAATTGATGAGCTTCCCCAGCATGCGGCCAAATTTATCGAAACCCTATCGTTAAACAGGGCGGTAAATGTATTCAGGATTCTTGATTTTCCAACCCAGGAGCGTATTATCAAAAAACTTTCTGGCAATAAGCTAAACCAGATTATCAAAGATCTGCCACCTGATGACCGTACGGCACTTTTTAGCGAGCTAAAAGGCGATGTGGTAAAAAAAATGATTACGCTTTTGCCGGCCGAAGAACGCAAAGAATCGCTGGCCCTATTGGGCTATAACGAATATAGTATCGGCCGTTTAATGACGCCAGATTACATTGCCGTTAAGCCCGAATGGTCTATTGCGCGGGTATTGGCACACATCAGGCGTTACGGTAAAAACTCCGAAACCATCGATGTGGTATATGTGATTGATAAAGAAGGCGTACTGCTTGATGATATCAGGATCCGTGAGGTTTTACTGGCCGATCCGGAAGCGATTATTGGAGAGCTTACCGATAGGCGTTTCATTGCCTTAAAAGCCAACGATCCGCAGGAAGATGCCATTAATATCTTCAGGATGAATAACCGCGTGGCGCTGCCCGTGGTAGATGAAAATAATATTCTTTTAGGTATTGTTACCGTTGATGATATTTTGTGGATTGCCAACGAAGAATATACCGAAGATATGCATAAAATTGGGGGTACCGAGGCTTTGGATGAACCTTACCTGGATACTTCTATTTTTAACCTGGTGAAAAAACGCGTAGGTTGGCTGGCCATTTTAATGGTGGGCGAAATGCTTACTGCAACCGCGATGGGCTTTTTTGAAGGACAGATACACAAGGCTACTGTTCTGGCCCTGTTTATCCCATTAATCATTTCATGCGGTGGAAACAGTGGTTCGCAGGCTTCTACGCTGATTATTCAGGCCATGGCCCTCGGCGAAGTAACCATTAAAGATTGGTGGCGCGTAATGAACCGCGAAATTACTTCGGGCTTCCTTTTGGGCCTATGCTTAGGCTTAATCGGCTTCCTGCGTATTTTTGTATGGCATGTAGCCGCCCCTAATGTTTATGGCGAACACTGGATCTTAATTGCCGCAACCATTAGTGTTTCTTTAATATTTGTAGTGCTTTGGGGTTCGCTCAGTGGCTCCATGTTGCCCATATTGCTTAAGAAATTAGGTGCCGATCCGGCCACATCTTCAGCCCCATTTGTAGCCACCCTAGTTGATGTTACCGGACTGATTATATATTTCAGCTTTGCTGTACTGTTTTTAAAAGGAGTATTACTTTAGATCTAAATTATGCAAAAGAAAATTACTACACTTTTTACCGATATTGGCGGTGTATTGTTAACCAATGGCTGGGATAGAAAAGCAAGGGGAGAGGCCGCTGTATTGTTTCACCTCGATTCTGTTGATCTGGAAGAACGCCATCACCTCACTTTCGATACCTACGAGGTAGGAAAACTAACCTTGGATGAATATTTGGAGCGTATTGTTTTCTTTGACGAACGCAGTTTCAGTTACGACGATTTTAAGGAGTTTATGTTCAAGAAGTCGCTTCCTTATCCCGAAATGATCCAGTTCATTTGTGATTTAAAAAAGAAATACAACCTTAAGGTAGCCGTAATCAGCAATGAAGGGAGGGAGCTTAACCAATACCGCATCAATACCTTTAAACTGAATGAGTTTGTCGATTTCTTTGTGTCATCAAGCTTTGTTCACTTCCGCAAGCCCGATGCCGATATCTTTAAAGTAGCCATTGATATTTCGCAGAGCGATGTTGAAACAAGTTTGTATATAGATGACCGTATGTTGTTTGTTCAGGTTGCAGAGCAGTTGGGCTTAAAAGGCATTCATCATACCGATTACGAAGATACCAAAATACAACTGGCCGCATACGGGCTGGTTGTTTAATCAATAACATTTCGAGTTGCCAACTTTGCAGGCAGCCATGCCTGTAAGTTGTCAACTCTCAATAAGAAGTACATTACTGGTCTTAGCGTCTCGTTATGACCTTATTTTTTTACTTAGCTGTACTCAGGTACCCAAGGTAGTGGATTAATTAGTGAAGTTATTTTTTTTAATAACCACCTTAAACATATTAATTCATCTGAGGGCAAAGCCACAATGGTTCTCCGAAATGCTTTTCCGTGTAAATCTGTGCATCTGTGGTATTTTTTTGTAACTAACGTGCAAAAAAAAGCCACTCTTTTGAGTGGCTCCGTATTACTTATTACTTAAAGGTTAAACATTAAACCTGAAGTGCATGATATCTCCATCTTCCACTACGTAAGTTTTTCCTTCTACACCCAGTTTACCCGCATCTTTGCAGGCATTTTCCGAACCCAGGGTTACAAAATCGTTGTATTTAATTACCTCAGCACGGATAAATCCCTTTTCGAAATCGGTGTGGATTACACCAGCAGCCTGAGGCGCTGTAAAACCTTTGGTAATGGTCCAGGCCCTTACTTCCTGTACACCAGCCGTAAAGTAGGTGTATAAGTTTAATAATTTATAAGCAGCACGGATTAATTTATTCACCCCAGATTCTGTTAAGCCCAAGTCAGCTAAAAACTCCTGACGTTCTTCATAACTTTCCAGTTCTGCAATTTCTGATTCAATTTTGGCCGAAATAACCAAAACCTCTGCATTTTCATCCGCAACGCTAGCCTTTACCAGGTCAACATATTTATTGCCATTAATTACCGAAGCCTCATCAACATTGCACACATACATTACAGGCTTTTGTGTAAGTAAGCCTAAATCCTCGATAAAATCGAAATCCTCTTGGGCCAATGGTGCTGTACGGATAGATTTACCACTTTCTAAATGCGATTTAACTACCGTTAAAATTTCATAGGTACGTTTTGCATCCTTATCGCCACCGGTCTTGGCCATCTTTTCAACCTTTTGGATACGCTTATCCACGGTATCCAAATCTTTAAGCTGTAATTCTGTGTCGATAATTTCCCTATCGCGGATCGGATCAACAGAACCATCCACATGGATTACATTGCCATCATCAAAGCAACGTAGAACGTGGATAATGGCGTTAGTAGCACGGATATTTCCTAAAAACTGGTTGCCTAAACCTTCACCTTTTGAAGCACCTTTTACCAAACCGGCAATATCAACAATCTCGATAGTGTTAGGTTGAACTTTGTTCGGTTTAACCAATTCTGCAAGTTTGGTTAATCTATCATCAGGTACTGTAATTACGCCAACATTGGGCTCAATTGTGCAAAAAGGAAAGTTTGCCGCTTGTGCCTTTGCATTTGATAAACAGTTAAAAAGAGTCGATTTTCCAACATTTGGTAAACCAACTATACCACATTGTAATGCCATTTATATTTTAATATTTATTTTATTAGTCAATAGTTTTTTAGTCAATAGTTCATAGCTCAATATCCTATGCCCCATGCGCCCCGCCTTCCGCCTAAAAATCGGGCAAAGATAAGCTTTTAAAGTTGGTAATTAAAGGCTGTAATTTGTGGTAACTGGATATTTTATCTAAGTTTAACGAAAATTATAGATTGTATCCATGGAAGATTTAGAACAGGAAGTGCCCCAGGAAGTAAAACTTGTAGTAACCGAAGAAATGCGCAGCTACCTTTACGACATTACGAAATGGGCAAGGTTCCTATCCATAGTCGGTTTTGTGTTTGCCGCCTTGTTAATTCTTGTTGCATTGAGCATTCCATCCATTATAGCCGGAAACCCAGGTTTGGCAAAACAGTTTGCTCCCTTAGGACAAGGAGGTTCAATCGTTTTAACCATTATCTATTTATTGCTGGGTTTGTTTTATTTTTACCCGAGCATATTGCTGTTTAGAGTGGCAAACAGGGGAAAACAAGGAGTGCTGTTTGGAGATCAGGAAAGCTTAGATGTAGCAGTACTGAGTTTGAAATCGCTTTTTAAATTTTGGGGAATTATGACAATCGCTGTTATTGTAGGATATTTTTTATTGGTATTTGTAGTTGGAGCAGGTATGGTAGCCCGCTAAAATTGACCCAATAAAAAGAAAGCCTTTGCAATTGTTAAACTGCAAAGGCTTTTTTATTTGAAATTATATTACTTAAAAAGTAAAATCATCACTTGATTTGGTGCTATGTTCTCCGTTTTCAGAATATTCATAGCGTTTTTCAACAACATCCTGGTGGGTTTTGATATAATCTACAGTTTCGTTAAGTCCTTCTGCAAATTTCTCGAAATCCTCTTTGTATAAAAAGATTTTATGTTTTACAAATACACCGTCTTCTAATCTTTTCTTGCTTTCGGTAACTGTTAAATAATAATCACCCGATCTTGTAGCCTTCACGTCGAAGAAATAAGTTCTCTTACCTGCTCTTACTTTCTTTGAAAAAACTTCTTCTCTTTCCTTGTTGTCGAATTCTCCCATGGTTGGTATTGATGTTGGTTTTTGGTTTCGGTAAATATAAAGCAAATATTTAAAGTTCAAAATACAATTTTAATACAATTTAAATAGTTCGGGTTTCCTCCTCCAAAAGTTGGTTGTTATAAAGCTCCGTATAACTGCCGTTTTTGCTAAGTAATTCATTGTGTGTGCCTTGTTCGATGATTTCTCCGTTATCCAGCACTAAAATCTTATCCGCATTTTTAATCGTAGAAATTCGGTGGGCAATTAAAATACTGGTCTTTCCGTACATAATTTTACCCAGGTTTTGTAGAATTTCTTCTTCTGTTTTCGTATCAACAGCCGAAAGACAATCGTCAAATATTAAAATTTTAGGTGATTTGATCAACGCCCTTGCAATAGAAACACGCTGCTTCTGTCCGCCGGAGAGTGTAATGCCGCGTTCGCCAAGCATGGTTTCAAACTTTTCTTCAAAGTCGATAATATTGCCATATACAGAAGCATTTTTCGCAGCCGTATGAACTTCATCATCGGTAACGCTATCTAAACCGAAAGCAATATTGTTTTTAATCGTGTCGGAAAATAGGAAAACCTCTTGCGGTACAAATCCGATCTGGCTGCGGTAGTTTTTAAGGTTTAAGGCCTTGATATTTTCGCCATCTACCGCCAAAGTTCCATTTTCTACATCGTACATCCGCATAATCAGATTGGCCAACGTCGATTTTCCCGAACCAGTTTTCCCGATAATGGCCACAAATTCGCCGCTTTTAATTTCGAAACTCACATTTTTTAAAGCCTCAATCCCCGTATCCGGATAAGTAAAGCTTACATGCTCAAATTTAATGTTGCCCATTAAATCCTTTTCTTGGCTTTGTGTAGATTGTATATCAGATGGGATATCCAAAAATTCGTTTATCCTTTTCTGCGAAGCAGCAGCCCTTTGAATCAGCGAAGTAACCCAGCCCAACATGGTTACCGGAAAAGTTAACTGGTTAATGTAGATGATAAATTCGGCAATATTGCCTGCCGTAATGCTGCCGTTCATTACCTGTATACCGCCAATGTAAATGGTTAAAATAGTGCTTAGGCCAATTAAAAGCAGCATGGTTGGATAAAATAATGCCGATACCTTAACCAGGCCCATCGAATCCTTTTTATAATCGTTGCTCTGGATCTCGAACATGTTCCGGGTATAATCTTCCCGCACGTACGATTTGATAATCCTGATCCCCGAAAAACGCTCCTGTACAAAACTAGATAAATCTGATAGCCGTTCCTGTATCTTTCCGCTCTTTTTAAAGATCAGTGTATTTACATAATAGATAATAATAACCAGAAAGGGGAGAGGGAGCAGACAATAAACAGCCAGTTTGGAGTTTACATCGAACATCGACCAGATAATGAGTACCGATAAAACAAATGTGTTAATGGTATACATAATGGCAGGGCCAACGTACATCCTAACCCGGTTTACGTCTTCAGTGGCCCGGTTCATTAAATCTCCCGTATTGTTGCGGCGGTAAAAGCCAAGGCTCAGTTCCTGGTAATGCTGGTAAATATCGTTCTTCATATCAAACTCTATATGCCTCGACATGAGGATAATGGTTTGGCGCATAAAGAACAAAAACAGTCCACGCAAAAGGTACAGCGCAATAACAAGCAGGCCAAAGTACAGTAAGTTGCTGCTAAAAATATCGTAAACAATTTCCTGGCGGTTAAAGCCATTAAATAAATTAAAAATCTGAATGTTTTCGGTAATCAGATCAACCGCATAACCAATTACCTGGGCTGGTACAACACCAAAAATGTTCGATATTACCACGAAAATACTTCCCGGAATGATCCACCATTTATATTTAATAAAGTATTTGTTTAATCTGCTCAGATGTTTCATGCTGTACAAACTTAGCTAAATTTGTAATTCCGTAGGCTATATTTATCTTTTAGTGCTTAAGCTTTAAAGAATGATGACAATTTTCCAAACCTCGCAGTTCCCAAACCCCGCAGGTTTTTAAAACCCGCGAGGTTTAAAGATTAACCGCCTCCGAATTAATTTTGTTATAGTTTAGTTAAATAGGTGTAATAATGGTTTTTTATTTTAATTTTGCAGCAGGTTAGCCGAACGTTCAATATGCCAGCAAATTCTCAGTCAGATTCATCAATTTTAGATCAATTAAGTGCTTATGGGCATAAAAAGTTGGTTTTTTGCAATGATCCAGATACAGGTTTAAAAGCAATTATTGCTATACACGATACCACATTGGGCCCAGCTTTAGGTGGAACCAGGATGTGGAGTTATGCAACAGAAGGCGAAGCGCTGGAAGATGCACTCCGTTTATCGCGCGGTATGACCTACAAAGCAGCCATTACAGGTTTAAACCTGGGTGGTGGCAAAGGCGTAATTATTGGCGATTCGCGAAAAGACAAAACCGAAACTTTAATGCGCAGCTATGGCAGGTTTATCAAAAACCTGAATGGCGAATTTATTACTGCTGAGGAAATGGGTACCAACACGCGCGATATGGAATATATCCGTATGGAAACCAATTATGTTACCGGCGTGCCCGAATCAATTGGTGGTGCAGGTAACCCTGCTCCATTTACGGCCCAAGGGGTTTATTTGGGTATTAAAGCCAGCGTTAAAGAAGTTTTTGGTACCGATATGCTGGCCGGAAGAACTATTGTGGTGCAAGGTATTGGCAATGTTGGCGAGCACCTGGTTGCTTTATTGAGAAAAGAGAATGCCGAAGTTTTGATCAGCGATATTAACCAGGAACAGTTAACCTATGTGGCCCGGAAATATAAGGCAAAACCCATAGAGGCCGATAAAATTTTTACAACTGATGCTGATGTTTATGCGCCCTGTGCAATGGGAGCTACCGTAAACAACAGAACCATAGAGAAGATGAAATTTGCAATTATTGCAGGTTCAGCAAACAATCAGTTAAAAGATGAGGTTTTAGATAGCGAATTGCTTTTGAAAAAAGGAATTTTATTTGCGCCCGATTATCTGATCAATGCAGGAGGATTAATTTCTTGCTACTCAGAACTAACTGGATTTGGTAAAAAACGTACCGTACAGCTTACAGAGAATATTTATGATGCTACCCGTAGCGTAATTAAGTTAAGCAAGGCCGAAAGTATATCAACAAATATTGCTGCAAACCGCATTGCTGAAAAAAGGATTGCAGACATTAAAAAAATTAAATCGTCATATTAAATAATAATTATTAAAAAACAGGTTTTAAAAAAACCGCACTCGTTCTTACATTCATGTTAAACAGAAGGCACTTAAGAATCAAAGCTTTGCAAAATATTTTTGCTTGGCACATGGCAGACAAAAAAGACATTAAAGGTGATTTGAAAACTTTAATGCAGAGCATCGATAGCGTGTACGAAATGTACATCTGGATGCTATCTTTAATGGTAGAAGTTACCGAATTTACTGCTAACGACGCAGCTGAGCGTCAGAATAAGTTTATCAAAACAGCAGAGGATATCAATCCGAACATGAAATTGCTACACAATAAGTTTAGCGTTTTATTGCAACAGAACCCTGAGTATGTTTCTGCAGTAAAAAAATATAAAGTAGACTGGGGTTTCGATCCAGAAATCCGTAAAACCGTTTACAATTCCCTAAAAGCATCTAAAGAGTATGCCGAATATCTTGCCGATACAAACGAAAGTTTAGAATCATCAAAAGATATCATCAAGTACATTTTCAGAAAAATTATCCTGAAAAACCAGGCCATTATACAGGTTTTTGAAGAAAAATTCATCAACTGGCAGGTAGATCACGAAGTAATGAAAGGCATGGTAGCCAAAACACTCAAAAACTTTACTTCCGAAGATCCTTTCAAAAACAAACTGACCGAAATCAGTGCCGATTGGGTAGAAGACAGCAAGTTTGTTCAGGATCTGTTTGTACACACCCTGCAGAACGATGCCAAATACCAGGAAATGATTGCCGATAGAACCAAGAACTGGGAATCGGAACGTATTGCACTAATGGACACCATTTTAATGAAAATGGCCATCTGCGAACTGCTAAATTTCCCATCTATTCCGGTTAAAGTAACCATTAACGAATATTTAGAGCTATCAAAAGATTACAGTACACCGAAAAGTAATTCGTTTATAAACGGTATTTTAGATAAAATTTTAGGCGATCTTAAGAAAAACAACACCATTAAAAAGATTGGCCGCGGTTTAATTGAAGATTAAAAATGAAGAAAATATTTATCCTGGCTGTAGCTGCTCTATCATTTGCCGCTTGCCGCAACGCCAATACGCAAACCCCAGCAGAAAGCAGCAATGTTTCTGTAGGTAACGATACGTCAAAAACAACAAAAATTGCTCCGGCAGATGCATCTGTTATTGTTTTCGAACGAGATGTATTCGATTTCGGAAAAATTGAGCAGGGTGAAAAGGTGATCCACGATTTTAAACTTAAAAACACAGGTAAAAGTCCGCTAATTGTTTCAAACGCAACTGCTACCTGTGGCTGTACAATTCCACAAGTGCCAGGCGAACCAATTTTGCCGGGCAAAACAGGTATTATCAGCGTAGTTTTTAATAGCGAAGGTAAAATGGGCATGCAGGATAAAGTAGTAACCATTACTTCTAATGCAAACCCTACCGTAACAACAGTACATTTGGTAGGAGAGGTTCTAGCCAAAAAATAAATTGATGAATGGTTTTATACCTTAAACCAACTATACACAAAACACAAATAAAATAAGAAATGACATTAACAGTAATTTTACAGGCAGCAGCCGGCAGTAACATGCTAAGTACAATTGTACCAATGGTATTGATCATGGTAGTTTTCTACTTTTTCATGATCCGTCCACAGGTTAAAAAAGCAAAAGACCATAAAAAATTAGTAGCAGAATTAGGTAAAGGCGATAAAGTAATTACCACTGCAGGTATCCACGGAAAAATTGTGGATTTAAATGAAACCACTTTCTTAATTGAAGTAGAAAGCGGTGCCAAAATCCGTTTCGATAAATCGGCAGTTTCTTTAGATGCAACTAAAGCAGTTGTAGCGCCAAAAGCTTAATCATTTAAATGAGAAATAATGAAAAAGCCATCCTCTGGATGGCTTTTTCTCGTTTAGCGTGTAGGTAAATTAATGTTAATCGTATATTTTACCCTCACCGGGATGCCGTGCTGCATTCCAGGTATCCATTTTGGGGAATTGTTTAAAACCCTCACCGCTTCTTCCTGGGTGCCATAGCCCAAATTATTCCGAAATTCATAATCGGTTAAACTTCCATCTCTTTCTACCACAAAAGTGATATACAGCTTTCCCCGAACCCCATTTTCTTGTGCTTCATTAGGGAATTTATAGCTCCAGTTTACATACTGAAAAAATTCTGCCATTCCCTTTTTAAATTCTGGCTTTTGCTCTATTTCACGGTATTTTATCTGCTTGCCATTTGGTAAAGTACTTTTACCTGATTTAAAAATCCCTTTTTCATATATTTCTTCATAACTGCCCTTATCGCTGGTTCCTTTCCATATACCGTTTTTATTACCGTCAAGGTAATTTCCTTCTTCTGTTAGCCCTACATTATCAGTTCCTTTATAGGCTCCATTGCCATCTTTTATAAACTGATTACCTAAGGAATCTATTCCTGTTATCCATTTTCGCTGTTGTACGCCCATTTCGTTCGTCGGTCCATCATATAGAAAAACATTTTCAAGTTTTCCATTATCATAGTAATAAGTACATTCCCCGCTGAGGTTTCCGTTTATGAAATTGACTTTAGAAGTTAAGATGCCTTGTTTATTATAGCTCTGGAAAAGTCCTTCATAAACAATATATGGATCAAATTTTGAAATTCTGGCTGATGTTTTTTCTACATTATTGGGGTAAAACTCTAATAACCTGTATATCGAAGGGGTGTCGGTTTCCTGAATAACTCTTTTGTAATCATAATCATCTTTGTTTACAGTAAGCGTGTCATTTTTGAAGTAAGAGACCAGTGTTTGTTTTTGAGCATTGGAGCTAAGAAATAATGTTGTTGCAAGTAATGATAATATATACTTTTTCATGTTGTTTGTTTATCTCCTGCGAATATAGTTATCAGTTTATGCTCTTGCCATAGCCTTCATTAATTTATCATTAAGTATATTAGTTTTTGAGCAGCTATTTAGTTTTGTTACATTTGACATTATTGGTTCAGAGAAGAAAAATTTCGGTGCTGATTTACCTTATATTGTGCTATGCCCTTTATTAGATTAACTAAAATTGAAAAAAGACGTGTATTTAGCTTACTGGCCTGTTTGCTGTTGGCTATAGCTGCATGGCTTTTTATGGCATTGAACAATAAATATATCTATACGGCTAAAACTGTGCTGGTGTTCAAAAATACGCCCACTAAAAGAGCTTTTTATCCACTACAGTCCGATACCATCGATCTTCAGGTAGAAGGAACCGGCTGGCAACTGCTGTTTGCAAGGTTAAGGATTAGTCCACCATCTGTTTCTGTTAATTTAAGCCAGCTGAACACCAAAGACTTTATTGTTTTTTCCGATCAGCTATTTAACATTAACCGGCAGCTGGAAAGTACCCAGAAAGTAATTTCGGTTAAACCAGATACACTCTACTTTGATTTCACCAAGCGTGTGGTAAAAAAGGTGCCGGTAAAATTGGTAGATAAGCTCGATTTTGTAAAGCAATATGGTATTTCGAGCGAGGTGGTGTTAAACCCCAAATATGTTAAGGTAGCCGGACCAACTGAAGAACTGGCCAAGATTAAATTTTGGCCTACAGACACCTTAAAATTAAATAAAATACAGGGCAGTACAACATTAAGGGTAGCACTGCAGCACAGCATCCATAAAAATGTGAGTATTTATCCTTCTTCTGTTGAGGTGAAGTTACCGGTTGATGAGTTTACCGAAAAAACAATAGAAGTTCCACTTAAAATTATAAACAATAGGTATTACAACAGCATTAAGCTATACCCCAAAAAGGTTAAGGTTACATTTTTGGTAGCTTTGAGCAATTACGATCAGGTAGATGAAAGCTTTATTACCGCAACAGTTGATGCGGATGAATGGCAAAATTTAAAGCACCATCAGTTTACGGTTAAAATAACCGAGTTTCCTGATTATTGCAGGCTGGTAAGTGTAATTCCTTCCAAAATAGATTTCATTGTAGAAAAATAATGTATAAAGTAGGTATAACAGGCGGAATTGGGAGTGGAAAAACTACGATCTGCAAAGTTTTTGAAGTATTGGGCATACCTGTTTTTTATGCAGATACCGTAGCAAAAGAGATCATGTGCCAAGATGCATTATTGGTTGAAGGCATCAAAACAGCATTTGGAAACGAAAGCTATTTCGAAGATGGGAAGCTGAATAATAAACATATTGCGGGCATTGTTTTTAACAACGAAAAAGCCCTTGCACAATTGAACGCTTTGGTTCATCCTGCAGTTTTTAGGGCTTTTGATACCTGGGAACAAACTATTCCACTCAATACACCTTACACCTTAAAAGAAGCGGCCTTGCTGTTCGAAAGTGGTTCGTATAAAATGTGCGACACCACAATTTTGGTTACAGCACCCTACGAAATTAAGCTGAAACGGGTAATGGAACGAGACCGCGTTGCGGCAGAACAGGTTATAGCACGGATGGATAAACAGCTTAGCGACGGAGAAAAGTCTAAATTGGCCAATCATTTCATCGTTAACGACGAGCAGCAATCCATAATAGAACAGGTTTTGGCGCTGCATCAGGAATTTATTAAGTCGGCAGAGAAACTTAAAGGCACCAAGCTCTAATTTACTAGAATCATACCATCCTTAAACCTTTTATCCTAATCATGATTTTAGCAGATTTTATTACGATTACCCCAACGGGTTTATATTGTATTTACGGCGATTTCTACCTCGATCCACAACAGCCTGTTAAAGAAGCTGTAGTTTCGCACGCTCATGGCGATCACGCCATTGGTGGGAGTCAGAATGTTTACTGCACGGCTGCTACGGCAAGTTTTATGAAACACCGTTACCGGAAGTTTGCCGCGGTTGATTTTCACCTCAAAACCTATCACGAAGTTTTTAAAATAAAAGAGGTAAGCATTACATTCTTCCCTGCCGGACATATTCTAGGCTCTGCGCAGGTTTTAATGGAATATAAAGGAATAAAATACCTGTACACCGGTGATTATAAGATCGAACCAGACAATAGCTGCGAAGCTTTTGAATTCGTTAAGGCGGATGTGCTGATTACCGAGAGCACCTTTGCTAATCCCGATACCAAGCATCCATCGCCCATTGATGAGATTAAAAAACTGAATGAAACCAATGTAAATATCATGCTTGGCGCCTATGCGCTGGGTAAAAGTCAGCGGATAATACAATTGCTTGGCGAATATTGCCCAACCAAAAATGTAATGGTTCACCACAGCATTATGCCTTTTGTTAAAATTTATGAAGATTATGGCATTAAAATCGGTAACTATAAGATGTACGATAGGAAAGTGATGAAAAACAACCTTGAACATCAGGTGTACATTGTACCACCGATGGTTTTTCACAGTTACCATAAGGCCATTAACGTAGTACGGGCATTTGCTTCGGGCTGGAAAAACCTGCAGCAGCAAAATGGAATTTCACTGTATATTTCAGATCATGCCGATTGGGAGGCTATTTTAGAAACAATTGAGAAAGTACAGCCTAAACAGGTGTGGACTTTGCACGGTGATGGCAAACAACTTAAAGATTACTTTAAAGATAAACTGGAAGTTAAAATATTAAATTAGAGAAAGATGGAGTTATAGAAGGATGGAATGAGAGAAGGATGGAATGATAAAGGTATAGAATGAATGAATGATGGAATTAGAGAATGGAAGTATAATTATTGAAGTGTTAATGGTAACGTGATCGGTATTTAAATCCATATTTCAACATTAAAAGCATTGTTCAATATTTACCAATCATTCATTAATTCTGTCATTCAAAATTTAGTCATTCAAAACTCAATCATTCAAAATTCACTCATTACAATGAAAGAAGGCGAAGATTTTTACTTTAACGAACAAGGACTGATGGTTTTTACCGAAGCCTATCATCTTAAAAGGGGGTATTGCTGTAAAAATAAGTGCAAACACTGTCCTTGGGGTTACGGAAACAAGAAGGTAAAGAAGTAATTCAGTTAACAGTTGGCAGTTTTCGGTATTTGCAAAGAAGTCAAGTTTTAATTTGCAATTTTTCCTGTTCAAACTTGACTTCTTTTATCGATCATTTGTTTTGCACTAAAGTTAACATACTCATAAATATCGGCTAATACCATATTAAATCCCATCGAAATAAAGCTTACAGTGTCGGTAATTTCCTGGTGTTCGTTGAGTATCCAGTTTCTTTCTTCATCAATATGATAAGCCCTCACCGAAACAGATTGGGAATCAATCATGATATATTCTTTTAAAGAAGGGATATCTTTATACAGGTTAAATTTTTTGCCCCTATCGTAATTTCTGGTAGATGGAGAAAGGATTTCGATGATTATGGATGGTAAAATTGAGGTGTCTTCATCCATATCCGAGTGTGTTATGCCATTACAATAAATAGATATATCGGGATAGGTGAATAAGGTATTTTCTGGAATGTGCATGCGTTTATCGCTTCCGTAAGGCCTACATGGCGTACCTTTTAGTTTATAAGCTATTTCGCCAAAAACATTACTGAAAATCTCATTGTGGTTATCTCCCGCGCCCGACATCGCAAATATCTCGCCCTGATAATATTCATGTTTCACTGTTGCTGCTTTTTCCAACTCCAGATATTCCTGAATGGTATAATGTCTTTTTTGGTAAGCTACTGCAGGTTCATTTATATTCTCATCCATATACTAATTTACTGCGTTTTTTTCTAGGACAGAAAAGAATAAACGATTAAACGTTTAAAACGGCTATTTGGAATTGAAGCGGTTATGCTGTTAACTGAAAACTACAAACTGCCAACTAAACTAGTGTCCGGCGAAGAACCCTACCAGAGCCACACCAATGCCCAATAAAACGGCAATCATTTTACGGGTATTTATTTTATGGTCAGCACTCGATTCGAACAGGATCGTGGTAGAAATGTGCAAGAAGATACCGATCACAATACCCATTATTTTATTAAAATAAGCATCTATACCGCCAATTGTACCATTGCTGATGCCCACGCTTACATAAAAGCCCAGCGGAGCCATGATGGCAAATAAAATCAGATAAAACACAATGCTGCTCTTTTTAAAATGGTTTTGCATTAATATGCTGGCCAGTGCAAAAGCTGCTGGGATATGGTGTAACGAAATGCCGAAGATCAATTCGTTATGTTGCTCTTTCGCGAGAGGCATACCCTCTAAAAAGGCATGCAGGCAAAGGCTGATCATGATGCCGTAGGGAAAAGCGTGCCCATCGTGGTGTTTATGGATATGGCCGTGCTCAACACCTTCTGAAAACTGTTCAAGAAAAATCTGCAATAAAAACCCGATAAGGATAAAAATACCGATCTGCCATTTGTCCGGGCCACTGTAAGCATCAGGAATTAAATGCAAAACCGTAATGGCAAATAAATATGCACCACTGAACGACAGGATCAGTTTCAGTAATTTGGATTTATCGCTTTTTACCAAAAAAATCGCTGTTCCGCCCAAAAAGGCACAGAAGAAAAGTACACAGAGTTTCCAGATTTCCATAAGTTAAAAATCAGGTTGTAATTTTTTAAATATTCTCGAACAGATAATGCCTATTGTAATGCCCAATAAGGCTCCGGTGGTTACATCAATAGGATAATGAACGCCTACATATACCTGTGCAAAACTGATGATAAAGGCCCAAAACAAGCCAATAGGTAAAATCGGTTTCCAGCGGCGATAAAAAACGCAGATTAAAAAAACAGCTATTGCAAAATGATTGGTAGCATGTGCCGATGGAAAACTCAGGCCGCTTCCACAGGGTACACGGTGTATAATCTCGTTTGCCAGGCTTAAATCGTTGCATGGCCTTACCCTCGAAATTAATGGTTTTATCACCCTCGAAGCAATTAAATCGCCCATTGCAAAGGTAAAAAGCACCATCCCAATAATGTAATACCCCTGTTTTTTATATTGCTTAATGCAAAAAACAAAGATAAAAAGGTAAAGCGGCGACCAAAAAAAACGGTTGCGCATTAAGGGCATCAGCCAATCAAAAAAGCTGTTTGAAAGTCCGCGGTGAATTTTTAAAAACAATTCAACATCAAATTGCTGTATGCTTTCTATCATGCTTTTTTACAAATTAAAATTAACCTATCCGAGCTGCATTCATCAAAATCATCGAGGGCATAGCTGCCAAAAGTTTTTTCAATCACCATTCCGGCCTTGGTAAGCATGCGCTCAAAATCTTCGAAACTAAAAGCCTGAACCCGCTCTTCGAAATTGTAAACCTTTTGCTTGTCTTCGAAATTTATCTTTTTGATGATTTTACCGTCAACAACGTTTTTGGTGATATTAAAAGTGATTCCGTCCAGCGATTTTGTTTCGCAAGAATTTAAATTGCGTATAATCTTTGCGGTATTGAAATAATCCAGAACTAAAATACCCTTGGCCGTTAAGCACTTGCGGAAAGTTTTGAGTGCATTTACATGGTCTTTTTCGGTGTCGAAATAACCAAAGCTGGTAAACAGGTTCAAGGCTACATCAAAATAATTAATGTAGAACAGCCTGCGCATATCGTGCACCAGAAAGTGTAATTTATTGTTTTCGAACTGCTTGGCGTATTTAATGCTCTGCTCAGATAAATCTATGCCGGTAACATCAAAGCCCTTTTTGTTCAGATAAATAGAGTGGCGGCCTTTTCCACAGGCAATATCCAACATTTTCGCATCGGCTTCAGGATGGAGGAAATCCGTAAGCTTATCGATGAAAAACTCGGCTTCAGCATCATTTCGTTGTTGATAAAGGATATGATAATATGGCGAGTTAAACCAATATTGAAACCACTTGCGTTGCATATAAAAAGCCGTTTGTATCTTAAAAAGATGCAAATATAAGCTTTTACAACCGCTAGTAAAGTTAGAATATATTTTTATGCAATAAAGTTGCAAGAATATTATGGTTTGATTTTTTTACCGGCTGAAAATGAACGGCAGAAATCGAAAATATTCTTTTCAATTAAACACACGTTTGATTTGGATAGCGCAGCTAATTTCTATCCAATACATCGTATAAATAGATATAAAAACAATGTAAATTAACTTGCACAAACGCTTTAGAATAGCAGCTATCTTGTTTTTTTTCTTATTTTTGGGCCTCAAATAAAATATAAACTGTGACTTTAATAAAATCGATTTCAGGAATACGAGGAACCATTGGCGGACGGGCTGGAGACGGCTTAACCCCATTTGATATTGTGAAATTTACAGCTGCTTTTGGTAGCTGGGTAGTACAAAAAACAGGCAACAAGAGAATAGTGCTAGGTCGCGATGCGCGTATCTCAGGTGAGATGGTGAACAACCTGGTTATTGGAACCCTGCAAGGCTTGGGCATTGAGGTGATAGATTTAGGTTTATCTACCACACCAACAGTTGAGGTAGCCGTACCCGATGAAAATGCAGGCGGCGGTATTATTTTAACAGCGAGCCACAACCCAAAACAATGGAATGCATTGAAATTGTTAAACGGAAGCGGCGAATTTATCAGCGATGCAGATGGTAAAGAAGTTTTAGATCTGGCCGAAAGCGCTGATTTTGATTTTGCCGATGTTGATAAACTGGGTAAGGTAATTAAGAACGATAACTACCTTCAAAAACATATTGATAAAGTCTTGGCATTGCCATTGGTTGATGTAGAGGCCATTAAAAAAGCCGATTTCAAAGTGGTAATCGATTGCGTAAATTCTACAGGTGGTATTTTTATTCCAGCTTTATTAAAGGCATTGGGCGTAAACAAAGTTGTAGAGTTGTATTGTACACCGGATGGCCATTTTCCGCACAACCCTGAACCGTTACCTGAAAACCTAACCGAAATATCAAAAGAAGTTCAGAAACAAAATGCCGATTTAGGTATTGTAGTTGACCCAGATGTGGACCGCCTTTGCTTTGTAAACGAAGATGGCAGCATGTTCGGCGAAGAGTATACCTTGGTAGCTGTTGCTGATTATGTGCTGAAAAATACCCCGGGAAATACCGTTTCCAATCTTTCTTCAACACGTGCACTGCGCGATGTAACTGAAAAAGCAGGTGCCGAATACAATGCATCTGCAGTAGGAGAGGTGAATGTGGTAAATAAAATGAAAGCTACAAACGCCATTATCGGCGGTGAAGGCAATGGCGGTATTATTTATCCTGAATCTCACTATGGTAGAGATGCTTTGGTTGGTATTGCCTTATTCTTAACACATTTAGCTAAATTTGGCAAATCAATTTCCTTGCTAAGAAGCAGTTATCCTCAATACCATATTTCGAAAAATAAAATTACCCTTACGCCAGAAATGGATATCGATAATTTATTGAAACAGGTAGAAGAGAAATATAAAAACCAGCCATACAGCACAATTGATGGTTTAAAGATAGAATTTGATAAAACTTGGGTACATTTGCGCCGCTCTAATACTGAACCGATCATCCGGATTTACAGTGAGGCAGAAAATGAAACCATTGCTGAGAATCTTGCAAACAAGATTATTTCAGATATTAAAGAAATATTGCACCTATAATTTTAACGGTCGGCTTAAAGCTGATTGTATAATGAACGGTAAAAACGTTGGGATTTATCAGCACGGTAAATCCCAGCTATTAAAAAAGGAGCTGCAAAGGCTTCAAAAAAAACTAACTGATAAATATTCGTAGAAATGAAAAGGGTCTATTTAGATAATGCGGCCACTACGCCTTTAGATGCGGCAGTAATTGCGGAAATGACAAACGTGATGGAGAATTATTTTGGTAATCCGTCAGCTATTCACGCGCTTGGCCGTGAGGTGCGCACACTTGTAGAGAAAGCCCGTAAAACCGTTGCAGGTTTGTTAAATGCATCACCTTCTGAGATATTTTTTACCTCTGGAGGTACTGAGGCCGATAACACGGCTATCCGCTGTGGTATTGCTGCTTATGGCATTAAACACGCCATTACTTCTAAAATTGAGCACCATGCGGTTGAGCATACCTTAAACACCATGCTTAAAAATGGTGAAATTGATAAATTGAGTTTCGTAAATATCGACGAAAAAGGAAATGTCGATTACAGCCATTTAGAGGAACTACTTCAAAATAACGAGCGCACATTTGTTTCGCTTATGCATGCCAATAATGAACTGGGTACCCTAACCGATATGGTTAAAGTAGGCGATATCTGCGAGAAATACAATGCAATTTATCATGCCGATACCGTACAGACCATGGGGCATTATCCGCATAATGTGAGAGAACTGAAAGCCCATTTTATTGTTTGTGCTGCACACAAGCTCCACGGGCCTAAAGGCGTTGGTTTCTTGTACGTAAACAGTAACATTAAAATTCCACCGATGATTTACGGTGGGGCACAGGAGCGTAACATGCGCGGTGGTACCGAAAATGTATATGGAATTGTAGGTTTGGCCAAGGCACTCGAAATTGCCTATGCCGAAATGAGTGCGCACCAAGCTCATATCCAGGGTTTAAAAGATTATTTAAAAGAACAATTGGTAGCCGAAATTCCTGGTATTGCATTCAATGGCGAAACCGATGCCGATAAAAGCCTTTATACCGTATTAAACGTATCGTTCCCAGAAATGGATATGGCCGATATGTTATTGTTTAACCTGGATATCAACGGGATCTGCGCTTCTGGCGGCAGTGCCTGTTCATCGGGCTCTAACATTGGCTCTCATGTACTAAATGGTATCAAAGCCGATCCAAACCGCCCGGCGGTGCGTTTTTCATTTAGCAAATACACCACTAAAGAAGAATTGGATTACGTAATCGAAAAAGTTAAAATGGTAGTGAAGCAGAATGCCTTGGCATAAAAAATATCATTAACCAAATAGGAGAGTCCCGATGCAAATCGGGACTTTTTTGCTTCTAAATAAATTTTTGAAAAGCAAGGGCAGTATTTCATTTTAACGTTCGTCCTGCTTTCCGCTTATACGCCTGCAGGCCTTAAGCACATGGCCGGTATCCGCTTCAATCAGGTTTTTTGATATCGGCTGGTTTTGCTATTAGGGATGAATGGCCTGATGGAAAAAATGATCAATTCTTGGCCTATTGCAAGTCTAAATCTTATTACAGGCTGCGCCACCTAAACCTGATCCGATAGTTATCGGATGGAACGGGCACGGAACATAGCGGAGTAAAGTTTAGAGCAATACTGCATTGCCTTAAAAGCTACAATATTTGATTTCCAGAACACATAAATCTTATTTTTAGCACATCCTTATCCAAAGCCTAAAAAAATAACTTGCAAAAGCCGAAATTTTAACTTATATTTAATTAAGATAAAGGCAATCCGCGCCATTTTAATGTAGTTCCTAAACGAAACCTTATCAAATTCTCCCCATGGTATAAGGTTGGGCAAATTTTAAAAAAGCTTTTTATAAGTGTTAAAATTGTTAACCCTGAAAGCCCACCGGTTTTCAATAATCTATATCGTCATGGAAAAGAGCCAAAACAATCAAAATCTAGAAAACGCGAAGCTGGAAGAAAAATTAAATGAAGAAAGGAAACACATTTACAAGTTTATCCTGAACCCATTTTCTTTTGAGTCTTCAAACCATTTCAATAAAATCCATAAAAGAAGGTTTCATTCTTTCGGCTGCATTCATGAGTTAGGAAAACTTCCTGGGGCAATGCTGTAAATGCAGGATTTAGTTATTCAACATTAATTTTAGCTTTTCTAAAGAAGGCCAGGTGGTGCTTTGTGTTGGTAGGATGGCTCAATCGCTGTTCATAAACCTTGAAGGAGCTATGCTATGCGCGGCTAAAAACACATTCCGAAAACAACTAAGCCAAAACAATCCTATTTTTTGCTTGTTCCTCTATTACATCAATTTACAATAGCTATGGAAACAAATAAAGAAAAAGGTAAAATTGTTGAGAACGATTTACTGGATAAAAAAACAGAGGACGTAGGGGAACATGATTCGTTGGATGAAAATAAGTCGTCTAAAGTAACCACAAACCTGTTTAACAAAGACGATAAACGTAAAAACAATCCATTAGGCCCAGGCCACGAACCAGGTCCAACACCGGGCTCAGGAATATAATGCTGTTGTCAGATAGATTTACAGTCAAAATTATTAAATTTAAACCACAGCAAATACTGTGGTTTTTTTAATGAATATTAAAAATGGAAAGAAGAAACTTTATCAAAAACTCGGCATTGGCTATGGCCTTGCTTTCAATGTATAAAACAGATGTTTTTGCCCAGCAAGAAATATTAAGGGCTTATAACTTTAAGGCATTGCGCAATAATGTTGGCATATTTACCGAACAGGGCGGTACCATAGGCTGGTTAAACTCGAGCAACGGTTTTGTGGTTGTAGATGCACAGTTTCCAACATCGGCACCACATGTAATAGAAGAACTGAAAAAACTGGGCGAAAAACCTTTTAAATACCTGATTAATACCCACCACCATGGCGACCATACGGCCGGAAACATTGCCTTTAAAGGCTTGGCCGAAAAGGTTGTAGCCCATCAAAACTCGCTGGTAAACCAAAAAAGAGCAGCAGAGAAAGCAAATAACCTCGATAAACAGTTGCTTCCCGAAACTACATTTGGTACAGGATGGAAAGCCAAGATAGGAGATGAGAAAATCAGTGCCTATTACTATGGTTCTGGTCATACCAATGGCGATGCAGTTTACCACTTCGAAAATGCAAACATTGCCCATGTTGGCGATCTGGTTTTTAACCGCCGCTTTCCGTACATAGATCGGGAGAATGGTGCGCACATAGGCAACTGGATTAAGGCCTTGGATAAAATTATGAACCAGTTTGATAACGATACGCTCTTTATTTGGGGACATAGCTTAGATCCAGAAAAGGTAACAGGCAACAAGGCCGATATTAAAGCCTATCAAAACTACCTCCAAAACCTGATGGCTTTTGTTGGTGGCGAAATTAAGGCAGGCAAAAGCAAGGAAGATATTTTAAAAGCAACCACTATTCCAAATGCTCCTGAATGGAAAGGAGATGGCATAGAAAGAAGTTTAACTGCTGCCTATGATGAGCTGAAGGGAGCTTAGTTGGCGAAAAATTTTTAACCACAGATATACAGGAAGAACACAGATGAGCTAATAATTCGTTGCATCTGTGTTTATCTGTGCGCAGCTATAGTTAAATAAAGTAATTATCTCTGCTTCAAAAACATCCAAATCTTTTTTCAATTTATAAACGTTCTATATTTAAAATAATTCTAAACTAGGGGGTTAAAACAACTACAAGTAAACATGCTTCTGCTATATTTGTGTTACACAAAATCCAATATCAGATATGGATGATTTTATAGCAGCACGTTCCCAGATGGCCTTATCTTTAGGCTTTCACATTATTTTTTCTTGTATTGGCATGGTAATGCCTTTCTTCATGGCCGTATCGCATTACAAATGGCTTAAAACAAACAACGAAATTTATAAAAACCTAACCAAGGCCTGGAGTAAAGGTGTGGCTATATTTTTTGCTACAGGAGCGGTATCGGGTACCATGCTATCTTTCGAACTGGGCTTACTCTGGCCAAAATTTATGGACCATGCAGGTCCGATTTTCGGAATGCCATTCTCCCTCGAGGGCACTGCTTTTTTTATTGAAGCCATAGCACTCGGATTTTTTCTGTATGGTTGGAATAAGTTAAATAAGTGGTTCCATTGGTTTACGGGCATGGTTGTAGGCGTAAGCGGTTTAGCCTCCGGTATATTGGTGGTAGCGGCCAATGCCTGGATGAACAGCCCGGCGGGTTTTGATTTTGTAAACGGACAATACCTTAATATCGATCCTATACAGGCCATGTTCAATAAGGCCTGGTTTAGTCAGGCTTTGCACATGTGTTTAGCGGCATTTACGGCTACAGGCTTTGCGGTGGCTGGTGTACATGCTTTAATGATTTTAAGAGACAGGAATAAGGAATTTCATTTAAAAGCTTTTAAAATAGCGGCTACATTTGCCTGCATAGGCGCTTTATTACAGCCATTAAGTGGCGATATTTCTGCAAAAGATGTTGCCAAAAGACAACCTGCCAAGCTTGCGGCCATGGAGGCGCTCTATCAAACAGAAAAACCGGCACCTTTGCTTATTGGTGGTATTGTAAACGAGAAAGATAAAACAGTAAAGGGCGCAATTAAAATCCCCGGGGCTTTGAGTTTTCTGGCGCATGGCGATTTTAAGGCAGAAGTGAAGGGTTTAGATCAGATTCCTGAAAATGAGCATCCACCGGTGGCGATTACGCACTACGCTTTTCAGGTCATGGTGGGTATTGGTACATTATTGCTGCTGGTATCGCTCATATATTTCTTTGTTCTGTTTAAGAAGAAGCCCTTAACCGAAAAACGCTGGCTGTTAAAGCTGTTTGTGGTGGCCATTCCGCTTGGTTACCTTGCTTTAGAGGCTGGCTGGGTAGTTACAGAGGTTGGGAGACAGCCCTGGATTATTTATGGCATCATGCGCACTAAAGATGCGGTTACGCCCATGCCAGGCATTGCCTATTCATTTTATATCTTCTCGGCAATTTATTTTTCTTTAAGCATTATCGTAACGTTTTTGCTTTACCGGCAGATTAAAATGGTACCAGTGCTGTATAATCAAACGGAACAGAATAATCATTAACTACAGATCAAAAGGATGAACAGGGATAAAAGTTTTGGCGTATGTTGCTTAATTTCTTTAAAAATCTGTGGCAAAAAATAAATTATGGAACAAGTTGTAATTACATTTTTATGCATGGCCATTCTGCTCTATTTTTTATTGGGCGGAGCCGATTTTGGTGCCGGAATTATCGAACTGTTTACTTCAACCAAAAATAGGAGCCGAACACGTAAAACCATGTACCATGCCATTGGTCCGGTTTGGGAAGCTAACCACATGTGGCTCATTATTGCCATTGTAATACTTTTTGTTGGCTTTCCGCACATTTATACTACCATGTCGGTTTACCTGCATATTCCGTTGGCCATTATGCTGATTGGGATTATTGCAAGGGGCACTGCCTTTGTTTTTCGCCATTACGATGCCGTTAAGGATGATATGCAATGGCTATACAACCGGATATTCAGGTATTCGAGTTTTGTTACCGCACTGTTTCTTGGCATTATTGCAGGTAGCTTAATTTCGGGCCATATCGATACGCAAGCGGGCGATTTCTACGCGGCCTATATATCCGGCTGGTTAAACTGGTTTTCTGTTGCTGTGGGCTTGTTTACGGTTGCATTATGTGGTTTCTTGGCGGCCATTTATCTGATTGGCGAAACGAAAGAAGCGCATGATAAACGCCGATTTATTAGAAAAGCCGAATTAATGAATATTGCAGCGGTTGTTTTTGGTGCCATGGTATTTATTGCAGCCCAAAGAGATGGCATCCCGTTAATGGATTGGGTTTTTAAAAGTAACGTAGGCTTATCGGCCATTGTGCTGGCCAGTTTATCGCTTGTATTGTTATGGTACCTGTTGATTAAGGGTAAAACCAAGGTTTTACGCATTTTGGCAGGCTTCCAGGTTACGATGATCCTTTTGGCCATCAGTTATGCCCACTTCCCGAATTTTATCCGTTTAAAAAGCGGAGATGCGATTTCATTGATGGAAACTGTAGGCCCCGAGAAAACAATTTACAGTTTAGGTTTGGCGCTTTTATTGGGAAGTGTGCTCATTTTACCTTTTTTGGGGTATCTGTTTTATAAATTTCAAAAGAAAGAGGAGTAGGGAGTAAGTTTGGAGTGGAGAGTTGTTAGTTAGGAGGGGACATATTGGATAAAAAAACTCCTATAATCAGCGTGTAAAATATCCATAGATATAATATCCTATAAAACCCTGGAAAACCGCTATTATCATCATCGATATTACCATTTTAGTATTTCTTTTTATAAGAGCGATATTTTCTGAATTAGCCTTTAATCTGATTGATAATTTTAAACCTATAGTACTGTCATATAATCCTAAAAGTGCGCTTGTTGCTAAAATAATGATTAATTCGAAGTGCTTAGATAGGAGGTACCCAATGCCAATGTACACCGCAAAAGATAATATGCTTAGGTAAGTATATTTAAAATTAAATTTCCTGGAGGCTACTGCGCCTAAAGTATCGATTAACGTGATGCAGGTTAATCCAATAAGAAAGTAAATCGTTAATTGTATGTAAGTGCCGGTCATTGGTGATTATTGCGTTAATAAACGCAAAGCTAAAAAAAGAGCACCTGTTTCCAAGTGCTCCTTTAAACGATTCAAAACTTTACTTACAAGCCGCCTTTTCTGTTCGATTTGGTCTGAACTGGCCATGTTGCAGGTTTGCCCGTACGTTCGTTAACCGGTAAATCTGTAGCTTTTTCGGTAGATGTTTTTTCAGGATCTTCTGAAGCCATATAAACCATAATGGCCGCTAAAATGACATTGCTTTTAATTTCATCGAAAACCAGTTTATCATAGCTGTCGCGGTTGGTGTGCCAGGTATAAGTACCGTAATCCCAACTGGTAGAACTTAACGAATAACCCAAGGCTCCAGCAGCTACAAATGAAGCAAAATCAGAACCTCCAGCACCAGGCGTACCAGGGAAACTGGTTTTGATCTGATTTTTAATCGTATCTGGAACAGCTGCTAACCAGCGGGTAATGTAATCTTTCGATTTGGCAAAACCCTGTCCGCCAATATTAACCACACGGCCGGTACCGTTATCCTGGTTAAACAAAGCCTGTAAATTGCTTACAATTTCTGGATGATCTTCTACAAATGCACGCGATCCGTTTAAACCCTGTTCTTCGCTTCCCCAATGACCAACCAAGATGGTACGTTTTGGGTTAGGATAAATTTTCTTCAAAATGCGCATGGCTTCCATCATCAAAATGGTTCCCGAACCGTTATCGGTAGCACCACTTGCGCCATCCCACGAATCGAAATGCGCAGATAGCATTACGTATTCGTTTGGTTTTTGTGTTCCTTTAAGCTCTGCAATGGTATTAAAAGTAGGTACAGCACCTAGTTTTTTAGAATCGGCTTCAATTTTTAGTTTTGGCTTATCGCCATTTAAGGCCAAACGGTAAACCAGACCATAATCTTCTACCGATAAATCTAAGGTTGGCACTTTTGTGGTATTTGCGCCAAAAATCTTGTCTACACCAAAGCCCTGCGACCAGTTATTGATGACTACAGCAACAGCTCCTGCATTTTCTAAAGCAATTGGAAGGGTTTTAGCACTTAAACCTGTTTTAGCAATGCTTGCCGCCCATGCTTTTGCTGCTTCGGCTTTTTCTTTTTTAAACTTCTCGAAAAGATCTTTCGTAGCAAATTCTTCCCAATTTTTTTCTGGTCGGCCAGAAAGCTGGTTCATTGAAATTAACACAATTTTACCTTTAACGTTGGGCAACCACTTTTGAAAAGATACCGAATCTGTAATTTGTGGTAAAATAATGGCTTCAGCGTTAATGGCTTTGCCATTGGTAGATGGGCTCCAGGCCAATTGCGTACCTTCTAAAGTGCGCACACGCGGACTTATCAAATCGATATGGGTAATTCCCCGTTCCCAGCCTGCCCATTCGCCCCATTTCTCGTTCTTTGCAGAAATACCCCAATCGCTATATTTTTTTACTGCCCAATCGTTGGCCTGTTTCATTTGTGGCGAACCTACCAACCGCGGACCAACCACATCAAGCAGTTCGTGCGCAAGTTTCTCCAATTGAGAGTTTTCGTTCACTTCTTTAACAATATTGTCGATTATTTTCCTGTCTTGCGCAAAAACACCAGCAGAAGCGCACATAAATAATGCAGAAAACAGTAGTTTTTTATTCATAATTAGTTAGGGTTGATTATTGATGAGCTAATTTATGGAATAAGGGGTAGGATTAAGGGATTTTAATAGAAATGTTGCATGAGTTGATGTGAAATCTCTATCCATAAATTTAGTGTCTGCGGACTTTGTCACGTTGAGCTTGTCGAAACGCCTTTAAAATTATTATGGCAGGCCTTTCGACAAGCTCAATATGACAACTCTTTATGGTATATATATTCTCCTCTGTGAAAACTTCTCCGTGTTTTCTGTGCATCCCTGTCTAACAAGTCTAGAAACTACTTTTCTGTATCTTATCGTGATAGGGCAAATATTCAGAAAGTGCGGCTGATCCATACCAATTGTAAAGCTCTGGCTCAAGCAATTTTGCTTTTATGGCCGGGTCGCTTTCCAATAATTGCTTAGCTTCTTGTATTGATTTTGTATTTAGAACAAAAATCCCACGGTAGTTTTTATCATTTTTACCCATCGGGCCAGCAACTACCAGCTTTTGCATTTCTACCATTTTACCCATGTTTGCCATGTGGCCGGCAAATAAACTATCGGTTTTGGCCTTTGTTTCCGTTGTATTTGAACCTGATTTAAGGATCACCAGTACATACATTTTCATACCGTAATTATCGGCACCGAGTTTTTTGGCCAGGGCTTCATCATAAGGTGCTTTGGCTTTTTTATCTTGGGCTTGAACAGAAATAATAGTGGTGATGAGGAAGGAGAGTAATAATAGCTTTTTCATCTGATTTTTTAGTTTGGTTTAACTAAAAATACGAAAAATTGTGACATTCCCCTCCCTCGGAAGAGTGCCCTCAGGTGGTGTGGGTTTTTAGCTCCATTAGTGAGCTTCTTTTCTTAATAGCCTATTGTCTCGAAGTAGACTCAATTGGCTTTTAAGGCACTATTTCTGGCGAAAAAGATCGCTTCGTCGTTCCTCCTCGCAATGATGAAAACTGAGGGAAAGCAAAAAGCAGGACTGAATAACCAATTTATTCTAGCCCTGCTTTTTTTAATATTTGTTTATTGGTCATTTGTTTATTAGTCAGTTTGTACTAATGAACAAATGCCTAATGAACTAATGAACCAACTAGTTATTCATCATTTTGATAAAAGCGCCCAATTTAGCTTTCATGGCTCTTCTATCTACAATGAAATCAAGGAAACCATGCTCCAGTACAAATTCTGAAGTTTGGAAACCTTTCGGTAAATCTTTTTTAATGGTTTCTTTAATAACCCTTGGGCCGGCAAAACCGATCAGTGAACCTGGTTCGGCAATGTTAATATCGCCCAGCATGGCATAAGAGGCTGTTACACCACCAGTTGTAGGATCGGTTAATAAAGAGATGTAAGGAACTTTAGCCTGGCTTAGTAATGCCAGTTTTGCCGAAGTTTTGGCCATTTGCATCAACGAGAATGCAGCTTCCATCATACGTGCGCCACCCGATTTCGAAATCATCAGGAATGGAACTTTATGTTTAATGCTGTAATCGATTGATCTGGCAATTTTTTCGCCCACAACCGAACCCATCGAACCGCCAATAAAGGCAAAATCCATACAGGCGATAACAAGATCTTGACCTTCAATTTTACCAACACCTGCACGGATAGCATCTTTTAGGCCGGTTTTAGCCTGACTTTCTTTAATCCTGTCGGTGTAAGGTTTGTTATCGTTAAAGTTTAGCGGATCGCCCGAAGTAAGGTTAGGGAAGAGCTCTTTAAACTCGTTGTTATCAAATAAAACCTCGAAATATTCTTTTGAGCCTACTCTCAGGTGGTAATCGCAGTAATGACAAACGTATTTGTTTTCCTGAAGTTCTGCCTGATGTAGCGGTTTTTTACAATTTGGACATTTATTCCACAAACCATCTGGTGCTTCTTTTTTCTCTTCTGTTGTGGTGATGATACCTTTTTTTTCTCTCTTAAACCAAGCCATATAATTTTTTGAAGAATTGGATTGCAAAGAAACGAAAAATATAATTAAGATAAAGAATTACTCACCATTAATAACCAATCACCAAATCACAATGATCAATTAATCAATAACCAATAATCAAATTTCAATGATCAGACTAGCAAAGCGAACTAACAATTCTTAGAACCCAATATATAGATCAAGCGTAGGCAGTATGTTTTTTCTAAAAGTGTTGTAAGGTTTGATTATTGGTTATTGTGATTTGTTTATTTCCACAAGTGTGTCTTTTTTACACTAAGGATAATGTGTTTTTTACACTAAATAGGCCTTATTTTGCTGTGGGGCAAATAATTCTGTTGTTACAAAAGCTTGGAATGTTAATTTTTTTTTTAACTTCGGACTTAATAAAATTAACAAGAAATGAGTTTAAAAGGCTACAAAGGCGTAATTTACGGAGATGCCGTTCAAGAATTGTTTGAGCAGGCTAAAAAACATCAGTTTGCTTTACCAGCAGTAAACGTAACCGGTACAAATACGGTTAATGCGGTATTGGAGACTGCTAAGGCAGTAAATTCGCCTGTTATGATTCAATTATCTAATGGAGGTGCACAGTTTTATGCTGGCAAATCTTTAGATAACGAGAAATTGCAAGCATGTATTTTAGGTGCTGTATCGGCAGCTAAACATGTACATTTATTGGCAGAACATTATGGTGTTGCTGTGGTTTTACATACCGACCACGCCGCTAAAAAATTGTTGCCTTGGATTGACGGACTTTTAGATCACGGTGAAAAATTCTTCGCTGAAACTGGAAAACCTTTGTTTTCATCGCATATGTTAGATTTATCAGAAGAATCTATCGAAGAAAACATGGAAATTTCTGCTAAATATTTTGCCCGCATGGCTAAAATGAACATGACTATCGAAATCGAGCTTGGTGTAACCGGTGGCGAAGAGGATGGCGTGGATAACAGCGATGTGGATAGCTCTAAATTATATACCCAGCCGAGTGAAGTGGCTTATGCTTACGAAGAATTAAGCAAAGTTTCTCCACGTTTTACAGTTGCTGCTGCTTTTGGTAATGTACACGGTGTTTATAAACCAGGTAACGTTAAACTGCAACCGGTAATTTTGAAAAATTCTCAGGATTTTATCAAAGAAAAATTCAATTTAACTGCAGAAAAACCAATCAATTTCGTATTCCACGGTGGTTCGGGTTCTTCTCAGGAAGAAATCAGAGAGGCTATTTCTTATGGTGCTATTAAAATGAATATCGATACCGATATGCAATGGGCATTTTGGGAAGGTATTTTAGGATACTACAAAAAGAACGAGGCTTATCTTCAAGGACAGATCGGAAACCCAGAAGGCGACGATAAACCTAACAAAAAATATTACGATCCACGTGTATGGTTACGTAAAGCTGAAGAAGCATTTGTTAAGCGTTTAACTGTAGCTTTTGAAGATTTAAACTGCGTAAACGCAAACGATAAACTTTAATTGTGAATAATTTTTAATGTTGAATTTACATTAAATCATTTAGAAATCTATCATTCAATAATTAAACAAAGCGCCATAGGTTTAAAAACTTATGGCGCTTTTGTTTGTTTTATGGCTATATTTAAGCAAACAAATTGTAATGGCAAAATCTAAAAACGACACTAAACAAAATAATTTTTTTGAGAAATTCGCTAACGCTGCAACAAAGTTTACCGGAAGTTCGATAGCATTTATTGCGGCAACAGCCATTGTAATTCTTTGGGCAGTAACGGGGCCTTTGTTTAATTATTCGGAAACCTGGCAGCTCGTTATCAATACCGGAACAACAATTATTACCTTTTTAATGGTTTTTTTAATTCAGAAAGCGCAGAACAAAGATGGTAAGGCCATTCAGCTGAAATTGAACGAATTAATTGCTGCGCACGAAAAGGCAAGTAACCGGATGGTTGATATTGAAGATTTAACAGAAAAAGATTTAGATCAGTTACACAAATTTTACGTTACGCTGGCTACATTAGCCAAGAAAGAGGCCGATATTCACTGTTCACATTCAATCGATGTTGCGCAGGAATTGAATGAATTAAAATTAAAGACTAATAAACACTTTAAACATCAGAAATAATGAGCTTACAGGTTCAAAAAGTTATTCATACAGAGGATTTAGATAAAGTATTTGCTATCCGTAAAATCGTATTTGTGGAGGAACAGAACTGTCCGCCCGAACTGGAATGGGAAAATGAAGATGTTTCCATACATTTTCTGGCCACTAAAGATGGTAGGCCATGTGGTGCATGCCGCTGGCGTAAAACCGAAAATGGCTATAAACTGGAGCGTTTTGCTGTTTTAAAAGAATTTCGGGGTCAGGGCGTTGGCCGTGCATTAATAGCCGAAGCATTATCTGATTTGCCTGAAGATGCGCATTATATTTACCTCAATTCGCAACTGGATGCGATGAGTTTATATGCAAAATTTGGTTTTGTAGCAGAAGGAGATCAATTTGAAGAGGCTGGAATTCAGCATTTTAAAATGGTGAAAAAGGTTTAGAAGTTAAATCTGTTTAATTCCACGTCATCTCGACCGAAACGCAGTGGAGCGGAGAGATCTATCTCGAGATAGATTTAGCTTTGCTGAGCACTGCGTGGTTCTCGACTTTGTTACACCCAATAGCTATCGGATCTGCTCGAAATGACGGCAAGCGGATGGGTGTGAGCAGAAAAAATTACCTAAATATCTTCCCTGATAACACCATCGCCTCATTCCATTTAACCATATTGAAGTTTAATTCTGCTCCCTGAGCATTTAAGAAGCCGATTACATCTTCGGTGGCAATATTCCCTGTTAAATCATCGGCCGCCATGGGGCAGCCTCCAAATCCTTTTAAGGCAGAATCGATGCGTTTCACACCTGCTTGGTAAGCAGCGGCTATTTTTTTTGATCTTTCAAGAGGAGTGGAGTGTAAATGGATGCCAATCTCTGTAGTATTGAATTTTGAAATCAGTTTTGGTAGTATATTCTCTATCTTTTCTGGAGTAGAAACGCCAACAGTATCGGCCAGTGATAAAATCTGAACACCTTTGCTAACCAGCACATCAGCCCATTTTTCTACAATTTCGTAATTCCATTCATCTCCATAGGGATTACCAAAACCCATTGATAAATAAACCACAGCAGTTTTATTGTTTTTGGCGCATATGGAAAGCATTTCTTCAACCGTATTTAAAGATTGTGCTATACTTGAGTTCGTATTGCGCTGTTGGAAGGTTTCTGAGATGGAAAAGGGAAAACCCAGGTAATTAACCTCCTGGTGCTGAACGGCGCTTTCTATGCCCTTTAAATTGGCTACAATGGCCAAAAGTTTGGTAGAGGTACTGCTTAAATCCAATTGTGCCAAAACTTCGGCGGTATCGGCCATTTGTGGAATAGCTTTGGGCGAAACAAAACTTCCAAAATCAAGTGTATCAAAACCCACCTGAAGCAAAAGGTTTAAATATTCTACCTTGAGTGCAGTAGGAACAAAAGTATGTAAGCCCTGCATGGCATCGCGTGGGCATTCTACTAATTTGAATTTATTTTGGCTCATATTTTAACCGCAAAGTGCGCAAAGTTTTCCGCAAAGAGAAGAAGAATTTAATGGTGTTTGTAGCTGGATCATAGCTGATGGTTTAATGGTTGATGGTCTTGATGCTCAACCAATTTTCCAAGATTCAATGGTTCATAGCTGCTGGTTTTATAGTTAATGGCCTTGATGCTTAACCGATTTGCCGCCATTCAGTTCTAAATTGGCAGTTTGCAGTTAACAATCTAACCATTCGTCAATTTGCATCAGTTAACCAATTTAAACAATTAACCAGTTAACCAATGGCCAATGACCAATGACCAAATTACGAATGAACCTCATCCGGGACTTCCTCCCGATAATCAACGCTTCTATCTTTTGCGAAAGTTCTGATAATTAAACGTGTACCTCTGTCATAACTAAAATAGCTCCAAACCCAGTTTACAAAAACGATAATCTTATTCCTGAAGCCTACCAAAGTCATTAAATGGACAAACATCCAGGTAAACCATGCAAAAACACCCTGAAAACGGATTTTACCAATATCTACCACTGCTTTGTTCCTGCCTACGGTGGCCATAGATCCTTTATCGAAATATTTAAATTTCTCTAAAGCTTTATTCTCTTTAATGTTGATCAGGTTTTTGGCCAGATGGTGCCCTTGCTGTATGGCTGCTGGCGCAACCCCCGGGTGACCATTGGGTGTTTCCTCATCGATAATGGCTGCTACATCCCCAATGGCGTAAATATTCTGGTAACCTACCACTAAATTCTGTGTATCGGTTTTGATCCTGCCGCCGCGTACAATTTCTGCTTTATCCAAACCGGCTAAAACTTCTCCTTTAACGCCAGCACTCCAAATTACGGTAGAGCTTAGTATTGGTGCTTTATCCTGGAGGGTGAGTGTATGCCCATCGTAACCCAATACACGGGTTTGGTTCATTACCTGTACGCCCATTTCGGTAAGAAAATCTTTTGATTTCTGTTGTGCCTGCGGCGACATTACGCCTAACAATTCTGGAGAATTTTCAATCAGATAGATATTTACCTTACTCACATCCATCTCTGAATAGTCGTTGGGTATTACGTGCCTTTTAAGCTCTGCAATGGCGCCTGAGGTTTCTACACCTGTTGGACCACCACCTACAACCACAAAGTTTAATAATGCAGTCTTTTTATCCAGGTCTTTTTCAATCAGTGATTTCTCGAAATTCTGTAAAATCAGGCTTCTCAGATCGAGTGCTTCCGGAATGGATTTCATCGGCATTGAATTTGCCTCGATTTCCTCATTGCCAAAAAAGTTACTGGTAGAGCCGGTTGCAATGACCAGATAATCGTAGTGTATTCTGCCAATATCTGTACTTAAACAATTTTCGGCTGCATTCACCTCGGTAACTTTGGTAACCCTAAAAACAAGGTTCTTCTGTCCCTTAAATATTTTTCTTAAGGGGAAAGCAATTGAATCGGCCTCTAAACCTCCGGTGGCTACCTGGTAAAGTAAGGGCTGGAAAGTATGGTAGTTATGTTTATCGAGCATAACCACCTGAAAAGGTTTGTTTTTTAAACGTTTAGCTAACTCAATTCCACCAAATCCACCACCAACTATAACTACTCTAGGGTATTCGCTTTCAGGAAGTTGTAAATCCATTTTATATCGGTTTATCTATTGCTAATGTAACAAAAAGATGGCCAAAAGGTTTACAAAATGAGGATTTGGCAGTTATTCTGGCTTAATCACAAAGATATAACGCTGGTATGACGAAGACGGATTTTGTAAGGTTTTAAGCAGTGTTCCAGATTAAATAAAACCTGATGGAAGTGTCATCCCGATCTTTCATCGGGATAAAACGGACAGCAGGACTATCAGGACCGAAGCACTACAGGCTTTGCTTTTCTAATTAAATGAGTGGGCTATTTAAACCTATCAGGTTTGGTGTTAAAAAAAAAGCGCCCCGATTACCCGGAGCGCTTGTATAAATGTAAGATTTTTAGCTCTTATTTTTTCTCTGCTGAACTACCCAAATCGATTACGATAGGAGTAGAGATACATAATGATGAATAGGTACCGATAATACGGCCGATCAACAAGGCGAAGATAAATCCGCGGATGCTGTCTCCACCAAAGATAAAGATTACCAATAACACGAAGAATACGGTTAATGATGTTAAGATGGTACGGCTTAAGGTACTGTTCAACGCGAAGTTGATCAAGTTGTTGCGCTCTTCACCATGTAAATCATCTTTACCAGCTTCTTTTAATTTCTCGCGGATACGGTCAAATACAACTACTGTTTCTGTCATGGTGTAACCCATTACCGTTAAAATAGCTGCAATAAAATCCTGACCAATTTCTAATGAGAATGGCATAATACCATCTAAAATGGTGTAGAAAGATAATACCATTAAAACATCATGGAACAAGGCGATTACCGCACCTAAACCATACTGCCATTTTTTGAAACGTACTACGATATAGATAAACATGAACAAACATGAAATCAATACCGCATAGAAAGCTCCGTTTACGATATCGCTGGCGATAATCGGTGTTACTTTTTGCGAGCTTACGATTTCATATTTAGAACCCGCTAAACCTTTATTTAAAGCATCTTCTACAACTTTATCAGTTTTAATGTCCTGATCTTCGATGTGGAAAGTAGTGGTAATTTTAACCTGGCTATCTTCGCCTGCAGTTTTAACCTCTGGTGTTTCGTTACCAAATACAGGGTTTAATTTAGCTTTTAAATCTTCAGTGTTAACTGCTTTATCGAAGTGAACCAAATAAGTTCTACCACCTTTAAAATCAACACCTAGGTTTAAACCACCATTTTTGAAATACATACCGATACCGGCAACAATAATGATGGTAGAGATTACGTAATAAATTTTACGGCGGCCAACAAAGTTGAAAGCTAGGTTTTTAAATGCATTGCGTGTTAAGCTGTTATCAAAGCTGATATCAATTTTACGGCTTAGCATCGATTCGAAAACAACCCTCGAAATGGCTACGGCTGCAAATAACGACGAAAGGATACCGATACATAATGTAGTTGCGAAACCTTGAACCGGACCGCTACCAAAAACGTAAAGAATTGCACCTAAGATGAACAAGGTAACGTTCGAGTCGATAATTGACGGCATAGCATGTTTAAAACCTTCTTTAATTGCAGCACCGATGTTTTTGCCATGGGCAAGTTCTTCACGTACACGCTCAAAAATTAGGATGTTCGCATCAACTGATAAACCGATGGTTAAAACGATACCGGCAATACCAGGTAAGGTTAGTACTGCACCAAGTGATACCAAAATACCAATGATGAAGAATAAGTTGATTAACAAAGCAAAGTTGGCCACCCAACCAGCACGGTGATAATACAGCGCCATGAAGATTAAGATTACAATAAAGGCAATTACGAAAGAGATTAAACCATCGTGAATAGCTTGTGCACCTAAAGTTGGACCAACCACATAGCTACCTGCAATACGCGCAGGAGCAGGCAATTTACCAGCTTTTAAGATGTTTGATAAATCTTTGGTATCTGCTTGGGTAAAGCTTCCGGTGATTTGAGAAATACCGTTAGGGATCTCATTTTGAACTGTAGGAGCAGAGTAAACCTGGTTATCCAATACAATTGCAATCGCTTTTAGGTTATTTCTGTCGGCAGAAGCTTCAGCAGTAATTTTTTTCCATTTAGCAGAACCTTCGCTGGTCATGTACATGGTTACTTCTGGTTTACCTTTTTGATCAAAGTCAGCACGCGAATCGCTGATCGCCTCGCCACCTAAATCTGGTTTACCATCGGCACTGATTACTTTAATTGCATAAAGTTCGAAAACTTTTGAACCTTCTCTTGGTTTAACGCTCCACATAAATTTCATCGTAGATGGAATAGATGCGGCAACCTCTGGAAGTCTGAAATAAGCGTTAACCTTTGCTGTATCTTTCTGTAACGACATACCAACAACTGCACCTGGCATTAATTGTTGTTGTCCGTTTTCTCCCTGATAGATTGGAAGGTTAAGTACAGCGTATAGCGGATTAGATTTTAAAAGTTCTGCTCTAACTGCTGTAGAGTCTTTTTTGCCTAAGCCAGCAAGTTTGCCACCTTTAGCGGCAGCGCTGTCTTTAGCAGCAGTTTTTTCTAAACCAGCTAATTTACCACCAGCGGTAGCAGCAGCGGTTGTATCTTTTGCAGGAGCATCAGTTTTTAATGTTGCTGCTAAGGTTTTGTTAATGTTTTCTAATAAAGGTGCAACTTCTTGTACCTGGTATACTTGCCAGAACTGTAATTCGGCCGAACCTTGTAAAAGTTTAGCAATACGTTCTTTATCCTGCACACCTGGCATTTCGATTAAGATACGGTTGCTACCTTCTTGTTTTTGCATGTTCGGACTAACTACTCCGAAACCATCAATACGCGAACGTAAAACAGTAAATGAACGGTCGATAGCACTTGTAGCTTCTTTCTCTAAGAAAGATTCAACATCGCTATTGCTTGCGCTCGGTTTTAACTGAGAAGCGTTATCCTGGTTAGAAAAATAATCTGCAAGTTTAACACCTGGGCTTAATTTCTCAAATTCGTTAACGAAAATTTTGATGTAATCTTTACCACCGGCGTTTAATTGGATCTGTGCATTTTGAACTGCTTTGTTAAAGTTAGCATCAGTAGGGTTACCAGCCAATGATTTAACCAACTCTGCTAACGATATCTCCATCGTTACGTTCATTCCGCCTTTTAAGTCTAAACCTAAATTAATCTCTTTTGATTTAACCTCGCCATAAGTAAAGCCTACTACCGGATAAACTTTCTCGGTACTCATAGAATCTAAGTAAGCCTTTTCTTTGGCTAAATCACCTTTCGCATAGTTTTTAGCATCTTTTTCTACCTTGGATGCTACCAAAGTAAAAGAAAGTGCGTACGCACAAACGATAGCTAAAACTATCGCTATAAACTTAATAAAACCTTTTCCTTGCATTGTTTGTTTAAAATAATTTTGTCTTTCGCTGTTTTTTAACAAGTCGGCAAATCTAATTAAATTTTTAAATTATAGAACCCCTTAATTGATAATTTATTAAGATTAATTTCTAACACGGAATTATCCCTGTGAAATCTGTGCGTTGAAGTAGTTTAAGCGCACATTGTACGTTGTTTTATCCTGAAAAGCAGTTGTGGTGATTTTTGGTTTGGTCCGAGTTAGCTAAGATCTTGCGACGATAAAAAAACAGTAACATCAACGCGTCAGCTTTAGTTGTATGCAGATGAAAGAATACCATTTAATTCCATCTTACAACGCTATCGTTATGCTGAATTTATTTCAGCATCTTTCTTGCATGATAGATCCTGAAATAAATCCGATAGCTACCGTGCGTAACGCGGCCAAGATCTATTTCGAGGTAGATCTCTCCGCTCCGCCATGCTCCGGTCGATATGACGGCCGTTTTACAGGCTTCGCGTGCTTTGTGCTTCCTTCTCTGTGCGGTTAAAACTTTTATTTCCTTTCCAGCACTTCAAAAGTGTAATCGTATTTATTCTTTTCGTCGGCCTTATGTGGTTCTGAGCTGATTACCGTCCATTCGCTGCGATCAAACGCAGGAAAAAATGTATCAGCATCAAAGTTATGGTGGATCGTGGTAAGGTAAAGTCTATCTGTTTTGGGTAATGCCTGTCTGTAAATTTCGGCACCGCCAACAATAAACACTGGTTTTTCTTCTGTTTGGGTAATTGCCAAAGCTTCATCTAGGCTGTTTACCACTTCAACACCTTCAATTTGTAATTCAGGATCTCTTGTAATGACAACGTTTCTACGGTTTGGCAATGGCCTGCCAACAGAATCGAATGTTTTACGCCCCATAATTACTGTATGGCCTGATGTAGTTTGCTTAAAAAACTTCAGATCGGCCGGCATGTGCCACAAGAGCTGGTTGTTTTTGCCTATTGCGTAATTTTCGCCAATCGCTACAGCTATGGAAATACCTTTTCGTTCATTAGTCATTAGTCATTTGTTTATTAGTGCATGCTTTGCGCTGAAGTATTTTTTCTAAAGCACAAAAATTTTATAAGCCCGGCACTGATTTATGTTTTATTTAAATTTTTTCCAATATACTTGATGTAGGCATTAAGTTTAAGGTGGATGGTTTGTAGTTCGGCATAAAGTTCAGCGTAAATTTCTTCTGGTATCAAATTTCTGTTTTTCGATTTCCGGAGGAATGATTTTACTTCTAAAATAGAGCCGCGACTGTAATAGCAAAAGTTTTTGTTCTCTTTATAATGAAATCTACCATATCCTTCGGCAATATTTGCACTGATAGAATCGGCTGCCCGGCATAATTGTTTGCCTATGGTATCCTTTGCAAGATATTCCCAGTTTACAACGATGTTCCAAATTTTATCTGAAATGATCTCTGCTAAATTGTAGATTTCTAAATCCTCGAGTTTATAATTCATTTTTGTTTTAATTTAAGTGAATTTATATTTCGGGATGATTTAAAAAATTGGCGCATAATATTGCATCCAAACAAATTAACCAATGGCTAATGACCAATGAACCAACTAAACCGCCACAGCTCCTTTAATATGCGGATGTGCCTCATAGTTTTCGAGCGTAAAATCTTCAAATTTAAAATCGAAGATGCTTTTCACGTCCGGATTGATTTTCATGGTTGGCAATGGTTTAGGCTCACGGCTTAGCTGTAGGTTAGCCTGCTCAATATGGTTGTTGTATAAATGTGCATCGCCAAGTGTGTGGATAAAATCTCCGGCCTGTAAACCGCAAACCTGTGCCACCATCATGGTTAACAAAGCATACGATGCAATATTGAAAGGAACGCCCAAGAAAATATCGGCACTGCGTTGGTATAACTGGCAGCTCAATTTCCCATCGGCTACGTAGAACTGAAAAAAGGCATGACACGGGGGCAAAGCCATATTTTCAATTTCGGCAACGTTCCAGGCCGAAACAATAATTCTGCGCGAATCGGGGTTGTTTTTGATGGTATTGATGATATTGGTAATCTGATCAATGTGCTGCCCATCAGGTGTAGGCCAGCTTCTCCACTGCGAACCATAAACCGGCCCTAGATTTCCATCTTCATCAGCCCATTCGTCCCAAATGCGAACGCCATTATCTTTAAGGTATTTAATATTGGTATCGCCGGTTAAAAACCAGATCAGTTCGTGTATAATAGATTTTAAATGAAGCTTCTTCGTTGTCACCATCGGGAAACCTTCTTGCAGGTTAAAACGCATCTGATAACCAAAAACACTTATCGTTCCTGTTCCAGTGCGGTCGTGTTTCTGCGCACCGTTATCCAGCACATGCTGCATTAAATCTAAATATTGTTTCATACTGTTCTGATAATTTACAAATATCTAAAATTTATCAGCTCTTATAAATCATCAAACCGTCTATTTATTAACATTTAAATATAATCCTGATTGAAGTTGGGAGCTACATTTAAAACTCGTGACTTGTTTGTATGTTTGCACCAGATGTTTACGGTGTGCTATTAGCTATCAACTATTAAAGCATCAACTCAAGACTATTGACTACAGATTCAGGACTACCATGCTTTCTTTTCCCAACGCCAAAATAAATCTAGGTTTAAATATCACCGAAAAACGGGCCGATGGTTACCATAACCTCGAAACGGTTTTTTATCCCATCAATATAAAAGATTCGGTCGAAATTACGGATGCGGAAATAACTTCCTGCAAAATACATGGCATAGATATTCCGGGCGATGCGAACGATAACCTGTGTTTTAAAGCTTACCAGTTAATTAAAAGGGATTTTGATATTCCTGAGCAACGCATCGATTTGCTAAAAAACATCCCGGTGGGCGCAGGCTTGGGCGGTGGTTCTGCAGATTGTGCTTTTCTGATCAAGTTGTTGAACGAGAAATTCAGTTTAGGTTTATCTGTTGAAAAAATGGAAGGTTATGCACGCCAGCTGGGTGCCGACTGCGCATTCTTTATCGAAAACAAGCCGGTTTACGCTTTTAATAAAGGCGATGAATTTGAAAAATGCGAAGTTGATTTGTCAGCTTGGTTTAAAATTTTGGTTAAACCGCCCGTACACGTTAGCACAGCCGATGCTTATGCGCAGGTAAAACCTCAAAAGCCTTTGCAATCGTTAAAAGAAATCATACATTTGTGCCCAACAACATGGAAAAATAAGGTTATCAACGATTTCGAAATATCGGTTTTCGCTAAATATCCCCAAATTCATCAAATAAAAACCAGTTTATACGATGCAGGCGCAACATTCGCTTTAATGAGTGGTAGCGGTTCGTCGGTTTTTGCACTTTTTAACCATCCGGTTAAGTTGCCAGAACTGGAAAAAAACAACGTAGTATTTTATGGTATTTAGGCAAAGCGTATGGCGCTTGGCGTTTGAATAGCAAATAAGGTTGAAGATTGGAAAGATGAAGGCTTTTAATAGGCCTGACATCTTGATACGATAGAAATGAAATAATTTAATGGAGGAGAAAGGTTTGAGCGTGTAATAGGTCTCATAGCTTAAATCCATCATTCTCGATACTATATTAGGATGAATATAAATCTGATCCGCAAAAGCGGGAAATTTAATTTTGAAGCAGAAAACGAGAGCGGTTTTACTGTAGAATTGGATGCAAAGGCTGCTATTGGCGGCGAAGGAAAAGGCTTTAGGCCAATGGAGATGCTTTTAATTGGTTTGGGCGGTTGCAGTGGTATAGATATGGTTAACGTACTTACCAAACAAAAAGAACCTTTAAACGACATTAAAATTGCCATCAACGCAACGCGTAAGGACGAAGAAATGCCCCCAATTTTTGATGTAATTGATATCAAATTCGAGCTTTTCGGCGATTTGAGCGAGGCCAAGGTGCAAAGGGCCCTGCAAATGACCTTTGATAAATACTGTTCGGTATCAAATATCTTAGGCCGCTCGGCAACTATTAACTTCACTTATAATATCAATAGGGATTAGGATGGGGGGAAGGTTTAGGGGGCTTTATCTCAAACCTTATGTCTCACATCACAAATCTCAATACTCATATCTTAAAATAAAATGAAATCCGAAAATTTTGAAACCATAGCTATACGCACTCAAACAGAACGCAGTTTACATAAAGAGCACTCATCGCCAATTTATCTTACTTCAAGCTATAAATTCGACGATGCGGAAGAAATGCGTGCCTTGTTTGCCAATGAAAAAGAGGGGAATGTTTATAGTCGATATTCAAATCCAAATACATCAGAATTTATAGATAAAATGTGCCTTTTGGAAGGTGCAGAAGATGGTTTTGCTACTGCAACCGGTATGGCAGCCATTTTTACCACTTTTGGCGCTTTTTTAAAAAATGGCGATCACCTGGTTTCCAGCCGTTCGGTTTTTGGCTCTACACATCAACTGTTAACCAATGTTTTTTCTAACTGGGGCGTAACATTTGATTATGCTGATTTGGATAAACCACAGGATTGGGAAGCTTTGATTAAGCCCAATACGAAGATGATTTTTGTAGAAACGCCATCTAATCCAGGTATCGATATTATCGATCTTGAGTTTTTAGGTGATTTAGCCAAAAAACACAATATCCTGTTAGTGGTTGATAACTGTTTCGCCACGCCGTATTTACAGCAGCCGATTAAATTTGGTGCACACATTTCTATCCATTCGGCTACTAAATACATCGATGGCCAGGGGCGTGTATTGGGTGGGATTATTTTAGGTACCAAAGCCTTAATTGCCGATGTGGTAGGCTTTGCCCGCCACAGTGGACCAGCCTTATCGCCTTTTAATGCCTGGATTTTATCAAAAAGCTTAGAGACTTTAGCCATCCGTATGGACCGCCATTGCGAAAATGCTTTGAAAGTTGCCGAATACTTAGAAAAGCATCCTAAAATTAAATTGGTAAAATATCCTTTCCTGCCATCGCACCCGCAGTACGAAATTGCCAAAAAGCAGATGAAACAGGGTGGAGGTATTGTAACCATTGTGGTTAACGGTGGGATAGATGCTGCCCGTAAATTTATGGATAGCCTACAGTTGTTCTCAATTTCTGCAAACCTTGCCGATACGCGCTCTATTGCAACACATCCTGCTACCAGTACGCACAGTAAATTAACTGAAGAGCAGCGTAACGAAGTTGGTATTGAGCAGGGCTCTATCCGTTTATCGATCGGTTTAGAGCATATTAACGATATTTTAGCTGATATTGAGCAGGCTTTAGCTTAATTGCCATTCGAAAACTAATATAAAAAGGGAGATGCTAAAAACATCTCCCTTTTTGTGTTATTACGTTAAGTCTGTCGAAACGCTACCTAAAATATTTCGTTTTTATCGAGTTTGCTACTCGTATTTTGAAAAATCTACTGCAAATATGCAGCGGTTAACCTGACTGCCATTATTCGCGCCGGCGTTGGGCTCAAATTCGGTTAAGCTCCATAAATATCCATATTGTGCTTCAAAATATAAAGATTCAGCACCGTATGGCCATCTGTAGCGAACGGTATTGGTATCGCCATCAGTGTATCTGGCTAAACGGGCGGTAGATCCGTACGATTCGCTGGGTGATCCGGTGCAGGAAAGCCAGGTTCTGTTGCCTTTTCTAAAAACGCCTTGTATGCCATGTGCATGGTCTGATGCAAATAAACTGTTCTTCGGGATTACGGTTTGGATGCCCGAGTTCTGCAGTTCTCCGGCTGTATTAATCGGGAAACCAAATATTTTAGGTACAATAGCAGCATCTGCACTTCCTGAATAGTATTGGCCTGTCCACAGTTGGTTGTTTTCGTAATTTACCTGTACGGTTGAATAAGGATCTGCATCATTGATTTTGTAATAACCTACCTGAGGCAGTACGTAGCGGTAATTAAAGGCATAAAGATTGCCGCTGGCATCCTTACCGCATTTATTTTCGGTGCCTGTTCCGCTAGTCACTTCAATAATTTTGTCTAAATCGAACACCCTTAGGCCTAAGCTGGTGCTGCTTAAATAAATTTTACCGTTAAAATAAGCTATACCGCCAGCATGAACATTCAAGGGCGCATAAGCACCATATTGGGTATAATCTAAAGTGCCGGTTGGTAAGGTTGGCTGCACCAATAAAATATGTCTGTAGGTTAAATAGGTGCTCGAGCTTGGGCTGATATCAATCAGTGTTATTCTCGATCCTTTGCTTTCTGCTGCATCTTTGGCATACCAGCTTACCAATAAATAACGCACGCCATTTCTTGAAAAACCGGCTATGCCCTGTGGACGCCAAATAGAAGTAGTTTCATCGTCCGCATTCCAGCGTATACCGCGCACCCTGTTTTCTTCCGGGATGTTAAAGCCATACACCTCGGTGTATGCACTGCCACCAATAGCTACACGGTTTTTATCAACCTGTGTTGGGTTTAAAAACGAAAAACCGGTGCTGATGTAGCTTGAGGTATTAACATAACCGTTTACACTTGGTGCTGCACTGGCTTGTACTGCAGCGGCCTGCAGCATGCTCTTTTTTAAGCCTGTAGTACTGACGTTATCTTCAGTTAAATTGTTTTTCTGGCAGGATACAGCTAATAAGCATGGAGCCAGTAGCATCCAGATGAACTTTTTTTTCATAGGTTTCTTTTTGTTTAATTGGTTTTTAAAGGGCTGATTTTTTGGTTTAAAAATGTTTTCAATTTTAAACTCTTGATGTAAACTTAAAACACAAACCGTGTTAAGGATTGATTATGTTTGATGGAACCTGCTGGCCTTTAGTGTTGTTGCCGGTTCTCGCATGTGATGTAGTTCGTAATTTCAGAAATCTTTCAAAAAAACTAAATTCGTGTTATGAACGATATCGATTTTATCCTTTCCGAACTCAAGTCCATCAGCGAACCCGGATACTTGCAGAAAATGACCCATTTCGGAATTGATATTTCTAAAGCTTTCGGTATCCGCGTGCCCAATATCAGAAAGCTGGCCAAGCAGATTGGCAAAAATCAGGAACTGTCTTTATTGCTCTGGGAAACGGGATTTCATGAAGCCCGTTTGTTGGCAACCTTTATTGGCGATTATAAACAGGTTGATGAGGCGCAAATAAACGGCTGGACAAACGATTTTAGCTCTTGGGATATATGTGATCAGGCTTGCGGAAATCTTTTCGTTAAAACGCCTTATTTTAAGCCAAAGGTTTTTGAATTTGCAGCGGCGCAGTCGGAGTTTGTAAAACGGACAGGTTTTGTACTCATGGCCGAAGCTGCCATACACCTCAAAAAAGAGACCAATGAAACTTTCCTTAGCTTTTTGCCTATTATAGAAAGAGAGGCCCGTGATAACCGGAATTTTGTGAAGAAAGCCATTAACTGGGCTTTGAGGCAAATTGGTAAACGGAATGCTTTCCTGCACCAGCATGCAATAGAAACTGCGAACCATATTCTGGCGCAGAATAACAAAAAAGCAAATTGGGTGGCACTTGATGCATTGAGGGAGCTGAACAGTGATGCTGTAAGAAGTAAGCATGGATTATAAAGCCCAATGGTTAAAGCGCTCAACTACTTTCTTATCCTACATCAATGCACAGCAACTAAAGGCGTAGTAAATTTGTATCATAAACAAGAAAGGAAATTTATGTCACAGTTTATTTTGCACAAAGAAAACACCCGCGGCCAAGCTAATCATGGCTGGTTAAATGCACACCACTCATTCAGTTTTGCCAATTATTACAATCCGGAAAGGATGCATTTTGGGGTTTTGCGAGTTTTAAATGATGACTTGATTGATGGTGGAATGGGCTTCGGTGCGCATCCCCACGATAATATGGAAATCATTACGATTCCATTGGCTGGCGCAATTGCCCACAAAGATAGCATGGGTAACTCGGCAGTGATTAAAAATGGCGAAATACAGGTAATGAGTGCCGGTACAGGCGTAAGCCATAGCGAGTTTAATGCCAATGCCGATGTACAGTTAAACTTATTGCAGATCTGGTTGTTCCCGAACAAGAAAAACGTTACGCCGCGTTACGATCAGAAAACATTGGATGTTGCTGCACGCCACAATAACTTTCAGCAGATTTTATCGCCCAACGCCGAAGATGATAATGTTTGGATCCATCAGGATGCCTGGTTCTCATTAGGGAAATTTGATGAGGGCTTTGAAACCGAATACAAAATCAAAAAAGCCGGAAATGGTGTATATGCTTTCGTAATTAGCGGAGAAGTTACCATCAACGGACAAACATTGGGCAATAGAGATGCAATTGGTGTTTGGGATACAGAGAGCATCAGCTTTAAAGCAAACTCTGCAGATGCTGAAGTGCTATTGATGGATGTTCCGATGGAATTGAATTAATGTAGAAGAATCGTCATTTCGATCAGTGGAGAAATCTTGGAGTAGAGACCAACTATTTCTCCATTTTGCTACCGAGGTAAAAACGGTAATCCGGTCGGAATGACGATTTGTTTTTTTTGATATTTCTTTAAATTAACATTATGCAAAACACCATACTTTATATCGGCAGAGATCCAGGGATTACCGAGGTGATGAAACGGCTGCTCAACGCCCGCCCGGAATGGAAAGGTATCTGTGTGCGTACTGATGAAGAGGCTATCGAAATCTGTAGCACCGAGGATATAGATTTGGTATTGCTGGGAAATGGTATAGATGCCGAATGCGAAAAAGCATTAAGGGCAAAACTTACCGAACTCAAACCAGACTTGAAAATTATCCAGCATTATGGCGGGGGTAGCGGGTTGTTGTACGGAGAGATAATGACAGCGCTCAGCTAGGATTTTTAAGATTATAGGATTTTATGATCAGGGTTTGTAAAACTTACATCTCCTTACACTGCTTAAACCAGATTAATCCTGGCTTGTTCCCAAGGTATTTGTATTGATTTCCTTCATCTGCTCTTAAATCATATTAATCCTGGCTTGTTCTCAGGATGTTTAGTGTTGTAAACTCTTTTAAAAGTCAGGCTCCGGCTTCCAAAATTAATCAACAATCCGACAGGAAGTTTATAGGCTTCAAGATAGTTGATTGCTTGTGCGAGGTGGGCATCATTTAATTCGGATACAGCTTTTAATTCGACCATGATTTCGTTTTCGACAAAAAAATCTACTCTTCTAAAACCGATTTTAATATCCCTGTAAAAAATGGTCATTACCATCTCCTCTTTGTAGGATAATTTCTCAATTCCCATTTCAATGCCTAAGGCCCTTTGATAAATCTTTTCTTGGAAACCTGAACCTAAATAAGAATGTACCCTCATTGCGCAACCAATAATGCGGCCTGTTAAATCGCCATATTTCATATCAATAAATTAAAATTTACTTTAAGAAATAGGGATTTTCTTTAAAGCCAAGATAAGCTTTCAACTCGAATAATCCTAAAAATTATGAGCTTGCAATTATGAACATCCATATCTTGAAATCAAATAATCCTCCTTGCAGGAGCATTTGTTTCCTAAAATCTAGTCATCCAATGAATCCTGCTGCGTTGGCATCTTGAAATCTAATAATGAATCCCGGTTAGAGCATTTGTTTCCTAAAATCTAGTCATCCAATGAATCCTGGCTGCGTTGGCATCTTGAAATCTAGTCATCTTATGATCCTGCTGCGTTAGTATCCTAAAATCCAGTAATCCTACTAATCCTAGCACTAGCTAATATAATCCCTGTCCTCATCACTCAATTCCTTTTTGCCCGGAGCAGCAGGTTGGTTACGCTCGATCTCATCATCATAACTGCTTACAGTTTTTCTTGGCTTGCCTACCACAAAGCCAATAATAAAACCAATAATGATGCAGACACCAATAACCAAAAGTTTAGATACCGGAACTGTAGTCACCAGAAAATCGAAATCAACGGGTTCGGTATTCACCATTAAAAATATGGTCAGCAATGCGGTCAAAATAATAATCGAAATTGTTTTTGCGCTCATGGTTTTAAAAACTATAATTGAATGAAAACTCTAATATCGGATTTTGATTGTAAATCTGATTAACAAAAACCAACCTCGCCCCTAAATCTACAACAGGTTGATACCGCAAAATGTTTACGCTGGTGTTCAATTCTACGCCATAAGTTTTTGGATCGTTAAAAGTTGTACCCTTGCCAATGTTTTCATAATGGCAAAATAAACCGGCCCTGAAATTTCTTACGTAAGCCAACGGACCGAGTTCCCAATCAGGAAAAGCAAAGGGGAAACGGTAGTTAAAAAGCAAACTGTTTTGTAAGGTGCTTTTTGCTAAAATATTGTTGTACCCATATACCGTTGCAATTTCGGTGGCGTACTGGTTTGCGCCAATTGCTTTTTGATAATTGAAGCTGGCTAAAAACGAATGGTTCTTGGCAAGTCCAGGGAAATAGAAGAAGCTCTCGAGGGCAAGAATTTCTCCCTTTAAATTTTTATCAAAAGGCTGGTGGTTGTAAGTAGCCCTCAATACCTGTGCCCACTTTGGCGCAATATCTCTTTCGGTGGTGCGCACGCTGTGGTTGAAAGTAAAATTGTACTCCATAGGGAATTTAAGCTCGCGGATAAAATTGACCGGCATGTTTTCGGGCGCATACCTTTGCGTAAAACTTGTTGCTGCATTTAGGGTAAAAGCGTAGTTCTGATTTCGGGCATTGAACGAAAGTGGAACCGATGCATTAAGCTTAATATAGTTTTCTCTCCAATCGCCTTGCTGTATCGCATTTTTAGCGCGGTAGAACGTGCGTTTCGGACGGTTGCGGTACAACACACTAAAAACCGGATAGAGTGCCTTATAGCTAATGTCTGCCGTATACTCGAAACGTTTTAAATCCCGGTGGTATTTAGCGCCTGTATAAAAGTCCATCGTGTTAAGCAGGTTATTCGATTGCAGCTCTAAACCGAAAAGGTATTCATTATCGATAACAGGAATTATGCTGTGAACACTGAAAAGATTCAGGGCCTGGTGATAGCGTTTTGATTGGTATGTGCTGTCCGGAATTTTTTCAAAAACATTTCCGATATTTTCCTGCATTTCTGCTGCGGCCGAAAAATCTACAAAGTTATTTTCGCCAACAGGTTTTTCTGAAATGGCTGTCTCAGCAATTTCGTACCCGTTGATTTTATAATCGTTAAAAATGATTTTTCCATCATTGGTTCCGGTAGGGTTGAAGGCTCCATATTTAGAAGCCGTAAGCGCATGGATTGCTTTCGAAACCGGATCTATTGTGTAGATGTTATCGATGCCATTAAAGTGGGCATTAAAAGCAATTTTATCATTAATAAAAACTGGACGGCTAAGCTGCTGCCGGCTGTCTGAAATCAGCTGTGTTTTTTTATCCCCTTCGATCAGCCATAAATTTTTTCCTTTTTCACTTACGCCAATATAAGCCACCCTTTTTCCCGATTGATCAAAAGCTGGTGTTTGCAGTGTCTCGTTTTCAGGATTTGGGTAGGTCTTCAAAATGCTGCCCGATGCAGCATCAATTTCTACCAGGTTAAACTGGTTGTTGAGTTCTACTTTTGCCGCAATTATTTTCTTTCCATCATCCGAAAGACTTGGCGAGAAAAGCCTGCTTTTGCTGCTTAATTTTTTGAATTTTTTGGTCTTTAGATTATACGAGCAGATTACGCTATAACTGCGCTGTTTATATCTAGGGTCGTAACGGATTTCATCCCAAACCAGAAGGTCGTTTTTTAGGCTGAACCAGGGTTGTTCTTGATAGCCTATTCCGAATAATTTTTGCTCAGATTTATCTTCGTTTATCAATACAAAATAGCGGGCGTCATTTTTACTTTCCTTTAAAGCTAAAATCTGATTTTGATTAACACGTACAGGCAGAAAATAATTGGTTGCTAAAGCTGTTTTTTTATTTAGTATTTCGTAGGTGCTGATTGTGGATTTTTCTTCTGGTGATTTCCATTTTTCGGCAAGCTTATTTTGTGTAGCCAAAAAGTATTGTCTCGTATTTTGTTGCGTGAATTTTTTTAAGCTTTGTGAAAAAGGGTAGAGCCTTGCCGGTCTTTTTCTAATGTCGCCAAGCAGACTGTCGGAAATGAATTGGCCATATTTTTCCTTCATGTCCGATACCATTAAATATCCTGTTTGGTAGTAACCCGGGGTAACGTCTTTGTTCGAACCAAAATAGGCTTTGCTGTACGAGAATTTTTTGCCTTCCAAAATAGAGGCCCGATAAGGCATGATCCAATTTGGCTGCCGGCCCCTGCCCGAAAGGGTCAGCGCAGTTTCGTTCACAACCGCATCGCCTTCAAAAAACCAGGTTGGTATAGCTGCCCCAAAGTAAGTAAAGTAAACCAGCTCCGGGAAAGGGTGCGCCTGTGTTCCTGTCAATTTGTCAAACTGTGCAATATGCCTAAGTTCGTGTACGGCGAGGTTGTTCAACCAATCCTGGCTATCGAAAAATTGGGGAGGGGTGGCATAGAATTCCGACTTCTTTGGTGCCAGCTGAACAAAGCCATTAGCCACCGTTCCGCGGTTCTGCAATAAGAGGGGAATGGCGGTTTTTTGCTGCCTTAAACCCAGTCCAATTTTAGGGTAGATAAAGGGTAGGGTATTGGCCATTCTTTGGGCTTCTTTTTCCAGTTCTTGCGGATAGATGATTTTAAAGCCTCCCGATGAAATGTAGTTCCATTTTACACTAAGTGGGTTTTGTGCAGTGCTGAAAATCTGCCCAAAAACCGATTGTGAAATAAAACTTAAAGTAATTGCACTTAAATACTTGATAATTAGTTTTTTGTTTGATAAGTTTAAGTTCATCTAAAATCTTTGCTAAAATATTTAGTTTTTTAAAATTTGTAAGTAGGTATTTTTGTAAATCTTTAATTTATGTTGTATTGTATAAGTTATTGATTTTTAAATTTTAATGAATTTTATATAAATCAGTTATTTGTTAGTTTTAACGTAATTTTTATCTCCATTATAACGCCTGTTAAGGCTTCAATGTGCATTTTTTAATGCAATGCTTTTATTGATTTAATTTACACTTATTAATCGGTTTTCCCTGAAAAATTTTTCTCCATTTTTAATTTTGGTATACATTTATCAAATAACTTTCATCCTAAAAAACCGATTTATTTTCGGCTGATTGAAGGGGTGTTTTTGTAATATTTGGACTTTAAAAACAATGAGGCAGCCTAGCCTTTTTAACTGAGTAGGCATAAGATTCTAGATAGGATTTTTGGCTTAAAATGATGCTCCGGCAACTCCTGTTTGGAGGAGTTATTTAAGCCAAGTAATGCAGCTGGCCTACCAAAATGAAAAGACATTATTGGCGCTTGGATTAGATTGGCGTGACAAAATGTCTATGTATTTTGAGGTTTTACCGGAGCCTTTTTTTTCCAGTTTCTTTATGCTTCTGTTGTTTTGAGTAAGTGTTTAATGGACTAAGCCTGCTGAAATTTCTAAGTTTAACAGGGTTAAGCCAAGGCTTTTACTGCGCATAATTGCCCATTTTTAGGCATGATTTCTTGACTCCAACTTCCTTTTGTAAGCAGAATTTGTATGTTTTTTGGTGAATTTTAGGACCGAGTTTGCTAATATTTTGGCTTTGTAATCGAATTTCTAGCCAATATTCGCGAATAACTGGGTTTTGATCCCGTTTTATCATAAATTTTATTTTTAGCTAAAAAAGTCCTTTTAAATATGCTACAGGCGTGTTTTTTACTGCTTTCTGCAATTTTTATAAACCCTAGCCTTTACGGTTTATTTGGGGCTGAATAAATGAAAATCTATAGAAAAATTGTTGGTGTTGATCCATTTTCGGCTGGAATTTTAGCATAACTTTTCCGGTCGATCGGGCCAGACTGAGGTTATATTTGTGGAGGTTTTTGGTGGTAGACAATCAAGGTGTATTGCTTTCCCCATGTGAGAAATTTTAAAAGCCTTGAAGCGGTATGCTGATCATAAGTCTTTGCTTATGCAAGTTTGGTAACAACAACTGCGTGTTTTATATTGCTATTATTTGCTGTGCTTATTGCGCTTTTTGTTTGTTGGTTATAGGTATATTTTAGATGTTTTGGAGACTTGTTTTTTAGCGTTTTAACAAAGCAATATGAGTTGTTTTCTAGGGTATGTTTGTTCTGGATAGTTGATCTTTTTTTTGCATTAAGAATCTACTTTTTTTTGCTTTATTTTTAAAAGATTTTTGCCTGTTAAATTTGATTAGATGGAAGTATTTGGAGCGTCTGATTTTATAAGATTTTTTAGGCTAAGATGGTGGTTGTAAATCACGGTTTGTTTGGCGTAAAATTAGGTTGTTTATTGGGCGCTATCTTAAATTTTTTATGTAGTTCATTGTTTGCGAAAATTGTCATTTATGGTAACTGTTACGATCTATCGGAAAGGCTTTCTTAGCCCCCGATTTTCGGCAAAACAATCTTAAAACGATCGCTATCTCGCGTGCGCAATAAGATTGCTTCGTGCCTCGCAATGACGAACATTTTAATGAATTTTTCAATGGTAGATTGACTTTATCTTGTAAAAATTAAGATGAATGACAACCTCTCCGAGATCGTCATTTCGAGAGGAGCATAGCGTAGTCGAGAAATCTTTAATAGATCTCTTTCCCGAATATTCGGGACTACGCTTCATCCGATAGCTATCGGATCTAGATGACGATTTGTTCTTTAGGTGTCTGTCTATGGTAGATTGAATTTATCTTATTAAAATTAACATGAATGACAAGTTTTTTGCAGTTCGTTGTTTGTAAAAATCGTCATTTCTGGTGCCTGTTCCGATTTATCGAAAAGGCTTTTTCAGCCGACAGCTTGCCCCAATTTTCGGGGAAGCAATCTTACAACGGTCGCTATCTCGCGTACGCATTAAGATTGCTTCGTGCCTCGCAATGACGAGTATTCTAGGGATTATGCAGCCATATCCGAAACAGATTAAGCTGCATGATCAAAATAATTAAGCTGCATAATTAAAATAATTACGCTGCATAATCAAAATGATTAAGCTGCATAATTAAAATAACTAAGCTGCACAATTAAAATGATTTGGCTGCATAATTAATGCGCCCCGCCATCTAACGGTTCAACCGATACTGCGCTTGGGATAACGATGGTGTTGATGATTATTTTTCGATGGTAGTTTCTGAATTGCTGTGTGATTTTACACGGCTCCCTACAGTTTGTTCTTCCTTTTTTTATAGATAGGATATAGGAATATCGAACCCAATATTATCGTTGCGCCGATGTAAAATCCACCCGTCATCTGCTCTTTGTTTTGAAAGAAAATAAAAGCCAAAATGATTCCGTAAACGGGTTCGAGGTTGGTAATTAGAGCAACCCTAAAGGCCGATAAAGTCCGCATTACCGATACGCCTGCCACGTACGCAACTGATGTACACAGCGTGCCCAGAAAGGCAAGATACATCCAGTCTTTTAAGCTTAAGTTGAAGTGCGTGTGCAGCAATGTACCATCGTATAAACGGTATAAAGTGATCCAGAAAAGTGCACCAACAAGCTCATAAAATCCAATGATGGAAGGTTCGCTTTTTTGAACAAAAGTAGAATTTAAGGTAGAAAAAAGGCTCGATGCCACTGCTGCCAATAGGCCAAAAATAATCCCTAAAGTATATTGAGTCTCAAATTTGAAGATCATATAAATACCCAGGATAATCAATAATCCGATCAGGATGTCGCCCATTTCTATCGGCTGTTTTTTGATCAGCGGTTCTAAAATTGCCGTAAATAAAGTGAAGGATGAAAGGCATACCAGGGTAACAGAAACGGTAGAAACCTTAATGGCATGAAAGAAAAATATCCAGTGGATGGCTACAATCCCGCCGGTTAAAAAGAACTGGATAAATTGTTTTTTGGTGATCTTAATGTTCTTTTTCGTGATTAAAAACCAGAGGAAAAGTGTAGCTGCGGCAATTAAAACCCTGTACCAAACCATGGGTACGGCATCTATCGAAATTACTTTTCCGAGCACTCCGGTAAAGCCCCACACCAATACTGTAAGGTGGAGGATAAGTAAGTTTTTTTGATCGGTTTTCATTGTTATTTTGGTGCTTTTCTAAGCAGGTAAAAACCCAGCAAACCGAAGAACAGCGTAGGCATGATTACGGCTGCAAAAGGTGGTAATCCGCCCTTTGTAGAGAACATCTGAGTAAACTGATTAAATACGATATAAGCGAAGCTAATAAAGATGCCGATACCCAATGATACACCTACACCTCCGCGCACCTTACGCGAGGATAGCGCCACGCCAATGAGTGTTAACACAAAGGCAGAAAGCGGGTGTAAATAGCGTTTATACCTCTCAAACTGCAGGTCGTTCATTACACCCGTACCCCGTATTTTTTCTTTTTTGATTTTATCCGATAGTTCCTTGGTGGTTAAATTCTGCACCACATTATCATAAGCCGAAAAATCATCAGGGCGCATGTCTAAAATGGTATCCTTTAGCTTCCCGTTACCATAAATCATGGTTTCTTTAAGCCCATCAATTTTACGGATAGAGTAATTGCTTAATTGCCATTTCCGTTTTAGCGAATCCCATTTTATATTCTCTGCCACGATCTTTTTGGTCAGTACATCACCATTAAAATTATCTAAAGAAAACCGGTAACCAGAATTGGTTTTATTGTCGAAATTGTCAATGTAAATGTAGGTTCTGTCATCCAGTTTCATGTGGATGTTCGATTTGGTAGAGGGGTCGTTACGCTTAACGTAGGTGTTCTCAAAACTATTCTTTAGCGTATTGGTATAGGGTAATATGTATAAATTGGATACAAGGTTTGCCGAAAAAATAATCGTAGCCGATACCAGGTATGGAAATAAAAAGCGGTTAAAGCTTACTCCTCCGCTCAGTATGGGTACAATCTCTGTTTGATCGGCCATTTTTGCCGTAAAGAAAATTACCGCAATAAAATTGATCAGTGGCGAGAGCATGTTTACATAAAAGGGAATAGAGCCTGCATAGTATTTGGATAAAATTCCCCAAAAACTCAGGCCACTTTTCATAAAATCATCCATCTTTTCAGATAGATCGAATACCACAATAATAATCACAAAAATGGCCAGGGTGTAGATAAAGGTACCCAGGTATTTCCCGATAATGTATTGATCGATGATTTTTATTTTTCCTTTTAGCAGACTCATTTTATAGCTTATTGCCTAATACTTTAACCATTTTGTTTTTCCATTCGTAAAATTCGCCAGCAATAATCTTTTCCCTGGCCTGTTTTACCAGCCAAAGATAAAAATGCAGATTATGTAAGGTAGCAATCTGTGCGCCAAGCATTTCTTTGCTGTGCACCAAATGCCTTAAATAAGCCTTGCTTGTTACCAGGTCGACATGCAGATCACTTTCTGCATCTAAAGGAGAAAAATCGTTTTCCCATTTCTTGTTCCTGATGTTTATAATGCCATTCCGTGTAAAAAGCATGCCGTTTCTGGCATTTCTGGTCGGCATTACGCAATCGAACATATCGATACCCAAAGCAATATTCTCTAAAATATTGATCGGTGTACCCACGCCCATTAGATAACGCGGTTTTTCTTCCGGTAATATGTTGCAAACCACTTCTGTCATGGCATACATCTCTTCTGCAGGCTCTCCAACTGATAAACCACCGATAGCATTGCCCTCGCGGTCCATACTGGCGATAAATTCTGCAGATTTGATCCTTAAATCTTTATATACAGAACCCTGTACAATAGGGAAAAGCGTTTGATCGAAGCCATATTTAGGTTCGGTGCTATCAAAACGGGTACAGCAACGCTTTAACCAGCGGTGGGTCATTTTTATAGATTGTGCCGCATAATTATAGTCGCATGGGTATGGTGTGCACTCATCAAAAGCCATAATAATATCGGCTCCTATGGTACGCTGGATATCCATGGCATATTCAGGGGTAAAAAGGTGTTTAGAACCATCAATATGCGAGTGGAAAGTAACGCCTTCTTCTTTAATTTTACGTACTTTACTCAAAGAATATACCTGATAACCACCACTATCTGTTAAAATAGGTCGGTCCCAGCCAATAAATTTATGCAATCCGCCAGCTTTTTCGAGGATATCCAAACCTGGTCTTAAATATAAATGATAGGTATTACCAAGAATGATTTTTGCATCAATATCTTCTTTAAGCTCGCGCTGATGAACGGCTTTTACCGTTCCGGCGGTGCCCACAGGCATAAAAATGGGGGTTTGTATTTCGCCATGGGCCGTTGTTACTGTTCCTGCCCTGGCTTTAGATAACGGATCGTTAGCCTGTAAACTGAATTTCATCTATTATTATTTAATTTTTCTCCAATCGTCAGATGGAGTTTACCACCATCAAAATACGTTTAATTAGCAACTAATTGTTATTTTGATGATAGGCGGTTTATATGTGTTTTTTGTCGTCAAAAATCTGCCAAAAATAGCAAAAATTGAGGGCATATTTTTGTTTAATTTTTTATCAACATAAAAGTGTTTTACAGATTAAAAATGAGAAATTTGCGCCTATTTATTTTACCATCGTGATATTAACCCTGCTTGAAATTATTTTGCTCTCTGCACTGGCTTTTTGCCTTTTCGTTCAGCTTTACTACGTACTTTTTGTTCATTTAAAATTGGCTAACATCAGTGTCGAAGAGGTACCCTTATTGGGCAGAAAACCGATCAGTGTAATTGTTTGTGCAAGGAATGAAATTGAAAATTTAACGGCCTATCTTCCTACCTTATTGAGCCAGGATTATCCAGAATTTGAAGTTGTTGTGGTTAACGACCGTTCGTGGGATGGTACAGAAGAGTTTTTAGAAGCTTTTGAAAAAAAATACAGCAACCTTAAAGTAGTTAAGATTTTAGATAACGATAAGTTTATTGCAGGTAAGAAATTTGCGGTAACAATGGGTATAAAGGCGGCCAAATACGATTGGCTGGTTTTTACCGATGCCGATTGTACACCAGCATCAGCCCATTGGTTAATGGATATGCAGCCACCTGCGGATGAAAATACCGAAATACTTTTGGGTTACTCGCCTTACCTGAAAAGAAGAAGCCTTTTAAATGCGCTGATCCGTTTCGAAACTTTTTTTACCGCCGTAAACTATTTATCTTTTGCTTTAAAAGGTATGCCATACATGGGGGTTGGACGTAATATGGCCTATAAAAAATCGCTTTTTTTTAAGAACAAAGGTTTTGCAGCGCATATGCACATCCCATCGGGCGATGATGATTTATTTGTGAATGCGCATGCCCATAAATACAATACGGAGATCCGGATACACCCTAATAGCCATGTTTGGAGCGAGCCCAACAAAACCTGGGCCGGCTATTTGAGACAGAAGAAACGTCATTTTGGTGCCGGTAAACTGTATAAACCGAAGCATAAGTTTATTTTGAGCGTACAGATTATGTTTCAGTTTTTGTTTTACGCTTTCTTCGCGGCCTGTATGTTTTTTAGCCGTGAAGCGCAGTACGTAGCTCTGGGAATCTTGGGCCTGAGTATCATCATCAGGTGTTTTATCTACCCAAAACTATTGAAACGCTTAAACTATGGCGATTTGCGTTGGTGGTTCCCGATTTTAGACATACTTTTGTTTCTGTTTTTAACCCTGAACGGATTTTTAGCCTTATTTGGTAAGAAAAAAGTAAACTGGAAATAATTCATAATCCTTTAGTAATTGCAATATGCTTGATGTAAAGCCCGATATCGTTTTAAAATATTTTCCCGACTTAAGCGAAAAACAGATTGCGCAATTTTCGCAGCTGTTCGAATTATATAGCTTTTGGAATGCACAGATCAACGTGATTTCGAGAAAAGATATTGAAGAATTATACGAACGCCATGTACTGCACTCGTTGGGGATAGCCAAAGTTTGTACGTTTAAAGCAGGCGAATCGGTGCTGGATGTGGGTACGGGAGGTGGTTTTCCGGGTATTCCGTTGGCTATTTTATTTCCTGAAACCACTTTTTACCTGGTCGATTCTATCGGGAAAAAGATTAAAGTAGTAAAGGAAGTGGCTGCTGCCCTTGGTCTGGAGAATTTAAAAGCCGATCATTTACGGGCCGAGCAGATTAAGGAAAAATTTAATTTTGTGGTATCAAGAGCGGTAACACGTTTAGGCGAATTTTACCCATGGATACAGGGTAAGTTTAAAAAAGATTCGCTAAATGCCATTCCGAACGGGATTTTATACTTAAAAGGCGGCGATTTGGCCGAAGAGATTAAGGAATCGAAACTGAAAGCAGAACTGTATCCGCTTTCAGCTTATTTTGAGGAAGATTTTTTTGAAACAAAGTACGTGGTGTACGTGCCGCAGTAATTATTTGATCTTTACGTAGCCACTTTTTCCACCAACTATCTTACCATCTTTCTTAAATAAAATGTTGTAGGGGTAATTTCCGTTGGGAAGCTCTTTGGCATAATAATCGTTTTTGTAATCGGTACTTTGGTAAAAGGCCGCGTCGTATTTGCTGTTGTAAATCGTTAATTCTGCCTTAGCACCATCGGGTATATCAACAATTAGCTTTTCATCCTTGCCTTTATCTATATTATCCTGGTGCATCACAATACTGTAGCTTGGTTTTTTATTTGTTGAGCCTAAGCTGTAGCCCTGCACTTTTACTTCTTTTAGTTCAGCGTCAGGTTTTGTATCCATTGCTTTTTCGTAACCTTTAATCGTAACTTCTTTCAGGTTTTTATCAGTCGGTGGCGTAGTTGCCTTAATCTGTCCTTTAGCATCTATCGGATATCCCTGAACTGTTTTGGTCTCCAGTGCATCTTTATAAGCCTTTATAGTTACTTCCTGTATCTTTTTGTTGTCGCTGTTTTCAATAGGGTAGCCCTTAACCGTTTGCGTTATTGCATCCTTACGCCCTTCAATAATAGTTACTTCTTTTAGTTTTTCGCTACTTGCATTTCTTGTTGGTGGCGGAGAAATTTTCGGAGCATATTGAATATGGTCACCGGTAATTTCTACAGCGCCATTTTTGCCTTTTTCTTGTCCATATTTTTTAGTGGCCTCCAACTGGCCAAGGTATTTTACCGATTTTGTGTTCCGTACACCGTAAAAAGTGCTGTTGTCTGCTACTGGCTGCCCATTAATAACGATATACCTTTTTTCATATCTTATGGCCTGGTTGGTTTTGCTGCTATACAAATGGCTAGGATAAAATGAAGTTTGGCTATCAGCCCTTACAATTGGCGGTGGAAATTTAATCTGATCTTTTTTAGTAGTCTTTAGTTTCTGCTGCTTAACAGGTTTAATGCTTATTTTTTTTACGGTATCCTGTAAAATGGTTTTTTGTGGTATCAAATCCACAAATCCATAATCTTTGGTAAAGGCCATGGTAGAAATACATAATATTCCTGCTGTAACTGGTACTACCAGTAGCAATTTGAGCCTAGCCCAGGTTGCTGATTTCTCTTGGTTTAACATCGTAATTCTTTTTTTTAGCACTGAAGAACTGAATATTTGGTTGGTTAGGGTTAAATTTTGAACGCCGGTTGAGTTTTGAATGAGAAACATGGCATAATCGTACTTTTCGATATCTTGTTTAGTGGTTTCCTCATCGGCTAAATATTCGTGTATAAGCTTAATATCCTGCTTTAGCAGATAAACAATGGGATTAAACCAGTTGATTACCTGGATCATTTCGAACAGCATTACATCCAAACTGTGTTTTTGCTTAATGTGTACGAGCTCATGTTTGAGGATGGTATTCTTCTCCGGCAGGTGTGGATCTAAAAAAAGCAGGTTAAAGAATGAAAAAGCGATTTTAGAACCTTTTAGGTCGATCAGTTTTACACCTTTATCCAGGTAAACCGAAGGCAGTTTAAGCATGCTGATGATTTTAGCCAAGCTGAAGAACATTTTAACCAGAAAAGCGAGCGTAACCAGAACATAAAGGGCTATAACCAAATGATCGGTGGTGAAAATACTGGGCTGATCGGCGGTTAAAGGTACGTAAGGAGCAACCACAACCTCATTAAGGGTTGGCAGTGGCTGTATGGCTAGCTCATCAACCACAGGAGCTTTTAGAAATCCCAGCTGAAAAAAGGGAAGAACAAAGGCAAGTATGGAGGTGGATAGGAGGTAGGTTCTGTTTAAACCATAAAAGGTTTCCCTGTAAAGGAATAACCTGTAAAACCCATAAAATAAAATGAGGTACAGGTTTGCTTCGAGTAAATAATATAGCCAGCTCATCATTTATCTTTTTTAAGTTTCTCTGCCAACTGAATAATTTCATTGAGCTCTGCTGCACTCATGCTTTTTTCCTTAACCAGGAAAGAAACCAGACTTTCGTAAGAGTTTTCGAAGTAATTATTCATCACCTTATCAAATGCAAAGTGTTTATAATCAGTTTCTTTTATAATAGGGAAATAGATGTGCGTATTGCCAATGGCTTTATGATCAACAAAACCTTTGGTTTCTAAAACCCTGATTACAGTCGAAACTGTATTGTATGCAGGCTTGGGCTCGTTCATCTTTTCGATTACGTCTTTTACCAATGCTTCGCCCATTTCCCATAGAATGAGCATAATCTGTTCTTCTGCTTTTGTGAGTTCTTTAATCATAGCAACTATTTTTATAGTTTGGTTAATTGAAGTTACTACTATAAAAATAGTTTAAAAACTATTTTTATAGTTTTATTTTTATGTTATTGATAATCAGATAAATAACTTTTGTTGAAGAAATCTATTTGCATAAAAAAACCTGCCGGATAGGGGCAGGTTTGATAAATCGGTTAGTTGTTTGTTAAAGTTTCTGCGGTTTCTGAGGATTATCCTTCATGATCATTTTATCTTTTAACAACTGTTGTAAGCCTGTTTGCTTGTCGATATTTTTTACCACATCCAATACCGCGCTTGCTGCATTACTGAAAAACTGTGGCGTAATGGTAGCATATTCATCAGTAGGTTTGTGGTAATCTTTATGGTCTTCTACACCAAAATATAAAAAGGGAATGTTTTTGGCATTAAATGCACCCTGGTCGCTTTGATTGGTCCAATCATCATGTCCTTGTTTGGGATCATCATGGCCGAAAAGCAGTTTAATATTGGTTTTAGTGGTGTCTACATATTTCTTTAAGTCCGGATATTTAAAAGTTCCGCAAACGTATAATTCGCCTTTATCGCTATGGCTGATCATATCCATATTTAAATCAATAGCAATGGTATTAATGGCCACTGGCGGATTGCCAACAAATGCCTTCGCGCCCTGTAAGCCCAGTTCTTCAGCATCAAACGACGCAAAAATTATGGTATTATTGGGTTTATTCTTTGCAAAATAGGCCGCAATCTTTAACAAACCTGCTGTTCCCGATGCGTTATCGTCGGCTCCGTTAAAAATCTCATCTTTAACTACACCAAGATGATCGTAATGTGCTGAAACAACAATAACGTTATTGCTTTTGCCTGGAATGTAACCTATAATATTGGTACCGTTGGTTTTTGTTCCGCCCCTGCCGTTAAAGGTAAATTCCTGCGCATAATTTACATGCTGTGGATAGGATTTTAAGCCCAGTTTCTGAAACCTTTCTATAATATAGGCCCTTGCCATTTCGGCTCCTTTTGTACCTGTTTTCCGGCCTTGGTAAGCATCTGATGATAAAACTTCAACATCTTTTAACAGTTGTGTATCTAACTTGCCAGTAGCTGTTGTGCCCTGGTTTTTTACGGATGAGCAGCAGCTCAGCATCATCGCTAAAGGGATAATATATAGTATTTTCATGTTTTATTATTATAATTTATCAGTATCATCGTCTCGACTGCAATATCGCGAAACTGTGAGATCTATACATATAGTTTATAAAGATATTAATTATTGGGATATTGAAAGGAAACGTAGTTTAGTTTACTGTATTGCGTTTCTAAACCTGATGGGAACGGCAGCCCGAGCTTTTCGCGAGGCTACAGTGTACAACAGGACTGAAGACCTCCAAAAGCTGTTGCCTTCATTTTCAAATCGGAAAAATGCTAATAAAAATTGGTTGTTCGGCAGTCTTTAGACCTGTAAGGTTTTTAAAACTTCATAGGTCTTCGTTAATTAAGCCGCTACTTCCCTCAAATCGACAGCTACCACCCTCGAAACGCCCTGTTCTACCATGGTTACACCATAAATAATATCGGTGCTGGCAATGGTACGTTTATTATGCGATACAATGATAAACTGTGATTGATCGGAGAATTTGCGGATAATATTGTTGAATTTATCGATGTTGGTATCATCTAATGGCGCATCAACCTCATCGAAAATACAGAAGGGTGCAGGCTTTAAAAGATAGAGCGAAAACAGGAGTGCAGTTGCGGTTAATGTTTTTTCTCCACCTGATAACTGGTTGATTGATAGTGGTCTTTTGCCTTTAGGACGTGCAACAATATCAATATCGGCCTCTAGCGGGTTGTTTATATCTGATAAAATAAGGTCGCAGCTATCTTCTTCGTTAAACAGCGAGCGGAAAACCACAATAAAATGCTCGCGTGCCTGTGTAAAGGCCTGCATAAACTTGTCTTTTGCGGTATCATCTATCTCCTTAATGGTTTGCAAAAGGTCGGTTTTGGCTGCATTAAGGTCCTTTTTCTGATTTTGGATGAAAGTATAACGTTCTTCCATTTCTTTAAAGGCTTCCATTGCCATGGAGTTAATGGCGCCAAATTCGTCCAGTTGGCGTTTCATTTTTTCTACCTTTTGGCGCAGTTCGAACTCACTCTCCAGGGCTTCAATTTCTGTGTCTGTTTCCAAAAGATCGTTGATATCGATATTAAATTCTACCGCCAAACGCTCTTTTAAGGCATTCAGATCAATTTTTAAGGCATTTTTCTTATCCTTAATTTCTGTTAAAAGGAAATCGGTTTCTTCGCGGTTTTTACGGATGTTGGTTAGGTCATTTTCAACTTCGTTGATGCTGCCCTTGCTGGTAAAGTAGGCCTGTTCGGCTTCAGCAAGGCCTTTTTCCATCTCCTCACGCTGTTGATACATTTCTAAAAGGGTATCGTCGTTAAGATCGGTATGCTGCAATGTGGCCGTAATCTGTACTAATGCCTCCTGTAACTCCTTATCATTTTGGGCAATGCGTTTATTCAGGGCTTCTTCCTGTACAAAACGGTAATCCAGGTCTTTTTCAAGGCCCGATAACTTATTTTGCTGCTGGTGAAAACGGATGTTATCCTGATTATATTTACCAGCACTTTCATTTACCTGATCGGCAATTTCCTGGTAGTTAAGCTGTTGTTCTTGCAGGTTAACGTGTGCTTCTTGCTGGTTTTTTTGCAGTTGAACCAATGCTGGCAGTTTTTCAGATAGCGCTTTTTCTATCGATACAATTTTTTGAGCAATATCCGTTTTGCGGTTTTCGCTGGTGGTAATAAACTCCTGGTACTGATCGCGACGGGTTTGAACAGAAATGTGTTCGTTATTTAAACGGTTCATTTCCTGTTGCAGTGTATTGATATAATTGATTTTCGAAGCCTCTTTCAGGTTAAAAATGTTATCTGTTTCGGCTTTTATAGCTGTATTGTATTGATTAATGAGCGATTCTGAAGCTTTGATCTCTTTGGCAAGGTTTTCTAAGTTCTTGGCACGCCCAATTCTTTTCCCCTCAAATAAGCCTACCGAACCACCTGCCAAGGTAAACTTGGTTTGCGCATATTTACCGTTTTTAGCCAAAATGGTTAAACTTTCGGTAGGAGTGGTTTTAAAAAGGTTTTCTTGCTCATTAACAGCAATGTATACATTCTGTAACAACAAATTACAGAGCGATTGGTATTTTTTATCTACTTCAATTACCGATAGGGCAGAAACCAGCCCGTCGTGGGTACCAACAGCAGGGTTTTTATCTGGAACATTCTCTAAAATAAAGAAATTTGCACGCCCACGACTGGCATCTGTTAACAGATTAATGGCCTGCACAGCATCGGCATATTTTTCAACCACATAATGGTTCATTACCGGTTCGAGGTAATTCTCAATTGCAATGCGGTAATCTTCATTACAGAATAAAATATCAGAAAGCAGTAAGGCGCTTTTGGCAAAAGCGTTGTTTTTCTTTAAAAAGCGGATCGATTCGGGAAAGCCCTCTAAACTATCAACCAGCGATTTGGTCAGGTTATATTCGTTCTGTTTGGCGTCTTTTTTACGGTTTTCGGCCGTAAGCTTCTCTTTGTTTGTACTTAAATTGGTCTCCGAAGCGGCCAATTTTTCTTTAAGTACTTCTTCGGCCTCGGTAAGTTGCTTAATGTTGGCCTGCTTTTCCCTAACCTGTATATCAAGCTCAGCCAAAGCATGGTCAAACGCTTTTAATTCTAAGGTTTTGGTTTCGGTATCGTCTACATTCCGGTTGCTTTCCTGTACCAGGGCATCTTTCTGAATGTTCAGGATATCAATTTCCTTTTGCGATTGATATACCTGGTTCTGCAGCTCGTTAACAGATTTAATCAGGCTATCAATCCTGTTTTTTTCGGTCTGCTGCTGCTCGCGTAGGGTATCGAGTGTAGATTTTAAGAGTTTTAAATCGGCTTCCAAGCGGTTAAAAACCTCGTTTTCTGTGGCAACTTCTTCGTTTAAACGCTTAATGTTGTATTTAATGTGGTTAACCTGGTTTTTGTCTTTTTCGAGTTCGCCAGATAACCTTGTTTCTTTTTCCTGCAAGAAACGCATCTGCTCATTCTTTACCTTTTTCTCACTTTCGTAGGCACGGATTTTAGAAACAAACTCATTTGTAGCTTTTTGCTGTACCGAAAGGTTTTTTTCCTGACTGATGCTGCCCAGTTTAAGCTTCTGCAGCTCGGCCTCTCCGGTGTCAATTTTGGCGCTGAGTTCGGTGCGGTTTACCTGCTGGCTTTGTTCCTGTGTTTCTAAGGCCGTTAAATCGGTGCGGAAAAAAGCAATCCGGTGCGTAGCCAACTGTACGCTCAGTTCGCGGTACTGCTCTTTTAGCTTATAGTAACGTTCTGCTTTGCGCGCCTGGTTTTCTAGGGTTTTTAGGTTTTTTTCAATCTCGAAAAGTAAATCTTCAACCCGTTCTAAATCGGTTTCAGTATCTTTTAACTTATTGAAAGTCTGTTTTTTACGGAGTTTGTATTTCGAAATCCCCGATGCTTCCTCAAATAAGGACCGGCGGCTATGTTCTTTGTTGGTGATAATTTCATCAACCATTTTCAGCTCAATGATAGAATAACTGTCAGAGCCAATACCGGTATCTAAAAACAGGTCGGTAATATCCTTTAACCTGCACTGAACGTCGTTTAAGCGGTATTCGCTATCGCCATTTCTATACAGTTTACGGGTAACGGTTACCTGCGAGTAGGCCGTAGGCAGTATGTTCTTGGTATTGTCGAAACTTAAAGAGACCTCGGCAAGCTGTGCCTGTTTTCGGTTTTTGGTGCCATTGAAAATGATGTTTTCCATCTTTTCCGATCGCAAGGCTTTGGTGCTCTGTTCGCCCAAAACCCAGCGCATGGCATCAATTACGTTCGATTTTCCGCAACCGTTTGGTCCAACAATAGCGGTAACACCCTCATTAAAATTGATGGTCACTTTATCGCCAAAGCTCTTAAAACCTTTAATTTCTAACCTAGTAAGTTGCATGGTTTGTAATCGGGAGAACCGACCCCAATATTAAGGATAATTTCGGGGTTTTTCAAGTTAACAATTCTAAATTTTAAGCCATATTTGGTGTTTAGAATCAAAAATCGGATTATTGGTCAATTTATGGATATCGCATCTTTTTACACAGGCTATCGTACCGCACAAGGGGAAAAAATATACCTGGGAGATAAAATCAGGGGAAAATTTTTTTATAAAATGCAGGTTCAATACGAAATGGAAAGCCAAACTTTCGTGCTGGTTTCACAAAATCCGCAATCGCCTTACCGGAAATACCTTGTTTCTGATCTGGAAAAAATTAACGGGTTAAGCATTGTTGGAAACCAGTTATTCTTTAAAGAAGCCAAAGTAGGAGAAAAGGTGAAAATTACCGTTGATAACAAAGGAGAATTTTTCCCTTTTGGCAGCCTGGTAGAAGTTACGGAGATTTCAGATGAATGGAATATCCAGGCTAAATCTTTAATAAACGGGCAGTTGGTGCAGCTCAAAAACGGCGAATTCTTGGAAGATAGATCTGGGTGGTAGGTGGAATAAGCTTAAATTATTCTCTTAACAATCCCATCCTTACATTGATAGCAAAATGCGCATCTAAACTTTTTGTCACGTTGAGCCTGTCGAAACGCCCCCAAAAGTGGAGATGGAGGTTCTTGGACAGGCTCAGGATGACAATATTAAAAAACTACTTTACAATCATTAATTTAGCAAACTTAAGCAGCAACTGTTTGTTGCCAAGGCCCTGAAAAAATACGGTGGCCTTCACATCAGGCAAGGTTCCTTCCAAGCTGATAATTTTCCCGAAACCGAATTTTTCGTGCTCTACTTCCATGCCGCCCTGAAATTCGTGCGGTTGTGATGGGGTAAATCCCGGTGTCGGCACGTGTGCTTTCGCCAATAATGATGTAGTTTTTGGCCGAACTGGTGGGGCAGAAGTGGTTGCAGCACCAGCTGGTTTCGGTTTGCTAAAGAAATCGCGCGGTTGCGAAGTCCATGTTTTGCGCTCATCATCAAAATTGCCTTCTAGCGAATTAGATTTTGCAGGTTTAACATCCAGTTCTAAAAACCTCGGATTAATTTCGTTGATAAAACGGCTTGGCTCGCAGTTGGTTAACGTTCCCCAACGGTAGCGTGATGTGGCGTAGGTAAGTGTAAGTTTTACCTCCGCACGGGTAATGGCTACATAAAATAAACGGCGCTCTTCTTCCAGGTCAGTACGGTTGGTTAACGACATCTGCGATGGAAAGAGGTTTTCTTCCAAACCCACAATAAATACGTTTTTAAACTCCAAACCTTTGGCCGAGTGGATCGTCATTAAAGAAACACTGTCTTTGTTCTTATCGCCATCCTTATCATCGTTGGTTAAAAGGGCCACATCCTGCATAAAAATATCAAGTCCCTTTTCTTCAATATCTTCACGGTCTGCAAATTCTTTAATACCGTTAAGCAACTCCTGGATATTTTCGTAGCGGCTACGTCCTTCAACGCTGTCATCGGTATATAATTCTTTTAAAATACCGGCATGCTGTGCAATAAATAGGGCCGAATCGTAGGCGTTTAGCTTTTTCGCTTCAGCCTGAAAACTCTGCACCATCATGGCAAAATCGTTCAGTTGATTGGCCAAACGCCCATCAACATATTCGTGTGCATTTGAAATTACATCCCACATGGTTTTGCCATTCTGGTCTGCTGCCACGATAATCTTATCAATAGAGGTATCGCCAATACCACGTTTTGGGTAGTTGATTACGCGCTTTATAGCCTCTTCATCTTTTGGATTAAAAGTTAAGCGGAAGTAGGCGATTAAATCTTTAATCTCTTTACGTTGATAAAAAGATTGACCGCCGAAAATTTTATATGGAATATTCAGTTTTCTTAAACCTTCCTCCATGGCCCTGCTTTGGGCGTTGGTACGGTATAAAATGGCAAAATCGCTGTGTTGAAGCCCTTTTGTGCTGCGATCTTGAATAATGGCTTCGGCCACTAATTTGCCTTCTTCATTATCGGTAAAGGCACGCGAAACTTTAATGCGTTCGCCAGGTTCGTTATCCGAGAACACATTTTTTTCGAGCTGATTCTTGTTGTTGGCGATAATACTGCTGGCAGCATCCACAATATTTTGGGTAGAGCGGTAATTCTGCTCCAATTTATAAACCTTTAAATCCGGATAATCGCGTTCGAAATTTAAAATGTTCTGGATATTTGCTCCACGGAATGCGTAAATACTCTGTGCATCATCACCCACCACACATATATTTTGATAAGCAGCAGCCAGTTTTTTCACAATGGTATACTGCGAAAAGTTGGTATCCTGGTACTCATCCACCATCAGGTACCTAAATTTCTGTTGGTACTTATTTAAAACATCCGGATGCTCTTTTAATAAAATATTGGTTTTGAAAAGTAGATCATCAAAATCCATGGCACCGGCCCTGAAACAGCGTTTGGCGTAAGTTTCGTAAATCTGGCCAATTAAAGGGCGTTTATTCTGGATATCTTCGGCCTGTATCTGATCGTTGGCCTGGTATTCGCCCCAAGAGATAAGGTTATTTTTAGCTGATGAAATGCGGCTGAAAACAAAATTGGCAGCATACAATTTATCGTCGAGCTGCAGTTCTTTTAAAATGGCGCGGAGTACGCTCTTGCTGTCGTCGGTATCGTAAATGGTGAAATTGCTTGGATAACCGATTTTTTCGGCCTCAACACGTAAAATCTTGGCAAAAACAGAGTGGAAAGTACCCATCCAGATATTTTTGGCCTCTGCACCAACAACCTTTCCAATACGCTCACGCATATCTTTACTGGCTTTGTTGGTAAAGGTTAATACTAAAATATTAAACGGATCGGTTCCTGTTTGAATAAGATGGGCAACACGGTATGTAATTACACGGGTTTTACCAGATCCGGCACCTGCAACAATCATTACCGGTCCTTTTGTATTCTCTACTGCTGCTCTTTGCTGCGGGTTTAATCCTTCTAAATAATCCAATTCGGCTCCTGTTTTTTGAGGTTCAAAAATAAGAAATCCCTAGCTTTTTAATGAATTTGTGGAGAAATAGCAGTCAATTTTTTTTGAAAAGCAAAACCTGTATTTCATGGGCAGCTGTGTTCCTTTGCTGCGCTCATACGCCTGCAGGCCTTTCGCTCCCGGCCGGTATCCGCTTCACCAAGGTTTATTTTAAATGGGCTTGTGCTCATATTGGTGGTTTAGGCCCCTCAGCATTCAACCAAAATGGCGGGATTTTGTCTTAAGTAAATGCAACATGCTGTCAGAATTACATCCTGATGGTTTGGGTATAGAATTTGATATGATCTGGAAATGGAAGAGAAAAAAATAAATAAGGAAATTGAGCTTACGGATATCCCAGATGGGAATAGTAAAGATATTTATGTGAATTTAAAAGAGAAATTGGAAAGTGTTGAAAAATTTCCAGGTGTTTACAATTTTAAATTTATCATTACTGGTGGCTTAAATAAAATAGAGGACTTACGTGCTATTTTACCTAATGATGAGTTTTTAGAACAAGCTTCTAAAACAGGGAAATATGTTTCAATTACAGTGAAAAAGCAAGTGCAAAATGCTGATGAGGTAATAGCTATTTATAAGCAAGCCGGAAACATTAAAGGAATTATGATTCTCTAGTTTCATCCAAGAGAAAATTATTCAGCAAAATTACAGTATGGTCTGCAGGCTTTGCTTGCAGACTTAAATATTCTAAGCAGACCTGCTTTGCCAAGGTTTAGGTAATTAACCCGTGCCACTATTAAGGGTTGTTAAAACCCACATTCAGCGTTAAACCGAACCGTTTTTAATGGCCCAATCTACCATCGAATCCAGTACCTGAAAAAGATCTTCACCCGATGGGCTAAGGCTATAGGTAACTACAGGAGGTACAACGGCCTGTGCATCCCTGATCACAATATCGTCGTTCTGCAATTGCTTTAAATGCTGTATAAGCATCTTCTCTGTAATCTGCGGTATTGCCCTTTTTAATTCGCTGTAGCGTTTCGGTCCGCTCATTAAATGGAAGAGGATAATTGGTTTCCAATAACCGCCAATTTTCTCCATTACAAAAGTAACGGGGCAACTGGTTAGCGCTACACCTTTATTAAAATTTCGGGTCGAACTCTCTTTAACTGCCGTCATGCTTACATACTTTGGGGTAAGTACTTGTATAAAAGTAAGTGCAAATATAACTTTGTATTCAATAATTAAAAAGAAAAAATCATGAAAATAACATTAACAGGATCATTGGGAAATATTACCAAACCACTTGCTCAAATTTTGATCAATAAAGGTCACGATGTAAAAATTATTAGCAGCAATGCAGGTAAAGCAGCAGAAATTGAAGCCTTGGGTGCAACACCTTTAATTGGCAGTGTAAGCGATACGGCCTTCTTAACCGATGCTTTTACCGGTGCCGATACTATATATACTATGGTTCCACCTAATTTTGCAGCCCCTAAATTCAGGGCATATATTAAAAGCATTGGCGAAAACTATGCTGTTGCCATAAAAGAAGCAGGCGTTAAAAAAGTAGTGAATTTAAGCAGTGTAGGTGCCGATTTGCCAGATGGGACTGGTCCGATAGCAGGGCTGCACGACGTAGAAAATATTTTTGCCACATTGGATGGCGTAGCTGTAAAACATTTGCGCGCGGGCTATTTCTATATTAATTTCTTGGCCAACGTTGATATGGTTAAACATGCCAATATTTTGGGTTCTAATTTCGGCGCTGATGCAAAGCTTGTTTTAGTACACCCGCGCAACATTGCTGAAGTGGCGGCTGCTACCTTAGAAAGTTCTTTTACAGGTAAAAGTGTACTGTATGTAGCCAGCGACGACGAAAGTACAGCAGCTGATGTGGCTAAAGCACTGGGCGCTGCCATTGGTAAACCGGAGTTGCCATGGATTGAATTTAGCGACGAAGATGCTTTTAATGGCATGGTAGGAGCGGGCTTGCCCGAAGAAATTGCCAAAAATTATGTAGAAATGGGAGATGCCATCAGAAGTAACAAGCTTTTTGTGGATTACTACAAAAACAGACCGGTTTTAGGCAATGTTACCCTGCAGGATTTTGCTGCTGAGTTTGCTGCAGCTTATACTAATTAGTCGAAGTTAAAGGGGCTGTAGCATAAATAAGTTGAAAATCCATCCAATTTTGTCACGTTGAGCTTCCCGATTCATCGGGAAGCTCAACGTGACAATTCTTCGTTTTATAACAGCCTCGTTTTCACATCCAGCTTTCATTTTGGCGTTCAACCTGGTAAAGCCAGTAATTTACCAGCAGTTTTATTTCTGTGTAGTTTCCGTATTTAAAGCGGATCTGTCCGGCGGCGGTGTGCAGATTAAGGTGGCCTACATCAACTCCCCTGTGCCAAGGATATTGAAAGGTGGTTATGGCCTGTATTTTATTGGGGGTTATAATTTCGTGCGAAATATCCCAAATCCCGCTTTGTTTAACAATAAAATCTTCGCTTACCGTTATGTGGTGTTTTTTATAGCTCACATAAATCATTATTACACCTAACAGAAAATAAACAGCGGCAAGGCCCATAAACGGCTTAACTTCTTGGACATTTAAGGCAATAATTAAGAAAATAATAACTGGACAAACCAGTTTAAAGAAAATTGGCAGGTTTAAAAAGCGCCAGTCGGGTATAAATGTGCTGTTCTGCTGTGGCAATTTCCCTAAAATGATTTTTAAAAGTTCATCTCTTTCAGCAAGATTACAGCCCGGAATTTCCATGGTATTACCCTGCATTTCGTGCCCTTTTTTGCTCTCGCCAAAATGTGCCTGTTTTAAACTCATGTTCAGCATGTCCAGCTTTTTCTGGAAATAATTCTGGCTGTATTTGGTAATCTGTACCTTTTCAGGACTAACCAATGTGTTTTTCTTGGCTATTAAGCCTGATGATAGGAGCAGTGAGTGCTGATGTTTACTGATTTGTAATTCGAAATACTTGTAAAAGGTCCTGATCAGGTTAATAATCAAGAGTACAATTAAGAGGACTGCAATTAAAATAAAGGCTGTAACAATGGTTAACATGCCCGTTACCGTGCTTTGGATTTTATCCTCATCAATTTTAAAGGCGTTGAGCAACTGCCTGCCCTCATAAATAACGGTGTAAAAAAAAGCAGCCAAGAGTGCAAAACTTTGACCATAATTAGAAGTTAACCCAACCTTTAGCAAGGTCCATGAGCTGATTTTCAAAAAAGGAGCTTCATCATTTAATTTCTTCACCTCTTTATTTTCCGATGCCTCTACCGTAGTATTTTTTCGGCTTAACAGATGCTCTTTTAGGTTATAGGCCGAAGTTTCGTCAATGGCTTTAATGCTTACTTCTTCGCCATGTGCGCCTGCCGTATCTATTTTTAAACCGTAAATACCTATAATTTTCTGTAAAATAGATTGGTTGATGTTAACCTGTTGAATTTTATCCAACTGGATAATAACCTGGTCACGGTTAAATATGCCCTTATTTACAACGAACTCTTGTTTGTCTTTATCTAAAAAGAAGGTAAACTTTAAATACCATAAATAGGCAAAAAAGAAACTGATTAATACAATAACGCCGATGCCCAGTAAAAGATAGATAAAAGAAGTGGTTGGCATTTTTACAAACGCCAAAACAAATACAAAAAAAGTTCCTTTAACAATTTTAAAAATAGTGTGCAAGGCCATCAAAATAATGCCTACGGCCGATTCGCGCTGCGGTTTACTGAAATCGTTGTTCATTCTGCGTCGTTTTCAGCGCCTGGGTTTTCGAGCAGGTCGAGTTTGTTCAACAGTAAATCCCTAATGCTTTTGGCTTCATCAATGGCGATGCCCGAAATGCGGATATGGCCCGTTTGCCCACCAGCGGTAAATAGCTGCAGCGAACCCAATTGGTACATCCTGGAAAAAATGCCTTCGTTTAATTCGATGTGCTGAATCCGGTTTAAAGGAACAATGGTCGTCGACTCGGCAATAATGCCACTTTTATATATCACATCGTGCGTACGTATGGCATAGCCTCTTTTCTTAAAACTTGCCCTGAACAGGATAAAAAGAATAACGGATAATGCTAAATAGATCGGAATAACGAGAACAGTCTGGTTTTTCATTTCCTCAACAAAAATCAGGATTAGGGCAGCAGCAATGCCCAGCAGGCCTAGCACGATGAACAGGTTGATACAGATAATTTTCCAGTAATCGGGATGGGGCTGCTTTAATGCAATTTCTTCATATTTCGGAAGCGCATCAAGATCGATAACTTCGTTGGTAAAGGCTTCAGTAGGCATTGTTAAAGATATAAAACAATTAAAAACTATCTGACTGCTAAATAAATGTTTTGTTACCGGGCCACGATAAACTTTTTGGCGGTATTATACTGGCCCGAATCGGAAGAAACCTTGAAAAAATAGATGCCTGGAACAAAGGTAGAGGTATTAATTTCAAGCGTGTGTTTACCGGTGTTTAAATATTCGTTTACAACAGTTTTAACCAACCTGCCCATCAAATCGAAAATTTGAATGTTGATTTTATCTGATTCTGGCAACACCACGTCAATAAAAGTCTGTACCGTGGCCGGGTTTGGATAGTTTTGGGTAACCGTAAATTTTAAGAATTTATCGAATATCGCTTTGTTGATGGTATCAAAAATCACATAGCTCACCAGCCTATATCCGCGGGCATTGGGGTGAAAAGCATCTTGATAAAGCGTAAAATCCCTCCGCATCGATGCATTCACATCTGCAAGGTATATTTTATACTCTGTTGCCAACTTGCGGTAAGCGGCATTAATGTTCCTGATGTTGGTATTTACGGCAACAAGCGATTTATTGGTGCGGTCGTCTACAAACTGTAAAGTACATAAAATGGGTACCAGTTTTTGTCTGATACTGGTATTGATTATCGAACGCATATTGGCTACAGTTTCGGCAACACTTCCTTTACCGGTGGCAATGGCTACGGCATCGTTAATGCCCATATCGATTACAATAAAACCGGTTCGGTTGCTAATGGCGTTATCGATACGGAGCAGTCCCTGAAAAGTGGTTTGGCCCCCAATACCATGATTGGTAATATCTACAACCTTATTGGTGTAACAGTTTAAAAAGTTGTTCTGCAGCATGGTCTGAAAACCCACACCATTTACACCTTCAACCGTACTAGCGCCAAAGGTTACAATGTTGATGCTATCTTTCGAATAATATTGGGCAGCTTCTGGGCAACTTACACGTACTGGTGCTGGAGTTTGAGCGAAAGAAGTATTCCGGGCACAAAGTAGTAGCAGCAGAGATAAAAATACTATTGCACTACATTTCATTTGATAACATTCTTTCTGCCAGTGTTTAAGGATATCTATATACTGCGCAATTTACAAAAAAGTAAATATAAATGATATTGTAAAAATCTTTTTTACAAACTTTAAACCATTTTTGTATCAGCAAAGAGACGTGCTTCGGCCCATTATAAAAAAATGAGCAACACTTCGACGTTTAAAATTTCAATCCAGCCAATTAATTGAACCGCATAAAATATAGTTTTACCCTTTTTATAACTTAATTTCTGGCTGCATTTGTGCTCCTTTATTTGGTAAAGCCTATATTTGCCCAAATTCATTTTGTTATGCAAGAGATTAAAAATTATGTAGAAACGCACAAACAACGTTTTTTAGATGAACTGTTTGAATTATTGCGTTTCCCATCGGTTAGTGCTGATCCTAAATATAAAGGTGATGTTTTAAAAACAGCCGATTACGTAGCACAGAAACTAAAGGATGCTGGAGCCGATGAGGTAGAAATATGCCCAACAGCAGGATATCCTATTGTTTATGGTGAAAAAATTATAGATGCTTCTTTACCAACCGTTTTAATATATGGCCATTACGATGTACAGCCGGCCGATCCATTAGAGCTTTGGCATACCCCACCTTTTGAACCTACCATACGCGACGGCAAAATTTATGCCCGTGGCGCCTGCGATGATAAAGGACAATTTTACATGCATGTTAAGGCTTTCGAGCTGATGATGGAAACCAACACCTTGGCCTGTAATGTTAAATTTATGATTGAAGGTGAAGAGGAGGTAGGTTCTGCTAACCTTGGTATTTTTGTAAAAGACAATGCCGAACGTTTAAAAGCAGATGTAGTTTTAATTTCCGATACTTCAATGATCAGCATGGAACATCCATCTATCGAAACCGGTTTACGTGGTTTGGCATACATGGAAGTAGAGGTGGTTGGACCAAACCGCGATTTACATTCTGGCGTTTATGGAGGTGCTGTGGCTAATCCGGCAACTATACTCTGCAAAATGATTGCTTCCCTGCACGATGAAAATAACCACATTACCATTCCTGCGTTTTACGATAAGGTGGTAGAATTATCTGATGAGGAGAAAAAAGCATTAAATTCCGCACCATACGATGAGGAAGAATATAAAAAAGACCTCGATATTGAGGAGGTATGGGGCGAAAAAGGCTATTCTACCTTAGAGCGTACCGGTACCCGCCCAACCTTAGAGGTAAACGGAATTTGGAGCGGCTACATTGGCGAAGGTGCCAAAACCGTTTTACCAAGCAAAGCTAACGCTAAAATTTCGATGCGTTTGGTACCAAACCAAAGCTCAGAAGAAATTGCCGAAATTTTTACCAAACATTTCGAAAGCATTGCCCCTAAAAATGTTAAGGTAAAAGTTACCCCTCACCACGGTGGCGAACCTGTAGTAACACCAACCGATAGTGTGGCCTACCAGGCAGCAGAAAAAGCAATCGAAGATAGTTTTGGTAAAAAAGCCATTCCTACACGCGGCGGTGGCAGTATTCCGATTGTAGCTCTATTTGAAGATGTACTGGGTATTAAATCGGTACTTTTTGGCTTTGGTTTAGATAGCGATGCCCTGCATTCGCCAAACGAAAAATACGATATCTACAATTATTATAAAGGCATTGAGACTTTGCCTTTATTCCATAAATACTTTGCAGAATTGAGCAAATAACTATTATTTGTCAGTCTGAGCGAAGTCGAAGACCTATCCCTGTTTAATTTTTTTAGACAGGGATTTTTTTTGAAAAAGTACGGTTCCGTGTTTCATAGGTACTTTCGTCCCGCCATCGCTCATAGTCCTCGTTTCGCTGCGCTTCACTGCGGGCTAACCGCTTTGTCGGGTTTATGAACAGCGGTCTGTTCCTGCATGCGCTATAAAACCTTAAATATATTATATTAGAAAACAGTTGTCAACTTTCTAGGTTTCGCCTGCCTCAACTCGGTGTGCTTTGTGCATTCTCGGTGTCGTCTGTGGTCAAACTTGTCCAATCTTAGCGCACTCTGCGCTCTTTCTTTGCATACTTTGCGGTTAAACATGATCACTAATTTTTAAAGCACATATTTTTTTCTAAATTGGTACCATGAAATATTTATTCTCATCTCTTTTACTTTTATCTGGTCTTGCTTCTTTTGCCCAGAATACTAAAACGATTAACCAATCCGGGAATCCGATTTTCCCAGGCTGGTATGCCGATCCGGATGCGGCTATTTTTAACAATAAATATTGGGTTTACCCAACTTACTCTGCACGTTATAAGGAGCAGGTATTTTTAGATGCCTTCTCGTCTGATAATCTGGTAAACTGGAAAAAACACCCACATATTTTAGATACTGCCGCTATAAAATGGGCCAATAAAGCCATGTGGGCACCTGCAATTGTTCAAAAAGATAAAAAATACTACCTATTTTTTGGTGCCAACGATATCCAGAGCGACAATGAAATTGGGGGCATTGGTGTAGCAGTGGCCGATAAACCAGAAGGTCCGTACAAAGACCATTTGGGTAAGCCTTTGGTCGATAAATTTTACAATGGCGCCCAACCGATTGATCAATTTGTGTTTAAGGATAAAGACGGACAGTACTACCTGATTTATGGCGGTTGGAAACACTGTAATATTGCCAAATTAAACAAAGATTTTACCGGTTTTGAGCCTTTTGCTGATGGAACTACCTTTAAAGAAATTACGCCTGATAATTATGTAGAAGGACCTTATATGTTTATCAGAAATGGTAAATATTATTTTATGTGGAGCGAAGGCGGCTGGACTGGCCCCGATTATTCGGTAGCCTATGCGGTAAGCGATTCGCCATTTGGTCCATTTAAAAGGGTAGGTAAAATTTTACAGCAAGATGCATCAATTGCAAGAGGAGCAGGGCACCACTCTTTAATCATCAATGAGAAAAAGAATAAATATTATATTGTTTACCACCGCAGGCCACTAACCGAAACTGACGGTAACCACCGCGAAACCTGTATTGATGAAATGAAATTTGATGGTGATGGAAATATCCTTCCCGTAAAAATTACCAAAGAAGGCGTTAAAGCCCAAAAAGTAAAATAATTATGCTTCAGCTGGAAGTTCTATTTAATTTCCAGCTGAACTTCACTTTCTTCCAAGGCGGTTTTTACACGCTTTTTATTCAGTGCATTAAAGCCCCAGGTGCACAATAAAAGCATAGCCGCCAATCCTAACCATAGCCAGTTATAACCAAGGTTTTTGGCAACTAAAAACCCAAAATACGGACCTGCCAGCTGTGCGCACGACCAGCTCAAAGTATAACCTGCTGCATACAAACCTCTATTATGCGCATTACTCCTGCTAATCACAATGGTGTTGATAAAAGGTAGGGTAAGCATTTCTCCGCAGGTAAAAACCACAATAGTAAATATGGCCGCAACAATATGAAAACTAATCGGTGCACTTAAAATGATATAAGAAACAGAAAATAGAACTGCACCAATGATGATAAAGAACATGGGCGATCTTTTTGCTTCGATCTTGTTGATCATCACCATTTCAAAAAGTGCAATTACAGCGCCGTTAATGCCTATTATAATGCCGATTGCAAATTCGTCGATATGCCATTGTTCTTTAAAAAATACCGGAACAACCCTGAACATTAAAAAGGCACAGGTAATAAAAACGGTTGTAAGCAGGATAAATTTAACATAGAAGGCGTCTTCCCAAGGTTTCATGATCACCATATTACTGGCATTTTCTCTGGCCTTTTGCATAAAACCTTTCACCTGAGGTAAAAAAGACAAAATCAACAGGCCAACAATTATACTTACACCACCTTCTACAATAAAAAGGAGTTTGTAATTAATTGAAGCAATAATACCAGCTAAGCTAATGCCAACCGACCAGCCAATATTTACGGCTAAGCGGTTTAACGAATAAGATCTGGTTATGGTACCCTCTTTGGCATAATGGGCAACTGCAGTAAAGTTGGCAGGGCGGAATGCTTCTGAAAAAAAACTGATCACCACCGCCAAAATACACAGGGTAGAAAAGTGTGTTATAGTAGAGAAAAGGATAAAAAGTAGTCCACCGATAATAGAAGAAAGGACCTGTACGGGCCTAAAGCCGATCATATCCGTTAATTTACCACCAGTTGCCGAACCAAGAATTGAACCTGCACCAAATAAAGTGATGATGAGGCCGGCATCCATTTCCGACCGGTGCAAACTCTGCGTAACGTACAAACCCATAAATGGAACGGCCATGCTTCCGCACCTGTTAAACATCATTACGATGCTCAAAAGCCAGGTTTCTCGGCTAAGTCCGCTGAAAGAGGTTTTATAGGTTTGGTAAATTGTAGTTAACATGGGTGAATGTGGAGAGTAACAAAAGTAGGAAATGTAAAAAGATAACCTTCAAATTTTTGATAATTTAGGCACTTTATTTACATATGGTTTTTACGGCCTGGCGGTAAAGATTTAATTAATTTTTATTAGCATTGCTGTTATTAAATTAACATTATGCTCACTCATCACGCTCAACTACCAATTGAATGTTCATTTTTAAGTATAGTCAGGAAATATCATCATCCACAAAATCCCAATAAAGATGTAAGCAGGCAATTTCATCATCAGGAGAAAATATTTCTTAATTTTTTTCAGATCGGGCTGTTCGAAACCTATAACTTTTTGTACAGTGAATGTACAGATGATGAACATTTTAAGAACTGGATTATCGGCTTAAAAGGGGAGAGTTGCTTTCGGGAGGCCTGTGTCAGGTTTAATCAATGGTATGATGGTGAAGCAGAAAATATTGCAGATACGCCATTTGTTAGTGTTTTAACTGAAGAACAGCATCAATTTTGGGAAGAAAACGGCTATTTAAAAATCGACAGGTTAATTGATGAGGAACGGTGTAATGCTGTAGTTGAACTGATTACCAGAGCACTTGGCATAGATATGGCGAAACCAGAAAGTTGGTACCAGGAAAATCAGCTTTTGCAGGGCCTAATGCTACAACTTTACCAGCACCAAGCGTTGGATGATATCAGGAATGATAAGGAGCTGAAATCGGTTTTTGCAAGCTTGTACGGTTTAGATACTTTATTGCCCAACTGCGAAAAGGTGAGTTTTAACCCGCCACAACGAAATAATTTTAGCTTTAAAGGAAGTCCGCTGCACTGGGATATCGACTTTAGTATTGGTCCTAAGTATTACATTCAATCGCTGGTTTATCTGAATGATGTGCCTGCAAACCGGGGTGCCTTTAGTTTAATACCAGGCTATCATAAACTAATTGACAGAGCGCTTGAGGATAAAAGTCCAGAAGTACTCATTCAGCAACTTAAAGCACAGAATCTGGCCATTCCCATTGCTGGCAAACAAGGCGATTTAATTTTATGGCTTCAATCCATTCCGCACGCTGCTACGCCAAATAATTCAGATGTGCCAAGGTTTGTACAATACCTAAGCTTTAATAAACTACATGCAAAATAGAATTCGGTATTAAAAAAGTACAGGCCCGGTTAATTTTTATTTCCCTACATTTTCACCAACTTTGCTGCATCAGAACAATATGCCGCCAGAAAAAAGAATTCCGCCCAGTAAAGCTCCAGTTACCCGAAAGCCAAGTGCAAGAAAGCCCGTAACCAAAAAACCTGCTACGGGTAAAAAAAAGAAAGGCGGCATATCCATCCAGCTTAAATTGGTTATTGCAGGTTTGTTGTTGATTTTGCTTTCACCATTTTATTACGGTTATGTTTTAAAAGGTTTTGTGGCTACCTGGCGCTGGGTTAAAGATTGGGGCCAGGATCCTAATTACAGAACTTACGAAAGTTTTAACATCAAAATCCCTAAAAAATATACCGTTCACGGCATTGATGTTTCTTACTACCAGGGCAAAATAAACTGGCAAAAGGTAAAAGAAATGAAAGAAGATGAGGTAAATATCAGTTTTGCCTTTATCAAAGCTACCGAAGGTGTGCTGTTGGTCGATCCATATTTTCAGCGCAACTGGCGCGAAGCCCCAAAAGTGGGTATAATTTGTGGCGCATACCATTTTTTCCGACCAAAGAAAGATGGTAAAACCCAAGCTAAGTTTTTTCTACAGGTTGTAAACATCGAGAAAGGCGATTTGCCACCAGTTGTTGATATCGAATCGTTAGATGGCGTTTCTCCACTAAAAATGCGGGCCGAACTAGCCGATTTTTTGAATTATGTAGAAATGAAAACCAAAGTTAGGCCCATTGTGTATACCGGCCTTAAATTTTACGAAGATTATTTGGTAGATCATTTTAACGATTACCCTTTGTGGATTGCCCACTATTACCAGCCAAAGTTAAGACTCGATAAAAGCCGATGGAAATTTTGGCAGCACTCTGATAAGGCTAAAATTAACGGAATTGGCCATGTGGTGGATTTTAATGCGTTTAATGGCGATAGTTTGGCGCTTGATAGGCTATTGGTTCATTAATCTTGGTTCACTAGTTCATTAGTCATTAGTTCATTTGTCAAATCGTTTATAACCTTTCCGTTTCTTTAAGTATTAGAAAGGAACCAATGACTACTGAACCAATGAACTTTATATGGCGTTGGAAAGGAACCAATAAACCAATGACTACTGAACCAATGAACTTTATATGGCATTAGAAAGGAACCAACGAACCAATGACTACTGAACCAATGAACTTTATGGCGTTTGAAAAGTACCAATAAACCAATGACCAATAAACCAATAAACTATACAGTCCAACTTTCGCATTTTTCCAGGAAAAACTCATCAGCTTCGGCACCAATGCCAATTTCTTCAGGAACATCAAGAAAGTAGCCATTATAGGTTAAGCCACCAACCACAGGATCAACCAAATGTCCTAATAAGGCTGTATCCAGGTCAAAAAACTCTACATTCGGACTCGCATAGGCGAAATGTAGATTGGCACTTAAGGCAATTCTCGTTTCGAGCATACTGCCAATCATGCACTTAACACCTGTTTGAAGCGCTTCTTCATGTATTTTTTGAGCTTCTAAAATGCCTCCCGACTTTGAAAATTTAATGTTCAGGTAGGTTGTAGATTGACTATTGATCAACTTACGCGCATCGTGATGGTTATAACAGCTTTCATCAGCCATTAACTTAATTGGCGAATTTACGTTCAGTTCTGGCAGTTTATCATCGTACCAGGTTCTCATGGGCTGCTCACAAAACTCGATATTGTATTTTTCCAGTTCGCCCAAAGCGAATAAGGCATCATCAAAACTCCAGCCTTGATTGGCATCTAAACGAATGGTCATTTCATCGCCAACTGCTTCGCGGATGTGCTTTACACGCTCAATATCATCATGTACTTTTTTGCCCAGTTTAATTTTGAGGATCCTGCAGCTTTGGCTTTTATACTTCAGTGCGGTTACAGCCATTCCTTCGGGCGTATCAATACCAATGGTCATGTCGGTTTCAATGCTGCGTTTTTGTCCACCAAGAAACTTATATAAGGGTAATTTGGCATTTTTAGCAGCAATATCGAATAATGCCATGTCAAAAGCACTTTTAATGGTATTGTTATGGTCCGCATAACCCAATAAATCGTTCATCCGCTCTGGAATTTCCAAAGGATCTTTTCCCTTTAAAATCGCTGCGAAATCTTTGGCCATGGCAATACAGGTTTCCTGGGTTTCGCCTACAATCATCGGGAATGCAGAACATTCGCCAATACCGTGTATACCTGTATCGGTATAAATCCTGATCAGTACATTCTGTGCAAAATGCATGGTTCCGGTAGCAATAACAAAAGGTTCCATTGGTATGCTAAAACGGTATATTTCGGTATGGGTGATTTTCATGTTTTTAAGGTTGAAGGTAGCGTACTGAAGGTTTAGGACTTTTAAATCGGGATAAAAGATGATAATGTGTCCAACTCAATTCTTGGTACATTGCATCATATTTTCGGTTAAACAACTCATTTTTCGTCAATTCCATTCATCAGATCCATTTCTCAACTAAAGTATAAAAACAAAAACTAAATAGAAACAGGTTTGTAGATTATTAATAGATTTACGGCGTTTTTAAATTCCATTTTCCCGCGTACATTTTACATCACCCACCATGTCTGAAACCAATAACCTTATCCATGCTTCTTCGCCATACTTATTGCAACACGCCCATAACCCCGTTAACTGGTATGAGTGGGGGCAGGAAGCGTTAGAAAAAGCCAAAGCTGAAAATAAGCTGATACTGGTGAGTATAGGCTATTCGGCCTGCCATTGGTGCCACGTAATGGAGCGCGAAAGTTTCGAAAACCACGAAGTTGCCGAAGTAATGAACAGGCATTTTATCTGTATTAAGGTAGACCGGGAAGAAAGGCCGGATATCGATCAGATTTATATGTATGCCATTCAGTTGATGACAGGAAGCGGGGGCTGGCCGTTAAACTGTATCTGCCTGCCCGATCAGCGCCCCATTTATGGCGGAACATATTTCAGGAAAAACGACTGGATCAATATTTTGGAAAACGTGGCAGGCCTTTGGGCAAACGAACCCGATAAGGCCATTCAATATGCCGAACGTTTAACTTCGGGGATTAAAGATAGCGAGAAGATAATTACAGCTCCCCAAACAGAAGCCTATACCAATGCACACCTTACGGAAATTATCGATCCTTGGAAACGCCATTTTGATATCGGCTACGGCGGCTATAACCGTGCGCCCAAGTTTCCTTTGCCCAATAACTGGGTGTTTTTATTGCGTTATGGCTTTTTAAAAGACGATGAATCCGTTTTTACGGCGGTTTGTCATACCCTCGAAGAAATGAGCAGGGGTGGTATTTACGATCAGATTGGCGGTGGTTTTGCCCGTTACTCAGTTGATGATAAATGGCATGTGCCCCATTTCGAAAAAATGCTTTACGATAATGCCCAGCTCATCAGTTTGTACATAGAAACTTACCAGTGTACCAAGTTCGATTCCTTTAAGCAAACTGCAGTCGAAACCATTAATTGGGTCTTCAATGAAATGACTTCTGCCGATGGCCTATTTTATGCTGCACTGGATGCAGATAGCGAAGGGGTAGAAGGTAAATTTTACGTGTGGGATAAGCACGAATTCGACCAGGTTTTAGGAGAAGATGCACAATTAATCGGTGCTTACTATAACATTACCGAAGAAGGCAACTGGGAAGAGGAGCAAACCAATATCTTGCGTAAAACCATTAGTGATGATGATCTTTTAAATCAATTTGGTATTGAGGCAGAAACACTTTTTGATACAGTAAAATCAGCCAAAGCAAAATTACTGGCAGTGAGGAGCAACCGGGTAAGGCCGGGATTGGATGATAAATGTTTAACGGCCTGGAATGGCATGATGATTAAAGCCTTAGCGGATACTGCACAGGTTTTAAGCCACAGTTTATATTACGAAAAGGCAGCCAATGCCGCCAAGTTCATCTTAAACAACCTGAAGTCCGAAAATGGTGGTTTATACCGAAATTATAAGAATGGAAAGGCATCTATAATAGGGTTTTTGGATGATTATGCTTTCTTTATCGAAGCATTAATTGCATTGTACGAGTACGATTTTGACGAAAACTGGTTGGAAGAAGCCAAAAAGCTGGCCGATTATGTCACTGCGAATTTTACAGACACCGATTCGCCCATGTTTTTCTATACCTCTGCCGAGGGTGAAGATTTAATTGCCCGTAAACACGAAGTAATGGATAATGTAATTCCGGCATCAAACTCTACCATGGCACAAAATTTAAAGAAACTGGGGTTACTTTTTGATATTGAAGCCTACACCGAAAAAGCATCAGCAATGCTGGCTGCCGTTCATCCAAAAATTAAAACTTATGGTTCTGCTTATTCCAATTGGGCCATCCAGCTGTTAAATGAAGTTTATGGTATAAACGAGATTGCCATTACCGGATTAGAAGCCGAAGCTGTTAAAATAGAATTAAGCGGACATTATATTCCGAACAAAATTACATTGGGCGGAACAAAAAGTAACCTGCCGCTGTTAAAAGGTAAGCAAAGCAATGAAACAAAAGTTTATATTTGCCGAAATAAAGTATGCCAGTTGCCGGTTAACACTGTTGAGGACGCATTAGAGTATTTACAATAAAATAATTTAAATGAATATTTCACCAAACTCTGTAGTAGCGTTAACTTACGAATTGCATACTACTAACGAAGAAGGACAACAAGTTTTTGTAGAAAAAGCTGATTTATAGATTATTGTAATTAATTTTCAATGATTGTAAAGACCTAGCAGATAGGTCTTTTTTTTGGACTTAAATTTTTGAAAACTGGTGATTTAATAGGATATGACAAGAACTAATTTTAATTTTTAGTACTACAATTTGGTACTACTTTTAAAAATAGTACTACATTTGAAATGTTATTAGTTTTCTGAATTACAAAAAAATCTCTTAAATGAAGTATAGTCGAATTGAACTGGCAATTGAAAATGGTACTCGATTTTTATTGGTTACGCCAACTGATAGCAACCAAGATAAATACCCACAATATTTCATTGAATACTTCGCCAATGGCAAGCAGACCAAGCACAAAGAAGGAGTCAAAAGAATTTATACTGATTGTATTATAGGGGAAAGTGCTGCAAAGAATGCCAAAATTGAAAAACTAAGGGTTGCTTTCAAAGATAAACTCACTTTGCTCGTAGGTCAGATTGATTCTGAAAAGCCAAAGTCTACTATTGAAAGGCTAACGCTTAACACTCATGTCCTTGCAGCATTTAAAGCTTTTTTTAATTACCATCAGCTACGCCACCAGATGGGTGAGATAAAAGATATTTACAACTATACAGAGAGAAATAAGAAAGTAACAGGTTTTGTTGAAAGTCATTGCCCTAAAGCCACGCTGAATGACTTAAACGCCAATTTATGGGTTGGATATCGTAGTTATCTTAGTGGTTTAGGTCTTGGGAATTCCACTATCAACTTACAGATGGTTTATGTAAAAGGATTTTATATATGGCTTTACGAAATAAATGAATTACCAATTCATAACCACGCAATGAAATTGAAACGGTTAGACATTAGCAGGCAAGAGCCGAAATACCATCAGATTAATAATGATACTTTTATTGATTTCTTCGAAACAGTGTCGAAAGATGATAGATATTTACGACTGCACTTAGTAACCAGATTGGTAGCGGAAAACACGTTGCGACCTATACAGGTGCGTAATATTCAAGTCCAAGATTTGGATTTGGGAAAAAATGCTATTGGTGTTTATGATAGTAAAGGAAAGAAAAAACGAACCATCATCATTTCGGAGAAGTCCAAACAGTTGATTGAAAAAATATTAAACAATACAGCACAGGCAGGTAAGGCAATCAATGGCGCTGATTACATAATCGGTCAATTTAACCAAACCAAATCTGGCAGACCATATTCACAAAGTATGTTTCGGGAGAGAATTGAAATACCATTTAAAGAGGAATTCCCACAATTCAGAAATGTCCTGGTCTACGATTTTAAGCATACATCTATATCTAAGGCAGTTACAGTTAATAGCTTATACGATGTACAAAAGAGGGCAGGACACGCCAAAGTAACGACCACACAAATTTACGACCGAAGCGATTCGGTCAGCTCCGCAATTACAGTTGAACAATTAAGCCAAATTTCCTAATGTATAAGTATGGACAAGAATATCATAATAGTGGTTGAATTGAAACCTACTTAAAGGCATTATTGAAATTGCACCAATGGCAAAGTCTATACCATCAGTAGATAAGAAATATTCTGCTAAATTTCTGTAACTGATTCCAACTGTCTTTTAAAAACTGGACTTTGGATAATTACTTTTGTAGGTTTGATTATAAAATCTTGGGTGTATAAATTATTGTAACTATCTACGAAATTTAATGAAAAGCCACCTTTTAGTTCATCAAAACCAATGCTTTCCTGCATTGAATAAAGGTAGTGACCATAAAAAGTTATTTCTTCACCAACATTTTGTACAAGCTGGTCATCAAATTTATCATTTTCGAATTCTATCGAAGGATTTTCAAAATATCTAATTCTTAATTTTTGTATGGGATTGGAGTGAATTACTAACGTGAATGACAGATTCCGAAGGTCTGGTTCATTGCCACTGCCCATAACTTTAGTACACTCAAATGTTGGTAAGTGTTTGATTCGGAAATTTATTTGCTCAATTGCTGTTATTTTTCGTTGCTCACTGAATGTCCAAATTAAAAAAATAGTACCAATTACAGTAGTAATCGCAGTTAGGGATTCTACCCAGTTGACATCAGCAGCTAGAATTATTGATTCGGTCATTTCTTTATCTGTTTATGCTGTTGTCCTTCTCCGCTGCTTCTTCTAAAGCTATTTTGGCAGCAATTTGATATAGTCGCATCTGTAGAAAAGATTTGCTTTTATTGGTGACTAATTTGCTCAACCTATTGAAGTCTTTTGCTCTGCCCATAGAACGACCTAAATTATTGTTATAATGATTTAGTAGTTGGGTTTTATTGATTGTACCTTTTTTGGCTAAATTGATATTGTTTTCAAGGGTTCGAATTTGCAAGTAAACATCTTTGTATTCTTGTGTTTTTTTCGCCTGCAAGAGAATTTCTTGCCTAAGTTGCTCTTCCGACTTAGAAGATTGTGCTTTGACTACACATTGAAAACAAAGGCAAATTAGGAGAGATAACATTAATTTTTTCATACATCAAAGATAGTTGAAAATAATAAAAAGGGTTAAATATCCTTCACGAACTCATATAATAAGTGCATTTCTTTGATATGCCAGATTTGAAAAAATCAAGATAAATTATTTATCTAAACCTAATTTAATTCGCCAATAGTTCATTTTTAATAAAATACAAACCACAATCGTTATGGCTATAAATCTATTTAGACGGTTAATGGGATGACCGAAATAACTAAGTCCATAAGCTATAATTAGTGCCACTACCAGACCAAAAACATAACCATTGATAAGTCTGATTACTATCGGATATTGAAGTCTTTTCTTCTGGAAATCCTTTTGGCAATAGTTGATGACTTTCAAAAAAGTGAATAATATCAACCCACTAAAGGTAAACACTATAACCGTTAAGCCGATATTACTTAAACTAATTTTGGAAGTATCTCTGAGGAATTCAAACATAGAGGCTAATTTTTACTAGGAAATATTTGTAATTAAATGTTGGTCTTTTAGGTTGTGCTAGTGCAAAGCAATCTGATTTTGAACGGTTTTTTTAGGTTTTCAACAATAAGTTCCATATTTAGAAAAGTTGGTGCAATTACCTCTTTGTAAAAACTCTATATTCTTTGTCTGTTAAAATTATTTCTGCCATTATGTAAAGATACACTTGAAAAAAAAATATTGTGATTTATCTTTATAAGTACGATAAATTATTTCAAAAAGAACTAATAAAAGTTATTAAGATGACGCTATTTATAATAGGATGGGCAACCATTCGACATATCGTCTAAGTTGTATTTAACAAGTTTCATTAATGGCAGGGATTAATTACCCCTGCCTTCTCGTTAACCAACTTAGAACTAACACAATACGAGAAAATGAGATTACATTGCAAACAACTATTAACACTTATGCCTGCATAAGTAAGCCCACAGTACAATCTAAAATAGCCATCACTGATTGGTTAAATCAAATTAAATATTCAAAATATTCTGAACTAATCACATCTGCCAGAGATGGGGTAACAGATAAAAATACGTTAAAGGGAATTTTACCATGCGTAACTTATAATTTCCTTTTTGAAAATTACAAATCAGACAAAAACATTATTAAATCTACTGGTTTAATTTTTATCGATTTGGACAAGAATTTAGAAGATTTTAATATCAATCAATTAGATTTAAATAAAATTTATTCTTATTACCATTCAATTGGCGGTATTGGCTATTCACTCTTAGTTAGGGTTGATGGTGTAAGCCAAGATAATTTCAAGTCTAGTTATCAATCGATTCTTACCGATTTACATATAGAAAAATATGCTGACAAAGGTGGTAAAAAGAAAACACAATTCAATGTATTAAGCTTTGACCCCGATATTTATATTAATGATGATTCATTTATTTATAATTCTACTTCCATTGAAAAAACGTACCCAACACCCCTTAAAGAATCAAAAAAAGAAGAACATATAGGGGGTGTTGGATACGAAATTGAAAAAGGCATAAGGTATAATAACATTAGTGACTTTTCATTTGCCGATGGCGAATACATAGAAAATTGGAAAGAAGGTTTTCATTTTGTCAACTGTTATTTGCCTACAAAAAAAATTGGTGACAAAAGAAAAAGAACCATATTATCTTATTTAAGTAACTTAATATGGTTAAACCCTAATATTGAATATTATCACGCTGTTAATATTTTGGAAAATATCAATAAAAGAGTTTGTGCTACACCATTATCAACAGAATATCTGGTTGCAACTTTAAAGAGCGTATTGGCTCAAAAGAATGAGAATAGACTCTATCCGCACTTTACCACCAGAAGAATTTTATTTAATCCTAATTCTTCTTTAAATGTAGAAGATAAGTTAAATACAACCAGTCATTTACTAAGACAAAAATTTGCCAGAGAAAGTTGTGATAGGATAAATGATATAATAGAAGATTGGGATTTTGAGAAATTTGGTAAAATCTCAATTGAAAAAATTGCTATTAACAGCAACATAAACAAAAAAACTGTTGCAAAATATTACCATTTATTTAAAGAATTTGTGAATGGAATTAACCAAGAATTTTGTGCACTTCCCAAAATTCAGACCAGTTAAAAGTATAATTCTAGACCGAGCGCAGCGAGGCTATTAGAAAAAACTATTAATTTTAATTGGTAATATGAAAAGAATCAAGTTTACGGAATCTCA
>NZ_JBPZIR010000008.1:0-277686 GCF_051857575.1 Pedobacter sp. GSP4 | reverse complement strand
ATTAACGCGGTCAGAAACAAAATAGCGCTCAGAGTTGCAGCAGTTATAAAAAACCAGGAGAGCTATAAAAACAATTATAATATAGCTGCTTAAAATTTGTTTTTATCATAACAATCATCTCGATCCGATAGCAATCGGATGAAGCGCAGCGGAACGGAGAGATCTACCTCGAGATAGATTTAGCTTCGCTGAGCCTTCGGGTTCTCGACTTCGTTGCACTTCGCTCGAAATGACGGTAACTCTTTATTGTAATCTCGGTTTTTAACCTTTTGTCAAAACTTAACGAATACCCGTGCTAACTTTAAAAACCTCCGATCTAAGCCCGGTAGAACTTCAAAATTACCTGCAATACGCCATTGCACCGCGGCCAATCTGCTTTGCCTCTACCATTGATGCCGAAGGGAATATTAATTTAAGCCCTTTCAGTTTCTTTAATATGTTTAGTACCAATCCTCCGATCTGTGTTTTCTCTCCGGCCAGAAGAGTACGCGATAATACCACTAAACATACGCTAGAAAACGTTCTGGAAGTTAAAGAATGCGTAATCAACATTGTGAATTACGATATGGTGCAGCAGATGAGTTTGGCCAGCACCGAATACGCAAAGGGTATAAATGAATTTGATAAAGCTGGGTTTACCATGCTAAAATCGGATCTGGTTAGCCCGCCGAGGGTTGCCGAAGCTCCGGTTCAGTTCGAATGTGTGGTTAACGAGGTTATTCATCTTGGCGATCAGCATGGTGCAGGCAACTTAATCCTAGCTGAAATAAAACTGATCCACATCAACGAAAATATTTTAGATGCGGAGGGTAAAATAGACCAGCATAAAATAGATTTGGTTGCACGTTTGGGCGGCGATTGGTACTGCAGGGTAACCAACGAGAACCTGTTTAAAGTAACCAAACCTTTAGCCCGCTTGGGTATCGGGGTAGACCGTTTGCCACAGGCGGTACGCTTTTCAAAAGTTTTAACCGGGAACGATCTGGGCATGCTGGGCAATGTAGAGCATTTGCCAAGCGATGAGGAAATAGATCTGATCAGCACGCATCCACAGGTTAAGGAAGTGCTGGATGCAACCATTGGCGATAGTACTAACCGTGAGCGCGAATTGCACGAACTGGCCAAAAATATACTTAAGCAAGGCGATGTTGCCCTTGCATTAAAGATTGTTTTGCTTTAAATTTAATAAAGAAATTTTTTAGCCATGCATACGCTTGTTCAGGTAGATCAGTACATTATCAATTCGGCAGAATTTGCCATTCCTATTTTAGACCATTTAAGAAACCTGGTGCACAAGGCTGATGCCCGCATTGAAGAAAAAATTAAATGGGGAATGCCTTTTTTCGATTATAAAGGTACGGTATGCCACATGGCATCGTTTAAGAACCATTGCGCTTTTGGTTTTTGGAAGGCATCATTAATGAATGATGAGTACCATATTTTTAAAGACCGTACCGAGGCGATGGGCTGGTTGGGCAAAATTAAATCTTTTGAAGATTTGCCGGCAGATGAAATCCTGATTGCTTACATACAACAGGCCATTCAGTTAAATGAAGATAATATCAAACTACCTTCAAAACTTAAAGCAGTAGAGAAAAAAGAACTGGTTGTACCTGAGTATTTTATCGAAGCCTTAAGCAAAGACCCAAAAGCGCTGGCTGTTTTTCAGAATTTTAGCACATCCAACAAAAAGGAATATGTACTTTGGCTCGAAGAGGCTAAAACTGAAGCTACCAAAATAAAACGCTTAGAAACCGCTGTTGAATGGATAGGCGAGGGCAAACCCAGAATGTGGAAATATAAAAAGTAGCTAGAGGATACTGACCACCTTTAAGAAACGGTTTTTATAATGGCCATTAAAATCGGTAATGGTTACACCATGCGCTTTACCAGATGAAGCATGGATAAACTTGATCCCACTTTCATCAATAGAATAAATAATGCCTACATGGCCAATTCTGCGCACTTTAGAGTTACTTCCGGTAAATATCATTACGTCGCCAACCTTTGCATTTTCTAAGGTTGTTTCTGTACCGGTATAGCTAAATTCCCGTGATGAGCGTGGAACTTTAAAGCCAAAATTGCTAAATACATAACTTACAAAGCCTGAGCAATCGAAACCTACCTTAGGGTTGCTTGTGGCATAACGGTATGGTATGCCGAGCATGCTTTTGGCAAAATCAATCAAACTTTCTGATTGGTTAGCCGACGAATTATTTAAGGGCTTACTTTCTTTGGGTAGGCTGGCAACCAGCTTTTTAACCAGCTCCTGATATTGGGCCGGTATGATTGTTTGGGCTTTTCCTGCGGTAGCAGACAAAATGAAAAACAAAATCGGGACTATTATTTTCTTCATATGTTGGAGCCAAAGATATAAAAAATATCCAAAGGCCATTAAAATGTTGAAAATGAGTGGAAACAGAAAAAGCCTGGAGCTAAAATTGTCACCTTTGAGCCTGCCGAATGATCAGTATGCAGGTTTACAAAGCGTTTCGACGGGCTCAAGGTGACAAATCTGAATCGGCTTTACAACTTATCATGCAGCCACTCTGATTAATATATTTGGTTTGATTATATACTTGGAAACATGGTTTGGGCCCTTTCGCCGATTAATGGAATTGGCTTTTTTTCTCCCTGGGCAGCACCGATCAATCCAATAATCCACAATACAAAAAGAGCAATCTGAATAATACGGACACCATAATAACCAAGTTCAAAACCTGTTGTAAAAAGCACCGGGATTAAAAATAAACTTAAGCCCCAACTTAGCACAGTAGATACCAGATGGAACAGCAATGTTTGTTTTAAATGGTAACGGCTAAGTTCGGTCTGGTTATCTTTGTACATGGCAAAGTAGGCAATAAGCCATCCAATAAACCAAAAGTAGCTTACAATTGCCGCACTTTTTCCGTTGTCGGTGGTATTAAAAGGTGATTTTGTTTCCATAGATTTTTTTTAGTTTCAGGTAAATTACTAAAAAATAATAACTTATGGTGTAGTTACTGCAACAGGCAGGATCTTTCCATTAAAAAATTTATGCCCTGTTTTGGCAAAATCGGCTACATATTTGCCCATTTCAAAAGCCATTACCGGACTTTGATAGCCTGGAAAGGCAGCTTCGAGCATTTCTGTCTGTGCCGAACCCAATGCCAAACAGTTAACTTTAATACCTGTATCGGCCAGTTCGAAAGCCAGGCACTCTGTTAGGGTATGAAGTGCCGCTTTACTTGCTGAATAAGCCGCCAAACCCGGAAATTTAATACTTCCCTGAAAGCCTCCCATGCTGCCAATATTTACAATATGACTTCCGCTTTGCATTAACGGCAATACGTTCTGTATTATCCTGAAATGGGCAATCACATTGCTCTGCAGCATTTCGCCCAAATCAACCTCAGTCGTCTCTAAAAACGGTTTATTAATTAAGGCTCCGGCATTGTTCACTAAAATATTGATAGTACCCAAGCGCTCTTTTAAAAATGGAATTAGCGCAGCGTAATCATCGTTTACAATGTCAAATTCAACAGGTAGGAGTGTACAGTCAGGATTAATTCCCCTGGCAATCTCTAAAAGCTTGCGCAGTTTATCTGCCGAACGGGCAATAGCTACAATCTTATTTTCTTTATGCAAACTAAATTCTAAAGCAGCTTCGAAACCTATTCCGCTGCTTGCACCTGTAATTATGATGTTCATTAAAAAAAGTTAAATTTCGGTAAAGTTAAAAGTTTGAAAGATAAATAGTCCCCGTTTGTAACGGGGATTGCTGAGAACAGCGATTTTATCGCTGATTATATCTACTAGACAATAATATACCACCTTAAAAATGTAATGCGCTATCATCCCCGCTACAAACGGACACGATCTGTTATTCTTCAATAATTAACTGACTTACCGGGTTTTTAATCACATGCAAACCATCATTGATTAGTTTGGTATGATCTAATTCTTTTCCGGCTTTAATTTCGAGGTATACCTGAATCTCTTTTTCTAACTGGTGATATATTTTTTTATGATAAATAATTTCCAACACCTCCAGTGCACAAAGCCAATCCTGTCTGTGGTTTCTTTTTAACTCATCAAAAACTTCGGCCAGTTGGGATAAATTTTCTCCACTTTCGCGTATTCCGCGGACAGTTTTGTAGAGCGCGTGGAGTTTTAACGTTTTATCATCATAACTAACCTGATGTGTTTTTTCTATGCTGATCAAAGTTATTTCTTCGTAAGCATCTTTATCAGCCGCTCCGTTAAAAACCGAAATAATTTTGGCGCCAACAGCCATGTCGTATGTTCCCCATTCGGGTTTAAACAGTACGTTGCCATTGCTTTCGGTAACAGTACAATTGGCAAAAGCAATTAAAATGAGCTTAGCATCTTCTTTAACTATACTTTTAACCTCACCAATTACCGTAATTCCGCTTTCGAACAACAGTGTTGCCGTATGGCCAACTGTAATATCCAATGCAGTCAGTTCTTCGTCGCTGAAATCTTCCAAAAATTTATCGGAATTTTTCAGTTTGCCAACCGGCGAAGAAAAACCATCTGCATGATACTCTTTTCCGTGGCCTGGCAGCTGTTTATGGTTAAAAGCCAGCGCAGATGCTCCTGTGGTTTTAATAAAAGTAACCTCATCGGTAGAACTTATGCCCATATCGGTAAAAATGCCACTAACCTGTAAGCCCGAGCTATAAACCCCTGTTGCCACATTTTTACAGGCAATGGCTTTCATAATGCTTTCTGCACCACCACGACGAAAGGCCATGGTATCTGCAAATTGTTCTAAAACATCAATCAGGTTTTGAAAGGTTTCGGTTACAAAAAGCTGTGGCTGTGGTTTGGTAATATCGTATTGATAATTGATGGTATCGATGTTGTACCAAAGTTTCTTTACATCGCTTTGCATACAGCTTGCGCTCTCACCAATGGAAGATAGTAAGCCGGCACCATAAATTTTTGGATTTTCCAAAGTACCGATCAGGCCATATTCTACTGTCCACCAGTGTAACCTGCCCAACAGGGCCATTTCTGAGGGTTCTCCCATGTTTTCACTAATGTAGCGGAGTTCTTTTTCTGCCTTTGCTAGCTGAAATTCATCGGCATCTGCAGCTTCCTTTAAAATAGACAGCTTTCTAATGGCTTCGTAAAGTTCAAAATCTTTTGCCGAAAACATGGCTTTAGCACCGATGGAACCAAAATAGCTTAGGTAATTGTTATAATCGGTATCGGCAATAATGGGTGCATGACCTGCACTTTCATGTATAATATCAGGCGCGGGGGTATATTCGATATGGTTTATCTGGCGGATATCAGCAGCGATTACCAGTACCCGATAAGCTTGATATTCCATAAAGGCAGCGGGTGGTATAAAACCATCAACAGTTACTGCGCCCCAGCCAATCTTACCCAAATTATCATTCATGGTCTGCAGGTCGGGAATGTATTCTATACTAAGGCCGGCACGCTGTAAACCTTTAATGTAAGGGTAATAAGCAACATTTTTGAGGTAGCTGTAATTTTGGCGCATTACGTACCTCCAAACAGCCTGATCTATCGGTGTGTATTTTTCGTAATTCTGGGCAACAATAAACTGCTTTAAATGATTGGGCAATTTAGCTACCTGCGCATTATTAAAATCGTTAAAATGGCTCATTGGTGTCATGAAAATAAGTTGGTCGGCAGCTAAGTTAGGATGTTGTTTTTATCTTAACAAGAAAGCAGCTGCATAAATTAACAGGTTTGCGTAATAATGGTTTTGGGCGGTTATAATGATGGATTAATAATTGGGAAAGGTACTGTAGCATTTCATCGGGAAGCTCCGGCCGGGCTGTTTGCTATATCCCCGATGAAGAATCGGGGGATGCCGCTTCCATCCCGTTTAGGTACAAAGGTTTGTGCTAATAGGTCGGGTTTTCTTTGGATTTGCATGAAAACAAAAATAGAAATACTGTTTTGGCCATCTAAACCCGACTGGAGCATAAAGCCCGGAACGAGGTACGAGTGAGGACTTGAAGCGGAGGCGGGACTGTCGAAAGCTATTAACACCGTAATTGCTTTTCCAAAATATGATTTATATTATGATTAATTTATTGGCGTTAAACAGGGCTTCAGTGGCAACAATTACTGCAGATGATTATTTTTTTTATTATCCCCTATTTTCTTCACGCTGAAAGTGAAATAATGCTGGTACAGGTAACTGAAAAGTGCCATTAAAACCGAAACGGCTATTCTTGAAAGCATGGCTAGGGTAGGATAATCTCTCAAAAGCTCTAACAAAAACTTTAACAAAACATAGTTGGCCAATATGTTAATAAGCTGGAGATTTAAGAACCGGAATAACTGAACCCTTCCTTTTAACTCGCTATGGGTAAATATGACGTACTTGTTGAGCAAGAAACTGGTTGGTATAGCTATACCATAATCCACCAATAATGATGCTGTTTCCCTTTGAAGTACAATCATCCCAAAATTTACTTCCTCTGTTTTAAAGATAAAGAAGTAGGCAAAATAATAGCTCAAAATCCCCAACAATAAAGTTCCTCCTCCAGTAACCAAGTACCTGAAATTATGCAGGGAAATATACTTTTTAAAAGGTGGGTAGAAAAAATCGATGAGGGCTAGAATAATTTTGCGCATTGTTGTTTTGTAATTGTCGCTGCAAAGGTAAATTAATTTTTAAACTGTAGATTTTGAGCTTTACAAAAAGTTTTAGCTTTCTAAAGTCTAAAAGTTTTTTGATAAGTTATTGATTGTTGCTATAAAATGTTGGTTGTGCAACAAAATCTATTACAGTGCAGAAATTGTAAGAGGGATGGGGCTGTATGCTTACTCCAACGGTGTTGAGTTTATATTTTTGATCTAAAATATTAAACCTATGCCCCAATGATGGCACGCCACAATCTAAAAGTAAATGACAAACAATATCCAGGCTTTTGCTGTATCCAAAATCAATGTTCTCACTCATGGCCTTGTTCGGGAAATATCTGGAAAGGCGTTTAGAAAATTTTTCGCCGTTGCTGCTCTCATGGGTATCCAGATCGTGCCGGTTTAAATCGACAGCATGACCGCGGCTTAGGGCCGTTAAGCGCTCATCAGGATAAAACATTGGTAAGTTTTTTATTGGCTGCAAATGCTTGTAAAGGGAAGTATAGTATGAATTGTTGCGCGTAATTTTCAGTTCGTTATAATTTCTGTACTGCCTTACGCTGGCGTTATATTTGTTGATGTAATCTTCTAAAAATGTGTTGTAAAACCGCGTGCCATCCAAGCGGATAAGGTTCATCAATAAAACCACATTCTTTTCTTCTGTGGTTAAATAATTGGCATTTACAGCTGTATTGGCCTTTCTTATTTCAGCATCCGACCACTCTTGGGCTACAGCTTCATGAACAAAAATGGTAAACAATAACACGGGTAAAAGGAAGCGGCGCATCTGGGTGGTTTTTATGGATAACGCCATTTGATGCAGTTTATTTTCTGTCGGGGGATTTTAGCTGTTCGAAACAAAAAATAACCACAAAGGCACTAAGACACGGAGGGTTTTTATCCGTGCCTTGGTGCCTTTGTGGTTAAAAATAGCAGGTAGTTTATAAAAACATACCACCCGAAGCCTCAATGCGCTGTGCATTAATCCATCTGGCATCCTCAGTACATAAAAAAGCTACCACACCACCAATATCATCTGGCAAACCAACACGGCCAAGCGCGGTATTTGAGGCAATACCGGCATTCATCTGCTCGTTATCGCGCACTACACCACCACCAAAATCGGTTTCAATTGCTCCTGGGGCTACAATGTTCGATCTGATTCCCCGTGATCCTAACTCTTTGGCCTGGTATTTAGTCAAGGTTTCCATAGCGCCTTTCATTGAAGCATAAGCTGCAAAACCTGGCAATGCAAAACGTGCCAAACCTGTAGAAATATTGATAATTGCACCACCATCGTTTAAATATGGCAATGCTTTTTGGGTTAAAAAGAAAGGTCCTTTAAATTGGATGTTTACCAAAGTATCGAACTGATCCTCTGTGGTTTCGGCAGACGAAGCATGAATGCCAATGCCTGCATTGTTAACCAAAAAATCGAATTTTTCTGCATTGAATGTGCTACTTAAAGCTTCTTTAACCGATGAAAGAAAGGTGTCGAACGATTTGGCATCGGCCACATCTAATTGTACTGCAGCTGCCTTAACACCCAGTTTTTTAATCTCTTCTACAGTGTTTTGGGCTTCGTCTTTTTTCGATTGGTAAGTTACTATGACATCAATTCCTTTGGCTGCAATTTTTAGCGCCGCATTTTTTCCCAATCCCCGGCTTCCGCCAGTTACCAGGGCAATTTTATTTTGTGTTTCCATTTTTCTTTAATTTGTTAAACAAAGTTAGATGGAAAACGGCTGTAAAAATGGTGATAGCTTAAGTTAAAATGGTGACAGTTTAAGTATTATATGGTGAGCTTTTCCGTATTTGATAAAGATCTGAAGTAATCTTCTCTATATTGCTTGGGTGTTTTACCTGCAAAGTGTTTAAAAAACTTAGTGAAATTAGACGGATCGTAAGTTAGTATCCGCGCTATTTCTGCAATGGGCATACTAATGTTCTGCAGCATCGATTTCGAAATATCCATCAGCCTTTCTTCAAAGAAATAACATGGCGAATAACCTGTTGCCGATTTAATGGTATTGCTTAAATGGGTTGGATGAACGTGTATAAGCTCGGCAAAATCCCTAACCTCGAACATTTCGGTCGCGCGGCCCGATACAATATCGTCAAGATGTTTATCCAGTTCCCTTAAAAAATCTGCTGCTATTTCGTGTTGGCGTGCAAAAAACTTCTGTGGGATTTTCATAGCTATTAATTGAGGTTAAACAAATATAGTGTTGCAACCAACAAATTTAAAATTTGCTTTACCCATAAGGCTTTTATGACCGAATAATTATTTTACTTTTTTGCCTTTGCCCAACCACATCAAGCTGTTCAAAATCATTTTGTTCTGCACTTCATTGCCGAAGGTAAACGACAGTGTTTTGTTGGTTTTATCGTACTTATGTTCGTAATCCATATCGTTATGGCCCATATTTACGTAAACCATTTTGTAGTTTTTATTGCTCCATACCACGGGGTAATAACCGCTATGCCATATTTCGTGTGCTTTTGGGCCGGTACCCAAAGGAAAACTGGTAGAATCGATAGCCAGCAATATATGGATGTCGGGATTTTTACGGAGATCGTTCTGCCACCTGTACCATTCGTTGGGCTGAGCTTTAAAAGTTTGAGGTAGGTTTTTGGTAACCGGATGCTTGCTGTTTTCTACCCTGAGTATGGCCGAAGTTGGCCGCCAGGTATTGCTAGCGTAACCACCCGAACCTAAAAAAATATTGTGGTACCAGTCCCAGTTGGTGTCGTAAGCCGATTTCGACAAAGCAAAAGCAGAAAAGTGAAAGCCCATCCAACCACCTCCGTTTGCCATGTATTTTTGAAAAGCTTCGCGCTGTTCGGACTTTTCTGGGCGGGTATCGAGAAATAAAACCACCTGATATTTAGCCAGAAATGCAGCATTTAAATTATCCCAATTGGAGGTAGAATCATAACTGAAATGGTATTTGTAGGCCAGCTGAGGGAACCACTTATTGGCTTCGTGCACGAAACTAATGTGTGCCTGATCGCTTTTTGCGGTATAAAAAGCAATTACTTTGAATTTGGGTTTTTGTTGCGCGTTTAAATGCAAACTACTGATTGCGGCAATGAATAGCCCGATTAAAAACTTTTTTAAGAAATGCATTTGGTTTAGGGTTGATTAACCTAAATTACATAATGCCTGCAAAAGTTATAAGATGAAATAGGCTAAAATGGCTTAAAACCTAGCGCATGTTTAATTCAATCGTTTGATAAATTTGATTAGAAGGTAAATGTATGCAGCTTCTTAACAAAGCGCTCGCGCTGGTACCAATCGTTGTACACCAGTTCTATCTGTTTTACGTCAAAAGTGCCAAAGTCAAAATCGCGGTATTTTTCCACTAGGTTAACCAGGGCAGTTTTGTTCTGTAGGGGTTTTCTAAACCGTACAATGGTAGAATGTGCAGTTTGGATAGCATATCTTTTATCAATGCTCTGCTGCAAGTCTGAATTTTTGAAAGCCAACCTCAAATCATCACGGATTTCATTAAGCGTTTCGGTTAAAAAACCCTGAACCAAAATACAGGATGGAGAGGCCGTAAGCCCTCTAAAGTTGATTTTAAAACTGGAATATTTAGCCAATACCTTTTCTATCAGCTGAACGTAATCCTGAATGTGGATATCTTCAAGCTTAAACCCGTTATAGCAAGAAATGATCGACATGAGGGTAATGTGGATATCCGGATTTTGGTAATAATATTGATCTGGCTCAATAGCTTTTACAGCCGCCAAAAAATGTTGAATATTAGCATTGGTTTCAGTATCTGCTCTGATTACCAGTGTAATGCCAAATCGGTTATCTGTTTCATCATCAATTAATGGATCTGTTTCGTAATACCCCCTGGCTATTTTATCGATAGATTCGGTGTAAAGTTTGTTATAGTGTTCTGCTAAATTCATGATGTCATCACATAAAAAAGTCGCAGGTTTTACCCTGCGACTAAATATTATAAATACGCTAATGCTGTTAACTAAGCCAATAAATTTTTCCAGCTTGTAGCCTTTCCAATAATATCTGCTAAATCGGCAATGGCGATACGTTCCTGTTCCATACTGTCGCGGTGACGGATGGTTACCGTATTGTCTTCCAAACTCTGGTGATCAACAGTGATACAAAAAGGTGTACCTACTGCATCCTGACGGCGGTAACGTTTACCAATGGCATCTTTTTCTTCGTAAATACAGTTGAAATCGAATTTCAATGCATCCATAATCTCACGCGCTTTCTCTGGCAAACCATCTTTTTTGGTTAAAGGGAAAACAGCCACTTTATAAGGGGCCAAAGCAGGGTGAAGGCGCAATAAAGTACGGCTATCCTGTTTATCTTCGGTACTTAAATCCTGTTCTTCAAAAGCATTGATCATGGTTAGCAGGAACATACGGTCTAAACCGATCGAAGTTTCGATAACGTAAGGAACATAATTGCCATAAGGTTTACCTTCTTCGTTTAAATCGTTATCAAAATACTGCATTTTTTTGCCCGAATATTCCTGGTGCTGCGTTAAATCGAAATCGGTACGGCTGTGGATTCCTTCTACTTCTTTAAATCCGAATGGGAATTCAAATTCAATATCGGTAGCTGCATTAGCATAGTGCGCCAATTTAACATGATCGTGGTAACGGTACTTCTCAGGAGCTGTTCCCAAGGCCCTGTGCCATTTTAGTCGGGCTTCTTTCCAGTACTCGAACCATTTTTTATCCTCGCCCGGGCGAACAAAGAATTGCATTTCCATTTGTTCAAACTCGCGCATACGCATAATGAACTGACGGGCAATTACTTCATTTCTGAAAGCTTTACCAATCTGCGCAATACCAAAAGGAATTTTCATCCTTCCTGATTTCTGTACGTTTAAAAAGTTTACAAAAATACCCTGGGCAGTTTCCGGGCGGAGATAAACTTCGTCGCTTCCCTCGGCCATTGCACCAAACTGCGTGCTGAACATGAGGTTAAACTGGCGTACATCCGTCCAGTTAGAAGTTTTAGAAATTGGGCAGATTACCTTATAATCAACAATTAAGTCTTTCAGCTGTGCCAGGTTTTCCGATTTGAGCGCAAGGTTCATTTCAACCTCAAGCGCTAGGCCCTTTTTAACAAATTTCCAGCTTGCCTCATCAACAAACGGGTATTTGGTATTATCTAAAGCTTCGTCTTTAAAACCAGGTATCCAGCTCGCTTGGGCTTCATCGCTCAAACCCAGTATTTCTTGTTGGTAGGTTTCAAAATTAGCTTTGTTTTCGGCACTGAAATTGGCCAGTTCCGAATATAGTTCATCAATTTTATTCTCTAATAATTGGTCGGCGCGGTAACGTTTTTTCGAATCTTTGTTATCGATCATCGGGTCGTTAAAACCATCAACGTGTCCACTCGCTTTCCATACCTTAGGGTGCATAAAAATTGCAGAATCGATACCTACAATGTTTTCATGCATCTGTACCATGGCTTTCCACCAGTAGGTTTTGATGTTGTTTTTTAACTCAGCACCCAATTGGCCGTAATCGTAAACGGCACTTAAGCCATCATATATTTCGCTGCTCTGGAATACAAAACCGTATTCTTTGGCATGTGATATTACATTTTTAAATTGTTCGTCGTTATTCTTTTGAGCCATAATGGAGGCAAAGATAATAAAAAGGTGGAGGGTTTAAAGGTATAAGATTGAAGGTTTTTGAGCGGGTTAAAAGGAACCACAAAAGGCATGTGCTAAACAATTAGGCTTTTTAGCAATTAACCGTTTAACCAGTTAACCAATTTGTTTACTTTTGAACCATGAAATTTCATCATTTACTTTTCTTCGCGTGGATTGTAGTTTTTGCATCATGTAAGCAGGAAGAAAAAGTTCATCATTATATTAAATTTAACCAAACGGCAGAGCTGTATCAATTTTTAGAATGGTCGCCCGATAACCGTTTTCCATTAATCAGCGCACACAGGGGAGGCCCGATGCCCGGCTATCCAGAAAACTGTATCGAAACTTTTGATCATGCCACCACATTTGGGCCGATGGTTATCGAATTTGATATTGCTTACAGTAAAGATTCGGTTTTGGTAATTATGCACGATGATAAGCTGGACAGAACTTCGACGGGTAAGGGAGCCATAGGTAACTATACTTACGAAGAGCTGAAGGCATTTAACCTCAAAGATGATGAAGGAAGAGAAACCAAATTTAAAATCCCAACGCTTGATAGCGTATTAAGCTGGAGCAAAGGAAAAGTTTTGTTAACCATCGATTTAAAGAAGGGTGTTTCTTACGCTAAAGTGATTGAAAAGGTAAGACAGTACAAGGTAGAAAGCAATTCGATTGTAATTACTTATACTGCCGATCAAGCTAAGGAAGTGCACCAATTGGCACCAGAGTTAATGATTTCGGCTTCTGTACAAAAGAAAGCGGAACTGAAAAGGTTAAATAATATGGGTATTCCGAACAACCGGATTGTGGCGTTTGTTGGCGTTGCTGCGCCTGATAAAGAATTATATCGATATCTGCACGATAAGGGAATTACAACCATTTTAGGCACAATGGGCAATATTGATAAAAGTTCGCTGGCAAACCCGGCCAAAATGGTTTATTATCATCTGGCCAATAATGGCGCCGATATTTTATCTTCGGATAATATTGAGCAGGCAGCAGAGCAGTTGGATAAGTTCCGCTACAATAAAAAGTTAAGTTCCACGCATATTAATTAACCATTGGGTTGAAAGATGCAACGATAAATCACCATCTGTAAAACGCTGGGTAAAAACAATACTATGAGCATTTTAGTTAAAAACCTTTCTAAACATTACGATAAGCAGAAAGCTGTAGATTCAATTAGTTTTGAAGCCAAACCTGGTCGTATTTTGGGGTTTTTAGGCCCTAACGGTGCGGGTAAATCTACAACCATGCGCATGCTTACGGGTTACCTTGCACCAACATCAGGCGAAGCTGTAATTGCTGGCAAACCCATTCTCTCAGCAGCCATAGTTGCCAAAAAACACATCGGATATCTGCCAGAAAATACGCCGCTATACACCGATATGTATGTAAAGGAATATTTAAGCTTTGTTGGCCAGGCCTATCAACTGGACAATTTGCCTGCAAGGATAGCTGAGGTGATAAAAATGGTTGGCCTTACACCAGAGCAGCATAAAAAAATTGGTATGCTATCTAAAGGTTACAGGCAACGGGTAGGCTTGGCGCAGGCCATTATACACAACCCCGAAGTATTAATTTTAGATGAGCCGACTTCTGGCTTAGACCCCAATCAACTGGTTGATATCAGGTTGCTGATTAAAACATTGGGTAAAGATAAAACGGTTGTAATTTCGACACACATTATGCAGGAGGTTGAAGCAATATGCGACGATATCATCATCATCAGCAAAGGTAAAATCGTAGCGAACGATTCGTTGGCAGGCCTAAAAAAAACGCATCAACAACATTCATTAGAAGATATTTTCAGAAAACTCACGGCTTAAATACATGCTTACATCAAAAATCAAACTTGTTTTAATTACCCTGATCTTTTTAGCTCCATTTATGGCAAAGGCACAAAGTATGGCCAATATTGGTGTCGGGGCCGAAATTGGCCTGCCTTCGGGAAATTTCGCAGGCATATCTGGCATCGGTGTTGGTGCATCAATTAAGGCCGACCTTCCTGTTTCGGAAAATCTAGCCTTAACCTTAAATGCAGGTTATATGAATTTTTTCGGAAAACGGAATCAGGTTTTCAATGTTCAGGATTTGACCTATGCGCCAGTTAAAGCTGGTTTAAAATATATCCTGAGTGATAGCTTTTATGCCGAAGGCCAATTGGGTGCTGCATTACCTTTAAATAACGGCCAAAAGGTTTTGTTCGTTTGGTCGCCGGGCATTGGTAACCAGTTTAAGTTGGCGGGAGAGAACAGGCTCGATTTAGGGATCAGATACGAAGGCTGGACAGGTAAAAACGAAAGTAATCTTATTGGCCTGAACAGCAGCAATACCAAAGGTTTTGTAGGTTTAAGATTTGCCTACGTTTTTGGGCTGTAATTTCAATAACTGTAGAATTCAATTTTTAATGGGGATTATCTTTCCCGCTTTTGGGGAAATGATTTCCCACTTTTTTTCTGAAGTTTTTTCGCAAAAATTTAGCACATTTTTTTTCACTTAAATTTTATCGGTTTTCGCTATTACTGAATCGATTTATCATTTAATATGCTATTGATTGTTTTTTGTTGGCATTTAGCTTGCCATGCGGTAACCAACAAATTAATCAATAAAAAAATGAAAAAAACTTTATTATCTTTATTAACAGCTGCGTTATTAGGGTTCGCAGCTCAAGCTCAAACAATTGCAATCAAAGCTAACCCTCTTGCGCTTTTAGGTGGAACAGATTTAGTGAGTGGCGAATTTAAAATTGGTGATAATAGTTCTGTAAGTGCCGGATTAGGTGCCGCAGGCTATAAAATTTCTGGCTCTAAATACTCAAGCTTTGGTGGCGAAGCCCAATACCGTTATTATTTCCGCGAAAGTTTACATGGCTGGTACGTAGGTGCAAAAGCAGGCTACTTGGCAGGTAAGGTAAAAGTTCAGGGCTTTTTTGATGAGAAAGAATATGAAACAAAATATGGCTCATTAAATGCCGGTGTAAAAGGAGGTTATCAATGGGCGTTTGATAGTGGTTTTGTAATCGACCTGAATTTAGGTGCCGCCTATTCTTCATTTAAATATGATGATAATGATGGCGCTTTTTCTTCATTAAAAGGTAGCGGTATTTTACCAAATCTGGGTTTCGGTTTAGGTTTTGCTTTTTAACCCATCAATAAATAGTAAAGCGTCCTGATTAACTTCAGGGCGTTTTTTTATTTTATAAATTTTATTTTTTCGGATTTCTTAGCTGAAGATTGTAACCTTTTTAATTTCTGTGTGTCTATTGAAACAACTAAATTATAAGTTTTAACAATTAGAAATCAAATGAAAAAAGTATTACTTTCTTTATTAATGCTTGCAGGCTTAGGCTTTGCAGCTTCAGCTCAAACAGAAGGAGCAGTAAACAAAATTAGTGTTGGTCCAGACTTCGCTTTACCGATTGGCAAATTAGCAGATGCTAACAACTTAGGTTTTGGAGGTTCAGTTCAAGGAGAACTAAATGTTGCCAAATCGCTTAATTTAACAGGTTCTGCCGGATATTTATCATTCTCTTATAAAAAAGAGATCAAAGATGCCTATAAATCTATATTCGGTGTAGAACTTAAAAATGATGGTATTATCCCTTTAAAAGTTGGAGCCAAATATTATTTTGGTGGTAATTTTTATGGTGCGGGTGAAGTAGGAGCCGCAATTGCTACAGGTGAAGGATCGGGTACGGCTTTTGCTTATTCTCCAACATTAGGTGCATCATTTTCAGTTGCCGATAAATCTAGTATCGATTTAGGAATACGTTATGAAGGATGGGCAAGAAATAGTTCGTCCGTATCTTTCATCGGTATCCGTGCAGCTTTTGCATTCGGTTTATAATCAGAAACATACCTTTATTTAGCAGCCTCCAAGCAATTGGAGGCTTTGCTGTTTACAAAATGTTTTGTCAGTCAATTTATACATAAGCTTTTGTATATTATTTTTAACTATTGAATTAGTTTGTTTATCATTGCAACGTTTTTGCTCAAAAGGCAGATACACGGAAAACTAAAAAACAATTCTCAAAAAAATCAGATGAAAAAACTTGTATTATCTTTATTAACAGTTGCTGCATTAAGTACTGCAGCTTTAGCTCAAAGTACACCGGTTAAATTTGGCATTAAGGCAGGCGTGGCTTTCCCAAATATGACTTTTTCTGCAAACGGGGCATCATTTAGCTATGATACGAAAACCTCTTATTATGTTGGTGGAACCGTAGAGTTCGGATTATCTGATCTGATTTCCATCCAGCCAGGACTAACCTTTATTGATAAAGGAACAAAAATTAACAGCAGTAGCTTTGGTTTTGATAACGACGACTTTCTAACCGATGATGACGCGACTTTAAACTTCAAATATCTGGAACTACCAGTAAATGCCATTGTAAATTTCAAAGCAGGCAATGCAGGTAAAATATTTGTTGGTGCAGGCCCTTACTTTGCTTATGCTTTAAGTGCAAACGCAAAAATGGGATCAGAAAAAGAGAAAATCGAATTCGAAGATGCTGGCTTTAAACGCACCGATTTCGGATTAAATTTCTTAGCGGGTTTTCAGTTAAATAATGGATTAAACATTCATGCCGGTTACGGTTTGGGTTTAGGCAACATGGCTGATGATGAAGAAGCAAAAGCTTATGATGCTTCAATCAAACATAAAGTATTTACAGTAGGATTAGGTTTTTCTTTCTAACCTGCTGTAAAAATAACATTAAGCCTCCGATGGAAATCGGGGGCTTTTTTTGTGCAGTTTATCTAAGGTTTAAACTATTAACGATCACTCGTCGTTTATAAACCATCAACTATGCGCTATTGGTCATCAACGAAAAAATATTTCTTAACTTCGGCATTTAAATTTAGCTATGTACGCAGTTTTTAAACGCGAGTTATTCAGTTTCTTAAGTTCTATGGTGGCTTACATTACCATTGGCATTTTTTTATTGGTATCGGGCCTGTTACTTTGGTTTTTTCCTGATACTTCAATTCTCGACTATGGCTATGCAGAACTGGGCGGCTTTTTTAGTTTAGTACCGTACCTGTTTATGTTCCTGATCCCAGCGGTTACCATGAGGTCTTTCGCCGAAGAAAGGAGAGAAGGTACCTACGAGCTGCTGGTTACCCGGCCAATTCAGATCTGGCAGATTGTAACCGCAAAATATTTGGCCAGTTTGGTTTTGGTGCTATTTGCCTTAATTCCAACGTTGATTTATTACTACAGCATATCAAAACTCGGTTTACCAGAGGGCAACATCGATTCGGGCTCGGTTATCGGCTCTTATATCGGTTTGTTTTTACTTGGTGCGGCATTTACCGCCTTGGGCATATTCTCATCGGCCTTAACCAAAAACCAGGTTATTGCCTTTGTAATATCAGCGGCTCTGTGTGCATTTGCCTTTTTAGGTTTCGATTATACCAGTCAGATTTCTGCCTTCAAAGGTGCTGAAACAGCTATTACTGCTTTCGGCATCAACGAACACTATATTGCCATTAGCCGTGGAGTTTTAGATACCAGGGATTTAATCTACTTTATTACATTTTCAGTGCTGTTCCTGTTTTTAACCAATTTAATCATGGGAGGGAAGCGATAATGAAACTGACGAATAAATGGGTTACAGCGCTTATTGTTTTATCGGCATTGGCAGTTTTAAATATTGCTGGCCGGTATATTTTTGAGCGGTTTGATTTTACGGCCGATAAACGCTATACCTTAAGCGAAAAAACAAAATCCTTATTGGCCAAAAATGAAAAGCCGATCATGATTACGGTATTTTTAAAAGGCGAACTGCCCCCGGCTTTTAAACGATTGGAAGCTGCGGTAAACGATATTTTATCCGATTATAAAGCTTATGCCAAAGCAGACGTAAAGATTGTTTTCGTCGATCCAATTGCCGGGTTAAGTCAGGCCGATCAGGATACGGTGATCAATAATTTGTACGAAAGGGGCATTGAGGCCACCAATCTGAGCGTTAAAACCGATGCAGGACTAACGCAGAAACTGGTATTCCCAATGGCGATGATGGAGAGCGATGGAAAGGAGTTTCCGGTTAAGCTGTTTCAGAATCTGGATACACGTGGCAGCTATGAAGATAATATTAACCGCTCCATAGAAAACCTGGAGTACATTTTTACAGCGAGCCTTAAAAAAGTACTAACCGGCAGCAACCCGCGCATCGGCTTCTCCGAATCGAATGGCGAACTATCTGATATGCAGCTGGCTGATGCCATACATACCCTTTCAAGCAGTTACCAGGTTGGGCGTGTAGATTTGAACAGCATCGATAAGGAAGGTTTGGATAAACTTAAAATGCTGGTTATTGCCAAACCAAGCAAACCTTTTACCGAAGCCGAAAAATATAAAATCAATTATTTTGTAATGAACGGTGGAAGGGTACTGTGGAGCATTGATCAGGTACGTGCAGAGCTGGATAGTTTAAGGGGACGGAGCGGACAGATGGCTGTTAACAATAATCTTAACCTGGATGATATGCTATTTATGTATGGCGCCAGGATTAACTACAACATTATTGCCGATCCGGCAAACAGTGCCGAAATACCTGTTTCTACGGGTGTTGTTGGCGGACAGAACCAGATGCAGCTTGTACCATGGATGTATTATCCGATTTTACTGCCCGATACGGTAGAAAGCGTGGTAAAAAAATTGGATGGCATTAAATCAGAATTTCCAAGCACGGTCGATACGATCGGGGCAAAAGGAGTTAAAAAGGCTTACATTTTAACCACTTCATCTTTTAACAAGGTGTTCGATGCGCCAAAGTTATTCAGTTTGCAAATGGTTGGAGAACAGTTGGATCCGAGAGCTTTTCAGGGCAGGCCACAGAATGTTGGGGTGCTGTTGGAAGGTAATTTTCCATCTGTTTTTGCAGGGAGGCCTTTACCGACTACGATATTGCAGCCTTATACCGCCCAAAATGTGGGTAAACCTGCCAAAATGATTGTGGTTGGTGATGGCGATATCTTTAAAAATCAGGTGTCAGAACAAAATGGCACTCCCTTTCCTTTAGGTTTTGACCGTTACTCGCAGCGTACTTTCGGAAATAAAGCCTTATTGTTAAATATTGTTGATTATTTTACAGATGATGATAACCTGATTACCCTCCGGAACAAGGAAGTGAAGATCAGATTGCTCGATAAAGCCAAAATTAAGCTCGAAAAAACCAAGTGGCAGTTAATAAATGTTGTGGCCCCATTGCTATTGTTAATATTCTTTGCAATTTTTCAACATTATTACCGCAAATACAAGTACGCTAAATAATTTTTATATTTTTGAAGAAGACTAAATGATATCATGAGATTTATTGTATCCACATCAACGCTGTTAAAACACTTGCAAACTGTAAATGGTGCATCAAGCAGCAGTACAGTTTTACCCATATTAGAAAATTTTCTTTTCGAAATTAAAGACGGAAACTTAACGATCTCTGCAACTGATTTACAAACCAGCATGACAACTGCTTTGGCTGTCGAATCAAAAGAAGAAGGTAAAGTAGCCGTTCCATCTAAAATTTTATTAGATACGCTTAAAACCCTGCCAGATCAACCTATTGCATTTAATATTGATGATAGCACTTTTGCCATCGAGATCAGTGCGGGTGATGGTAAATATAAACTGAGCGGTGAAAACGGCGACGATTTTCCGAAAATCCCGGTTGTAGAAAATGCTTCGTCTGTTAATTTACCGGCATCGGTTTTAACTGAAGCCATTACCAAAACTATTTTTGCGGTAAGTAACGATGAACTTCGTCCGGCAATGACTGGGGTATTCTGTCAGTTATCACCACAGCACATTACATTTGTAGCTACAGATGCACATAAGCTTGTACGCTACCGCCGTATGGATAGCAAAGCCGATAAAGCCACTTCATTTATTCTTCCTAAAAAAGCTTTAACACTTTTGAAAGCAGCTTTACCATCTACAGATATCAATGTATCAGTAGATTACAATGCAACCAGTGCTTTCTTTAAGTTCGAAAATATCAATTTGGTGTGTCGTTTAATAGACGAACGCTATCCAGATTATGAGGCAGTAATTCCAACCAACAATCCAAACAAATTAGTTATTGATAGAGGTCTGTTTTTAAATACACTTCGCAGGGTTGTAATTTTTGCCAATAAAACTACACACCAGGTAAGGTTAAAAATTAGTGGTAGCGAACTGAATATTTCTTCAGAAGATTTAGATTTTGCTAACGAAGCCCACGAGCGTTTAAGCTGCCAATATGATGGCGAAGACCTCGAAATAGGCTTTAATGCCCGTTTCTTGATCGAAATGCTTAGCAATTTGAGTGGCGATGAAGTTACTTTGGAACTTTCTACACCAAACAGGGCAGGGCTTTTAATCCCTCAAACCAATGATGAAAATGAAGATGTTTTAATGTTGGTGATGCCGGTTATGCTAAATAACAGTTATTAGTCTTACTAATTATTTAGTTAAATAAAGAAAATGGCTTGGTTTTTGACCGAGCCATTTTTGTTTATAACCAACTAACCAAACCTTATGAAAATCTTTACTAATCTCTCCAAAACAATTTTCGTCTGTTCTATCCTGATCCTAACCAACCTTTCAGCCTGCAAAAAACATAACCCGGAAGAAATTGTTAAAGGGGAAGCAAAAATTAAAGTTGTTAATGCATCGCATTTAGAAGTGCACCAGGATGTTTATTTAGACAACGAAAAGTTAACCGCTAATGCACTGGCTTTCGGCGAAACCAGTAATTATGTTAAAATACCTTCTGGTAACCGCAATGTAGCGTATATGGGCACCGACAATGCCAGTACCGATACATCACTAAACTTTACACCTTCCATTACATACACTACCTTTTTGGTGACCAATAAAAAAGGTGAAGGGGAAATTGTGACTTACGAGGATAACCTGAGCAATACTGAAATGGGTAAAGCCAAAATTAAACTGATAAACCTGAGCCCGAATTATACTACAGGTATTAATGTTAGTGTACAGGCCGGTATACAGTTTGTAAACGGTTTAGCTTTTAAAGAAGCCTCTAATTATTTTACTGTGGATGCAGGAACGAATTTAAGGTATACGGTTGTAGGCTCGGGCAATGTTAAAACCATAGCCGGAACAAGCCTTGAAGGTGGCAAGATATATACCATTTGGTTTAGCGGTACTACGGCTGCAACATTAGAAGCCCATATCATCACCGATAATTAATTTCAGCAAATTCATATGGTTTCTATTATCTTTACGTTTTATTAGCGCCGGTAATGGCCATTGAAACAATTTACACAAATGAAAAATACTAATTTTTTATTCCCCAAAATACTTTTGTTATTCGTGCCGGTATTGATGATCTGCTCGTGTATAAAAAATAATAATTTTATACTGGGTGATGCTAAAATTCGGTTCTTTCAGACAGCTGTAAGTGATACATCACAAAATTTCTATTTAAACGGTATCCAGATTGGTAATACTGTAGCCTATGGTACAAATACCAGCTATGTGGTAATTCCCGGCGATTCTACTTTTAAAATTACTACCAGAAATATCAATACCGCTGTAGATGCAAGCAGCCTTGTGGGTCAACAGTTTAAAATTGGGATGAACTATTCGGTTTATTATAACAAAAAAACAAGTACTGCTCCTGCCATCTTAACGGTTTATGCTGATGATGTAAAACCGGATTTGGACTCTGCCAAGCTTACTTTTATTAATCTAGGCTATACCCTAGCTTCTAGTGTATTGGTTATAGATAGTGCAAAACTGACCAATTTTACAATGGGTCTGGGTGAAGTAAAATCTTTTAAGGTGAAGGTGAGTAAGGATACCCGGATTGCATTCAAATTGGTAACCCCTACAGCAACCAACCCGCCGCCGGCTGTAACCCGCTTAGATACTTTAAGTATTTCTAACGGTAAAGTGTATACCATCTTGTTTGATGGCTCTAAAACCGGTGAGCTTCAAAAGCGCTTAATTTCTGCTAACTAACATTTATTGCATTTTACTAGCATTTAATCCCTTTGATATTCATACTTTTGCCCAAAATTAGATAAATGGAATTACTACAGCAGCTTATAGACTTTATCCTTCATATTGATGTCCATTTAGCCGAAATTGTTAACGAATACCGTACCTGGACTTACCTTATTTTATTCCTGATTATTTTTGCCGAAACTGGTTTTGTGATTACGCCCTTTCTTCCGGGCGATTCATTGCTTTTTGCCATGGGCGCGCTAATTGCCGGCGAGCATGAAACCGGTTTAAATATCTGGTTAATGCTGATCATTTTAATTGTGGCGGCCATTTTAGGGAACACCGTGAACTATAAGCTCGGTAGTGTTTTAGGGGCAGGTGTATTTAAAGAAAAGAATAAAATTTTAAAGTTGAAATATTATCACCAATCGCATGAGTTTTTTGAAAAACATGGTGGTAAAGCAATTATGTTGAGCAGATTCCTGCCAATTTTCAGAACCATTGCACCTTTTGTTGCTGGAATTGCTAAAATGCCATTCGGCCGTTTTACCTATTACAATATTATTGGCGGTGTAGCGTGGATTGTTGCCTTACTTTTAGGTGGCTATTTATTGGGGCAGATTCCGGTAATCAAAAACAATTTCGAACTGGTTATTATATTTATTGCTGTGGTTACCTTTGTGCCTGCTGTATGGGCCGCAATTAGAAGCCGTTTGCAACCTAAAAAGATTGAAAAAATTATTGAGGGCAAAGAATAATTAAAGTTCCCGGCCAATTAGTAAACCATTTTGGTATTTCTTTTCAATTTCTTGGGTTTCTTTATCCTCATCAGGCTGTAATGTTGTTTTAACGAGATTTTTGAGTTCCGGCTGACCGGCATCTATCCATGCCGAAAACCAGAAAGAGCCTATTTCGAGTATTGATGCACGCATCTGCTTTTCAACCATGCCGTTTAAGTTTTCGTGATAGGCCTTTGAATAAGCCGTAGCATACTGTTTTAAGATGGTATTGTTCCTTTCCGAAAAACTGTACTTTTGATCAGAGGGGAAAGAGCGGTTTAATTGAGCTTCGAAGCTTAAAACCGTATCAACCAGGCTGTGGGTTTGCTTAACAATCTTCCAAGCCTCTTTTAAAGGATTTTCGACGTAATTGGCCTTTCCTACAATGAAGCTGTAACGGGTAGAAAAAAGCTCGGGTAAACGGCTTTCCCAAAAAGCATGGATGCCCACCTGATTACTCAGTTGACCGTTGTGGTTTGCGGTGGTATGCAGGGGCACATGTGCATCGCCGATATAGTGGCCTAAATCTGCAGAATATTTTAAGATTTTAACCGAATCCTTGGTTTTAAAAGCCTTAACCAAGCTATAGTAGGTCCGCTGAATTTGCCAGGGTAAAATTCCATCAGTATTTAAACGTTTCTGGCCATATTTGGCCAATGCATCTTTCCATTTTTCTGGAATACTATCTACCTGTTCCGCATAATTTTCTACATCCAGATAATGTCTTGGCGCTTCTAAAGTATCGGCATACCGGCGCTTATCAGGATCGACAGCATGCTCGGTAATATACTTGATATTCTTTTTGTAAAAGCCGATCATGGCAGGGGGCAGGGTGAAAACAGCCAGGTTATTGATTCTTTGATGTGCAAAGAAGCCCCAAGAGGTACAAAGAAACAGTGGGATGATTAACGCGGTTAAAATCGTCAATCTTTTCATACTTGAAGATATGAAAATTCTTGATATCTCTTGGGGGATAATGGAATTTAAAAGCGTACCTGATTATCAGGCATTTTCCATGGTTTTCATGTCTAGCTTTTTCATCTTCATCACTACATCCATTACTCTTTTGGCTCTTTCGGGCTCGGCCATTAATGCTCCAATATTGGAAGGAACAATTTGCCATGAAAGGCCAAATTTGTCTTTTAACCAGCCGCACATACTTTCCTGTCCACCATCTTTGGTCAGCGTATCCCAGTAATAATCTATCTCTTCCTGACTATCGCAATTCACCATCAACGAAACTGCTTCATCAAACTTAAATTGCGGTCCGCCGTTTAGTCCCATAAATTTACTTCCGTTTAATTCAAATGTGACAACCATTGGGGTAACCTGGGTAATTTTCGAATCTTTAAAAACTGTACAGTAATATTTTGCTGCTGCTTCGGCCTGTCCATCAAACCAAAGGCATGTTACAAGTGGTTTTGCCATGTTTTGTTATTGAGTTTTGTTAGTACAAGTTAAGCAAGATCTGAATTGCAGATAGGGCGTAAAAGAGACTTTTTAAGGGGGTAATATGACAAATAAAATGCTGTGAAGCCGAAAGACTAAAGTAATTAGTAGGCTAAGCCCCAAATTGTGAAAGATGATGGTTTAAATGTTTGTAGAACATATTGTTCCATTCGGTTTTTGTTAAGCGGCCAAATGAATGCGATTCTTTACCGTCAAAATGTGCTTCACCCAGCGCTTGTGTTTTGTTAAGGTAATCAATTAACCGGGCTTTCTCTTTTTCAAATTGCTTTTCGTCTTTGATGATAAACTGAGGTGCTGTATGGTTGTTTTTGGGATACGGCTTTTCGCTCACTACCAAACCTTTAACCAAAAGCTTTAGTATAAATTTCATAAATGGGCCTGGTTTTGGATGGATATCATCATAAACCATTTCATAGGTTACATTACAGTGTGCCAGCATCTGCGCAACATTCATTTTACCCCAAAGCTGTGGTGTAGTAGGGGTAAGGTGATTAATTCTTTCGATAATTTCGCTGGTTACAGCGGGCTGGAAGATGTTTTTCATGTGTTTCAATATAGATTTATTGTATGAACCTGAGTTCGATTGTTAATCCCATCAATATCTTATTTGCGTAACTCAATTAATAAATATAGGCACGAAATTTAATAAGTGTGCGCAATTAATTTCGGAATGATAAAAATTCAGTATAAAAAGCTACAAACTCTCTAACTATCGAATAGGCATCTCGCCATTCAAAGTACCGCGGGCTAGCACCAAACACTTTGTCGAAACCATTTTTTCTGAAAAGCATTTTCGTTCGAGTAATGTGATAGTACTGGGAAACCACAACGATACTTTCGATGTGGTAGTCTCGTTTTAACCCAACCGTGTTTTCAACGGTTTTTAAGGTGTTATTTCCCCTGTTATCGGTAATGATGGCTTCGGGTGGAACACCTTTTTGAATCAGGTAATCCCGCATTTTATCGCCTTCGTTAAATCCTTCTTTACCTAAGCCTCCGCTTACCATAAGCATTTTTACATCGCCTTGTTTATATAAATTTAAGCCACATTCGAGCCTTTTGGTAAGCCTTTCGGATAGTGTTCCATCGGTATTTACCTTGTTGCCAAGGATAACACCTAAATCTGCTTTGTGGTGGCTATCAAAGAGCCCATCGGTTACAATGTAAATGGTATGAACAAAGAAAATGGAAATGAGACCTAATAGGGCGATGATGGAGTAGCGTTTGATTTTCATTGGAGCTTATCATTTAGTTATCGAATAAAATACACCATCAATTACTTTGGCCATCCTGTTTAAATCCAAGGTTTCCATGGTATCGGTAACCTGGTGATAATTTTTGTTTCTGAAAAATGAAGTGTCGGTTATCATCAATGCGCTGTAACCAAATTTCCAATAATTTAAATGATCAGAAAAGTCAATGCCGGGCAGCGAAGGCGGACCTACAAAGGTTTTGGTGCGAATGGCCTGCGATTGTTTAAAAGATTTTGTAAAGTGCTTTGCAAAGTTGCCTGAACCAAATTTTTTTACGAGGGTAATATAGTTCCCTTTATTGCCATAAAACCACGATAGGATGCCTAAAGGATAAGACTGAGATTTTTTCTCATCTTTAAAATAACCGATCATTTCTAACGAGATCATACCGTAAACATCTATTTTGGCTGTTTCCAATGATTTAGCATGGATATAACTGCCCATATTTTCGGTGCGGAAATAGGGTGGTTCTTCTAGCGTATAAGCCACCAGATCTACTCTGTGCTTTAATATCTGCCCTTTAAATAATCTGGCCAGTTCTAAAAGTCCGCTTACGCCGCTGGCATTATCGTCGGCCCCTTCTTGGTTGCCACAGGTATCGTAATGGGCACCAATAATAATGCGCTTGCTGTTGGCGGTACCAAAAGAACAGATTACGTTTTTAAATGTGGTATCGGTTAAGGGCACAGCCTTGCAAAACGTAACTGATAGCAAGAACAGTAGGAGGATGGTAATTTTGTAGCGCGTCATGTTTTTCGGTTAGGATTACGAATATAATCATTCGCCAATATATTTGCTTTGAGGTAAAAATCAATTGCCACAATAGCTGTCAAATAATTTTGTTGATAATGACGCTGTTTAAACCAATTCGGGATATAAATTTGATAAATTTACCCGTAAAATTTAAGTATGGAAGTATCTTGCCCGGTTTCAGCTGAGCGTGTTAATGAAAATGTGGTGCGCATCATCGCTTTTATGGTGGCCATAATTGCGGTTTGCTGTATCATATCGGCTAATTATTGGGCTATTGTATTTTTGATAGTTGATTTTGCTGCAAGGGCATTTACAACGGGTAAATTGAGCCTGTTAAAATACCTGGCCTTAAAAATTACTAAAGTACTGGCTATCCCGCAGCGAATGACTGATCTGGCGCCCAAAAAGTTCGCCGCAACCATGGGCTTTGTATTTTGCCTCTTGATTACGGCGATGGTTTTAATGAATTTCGCTACACTTGCTTTAATATTGACGCTGACGATGACATTTTTTGCCTTATTGGAAAGCATATTTGCCATTTGCGTGGGCTGCCATGTTTATTCCTTTTTGCAATTTCTGAGAAAGGCTAATTAATAGCTTAGGGCTGCAGCGCTTTTCACACCGATTTTACAGGCCTTAATCAAGCTTGCCCAGCGAATTTAAGATGGAAGCTAGTTCTTCTAGCTGATAATCGAAATGGCTAACATCGATATCGAATTTCTTTCCGTTTTTTAAGTGAACCGAGATAAAATAATGTGGATAGCGGCGTATAAAGATTGAGTTTTCATCAATTGTTTTAAGGCAACTTATTTCTTCCCATCTAAAAGTGCCACGGTCTAGAAACGTTATTTCCTGTTCGTTTGCTACTATGGCGTAAACCTCTTCATTTTTCTGTAATACCCTTAAGATGAAAATCATATAAATGGTGTAAAGACAGAACATGATAGCGAAAGTGACTAAATAACTTAGGTTAAAGACTCCTGCTATTGCTAAAAAAACGAGCGGGAAGAGACAAAATGGAATGATAATAAAACCAATATTACTATTGTCTTTTACTTTAATAGACGTAACCATTTTTAGAGCGATTGAGCGCTTAATTTAGCTATTCTTTTTTAGAAATTACAAAATCAAATTCCCTGGTAATTTCCCATTTACCTCCATTGATTTGTGTAATCAAGCTGATCTTGTAAAAACTTAGTACTGTTGGGAGCGGATAAGATTTTATCTGTTCAAAAATTTCACTGGTACAGGTAGAATTTCTGGGATGCACGAGTGTGATGTGCGGTAGGAGGGCCCGTGGTGAGTCGTTTATTCCTTTCGAAATTAATTTCCTTAACTGTTGAAAGGATTCGTTACCTGCTTTTACAGGAATATACACCCCCTTCCCGTTTTCAAATTGTTCAACGGCTCCAAACGTCATTTGAATCGGACTGTCTAATTTAATGTTCTTGATGTTTGCAAGTACTTGATCCAGTTGTTCAATTTCGTCTTCCCTGCAAAGTGTAACATGTGCTGCGATTAAACTGTGTTGAATGGGGTTAAATTGTGTCCTGATTTGTTCAATGGTCTCGTTTTGCCCGGTAATGAACAGGGTAAGCTGCTGTCGGATTTTTTGCATAGCTAAAGATAAGCTATATTTTTTTAGCTTGTCATCCTGAGCCTTCCGAAGGAATTTGGCAAACATATTTTTCCCATTACGCAAATAAAAATCTGCAATAAGTTGATGCAAATTCTGTGAGACCCTGAAACAAGTTCAGGGTGACGACCGGCTCAACTGAAAATTGCCAGCTGAGAACTGCTAACTGAAAACTGTCAACTGAAAACTATTCTATTTTCTTGCCTTTCATGGCTATAGAAATTGCTGCATCCATTACGCGCTCGGCAAATGGACGGGTAAATTCATTCAGCTCATCGGCTTTTTTCAAAATGGTATCTTTTTCTTGAGTAGATAGTGCTGTTTTCAGTGCTTCAATATGTGCCACAGTTTCTGCAATTTCATTTTCAGATAAATGTTCTGCATGTTTTTTGATAAAACCTTCAGCTGTGTAAACCAACTGTTCACCTTCGCTTCTGGCTTCAATGAGCATGCGCTGCTGTACATCGCTCTGTGCGTGTTCAATACTGTCTAAAAGCATTTTTTCAACGGTATCGTCACTTAAACCATAACTTGGGGTAATTTCAATCTCCTGTTTAACACCCGAGCGCAATTCAATGGCCTGAACGGTTAAAATTCCATCTGCGTTGAGCAGGAAATTGATATCTACTTTTGGCAGGCCCGCAGGCATTGCCGGAATTCCTTTTAGGTCGAATTCAGCCAACTTCCGGTTTTCTTTAATTAAATCGCGTTCGCCCTGATAAACAGATATTTTCATGTTTACCTGTCCATCAATAGAGGTGGTGTATTGTCTGCCAGCTTTGGTTGGTACCTTGCTGTTGCGGGCAATGATTACATCCATTAAACCGCCCATGGTTTCGATACCCAAAGAGAGTGGGGTAACGTCCAATAATAAAATATCAGAACGGTTTCCGGCCAAAACATCGGCCTGAATAGCTGCTCCAAGGGCTACAACTTCATCTGGATTGATATTATCCTGCGGTTTTTTTCCGAAGAATTTTTCTACTTCCTGTTTTACATAAGGGGTACGCGTAGAGCCGCCAACCAAAATCACTTCGTCAATGTCTTCAGCTGATAAACCGGCATCATTTAAGGCATTTTTACAGGCTGTTATGGTTTCTTCAACCTTTGCACTGATCAATTGTTCGAAAGTTTGTTTATCTAGTGTGCACCAGATTTCGCCAACCTTTTCGTTATATAAATTTTGGCTCGATAGGGCTTTCTTGGCAGCTTCGGCCTGTAACCTCAAGGTTTGCATCAAAATATTATCCTGTGCAAGGGCAGTGCTATCCAAGTTGTTTTTTTCAATCCAATGGTTTAAAATGGCCCTGTCGAAATCATCACCACCTAAATAAGTGTTCCCGTTTGTGGCCAAAACCTCAAAAATTCCATTTTGTATCTGCAAGATGGATACATCAAAAGTACCTCCGCCCAAATCGTATACGGCAATTGTTTTTTGTTGCGATGGATCCAAACCAATGCCGTAGGCCAAACTTGCCGCGGTAGGTTCGTTTACAATCCGCATTACATCCAGTCCTGCAAGTTTACCTGCATCGCGCGTGGCCTGGCGTTGGCTATCGTTAAAATAAGCTGGTACAGTAATTACAGCCCTGTTAACAGGTGTTTTTAAAGCATGCTCTGCTCTGGCTTTAAGTTCTTTCAAAATCTCGGCCGATAGTTCGATTGGCGTATAAAAACGGTCGCCTGCATGGATTTTCACTAAGGCATCGCTGTCATCATCAATAATTTTGTAAGAAAATATGTCGGCATGTTCGGCAACATCTTTATAAGAACGGCCTAACAAGCGTTTCACTGAAAATATAGTATTGGATGGATCGGTGGTTAAAAATTCTTTGGCCTCATTACCTACAATAGCCTCGTTCTGACTATTAAAATAAACTACCGAGGGTACCAATAAGCCTTTGCCAGCATCGTTAATTACCTGTGGATCTTTATCTGGATTGATGAAAGCCACTAAACTGTTGGTGGTACCTAAATCTATTCCTACAATAATTTCTTCCTTCTGAAATGAACCTGTAGCAAGGTTAATCGATATTTTTGCCATAGCCGCAAATTTACAATAATGTTGTAAGGTTTTAGGAACCGAATGTTTTTTAAAAGTCAATTCATAGAAAGTCTTAAGTCCGGAGTCAATCATGAGCCCAGCTTTGGAACATTAGGTGTGTTATTAGTTGAAAGTCATGATTTCAAGTCTCAGATATTGCCTTGATGTTTTAAGCCATTGTATCTTCGGACTTCCAACTTTCGGACCGCTGACTATTTATTCTTCTCCTCAATCCAAAGCGACATATATTTTGTACTCTGGGCAATATGGTGGTTTAAAATCTGGCCGAAAAAATTATTTTGTCTATGCGCAGCCAAGTTTGAAATCAGTTGATCAACCCGATCTATAAATGGATTGGTAAAACGCTTTGCTGTATAACGTTCGTTAATAATTGTTATGCCGTTTTGCTGGGCAGAGTGCCAAGCTTCTTTATCCTGATATAATTTTACAGCTTCGTTGGTAAATATTTCCAGGTCATCTGCAATACTGCCGTTCCAGTTTAAATCGCCTTTCATGGCCTCTGCACCAACAGTAGTGGTAACTGCCGGTGTACCTACCTGCATAGCATCGATAAATTTGCCTTTTACACCAGCACCAAATTGAATAGGGGCGAGCAAAATCCGATGTTTGGAAATGGTATCGTGTGCATCTTTGGCTCTTCCGCGAATAAAAAACTTTTCGTTTTTATTTTCCAGCTGCAACACTTTTTGTGAGGCATACGAGCCATAAATATTTAAGTCGGCATCTGGCAGTTTTTTTCTGAGCAAAGGCCAAACTTTGGTTTTTAAGGTCTGCACGGTGTTCCAGTTTGGTTCGTGCAGGAAATTGCCGATAAAAACAAAATCTGCCCGCTGTTCAAACGGAATCCATTTTTGGATGGCGGAATCTGTGATTTCCTCTTCTAAGAAAGGAAGGTAATATAATAAAGAAGCATCGATTTTAAATTGCGTAGCAAGAATTTCCATTTCAGTTTCTGAGATAATCAAAGATAAATCGCAGCGCAGGATGGAGGCAATCTCTCGTTTTGCCATATCCGAAAATAAATCGGCTGTTTCATTTTTTTTAGCACCCTGTTGGCGGGCATTGCGTAAAAAATGTAAATCTTCGGTATCTAATATCCTCAATGCATCGGGGCATTCCTGCTGTACACGCCAGCCATACTGTTCTTCTACCATAAAACGGTCGAACAGCACAATAGCTGGGGTTAGTTCTTTTAAAAAGACATTGAAACTTCCGTTATTCAGTTCAATTTCCTGTTCATTAACATCTTTCCCGGTAAAATCGTAACTGAAATTGCTTTTTGACGCGGCTGAGGCAAAAGTGATTTTATAGCCACGGTTAAGAAACAGATCAACCAGCTGAATCATTCTGGTTCCGGCTGCCGATGAAGTGGGCTCGGGCCAAACCAACCCAATAATCAATAGTTGCTTAACACTCATGTTTTAAAATTTATGCAAAATAAGCTGTTTTTAGCTCACAATTTTAAAAGCGGGCCGATTATTTCTAATTTTGCTGTTCGAAGAGATAAAACCACATGTTAGGATTAAAATTATTGACAGACCCACGCTGGGCAAATATTGCTGAATCGAATTTAGAAGAAATTTTATCCGACCATGCCTGGTGCGAGCAAAAAGCAGCCAGCAATGCCATTACCTTAATTACCCAAAATTCTGAACATCAGGATCTGGTTGATGAGCTCACCGCAATTGCCATTGAGGAAATGCAGCATTTTCAAATGGTAATCAATATCATTAAGGAGCGGGGCTATACATTGAGCCGCGAACGTAAAGATGATTACGTTGGCCGTTTGGTTAAATTCAGTAAAAAAGATGGTAGCCGTAACCAGGCTTTTATTGATAGACTTTTGTTTGCGGCAATGATTGAGGCCAGAAGCTGTGAACGTTTCCGAGTACTTTCTTTAAATATCAAAGATCCGGAACTGGCTAAGTTTTATCACGAGCTGATGGTTTCGGAAGCTGGGCATTACACCACGTTTTTAAACTTCGCCCGTAAATACAGTACTGATGTTGATGTGGAAAAGAGATGGAAAGAGTGGTTGGAATTTGAAGGCGAACTGATCCAGAGTTTCGGTAAAAAAGAGGCTATTCATGGCTAGTTCAGTTTGCAATTTTCAGTTCACAGTTTTTATTGTTGCTATTGATTGAAAACTGCTAATTAATAACTGTCAACTGCTTTTTATGAATATTCCACAGCCAGATTACGATATCCTGATAGCTATCGATACCCTTTTTCTGGTTGTTGAGTTTTAAAAAGCGATCAAAAGCGGCATCCATGTAGCCAAACATCTGACCGTTGTACTTACGCCAAAATTCTTTTTCAGTTTTGAAATCTGCCAATACCTTTGGCAGCAGTTTATCGTGTAAAATCTTGTAGTCATCGGGCGATTTCATTCTGATTTCGAATAAGATGTACCTTAGCATTTCATAATTGGCCGAGTATTGGTAATCTACATCAGTGCTGTTACTTGCCGTTAGGTAGCCTAAAAGGTTGGCTTCATCTTCGTAGGCAATGCCCAACTGGTGGGCAATTTCGTGGCAGGATACATAGGGTTTAACAAAATCAGGAAGGTTCATGTTCATGTTCGCTTCGCCTGATAGGGGGGTGTAATAGCCTTCAATTCCTGCTTTGCTCACCATCCAGGGGATAAGTACTGATTTTAAACATGGATTGGGATAACTGAACAACGGGTTTTTCTTACGCATTAAGTTATAGGCATCTGCCGATCTTGTTTCGAGGTGTTTAACGGTGTATGCCGGTGTTTTGCCTTGTTTTAATTTTAAATCGTTGGTTTTTTTTACAAAGTAATTGCCCAGTATAACAAGCTCTTTAACACTGTACTTATCGGTGCCAATACCCAATTCTTCGCTCACGCTGGGCCTACTGTAATTTAAGCCCCAAACTATTTTGAAAATGATGTAAAGGATTAATAAGAAGTTTAAAACCTGAAGGGGAATAACAATCCTATCCAGTTTTTTTAACTGTTTTCTTTTTTTGAAAAACCTAATGATTTTGTAGAGCGCATAGCCGATTAAGATGGCATAAATAATATCGCCAATGGCAAAAGGAAATATGGATGATACGAACCTTAGTGCTGATGAAATATAGGGGTAAAAACCGCTTGAATAGTATTTTTGAACAAGGGCAGGGAAGAAGCCAAAGAGGTAAATGAGGAAGGCAATTGCTAAAATTACCAAGGATTTTGAATAGATTGATTTGTTTTTTTGCATTTATATTACCAGCTTAAAATAACAACTATCATAATAATCACAAATATGAATATTGGCCTTAAAAATCGTTGTTGATCTGCTTTTCTATCAAATCCATCTTTTCTCAATTCCCATGAAACTATAATTTCTAAGAGTGTTGTTAATGGATGGGATATGAAATCTAAAATAGAATAAGACGCTTTAGCACGTTTGAGAATATTGAGTTCTGTTGCTTTTCGAGCATAATATTTATTTTGATTAATTTCTTTTTCTTGAATATTCCTCACTTTTAGTTCAGCTTCTGCCTGAAGTAAAGCCGTTTTATTCCAATCTTCGGGAGAACTAACGATTATTAAAAGCTGTTCTGTTGTTCTATCTTTAATGGGAGGGCTTAACTTGGTCATCACTTAAGTAGCTTCAGATTTTCAATATTTTCGAAATGCTTTTGATTAAGTGTATCGAAATATAAGTCGTGGGCGATAGCTGTTGCTGCAATGAATAAATCAGCCTTATCAATGCTTTTTCGGATTTTTTTAAGATTGTTCTGGATATCTACTGCCGCTAAAGCCGCATCACTATCGAATGGAAATACAATAAAATTTGATAGGATGCTTTTCCAAAAATCAGCCTGCTCGCCTTTTGCTCCAGTGTAAATTTCAAATTCAGTTATGCTGCATATGCATAAGTTTTCTGATTTCTGAGATATTTCAAATAATCTTGTTTTTGATTTATCTTTCTTCCGAAAATAATCAATCAAAATAGAGGTATCAACCATTATTACTTGGTCCGCCATTTATTTATTGATTTCCTTGTTTCTTCTATATTTTTAATTTGCGTTTCAGAAAATACAGGTCCTTTTAATAGAAGATCAGAAAGCTTAGTGCCATATTTTACGGTAGGCTCTTCAACTTGAAGGTCAGAAATTAACGTTTTATTTTTGGCTTTCTCTTTCAAATGGGCAACAAAGGTCGAAACCTCCTGTTTAAGGTTTGAGGGGAGTGAAGAAATTTCCGAAAATAATTGTAAATCTGTCATCGTTAACTTATTAACTAAACAAATATAACAAATCTATCTTGTAAAAGTTAGCCGCTTTCCAATCTGATCGGTTGTGAATTTTCCTTTTTGATAGGCCAGATTGCCTGATACAAAGGTGTGTGTGATACTGGCTTTGAAGGTATCACCATCAAAAGGGCTCCAACCGCATTTATAGAAATTGTTCAGTTTCGTTACCTTCCACGGATCATTTAAATCAACTAGTACCAGATCGGCCCAATATCCTTCGCGGATGAAACCACGTTTTTCAATATCAAAGCAGATAGCTAGGTTATGTGCCGTTTTTTCAGCAATCTTTTCTAACGAGATTTTTCCCTGCAGGTGCATTTCGAACAGCGCAGGCAATGCATGTTGAACCAATGGCCCGCCAGATGGCGCCTGGGCATAAGGCTGTTGTTTTTCTTCGAGGGTATGTGGGGCGTGATCGGTTGCAATTACATCGATATAATTTTCAAGTACACCCGCCAACACGCCTTTTTGATCGGCTTCTGTTTTTACCGCCGGATTCCATTTAATGAAGTTCCCTTTCTCGGCATAATCCTGATCATTAAACCAAAGATGGTGGATACAGGCCTCGGCAGTGATTTTTTTATCTTTTAATGGCGTAATGTTATCAAACAATGAAATCTCTTTCGCTGTCGAAATATGTAAGATGTGTAAACGGGTTTGATAGGCTTTGGCCAGTTCGACAGCCAATGATGACGATTTATAGCAAGCCTCTGCACTGCGGATAAGCGGATGCATCTCGATGGTTAAATCTTCGCCGTATTTAGCTTTAAAAGCAGCAAGGTTATGGCGTATGGTTGCCTCATCTTCACAATGTGTAGCCACTAATATAGGTGCCTTACTGAAAATGTTTTCCAGGGTTTTTTCATTATCAACTAGCATATTCCCGGTTGATGAGCCCATGAAAACCTTAATGCCACAAACATTTTTAGGATCGGTTTTTAAAACTTCTTCAATGTTATCATTGCTGGCACCCATGTAAAATGAATAATTAGCTAATGATGTTTCTGCCGCAATGGCGTATTTATCTGCCAGCAATTGTTGCGTAAGTGTATTCGGAACGGTATTGGGCATTTCCATAAAAGAAGTAATACCACCCGCAACTGCAGCCATACTCTCGGTAAAAATATCGGCTTTATGCGTTAAACCCGGCTCACGGAAATGTACCTGGTCATCAATCATTCCTGGTAAAAGGTATTGTCCTTCTGCATTGATTTCTTGTGCTCCGGGTGCCGATAGGTTTTGGCCGATCTTGGCTATTAACCCGTCTTTTATCAATACATCAGCAAGGATTTTTTGCCCTTCATTTACAATTGTTGCAGCTTTTATCAGGTAAGTATTCATAGTTTCAAAGGTAGTAATTTGGTATTTATTTTGCGAGTATCAGGACACAAGTATCAAGATTTTGAGCTTAAGAACAATTACTGCTAGGATTTTTAAAGGTAGAGATTGGTTTATATAACCAGTTTTTAAGCTTTAGATTAGTTACTGGGTTTAAACCTTCTGCCTTACACCTTCAAACCCTCAACCTTAATCACTATCTTTGTACGCTATGGCAAAATCGTTCGAAGAATTTAAATTAAACAGGCAAATTTTAAATGCAGTTGCCGATGCAGGTTACACCGTTGCCACGCCCATACAGGAAAAAGCAATTGCACCCGTTTTATCTGGTCAGGATATTTTCGGAATTGCCGAAACAGGAACCGGAAAAACCGCAGCTTTTGTTTTGCCTATTTTAATGCAGCTAAAGTATGCCCAGGGCGAAAGTCCTAGAGCCTTGATTTTATCGCCTACCCGCGAACTGGCCATGCAGATAGAAGAACAGGTTAAACTGTTTTCTACTTATACCGATCTGCGTTCGCTCGTAATTTTTGGTGGTATTGGCCCTAAAGCACAAAAAGAACAATTATCAAAAGGTGTCGATATCTTAATTGCAACACCTGGAAGGTTTTTGGATTTATATTTATCAGGCGATATCAATACACAGAGCATTAAGTTTTTGGTGTTGGATGAAGCCGATAAAATGATGGATATGGGCTTTATCGGTTCTATTCACCGTATTTTGGAGATTGTTCCGCGCAAGCGTCAAAATTTATTGTTTTCGGCTACCATGAGCGATCTGGTTCAGAAGATTGCTGGCGATTTTTTGAAAAACCCAACCATCATTGAAACATCGCAACAGGCTACACCGGCCGCCAATGTAAGCCAATCGCTTTATTACGTTCCAAACTTTAAAACCAAGATAAACCTGCTTCAGCATCTGTTAAAAAATGATGAATCGTTTAACCGGCTGATTATTTTTTGCAAAACCAAAACAGTTGCCGATAATATTTTCAGCTTTATTGAGCGTAGGTATGGTGCAGACAATGTGCGGGTAATCCATGCCAATAAAGGGCAGAATACGCGCATCAATTCTATTAATAATTTTAAGGAAGGCAATATCAGGGTTTTGGTAGCCACAGATGTAGCCAGCCGGGGGATAGATGTAAGTGATGTAAGCCACGTAATTAATTTTGATGTGCCCATCATTATTGAAGATTATGTACACCGGATTGGGCGTACAGGTAGGGCTTTTGCCAAAGGCGATGCCATTACTTTTGCTACCGATGCGGAGAAATACTATATCCGTAAAATTGAAAAGCTGATCCGCCAGTTTATTCCCGTAGCCGAAATACCTGAAGGTGTTTTTATTGATGAAACGCCTTACGAAGAACGCCAGCACATTGCCCGCGAAATTGATATGCAGAAGCGTAAGGATGATCCTGAATTTAAAGGGGCTTTCCACGAAAAGAAAAATGCCAAGGTGATCGAAAAAAAGGCTAGGGATAAAGCAAAGGCAAAAGCCGGTAAAGAAGTTAAGAGTTTTAAAAAAGGCAAACGTTTCGATAAGAAGAAATAATGAAACTCCGTATTACCCCGTTAAATATTGTTGGTGCATTAGGTTTAAGCTTAATTGTGGTGAGCCTGCTTTCCGAAAAGCAAACAGCACCACGTTATATTGATCTGAGTGGCTTTTATCTGTTGATTTTGAGCTGTCTTGTACTCGTTACCTTTATCACCGATCTGATTTTTAGGTTTACTTTAAAAGATATCAAGCGGATCTGGATAATCGAATCCATTTTTATTGTGGTTACCGTAATCTTGATGCTAATATTACAAAAAGTAGTATAATACAGGGGCGAAATATTTGGTAAAATTATCATCTTTGCCCCAATTAAAATGCTGATAAATCTGCGTAATGCATTTATCGCTGAAATGAATATAAATATGAAAAAAGCAGAAATAAAATTAACCGTTGAGTTAGACGAGGCTAATAATCCAGATAATATTCTTTGGGAAAGTACTGATGCTGGAAATGCTGATAAAGTTCCTGCAAAAGCAATGTTCTTATCGGTTTGGGACCATAACTATAAAAATACCTTAAAAATTGATCTGTGGACAAAGGATATGCCTGTTGATGAAATGAAACGTTTCTTCTACGAAACTTTGCAAACAATGGGCGATAGCTTCTTAAAAGCCACAAACGAAACTTTAATTGTTGAAGATTTACGCGATTACTGCGCCCACTTTGCAGATAAAATGGGGATTATTGAAGGGCAGTAGATGGCCCCTTGGCTACTGGTCAATAGTCAATAGTCAATAGTCAATAGTCAATAGTCAATAGTCAATAAAAAATGCCGTGCAAGTTCGCTATTATTCCACGAAATCATTAAAATCAGTGTAATCATATTATATGTTAGTACTCAATAAATTTAGGGCCTGGTTAGGTATTTTATTATGCGTTATTGCAGGCTTTTGCCCAATTTTAAAAGTGCCCATTAAAGGCAACTGGAACCTGTACCAATCGGATGCACGTTTGTTTTTTATCACTTATGCAATTATCGCAATTTCAGTATTGGTGCTGTTTATCAGAAAAGTAGGTGCTTTTAGGTTTATGAGTTTTGTAATGGCCATTTGGTATGTACTGGCTATTGTTGCAGTTTACTTTACCGCCCACAATTACACAAAATATGGTTTTGCCAATAAACTTATAGGCAAAGTAGTCCATTTTCAGTGGGGCTGGATTGTGCTGTTAGTGGGTGTTGTATTTATGCTTTTTAGCGTTAAACGCGGCGAGAAAATTACAGCCTAAGCCTTTTCGTGCAATTGCGAGGTAAGTTTGGCCACCTCGTATCCTTTGGCTTTACATCTGGCAACAATTTCATCATGGGTTTTTTTCGGCATTGTCTGGTTACGGCTCATGATGAATAAAAATTTGTGATCTGGATGGCCAACCACCACATAAGAATAATCATCAGCCAGCTCAATAATCCAATAATCAACCTTTATTGGCCATATAAACTGCGCCTGCAGCTCGCCTTTTTCTCCATCTTCTGAAGGGAACATTTTCGAATTTCTTGAATATACTTTCTCGTCGCCAGGCTTTTTATAAGTAGTTAGTACATTGTAGTACCCATCTTTGTTTAAGGTGTATTTGGTGGTCGTTTCGCGACTGCCTTTATCAAAAATAGTTGGGATCGAGTACAGTGAATACCAGGTACCCGAATATTTTTTCAGATCTAATTTAGCCACAGGAGTGTTTTTATCCATCGGCAAATAAGTTAAAAGAACAAATAGGATTGAGCAGATCGTTTTCATCATATCGAGGTTTTAGTATGATGTACGAAGCCTTTAAGTGAATAGATTTTTAAAATTTGTTTTTTGTCTTCCAGATAAAGCCATCAAGAACATAGTGCGTAGCCTGTGGTAGGGCCAACAGCGGAACCAATAGGGCGAGCAATTCGCTACTGGTAATTTGTGGTAAGGCCGAAAAAGGTTTAAAAACCGATTGGTGTTCTTTCCATACCAGGCCATCCCAGAGCCCTTCTTCCAGGTAAGCAAACAGTATTAAGATTAAAAGGAAGTAAAATATGCCAAATTTGCCGAAACACAGCTTGCTAATCTTGCTCTTGAAGCTCGCTTTGTCCAGTTTTTTCTTTTCGAAGAACCAGATTAAGGCCATATATGGAATACCGTGCGAAATTACATTTAAGGTAGTAAAAACCATGTCGCCATTAAAATAAACAATACCAAAATACCAGGATAGGAATGTTCCCAGTACGATTAAATTGCGTGGGAGATTTACCCGCCTACTCCTGATAACAATGATGGTTTCTTTTACAAAATATACAACAAGGATGAGGAGGTAAACAATACCAGAATAGCTTAATAAAGCATTGTTTTTAAAAGTAAAGAAATCGCCTTCTACAAACCAGTTAAAATGGCGTACCGTGCTTAAATGCCAAAAAATTAAGGGATAAACAGTTGCCGCATAAATGGCAATCTTATCTATTAACTTCACCAATGGTGTTGATTGTTCGTTACGGGAGTAGAGGCGCATAAAGCCATACTGCTGTCTAATAAAGTGGTAAACCGCCAGGTATGCCAGTATTCTCCAAAACCATAGGCCATCAATGTGGTAAATCATTACACCAATAATATAGCAGCCCAAGGGGATTGCAATTAGTAAGCCATACTGTTTTTTTAAATTGCCGGGATTAAAATATGTGCGGTATAAAGTGCTGTAAACATGGGCAACATCTATAAAAACGATTAAAAATACCCAGTATGCCAATGGGATGCCCGCTGAATTTTGAAATTGTGCAGGAAAAAGAAAAACCAGCAGTGTAGAGAAAAATGGCGGCGATAAGATAAAAATTCCATCGCTTAAAGCCGAATTTAGCCAGGGTTGATTTTGTTTATGCTGTAACATTCAAAACCTGTTTTGCTGCGTTAATACCTTGATGAAAGGCTTCTTCAAAAATAGAGATGCCGCTTAAATCGCTGTGCGCGAAGAAAATTTTATTGTTGATAGGGGTTTTTGCTTTTTCTAGGTTTTTGCTCCATACAAAATCTTTTGTCGGCGCTATCATGCCGTGCCCCCAAACCCAGAAATCTATATTTTCAATGGCTGCGGTAATTCCAGGGTGTATAATTTCCAGTTCGGGCATTACAATGTCCAGCCACTGCTCATAATTTCTGGAGTATGCAGCCAAACGTGCAACTGCCGGTTCAAAATCGCAGAGAGGCAAATAATAGGTAAGGACCTTTTTATCTTCTGAAAGTTTTAAGTGCTGCTGTGCCGAATTTACATAACCAACAGAAGGGGTGTTGTAAGCAACATTATCCCAGCAAAGGTTTATGCCCTTCGATTCTGGCAGACTGTTGATGGTAATATTGGCAATGAGCCAAGGAGAATAGTTGAAAGCCTTATAGTCAATATCACGGTTAAAATTTGCTAACAGGCGGTTATTTACAAACTGTGGGGCACATAAAATTATTTTTTCGGCTGCTATGTCTTCAGTCTCATTGGTTTTTGCATTCCATACCGAAGCTATTGTATTACCATTGGCCATTGGTTTTAAGCCGTAGCACATGGCCGAGGTTTTAATATGATCCTGAAGTTGTTTGGCCAGTTGCTTCATTACCCAGCCATTGCCTTCTGGCCAGGTTAAAATTGCGTTTTGTTCCGCGTTGGCCGCTTTGCCCCTGCGCGAGGCGAAATAATGAAGGCCTGCCCAGGCTGATATTTTATCTATCTTTTGTCCATAATCATCTTTGCAGGCATAATTTAAATACCATAGCAGGTATTTAGACTGATATCCATTTTCTTCTAGGTACGATTTAAAGGTTATCTTATCCAGTTTTCTATAGTTTTCATCGCTTGATGATGCGCTTAACGGAATATTGAACAAAAATTTGCCATCGTTTCCTTTGGTGTTTTTCAACCGGTCTACTTCAGCTAAAAACTGCCTGATCTGTTTTTTATCAGCAGCAGGTACCCCAAAATCTGGGATTAAACCTTCCTGCCACTCTCCGTTGATCAGCAATCTTTCTTCCGGATCGAAAGTAAGGTAGTAATCGTTGTAGTAAGGAAGCTGGTTTTCAAAATGGGTAATTACATTAATTTCCTTCAAAAAACCAATGAGCAGATCATCATCATTATTGGCAATGGTAATGTAATGGGCACCCAATGGATACGATGAGATTTTATTGGTGCCAAAATGTGAGTTTCCGCCGGTATGGTTTTCGAGCTCGAGGATTTCGAAATCCGTTTCGCCATTATTTTTTAGCCATCTACCTGCCGATAAGCCCGAAATTCCCCCTCCGATAATGAGTGTTTTTACTTTTCTTGTTTTTTGGGGAGCTGGCAATTTTGTTTTATCACGCAAAATATGGCCAGCCTTTGCATCTGGCCCCTGTAGTTTTCCTTTGATGTTGTATTTGTTGGGCCTTATTTTTTTATAGCAGCCGCTTAAGAAAATACCACCGGTAATTAATCCAATCCTTAACAAAAAAGACCGCCGTTTTAAGTATGCCGATAAATCATCTTTATAAAACGTTTGCCCATTCATCTTCAAAGTATTTGACCAAAATCTGGTTGTTAAGTTTATTCACGTCGGTTTTTACCTTGCTCATATCTTTCGGAAAAAACAGCATTAAATCTAAGCTTTCTTTCGATACAAACCTTAAACCGGGTAAATATTGCTGCGGCTTTTTATACACATTATCCGGCTCGGTAGCCATAATATAGCCCCACTCGCCGAATGATGGAACATAATTGTGATAGGGAATGGTTTTTAGCCCAACGCTTTCCAATGTTTTGTTAACTGTCCAAAAAGATTTAGGTGCCACGTATGGCGAAGTAGATTGAACAACCATTAAGCCTTTCGGTGCAAGAATACCTTTAACCAGTTTGTAAAAGGCATTGGTGTAAAGCTTGCCAACGGCATAATTGGAGGGATCGGGGAAATCTATTACTATAAAATCGAATTTTTTATGCTGCGCTTTGATCCAGCTGAAGGCATCGGCATTAATTACCTTTACTTTTGGCGATAGCAGCGCATTTTTGTTCAGTCCCAGCAAAATTTTGTTCGATTGGAAAAGACTGGTCATTCCCTTGTCCAGATCTACCAGGGTAACCGATTCAACATTTGGATATTTTAAGATCTCCCTAACGGCAAGCCCATCGCCGCCGCCCATTACCAGAACGTGTTTGGCAAAAGGCAGTGCCTGCAGGCCCGGGTGCACCAGTGCCTCGTGGTAGCGGTACTCATCATCAGAGCTGAACTGAAGGTTTCCGTTTAAAAAAAGCCTTAAAACTTTGTTTTTTTTGGTGAGGATAATCCTTTGGTAGGGCGTACTTTTCGAGTAGATGATGGTATCGCTGTAAGTCTGGCTTTCAGAAAAGCTGGTTATGATATCAGCATATACAAATCCGGCCAAAAGCGCTATAATCGAGATAATAGATGCACTTTGCAGGTATTTTGAAGCCCTGATTTCTTTCTTAAAGCTCAAACAGACAATTAAGGCCACGGCAACATTCAACATCCCGAACAGATAAGCTGTTTTTACCAGTCCTAAATGCGGAATTAATAAAAGTGGGAAAATTAAAGAGGCGAGGAGTGCACCAATGTAATCGAAGGTAAAAACTTTCGAAACCAGATCTTTAAACTCATAACGGTCTTTGAGGATGCGCATGAGCAGCGGAATTTCTAAACCTACCAGAATACCGGTTAAACTCACAAAGCCATAAAGCACAATCCTGAACGAGGCAATGCTTTCGAAAACCAGAAACAATACGGTTGAACTGAACCCGCCAACCAGTCCCACCAAAATTTCGATCTGTATAAACCAGGAAAGGATGTTCTTTTCAAAATATTTGGAAACCCAAGAGCCAATGCCCATAGAAAAGAGGTAAACTCCAATTATGGTAGAAAATTGGGTAACCGAATCGCCGAGCAGGTAACTGGCCAATGTACCGGCAATTAACTCGTAAATTAAGCCACAGGTTGCAACAACAAAAACAGAAATTAATAAAAGCGCAGGTAACTTTTTGTTCATGCTAACTGTGTATTGCTGAGCTGATAATGATTGCGATGGCAATAATAAAGGCAGCAAAAACAATGGCTAAAGCTAAATTCTGCTTTTCTAATATTTCTTTCCAAAGGTTTTCCGGCGTAATTTTTTCGATAACCCAAAAGGCGATAAAAAGAACCGCAATACCCAATATGGAATAAACCAATGAGGCAATAATGTACTTGATGTTAATTAATTCGTTTAAACTCATCGTCTTTTTTATTTATGGTAAAATCTGTTTACATGGCCGGCATGGCCTCTATTGCCTGTAAATTCGGTGTTTTTTTCTACTTTATCTTTGTAATAAGCCAATCCGGTTAAACCACTGTAACCGTAAAAACCTATAATAATAAGCAATATAATCAGGTAATATTTTATCGGTTTTAAATTCATTTAGTCTCCGCTTACAAAAGGTGAAAAATCGCTGTTATCCCATCTGGTTTTTTCATAATTGCGCATCAAGTACCAGCATATTGCCGGAAAAATGCATAGCAATACTATCGTGATCAATGTATTGCGCCACATGCTTACATTGGTTGTGGCCCTGATGTAAAGGTTGTTCCTGTTAATGTCTCCCGATGATGGATATACATTTAAGTGGTATCTGCCCTTGGGTATTTCTGATAAAAGGACCGATTCTTTTGTAGCACCTTCCGACCAGCTTTCGCCATCTTCTGTGCCATGGTAATATTCAATACCTTTGCTTACCTCCCAGGTACGGTTATCCGCCTCATTTACCAATACAATGGTGGTTTCTAACCAGTTGTTGTCAACTGCCGAAGCAATTTCGAATTCGATGTTTGATGATTCATCCTCAACAGTAAATGATGGTGTAATAAACGATTTAAAGGCATCGGCACCCGCTTTTGCATCATAAGTGATTAGAAAATCATCGTTGATTAATTCTTTTTCGGGCTTTACCGTGTTAAAAAGCAGGTGCAAAAGCAAAACCAGGATAATGGCAATGCCGGTTACTGTTAAAGCTGATGTCCACCTATCGTAAGCTTTTGATGGTTGGTTGGCGCCAATTCCTGTTTGCTTGGGTAAGTCGTTTTTATCCATACCGAAAGCGTTTGCAATAATTTCGGAATCAAGATACTCGCCTATATAATAACTGGTTTGGTGGTTAACCTCTTTTACCACCATAAAGGGCGGTGCAATGTACTCGGTAGCTTTAATTTTTTCATTAACCACATCCCAATCCACTTCGCCAAGCATAGCCGTAACTACAGGTTTATAGCGGTTAAAAAGCTTATACTCCACATTCTTATAGCTAACACTTACCCCGTAAGATATCGGCTGTTTATAATCGGGCAGGAAATCTTCTCCGGCAATAAAATTCCAGTGCCCATCAAATTCGGATAAGTTAACATAACCTTTATCGTGACTGGTGAGGATGTATTCGCGCCAGGCATAACTGGTGTTGGCTTCTTTTTTTTCGAGATAGGCAATTACCTTGAAATCGGTGCCGTGGATATTTGCCGTAGCACCCAGTTTTAATACCGGTGCCTTATCTGGCTGATGTAGGTTTTTGTTAAATCTAAACTCTTTAGGGTTAATGATGTGTAGATAAGCATAACATGAAGGGCAAACTACATACTCGCTTTTTGGTAAATCATAGCACACCAAATTTTGCTTGCATTTGGGGCAAACAACGGTTTCGGATAACTTGAAAAATGATTTAATTGAATTTTCCATCAACGAACAATTTCATTTTTCTGCAATTCCTTACCCTCAAAAAAGTGGAGCACCGATTGGTAAATAGCTTTCACCTTTTGCGTGTTGTCTTTTTGATAATTGGACAGGAATATATCGAAGGTTGCCAATTTAAATTCTGGCCAGGTGTGGATAGATAGGTGGGATTCGGTTAGGCAGATTACCGCAGTAAAACCGCCATTCGGGAAATCGTGATAAACTTCGCCAACTTTTTCTAAGTTATTGGTGCTGATAAGCTGGTTAAAAAGCATTTTGCAGCCATGAAAGGAGGAGAGATCTTCAGCTTTTTCAGAAGAAAATTCTGACAAAATATGTAAGCCTGGGTGATAGGTCATTGAGCGTTGGTATATCCCAAAATTAGGAATTATTTTAAATGTAAAAAGATTTAGGCACGCTATTTATTTATACCGGAGTATCGGCGATAAAATGATCGTCTGTATCATCTGCCAATGGGATGTAAATCCGCTCCCATTCGTTGCCACCTACAATTTCCCAGGTGTGGCCATCGCCAGCAGTATCATTTGCAATTAAAACAACGCCAGGTTCAATAATAAAGGTTTCGCCATTGCTTACTGTAAAAAGGAGTTTTCCTTTAAGCGTAATTACATATTGCCGCCTCGGTGCCGGATGCGGTATTTTCTCGAGTGTAGCAACATCAGTCTGTGCAAAAAAATACTGGGCATTAATGTGCTGGCGAATCGGTATTTTACCAATTTCGAATGCGCACTTATCTGCCTCAATGTTGATTAACCGGATGGCTTTCAGGTAATTTTTTGGCGTTTGGGTTTCGGCTAGTTCTGTTTTCATCAGCTCAAAATATATGGATTTTAAAATTTTAATTCAGTTTGTCCTTTATGGGTAATTTCCCGTTCGTGCTGCAGCAGCCATTGCTTGCGCCACAGGCCGCCTGCGTAGCCCACCAGTTTGCCATTACTGCCAATTACCCTGTGGCAAGGAACTACAATGGCTATGTTGTTTTTTCCGTTTGCAGCAGCAATTGCCCTAATGGCTAAAGGGTTATGTGCCGAAAATTTGGCGTACGAGGTTGTTTCGCCAAAAGGTATAGCCAATAAATTCTGCCAAACCTCTTGTTGAAATTCAGTTCCTTTCTGTTTTATCGGGAAATCAAAATGCTGTAGTTCGCCATTAAAGTAATCTTTTAACTGTTCAGCAACTTTTAGGGTAAGCGGGTTTTCGGTTAAGTGGGTAATGTCTTTCTCCGCAAAAGTTACAGCATATACAAAATCATCATCAGCAAGGATGGTTATTTGGCCAACAGGCGATGCTATAACGGATGCGTAGTTCATATCTTTTACTCCAGATTCTAGTTTTTGCCACAGATTTCACGGATCAACACTGATTTTTATTTATTTCTCTATGCCTCTGTAGCTATTTTTTTTGCCACTGATTTCACGGATTAACACGGATTTTTGCCTGGTCTATTTCTCCGTGTTTCTGTGTTTTTTTCCACAGATTACACAGATTTTGCTTGGTCTATTTCTCCGTGTTTTCTGCGTCTCCGTGGCTATTTGTTTTTTTTGCCCCTGATTTCACCTATTTTTATCTGTGGTTCTAATTCTTCTGTGTTTTCTGTGCCTCCGTGGCTAGATTACCAGTAGCCAACAGCTCAAACAAAATTACAACAATACAACAATTTAAGCATGCAATATTTATCAATAAAAGTATCTTTGCGGTTATGCAATTGGCCAAAGAGGTTAAATATTTAATTCACAAGGAAGTATTGTTAGAGTGGCGCTCCAAATATACCATCAACGGTGTATTGCTATATGTGGTCTCGACTATTTTTACCTGTTACTTATCTTTTGTAAGCCTGGGCGATAAATTAACCTGGAATGCGCTTTTTTGGATTATTATGCTGTTTGCCTCCATCAATGGTGTATCCAAAAGTTTTTTGCAGGAAACAAAAGGTCAGCAGTTGTATAACTATATTTTGGCCAGTCCGGCTGCGGTATTAATTTCAAAAACAGTTTACAATACTTTGCTCATGCTGGTGTTAACCACCATTGCTCTGGGCTTTTATACCCTTGTTTTTGATTCTTTTACACCACCCGATCTGATAATGTATTATGTAGCCGTAGTGTTGGGCAGTATCAGTTTTTCTACCGTTTTTACCATGGTTTCGGCTATTGCAAGTAAAGCGGGCAATGGTGGCATGCTAATGGCTATTTTAAGCTTTCCGGTTATCATTCCAGTACTGATCCTGTTGATCAAACTGGCAAAAAATGCAGTGGATGGTTTGCCATGGGAGAATAGTTATGACGAAATAGCCATGCTTTTGGTGGTTAATGTATTGATGGTGGCTACCTCTTTATTGTTATTTCCTTACCTTTGGCGCGATTAAAAAAGGATTGAATTATAGAATGAGAGATTGATTGAATTAATGGACAATTAATAAAAAAATGAATTAATGAGGTTTTAAGGCAATAGTAAGCAAGTATTCTCTCATTAACATTCACTTACTCAAATTTAAATATGTGCAGGGATTCACTCAATCAATCCTTTACTCACTCAAAATTAATAAGATGTATGAATAAAACTTGGTGGAAAATTTTAGGTTCAGTTTTGGTAATTTATACCGCTGTTGCCGGCTTATTGCTTGGTGTGCCGCGTTTACCGATACTGAATGAAACCATTAGAAATCTCTATTTTCACGTACCCATGTGGTTTGCCATGATTGTACTTTTCTCGATTTCTGTTTTTTACAGCATTAAATCGTTGAGTACCAAAAGTGAAATAGATGATATTAAAGCAGTAGAAAGTGTAAATGCCGGGATTGTATTTGGTGTTTTAGGGTTAGTAACCGGTGCTATTTGGGCAAAATACACCTGGGGGCAGTTTTGGAGCTTCGATCCTAAGCAGAATTTTGCTGCGATTTCGATCTTACTGTATTTTGCCTACCTCATTCTTCGCAATGCCATTGATGAAGAGCAGAAAAGGGCCAAAATTTCGGCTATCTATAACATCTTCGCTTTTCCGATGATGGTGGTTTTACTCTTCGTTTTACCACGTTTAAAAGATTCATTACATCCAGGTAACGGTGGCAACCCTGGTTTTAACAGCTACGATCTGGATAGCCGTATGCGGATGGTTTTTTATCCTGCATGTTTAGGCTGGATATTAATTGGTTATTGGGTATATACCATCCGCTTCAGAATACGTAAAATAGAAAACAAACAAGAACACAACTAAAATGAAAAAGATATTTTTCTCCCTAATGTTATTGATAACTACCCTACAGTTATTTGCACAAGATAATAATGTTGAAATGGCTGATAGCCTGCGTAATAACGGAAAAATTTACGTTGTTGTAATATGCATTGTAATTATTCTTTTAGGCTTGCTAGCTTACCTTTTCGCCATTGATAAAAGATTGAAGAAAATCGAAAAAGAAAGCCATAACGGTAAATAAATGCCTAAATAAGCCAAACACTTTGGCTTGGCTAAGCTTAAAAAAATTGAAATCTGACGGTTTTAAGCGGTTTTAAAATGCCGCTTTTTGCCTAATTTATGATTTATCTTGTTGTAATACAGCTTTTTGGTTCTCCATAAATCGCTAACTAAGTATACAGCGCGGTAAATATGTAAAATACCTACATGATAGTATTGTTTTTTGATAAATTAATAGCCAAGTTTGAGTAGTTATAAATTAAATCAACGGGACGATTTAGATTAACTTTAAGGAGTGATCAATATTTATTGGTCACTTTTTTTATACCCTTATTTTTCAAACAGGATGTAAAACCCATTACAGTATTAACGCTCGTCTGCAATTTCTGGTATATTGAACCTTGTTCAAATATTTTTTTAACTTTTTTTCGCTTCAGGGTACTACCTAAAATAATGGGTAGTTAGCATCCGATATTTGGGGTTTGGGAAAAGTATATCTGCCTCAGAACCTATTTAAATATTGTTTTTGAACAGTTTCGTATAAACGGTCTAAAATGCCTTGAAGTGCTAAAAAAGAATGGTGTTTGCTTTACACTAAGTGTTTTTCCATTTGGATATGTGCAGTATTTTTAGGCAATTTTGCACCGAAAACTTATTCATAAAAAAAATAAATAATGGCTAATCTAGCAGACGAGAACAAGTTCTTTGCAGATGTTTGTAAAAACTTTGACAGTGCGGCTCAATTTACCAACCATCCCGAAGGTTTATTGAACCAGATTAAAACATGTAATAGTGTGTACCGTTTCCAATTCCCAATCCGCCGTGGAAATGGCTTTGAAGTAATTGATGCTTGGCGCGTAGAACACTCGCACCACATGAGCCCTACCAAAGGTGGTATCCGTTACAGCGAAATGGTTAATGAAGATGAGGTTATGGCACTTGCAGCGCTAATGACTTATAAATGTGCCATTGTTAATGTTCCCTTCGGTGGTGCAAAAGGTGGAATTAAAATTAATACCAAACAATATAGTGTAGCCGAACTAGAAACCATTACCCGCCGCTACACTACCGAGCTGATTAAGAAAAACTTTATAGGCCCAGGTATAGATGTTCCTGCTCCTGATTATGGATCGGGCGAACGCGAAATGAGCTGGATTGCCGATACCTATATGACCATGAATCCTGGTCAGTTGGATGCTTTAGGCTGTGTAACCGGTAAACCAATTGCTTTACACGGTATTCGCGGACGTAAAGAGGCTACAGGCCGTGGTGTTGCTTATGCTGTACGCGAATGTGTAGAAGTAGCAGAAGATATGGCTAAATTGGGTTTTAAACCAGGCTTAGGCGATAAACGCGTAATTGTGCAGGGTTTGGGTAACGTAGGTTACCATTCGGCTAAATTTTTGGCAGAATTCGGCGCAACCATTGTTGGTTTGTGTGAGTTTGAAGGTGCTATTTACAACCCTAACGGATTAAACGTTGATGAGGTTTTTGCACACCGTAAAAACACCGGTTCGATTTTAGGTTTCCCTGGCGCTACCAGCTTTAAAAATTCAATGGAAGGTTTAGAGCAGGATTGTGATATTATCGTACCTGCGGCTTTAGAAAACCAGTTTACCGAGCTGAATATCCGCAACATTAAAGCAAAGATCATTGCTGAAGGTGCAAATGGTCCAACTACACCAGAAGCCGAGGCGATATTTACTGAAATGGGTGGTATCATCATTCCAGATATGTACTGTAATGCCGGTGGTGTTACCGTTTCTTATTTCGAATGGTTAAAAAACCTTTCGCACGTGGCTTTTGGCCGTATGGAAAACCGTTATGCAGCTAACTCAAATGCCAACCTGATCAATACCTTAGAAAATTTAACAGGAAAAACAATCCTTCCGGAGCACCGTTTAATGATTGTTAAAGGTGCATCAGAGATGGAATTGGTAAACTCAGGTTTAGAAGATACCATGATCCATTCTTATCACGAAATCCGCGAAACTTTGATGAATAAACCGGGTACACAGACTTTAAGGACTGCTGCTTTTGTTAATTCAATCGATAAAATTGCAGTTTCTTACATGAACTTAGGTGTTTGGCCATAAGAAGCCGAAGATGAAAGCATAAAGCGAAAAATCCTTGCAGATATAAAATTTGCAAGGATTTTTTTTAGCCTGTTATCTTTTTACTGAAATATCAATACTGGAATTAAAACAAAAGTTTAACGGATTTTTTGTGCCGTTTTTGAATGTTTTTAAGAGCTGTACCAGCGAATTGGCATCCTGATTTAAAAATAACAGCTCCGATTCCAATTTGATTTTATCTTTTTCTAAACTCTTCGCTTTCATTTCCAGTTGGCTAAAAACATTCAGGTTGGCAGAAATTATGCTTAGCGGTGTTTGCTTAATCAGCTTTTTGAAATCCACTTTAAAATAGAAGAAATCGTTTGACGCTATTTTCTTAGCTTCAAGGTTGGTGCTTTTTAAAGTGCTGAGCTGAATGCTGCCCTTACTGCCTTTAAAATAAACTTGGTACAGCGGAATCAATGAGCTGCTGATCTTTCCTGTAGATGGATCCAACAAACCTGCTGATTTGAGGTAATTGCTTGCCGCAGTATCGTTAGCACTCAGGATCATGGAAATTTCTGGAATTTTTCGCCTCTGCAGTATTTTTTTCTCAACCCTTTCAAAATCCTCATTGTAATCGTAGCCAACAACAGTATCTACCTGTTCAATGGTATTGATCCATTCAAAATCCATATAACCATTATAAAACTTCAAAAAGTTTTCTTTCGAAAAAGGAGAGAGGCTTTTGGCTCCGCTTTTTTGGGGCAGCTTGGTTTTAAATTTCCCATTTAGCCACAAACTTACCGTACTTGCTGGATTTAGTACCCGATGCTGTGGTTTTGAAGCTGGTTCAATCAGCTTACTTATAAACTCATTGCTGAGATCGATCTTTCCATCGGTAAAATTAATTTTGCAAAAATTTTCGCTGTTCTGAAATGATACATGATCAGACAGATTTAAAAGATCCTTAAAACTGCTTTCGCCAATCTTAACCATGTTTTTGCGGCTCAGTATTTCTGCCAAAACGGCTTTTACCTGTTCTTTTTGAGGGGTATAAGCTAAAGCTACAGTGGTTTTGTTAAATAAAATAGATAAAGTCGAATCGGCAGATTGATAGAAACGGGCATCCTTTTTAATTAAGGGTAAAAAAGATTTCTTTTGAATGAAACGGTTAAAAGCTAAGCTATCTGCTATTTCAAAGCTCGAAAAAAAGCTAGTTTTTGCCTTTCCTTTTAGGCCATATACATAAATGTTTGCGGGAATTTTGATGCCAATGTTTAAATCATCTATTTTTTCTTTGAATCCTTTTTTATCTGCACCCGAATATTGGTTAGGGTGTTTTACATAACTGATTGCAATGGTTTTGTACAGCTCATCTACATTTATTTTAAGTAGGGCGTTGGTTGATGCAGGTATGAATACATTATTGGCCTGCATTTGCCTGTATTTGAAAAAGCAGAAGTAACCTATCAGCAGCAATATTACTATCGCTGCTGTTATTTTTAAGAATCTTACCATAATTGGGTTAATCGGTTAATTGTTTAAATCGGTTAACTGTTAGTCTTGCTAAAGTTGTCAACTTTTTGGCAAAAGCGCTATTGAAGTTGACAAATTGGTCTGTTAACGCGCTTAACAAAAATTACTTAGCCGCATTTTCAATTAACGAAAACAGGTATTTCAGTGCATTTTCATGTCCGTTCGGAATTTCTGCACTAATATCTGCCGATACAAGCCTGCCTTTAATCGGGTTCGATTTCATGTAAACATCGCCCATTTGTGCCAAAGTGCTGTTGAATTTTTTGGCCGTTTCTACGCCGCCAATTTCCGAATCGGGCACTTTGCCCACCAGGTTTTTGGCATTAAACAAAAAGCTGAAGTTATTTTTGCTCAACAATGCTTTGTGTTTTTTACTAATGCTGCTGTTAAACTGGTTGTTGTTGATGTTCTGCATTTCTGTTAAAGAATTGCCAAAAAACACAATTCCATCTTTAATGAAGAAATAAACATCAATAGGGCTCTTTTTCTCCTGTATTTTATAAATGTTATTGTCTAAGGTAACCAGGTTTTTGTGCATGCCGTATTTAATCAGCTTGTTAAACAACCGGGTATCATCTGATGAGAACATGAAAAGAAAATCGGGTAAGGTTTCATTTTTGGTTTTGGTTACTTCTTTCTGCTTGTAATCATCGTCGTACTCGTAAGTGGTATAGGTAACTTCTTTTGTGTTTAAGCCATTTATAACAAATAGGGCATCACCTTTTATTACCTGGCTTACAGCTTCCTCATCCAATAATAGAGAAATCAGCTCCGAACCCAGGTCAATTTCTTCATCCATCTGACGGCCTAAAAACGAGCCGTAGGTTTGTTTCATCAATTTTGGCAATTCTTCCAAGTAAGCTTTGGTATCAATGGCATAGCTCATAAAACCAATCGCTTTTTCGCTGTTTACATATTTCAAGAATTTTTTGTTCAGCTTTCTGTTCATTATTTTTTTGTACGAATCAGCCTGTTCCTGAGCCAGTTCTAACCCTGTAGAAATGCGGAAACTCTTATCATCCATAAAAAGCTTGGCGTTTAAACTGCCATATCCTGTCATTAGCCCAGCTTTGCCATAAGTGCCAAATTCGGGGGCAACTGCATTGTAAACATCCTGTAGGCTAGATACCCAAAGCTCTGCAATGGCTTTGCTGTCTAAGCTGGTGGTATACGATTTATTGTTTTCTATCGATTCGTAACTGCCATTAAAAATCTGATCTGCCTGTGCGGTCATCCACTTAAAGGCCAATCTTTTTTTCTTAGCCTCCTGTTCTGCAATTTCCTGTTGGTAGGTATCATAATTTGCATTTACCTTTGCTGCATCGGGCGCTTCTGCAACGGCATCCATTACCGCCTCATCAACATTTTCAGCTTCAGTATCAGTGTTTGGCTGGCGTTTCGGCTTTATAACCGTTTTCTTTTTACTGCTTTTCTTTTTGCCAACAGTTTTTTGAGCTTTCTTTTTTGTAGTGCTTTTTTTCTGAACTTTTGCTTTTTCGATAACGGGTGCAGTAACTTCCTCTACCACAGGTTCTGTTGTAGTAACATAAGTGGTATCTGCCAACATCGTTGCGCTATCAACAGCCATTGCATCTTCGGCTTGAAACCTGATGTCTTTGATGCCGTAGCGTGCAGATTTGGCCGAATCGGCAAAGAAAGCGCCTTTAATGCTACCGGTTACGAAGTACATCATTTTATCGTTCCATTTAACAATGCTAGTACTATCGGGTAAAACTATGGTTCTGGTATTACCATCTGTTTTCAGCTTTTGCTCCTTATTATTGATTAAGCTTTCAAATTTTGAGGCATCTTTCAAAGGAATAAGGAAACAGTTATAGGTAATACTATCTGTAAGCTGATTGAAATAGTACATGTTTTGATCCAGGTTGATGCCAAAATCTTCAATACTGCTAAAGTTTTTATCAAGCGATTTCGAGGTTCCTTCCAGTAATTTTTTGCCCACAAAAGATTCGTTAAAATCTTTGACAAACATGAGCTTAAAAATATTGTCGCCTTTAATGGTAGCCACGGTAAAAGCATTTGCCGGTATTTTTTTGACTAAATCTTGCGCATTTGCAGCCTGTAATGACAGGAATAGGGAGATTGCAATTAGAATTTTTTTCATTAGATAGCTTTGTTTTTAGCGGTTGTGAAGCGCTCATGGGCATACTCGTTTCGGTTTTTTAACGCATGCTCATGATGGTTTCATTTTATTTAGATAGTTGTATTGCGTTGGATACGTTAATTTTTCCGTTAATTAAATCGGTGATATTGCTTTTTAACATTACCGCCTTTTTCGATTTAGATACATTTGATGCCGGGTTGGTGGTACTTGTTACAGCCGATTCGAACCGGTAAATGCTGGTGTAGGTTGCGCCGTTAAAAACAGCCTTATCTTTTGCCTTTAATTTATTGAATTCGGTTTTTGCTGTAGCCACCGACTGGTATTTTCTGCTAAAGGTTTTTGTGGCTTTGTTATAGCTATAAGAAGAAGTATTTGTAGCCTTTATTTTTTGCTGCGCCAAAATGTTTTTGGTAATGTTGTTGATGTTTGAAACATCTTTGAAAGAAAAACTGATGGTTGCGATATAATTATTGAAATCGCTGGTGCTTTTTACGTTCGATATCCCTTCCGATTTTCTTAAATAAGCAACAGCTTCGTTTAATTCTTGCTGTATTTTTTGCTTGCTTGGAACTTTATAGCCTTGAACACTATCTAAAAGCATTACCGAGGCAACTTTAGTTTTGCTCTGGCTTAAGTTAATGGTAAGTGTCACCTCCCCGGTGCCATCGTTTTTGATCGAAATTTCTTCTATGACCTCAAAACAGGAGCTTAAAATAGGGATCAGTACGATAAACAGCAGCAGATTATAAAATTGTTTCAGGTTCATGTTGATAGGGTTAATCGATTTACGATGGGATAAAAAAGGAATGATGATCTGATGCTCCAAACTTAATAATTTCGTGCCGTATTTTTAAGATCTTTAGCATATCTGATGGATATGGTGGGTAGATTTAGTTGTTCTGCAAAATATTGCCGTACTAAAATCAGCTAATTGTCAATATAAAGACAAGAAAAATGTAAAAGAATGCTGGCTAAGCCGATTTTTCTATCTTTGTTGCCAGCTTTTACAATACATATAAACATGAAGAAAAGTGCAATCATTGGACTGATCACCATCGCCATTTCCGTTGGGATTTTATTTAGCTTAAACGCAAATACCGATACCTATTCTAATTTCAAGCAGGCTTCGGGCTCTGGTAAGGAAGAACATGTAATGGGCTATTGGGTAAAATCAATGGGTACATATTATGACGCTGTAAAAGATGCCAATCACTTCTCGTTTCACATGAAAGATGAAAAAGGAGAGGTGAGAGAGATCATTTATGCAGGTACAAAGCCCCAGGATTTTGAAAAATCTGAAAAATTGGTACTTATCGGTAAAATGGATAAGGACAAATTCTATGCATCGAAAATTTTAATGAAATGCCCATCTAAATATAACGACAACCTTGTTGAGGTAAATAAAGATGGTAAGGTAGACACCGTAGGGAAATACGGCGAAAAAAAATATAACTAATTTTAATGGATATTCAATTTGTAGGCGAGAACCTGCTGCCGGGTAAAATCGGTCAGTTTTTTATTGTGCTGGCTTTTAGTGCATCATTACTTTCAACCATCTCATACTTTTATGCCAGTCGCGAGAAAAATTTAGAAGATAAATCCTGGCGCAACCTGGGCAGAATTGGATTCTTGGTTAACTGGGCCAGTATTATTGGTATCGGCGTAACGCTTTTTTATTTAATCCTCGGCCACTACAACGAATATAATTACGTTTATTTCCACTCTTCCAAACAACTTCCTATCTATTATATTGTATCGGCTTTTTGGGAAGGACAGGAAGGAAGTTTTTGGCTTTGGGCATTTTGGCAGTCGTTTTTAGGTGCGCTTTTAATCTGGAAAGCCAAAATCTGGGAACGCCCTGTAATGACGGTTGTGGCATTTTCGCAGGTATTTTTAACCTCGATGATGCTAGGCGTAGAGATTTTCGGGGAAAGGATCGGTAGTTCGCCATTTATTCTTTTAAGAGATGCCGTTGATTTAAAAGCAATGGCCCCTGTAGTTTTTGCAAACCCTGAAAACTTTAAAGATTACCTTAAATTTATTACCGATGGTAGAGGCTTAAACCCATTGTTGCAAAACTACTGGATGGTAATACACCCGCCAACCCTGTTTTTGGGTTTCGCCAGCATGGTGGTTCCTTTTGCTTATGGTATTGCAGGTTTATGGCAAAAAAGATATAAAGATTGGATTAAGCCAGCTATGCCATGGACGCTTTTTGCGGTAATGGTTTTAGGAACCGGTATTATAATGGGGTCTTTCTGGGCCTACGAAGCGTTAAACTTCGGTGGTTTCTGGGCTTGGGATCCGGTAGAAAATGCTTCGCTAATCCCTTGGTTAACGCTCATTGGTGCTGTACACGTAATGATTGCCTATAAAAATACAGGCCATGCTTACTTTACGGCAATTGCATTGGTATTTTTAAGTTTCCTATTGGTGCTTTATGCATCGTTCTTAACCCGTAGTGGTATTTTAGGCGATACATCAGTCCACTCATTTACCGATATGGGCATGTTTGGCCACCTTATTCTCTACAATGTGGTATTTGCTATTTTGGCCATTTCATTAATTGTTTGGAGATGGAAAGAGCTGCCAATTACGACTAAAGATGAAGAAACCTATTCGCGTGAATTTTGGATGTTTATTGGTGCCCTGGTAGTAACGATTGCCTGTATCCAGGTTATTTTTTCAACCTCTGTTCCGGTATTTAACAAAGCCTTTGGTACTAATTTTACCCCACCAATTGATGCTGTTAAATATTACAACCAATGGCAGGCGCCGTTTGCAGTGTTAATTACCTTAATTTCAGGTTTCTCTCAGTATTTAAAATACAAAAGAACCGATCCACGTAAATTTTACAGCAGTTTAGTTTCAGCAATTGTTTTTTCACTGGTTTTAACAGCCGGTTTGGTGTACGTTGCAGATATTTACACCAATACCATGTACATACTGATTACTTTCAGTTGTTTGTTTGCTGTGCTATCCAATGCCGCAATATTGTATCAGGCTTTTGGTGGCAAGGCAAAACTTGCTGGTTCGGCAATTGCGCATATCGGTTTTGCTTTCTTAATATTGGGCGCCTTAATTTCTGCAGCTACCAATAAACCTTTATCCATCAATGCCAATAATTTTATTCCGGTAAAGGATTTTGAGAAAACAGAGAAACCTGGCGAAAACATCATGTTATACAAAAATGAGCCTAAAAAAATGGGTAAATATACGGTAACATATGTGAGCGACACTACGCAGGCGCCAAATACCATTTACGAACTTAACTTCAAGGTTATCGACGAGAAAACCGGAAAGGTTAAAGAAGATTTCAACCTGCACCCACATGTACAGGATAACGAGAAAATGGGTTTAATTGCTTCTCCTGATACCAAGCACTACCTTACTTACGACGTTTATACCCACATTACCAGTGCGGCGATTAAAAAAGAAGCGCATGATGACCACGAAGGACATTCTGACGATGAGAATTACAAAGCACCACGCATTGTTAAAGTTTCGGTAGGAGACACCATCCATACTTCGAGCGGTATAGTTACGGTTAAAGATTTGAACAGGAAACCTGTTGCCAAAGATTTGGCATTGGCCCAGGGCGATTATGCCGTTGGCTTGCCACTCGAAATCAATGCTGCCGGCAAAACTTATAACACAGAGCCTATTTTCTTGATAAAAGGTAACAATACTTTCGATTTTGCACGTAAAGTAGAAGAACTGGATCTAAAATTCCGTTTTTCTAAAGTATTACCGGATGAAAAGAAAGTAGAGCTGCAGATTTTTGAGAAACCTCAGCAAGCGAAAGATTGGGTAGTGTTCAAAGCCATAGAATTTCCTTTCATTAATTTATATTGGGCAGGCACCATTGTAATGGTTATTGGTTTCTTACTTTCTATTTTCAGAAGAAGAAAAGAAGCCAAAATTGCATAAACCATGAAAATTGTTTTTTTAGGTTCGGGTAACGTAGCAACACATTTAGCAATAGCTTTAAAGGCTAAAGGCGAAGATGTAGTGCAGGTTTACAGCCCTAACCTAAATCATGCGTTAGCGCTGGCAAATGTAGTTGGCGCAGCAGCAATAAACAGGTTAAATGAAGTTGATCAAGATGCCGATTTATACCTCATTTCAGTAAAAGATGATGCCATTGCAACTGTAGCCGCGGCATTAACAAATGTAACGGGCTTGGTAGCGCACACTTCTGGTACTACCGATATAGGTATTTTATCTTCGCAGGTAAAAAAAGCAGGTGTTTTTTATCCCTTGCAAACTTTTTCGAAAGCGAAAGCAGTTTCATTTGATCATATACCATTGTGCATTGAAGCAGTTGATGAGGTTCAGTTGGATATTTTAAACCATCTGGCCACTACAATAAGCAATCAGGTATATCACTTGGATGGTGAAAAAAGAAAAGTACTGCATCTTGCTGCTGTATTTGCCTGTAATTTCCCCAATCACTTATATGCTTTGGCCAATAAGATTTTAGATCAGAATGGCCTAAACTTTGAAATCATCCGGCCGTTAATAGCCGAAACTGCCGATAAGGTAATGAGCAATCTGCCTGAAAATGTGCAGACTGGTCCAGCGGTTAGGGCCGATGAAACAACAATACATAAGCATTTGAGCATGTTAAACAATATGCCCGAATTGCAGGATATTTATCAAACATTAAGCAACAGCATAAAATTAATGCCGAAATAGCATAATTACGGCTTTTGCTTATTACTTTTGCAAAATAATTATGAGCATTTTTAAACTAAAAATAAATTTTGAAGAAGCAGATCACGAAGCTGTAGAGTTACCTATTGCTGCCGGCGAGTCTGTTTTAGATGTTTGCCTGGATAACGGGATCGAATTACAGCACAACTGCGGTGGTGTTTGCGGTTGCAGTACCTGCCATGTGTATGTAACCAAGGGCATGGACAATATCGAAGAGATTTCTGATAAAGAAGAAGATTTCATTGATAGAGCTGTACGCCCTAAAATTACTTCACGTTTGGGTTGCCAGTGCGTAGTAATCAACGGCGATATTGAGGTAACTATTCCAGATCAATCTGGTTTCATGGGACACTAATTTAGTCCTGGGTCTAGAGTCCTTAGTCCAAAGTCGATCGGCCGATTTTAACAATTAACCGATTTAAACAGTTAACCGCTTCAACATTTCAACTTTACAACAAACAGAACATGAACAACGATAAATTTGCCTTACCTTTTTACTGGAACGATTATGAAGATATTGCGATGTCTTTATATGAAAAGTTTGGTGATGATTTTTCAGAAACCAAAATTTACCGTATCCGCTTTACCGAACTTTTAGAATGGGTTTTAGAGTTGCCAAACTTTAAAGGTACCCGCGAAGAAAGCAGTGAAGGCCATTTAGAGCAAATTCAATCTGCTTGGGTATACGAGTGGAGAGATAATCAGTAATTAGCCTTGAGTCCGGAGTCCTCAGTCTTGAGTCGGCTCCAGCGCTCATCGCCAAACACTAAACGCCAGACTAAAATGTTTCTTCAAAAACTAAAAGATATCACCACTTTCATTTTTGATGTTGATGGTGTGCTTACCGATGGTTCAGTTCAGGTTACTGATAATGGCCAGTCGCTGCGTACTTTCAATATCAAAGATGGTTATGCCATGCAGTTGGCCGTTAAACGAGGGTATAATATCTGTATCATTTCTGGCGGCGATGGTATTGCGATGGGCAAACGCTTTTTTAACCTTGGCGTAACCGATGTGTTTTTGGGCACAGGCGACAAAGTAGCAATATTAAATCAGTATCTTCAGGATAAAAAGATTACAGCTGCAGAAGTGCTTTACATGGGTGATGATATCCCCGATTTAAAAGTAATGAAATTGGTTGGGCTCCCAACCTGTCCGGCTGATGCAGTAGAAGAAATAAAGGCCATTTCTACCTTCATATCCCCTTATAATGGAGGCAAAACAGCTGTGCGCGATATTATCGAAAAGGTAATGAAAGTGCAGGGAAAATGGCACGATGAAAACCCAAACGCTGCCGATTCTGGTAAGTAAATTTGTTTATTGGTCATTCGTTCATTGGTTATTCGTTCATTGGTCATTGGTTCGTTGACACGATTGTCATCCTGAGCGGAGTCGAAGGATCTCTTCTTATTACTACTGTCAGAATGACCCTGATATTATAAATCTCTTATTTTAAAATTTGTAATCAATAAGATTATATCCGAAATTTGAGTTGATATATTAATCAATCGATTGATTAATTTAATAATTTAAATAACATTAATTTTAATGATATGAGCACTTACCTTGTACCTGTAGATTTTTCGAAAACAGCAGATCATGCTGCAAAATATGCTGCCAGATTGAGTTTTGCGATGACGAATGCCAAAATAATCTTGCTTAATGCCTACTATGTTTCAGAATATGAAATGCTTCTGCCCACGCCCGACCTGATGGTTACAACCGACGACCGGATTGCAGAAGAAGTGGCGAACAGGCTGGCCGCATTGGAAAAACTTAAGCACAAGCTGCTCGAAATTAATCCCGAGGTTGAAATTGAAGTTTATTTAACCAGAGAAACCATTTTAAGATCCATCATTGATAGGGTGAACAGAGAAGAAATCGCATTGATTATTATCGGTAGCAATGGTAAAAAAGCTAAAGATGAAAGTGATATAGGCTCGAACGCAATCAAGATTTCTAAATCGAGCCCTGTTCCGGTACTGGTTGTGCCACCAAAGGCCGAGTATCAATCCATCAGAAAAGCTATCCTGGCCTGCGATTTTAAAAAGGTAAAAGAGGTAATCCCGATGAATGCGCTAAAGAATATTCTAAGCAAGCATGCACTCGAACTTCTGGTACTCAATATCAACTCTGGTCATACCATCGATTCGCAGGAAGAACATTTTTTGCATAAAATGCTGATCGATTTTTCGCCCGCTTACCATTACTCCGATCATCCCGATACCATAAAAGGAATTGTGAAGTTTGCCAAAACGGAAGCTGCACAGCTCATCATTGCACTGCCCAAGAAATACAGTTTCTTTGAAAGCCTTTTACACGAAAGTGTATCGCATAAACTGACGATTAAATCGCATGTACCGGTATTGCTGCTGAAAGATTAATGTTCTTTGTTTGTAATAGCTAAGTTACAGTTCGCCGTTAAACTTTTAATTTTTTTTGTACTCCAACCATTCAAATTTCAACCAAAAACAACAAGAACAACATGAAAAAATTAATGATGATCTGCGGATTAATGCTAGGTATAGCAGGTTTCGCCAACGCGCAACAAGGTGGTGGACAAGGTAGAATGATGATGAAACCTGAAGAAAGGGTAAAACAGTTAGACGAAAAATTAAAGCTTTCTGATGATCAAAAAACTAAATTGACTGCTGTATTTACTGAGCAGGCCGAAACAATGAAAAAAATGCGCGAAGAAATGCAAGGTGGTGATAGAGATGCTATGAGAGAGAAAATGCAAAAAATGCGTGCAGATAACGATGCCAAAGTTAATGCAGTATTAACAGATGAGCAGAAAAAAACTTACGAAGCTTGGCAGAAAGAACAACGTGCCGAAATGGAAAAACGTAGACAAGGCGGCCAAGGTGGTGGAAATAACTAATCCTAGTTAAAATATCGAATAATAAAAGCGGCTTTATGTCGCTTTTATTATTTTAGCAGAAAAATTAAATATGCCAGTCCAATTTCCCCCGATTATATTAGCCTCTAAATCTCCACGCCGCCAAGAGCTTTTAACGCTTATGGGCCTAAACTTTAAAGTAGAACTGAAAGATGTTGATGAAAGCTATCCAGATGGTTTGAGTCCGGCAGAAATTGCTGTTTATATTTCGGAGCAAAAGGCCAAAGCATTTACAGGAGATGGCGAAATTGTAATTACGGCTGATACCATTGTGGCTTTGAACGGAGAAATTTTGGGCAAACCTGTAGACCGTGCACATGCACAGGAAATGCTGAAGAAACTTTCGGGCAGTAAACACGAGGTTTTTACGGGTGTAACCCTGGTTAAGGGAGATAAGAGCTATTCTTTTTACGATAGGACCGAAGTATACTGTAAATCTGTTACAGCTGATGAAATAGATTTTTACATCGATAATTATAAGCCTTTTGATAAAGCAGGAAGCTACGGTGTGCAGGATTGGTGGGGAATTGTTGTGGTAGAGCGCATAGAAGGTTCTTACACCAATGTAATGGGGCTGCCCACCGAGAAACTTTATAACGAACTCTTAAAATTTATTTAAATCTCCTGTGTGGAATTCTCGTAAAAGTTTCATCATCTAAGAAATGAGCACCATGAAAACGAGAATTAACGAAGTTACCATAGCCGAACCCTGCCAGCAGAACTGGGATGAAATGGAAAAAGGAGCAGGGTTTGGTTTCTGTAAAGCCTGCAGTAAAAATGTAATCGATTTTTCTGGCTATACCACTGCTGAAATTATTAGTGTACTGGCCAGTGCCAGTTCATCGGTGTGTGGGCGTTTGAGCCAAGCACAGCTCAACCAGCTCAATTATCATTTATCAATTGTACCAACGGGCAATCGCAACTGGATGAAGTATTTGGGCGTACTGGCCATTGGTGTGAGCATTTTCATGATGGATGCCAAGGCTCAGATTGCTAATGCACCGATCGAAACTGTTAAAACACCGAATAAAAAAACAGATGATGCTAAGCCACTTCGTTCCCAAAAAATATATGGTTATGTTTTAAATCATGATAATAAACCCCTCGCAGGCATTAAACTATCAATATTTAATACCAAGCATGGCGCGCTGACCGATGAAAATGGCCGTTATCAGTTCGTTTTAGACGATAAATTCGATATCAGGAACAATCACCTTACCGCCGAAAGTTTACAATACAATGGGGCCATCTTTATCGATTTTTCGAAGGAAGAACAAAAGAACCTCAAGCTCAAAAGAGAAGACAATATGATTATGGGAATAATATTGCCTCCACCGCCCAAATCCAAAAAGAGTTAAACTAAATTAATATACGCTCTACGCTCAATGATCCATTAACCGATGGATCATTTTTTATGTCAGGCTAGCCAAAACACCCATTTTTAAATCGTATGTAGAAAGCATTAAGCGGTTTATCTTCGTCCTGCCTAAAATGTAATTGGTTATTAGGGCAGCAATAACAATCATATCTACCCTCAACGGTATAATACCAGGCATTTCAGTGCGCTGTTTGTGCGTAGAGTTGATCAGTACAACTGAGGTGGCAATGTAATCGTCAAAATTAAACTCGAAATGCTTAATGTTTTCAATATCAACCTGTGTATCTCTGGTAACCAGCGCCAAAAAGGTTTCAAAAGCACCCGCCGAACCAATTAAAACCTGGGGATTATATTTTTCGCAAATCTCGAAAAGATCTGCTAGTTGATGCTGGATGTGATACAGGATTGCATTTTTATCCTCATCTGCCAAAGGGTCGGATTTAAAAAACTGTTGCAACAAACGTGCAGCCCCGATGTTATAACTCTTTTTCCAGATCAGTTTTTCGGTATCACAAAGAATAAACTCAACGCTGCCCCCGCCAATATCCATAATCAACGAAAGGTCTTTTATGGCTCCGCTCAGTTTAACCCCCTCGTAAATTAGTGCAGCTTCTTCATCACCGCTAATGGCTTCGATTGTAATTGCTGTTTGTTCCTTTACCGCTTGCACGAAATCCTTGCCATTTTCAGCGCTTCTAACAGCCGACGTAGCCGTAGCCCTTACTTGGTTAACCTTATATTTGGAAATGGTTTTAGCGAATGCTTTAAGGCAGTTTATGCCCCTTTCAAATGCCGCTGGAACAATGATATTCTCGTTAATTCTGCCTTCGCCCAATTTTACGGGCACATTGGTTTTATATAGAATTTCCAATTGCTTTCCAGCTGTTTCTGCAATCAGCAGGTGAAAAGTATTGGTGCCAAGGTCGATAACGGCAATGCGCATAGCTAATATTTTATTTTTTTGAGAAAGCAAATGCCTGGTTTTCCTGAACTGCAGTTCTGCTATCTTTTAAACTTTGTTAATGTAAAGCTAAATTAAGGTATTAGACCGAAATGCCATTGCTAGTTTTCCATAAATAGTAGCATAAAACCAGTTAGTAAACGGGATAGTAGCGACAGCTCCCGATTTTTCATCAGGACTACAGCGTATAGCCCGATTAACATTAAAATAAGTGCTGTAATTGCTTTTCTAAACGTTAAAATGATTTGTTATTTTTCTGTGGTGCCAGAATGTGGGGGCTGTCTCATAAATGGACACCTGTCATCCTGAGCCTGTCGAAGGAATGTTTAAAAGTCTTGCGTGGTGTTTCGACTACTTGTCCCGAAAATCGGGAAGCTCAACGTGACAATTTTAGATGAAATTTCACCTTATGATACACTTTCACCTAAGCTACCTCGACCTTTGTTTTACCAATTCCTGCAATTGTTTGGCGTTATGTAACGCTGCTACTCCCCATGTGTTATTAAAATACACGAAAACCGCTTTCGCCTGATCTCCAACATTATGCTTAAAATCTTTAATCAATTCAATATCATATTCAGATTTGTACAATATCGGTTTTCCATGAAAACGGTAATAAATAATGTCTGTATTTTGAATAACATGGTCGGGTAGGGCAGATGGATAACTTTGCCCACTGAAAATGATATTTTTTTCTGCGAGTTTTTGATATACTGTTTCATCAAACCAACTGAGGTGACGGAACTCTAGCACATTTTTATAATCTGGATTTAAACTTTCCATTAGCAGATCCAAGCGCTCCATACTATAATCAAACTTCGGTGGGAACTGAAACAATACACAGCCCAGTTTCTCTTTGAGACCCGATTGGATTGCACTGTAGAAATCGGATAGCAATTGGTCACAATCGTTAAATTGTTTATAATGGGTAATTAAACGTGGTGCCTTAATGGTAAACCGAAAATCGTCAGGGCTTTCATGGTACCATTTATCGAATGATTTTTGGGTGGGCATTTTATAAAATGTAGAATTGATTTCTATCGTGTTAAAATGCGTACAATAATACTTGAACCAATCTTTCTGCGCCAATCCTTTCGGATAGAAAACCTCTTTCCACTCGCGGTAATAAAAGCCTGAACAGCCAATTCTCCATTTCATCTACAGAAAACAGGTTAAAAAGAGAAAGGTTTATTATCCATTATAAATAGCTATAAATATAATGAGCGAAAAACCTATGTAACCTGATAGTTTTAAATAAATATTGCTTTTCTTAGCTAAGAAAGCCATTGTTAGCATGAAGAGCAGATAACAAATTGAAAGGGTTAAAAACCCGGTAAATGGCGAATGTTGCCCTTTATGGGGATACTGGTTTTTTGCTGGCGATGTAAAAAATATGGAGATCAGAATGGGAGCAAGCCATCCAATAATGTATACTGCAAATATTGTCCACGCAATGGGATTTTTTTTGAAGGTATCGGAGCGTTCTTCCATGTTTTTTTAAGTTAATCGCTAATTATTGATATTGTAACCCAAAAAAATGAAGAAGTTTGAAAGGGAGTCATTTAGGCCCCGATGGCAAACAAAAAAACCGGTACTTTTGGGCACCGGTTTTCAATTTATATTTAATTAATTACTCGAAATATTCTTTCATTCTTTCAAAAAAGCTCTTGTCATTTTTGCCAGGCTGAGGCTTAAAATTCGGAGATTCACGTAATTTCTCTAAGGCATTGCGTTCATCGCTGCTTAGAGCTTTTGGTGTCCAGATATTAATGTGGATAATTTCATCACCCCTGTGGTAAGAATTTACTTCTGGTAAACCTTTACCTTTTAGGCGTAATAATTTTCCGCTCTGTGTACCTGGTTCGATTTTAATTTTAGCCTTACCATCAATGGTTGGTACTTCTATGCTCATGCCCAATGCTGCATCAACGAAGCTTAAATGCAAATCGTAAACAATATTGTTGCCTTCGCGTTTTAAGGTTTCGTGTGGCGTTTCTTCAATCAATATAATTAAATCGCCCGGAATACCGCCGTTAGGTGCTGCGTTTCCTTTTCCGCTCATGCTCAATTGCATGCCTTCGCTTACGCCTGCAGGAATGTTAATGGTAATGGTTTCTTCGCCACGTACTACACCATCTCCATGGCATACATTACATTTCGAAGTAATTTGCTGTCCGCTACCGTTACAGGTAGGGCAGGTAGATGCTGTTTGCATCTGGCCCAAAATAGTATTGGTTACCCTACGCACCTGGCCACTGCCACCGCAGGTACCACAGGTACTTACCGATGATTTATCTTTGGCACCAGAACCATCGCAGGTTTTACAAACAATCAGTTTATTAACCTTAATTTTCTTTTCTGCACCGTGGGCAATTTCTTCGAGTGTTAATTTAACTTTAATACGAAGATTAGAGCCTTTGGCTACACGCCTACCACCACGTTGCTGGCCACCGCCACCGCCAAAAAAGCTTTCGAACGGGTTATGTCCACCAAAAATATCCCCAAAATTGCTGAAGATATCGTCCATGTTCATATTACCGCCACCATAGCCACCAGATGCACTGCTACCCACACCTGCATGACCGAACTGATCATAGCGTTGCTTTTTTTCGGGACTGCTTAAAACCTCATAGGCTTCTGCAGCTTCTTTAAACTTATCCTCCGCAGCTTTATCTCCTGGGTTTTTATCTGGGTGATATTTAATAGCCATCTTACGATAAGCTTTCTTTATCTCATCGGCAGCTGCGCTTTTGGTTACGCCTAATACGTCGTAATAATCTCTTTTACTCATCTCTTATTTAATGATTGAATTTTGAAGGATTGAATTAGAAAATGTATACCATTCACTCACCCGATCATTCTAACATTCAAAATTATTTCCTACGCTCCAACTACAACTTTAGCAAAGCGGATTACATTATCATTTAAGGTGTAGCCTTTTTCAACCTCATCAATTACTTTTCCTTTAAGATCCTCGGTAGGCGCAGGGATATTGGTAATCGCTTCGTGGAAATCGGTATCGAAAGGCTGATTGATGCTTTCTACATCTTTCAATCCTTTTTGTGCCAAAGTATTTTTCAGCTTGGTACTTACCAACAAAATGCCTTCTTTAACAGGTGCAACATCGGCAGCAGTTTCCATTGCTTTTAAAGCACGGTCAAAATCATCCAAAACAGGTAAAAGAGAAACAATTACATCTTTACCTGCCGTTTGCAACAACTCTACACGTTCTTTTTGGGTACGGCGTTTATAATTATCGAATTCTGCATATAAACGCAGATATTTATCGTTAAGCTGTTGAACTTCTGCCTGTAATTTCTCTTCGGCAGTTAATTCTAATGCTTGCTCAGTTTCGTTTGCAGTGGCATCAGTATTTTCTACATTCTCAGCAGTATTTTCTGATGTATTTTCAGTATTCATTATATTTTCTTCTTTATCGTTATTTTTCTTCTTATTAAACATAATACCGGGCTGAATTTTTTTGTGTTAATCTCAACTATTTTGCCATAAACGTAAATCAGCCAAGCTGTCAGACTTATTTGTATTTATCTGAACAGTTTGGCTGATTAGCTGACGGATGTCAGAATTTTTTATGCTATTTGTGCATCTTCATGAACTACTCCATTTTCGCATTTAATGATGCGCGATGGGAAAGTGCGGATGATATGATAATCGTGCGTGGCCATTAAAACTGCTGTGCCAGCCTGACTGATCTGCTTTAAAAGTGTTACAATTTCTTCTGATGTTTCGGGGTCCAGATTGCCCGTTGGCTCATCGGCCAGTATAATTTCAGGATCGTTTAACAGGGCCCTTGCAATTACAATACGCTGCTGTTCACCACCAGAAATTTCGTGCGGCATTTTTTTGATCTTCGAGCGTAGCCCAACTTTATCCAGCACATCTTTAATGCGCTCGTTAATCAGCTTTTCATCTTTCCAACCAGTTGCTTTGAGTACAAACTCTAGGTTTTTTTCAATTGTTCGGTCGGTTAATAACTGGAAATCCTGAAATACTACGCCCAATTTACGGCGCAAAAATGGTACTTGGCTTTCTTTGAGGTTTTTAAGGTCGAAACCGGCAATATTGCCTTCGCCGCTGCCAATGTGCAAATCGCCATATAATATTTTAAGCAAACTACTCTTGCCCGAACCTGTTTGACCGATCAGGAATATAAATTCATCTTTTTCGATGTGTAAATTTACGTTTGAGAGTACCAAATGTTTCTGTTGAAAAACATCAACATTGCTTAAATGAATTACTGCGTTGCCTGTCATATTATATTTCTAATTTTGCAATCTGCCCAAAAGGCAAGTCTTTAACCATTTCCATAATGTATTCCTGCTTATCGCCAAGGCCGAGTTTTTCTAGCGATTTATCCGGCCTATCTACCCTAAAATAAGCTAAAAGTGTAAACTTATCGTCTCTCAACTGTACGTAATCCGGAATTTTGGCTATGCCTTTAACTTTAACGATATACATTGTGCTCAAAAATAGCATTTCCAAATGATAAGCGAAAGCACGAAGCCTTTTTTATCTGATGAGCATGACCCAACCAGTATAGGTTTTAAAATCTTCGTTAAAATAAATACTGTAATAATAAACCGCCGGAGGGAGGTCTTTTCCATTTGTTTTTCCATCCCAGGGCTTAAATGGACCTGTGCTCTGGTATACAAGCTGGCCATAACGGTTGGTAACTTTCACAACCGGATTGGTAAAAGCTGCGGCAACCGGGATATTCCAGGTATCGTTAACATTATCGCCATTTGGACTAAAAGTATTTGGAATAACAATTTGAGGATACACTTTGATAAAAACATCATCACTGCTGCTGCTGCAACTTAAATTGGAGTTAACATGTAAAGTATAAGTAATGTCCTTTTTTGGCGAGGCGATAGGGTTTAGTTTTGTTGGATCGTCGAGGTAATCAGCAGGTGTCCAAAAATAAGTAACATCATCGCCTCCTGCTTTACCATTTAAAGTCACTGTTTGCCCGGTGATGATCTTTTGGTCTGCTCCAGCATCAGCTGAGGCATTTTTATTTACGTGGATGGTAATTTCTGCTGTCTCGAAACAGCCGTTGTTGGAAACTTTAACCGTGTAGGTGGTTGTTTTGGTAGGAGCGGCGATGGGATTAGCAATTTTAGGGTCTGACAGGCCTGTTGAGGGTTGCCAAAGATAAGAAGTGCCGCCCGATGCGGTTAACTGGATGGATTGCCCCTCGCAAATGGTTCCGGTTTGGATATTGGTAACTATCGTTATCGGATCAGAAACCTCAACGGTGGTGTTTGTCGTGCTAGAACAACCATTGGCCATAACCTGAACGGTATAAGTCCCTTGCATTGCCTTTGTAGCATTAACAATCATTGGATTTTGTGCTGTTGAGGTAAACCCATTTGGTCCGGTCCAGAGGTAACTTGTACCGCCCGATGCATTTAACTGGATGGTATTGCCGATACAAAACGGTCCGAAATTTTGAGCGGTTGCAATGGGCAAAGCGTTTACGGTAACTGTTAATGGTGATCCCGCAATCCTGCAGTTTGGCGAATTGATGTTGTTGCCATCACCAACCAGTAACCGGTATTGATAAACACCTTTAACAGCGTTTAAGAATGGAACGGTAATTTCTGTTGTTTGCTCATTGGGAACATTGATGAAACCATTGCCCCTATTTACCTGCCATTGGTACCTTGGGTTTTGGTAAACGCCTGGCGTAATATCAGTTTTAAAATGGAATGTTGCATTGGTTCCTTCGCACATTTGAGATGATGTAGAAACATTTCCCACTATAGATGGTATAAGGGTGGGGCCGCAGGCACTGAAAGTAATATCATCCAATGCCAGGTCGTTTCCGTTTCCACCAGGATTTTGATTGGTCATTTTTAAAGTGATTACACCTAAATTGGCTGGTGTAACAAATGTCCGGGCATATTTAATCCAGCCGGTATTCTCCTGAATGTCGTTAGTAGAAAACTGAAGTATTTCGACGCCATCATTTTCTATAACAAACCTAACATTGGGTTTAATTCCTGCATTTCTCAATACATTGATAATCCAGGCAGAAAATTCGTAAGTTGTATTTGGACATAGGTCGGTAACGGTAGTTTGGTAAAATATGCCAGGGCTATTAGAGGCATTTACCACCATCATATAGCCATTCGGATCGTTGGGTGTATGGTTTACAATATTCTGAATCCAGCCCGGATTTAGTCCGGCAATAGTTTTGGTTATGGTATACTCCCCGTCGTTTGTAGAACGATTTACATAAACATAATCTGTAACACTGGTGGATAGGGCTGCTCCAAAGTTATTCGTTCCTGATCCAAAGGTTTCATTTTTGATCGGATCGCCCAATGTACCGTTGCATTGAGCCTGCACACGCCCATAAAGTATAACTATAGAAAGAATTAACAAATAGAGATAGCGCATTGCTTAAGGGCCTTTAGCGAATATCTAAATAAAAAACTGCAATTCAATCTGTTGGATTAATTCAGGCTATTTAAAAACGCAATAGTATCTACATTGTCTGCATAATCCCAAAGTTTTGGATGCTGACTTTGGCCAAAATCAAAACTGTTAAAGCCAAGCTCGGGTTTGGCAACAATACATTGAATAAATGCCGATTTGTCCTGTAATTTATTTTCTACCTCCAGCAGGCTTTCATATTCCTCATAATAAAGTACCGCAAGTGGAGAAGCCATATTTTCATCTTCTTTTAGCAATAAAAAGCCGTTATCAAAATGTTTTGCAGCATTAACCAGGTAAATAGATTTATTGTAATCGTAATTGTTCTGATATTTGAAATGATTGATAATCTGGTTATAACTTTCAATGCCCTCGTATAGGTTTGCAATATCGTAACCTTTCGGGAAATAAATTTTAGATACATTTCTGCATCCCAGACCAAAATAATCAAAAATATCGGCCCCTAGAAGTTCAATTTCCTCTTTGCTCTCGGTGCCATTTAAAACGGCAACACTGTTCCTGTTTTTTCTGATGATGTTGGGTACTTTGCTGAAATAGTAATCAAAATACCGGGACGAATTGTTGCTTCCCGTTGCAATAACGGCATCAAAATCCTTTAAACGCTCTACGTATACAATTTTATCCTCAAAAGCAGGTTCAATATTAATCAGTTCGGCAATTACAGTTTTGATCAGTTTATCATCCGATGAGGAAAGTTTGATTAAAGCAATATTGCCCGTGGCCAAAACACTCAAAACATCGTGCAGGCCTACCATCGGAATATTGCCGGCCAGGATTAAACCAACCTTTTTAGGCAATGCACTAAAGCTGACCGATTTAAACCAAATGGCCAAATCTGCTTCATTTAACATTTCGGCAAACGATAAAATTGATTTTTTTATATTTTCTGCAGTAAACCAGGCATTGGCACTTTCGGCACTATAAATTGCATTTCCTAGTATGTCAGTAGGGTTTGTAAGCAATTTACCTAGTTTGCCAAAGGCGATTATTGCTTTTTCTTGAGTTAATGCTGACATATTTAGAATTATTATTAAGTGATTATGTATTATATTTGTAGCGCAAAGGTAAACTAAGCAAAAGAATTAGACGAAAACATGGCGATTAAAATAACAGATGAGTGTATAAATTGTGGGGCTTGCGAACCGGAATGCCCTAACAACGCAATTTACGATGCCGGTACTGCATGGCGTTTTTCTGATGGTACCAATTTAGAAGGTATCATTGATTTTGGTAATCAACAAATCGAAGCTGATGCAAGTCAAGAAGCAGTTTCAGATGAAGTTTATTATATTGTATCTGATAAATGTACAGAGTGTAAGGGCTTCCACGATGAGCCTCAATGTGCTGCGGTTTGTCCGGTAGATTGTTGCGTGGATGATGAAGATATCCGTGAAACTGAAGAAGAATTATTGGCTAAGAAAGCTTGGTTGCACCAAGAAGGTTAAGCTTTTATCAAATATTTACAACGAAAGTCTCGCATAACGCGAGACTTTTTTGGTTTAATGGGTTTTTAATTACCTATTACACGGATGCACGATTAACACGGAGGTTTTTTCCGCGTTGGGCTAGAATGGTTTTCTTATAATCGCCAAGGCCTTAATGTCCTTAATCCCTTAGTGAACAGTAAATGGAATGATCGCTACTTGGAAAAGATCCTTCGACTACGCTCAGGATGACAGCTGCGGGAGGAGGCTATCAAAAAAAAACAAAGACAATCGAAAAGGCTTAATGTCCTTAATTCCTTAATGGTCAATAAATGGAATGATTGCTATTTGGAAAAGAGATCCTTCGACTACGCTCAGGATGACAGCTGCGGGAGGGACAGACGATGTGCATCAGTTAACCAATAAACAGTTTCCATTTGGCAATTTGCAGTTACCAATGAACCAATGAACCAATAGACTAATGACCAATGAACCAATGGCTAAAAACTAATCTACATCACATTTATTCGGGATAATCAAAACCGGACAAGCAGATTTACGTGCCACATGTTCGGCCACACTTCCCATTAAAAAGTGGTACAATCCGGTACGGCCATAAGTGCCAATTACAATCAAATCAGATCCCCACTCATCCGATTGCTGAATAATGCCGTGCGCTGCGGTATCAACGATGCTTAAATAAGTTGTTTTCGTACCCTTACTGTATTTTGTTTCCATCTCTTTCAACAAAATATGACTGTTTTCCTCGCTGTTATCGTAGGTTTCTAAAAAAACGGGTGCCAAGGTCAAATCAGGATTTACATTGGCCGGTATAGGCTCAATAATATTAACCAACGCTACTTCTGCTCCAAACTTTTCAGCCATGTCGTAACCGGCTTTTGCCGCTTTTTCTGAGCAGGTACTGTTATCAACGGCAATTAATATTTTTTTAAAATTCATGGCGTGCTTATTTAAAAGGTAATCATCATAAAAATAACAAATTTGCAGGCAAAATGTTAGGCAATGGATGTATTTTATTAGTTTTACAATTGTTTCACGAGCACATTTAAATGGAAAATCAATACGGTATTTGTAGGGTTGCTGTAGCGCCTTTAAGAGCAGATGCATCAGATAAATCAGAAATTGTTTCGCAACTTTTATTCGGCGATCATGTAGAAATCATTCAAAAAGAAGAACGCTGGTGGCTGATCCAAAATGGTTACGATGGTTATGAAGGCTGGATGGATTTTAGACAATTGGCTCCGATTAGTCAGAACCAGTTTATCGAAATGCACGATTGCAAAACACTGGCTCCATTAAGTTTCAATAATGTGTTAACAGCTGCCGATGGGAGTTCGTATCATTTAAGTCCAGCGAGTAACCTTCCTTTTTTAAAAGATGGCTTCTGTTATGCTGGCGAGGAAAAATTTAAACTGAATTTCGAAGCGTATAATAACAGTACGGTAGATTTTGCCGGTAGTGTTACCGAAACAGCAAAGTTCTTTCAAAATATACCATACCTATGGGGCGGAAGGCATTTGTTTGGCCTTGATTGCTCGGGCTTTACACAAACCGTATTTAAAATGTTGGGCATAAAACTAAACCGCGATGCTTCGCAACAGGCTGAGCAGGGCGAACTGGTGGGCTTTTTAGCCGAATGCAGAGCAGGAGATGTTGCCTTTTTTGATAACGATGAAGGCAGGATTACCCATGTTGGTATTATGCTAAGCCCTAGCGAAATTATACATGCATCGGCAAAAGTGAAAATAGATCCGATTGACGATCAGGGGATTTTTAATAAAGAATTGGGTAAATATTCGCACAAGCTCAGAATTATCAAACGTTTTGTGGAATAACGATAAAAAATGTATCCTATATAAAAGATACATTTTTTTGTGGCAGCTAAATTTAAAATCAAAATCTCAAATCCCTGCAATCAACAGTGGGATGGCATGCAGGTTGTTCCTAATGGCAGGTTTTGCGGTTCCTGTCAAAAAAACGTTGTAGATTTTACCCATTTCACAGATCAGCAGCTGCAAGCTTGGTTCTTGGAAAACGGGGGCGATAGCTGTGGAAAATTTAATCCAGAACAGCTAGATCGTTATATCGGTAAAGAACCATATTCATATTTTGGCTTTTTTAAACCTAGCTTAGTCGCTGCTGCTTTATTTGCTTTCCTGAACTTTCCTCAACCTGTACTTTCGCAAGAAGTAGCAATCGCTAAAACGCAATTCCAATCTTCAAATAAAGAGGATGGTACAAATGGTGCATATACTTTTATAAACGGAAAAGTTTTCGATCAGGAAGGAACTGGATTGAGCAATATCGAAATTGAACTGAAGCAACAAAATATAAAAGTAAAGTCAGCCACGGATGGCTCTTTCTTTATTAAGGTTATTAAACCAAGAAGTAAAACCATTGCTGAGCTGATTTTTACTTCAGCAGCTTTTGAAATAAAAAAATACCATATCATTGTGGGTGAAGAAAAAGAAATTGCCGTTGTTTTGCAGCATTTGACACAGGTAGATCTTAACGAAAAACCAATTTCAGATATATCCATGATGTTAACAGGAAAAATCGGTGGGATTTACATAAGGCCAACAATTACCACTAGGGTTTTAAATGCCTTTAAAGGAATTTTTAGATAACTTGTCAAATCGGATATTATGCATAAAAGTTTTAAATTACAGATACCTAAGCCTTGTCAAGAACAATGGTACAATATGCAGGAAGATTTACAGGGTAGATTTTGCAACTCCTGTCAGAAATCGCTAATCGATTTTACTGGTTTCTCTGATGCCGAACTAAAAGACTGGTTTATGAAAAATCAGGGCAAAAGCTGTGGCAGGTTTAAACCGGAACAGCTCGACCGATTAATTCACATTAAGCCGCGTTATTCGATCACCGATAAGTTTAGGCCAAGCCTGATCATGGCATCCTTGTTAACTTTTTTAAGTTTCCCGAAGTTGAGCAGTGCAAATATTCCTCATTTGTACCCAATGGTTCAGCTGGATGAAGGAAAATTTTTTAAAAATGATGTTTTGGATACCCTTGATGAAGGTTTTGTAATCTTAAAGGGAAAGGTAACTGATAGAGGTGATAAATTACCGATTATTGGAGCGAGTATAATGGTGAAAGGCTCAAAAATTACAACATTTACAGATAGGAACGGCTATTTTGAGTTGAAATTGAACAAGAAGGAATTTAATCATAAAGTTTTTCTGGATTTAAAATATATTGGATATAAAACTAAATCGGTAAAAGTCAACCTTAAAAAAGCTAATGCTGTTTTGATAGAAATGAAGATGGACAGTTTTATTTTAGGCGAATTGGCCATTATCAAGCAGCCAACATTTTTTGATTGGATTGCCCAACTGTTTAATGGCTGATTTAATTTTACTCCATCTCCCAAACCATTACCTGTCTGTCATCGCCCGTAGAAATGAGGTGCTTTCCATCATTGCTCCAGATAATTTTATTGATGGAATGGGTATGTCCTATCCCAGCTTTCTCCAAGCTTAATATTTTATACAGTTTAAAGTTTTCTGCATCCCAAAGTTTAATGCTCTTATCCTGGCTGCTCGTTGCAAAATAGGGCAGTGTAGGGTGGAAGGCAATATCGTACACGGTGAACATGTGTGCCGCCACAATTTCCATAAGTTCGTAATTGGGCAGGCTCCATATTTTTAATTGTGCATCCCGGCTTCCTGAAAGGAGATACTTCCCCGTTGGATGATAAGCTAGTGCAGTTACCGGCAATGAATGCCCTTCGAGGGATTGTTTCAAGCTATAATCGGCAAGGTTATAAATCCTGATCAGGTGATCTTTGCAGCCAAAAGCGATTTCACTTTCATTGGGCGCAATAGCAATGGCCCTAACGGTATCGTAAGCTACCTGAAAACGGTAGATTTCTGTAAAATCATCTAACGACCAAACGGCTACGGTACCATCTTCACCGGTTGTTAAAAGCTCATTTTTACCTTTTACAGTCTGAATGTTGAAAATGGGCTTGGTATGCGCATTTATTCTGGCAATTACCTTCTGTGCCGCAAAATCGTAAATGCTAAAAGCACCACTGCGCTCACCGATAAATAGCCGACCATTATAGTTGTGCAGGCAATAAACCGAACTCTGTACCGGCATTTTAACCTTTACAAAAGCCATGGTATTTAACGACCATTCGACAACTCCTTTATCATTCCCTGCGCTAAAAAACACGCCGTCTTCATCAGCATTGGCCAATGCGTAAACAGGATTTTGATGTCCGGGGAGGGTTTTTAGGTGTTTGAGCATTTTTTGAGGTATAGGGCTTAAGGTTTAAGGTGTAGGGTTCTGCATTTGGCGCCTTAAAAAATTTGATTAAGTTTTAATTTGCAAAAATCTTGGGGAAATTTATTTCTTCACTAAATTCATCAATTTTAATTTCGTTTAAGCGGTTAAAAATTTTTTGCGAATCTAAAATGGAAATTTCAATGGTATTGCTAAATACTTCGATTGGTAATTTCTGTTCATTGTAATCTTGAAAAAATAATGTTATGCCATCTTTTTCTTTACCTTGAACTTGACTAATCGAATAATATTTAAAAGTTTTAAATTTAGTTTTCCAAAAACCATAATTATGTTGGTAGGAAATATGGGTAGTACTTATTACGTAAAACTCTTCACCAAATGTATTCCACAATAAGTACTTACCTAATGCAAAGAAATAGGCAATAGGTAATAAAAACGGAAAGATATTGGGCTTTTCATCCTGTAAGCTAAAGGCAAACCAAAATCCTCCAATAATTGCACTAATGTTGAAAAAGAATAAAAATATCTTCAAATAACGGTTTGTGGGGATTATTGTCCTTACGTAAATATTTAAATCATCGAAATTTATATCTGTTTTCAATTCTTGTTTGGTTAGGCTTCGCGTTTAGGGTGTAGGGCGTAGGGTTCTGCATTTGGATCCTTAAACCCTACGCCTTTCACCTTCTACCTTATTGATGTCTTTTCTCTAAATTCTTGGCGATATCCTGAATAGAAAGTCCTTTTTCTTTCAATAAAAACAATAGGTGAAACACAAGATCTGAGGCTTCTCCAATTAATTCTTCTTCCGTTTCAGCTAATGCGGCAATAACTGTTTCTACACCTTCTTCGCCAACTTTCTGCGCAATTTTGTTCAAACCTTTGCTGCGCATTTTGTTAATATACGAACCTTCTACAGGGTTTTCATATCTATCGTTGATGATATTTTCCAGCTCAAAAATGAAATTCTGATTGAAATCTGTTTTAAAGCAACTGCGGCTACCGGTATGGCAGGTAGGGCCTACTGCATCTGCCTTAATCAAGATGGTATCATTATCGCAATCAACAAAAAGCTCTTTTACGTACAAAAAGTTATTGCTGGTTTCCCCTTTTGTCCAGAGGCGGTTTTTTGAGCGCGAAAAGAAGGTTACTTTGCCTTCGGCCTGGGTTTTTTCCAAAGCCTCTGCGTTCATATAGCCCAGCATTAAAACCTCTAAGGTTTTGTAATCCTGAATGATTACAGGCAATAAACCTGCAGTTTTTTCCCAATCAAGGGATGATATATTATTGATCATTTTATTATTAAGCTAATTATAAGTCAACGGTGCTGCTATCAAATTTCCATGTTTTTTTTGCCATTTTTTCTTTTACCTCGCTATATGAAATTGGATAATAATTATGGCAATCAACCCCTACATCAAAGGATAATTCGTGTGGGTCATCAATGATGTTCCCGTGCGAATGACCATATAAGTGAAAACTTCCAGCCCGTTTGTAATTCCATTGTTTTATAGCATAATGAAAAAGAACAAGCCTTTGCTTTTTTTCATCATTATCAGAATCGATTATTTTTAATTCATAATAATCTTTGATCCATTCGAAACGGTTTTTACAGGATAGTGCGGATTTATCATGATTTCCTTTTATTAAATAAATATTTCCGTTTAATTGCTTGAGTATTTCCCTGAGGCGATCAGGTTTACATAACCCAAAATCGCCCAAATAATAAATACTATCTGATGAAGATATCTTTTCGTTCCATTTTTGGATCATGATCTCATCCATCTCTTCAACAGAAGAGAATGGCCTATCCGAAAAACTGATAATGTTCTGATGTCCGAAATGATGATCTGAACTGAAAAAAATATTACTCATTTTATTCTTTTATTTCGGAAAAACAGACTCATCACTTTGGACTGCTGACTCCGGACTAATTTTATATTCTTACCGGAATCTGATTTCTTCTTAATTCCTGTTTTAAATCGGGGATCAAAATTTCTCCATAGTGAAATACCGAAGCAGCAAGTGCGGCATCAACGTTAGCTTTTTGAAAAACGTCGGTAAAATGATCCATATTTCCTGCGCCACCCGATGCAATAATCGGAATGTTGATCATTTGGTTTACTTTGGCAAGCAATCCGCAATCAAAACCAGCTTTGGTACCATCGTGATCCATAGAGGTTAGCAAAATTTCGCCTGCACCCAAATCTTCTGCCTGTTTAATCCAGTTTTCTGTCTCCAGTTCAGTAATTAACCTGCCGCCATTTAAATGGACCATGTTTCTGCCCTCAACATGTTTAGTGTCGACTGCTAAAACCACAAACTGTACGCCGAAAGTTTTGGCCAGGTCTTCAATCAGTTTAGGGTTGCGAACGGCTGCTGAATTGATGCTGATTTTATCGGCCCCTGCATTTAAAAGTGCCTCTGCATCAGCAATCTCGGTAATTCCACCACCAATGGTAAAGGGGATATTTAATTGTCTGGCAACCGATTTAACCATTTCGATCATCGTTTTACGGCGCTCGTGCGTGGCTGTAATATCCAGAAAAACCAGTTCGTCTGCCCCTTGTTGTGCGTATTGCGCAGCCAGCTCCACAGGATCGCCTGCATCGCGTAAATCAACAAAGTTTACGCCTTTAACCGTGCGGCCATCTTTAACGTCTAAACAAGGAATTATTCTCTTGCTTAACCCCCCGCCCCCTAAAGGGGGAGATGCAAACTGTTTAGCCTGTATGGCTTCTTTAATCTTATCCAAAACTGTGTTTAAATTATTATAAAGCTCTGTGTTTTTAAATCTAATTACCCTTATCCCAAATTGCTCCAATGCTTTTTGTCTTTCAATATCATTATTGAGGACTTCTGGCAAATCATGAATGCTGCCATCCAGTTCAATAATTAATTTCACCTCATGACAATAAAAATCCGCTATAAAGTATGAAATAGGATGTTGTCTTCTAAATTTAACACCCAGCTGCTTATTGCTAATTACTTGCCAGAGTAAACGCTCTGCTTCGGTTACGTTATTTCTTAATTGTTTAGCATTTTCAAAAATTATATTTGAAGCACCATAAAACATACTTGGCTTGTTAACTTTAAAAGAATCGAAATCGTCATCGTTTATTTTAGAGTTCATCATCAACTAGGTTATTATGGATGTTACTTGGCCACCCCTTTAGGGGGTTGGGGGGTTATATGCTTGACAGCGCTTTCAAATTCCACTCTTTTATCTCTTCGATGGTAATGCGGTCTTCGTAAATTGCTTTTCCCACTACAACACTTCTAATCGGGTATTTTGCCAATTCGTAAATATCTTCCATCGAGCTCACGCCGCCCGAAGCAATCAGTTTAATCATAGGTGAGTGTTCTAACAGTTTTTCATACAAATCGATAGCTGCGCCACCTAATTTCCCATCTTTGCTGATATCAGTGCACAAGAAACGGAAGAACCCTAAAGAAAGGCATTTATCAACGTAATCCATCAATTTAATTGGTGAACTCTCCATCCAGCCCGAATATTTGATTACTTCGTCCAAAACGTCGATTGCAATAACGATGCGGTTTGCATAATCGTCTTTTTTGGCAAAGGCCTGGCTTAACTGGGGCAGGAAATCCGGATTGGTGATGGCTTGCGTACCCACAATCACACGGTGGATACCGGCATCAAGCAGATTGGTAACCTGCTCAATGGTTCTAATCCCGCCGCCGTACTGCACTTTCATTTCGGTTTTTTTGATGATCTCGAAAAGTGATTTTTGGTTGCTGAAATCGCCTTTGGCGCCATTTAAATCAATAATATGAATAAAATCTGTACCATTTGAACGGTATTTTTCTATCATTTCGGCGATAGAAACATTGTATTCTGTTTTTTGGTTGTAATCGCCTTCGCGGAGACGGACAACTTTTCCATCCAAAATATCAATAGCAGGTATGATGTACATTTTATAAGCTTAAGTTTGAAAAATTTTTTAATATTAATTCGCCGGCTTTTCCAGATTTCTCTGGGTGGAACTGAACGCCGTAAAAATTGTCTTTTTGTACCGCTGCCGAAAACTTTAAACCATAATCGGCAGATGCGATATCAAAAGTAGGGTTATATTCAATAAAGTACGAATGCACAAAGTAAAATTGTGTATTATCTTCAACACCTTCAAATAGCGAATTGTTTTTCGGGTAAACCGCATTCCATCCCATGTGTGGTATTTTGATATTCAGTGACTTATCGAATTTTTTGGTCTTCACCGGTACAATGTTCAATAGTGCTGCGTCGCCCTCTTCTGAGTGTTCGGTAATGAGCTGCATGCCCACACAGATGCCCAGTACAGGTTTGGTGAGTTTTTTTATGGCTTCAACCAAGCCTGTTTTCTTTAATTTTTCCATCGCAGCACCTGCGTGGCCTACCCCCGGAATAATGATGTGGCTATATTTTTCGAGGTCGTTTTCCGTGTTTACCATGCCGTAGCTCACCTTTAGGCGATCTAAAGCTGCGGTAAGCGAGAAAATGTTGCCTGCCCCGTAATTCACTATTCCTACCCCTAAATCCCCTGAAGGGGACTTTGAATTCCCATCGTTCATATCATTCGTTTTTATGTTATTGAAAGAAATTATAATTAATTTGGGTTTTTTGATTCTATGTTTACTTTTCTAAAACCGACTATCAATTTTGTTCTGATAAGGTAATCGACCATCAATTTGTCCCCTTTCCACCAATTATAAAATTCTGATTTATCCAAAATAATATCTCCATTTAGTTTAACAGATGCTTTTTTACATTTAATCACAAACTTTGCATTATTTGTTCTTATTTTTTGAAGTACCTCTAACTCAATTGTTTTTTTACGGTTAGAATTAAGATCCATTGTTAACAATATGATAGGTCGTACAATAAAAAAACATACATATACAAAAGCAACAACTACGAAGCCTATAAATGACTCCCAATAATGCGCGGTTGAATTTGGTGATGGTTCGCCATTTTTACCGCCGGAAAATGGAAAGATAAAGACAGCAATAGTAAAAACAAGGATGATTCGATAAAGATTTTTCTTAGCTAATGGTAGTAATTCATAAGTAATAAGATCTACATCTTCGTTACTTAATTCTTCACTTGTTTCTGTACTCATTGATTTTTTTAAATCTATTCCCATCATCCATTTTACTTTTAATACTTTCTCTTTAAAATTTGAAAATGAATGTCAGTTTTTTATGGGTGCTGTAGTCCCGCTATCGCTTATAGTCCTCTCCCAATGAAGAATCGGGATGCGGGCTATTCCACTCTATCGGGTTTATTTTACAGCGGATAGGCTTCGAAATCCTCCGCCTTCACCTTTTAACCTTCCACCTTTCTTACAATAAACCCTTAGTGCTCGGCAATACCATTTTCTCTGCATCACGTTTAATCGCCATTTTAATGGCTTTCGCAAATGCTTTAAAAATAGCTTCAATTTTGTGGTGCTCGTTATCGCCTTCAGCTTTAATGTTCAGGTTGCATTTTGCGGCATCGCTAAACGATTTAAAGAAATGGTAAAACATCTCTGTAGGCATATCGCCAACTTTTTCGCGTTTAAATTCAGCATCCCAAACAATCCAGTTCCTTCCACCAAAATCTATAGCTACCTGAGCCAGGCAATCATCCATAGGTAAACAGAAACCATAACGTTCAATCCCTAATTTATTGCCTAGGCCTTTGGCAAAAGCCTCTCCTAAGGCAATTCCGGTGTCTTCTATGGTGTGGTGCTCATCAATATGTAAATCGCCTTTGGCCATTACTTCCAAATCTACACTTCCATGTCTGGCAATCTGATCTAGCATGTGATCGAAAAAGTTTAAGCCTGTTTCAATCTTGGCTTTTCCGGTCCCGTCCAGATCCAGATTAATGGTAATGTCGGTTTCGTTGGTTTTGCGTTCGTGGTAAATTTTTCTGCTCCCGCCTTTAAGCAGATTGTAGATATCTTCCCATTTTTGGGTTTCCAGAATAATAATGTCCAATAATGATTCGCGCTTGTCCAAAGCTTCAGTCGAGCCTAAGGCGTCGTTCTGACGGAGGAAAATTGCTTTTGCCCCTAAGTTTTTGGCCAGTACCACATCATTTAAACGATCTCCTATAACGTAAGAGTTTTTCAAATCGTAATCACCACTGAAATATTTGGTCAATAAAGCTGTGCCGGGCTTACGGGTAGGGGCATTGTCTTTTGCAAAAGTTCTATCGATCACAATTTCGCTAAAGTTTACACCTTCGCCAGCAAAAGTATCAAGCATGAAGTTGTGGATCGGCCAAAAATTTTCTTCAGGATTTGAAAGTGTTCCCAGTCCATCCTGATTGGTTACCATTACCAGTTCGTAATCCAGCTCGGCTGCAATTTTCGATAAATAGTATAAAGAACGCGGATAGAATTTCAGCTTTGCAAAACTGTCTACCTGTTCATCATCAGGCTCGATATTTAAAGTTCCATCGCGGTCGATAAATAATACTTTCTTCATTTTAAAATTTTTCTAAAACAGTTAATAGTTTGTCGTTTTCTTCTTTTGTGCCAACGGTAATCCTTAAACAGCCCTCGCACAAAGTTACCTTAGAACGGTCGCGCACAATAATGCCCTGATCTACCAAAGTATCGTAAATTTTTAAGGCATCGGTAACTTCTACCAATATAAAATTAGCATCAGATGGATAAACTTTTGTTACTGCTTTTAGCTCATTTAAGGCGATAGATAAACGCTGTCTTTCCGCTACCGATTCTTTAATCCAATCGTTAACCTGGGCAATGTTTTTTAGCGCTTCGAAAGCTAAATCCTGAGTGGCCTGATTGATGTTATATGGCGGCTTAATTTTGTTTAAAACATCAATCACTTTTGTTGATGAAAAAGCCATGCCCAAACGTAAAGCTGCAAGGCCCCAAGCTTTCGAAAAAGTTTGCAGAACTACCAGATTTCCGTACTCGGTTAACTCCTGTATAAAGGTTTTCTGACGGGCGTAATTTATATACGCTTCATCCACTACAACGATGCCATTAAAGTTGGCTAAAATGGTTTCAATATCTTCGCGGTTTATCGAATTTCCTGTCGGATTATTTGGCGAACAGATGAAGATTAATTTGGTGTTTTTGTCAATCGTTTCTGCAATCTTTTCCATGTCCAATTGGAAGTTTGGAAGCAGGCTCACTTTGCGTATTTCTACATCGTTTATGTTGGCCGAAACTTCGTACATTCCGTATGTTGGGGGGAGCACAATTACGTTATCTTTTCCAGGGTTACAGAAAGCGCGGAACAACAGATCGATGGCTTCGTCGCTGCCGTTTCCTAAAAAAGTATTTTCGATGGGCACACCTTTTATTTTGCTGATTGCATCTTTCAAATCAAGCTGTAAAGGATCGGGGTAACGGTTATAATTTGCCGGTAGTGGCGAGCCATAACTGTTCTCGTTTGCATCTAAAAAAACAGATGCCTGACCTTTAAATTCGTCCCTTGCGGTAGAGTAGGGGCGAAGGTTTTTTATATTTTCTCGTACTAAATCGTTAATGTCCATTTTTATCGTTGTTCGTCACCCTGAATTTATTTCAGGGTCTTTAGTTATTAGATAGATGCTGAAATAAATCCGATAGCTATCGCATCAGCATGACGTGAGTTGTAAAAAATATTTTTCTAGTTAAATTCCTTTAAGCCTAATGCTAACCGCATTCTTATGCGCCTCCAATCCTTCGGCGGCGGCAAGTATTTCAACTGTTGGGCCAATGTTGTTCAAACCGGCGGCCGATAGCTGCTGAAAAGTTATTTTCTTCAAAAAAGCATCCGTAGAAACCCCTGAATAAGCCTTGGCAAAGCCGCTGGTTGGTAAAGTATGGTTTGTTCCTGATGCATAATCGCCAACGCTTTCGGGCGTAAAGTTCCCTAAAAATACGGATCCTGCATTGGCAATCAGTGGAATAAGCTTTTGGTGGCTTTCTGTAGCCAATATTAAATGTTCAGGCGCGTATTCATTCGAAAATTGCATTGCCTGTTCTAAATTTTGCGCTAAAACAGCATAAGAATTGGCTATTGCTTTGGCTGCAATGTCTTTTCTAGGGAGCATAGCCAGCTGATTTTCAATTTCTTTTAAGGTGTCAGCGATAATCTGCTGAGAAGTAGCCACTAAAATTGCCTGACTATCAGTTCCATGTTCGGCCTGTGCAAGTAGATCGGCAGCAATAAATGACGGATTGGCAGTCTCATCAGCAATTACCAACACCTCTGATGGTCCTGCAGGCATATCGATAGCTACCTTATTCTGGACCATAGTTTTTGCTGTAGTTACATAACGGTTACCTGGACCGAAGATTTTGTAAACCTGTGGTACGGTTTCCGTTCCGAAAGCCATGGCGGCAACAGCTTGCGCCCCGCCAATAAGGTACACTTTTTCAATACCCAACAGTACGGCACAGTAGGCCAAGTAACAGTTGGTTTTGCCATCGCTTTGTGGTGGAGAACATACTACGATTTCTTTACAGCCGGCAATAATTGCAGGCGTAGCAAGCATTAAAAAAGTGCTTGGTAAAACCGCCGTTCCACCTGGAATGTATAGTCCAACTTTTTCAATTGCCCTCGCTTCTCGCCAGCATAAAACACCTGGCATGGTTTCGATTTTTTCTTCGCTTTTTAACTGCGACTGGTGAAAAGTTTTGATATTCTGATAAGCCGTATCAATTGCATTTTTTGCTTCGGTAGGAATCGTAGCTGCAATGGTTTTTAATGCTTCGGCATCTAAAAAAAGTTTTTCCAGTTCAACTTTATCAAATGCTTTTGCGAAGTTTAAAAGCGCTTGGTCGCCATCTTTTTTTACTGTGCTTATGATGTCGGTTACCCGTTCCTCAACCAGTTTATCGTCTTCAATCTGCCTCGAACAAAGTTCTTCAATTTTTGATTTAGATAAATCTGTATAATTATAGATTTTCAATGTGTTATAATTTTAAATTAACTAATAGTTAATATGAATTTAAACAATTTTACTTAATTATTTTCTCAATAGGCATTACCAAAATACCTTCGGCTCCTGCTGCTTTTAAGCTATTGATTTTATCCCAGAAATCGGCTTCGGCAATTACCGAATGAACGGCTACCCAGTTTGGTTCGAAGAGTGGAACTACCGTTGGACTTTTAACACCTGGAAGTAAATCGACTACTTTTTGAAGGTTATCTTTTGAAACATTCAACACCACATATTTATTCGATTTTGCGCTCAATACCGAGCGGATGCGCTGCAACAGTTCGGCCACTTCCGGATTGTCGGCAATTGATTTGTTCCCGATCAAAACAGCTTCTGATTGCATTACATCGGCGAAAGGTTTTAGCCCATTGCTCTTTAATGTTCCGCCAGTAGAAACGATATCAAAAATGGCATCGCTTAAGCCTAAGCCTGGACCAATTTCTACCGATCCGGAAATGGTTCTGATATCAGATGTTATGCCTTTTTCCTGTAAAAATTTCTCAAGGATCACAGGGTATGAAGTAGCAATGGCTTTGCCGTTTAGTTCTTCTAAATTTTGAACATTACTGGTAGCCTGAACCGCAATTTTTAGGGTGCATTTTCCGAATCCTAATTTTTGCAGATAGTCTACTTCGGCTTTTGTTTCTACAATTACATTTTCACCAACTATACCCAAATCGGCAATACCATCCTGTACATATTCTGGAATATCATCATCACGTAGAAAAAGGATTTCTAAAGGAAAATTGGTAACGGTTGAGATAAGGGAGCTTTTGTAGTTTTCGAAAGATAAACCACAGTTTTTAAGTATTTCTACAGATTTTTCGTTTAACCTACCCGACTTTTGGATAGCGATTTTAAGTGTTTTCAAAGTATTGAATATAGAGTGAACAAGAAAGTATTTTACGGAAAAAAAGTTTTGAAGTACAAAACAAACATATCATATCGCCTATCGGCGATGGTGCAAATGTAAGTGATGGTTCAAAGTTAAATTCATAAATTATTTCTGCCAGTATCAATACGTTAGCTGATAAGCGCTGGCAAATATAGTGTTTGAAATGGTAAAACAAAAAATAATGGCACTTAATTTGCCATTATGCTGTTTTTATTGCCAATAACCCTTATTTTGTATTAAAATTTTACGCATTTGAAAAAGTTTCGCTTTCTAATTCTGCCTCTTATTTTATTTGTTTCTGCCTGTGGATGGTTTAAAAGTCCTCCGGAGATCGGAAAAGTGTTATCAGAACATTTTAAAAATAAGATCTACAAAGATTTCGATACTGTAGCTTATGATAGCATTTTTGTAAAAACTATGGACAGTCTTTCGGGCAAATTTGTTAATCCGAAGACCATTCAAGCTTTTTATCAACATAATTATGCCCAGCCAAAATTGGTTACACAGTTTTACATTAATGGCGAACTGGATTCGTTAGTGAGTTATCTCGATCAAAGTAATGTGCATGGTTTTAACCCGAAAATTTTTAAGGGTGATGAAATTAAAGCTCTTTTAGAACAGTTAAGCGCCAATAAATTTAAAAAGGTAGAAGAAAGTTATCCGGTAATTGCCAAGCTTGAGCTGTTATCGGCAAATGCTTTTTTAAACTATAACAATTACCTGAAATACGGCGTGGTAAATCCGCGCACTATTTTCTCCCGATATTACATCAAAGTTAAGCGTCCGGATAGTGCAGGCATGGTTAATCTTTTGGATGGAAAAAGCCTGTTGGATACGCTAAAATCTGTTCAGCCAAAATCGGATCAATACAAAGCTTTGCAAGCGGCATATCTCAACGCTAATACCGAGAATGAGAAAAGAATTTTGTTGTTAAATATGGAGCGTTTCCGCTGGAAAATGCCAGAGACCGGAAGCAATTATGTTCAGGTAAATATTCCCGATTTTAGGTTAACCTGGCTGGATAAAAAAGATACCGTAATTACGATGAAAGTTTGTGTTGGCGGTAAGCGCGAAAACGGTTATGAAGACAAACTAAAAGCCTTTGCAAAATCGGGCAATTTGGATGATAAGCCGAAGAACCATGAGACGCCATTATTGTTCAGTAAAATCAATTCGATTCAGGCCAATCCCATATGGAATATTCCGGTAAGTATTGCGCAAAGTGAGATCTATTGGATGGCGCGGAAAGATCCATTTTATTTGTCGAACAGCAACATCAAAGTATACTACAAAGATAAGCTGATCGGTGAACCCGATACCATTAATTGGAACAGGTATTCGAGGGATAAATTACCCTTCAAATTTAAGCAGGGTTCGGGTGGTGGAAATGCCCTGGGCAAGTTCAAATTTATCTTCGATAACAGCTCGAGTATTTACCTGCACGATACCAACCACAAGAACGGGTTTAACTTAGGTAACCGGGCCATTAGTCATGGTTGTGTGCGTATAGAAAAACCTTTGGAGTTTGCCGAGCTACTGGTTCAAGATTCGTATACCTATGATAAGCTGAGGGCAGAAGTAGATTTGCCTCCCATTGATAGTACACACGTAAAGTGGTATAAAAAAAGATTGGCCCAAAAGGCCGATACGCTTAAAACATTCCAGTTGAAACCCGCTTGGTTTGCACCTAAAAAATCGGTGCCTTTAATTATTACCTATATCACCGCATGGTCTCAAAACGATAGAATAGAATACCGGCCAGATGTTTACGGCATGGACGAAAAACTTTGGACAGCGATGAAGAAGTTTAGGTAACTAAATGTTACTTTTGCAAAATGCAGGAAACACCTTCTTTTAACCATCAGGCTGATATCGTAAATAGTTCCATTAGATTTATAAACGCTTGGTTTAAGCAATCTAAAACGATTACAGGTGAGCTGAATGATTTTTTTATTCTTCCTGGCAATAAAGTTATCGGCAAGGATGTAGTCATCGGTAGGTTAAAGGGCATTTTCGGTCAATCTGATGAATACGTTGGTGGCCGTTACGATATTATTGATGTTAATTTCGACCTGCTGAGCGAGGGTAAGGGAATGGGCTTTGTTGAAGGTGTTGCTGGCTACAGGGATGTTGTTCAAAAACAATCCAAAATTGTTAGTGGTCCTTTCAAATTGTATTTCGCACTGCAAAACGGCCAATGGAAAATTGTGAATATCGAATTTCCAGGGTTTAGTTATTAGGTTATGAAAAAAGTCGTCATTGCGAGAAGGCTTTTTCAGCCGACGAAGCAATCTTACAACGATCGCTACCTGCATGTGAATTAAGATTGCTTCATTTTTTGCAGTGAAAATCTTTTACCTGTCATTATCATCATCTCGAGCGGAGAGTAACGTAGCCGAGAGATCTATCGAAGCAGATTTCTCCCCACCTTATAGGCAGGCTTTTACTATGCTTCAGTCAATTTAATTTTTGTTCGAAACTATCATAGGTCTTAACTTTTATGTAATTTACTGTGAGAAGATAATCTGTTGGTAATCAAATTAATTAAAGTTGACAAACTAAAATACAATCACTATATTTGTACCAATATGGTACACTAAATGCGTAATTATGTTAGTAGTAAGTAGTAGAGAATTTAGGGAAAAACAGGCTGAATATATGGATATGGCCGATAGTGGTGAACAGATTATTGTTCAAAGAGGGAAGAATAAAGCATATTCTATCACGCCAATTACCAACGACGATATCTATTTTTCAAAAGAAATGGTCGAAAAGATTGAGAAATCAATTTTGCAGGCAAAAAATGGCGAAGTTACTAAAGTTACAGGAAAAGATGCTTTGGTAGAATTTCTTAAAGATTTATAATGTATAGCCTAGAGTTTACTTCTCAGGCAATTGAAGATCTTAAATGGCTGAAGAAAACAGATCAAATTGCTTATAAAAAGGTTCAAAAATTATTGGTAGAGCTTATTGAACATCCAACCACGGGTACCGGCAAGCCCGAACTAAAGAAATACAATCTGTCCGGTTTGTACTCCAGAAGGATAACACAAAAACATAGGTTGGTTTATCAAATAAATGGTGAAACAATAAGTGTATTGGTTTTATCAGCTGCGGGGCATTATGGTGATAAGTAATAGGTGATAACTTATCTTTAAACGCCACACAGAACATTGTCTGTGAATTAAACTGAATTATCTTCCTATCGCTTAGCCCCATCATCACAACTTAAGTAACATTGATAATAATAAATACGGAAAGTTATACCCGATTCCATAATTTTTCTATCTTTGGTTTTTAATGAATTTCCTTTATCCGGGCTTTCTTTTCGCACTAATATCGGTTGCCATCCCGGTTATCATCCATTTATTCAATTTCAGGAAATTTAAAAAGGTTTATTTCTCTAACGTTCAGCTTTTAAAAGAAGTAGAACAGCAAAACTCATCAAAAGAAAAGCTTAAAAACCTGCTTATACTTTTAGCAAGGATAATGGCACTCATCTTTTTGGTACTGGCATTTGCACAGCCCTACATACCTGATCACCATCAAAAAACTACCGCCGTAAATAATGTGGTAAGTATTTACATTGATAACTCTTACAGCATGGAAGCCATTAACAAAGATGGTAACCTGCTCGACGAAGCCAAAAGAAGGGCCAAAGAACTGGTTAAAGGTTTCGGCATAAATGACCGTTTCCAATTGCTAACCAATGATTTTGAGGGCAAACACCAACGCTTATTAAATGAAGAAGAATTTATAAAAGCTTTGGATGATGTAAAAATCTCTGCTGCAAACCGTAACCTTCAACAGATTTTAAACAGGCAGGGCAATATTTTAACCGGTTCGGCAAACAAATACAGCTTTCTGATATCCGATTTTCAGAATAATAGCTCAACTACCAATAAGCTCGATACCAAAGCCGATATTCAATACTCGTTTTTAAAGCTTAATGCCAATACTTTGCCCAATGTTGCGGTAGATAGTGTTTGGGCACTTTCTCCAAATCATCAGCCTGGTGCAAATGAGCGATTGGTTGTGCAGCTGAAAAACTATTCGGACGAAGAGGCGAAAAATATCCCCTTAAAGCTAACTATCAACAATCAACAAAAGGGATTGGGTGCTGTAACCATTCCAGCTGGCAAAACAGTCAAGGATACTTTAAGTTTCTCTGGTTTAAGCGCCGGATGGCAAAAAGGAGTGATCAGTATTAAAGACTTTCCTGTAACCTTTGATGATACCCTTTCTTTTAGTTTTAAGGTAGATGAAAGTTTTCCTGTACTGAGTATTAATGGAGCCAATGCAGGCAACTATGTGAAAGCATTATTTGCTGCCGATACGTATTACAAGCTTACAGAAAATGCCGAAAGCAATATCAATTACAGCAATTTTGCCAATTATGGTTTAATTGTACTTAATGGACTGAAAAATCCTTCGACGGGTTTGGTTCAACAACTTAAAACTTATCTGAGTGCCGGTGGTACAGTGGTTATTTTCCCCGATTTAGACGCCGATATCCAAACCTATAATGCGTTTTTGAGTGGTTTATCGCTTCCTGTTGTGCAAACACTTAATATCACGCCAACAAAAGTAGATCAGATCGATTTTCAAAACCCGATTTTTAAGACTGTTTTTGAAGAGATTCCTAAAAATCTCGATCTTCCGGCGGTTACACGCTATTATACCTTCGTAGAAAAGAATACGGCTAGTAAAGAAGATATTATGTTTTTACCGGGTAGGAAATCTTTTTTCTCTAAATATGATGTCGGTAACGGTCAGGTATATTTATCAGCTTCTGGATTAAATACAACCGACGGGAATTTGGCCCGTCACCCTGTTTTTGTTCCGCTTATGTACCGGCTAGCCTTGAGTGGTGGGTTAGAGGCCCCTTTGTACTACAACCTTGGGAACGATAATGCATTGGCCAGCAAAAAGATTGCAATGGGTAAAAACCAAAGCTTGGGTATTAGCGCCAATAATTTCGAAGCCATTCCCGAAATCCGCCAGGTAGAAGGTAAAACGTTGATTTACATCGCCGATCAGATTAAAACCGCGGGCTTTTATAACCTAAAGCTTGCCGATTCTTTATTGGCTGTTTATAGTTTCAATAATGGCAGGACCGAATCTGATATGCATTACCTGGGTAAGGCAGCGCTTGAACAGCTGGCAGGCAAAAGCAACCTGAAAATATTCGATACCGATAAAGATGCGGTTAAATTAGTTGCTGGGGCGAATAAAATCGGGCAGACTTTATGGAAACTTTGTCTAATTTTGTCGCTGGTTTTTATTGCAGCAGAAATTTTGCTCATCCGATTTTTTAACAACACAAAAAAAACAATATGAATCTCCTAGTTAAAAATGTAACCATTGCCGATCCGCAAAGTAAATTTAACAACCAACAATGCGATGTTAGGGTAGATAGTGGTAAAATTAAAAACATAGGTAAATTAACTGCTGATAAGAACGAAACTGTTTTTGATGCGCAGGGTGCTTTTTTAACGCCCGGTTTTTTTGATCTGAACTGTGCAGCCGGCGATCCGGGTTTCGAAACCAAAGAAGACATTCAGACCTTAACTGAAGCCGCAAAAGCTGGCGGTTTTACAGGTTTGGCCCTGTTGCCGCAAACCAGTCCGGTGGTACAATCAAAATCTCAGGTAGAATACATCATTAATAAAGCCAAAAATAACCTGGTTGATGTGCTTCCGGTGGGCGCGATTAGCCAAAACCGCGAAGCAAAAGAGCTCGCCGAGCTGTTCGATATGCAGCAGGCCGGTGCGGTAGCATTCTCTGATGGTGATAAAGCCCTGCAGGATGATGGCTTTATGAGCCGCGCCTTGCAATATGCCAAAGGTTTCGATGCCTTATTAATGGTTTATCCCGAAAATAAATCGATAGCCGGTAAATCGCAGATCAATGAAAGCAAAAATTCAGTACTCCTAGGCATGAAAGGCTTACCTGCACTGGCAGAAGAAATGCACATTGCACGCGACATTTTCCTGGCTTCTTATAACGATACGAAAATCCATATCAGCAATATTTCTACTGCAGGCGCCGTGGCTTTGATCCGTAAAGCGAAAAAAGACGGTGTTCAGGTTTCTTGCGATGTAACGGCCCACCACCTTGTGTTTACAGAAGAGCTTTTAAGCGATTTTGACAGCAATTATAAAGTGAAGCCACCATTGCGGGGCAAAGCAGATGTTAAAGCTTTAATTGCAGGTTTAAAAGACGGAACAATTGATGCGATTACCTCACAGCACCGCCCAGAGGAAATTGAATTTAAAAATGTGGAGTTCGAAATTGCACATTACGGAATTATCGCCTTGCAAACTGTTTTGCCTTTGTTGCTTAAAGCAGGTTTGGATGCAGGTTTAATTGCAGAGAAATTGGCCATTAATCCACGTAAATTGTTAAATTTAGCTCTTCCAGTAATAGAAGAAGGCGCCGAGGCCAACTTTACGGTTTTTAACCCAACACAAAAATGGTTGTATAATGCGGCAAGTAATTTTTCAAAATCGGTCAATAGCCCATTATTGGGTACAGAACTTACCGGGAAAGTAACTTTGGTCTATAACAATAACCAATACGCTGAAAGGTAGAAGGCTTTTGAGATAGAAAGGTGAAAGGTAGAGGGTGCAAGGTTTAGGGTTTCCCTGCCAAAGCATAAAAAATAGAATTCGAAAATAGTATTTACATAATAAACAGAATAATAGTGATACCGCTAAGCAAAAAGTAAAAAACTAGATGTTTAAAGCAAAATAATCCTATAATCCTGCAATCTTAAAAATCTTAATCCTATGGATAATAGAGTAAAAAAGGCACTTGGTGCTGCCATTAACAAATATGCTGAAGTATCGGCTACCAATGTAGCAGGTTTTGAAACTGAATTGCTGGCAGCTTTTGAACTCGATGTTAATTTCTTAGATAAAGCAACTGCTTTTGATGCTGTTTTCGATTCGCATCCAAAATTTGAGGAATTACGCGAGGTTTTTTTCGATCTGTTGATGGTAAATTTCTTCAGTAGCGATGTGCAGAAACTGGAAGATGATTATCTGGAAGGTGATGAATGGGCAAATATCGAAGAAGAAACTATCGATAGGGGAACCGAGCTGCTCAATTTATTGCTGTATATTAAGGAGTGTAAAGATGAAGATCTGGATCCTGAACTGGGCGATTTCTTAAAAGAATTTTTGTTGGTGGAAGATGATGAATTTCAGGATGAATTTGAAATTTATGAAGAACTGATCAGCAACCAGCAGTTGGCAGAAAGCAGTGTAGAAGAAATCTGCAAAGCAGCAGCAAAGCTCAATATCAGCGAAGAAATGCAGGAACTGTTCGTTCCGTTTATGGTTTTCTTTTATGATGTAGAAGGTAGCGGCGAAACTGAAAAAGAATTAATTCAGTTTAGCAGTAACAAAGCTTTCGATGCAGCATCTTATACATTGATCACAACAATCAATAACTAAACTAAAATTTAAAAAAAATGGACAAGAGTGCTCTTATTTCCAAACTAGCCTTAAAAAATGGATTAATGTTGGCTGCGGTTTCTGTTATTTTATCCTTAACCCTGCATTTTATTGATCCGGTGCTTATTTACACCAGTTTTGCCGCTCAGATAGGCATATTTGTTTTATTCATAGCCTTATTGGTAGTAGTAGGAATTAACATCCGCAAAGAAATTGGTGGTTTTTGGACATTTGGTGAAGCTTTTAAAGCTTTTTTAATTGTTTCGTTGATTCTGGCCTTAACCGCAACACTATATAACGTAGTGCTGATGAAATTTATTGATCCGGAGCTTCCGGCGAAGGCTGCTGCAGCTATTGAAGATGCACAGCGTGCCATGATGGAGAAATTTGGAATGGCCAGCGAACAGATTGATGAGGCCATGGCTAAAGCAGGTAATATGCAAGAGAAACTTGAGCCTACTTTTAAAAATATTTTTACCAGTTTTGGTGTTTCATTAGCCTTGTATGGTGTTTTATCTCTCATCTTATCAGCCATACTAAAGAAAAAAGAACCAACCTCACTTAGTGCATTTCCAAAAGAAGGTTAATTTCTTTTTATAAAATTTTGAACGTGCATGTTTTATCATTTAATTTGATGAAATTTGCACGTTTTAATTTAAACAAACCTCGCAGGTTTCAAAATACCTGCGAGGTTTATGCTTAAAAAATGGATATATCAGTTGTAGTACCCTTATTTAATGAAGACGAATCGCTGCCCGAATTAACGGCGTGGATTGATAAAGTGATGGTTGAAAATGATTTCAGTTACGAAATTATTTTGGTTGATGACGGTAGTACCGATAGATCGTGGGAGGTGATAGAAGCACTAAGGCTTCAAAACCCCTGCATTAAGGGCATTAAATTTAGAAGGAACTATGGTAAATCGGCAGCTTTAAATGTCGGTTTCGAAGCTACTCAGGGCAATGTGGTAATCACCATGGATGCCGATCTGCAGGATAGTCCGGATGAAATTCCGGAACTTTACCGCCGCATCAGGGAAGAAAAACTTGATATTATTTCTGGCTGGAAAAAGAAACGTTACGATCCCATTACCAAAACAATACCAACCAAGCTCTTTAACGCGGCAACACGCAAAATGAGCGGTATAGAACTAAACGACTTTAACTGTGGACTAAAAGCCTACCGTAGCGATGTAATCAAAACTATCGAAGTTTACGGCGAAATGCACCGTTACATTCCTGTAATTGCCAAATGGGCAGGCTTTAGCAAAATTGCAGAGCAGGTTGTAGAGCACCGTGCCCGTAAGTATGGTACCACCAAATTTGGTTTTAGCAGGTTTATAAATGGCTTTTTAGATTTACTTTCCATTTTCTTTGTGGGTAAATTCGGAAAAAGGCCAATGCACTTTTTTGGTTCGTTAGGGGTGCTGAGCTTCTTTATCGGTATCATTCTGGCATTGTACATTTTATTCGAAAAGAAATATTTAATATGGCAGGGACTGGCTTACCGTGATGTAACCGACCAGCCTTTATTTTATTTATCATTGGTTGCTATTGTGGTGGGTTCTCAGATGTTTTTAGCCGGCTTTATCGCAGAGCTTTTATCACGCAATGCACCCGAAAGAAACCAGTATTTGATAGAAAAGGAATTAAGGTAGAAAGCGGGAAGGCGGAAGGCTCATCCGCCCCTGTACCCTCAACCTTTAAACCCTCAACCTTCAACCTTCAAAAAATGTTTTTCTCCATCATCATTCCGCTTTATAACCGTCCGCAAGAGATAGACGAACTTTTAAACACCTTAACCAAACAAACTTATTTACAGTTTGAGGTGCTGGTGATTGAAGATGGATCAAAAAATGATGCAAATGCTATTGTCGCTTCCTACGCTGATAAACTTGATGTTAAATATTACTTCAAGGAAAACGCCGGACAGGGTTTTGCCCGTAATTTCGGTTTTGAAAGGGCCAAGGGCGATTATTTTGTCATTTTTGATTCTGATATCCTCGTTCCAGCCGATTATTTGGAAACGGTTAAAAACTACCTGTACGAACATCATCTGGATGCGTATGGTGGTCCCGATGCTGCGCACGAGAGCTTTACACCGGTACAAAAGGCCATTAGTTATGCCATGACTTCGCCCTTTACCACTGGCGGAATCCGCGGCAATAAAAAACATGTAGGCCAATTTCACCCACGGAGCTTTAATATGGGGGTTTCGCGCCAGGCCTGGGAAAAAGTTGGCGGTTTTATTTTAACCCGTTTGGGAGAAGATATAGAATACAGTATACGCATTCAGGAAAACGGCTTCAAAATCGGTTTGATTCCAGATGCCAAGGTTTACCATAAACGCAGAACAAGTTTTAGCCAGTTTTACAAACAGTTGCACTTTTTTGGCAGGGCCAGGATTAATATTTATAAACATTTCCCGAAAGAATTAAAACCAGTACATTTTTTTCCGGCCTTATTCACACTGGGTTTTGGTTTCACCATTTTGTGTAACTTTATATATCCACCATTGGCCTATGTTTGTAACTTCTTCTTATTGATTTACTTTATGTTGATATTTTTTCATTCATGGTCTGTAAATAAATCTTTAAAAGTTGCATTTTTGAGCATTATATCTTCATTTATCCAGTTAACCGCATATGGTTTAGGATTTATACAGGATTTATTTAAACGTGTGGTATTCAAACAACAATGATAAATTACCTAAAAGAAAGTACATTCGCCGTTAATGATGTAATCCAAAAAGCATGGAGCATTACCAAGAAACACTATTTCTCGATTGCTACGCTATGTTTTCTGATGTTTATTACCGCCAGCGCATCCAGTTTAATGGCCTTTTTTATTAAAGATGTAAGCAAGGCACTGAGTGTTATCATGGTGATTATTTTTGTGCTGCTTTATTTTACCATCAATCTTTCGCTGTTCAAATATATTTTCCACTTAATGGATGATGAAGAGCATGATGTTAAAATTGTAGATACTTTACCAACCAGACAGCAGATTATCAGGTTTTTAATTGCCACACTTTATTTTGTGGGCTGTATTTTTGGCGTTTACCTGGTGGTAATCCTGGTTGCTTTTCCTTTTATTTATACCGGTATCAATGTGGCTATTGTTAAAAATGTAGCCATCTCGGTAGGTATTATTGCCATTTTTATTACCTGGCTAAGGATTTCGTTTTTTCCTTTTTTTATTATTGATAAAGGAGCTACACCTTTCGATTCTATTAAGTTAAGTCTAGCTACTACCAAAGGAAATTTTACCAAAATTTTGTTGCTTTTGGTCGTACTGGGTGGAGGATATCTGATTTATTTATTGTTAAACTATTTACAATGGCCATTGGTAGCCTTTATTGTGAATATTTTAAGTTCATTTATTATTGTCCCATTATCGAGTGTGGCCTTAACCGTTGCTTACCGAAAAATTTCGAGCGAATATAAAGGCGACGAACATCCGGATATTTTACATAATATCGTTTAACCCCCAGCCCCTAAAGGGGAGTTAAAAAGCAGATTAAAATTTATGGAAAAAGAAAAGAACTGTCGAAAGGAAAAGTCCCCTTCAGGGGGTTGGGGGCTTAAAGCAGCATTAAGTAAACCCTTTGCAGCATTTGCGGTTTGGCAGATCAACAAATGGAAGCATAATGCCGTAGCTGCTCAGCAAAAAATCCTTAAAAAGCTGGTTTCCGAAGCCAGTCACACTGCATTTGGAAAAGACCATCATTTTGCTGAGATCAATAACTACAGTGATTTTAAAAAGAACGTTCCGGTACAGGATTATGAAGGCTTAAAACCTTATGTAGACCGTGTGGTGGCAGGCGAAGCTGATGTGCTTTGGAAAGGCAAGCCACTTTATTTTGCAAAAACATCGGGAACAACATCCGGGGTAAAATACATTCCGCTTTCTAAAGAATCGATGCCTGAGCATATCAAAGCAGCACGTAATGCCATTTTAACCTATATTAATGAAACGGGCAAGGCCGATTTTGTAAACGGAAAGATGATTTTTTTACAAGGGAGCCCTATCCTAAGCATCAAACATGGTATCAATGTGGGCCGCTTATCGGGAATTGTAGCCCATCATGTGCCCACTTATCTGCAAAAGAACCGTTTACCATCTTACGAAACCAATATTATCGAGGATTGGGAACAGAAAGTTGATGCAATTGTGGATGAAACCATCAACGAAAACATGACCCTGATTTCAGGGATACCACCTTGGGTACAGATGTATTTCGATAAACTCTCGGAAAAAGCCGGCGGAAAGAAGATAGCCGAGATATTCAAAAACTTCAGCTTGTTTATTTACGGTGGAGTTAATTTTGAACCCTACCGCGCCAAGATTGAACAGCGTATCGGAAAAAAAATCGATGCCATTGAAACATACCCCGCTTCTGAGGGATTTATAGCTTATCAGGATTCGCAAAAAGATAAAGGTTTGCTCTTATTGGCTGATGCGGGAATTTTTTACGAATTTATTCCAGCTGATGAGTATTATAACGATAATCCAACCAGGTTATCGCTTGGCGAAGTTGAGCTTGACGTAAACTATGCACTTATTTTAAATACCAATGCCGGTTTGTGGGGCTATAGCATTGGCGATACCATCAAGTTTGTGGCTAAGAATCCATATAAAATTATGGTAACCGGCCGCATTAAACACTTTATTTCCGCTTTTGGCGAACATGTAATTGGTGAAGAAGTAGAGCAGGCCATTTTAAGTGTAGCCAATGCCGAGCAGGTAGAAATTACCGAATTTACGGTGGCACCGCAGGTTAACCCCCAAGCCGGTCAATTGCCTTATCACGAGTGGTTTGTAGAGTTTTCTGCTCCTCCGAAGGATATGGCTGCTTTTAGTAAAAAGGTAGATGAAGCCTTGCAAAAGAAAAATATTTATTACTTTGACCTGATTGAAGGGAACATCCTTCAGCCATTAATAATACGTACTTTGCAAAAAGATGCCTTTGTAAACTACATGAAAAGTGAGGGGAAATTAGGCGGACAGAATAAAGTACCCAGGTTGAGTAACGATAGGAAACTGGCAGAGGGCTTGGAGAAGTATATTGTTTAACGCACTCCATCATTGTAAAGATAAATTGACGGAGAAGTTAACGTAAATAACTTCCAAAAACTACGTCATTTCGCTACGCTCCAGTCGAGATGACGGACTTTTTTTGGATTTGTCATTCTGAGGAACGAAGAATCTGTTAGATAAAGATTGTAGTCCATAATTGCCCCACTAACCTTTAACGTTAGTGTATTGATAGTGTTAAAGATTCTTCACTGCGTTCAGAATGACAACGTAGAGTGAATGATAAATAAAGCTTAATTGATTTAAGCAAACGATATTAAACGATTTGAAAAGAATAACCATACTAGGTTCTACAGGAAGTGTAGGTACGCAAGCGCTTGAAGTTGTTAGGGATCACCCTGCAGTTTTTAAAGTCGCTGTATTATCAGCATTAAAGAATTCAGAACTATTGATCCAGCAGGCAAGGGAATTTAAGCCCGACGCTGTTGTAATCTGTGATGAAAGCAAATACAACGACGTTAAAAATGCCTTATCCGGTTTTGATATAAAAGTTTTGGCCGGCGAAGCAGCTTTATCAGAAGTAGCCGCATACAGCGACAGTGATGTGGTACTTACTGCACTGATGGGATCTGTAGGACTAAAACCAACTATTGCAGCGATAAAAGCAGGGAAAAACATTGCCCTGGCCAATAAAGAAACTTTGGTGGTAGCAGGCGAGCTGATTACGCAACTGGCAGCCGAACATCAGGTGAAGATCTTACCCGTTGATTCTGAGCATTCGGCCATATTTCAATGTTTGGTAGGTGAGGAGCAGAACGAAATCGAAAAAATCTACCTTACGGCATCCGGCGGACCGTTTTTGGGCAAAACGAAAGATTTTCTATCAACTGTAAAAAAAGAACAGGCCTTAAAGCACCCTAACTGGGTAATGGGGGCGAAAATTACGATTGATTCAGCATCCTTAATGAATAAAGGACTGGAAGTAATTGAAGCAAAATGGCTATTTAATCTTGATGTAGAGCAGATTGATGTAATTGTACATCCACAATCCATTATTCACTCCATTGTACAGTTTACAGATGGTTCGATGAAAGCACAAATGGGTGTTCCAGATATGAAATTGCCCATCCAGTATGCATTAAATTATCCCGACAGGCTAAAAAACGATTTTAAACGTTTTAACTTCTTGGAATATCCGAACTTCAGCTTTCAGCAGGCCGACATGAAAACCTTCCGCAATTTAGATCTGGCATTTGCCTCGCTCAGAAAAGGAGGCAATATGCCCTGTATTTTAAATGCCGCGAATGAGGTAGTTGTAGAGGCATTTTTGAAAGATAAAATCGGTTTCCTGCAAATGAGTGAGGTAATTGAACATTGTATGGGAACAATCAGTTTTATTGAAAACCCACAATTGAACGATTATTTAGAAACTGACAAACATAGCCGTATCTTAGCCGGCGAATTAGTAACAAAAAGTATAGTTTAACATCTAACATAAAATTTTATAAGAGAATATGAATGGATTGATTATGGCGGGGCAGCTGCTGCTCGGATTGTCTTTATTGGTAATATTACACGAATTAGGGCATTTCTTGGCAGCCAGGGCATTTGGTATTAAAGTAGAAAAGTTTTATCTGTTTTTTGATGCTTGGGGATTTAAGCTTTTTAGTTTCAAAAAAGGTGATGTTGAATATGGTGTGGGATGGTTGCCGCTGGGTGGTTATGTAAAAATTGCCGGAATGATTGATGAGAGTATGGATACCGAGCAGATGGCCCTACCGCCACAGCCTTGGGAATTCCGCTCTAAACCAGCTTGGCAAAGGTTAATCGTTATGCTGGGCGGTATTATTGTAAACGTAATTGTGGGCATTTTTATTTTTTGGATGCTCACCTTCAACGTAGGGCAGAACTATACCGTTAACAGCAAACTGAACGATGGTATATCAGTAGGTGCAATTGGCAAAGAAATCGGACTGAAAAATGGAGATAAGATTTTGGCCATCAATGGCAATAAACTGATCCGGTTTGAAGATGCCATATCGAGCAAAGTATTGTTTGATGGTGCACAGTTAACTGTTTTAAGGGATAATAAAACACTTTATATTGCTGTTCCGGATACGATTTTAAACAAGATATCTAAAAACGATAAAGAAAATTTTATTGCGCCGCGCTACCGCATGGCCAGTATTGCCACTGTTTTGGCACCAGATGAAAAAGCAGATAAGCCATCTTTTTTTGATAAGTTATTTGGAAAGAAGTTTGAAAAACCAACCTACCCGGCTTATACAGCAGGCCTTAAACCAGGCGATAGCATTTTATCGGTAAACGGAAAAGCAGTTATCTTTTTCGATCAGTTTAAAGATGAAGTTTCGGGCAATAAGAACAAACAAATTTCGATACAGGCTATGCGGAAGGGCAAAGCGATCGATTTTACGTTAAAAGTAGGTAAAGATGGTACCATTGGTGTTGCACCTAATTTTAAAATGCCCGAAACTGCACATGTAGACTTTGGCTTCATAGAATCGCTACCTGTTGGTGCTACAATGGCATGGAGCACATTTGTAGATAACGCTAAAGGTATTGGTAAAATGATTACTGGTAAATTAAGTGCCCGTAACATCAGTAGTCCGATTGGTATTGCCAAAGTGTATGGCAGCACTTTCGACTGGGTTAAATTCTGGACTTTAACAGGCTTGATCTCAATGGCGCTGGCATTTATGAATTTATTGCCTATTCCGGGCCTAGATGGAGGTCATGTGGTGTTTCTTTTGATCGAAATGGTACAACGTAAGCCTGTGAGCGAAAAGGTGCTGGAGAAAGCACAGATTGTGGGTTTCGTTATCCTGATCTGTTTAATGGTGTTTGCTTTCGGTAATGATATCTTAAAATCCTTCGGTAAGTAAAACGAAATTTATATAATTGCCGCAGATGTGCAGATTTGATCTGCCTATCTGCGGCTTTTTAATTTAATATCCCCCCATGAGCGAACAACAACAGCCAGATTATTTTGAGTTTTATGGCTTGCCTATACAGTTTAATCCTGATCAAAATGCAGTTAAGGCAAATTTTTATGCGTTTAGCAAGCAGTTTCATCCCGATTTTTATGCAAACGAGAGCGAAGAGAAGCAGCAAGAGGTACTCGAACTGTCTACGTTGAACAACAAGGCTTATCAAACACTCAGCAATGCCAAAAAACGCTTAAAGTATGTGCTCGAGTTAAAAGGAATTGTAGCAACGGATGAAGGTTATAAACTGCCGCAATCATTTTTAATGGAAATGATGGACGTGAATGAAGCCTTAATGGACTTAGGGTTCGAGCCAGATGCCGAAAAACTGGCGCAGGTTAAACAGGATGTGGATGTGATAGCGAACGATTTAAAGAACGAATTGGAGGGGCTTATCAGCCGGTTCGACCTTGAACCAACTGCATCTGATGCATTATTGCCTTTAATAAAAGATAATTTTTACCGCCAGAAATACATTGATAGGATTAGGGAACGACTGGTTAAATAAACGGAAGATGTGGGATGGAAAATGGATGATGGTGGGAATTCGGAAATTTATTAACCTTCATAACCAAATTAGTTAATCACTATTGGAAAGATTCTGAACCAAGTTCAGCATGATGGTTGCGCATACCTTAAACCTTCTGCCTTCTACCTCGTAAGACACCAGATTGTAAAATCATTTTTTAGTTTTTGATAGGCACCTGCTTTGTTTTACTTTCGGTGCAAACAATCAGATCAAATGAACAGTTCACTTTCTATTTTCCGTAAAGTAGCCGTAGCCGAAGGTATTTCGTACCTGCTTTTGTTATTCGTAGCCATGCCTTTAAAATACTTCGCAAATATGCCTTTGTATGTAAAATATACAGGCTGGGCACATGGTTTATTATTTGTACTTTATGCAGCTACATTGGTACTGGCCTGGCAGGAACAAAAATGGAAATTTGGTAAAGCTTTATTGATATTTGTAGCTTCCTTACTCCCTTTTGCTCCATTTGTAGTAGATAGAAAACTAAAAGATGAAAGAGTGTTAAACTAATTGCCCATGTGCAAATTACCAGCCTTAATGTTATACCAGTTTAACAAATGATTGCCAGGGGTAGGCTGGATATCCGCTTTACAGAACTTTTTAAGGCGGCGTTATTCTGCATTGGCAGTGCTTGCGGAATTAAAAAAGAACGCATTCAGTTCCCTAAAAATCAATTACCCTGCCTTTCGGTCCGAACAGGTTTTCATCTGCTAATAGACTCGCTAAATCTTAAACCTGGCGACGAAATACTGGTTTCGGATATCAATATCCCCGATATGTTTGCGATCATCACCGCACACCATTTAAAAATTGTACCCCTACCTATAAATCAAGATACACTGGGTTTAACAGTAGGGCAAGTGGAGGCAGCCATAACACCGAAAACAAAGCTATTGTTAATTACCCACCTGTTTGGTGCCACAATGGACACTGAGCCGTTGCTTAACATCGCTAAATTGCATAACCTGATTGTGATTGAAGATTGCGCCCAGGCATATAACGGAGTTTATGCAGGCAACCCGAAATCAGACGTGGTTTTGTTCAGTTTTGGTCTGATCAAAACAAATACTGCTTTAAGCGGGGCGGTACTTTTAATTAAAAATGAACAACTATTGGCGGCGGTAAGCAGATTAAACAATAAACTGCCGGTACAAAGAACTGCCCGCTATTTCAAAAAAATATTTAATGCAACGCTGATCAATCTGCTTACCACAAGGTTCTTGTTTGGCCTGGTTTATTGGCTATGCCAGCGATTTGGTAAAGACTTTGATGCGCTTATTAGTGGTTTTACACGAGGATTTCCGGGGGCAGATGTGATAAAGAAGATCGGGTACAGGCCATGTTATGCCAATTTATGTGTTTTGCAGGGTAAGTTGAGGGGTTTTAACCAATCCCGTATTGATCAAAGAATGAGCCTGGCAAACCGAATATTGCAGGGCTTGGATCAGCGGAATATTATTGGAGGTACCAACTTAAGGCACACGCACTGGGTAATTCCAATAATGGTAAATCATCCACCCTTGTTAATTGCTAAATTAAGGGAAAAAGGATTCGATGCCACTTCTAAAGCCTCCAGTTTAGTTAAGGTATATTCCAATAATCAGGTGTCAAAAACTTCAAATGAGCTAATGCTTCAAAATTTAGTTTATCTACCAATAGATATTAAAATGAATCAAAAAGAAGTTAAACAATTGAACCAGTTGTTATTAGATCATGCATCAAATTGATGCGATCTTTTTAAATCAGATTAAACATAAAAAGATGCAAATTAAATTTGTGAATTAACGGCTTAATTTATACATTTGCATCCCGCTGAATAAGCAAATGCCCAGCTGGCGGAATTGGTAGACGCGCTGGTCTCAAACACCTGTGGGAAACCGTGCCGGTTCGACTCCGGCGCTGGGTACTAACCGGGCTCAAGCCCAAAACCTTAAAGGGTTGCTCGTTAAAAAGCAACCCTTTTTTCTTGATTTTCAGTATGTTATCATTGAAGGTTGGGTCAATAAAAGCGGTTCTAAACATGTTGTCACCCCATGCCAGATTATCTTTGAACACCCCTCTCATTAGAGTATGCTTTTGCGTAATGTTTCCCTTTTCGTATATTTCATAAAGATTTCCCAAGCTTGGTAGAAGCCTTTCAACCAACTCATCCTCATTTCTAATTTTTGATGGTTCATTTTTATTTAAAGAATGTTCAAGTACTGCCTTTTCTTCCTTAAATTTTTGAAACCAGGTTTGATACGTTGAACTTTCAATTTCATTATTCATTAACCTCTCCTCCAACTTATAGATCTTTTCATTTAATTCGTGAAGCTTTTTTATTTTTTGAAGGTGTTGTTCTTTTTAAGTTTTATGGGCTCGATTAAAAGCGCTTTAGCAGTTTCTTTAGTGAACTTGATTTGATGAGGAGAAAAACTGAGTCTGCGTATTTCGGCAAAAGTGACCCCTCCGTTTCGGACCAAACTGGCCGCAAATTTGATTGCCGGGCTTTGGCATAAAAGTTCCTTTCCCTCTGAACAAATATAGGCCGACGGTTTTCAAATTTCTTTCTGATGCTAAGCCTTCCAGGCTATCTCTTTTCAGAGATGTTCATCCTCTTAAATTTCAGCTAACCAAAGAATCTATCCAAAACACCTTAAAAAGTGCTTAAAAGCGTTCAAAATCGCCTCATGACCAAAAGCATAGCTGATGCTTGTGTTTTTGAACCTATGGCTTTAAACTAGCTTTAAATAAAAATGTGATCAGAAAATGCTTTGCTAAGAAAATCTGATCAAGTGATCAGCGCGGCCAGCTTGCTCCGAAACAGGCGGCCACCATGAAGCGAAACAGGATGACACTTTAAAAGCGAAACGCGCGGACATTGACATATGGAAGAGAAGATGAATACAAGAAGCCGGCTAATCTAACTTCTTGGATTTTATCTCGGCTTCAAGTGATTTAATCCGAAGATAGATCGGAAGAAAAACTACGATTAAAGTAAATAAAGGGATAAACAAGGCTATATTATCTTTTTTGTAATAAAAGTAAAAGGCAGCAACTAAGATAAAAAGCCATAATATACAGGCACCGATGAGCAGGCCTTTGAAAAAATCTCTGTTTTTAGTTAGTTTTTTGAGCTCCTGTTGGTTGGATAGTTGAGTAGTCATAATGTATGTTTTCTTAAAGGATAACTTTTATAAATCGCAGACAAATATATCAAATAGAAATAAATTATATCACAGTATTGTGGTTTAATTTATTGTTAAATTTTATCACTCCAGAAAGATAAAGGCTGCTTTAGTAACCAGATTTCTTCTCAGTACTTGCGTATCAAAATGTATGGCTTAATTATTTTTTAAAATGTCAAGTTTTTCGGTTCAAATTTTCCCGGCGAAGGTATTTTGTAAGTTATTATGGTAAAAATTTGCTGATTATTTTATAAAACCTTTCAACTTTAAATCGTCCACTATAGGTTCAATTAGCAATAAAAAGGCTTTCAAATATTGAAAGTAGTCCCGTTGATCGGTACAAAGAGTAAATTAAAAGCCTTAACATGTTGAAATTAGAGGCTTTACTCTTTTAAAAATAGCTTTAAACCATTGCAAAACCCATAATAATTGGTATGCACAGGATCACAGGTGGAAAAATTGTGTAACTGGGACTTTGTTGTGAAGCTATCACCATACATACCAATCTACCGCTATCTGTAGATGAAGAAACCATGCAGTGTCATTACTATGGAAGTTCCATTCCTGTAATATTATAGCTTCCGGTATTTGTCGCGCAGGTTATTGTTTTTTATCCGGCAATGGCTAATTTCGCAGCGATGAAAATATATTGCCTTATCCTGCTCAGCCTATTGTGTTCAGCTGCTTCTGCACAGCATCTAAAAGGAAAAATCTCAAACCCAGCTGGTTTGCCGCTTGAAGATGTATATCTGCAAAACCAACGCAGCCGGAAGCATGCCCATACCAATGAGCAGGGTCTGTTTGCAATGAAAGATGTTAAAACAGGCGATTCTATCCGCATCACCCTTTTAGGCTACCAACCACAGTTGATTGTTGTTGGAGGAAAAGACCTGAACATTGTTCTAAATCCATCCAGCTTTCAACTGGATGAAGTGGTGGTATCAGAGGGAATAAATCACCTCTCATCCGTAGCGGCAATAGATATTGCCACCAATCCTGTTAATTCTTCGCAGGAGCTATTGAGAAAAGTACCTGGGCTTTTTATCGGCCAGCATGCAGGAGGCGGCAAGGCAGAGCAATTGTTTCTGCGCGGTTTTGATCTCGATCACGGAACCGATATCAATATTTCTGTTGATGGGATGCCGGTAAATATGGTTGGCCATGCACATGGCCAGGGTTATGCAGACCTGCATTTTCTGATTCCCGAGCTTGTAGAAAAGATCGATTTTGATAAAGGTCCCTACCATACCGATAAAGGAAATATGGCAACGGCAGGTTATGTATCCTTCCAGACCAAGGAGCGGTTGGATGATAACGTGATCAGCCTTGAAGGTGGGAAGTTTAACACCTTCAAAGGGCTCGGTATGTTCAATTTGGTAAATGACGGCAAACAGTCTGCTTACTTGGCAGGGAGTTATATCAAAACTGATGGCCCATTTGAAGCCGCTCAGGATTTTAAGCGCTTAAACCTGATGGGAAAATATACCAGGACCTTTGCCAACATGGATAAAATTTCTATATCCTTTATGCATTTCAACAGTTCTTGGCTGGCATCAGGGCAGATTCCACAGCGAGCTGTTGATGAGGGATTGATCGGCAGGTTTGGGGCGATAGACAGCAATGAAGGGGGCAAAACCGCACGCACCAATGCAAACCTGCAGTTTGATAAGCTGATCGGCGAAAATACCTCCATAAAGACCAATGCCTTTTACAGCCGCTACCGCTTTGAACTATACAGCAATTTTACCTTCTTTCTAAATGACCCGGTAAATGGGGATCAGATCAGGCAAAAAGAGAACAGAAACCTCTATGGCGTTCAATCGGTGCTGAATAGAAAATTTAATACTGATGCAGCAGATTACGGTATCCAGTTCGGTGCAGGCCTAAGGGGAGATGATATAAACAACATCGAACTTTCACATACTTTAAACCGCGATGTTACGCTCGAACGTATCCAGTTTGGCAATGTGAACGAACTTAATGCCTATACCTTTTTAAATGCCGAAATCGATCTGGGCAAGCTGCTGATCAATCCTTCGCTTCGTTTAGATTATTTTAATTTCAGGTATGTTGATCATTTGAACAATGATGCAAATGCTTCAACCGGAAAAGCCACTTTAAGTCCAAAACTGAATTTCCTGTACAACCATAGCAAAGATTTACAGTTCTTTTTAAAGCTGGGTAAAGGTTTTCACAGCAACGATTCGAGAGTAGTATTGGCGCAAACAACCAAACAGATTTTGCCTGCAGCTTACGGTGCCGATCTTGGTATGAGCTGGAAACCGGTGCCACGGTTGATCTTGAATGCAGCCCTCTGGTACCTGTATCTGCAACAGGAATTTGTGTATATTGGCGATGAAGGCGTAATTGAACCCAGTGGCCGTACTGCAAGGAAAGGAATAGATTTTGGCCTGCGTTATCAGCTCAACAACTGGCTTTTTGCGAATGGCGATATCACTTATAACCATGGCAGGGCACTTGATGAGCCTACGGGTGCAAATTACATACCGCTTGCCCCGCCATTTACCTTTACCTGGGGCTTAAGTGTAAAAGATCTTGATCATTTCTCGGGAAGCCTAAAAGCAAGATACCTCGCATCGCGTCCTGCAAACGAAGACAATTCTATCGTTGCTAAAGGTTATTTTATTACCGATGCGAATGTAAACTACACCTGGAAACGCTTCACCCTGGGGCTGATTACCGAGAATATTTTCAACAGGGCCTGGAACGAAACACAGTTTGCCACCGAATCGAGGCTTCAAAATGAAACTGCCCCGGTAGAGGAGATTCATTTTACCCCCGGAACACCTTTTAATATCCGGGCATCACTTTCGGTAAGTTTTTAATTTATAGAACTTGGCTCAAGGCCCGGAGTGTGTTTTAGTTCCACCAATCTACACCAGGTAGATTGGGGTCGGACTATGCAGCTGAGGGATGAGTTCAAAAATAAGTGTATAGAGTATCCTGCAAAAGGCTACGTAATTGGAACGGAATCCGGTTTCAACTATAATTAAAATCCCACCCCTACCATAATGGCCGATTAATTACATCAATGTCAACCTAGCAAAATCAGCCTCTACACCATCCACCTGCCTTCGATAAGGCATTTAAGGCACCACGCCTAATGTCAAGGCATTATTTACAAAGTTTACATTTTTATTTACAATCCAAATTCGTTGCGGCGAAAAATATCAGGGTAGATTCGCTGAGTCAATTTTAGTAGGATCAATAAATACAAAAATTATGAGATACATACACGTATATGCTTTGTTCTTAATGTCTGCATTTCTCACTTCCTGTGGGCAAAGCCAAACAAATGTTTCAAAAGATAGTATTGGGTCGGAAATTAAAAACATTGGACCTAACATCATGGTGCGTAATATCAAAAAAGGCAGAAATGGTACCATGCTGTTTGCTGGACCGAACAACTCATCATTTGGTGATGTTTTTCGGTACGATGGGAAATCTTTTATTAACCTTAGCAATAAAATAGGTCAGCACCGATTTTGGGATGCACTGGAAGATCAAAAGGGGAATTTTTGGTTCACGACTACCGATTCAGGCGTTTACTATTACCGTACATCAGCTCCGCTCAATGCAGGCGCTAAATCCGTTCAACATTTTACTGCCAAAGATGGACTTGCCAGTAATCGGGTGATGTCTGTTTATGAAGATAAAGCCGGAATAATCTGGTTCGGCACAGGAGGGGGGATAAGTCGTTACGATGGGAAATCTTTCCGGAATTTTACCTCGCCGAACGCTCCGCTTTTTTATAAAGACGGGCATTTGAATAATGATATTACCACAATTATTGAAGATAGAACAGGAAAATTGTGGGTTGGTACTAGGGGCGATGCTTTTGTTTATGACGGGGAAAAATTTACAACCTTAACCCATAATGGCGAACCCTTTCTCGACGTTTGGGCGATAATGGAAGATAGAAAAGGCAATATCTGGCTCAGCGGTTTCAATGGCTTTAAAGTGAGCCAAACTGGTGGCTTATGGCGCTATATGCCTTCAACTTCGGCCGGCACAGGCAACGGAACTTTTACCAAGGTATCGCAGAGGGCTGCTTATGCCATTATGCAAGATAAAGAAGGAAACATTTGGACTACTGGTTCAGTAAATCCGGCTAATCCGCATACCCAGGCACTTTCCCGTTATAATGCAAAATCCTTGTATAGCGAGAAGCCCAGCGTAACCGAAATAATGTCTGGAAAAGCTTTTTTTGGGCTTTCGGAAGCTAGCGATGGAAGTGTTTGGTTTGGAGATGCTACCGGCGTGTACCGTTATAATGGAAAAACCATTACTGACTTCTATAATAAACGTGGGCAGAAAAAATATAGCATTGATACGAAGCAAAGTGCAGTGGTATGGAAAGGTTATATGGTACTTGGTGCGTGGGAGGGTTCCAAGTTAGTTAGTGATGGTTCCATAACGGGGGGCATCGATATACATAAAGGAGAATTGTTGATCGAAAACAGTCAGCTGGTTGGTGGTAAAGTTGAAGCGGACATGCATACGATTAAACTAAAATTTGATGGTGATGGGCCGCACAATAAGTTTCCTGAATTTTTCGATGTTAAAAAGTTCCCTATTGCTACATTGGTAATTACAAAGGTTGATACAGGGAATAATGGAAATGTAAAAGTGACCGGTAAGCTAACCATCGAAGGTATTACGAAGGCCGTTGCTTTTCCGGCCAATATGCAATTTAAGGATGGAATGGACGGAACTGTTGTGCTGAATGGAACGCTGATCATGAATAGAATGGATTGGAGCGTAAATAATACATTAGAGAAGTTCTTTGGTAAGTCTGCTGATCGTGCTATTGCAGACGACCTTAAACTCTTTATCAAAATCGTAGCGAAGAAATAATGATGTTTGATTTTTGTTAAATGAAGTTAAATCATTGTATAAGTAGTAAAAATAATTTTACTTTCAGTTATGCATGCTTTCTCTCCAAAGATCCAAATATTACTTCTTGTTATCTCTCCATTGTTGTGCTTTGGGCAACCATCAACCGGATTAAAAAATTGGTTAAGCAACAATGCGATAGCAGTTGGTCAGCAGGAAAACGAAAGTTTTAATTTTAACAAAGAACGTTTTAACGGAAAAACAATAATTGCTTTGGGCGAACCTACTCATGGAACGTCTGATGCACAAATTAGCAGATTTAAGCTTTTTAAATTTCTGGTAAAAAATTGCGGCGTTAAATTATTGGCACTCGAAGCTGTTTCAAACTGCGAAGTGGTTAATGAATACCTCCTCTATGGAAAGGGAACTGCAAAATCTGCCTGTAAACAACTTGGTATGTGGATGTACAATACCACAGAAACAGAAAAGCTGATCGCTTGGATTAGAAATTATAATCTTTCAAAACCAGCAGAAGAAAAAATCAAGTTTTACGGGATTGATTATGCCATGAGCAGTATCCCTGAAAGCTATTTAGCAGATTCTTTGGTTGGCAAAGGTATTTTGTCGGCAGAATCAGTAACTGCCATAATAACAGCCAACAGAAAAAGCCTCGATCAAAAAGGATTTAATGTAGAGGAGCTGAAAACCTGCAGAAATAACTTAAAAGTGGTTAGTGATAGTATTAGTCTATTAAAGCCTATCATTCAATCCAAACGCTCTGATCATTATTTTAATTACATCAGTTTTCTATGTAAAGTTGTGGCGCAAACTATTCAAGCCAAAATACTGGGTAAAAATATTACACCATACTACAGGGATAGCTGCATGGCCGAAAATGTTAGGTTTCTATCGCAAAATAATAATGAACAAAAAGTATTTGTAGGTGGGCATAATGCACATGTTAGAAAGATCGAAAATGCGACAATGGGTTTTTTCCTCAAGAAAATTTTTGGGGACAGCTTCTATAATATTGGCATTTTTACTGGGGCAGCAACATTTAATGCATTTGTTTTAAATAAGCGAGATTCACGCTATTACCTCAAAGCGAATGAAGTTCAAGATCTGCAAAAGCAATCGTTGGGGGCAGCGTTAAAATCAGCGGGCTTAAATTCTTTTTACCTAGATTTTAGTTCAGCGGATAAAAACTCAATCTATCAACAACTGTTCGTTAAGCCATCATTTAATCTTTATGCAGGATGGTTGTTTGAGCCCGAAAACCCGAAGAAATATTTTTTATGGGATATATTGGCAAAGAATTATGACGCAATACTCTATTTCAACCAAAGCTTTAGTGCCACACCGATACAATAATTAATAATGTGATTCTTGGAACCGGCTACCGTACTGCCTATAGATTTTGGGCGCTTGCCTATTTACAACCATTTGAGCCGGCAAAACAGAAAAAAGCAGATCAATGGTTTTCCTTTTTACAATAAATAAGTCTATTGTTTATATTTGAACATTGGCTCCCATAATGAATAATGCATCCAAATATTAACGTAATCACCCAATATTGAACATGGAACAAAAAGCACTAGCCGAACTAACAGACGAAGAGTTGCTGCAGGAAGCAAAAAAAATGAAATCAGCGGCCATCATGAATGGTTTCTTGATCGGTTTTCTTGCAGGCGTTATATTTTACAGCGTTATTAAAAACACCTGGGGCTTCCTTACCATAATTCCATTATTTCTTATTTATAAGCTGGTTAATCAACCGAAATATAAAAGCGAAGAATTAAAAAGTATGTTAAAAGTGCGGAATCTGAAGTAAGCTATCTCCGAAGATGCCAATTGCATACCAAACGGATTTCGCTATCCAGCACGCATAATAAATTTGATGGCCTCTTGAATATTTTTGTCCAGCAGCAGGTCATCAAAATTATCTTGTTTAGAAACAGCAATATCTGGAATAAGCTGTTCGTAATAATCGCCATTCCGATCACAGTCGTAAGAACTGGTCAGCGCCATGGTACTATCAAAAGGTAAAGGCCAAGAAATATTTCCAGTAGTAAAGCCAGCAGTATTTTCTCCGATGAAAGTAGTATTGGGACGGCCCTTGAATGCCATTGCCGTTACCTCTCCTGAGCTTCCGGTTAATACACCGGTAATTAGAGCAACCTTTGAGGTATCCAGCAATGCTCCATTAGGGGTAATGTACGATATTGATTTCGCATTGTCGATATACTGCCCCTTACTTAATTTAATTTTATTTACCTGCCTTTTATTTACATTTAGCGAACCGCCAATATCATGGTCTCCTAAAAAATCGTATAAGGCGAGCAACATGGGCCATGAGTTTCCACCTGTGTTAAAACGCAAATCAATAATCCATCCTTCAATTTTATTTTTGGCCTTAATCTGCGCAATCTGATCGTATAGGGGCTGCGCTATTTTATGGATGTTATCTGAACTTGTATCGAAAAATACCATACCCGGCATTAAAATATAGCCATACTTTCCATCAATTACTTTGGCTTCAAAACCTGGCTTGGTATCATATTTCTCTTTCCACTGCTCGCTGTAATCATCTTTCGATATGGTTTTCCGCGTTGCAGAATATTTATCCTGTTTATGGTATACCAGGCAATGGTTCGCTTTTATCTTGTCAAATAAAGGCTTTATTTCATTTAGCGAATTTTTAAAACTGCTGTATTGTGTTAGGTTTTGTTTAGTTTCCGATTCAACAACTCGCCAGTTAACCGCTTTTTTATGTAAATACCCAATTTTTAGTGCAGAGAAAAGCTTGTCGTAAAATACTTTTATACTATCCTGAGTGGTAATTTTTTGTGCATTCGTGGTAAAGGTTAATAAAACAAATAAAAGCAGTAGTGGATATTTCATGGATAGGGTTTTTATTAGGATGCAGATTTTGGGTCGAAGGTTGCAAAGTGATAAAATAAAATCATTAATTAGGACATTGGCCATTCATCACCAAAAGCATTTTTGAATTAGCAATCAATAAGTATAAAACAAGTAAGAGGCCCTTAATTGCCATTTAAAAGTAGCTCTGAAGATCAACTTAGTGCTCAGGGTTACGAAAAGGTATCTAAGGGGTAGGTGAGCGGAGCTTTTAGGTTCGCTCGCGAGGCTTTCAGGTAGGTCAGCGATGCTAATAGGTAGGTGAGCGGAGCTTCTAGGTTCGCTGGCGAAGCTTTTAGATAGGTCGACGGTACTTAGAGGTAGGTGAGCGGAGCTTTTAGGTTCGCTCGCAAAGCTTTTAGGTAGGCCGACGGTGCTCAGAGGTAGGTGAGCGGAGCTTTTAGGTTCGCTCGCAAAGCTTTTAGGTAGGTCAGCGATGCTTCTGGCTTCGGCGACGGGGTTAGAAGGTACAAAAAGGTATCTCGGAGCTAGATTGGCGATAGTTTTAATAGGAACTATTCAATAAACCGTGTCAGAAATTGTTGAATTACATTAAATAGGTGTAACAATTATGTTAAATATTTCTATTTTTGATTATTCATCTACCTATCCCTAACTATTTGATACTTTTTAACCCCTGAAATGACCAATACTGGCATCTCATACGCAAATTTAACCGACGATGATCTTTTACATCATTTAAAAAATGATGATCATGCAGCATTTACCGAAATATTTAACCGGTATAGCAATTTATTGTACGCACATGCTTTCAATAAACTTCGGAACGAGAGCGATTCGCGCGATGTGGTTCAGGAAATGTTTATGAAAATCTGGCATAAACGCGAAACCATCGAACAGGGGAATAATTTATCGGGTTATTTATTTATTGCACTGCGCAACAGCATTTTCAACCTCATTAAGCACAAGAATCTGGTAAACGCCTATGCCGATCATTTTTCGAAAGCAAATGCCGATAGCGGAATTTACACCGATACGCTGGTACGCGAAAAGCAGTTTGCAGCAATGATAGCGGCAGAAATTGCCAATCTTCCGCCCCGTATGAGGGCCGTTTTCGAATTGCGCCGGCACGAAAATCTATCCAATAAAGAAGTGGCCGCCCGCCTGGGCATTACCGAATCTACTGCGGCCGATCAAATGAAAAAGGCATTACGGATACTAAAAAGTAAAATTGGATTAATACTAATCGTTGTACATTACCTTAATGTAAAATAATTTTTAATTCTATATCCCCAATCTGTCTTTCACAGTTGTATTACTTATATCAAGCTTAATACTCAAATGGAAGAAGAAAAATTCAGGCAGATTTTAGATCGGTATATTGCAGGCGAAGCTACTCTTGAAGAGGAAGCCTGGCTGGAGTCGGCCTATATTAACCTGAACAGCAAGAAACTTCCAGCGTATACGGAGTCGTTCTTAGCTACTGAAACGCAGCAGATCTGGAAATCGGTAGAAGCCAATACCAAACCGGCCCGGAAAATAAAATTACACCCGCTGTTTTATGCTGCAGCTGCGCTGCTGGTTATTTCTTTGGCCGGTATTTTAATTTACAATCAAAACCATCAATCATCCTATCTGGCTAGTCTTCCGGCCAGCAAAGATATTAAGGCAGGTAAAGACCGTGCTATTTTGGTGCTGGATAATGGGAAGCAGATCGACTTGGATCAAATTGATAATGGCCGTTTGGCCGATCAGGCCGGGGTTAAAATTTCGAAAACTGCCGATGGACAAATTGTTTACGAAATGCCCAACCAACCGGTTGTTGGCAACAAAATAGCCTACAATACCATTCAAACGCCTGCCGGTGGCCAATATCAGGTTAACCTGCCCGATGGAACCAAGGTGTGGTTAAACGCATCATCATCGGTAACTTTTGCCACTTCTTTTGCAGCCGAAAGAAGTGTTAAACTTAAAGGTGAGGCTTATTTTGAAGTAAGTAAAATATCTGTTGAAGACAGGAGGGTACCGTTTACTGTAGAAACCGAAAATCAGAAGATTGAAGTGCTGGGTACGCATTTCAATGTAAACGCTTACGCTGATGAAATAACAACGAAAACAACCTTACTGGAAGGGAGTGTTAGGGTAAACAATGCCGTAATGTTGAAACCGGGCCAGCAAGCCCATGGAAATGGCGAAGCGGTAAAGGTTTTAAATGTAAATGCGGGCAATTTTATCGACTGGAAAAATGGTGATTTTATTTTGGAGCACAACGATTTTAGATCAATTATGCGAAAAATAGCCCGCTGGTACGATGTGGAGATTGTTTATAGTGATGATGCCCCTAAAAAGTTAAATCTTGGCGGTTGGATTTCGAGATCAAAAAATATTTCTTCCGTTTTAGAAGTAATGGAAGAAACTGGAAAAGTTCACTTTAAAATTGAAGGAAGGAGGATCACGGTAACCAGATAACACCAAATTATACGTGGCCCTAAAATAAAAAAACCAGGGGTGGTGGAACACCTCTGGCTAAAGATTTTTAGTGCTAATAAATCAATCGACTGACTATTCAACTTAAAAACCAAACAAATGTACAAATTTTACCCAAACAAACTGGGTGGGTCTTCCGGCCGTATCCCAAAAATTCTGCTGATTATGCGTGTAACTACGTTTTTATTATTGGCTGTAATGATGCAGGTAAGTGCAGCAACACTTGCTCAAAGGGTTACAATTAATCAAAAAAATGCAAATTTAACCGATGTATTCAAAACCATAAGAACACAAACTGGTTACGATTTTATATACGACCAGGATTTAATTGCTAAATCTTTTCCGGTGAGCATTAATGTGAGCAATGCCGAGCTTAGCGAAGCGCTAAAGCGTTGTTTATCTAACCAATCGCTTACTTTTATTATTGAAAACAAAACGGTAATTATTCAGGAAAAAAGCTTTCTGGACAAGGTTACCGGTTATTTTGATCATATTACTGTTACTGGTACTGTGCTTGATGAAAGGGGCCAGCCTTTTCCGGGGGTAAGTGTAAAAGTCAAAGGTACCAACCGATCAACTGCTACAGGGAACAACGGTAAGTTTTACATTTCAGCCACTGACGAAAATCCGACGCTTGTCTTATCATACGTTGGTTACAAAACCATTGAAGTTACAGCAACAGCTACGTTAACAGTTAACATGGTTTTGGATCCGGCTAAACTTGATGAAATAATGGTAATCGGTTATGGAACAACCACACGCAGGTTAAGCACCGGTTCGCAGGTTGGCATCAGCGCAAAAGATATCGAAAAACAGCCTGTTACCAACGTATTGCAGGCCCTTCAAGGCCGCATGGCTGGTGTAACCGTTGTACAAACCAATGGTTTGCCGGGCGCAGGCATTAATGTTCAAATAAGGGGTGCAAATGCAATTGGCCTAAACGGTGTGAAGCCGAACCGCCCACTTTATATTATTGATGGGGTTCCGTATTTATCTGAGCCTATCAATACAGCAGCTTTTGCTTCATCGCAATCAGGCGCTGCCTTACCGTCTGCTGAAGGTAACACAAGTCCGATGAATACCATCAATCCATCCGATATTGAAAGTATCGAGGTTTTGAAAGATGCAGATGCAACAGCCATTTACGGTTCTAGAGGAGCAAATGGTGTGATATTAATTACCACCAAAAAAGGCAAGCCCGGTAGAACAAAATTTAATGTAAATGCTTCAACCGGTGCATCAAATGTATCTCACTTTGTAGAAACGGTGGGTACCGAGCAATATCTGGCATTAAGAAGAAAAGCTTTTGCCAACAATACCACAAACCCGGCAACACCAACGGCTACTTCAGCTCCCGACCTGTTGGTTTGGGACCAAAATGGTTATACTGATTTTCAACGTTATATGTTGGGCAATACAGCACATACCAACGATGTAACGGCCAGTTTATCGGGCGGCAATGAGTTAACGAACTTTTTCTTAAGCGGAACTTACCACAAAGAGGGCAATGTTTTTCCAGGCGATCAGGGTTATCAACGCGGCGGCGGTAAGTTAAACTTAAACCACGCTTCGCTCGATCAGCGTTTCAATTTAGCGCTAAGTGCTATTTATTCAACCGATAAAAACAACATTTCTACCACTGATCTGGCCACGTGGGCTTATAGCCTTGCACCAAATTTTCCTTTGTATAAAGCAGATGGTAGCTTAAACTGGGATGGTTTTACCAATAATCCATTGGGATATTTAAGCCAATCAAATGATAACCGTACTTCGAACCTGTTAACCAATTTAGCCTTAAAATACAATGTACTGAAAGGTTTGGATGTTAAGGCCAGCATAGGTTATAGCAAAACAGATATGAACCAGGTGGTTACAAGGCCTTTGTCTTCGTTAAATCCGAATTTTAACCCAACATCGGGTACGGCAAACTACACTTACAATTATACCAATAACTACATCGTAGAACCACAGATTACCTATACCAACAGAATCTGGAAGGGTACACTGAATGCTTTGGTGGGTGGAACCTATCAGTTTAAACAGTCTAAATTGCCTTATAGCACAAGCGCATCGGGATTTACTTCTGACGATTTTTTAAGAACTGTTACCGCGGCTTCGATAGTAAGTACAACAAGCAGCTCTGTTGATTATAAATATGCATCGCTGTTCGGCAGGGTAAATTATAATGTGGCAGATAAGTACATCTTAAACGTTAATTTTAGAAGGGATGGTTCTTCGAGGTTCGGGCCAAACAATAAATTCGGTAATTTCGGATCGGTTGGTGGTGCATGGATCTTCTCAGAAGAAAAATTACTCAAAAATAAATTCAGCTGGTTCAGTTTTGGTAAACTTCGGGGCAGTTACGGGGTTGTGGGTAGTGATGACATAGATAATTATGGCTATTTGGATACTTATACGGCTTCAACTTATGTTTATGCAGGTTCAACAGGGTTAAATCCATCGCGTTTGCCCAATCCTGATTACAAGTGGGAACAGACCAAAAAGCTCGATATTGGTTTAGATTTGGCTTTTTTCAATGACCGTTTATCTTTAAGTGCTTCTTATTACCGCAACAGAACAAGCAACCAGTTAATTAATTTAACAACCAGTGCGCAGGCAGGTTTTACCGGCTACCAGAGTAATTTGCCGGCAACAGTTCAAAACTCGGGCTGGGAAATGGCTATAACAAGTACAAACATCAGAAATAAAGATTTTTCATGGAGCTCTTCATTTAATATCAGTCAAAACCACAATAAATTATTGTCGTTTCCTGATATCGAAAAATCATCCTACTTCGCTACTTATGTAGTTGGTAATCCGATTAGTTCATACTATTTATATCAATATGCAGGCATAAATCCAGCAACCAACTTACCATCGTTTACCGATTTTAATGGTGTTGGGGGTATCAATAATCCAACAACAGGTTTTGCCGCAACAGGCCGCGGCGACCGTTATTACGCAGGCACTTCTTACCCTAAATTTTACGGTGGTTTAACCAACACATTTAGTTATAAGAAATTAACACTTGATTTTACCTTCCAGTTTGTAAAACAGCAGGGCAGAAGTTTACTCTCTTCATCATTCTATCCTCCGGGTTATTTTAGCAATGCAGCCTTAAGTATTGTAAATGATTATCTGGCACTGGGTTCTCAAGATTATTTGGTTACTGCAGGCACACGTGGTACAGCAGGTTCTGCAGCTTATTTGGCCTACAGTTATTATTCTGGTTCGGATGCTTCGTTGGTTGATGCTTCATTTATCAGGTTGAAGAATGTAAGCTTATCTTATGTATTGCCAACTAAATGGATTTCTAAAACCAATGCGCCAAATATCAGGGTATATGCACAGGGACAGAATTTATTTACCATCACCAATTATGAAGGGTTCGACCCAGAATCGCAAGGCGTAGCCACTCCGCCATTGCGCACATTAATTGCTGGTTTACAGTTCACTTTTTAAATCCGGATTATCATGTTAAAATCAAAATACAACATCATTATTTGCTCGCTGGTTTTCATGGTGATGGCCAGTACAGGGTGTAAAAAAATTATCGAAATCGATGCACCATTAAATCAGGTTACAACTGATCTGGTATTTGCATCAGATAAGTTGGCCACCAGCGCCCGTTCAGGCCTGTTCAGCAGTTTATCGCAAGCCTCCACCCAATCGACAAACCTTACTGTTTATAGTTCATTACAGGCTGATGATCTTTTGTACCTTTCTACCGTTGGGGGGTTGCAAGAGTACAATAATAACAGCTATAATGCATTGAGTACGGGGCAGGCCAGTATCTTTTCTGAATGGTATGCCATTATTTATCGTGCAAATGCCATCATTAATGGTCTCGAAACTTCTACGGGAGCTTCGGACGCAATTAAAAAGCAATATATAGCTGAGGCTAAGTTTGTAAGGGCTTACTGTTATTTTAACCTGGTAAACACCTTTGGCGATGTGCCTTTGGTTTTGGTTACCGACCCAACTATTACAGCCTTTCAACCCAGAGAAAGCACAGCAAATATTTACACCAAAATTATTGCCGACCTTAGTGATGCAAAGGCAAACCTACTGGTTGATTACAGTGCCACAGCTGGCGACCGCATTGGCGTAAATAAATTTGTAGCCACGGCGTTTTTGGCCAGGGTATACCTGTTTACCGGTAATTATGCTGCGGCCGAGAGTAATGCTTCGGAAGTGATTGCATCAAGTTTATACAGTTTAATTCCGAGGGCAACCATGGGTACCGGCCTGTTTATCAAAAATAGTGCTGAAAGTATCTGGCAAATGTCGCCACCGATAGTATCCACAAACCAGTATACCAACGAGGCGGCTGCTTTTATCCCAAGTACTACCACTACGGTAACCAGTTTTGTTTACCGCATCGATCCAAGGTTTACGGCGCTGTTTGAAACAACAGATTTAAGGCGGATTAACTGGATGAACCACACCACACTTTCGGGTACGGTTTACACGCTACCCTTTAAATACAAATACAGAACCAATGCCCTGGCAGTAACAGCTGGTGTAACCGAACTTCAAACTGTAATTAGATTGGCCGAAGTTTACCTGATCCGTGCAGAAGCAAGAGCAAGAACCGGAACAAATTTAACAGGTGCCCTGAGCGATTTGAATGCCATACAAACAAGAGCTGCGGCAACATTAAGCACTTCTACCATTCCTGCTACCTTATTAAGTGATATTGCACTCGAAAACAGAAAAGAACTTTTCTGCGAGCAGGCATTCCGCTGGTTCAATTTAAAGCGCACCGGTGAGGCCGATGCTGTTTTAAGTGCAATAAAAACAGGTTACACACCTAAATCAAAGCTTTTACCCATTCCACAGGCGGCTCTCGACGCTAATTATACTTTAACTCAAAACCCAGGTTACTAAAACACAAATGAACACAAAAAACCAATTTAATGTCAGGTATTTTTACCTGGCATTAGCCATCGGCATGCTCGGTGCAACCGCACAGTCGTGCAGTATTTTAAAAAAGAAAAAGAAAGCTCCTGTAGCAACAGCTGTTGCGCCTAAGGCTAAACCAGATTCGTTAAAAAATCCAATAAAGCCATACAGTGAGGTAATTACCGCAAAGGCGGTAACCCAAAAAGGCCTGTTTACAGTCCATAGAATAGCGGATAAATATTTCTTTGAAATTCCGAATACCTTGCTTAAGAAGGAGATTTTGGCGGTAAACAGATTAAGTAAATCAACACCTGGGGCCGGAAATTACGGTGGGGAAGAAGTTGGTGCCCGCATCGTGTACTGGGAGTTAGGACCAAGCAATAAACTGTTCCTAAAAGTTTCGGCAACGGTTAGCATTGCCGATTCTACCGATATGATTTCAAAAGCGGTGGCCAGTTCTAACTTAAATCCGATTATGGCCGCTTTCCCGATCAAGGCAAAAAGCAAAGATTCATCATCGGTTGTAATTGATGTTACGGATTTCTTGATCAGCGAAACGCCCTTATTATCTTTCGATGCAGAAAATAAAAAAGCATACAATTTGGGAGCGCAGGCAGCCGACCGTTCTTACATTGAAAGTGTAAAAAGTTTTCCAATCAATACCGAAGTAAAAAGCATCCGTACATATAATTCTGTTGGGGGCCGTTTGCCTGCTGCCAGCGAATCTGGTGCCATTACTTTGGGCATGAATACCTCTTTTATAATGCTTCCGGAAAACCCGATGAGAAAGCGGATGTACGATGCCCGGGTGGGTTTCTTCGCCAGCGCAAACATCAGGTATAAAGATGATCAGCAGAAAGTAGAGCAAGAGGCCTTCATCCACCGTTGGAGATTAGAACCAAAGGAGGAGGATATTGAAAAATTTAAAAGGGGAGAACTGGTAGAGCCCAAAAAACAGATTGTTTACTATATCGATCCGGCGACGCCAAAAAAATGGAGACCATTCCTCATCGCTGGCGTAAACGATTGGCAAAAAGCCTTTGAACAGGCGGGTTTTAAAAACGCAATTGTTGGTAAAGAATGGCCAGAAGCCGATACAACCATGAGTTTAGATGATGCGCGCTTCTCTGTAATCCGCTATTTTGCATCACCTCAGCAAAATGCCTACGGACCAAATATTGCCGATCCACGTACAGGCGAAATTTTGGAAAGCCATATTGGCTGGTACCACAATGTGATGAACCTGGTGCACCGTTGGTACATGATCCAGGCTGGTGCAATAGATCCGAAAGCCCGCAAAAATAAATTCGATGATGAACTGATGGGGCAATTGATCCGGTTTGTTTCCTCACACGAAATAGGCCATACATTAGGCTTACGCCACAACATGGGCGCAAGTAGTACCGTGCCGGTAGAAAAATTAAGAGATAAGAAATGGGTGGAGGCACATGGCCACACACCATCAATTATGGATTATGCGCGATTTAATTATGTAGCACAGCCAGAAGATAACGTTAGCCAGGCCGGAATTTTCCCGAGAATTAACGATTACGATAAATGGGCCATTCAATGGGGTTATAAGCCGATTTTTGGTACGGCAAATGCTGCGGCCGATAAAAAAATACTGAACAAAATTACCATCGATAGTTTGGCATCCAACAAAAGACTTTGGTTTGGCGGCGAGGGCAAAGATTATGATCCACGTTCTCAATCAGAAGATTTAGGAGACGATGCGATAAAAGCAAGTCAGTATGGCATTAAAAACTTAAAGCGTGTAGTTCCACAGTTAATTTACTGGACCAGGGAAGACGGCGAAGATTATACCGATTTGAAAGAAATGTATAAAGAGGCAGTTGGGCAGCTTTCTAAATATGCTTATCACGTAATTAAAAATTTGGGAGGTGTTAACGTAACTGAAAAAACTTACGAGCAGGCAGGTGCCGTTTATAAACCTGTTAGCCTGGCCAAACAGAAAGAGGCGATTAAATTTATTAACGATGAAATTTTTACCACGCCAAAATGGTTGTTAAACGAGCAGATTTTAAATAAGATCGATCCTAAATATGGTTTTGGTGAAGTGGAGAATTTGCAATCGGGCGTTGTTGCTTCGGTTACTTCTCAAAGCCGTTTATTCCGTTTAATGGTTAATCAACGCGATTATGGCAAAGGTGCCTATTCGCCTCAGCAATGGTTAAATGATCTTAAAAACGGTATTTTTTCGGAAATAAAAACCGGAAAGGCTATCGATTCTTACCGCCGCAGTTTACAGAAAATGTATGTGGGCAGTATCATCACCATGTACAATAAACGCTTTGCCTTACAAGGTTCGTTAGATAATATTCTGGCAGGCGTTACACCAACTGAAATTCTGCTTTACTCCAACGTGAAACCGCTGGCATACGCACATTTGAAAGACCTCCGCAAGGATATTGGCAGTGCAATTGGCAGAACGAATGATGCGGACAGCAAAATACACCTGGCTTATTTAAAACAGATGTTGGATAAGATTTTAACAGAATCGCCAATACCTGGATTAAACTACTAATATTTTAAAACAGATTATGATGATGCTACGAAATATCAAAAACATTGCATTACTGGTATTGATGATGGTATGTTCTGCTGGGTATGCGCAACAATTTGCGCATACCACCGGGAACATAGCAGGTTTGGGAAACGGATGGGTTAAATTTTCTTACGAGCTTGATGATACCCTGTACCAGGATTCTGTTACCACAAAAAATGGCCTCTTCTCCAAGAAAATGCGGGTGGTGGAATCAGTACTCTGTACCCTGTCGAACTCGGTTAACCAGCAGATCAGGATATTTATTCTCGAACCTGCAGAAATCAAATTCAATGGAGAGGTAACTAAATTCTACAATCTGGAAATCGATGCCGGTAAGGAAAATAAGCTTTACCAGCAATATCAAAAGTCATCTGGGGCAATAATTGGGCAAAAGCCGAGCCCAACCGGAGATGAAGCTATGGACAAAAAGCTGAAAACAAGTTTTAGCGCTGGCTTAAAAGTTCTGAGAGACAGTTTAGCTAACGATTTTGTTAAAAAGAATCCCAATAGTGTCGTTTCAGCCATAACCATTTTCAATAGGTATGTTACGTATCCCGATAGAAACAGGGCAGATATTTTGTATCAATCACTTTCTCCCCAGATAAAAAAGGGCGAATATGGCAGGCGCATTAAAACATTTATAGATGCACAGGGCAATACCTCTGCCGGTGCAATGGCTCCAGGTTTTTCTCTTGCCGATGCAAACGGTAAAATGGTTTCCCTTAACGATTTTAAAGGGAAATACGTGCTGGTTGATTTTTGGGCAAGCTGGTGCGGGCCATGCAGGTTGGAAAACCCCAACTTAATTAAAGCCTACCAAAAGTTTAATGGGAAAGGGTTTACCATAGTAGGCCTATCCATGGACAGTTCAAAAGAAAACTGGCTAAAAGCTGTTGAGCAGGATAAACTTTCCTGGGTTCAGTTAAACGATCCTAAAACAACCAATGGAAAGGTAGCTGAGCTGTATGGTGTAAAAAGCCTGCCAGCAAGTTTTTTAGTCGATCCAGCGGGCAAAATTGTTGCTAAAAATTTAAGGGGAAAAGATTTAGAAAAACAGCTCGATAGCATATTTAACAAATAATTAATGAAAAGATAAGTCATTACAGACTTGAAAATTAACAACTGAGTAGAAGCAGTTGATGTTAATAGTAGTTAGATAATGGTGCAGGATGACGGATGTCTCCTGCATTTTTTATGATGATAATTTAAATTTTATTCAAACCATCCTAAAATGAAAATAAAACCTAGTGCAATGCGCATATCCGCGCTTGTATTTTTATGCTTTTGTACTCTGCCGGCGGTGTTTGCACAACAAAAGAAAGATGCCGTTTACCTTAGCCTGAAAAACGTAAATATTGTTGATGTAGAGAAAGGAAAGGTAGATACAGGCATGACAATCCTGATCAAGAATGATCGGATAGAAGCTATTTTTCCGGCTAAGCAAAATAAAACCAAGGGTAAGATAATCGATCTACAGCACCGGTTTATCATTCCCGGACTGGTTGATTCGCATGTCCATGTAAGTAGTATTAGCGGTTCCCCGATTGAAAGGTCCTATCAATACCTGGAGTATTTGCTCAAGCACGGCATTACCACCATCAGGGATCCTGCCGCAAATGGACCAATTCTGCAAAAAGTTCAGCAGGATGTTAATTCGGATATTAGGCCCGGTTCGGATGTTTATTATGCAGCTTTTATGGCTGGCGATTGGTATTACAACCGCGACATGAACATTAGAAAAGAGCCTTATCACCCTTGGGAGCAATGTTTAAAGCCAGGCACTAACTTGGACAGCGCCATGCAGGTGGCTAAAAATTTTGGTGCCACAGGTGTAAAACTGTACCATTCTTTTGATGCAGCCTTTTTAAAGGAAATTGCTGCTGCGGCCAAAAGAAACCACTTACAGGTTTGGGGGCACGCCATGATGTATCCGGCAAGGCCCTTGGAGGTAGTTAGGGCAGGGGTTGAGGTAATTTCTCATGCCAGTATGTTATCTGCTTTAATAAACGATCCAAAAATGAATTACCGCAAAGTTGCGCAGGCCTATAAAGACAGTGTTGGCGGCAGCATTGATGTAAGCGAACTGGCAGCAGAAATGAAGAAACGTAATGTGATACTGGATGCCACCTTAAGTGTTTCGGAGGTAAAGGAACAATGGATTTTTGAAATTGTAAAAAAGCTTCACCTTTTGGGTGTTAAAATTTCTGCGGGAACAGATAAAATCACGGTACTCACCAATCCATATCCACATTTGTTGGATGAGCTTAACTATTTTGTGAACAATTGTGGGTTCACACCTGCAGATGCTTTAGCGGCTGCAACAATTATTTCAGCTGAAACGGTTGGACAAGAAAAAAACATAGGAAGTATCAAGGTTGGTAAAAAAGCAGATTTTGCGGTGATTGATGGAAATCCGTTAATTGATATCAATAAGCTAAAAAATCTACAAATGGTTATTAAACACGGTAAAGTAGTAGCTGATAAAGCTTCGTCAGCTTTTTAACCTATTTTCTGGCTCCTTTTCAATGCTTTTATTTCGATCCTTATTTTCCGGTGTGTTTCTCCTATCTTTGCAGCAATTCAATATTCCCATACTGTGATTAATGTAAATAACATCTCCGTTTCATTTGGCGGAACTACACTGTTTAGCGACGTAACCTTTTCGATAAACGAGAACGATAAGATTGCCCTGATGGGTAAAAATGGCGCGGGCAAATCAACAATCTTGAAAATTATTGCCGATGTGGCCAAACCAACTACGGGTAATGTAACTGGTCCGAAAGAAGCTGTAATAGCTTATTTGCCCCAACATTTGCTTACCCAGGATAAGGTTACCGTTTTCGAAGAAACGATGAAAGCTTTTGAAGAGGTAAACCAGATGCAAAAAGAGCTTGATGAGCTGAACGAGCAGCTAACTATACGTACCGATTACGAAAGTGATGATTACATGAAGCTGATCGAACGCGTATCCGAGCTAAGCGAGAAGTTTTATTCGATAGAGGAGACCAATTATGATGCTGAAGTAGAAAAGGTGTTAAAAGGTTTGGGTTTCGAGCGTAAAGATTTTACCCGTCAAACTTCTGAGTTTTCGGGCGGATGGCGCATGCGTATAGAACTGGCTAAAATTTTATTGAAGAAGCCCGATCTTATCTTATTGGATGAGCCTACCAACCACATGGATATTGAGAGTATTCAATGGTTGGAAGATTTCCTCATCAACTCTGCAAAGGCTGTTATGGTTATTTCCCATGATCGTGCCTTTGTAGATAACATCGCCAACCGTACCATTGAGGTTACCATGGGTAGGATATATGATTATAAAGCTAAATATAGCCACTACCTACAATTGCGTGCCGACCGCCGCATACACCAGTTAAAGGCCTATGAGGAACAACAACGTTTTATTGCCGATAACCAGGAATTTATAGACCGTTTTAGGGGAACTTACTCTAAAACTTTACAGGTGCAATCGCGTGTAAAAATGCTCGAAAAGCTTGAGGTGATCGAAATTGATGAGGTAGATACTTCTGCATTAAGGTTGAAATTTCCACCATCGCCACGTTCAGGTCAATACCCGGTAATGGTAGAAGAGCTAACCAAAACTTATGGCGACCATGTGGTATTTGAAAAAGCATCGATGGTGATTGAGCGGGGAGAAAAGGTTGCTTTTGTGGGTAAAAACGGTGAAGGTAAGTCGACCATGATCAAAGCGATTATGAGCGAAATCGATTTTGATGGAACCTTAAAGGTTGGTCATAATGCCAAAATAGGGTACTTTGCCCAAAACCAGGCAGCTTTATTGGATGAGAGCCTAACCGTGTTCGAAACCATCGATCAGATTCCATTAACAGATGGTACGATAAAAATTAAAGACCTTTTAGGTGCCTTTATGTTCAGCGGCGATGATACCACCAAAAAGGTAAAAGTACTGTCGGGAGGGGAGAAAACCCGTTTGGCCATGATTAAGTTGTTGTTAGAGCCTGTAAATGTGCTCATTCTGGATGAGCCAACCAACCATTTGGATATGAAAACCAAAGACATTATCAAAGATGCGCTGAAGGATTTTGATGGAACACTGATTTTGGTATCGCACGATCGGGATTTCTTGGATGGATTGGTGAACAAAGTATTCGAATTTGGTAATAAACGCGTACGCGAGCATTTTGAAGATATTAAAGGATTCTTGGCCTACAAAAAAATGGATAATTTAAAAGAAATTGAGCAAGGCTAAATGCAGGTAATCTGAGTTAAAAAAGAAGTTTTATAATAAATTGGCTTACCCATGGTCTGTGTCTTCACAGACCATTTTATTTTTTATCTGTGTTCATCCAATTTATCTGTGGTTAATGGCCACGGAGACACGGATTAACACGGAATGTCTTTTTGAGTTTAATGGGGTCCTTCGACAGGCTCAGGATGACAATCCTTAATTACCCGCCATGGTTTGTGTCATTACGGACCATTTCTTGCCATGGTCTGTGTCTTCACAGACCATTTTATTCTTTATCTGTGTTCATCCAATTTATCTGTGGTTAATGGCCACGGAGACACGGATTAACACGGAATGTCTTTTTGATTTTAATGAGATCCTTCGACAGGCTCAGGATGACAATCCTTAATTACCCGTCATGGTTTGTGTCATTGCGGACAATTTCTTGCCATGGTCTGTGTCCCCACAGACCATCAGTTATTTTTATTTTTATCTGTGTTCATCCAGTTTATCTGTGGTTAATGGCCACGGAGACACGGATTAACACGGAATGTTTTTTTGATTTTAATGAGGTTCTTCGACAGGCTCAGGAAGACAATCCTTAATTACCCGCGATGGTTTGTGTCATTGCGGACAATTTCTTGCCATGGTCTGTGTCCCCACAGACCATCAGTTATTTTTATTTTTTTATCTGTGTTCACCCCGTTTATCTGTGGTTAAACACGGAATGTCTTTTGAGTTTAACGAGGTTCTTCGACAGGCTTAGGATGACAATCTTGAATTACCCGTCATGGCTTGTGTCATTACGGACTATTTCTTGCCATGGTCTGTGTCCCCACAGACCATCAGTTATTTTTGTTTTTTATCTGTGTTCATCCAGTTTATCTGTGGTTAATGTCCAAGGAGACACGGATTAACACAGGCTAAAGATGACAATCTACAATTACACAACTTAGTTCAAGTCACAGTATTTTATCATTATAAAGGATGAAATAGCGAAAATTGCAATTGAAAATGTCGATTTTGAGGTTTAATTTCAAACTTAGGAAGGAATTATCCTTAGAAATTATGATCAAAGCATTTAATCTTTTTCTGTGCACCGTATTTTTTACATGCTTTATGGCCAAAGCACAAACAGACAATTTGATACTGGGTAATGAGTTAACACCGATTACTGAGAAAAACTTTTTTAAAACGGAAGGTTATTACAATTGGTGCCCCTCTATTATTAAAGGAAAAGACGGCTTATACCATCTCTTTTACTCGCGCTGGAAAAAGGCTTACAGCTTTCAGGGATGGTTGCCCTTATCAGAAATTGCACACGCCGTTTCCAATACTCCTGTTGGACCATGGACATTTAAAGAGACCGTATTGACCGGAAGGGGTAAAGGACATTGGGGCGCCATTGGGGCACATAATCCTAAAATTGAGTATTTTAACAAAAAATATTATCTCTACTATATCAGCAATAATTATGGAGAGCGGGATTACACGCAGGATGATTTAATTGAGCTGGCCAAAACAGGTTTCAAGCATAAAGATTGGATGACATTGCGCAACAATCAGCGAACTGGTGTTGCAGTAGCCAATTCACTTAATGGACCATGGATGCGGTTAGATCGCCCAATTATCGAACCATCTGGCCCTATTACGAGGTTAACTGTAAACCCCGCCATTGCCAAAGGACCAGATAACAAATTCTATCTTGTTGTAAAAGGCGATAAGCCCGGCGAAACCCGTTTTATCCGCAATCAGGCAGTAGCAATCGGTAAAACGCCTATAGGCCCTTTTGTTTTGCAGCCCAAACCTGTAATCGATTATATAGATACAGAAGACATGTCGATATGGTACGACCAGGGTAGAAAGCGGTTTTATGGCATTTTTCATGCGCCTCAGGGATTTCTCGGATTGATTACATCTGCTGATGGCATTAACTGGGATAAGGCCAATGGCTATGTTATTAACCATAAGGAGATTGTTATGGCCGATGGGAGTACACTAAAGCCCGAAAGAGTAGAGCGGCCATACGTTTTTGTAGAAAAGGGCAAACCTGTGGTATTGGCTGTTTCGGTTAAACAGGGTAATGAAAGCTGGAATATATTTATTCCCATTAAAAAGTAAAGTATATTCGGCAGTTTATATCTTGTTGTACTTATAAAAAAATGTTTGTGAAAAAGATAAGCTTGATCATTATTTTAACAATGGCTTCACTATGTGCCATTGCACAGCAAAAACCTAACATTGTATTGTTTCTGGTAGATGATATGGGCTGGCAGGATTGTGCAGTACCCTTTTGGACAAAAACAACTGAACTGAATAAACGTTTCCATACGCCCAACATGCAACGGCTGGCGCAGGAAGGCATTAAATTTACCAATGCATACGCATCGCCTGTTTGCTCGCCTTCTAGGGTAAGTTTAATGACGGGTATGAATGCGGCAAGGCATAGTGTAACCAACTGGACTTTACGCAAAGATGCCAGTGTTGATGTGGTAGATTCGGTATTAAAACCGCCACTTTGGAATGTGAATGGGATTTCGCCCGTACCAGGAATTAACAATACGGTTTATGCTACACCGCTCCCTGTACTTTTAAAAGATGCCGGTTATTATACCATTCATTGCGGAAAAGCACATTATGCAGCCATGGGTACGCCCGCCGAAGATCCTTTGAAAATTGGTTTTGATATCAACATTGCAGGGCATGCTGCAGGTGGACTAGGAAGTTACCTGGGCGAAGAAAATTATGGAAATGATAAAAATAAGCCTGAAAGTCCATGGGGTGTTCCGGGTTTGCAAAACTACCATGGTACTACCACATTTCTAACCGAAGCCCTTACCATAGAAGCTTTAAAGGCTTTGGAAAAACCCGTAGCGGATAAAAAACCTTTCTTCTTGTATATGTCGCACTATGCAGTTCACATACCTTATGGTGCAGATAAGCGCTTTATTCAAAAGTACCTTGATGCTGGCCTTCCCCAAAAAGAAGCAGAATATGCCGCTATTGTAGAGGGAATGGATAAAAGTTTGGGCGATATCATGGATTATTTGAAAGAAAAGAACATCGATAAAAATACCATTATCATTTTTATGAGCGATAACGGAGGCTTTAGTCAGGCGCCGCGTGCAGGAAAGCCCCATACTCAAAATTTACCACTGAAAGCTGGCAAGGGCTCTGTGTACGAAGGAGGCATCCGCGAGCCAATGCTGGTTAAATGGCCGGGCGTGGTAAAGCCAGCAACTTCAACAGATCATTACCTGATTATAGAAGATTTTTTTCCTACCATACTCGAAATGGCAAAAGCCAAAAGTTATAAAACGGTTCAACCTGTTGATGGGATCAGTTTTAGTAGGCTTTTAAAAAATAACAGGCTTAGCCATGATACAAGGCCGTTAATTTGGCACTTTCCCAATAAATGGATAGCAGATGATGATGCCGGAATTAACTATAGAAGCGCCATACGCCAAGGCAATTGGAAACTGATTTACAACATGAAAAGCGGTAGTAAGGAATTATATAACCTTAAAGATGATATTGGTGAAGAGCACGATCTTTCTGTTAAATATCCTGATAAAACGATGCAATTAGCTAAACTGCTCTCCCAACAACTGAAAAGTTATGGTGCACAAATGCCTGTGTATAAAAAATCAGGTAAAACAGTCCCGATGCCGTATGAAAATTTATAACAGTTTTTGATTTTACAGTCTTATTTTTTTAATTGATAACTCATGCAGGTGCCTCTATGTTAACATTTTATTAATATAAGTTTGATAGTTTTGCTTAAATTAGTTTAAAATATAAATAAATTGGAAACACTTTTTGCCGGAAACCTATCTGTCGATAAGCTTAAGTTTGAGCAGCTATATAAAAGCTACTGCCAAGCAGTGTATGCCAATATATTTAAGCTGGTAAAAGACGAAATCGTTGCAGAGGATATTCTCCAAGAAGTGTTTTATAGCTTTTGGAAACATCGGTTCGAAATGAAATCAGATAAGTCTCCTGCAGGGTGGCTTTTTGTAGTGAGCCACAACAAATCGTTAGATTTTTTAAAGAAAAAAATAAAAGAGTCAATTACCTATGTTGAAGATTATCAGCCTTTTTTATCCGTAGAAGACCATACTCCCCAAGTTGATGAAGATATTTTTGAAGCACAATTGAGTACTTTGGAAGAAGCTGTTTCAAAACTTTCCCCGCAAAAACAGAAAGTATTCAGGCTCTGTAAATATGAAGGTAAATCACTTGATGAAACTGCCGAACTAATGGGGCTTTCTAAAGAATCGGTTAAAGATTACCTTAAACAGTCTAAACATTTTATTAAAGGCTATATCCTAAAAAAAGAAACGCTAGAAGGTACATTGGGTATCTACATCGTTTTTATGCTTTCAAATATCTAGTCAGAGGTGTTAATGATACGTTAATAAAATTTTAATCATTTATTAACCTTAAAGGGCACCCCCTTATTTATCATTTGTAGTATTTAGTATAAATGAGCACAGAAAAACTTATAGCAGATTTTTGGGAAGGTAAATTATCATTACATCAGAGGCAACATTTGATGGAAGTGCTTAATGATGCCGAAAATGGATTAGAATCTGCATTAAGAAAAGCATATGACGATTTACTAAACGTTGATGATGCTCCAAAGTTATTGTCACCTTACAGGGCTGAACACATTTTCGATAAATTGGATGCCCAGATTTCTGCCGAAAAAGCGAAAAGGGTTTACCTCAAACCTAGCTGGCTGGCTATGGCCGCAATGCTCTTGGTAAGCATCTCTATCGGATTGATTTTATTGATAAGCAACCAAAAACAAGAACCTGCCCCAGTAATAAATACGGCATCGGTAGTAAAGGTTTACCGCAATGAAACCAATGCATTAAAAATGTTTTCATTGCCAGATAGTTCATTGGTTACACTTTCGCCAAAAAGTTCATTTACTACAAATCAGTACTTTGGTAAGTTAACCCGCGATATTTATTTGAACGGGAAAGGTAAATTTGAGGTTCATAAAGATAAAAAACACCCTTTTACTGTTTATTGCCAAGGCGTAAGCACCACAGCCCTCGGAACCATTTTCACAGTGGATGGTGCAATGAATAATCAGGTAAAGGTGGCTTTGCTAGAGGGAAAAGTAGTTGTAAAGGCCAAAAATAACCACAATGGTAAAATAGATAGTTTTTATCTCTTGCCGGGTAATGTTCTACTGGTTGATAAAAATACCAGCGAGGCAAAATATCTTTCGGCAGAAAATAAGGTAAAACCTAATTTACCAAATAGTGAACCAAATAATCAACAGGGGATGGATTTCAAACAGCATCAACTAGCCGAAGTTTTTGATCAATTGGCTATTTCCTACCATGTTACTATAGATTATAAAAATGCTCAAAAAGTAAATAAAATTTTGTTTACCGGCGATTTCAAGCGAACACAAGATTTAGAAGTAATACTTAACACCTTATGCACAATGAACGGCCTTACCTATACAAGGCGAGATAACCAAATATTCATTAAAGAAAAATAAACCAATAAAATCATTGCTCTGGTGTATCGCTAAAAGGCGGTATGGGCAGCGCCTTGCAAAAAAAAACAAACTAAATAAAAATGAAACGACAAAGATTAACAACCAAAATGCTGTTTCTCTGTATTTTGATTCTCCTTGTTCGGCCGGTAATGGCGCAGCAAAAAGAACAGATTAGCGGTAAAACGGTAGATGAAAAAAATGAAACACTGGTGGGTGTAACCGTGCAGCTTATCGCCGCAGATGGCGGATCCCCCTTAACTACGGTTTCTAACGATAAAGGAATGTTCAGTTTTTCTGGTCTGAAAAATGGGGCAAAATATACTTTAAGAGCTTCTTACGTTGGTTATCGAAGATATGAAGAAGCTGGTTTTGTAGTAAATAACAATCAGAGCAGTTCCATATTAATTAAACTGGAAGAAGAAGGCGCAAAGCTATCAGAAGTCGTAGTAGTGGGGTACGGTACCCAACAAAAAAAGTTTGTTACAGGTTCGTTAAGCAGTGTAAAAGGCGAACAATTAGGCACATATGCCGGAAGCAATTTCGCTCAGCAGCTTTCAGGAAAATCAGCGGGCGTAGTTATAAATGATATCTCTGCACAGCCTGGCGCCGACCCAAAAATCATCATCAGGGGAATTGGTACACTAACTGCAGGTACAAATCCGCTGATTGTGGTAGATGGTTTTCCTTTAAGCGAAGGAAGTTCCCTAAACAGCATCAATCCTAACGATATCGAAAGTATGGATATTTTAAAGGATGCTGCTTCAGCGGCCATTTACGGTTCAAGAGCAGCCAATGGTGTTATTTTAATCACCACTAAAAAAGGAAAAAACGAACAGACCAAAATCTCTTTAGATGTTTATACCGGTTTTCAGCAAAGGGCAGATCAGGTAGAATATGCCAATGCTTATGAAGCGGCCAAATTTTTAACCAGCGCAAGAGACAATGGCTATATCACAAAATCGCCATCAAATAGAAGTATTACTGATGATAGGGCTACCAGATTGGCCAAGGGTGCATCTTTAAGAGAATTAAGGTTAAATTATTTACAGCCCTATTTGGATGGCGTACCAGGTTTAACCAATACCAATTGGCTTGATGAAATTTTCAGAACCGCACCAATGAGCAGTTATAACCTATCCTTTGCCGGAGGAAATGCCAAAACCAATTTTTATGGCTCGGCCAATTACCTTAATCAGCAGGGATTGGTCATTAACAACGGTTTACAGCGCTATAGCGTTAACTTTAAGGTCAATTCGAAAATTTCTGATCAATTGGATTTTGGCTTCAGTATCAATCCATCTTATAATCTCCAAAAAGTTTTCGATAACAACGGCGGTTTTGATGATCCATTGGGTGCCGCTGCGGCCATGTATCCTTTCTTTAGCCCTTATAACAGTGATGGGAGCCTGGCAATTAGTCAGCAGATTATTGCCAATACCTCTGAAGATGGTGCGTTGGTAGAAAATCCGGTTGCAAGTTTAAACAGGATTAAAAATAACCGCACCTTTACGCGGGTATTTGGAAATACATTTATCAGTTATAAATTTTTTAAAGATTTAACCTATAAATTATCTATAGGCGGCGATTATTCATCCAAATACTTTGATTACTATAACCCTACAGATGTTGGGGCATACCGTACCGCTGTGGTAAACAAATTAGCTTCAGCATCAGAAACCAATGGTGCCATTTGGAATTACCTGATTGAGCATACCCTGAATTATGCCAAAATATTGGGTAAGCACGATTTTAATGTGCTGGGAGGCTATACTTTTCAAAAAGAAAATGGAACCAACACCATTATTAACGGTACCAATATAGCCGATGATAATATCAGGAACATCAATGGGGCAAGTTCCTTTGCACTGGATCCAAGCTCTGGCAAATACCGCTGGACGCAGATTTCTTATTTTGCAAGGCTACAGTATATGTTTAATCAGAAATATATTGCCTCTTTAACTTTCCGTACAGATGGCTCTTCCCGTTTTGGACAAAGTAACCAATGGGGTACTTTTCCTTCTGTAACCACGGGGTGGATATTTAGCAAGGAAGAATTTTTTCCGCAAAACTCCTTTATCTCCTTTGGAAAATTAAGGGCAACATGGGGAAAATCAGGCAACAATCAAATTGGTAATTATGGTTCTAAGGCACTTGTAACGGGAGGGGCCTCCTCAAATTATGTTTTTGGCAATGTTTTGGCCCCAGGTTTTTCTGCGGCTACCACAGCCAACACCAACCTTTCCTGGGAAACAAAAACTTCTTACAATTTAGGACTAGATCTCGAAATATTGAGAAAGGTTAACCTTACCGCCGAGTATTACAATACGGAAACCAAAGATTTATTGTTAAATGTGCCTATCCCTTATCAAAGTGGTTTTAAAACCTCGCTACAGAATATTGGCAAAATGCGTAACAATGGTTTTGAGCTGAATATTAGCGCCAACCATATTAAACTGGGCGAAGTAAACTGGGATATTAACGGCAACATGTCGTACAATAAAAATAAAGTTTTAGCCCTGGCACCTGGCCAAACTCAAATTATAGCAGGTACCGTAGCCAATATTATTACAAAAGTTGGGCAGCCCCTTGCCGAAATTTATGGCTACCATGTAACCGGCGTATTTAAAACCCCAGAACAGTTAAACAACCTGCCTAAGTTGCCTGGAACCTTGTTGGGAGATTACATTGTAGAAGATACCAATGGCGATAAAATAATAGATCAGAACGATTGGAGGCCTATGGGGAGTTATTTTCCTAAATTTTCTTATGGCTTGAGCAACAATTTTACCTGGAAAAATTTCAACTTGGGTTTTTCAATTTCTGCCATATCAGGCCGTACCATTTACGCCTACGAACTGGCTACAAGAGAAGAGTCGGGCGAAGGTTTTACACTGCCTAGCAAATATTATTACGACAATGCCTACGATCCTGTAAATAACCCTAGTGGCACCTTGGCCCAGCCTAATTTCGGTAACTTTTCTCCTGCCAGAAGGTCTACACGCGCTTCTGACGTTTTTTACAAAAGTGGTGATTATGTACGTTTAAGAGATGCCCAGATTGGCTATACATTTTCAGATAAATTACTGAAGAAGGTAGGTATAGCCAGTGCTAAAATTTATATCAGTGGCAATAACTTAATTACCCTTAATGATTTTAGGGGTTTTAATCCAGAGGGTTCTCAGGAATCCATTCTGGCCAGTGGCGAAAACAGTAACAATTATCCTGTTGCCCGTACATATCTCCTTGGTTGCAACATTACATTTTAAGCTTACACACATGTTAATGAAAAATAAAAAATTACTGCAGATTATGGTTATGGTGTGCAGTTTATCAATCATTTCCTCTTGCTCAAAACAGTTGGATCAAAATCCTATAACAGAAAAAGTGCTCAGCAACTTTTTAACCAACGAAAAAGAAACCGAAGAATACATTGTTTCCGTTTATGGGGGCCTACAATCAACAGGATTGTATGGGCTTTACCTTCCGGCTATGGCCGAAATCCCCTCTGATAACAGTTATGATGAGGTTCCGGCAAACGATGGAGGCGTATATGGTGATCTGGATCAGTTTAAAACCATTTCTACAAACGATATGATAGAAAGAAATTGGTTAGATAGTTATATCACTATACAACGTGCAAACGTGGTACTTAACCGGATAAAGGATATCAGCTATACCAATGCAGCCACTAAAAATGCACGTGTTGGCGAAATGGAGTTTATCCGCGCACTTCTTTATTTTAATTTGGTGCGCTTATATGGCGATGTACCGCTAACCACAACCGAAACTACCAATCCCAATCTGTATTTTGGAAATGGCCGGGCGCCGGTTGCAGCTGTATACCAGCAGATTATTGCCGACCTGAAAAACGCTGTTAATCATCTTCCATCTACAACAGCTCAACAAGGTAGGGTAATTAAAACCGCTGCACAAACACTGCTTGGCAAAGTTTACCTTACACAGGGAGAATATAGCTTAGCTAAAGAACAGGTTGATGCCGTTATTGCTACCAATGTCCACACTTTGGTTCCTATCGAAACCCTGTTTGATCTGAATAATGAAAACAACAGGGAAATTATTTTTTCGGTTCAGTTTGCATCGGGTATAAACGGCAATACAGAAGGTAGTACCATGTTTCAGCAATATAGCCCATCGGGTACGGTTAGTGGCGCTAAAGGCCATAATTTACCTACAAAAGAATTGTACAATCAATACACCAGCACCGATAAACGCAAAACGGTGTATGTAGATGTAACTTCAAGTGGAATCCCATTTAATAAAAAAATGAAAGCACCAAGCAACGTTGCAGATGGGGCAAGTAATTTTGTGGTATTGCGTTATGCCGATGTATTGCTGATGAAAGCCGAGCTAGAAAATAGATTGGATAATATAAGCGCAGTAGCTGGTCCATTAAATGAGGTTCGAAACCGCGCTGGTCTACTAAACACTACCGCTGTTACCAAAACCCAACTGGCAACAGCAATAGCATTGGAAAGAAGACTGGAATTGATTGGGGAGGCAGATAGGTGGTTCGATCTGTTGCGCAATGGCAACGCCGTTGCTACGATGAATACCTGGTTCAGCAATCAGAATATCCCGATTACCATAAGCGATAAAAATCTGAAACTGCCTATACCACAGTCTCAGATCAATACAGACCCTAGTATAAAACAAAATTTTTAAAGTTCACCAAACCATCATGATTTTCAGGTTATCGTTGATCATGATGGTTTCTAAAAAAAAATAGCAATGAAAAAAATATTGATCTCAAGTTTATGCCTTTTAGCAAGCCTATCGCTCTATGCGCAAATAGCCGCAGTAAATAGCTATGTAGTTCCGCCGCATAAAATAATGGTGGTAGCGCACCGGGGCGTTTGGACTTATGCACCCGAAAATTCTTTAAAGGCTATTCAAAGATGTATTGATGTAGGAGTGGATGTAGTAGAAATCGACGTGCAGAAAACAAAAGATGGTCAATTGGTACTTATGCACGATAAAACCTTAGATCGTACCACCAACGGTACCGGGAAAGTGAGCGATCATACTTTAGCCGAAATTAAAAAATTAAGGCTTAAAAGCAACTGTGGTATTAATTGGAAACAGCAAGAAGTGCCTACTTTGGAAGAGGCCATGTTGTTGGCCAAGAATAAAATTAAAGTTAACCTGGATAAAACGCTTGATGTACTATTTGCTGAAGCATTTCAGGTAATTAAGAAAACCGGAACTTTGGATCAGACCATTTTTAAAGGGCACAAAAGCCGGGCAGAAATGGTTGAGAAATTTGGAACCAAAATGGATAGTGTTAAGTATATGCCCATTTTTAACCAAAATACACCCAACGCCGATGCTTACCTATCAGGATACTTGAATAGCAACCATACCGTTGGCGTTGAGTTGGGTTTTGATACCGAAAAAGCAGCTCCCTTTACTGCTATAAAAAAAATAACCCAAACAGGTAAATTTGCCCTTGCCATTTCGCTTTGGGCTGAGCTGGTTGCTGGCCATGATGATGAAATGGCCCTATTGGATGGACCTGAAAAAAGCTGGGGCTGGCTAATTAAACAAGGTGTAAGCGGTATCATGACTGATCGCCCCGAAGAACTTATTGCCTATCTGAAAACAAAAGGGATGAGATAATGACGCGCTTAAAACTGGGTATGGTAGCATTGTGGTTGATCTGTACCATTCCATTTATGGTAAAAAGCCAACAGAAAGAAAATAAATTACCAGCTTGGCAACCTGGTAATTTTGACATCCATTTTATAGAAACCGGACGTGGCAATGCCAGTTTTATGGTATTCCCCGATGGAACAACCATGCTGGTAGATGCAGGTGATTTACAGGCAGAAGAATTTTCGAAAAGAAATGCACCGTTAAAGGTAAGTCCCGCCCTGCCAAATGATAAAAAACGGCCAGGAGAATGGATTTGTAACTACATCACCCAGGTAATGCCAATGGGTAGAAGGCCAACAATTGATTATGCGCTGATAACCCATTATCATGAAGACCATTATGGAAGTGTTAATGATAAAACACCATTTGCACTTAACGCGGCCTATCAATTATCAGGTATTGCTGATGTTGGAACATTAATCCCCATCCATAAACTTTTGGATAGGGGTTTTGACTTTCCGGTTGATCTGAAAACTTATTACCAAAACAACAGAACATTCAGCAATTATGTCAAGTTTATTGACGCACAGGAAAAACGAGAGGATTTTATCCACGAAACATTAAAGGCAGGTAGCAGTTCTCAGGTAAGTTTACTATTTCAGCCCAAAACATATCCTAATTTCGCTGTAAGGAATATAAAAACAGCAAATAAGGTATGGACGGGAACAGGTGAAAGTTATTTAAGCTGTTTCCCGGATAACTCCATGTCAAAAAATGGTTTTAACGAAAATCCACTTAGCAATGCCATTAAAATTACATACGGCTCTTTTAGCTATTACACTGGGGGCGACAATACTGGCTACGAAGGTGCTGCATTCCCCGGACTAAAAAACGTTGAAGCAGCCATTGCCAAGGCCGTGGGTAAGGTATCGGCTATGTCGCTAAACCATCATGGTAACCGCGATGCAAACAACAATGATTTTATTAATGCACTAGCACCCGATGTGGTGATACAACAGAGTTGGTGCTCAGATCAGCCGGGGCAGGAACTTGCTTTTAAACTGATTGGAAAAAATACCAAGGGAGATAGCATTAAGGTATTTAACACCCACATGTTGCCCGAGAGCCAAACTTATTTAGGTGCTTGGATTACTCAGGCATTTAAAAGCTTAAATGGACATGTGGTAATTAGGGTATTAAATGGAGGCAAAACCTATATGGTTTATGTTTTGGACGAAAGCAGAGAAAAATTAACAGTTCTGAAAACGTTTGGTCCGTATTTATCTAAATAAAATTGCAATTAACTGAGCTGTTGCATGATAAATAGGTTGGTTTATCATGCAACAGCTCTTTACTGTGTTCATTTAAGGGTTAATTTTATTCCTATACACTATTTAATCGCCCCAAAAGCAGCGAAATAAGAGTTTTTGTGGAGGATCTCGGTAACGCTAAAGCCAACTTTTTGCAACAAACCAAGCTGATAATTTATGGAGCGTGGGGTATCTTCATATTCAATATAATCGAATACTTTTTGTTTGTAGGCCACACCACCAAGAGTTTCGAGGTATGCCCCATAGTGATCCTGAAAAAGCTGATCAATTAAGGCCGAATCGTGAGCAATAAGGTCTGATATCCAGATGCTGCCACCCGGTTTTAATGCTTTGTAAACTTTGGTAAAAACAAGCTCCCAGTCTGCATCGGTGCGTAAATGATGGAAAGTTGCTGCGGCCAGTATAATATCGAAGTGGTTATCGGGTAAATCAAGGTTGCGCATATCATCCTGTATCAGGATTACTTTTCCGCTGGTTTGGGCCGATACCCTTTCCTTTGCGCGTTCGAGCATCGGTAGGCTCAAATCATTAAGCGTACAGTTTAGGTTTGGTATTTTACTGAGCATTTTTAAAGTGTAATTTCCTGCCCCACAGCCAATATCCAATAGCGCTTTGGCATCTGGATTAATGTATTTTGCTGCTCCGGTGCACAGTTCCATGGTAAGTGGCGCATCAATGGTGGTCTGTTGACCGCTTTCCAGATCAGAAAAACGCTCTACATCATGGTCAAACCTGGTTCTAATCTCTTCGTTCGTTGCTTTTTGCGAATAGTCTATGCTCATAACTTAATTTTTTGATAAAGTTATGCGGATTAATCATATTTGTAAAATATCAATTTTTGCATTAATTGATACTTATCAGGTATTATAAATTATGGAACTCAGGCATCTTTTATACTTTAAAACCGTAGCCGAAGAACTTCACTTCACCAAAGCCGCCACAAAACTTTTTATTTCGCAGCCACCTTTAAGCCGGCAGATAAAAGAATTGGAAGAGGAGCTCGAAATAAAATTATTTGAGCGTAGCAATAAGCATGTGGCATTAACACATGCAGGAAAGTATTTTAAAAACGAGGTAGATGAAATGTTTGCCAAATTGGAAGAAAGCAAGGCTGTTGCCCGTAAAATACATGCTGGGGTTAGTGGCGAATTAAAAATTGGTTACATCAGTTCGGTTTACCAAACGCAGCTCGCAGAAATCCTGAAATTGATGCAAAAGGAATTTCCTTATCTAAAAACGAGTTTGTTTGAAGTGCCAACGCTTACACAGATTAAAGAACTGGAACAGGGTACGCTTGATGCAGGCATTTTAAGGGCCCCGGTTTTATCCGAAAAACTCACAGTACATTCTCTGTTTTTTGATCCCTTTGTAGTGGTTGTTCCCCAAACAGTGGAAAAGTTTAATGATAAAGATGACCTGGCCGGTTTTTTGAAAAAGAGTCCTTTTATTTTTTTTAACAAAGATTTTGCTCCTCAATACAATCAAAAACTGATCGAGATATGCCAGAGAATGGGCTTTTCGCCTGATATTACCCATGAGGCCAATAACGTGCATTCCATATTGCAGCTGGTTGAAGCAGGACTGGGCGTATCAATATTGCCTTTATCATTAAAAAAACAATATGCCCAGTTAAAGCTATCATTTATTGCGTTAAACGATATCCCGGTAAATACAGAAGTGGTACTTGCTTTTAAAGAAATGAATAAAAATCCGGCATTGGAGTGGTTTATCAAGCATTACACCCAATTAAAAGCTTAGGGCAGAAGTTATGTTTCTTCTAATTAAAATCTAGATAAACGGGAACGTTAGTTCGCAACCCCTTTCTAAATTAAGGGTCTCAATAATATTGAGTACGGGCCTCTCACAGGTTACGGTAACACCAGGTAAGGCTAAACCTGCCTCATCGGTTACTGTGCCGGTTATAGTTTTAGTTTGCTGTGCCCTTGCCTGTTGTGCCATCAAAATAATGGTAGCTGCCATAAGAAATAGGAGATATTTCTTCAAGGGTTTGCCTAGGTATAGTTTAATCATAATTGATTTATATTTGGTTTGTTCAAATATTGGAATTAGCATAAAGTTAAGCGTTGAAAAACTGTTCTAAAAGGTTTGAAAATTGACCTGTTTGTTTTAATTATCTGATTATTAGTTTTTTATAACGTGTATTTGGTTTCTTATCGATCCGTTTTTTTTAATACAGTTTACCTGATATTTCAATTTCGATCAGCCGCTTTATATGAAAAGAGACCTATTGATCGTTTTAAGCGAACAGCATTCTTTTTGCATCATTTGTGGTGATGTATTCATTTGCGTAAACGCTATCCTAAATAAAAAGGGAAAGTGAAAGTCTGTGTTGAATTTGAGTAGATACTATGCTCAGTAGTTTTGCGGTTTTAAACTTTTAGCCGAACAACTCTGTATCTAAAATTAACAAGGGGATGGTACTTTAAGCTAACCTAAATAACAACTGCTATTTTAACAACAGGGTGTGCAAACTTTTAATGTTGCAAGGGTATTGTGTAGTGTTTTACTCATGGTACTATAAAATGGTTCGGGACAAATATAATTATTAGTCTATAAAATACATAGATTTAGTATTTATTTTTTAAATACGCATAAGATGACTTGCCAGCATAGATTTTGACCCACTAAATCTTTCTTGATCAGTGGTTTTTTTGACTAAGAACTGGTTGTTATTCTGCTCAGAAAAGTTAAAGTAAGCCCCTACAATGATGATCACGCTTGGCGGCTGTTAGTTGTAGAGGCTAATTGTAAAATGTGGTTAAACGCGTAGTGAACCGCGGAACCCTCTGGCCGCGTAATAAGATTCTGCACCATTGTGGTATAAAAAAACGGTGCCATAGCGGTAGTCGCAAAAAAGTGCACCACCAAGTTTTCTGATGTTGGCAGGCGTTTGTATCCAACTAGAGGTTTTGGTGTCAAACTTTCCGAGTTGTTGCAGGGCACGGTATTCTTCTTCTGTTAAAAGTGTTATGCCCATATTGGCTGCCATGTTCGTGGCACTGTCTTTTGGTTTATTTTCTTTTCTCGATTCGAGCGCTTCACGGTCGTAGCAAATGCTTCTACGGCCTTTAGGACTCTCTGCAGCACAATCATAAAATAGATACTCGCCTGTTTTTTCATCATAACCAACCACATCTGGTTCGCCTTCGGTAATTTCCATTTCGTTTAACGACCACAGCTTTTCGGCATTGCTTTCGAGCTTGTTGCGTACTTTGCTCCACTCGATGCCTTTGTGGCGGTCGATGTTTTTTTCAAATCGGGTTTGTAAGGTGCTTAATAATGCTTCGCGTTGTTCGGGTAAAAGTTCTTGTTTTTTCATGTTTTAGGGAGATAAGTAATGATTAGTCGTCCAAACCTTTGCCATCCATAATTTTAGGCATACATTTTTCTACCCTGGCTTCGCGGGTTTTGCTTTGTTTAGCCTGCGAAAAATAAAACAGGTAAGCCCTTTGCCGGCCAGGGCTTAACGCTTCGAAAGCTGTTTTTAAATCGGGAATATGATCCAGTTTATGTTGAAATTCTGCCGGAACAGTAAAATCTGCAGTCTTTTTAAGTGCTACTTTTAGCCCCGCTTTTTCTACTTCAATGGCCTTTTGGATATAATTCTTCAGTGTGGCGGTCATTTCAACAATGTCGAGTACATTGGTAAAACGGATCTGGCGTGCCGATTGTACGTTTTCTGTTTGCTGGATTAAGATATGATTCGGATCGCTCATTAAAGCGCCTTTAAAAAACAGAAAAGCACAATAGGTTTTGAATACATGTATTAAAACAATGTTATTTTGTTGATAAGTATAACATGGGCATCCCCATTTCAGCTCTTCGGTAAGGCCGCAATCCAGCGCAATTGCTCTCATTTGTTCAGTTGCCGCCTGCCATTTTCCGGCTTTGTTAAAGTAAAAATCAACTTTAGGGTTCATGGTTAGATTTTCTTTTGATGGTTAAAGCTCTTGGATAATTATACAGTTGCCATAATTTTTCTGTCCGAAGGTCTAAAATACCAAGAAACTACTGTAAGTACCAACAACAGGCTTGGCCCGAAAAAATCTTTAGCACCATCGCCCACCGCCAAATGAGAAAAAATAGCGCCCGACATAGCCAAAAAGAAGCCGGCATAGGTCCACTCTTTAAGCAGAGGGAAATTTGGGATTAGCAGGGCTACCACACCCAAAATTTTCCACACACCTAATATCGTTAAGAAATACAGCGGATAACCCAAATGTGCCATCATTACGCCTTCTTCTTTTATTTTCAGTAATTGCACTATACCGGTAGAGGTCATACCCAGTGCAAGCCAAATGGTGGCAATCCAGTAAATGATTTTGTTTCTCTTGCTCATAATTGTTTATTTTAGTTGGTTTACAATTTGTTGTAGGCGGTTGTGTGCCATGTTTATACCTTGGGCAAAAGGCATGGCCAGGATCTGATCCCGTACTTCCACCGACCGATATACCACATGCATTTTCAGTTTACTGGTGGTATCCGTAAGTTTTTCAAATTCCAGATACTCGAGTTGTACGCCAAAGGGCGTATTTTCCATTTCAAATGTCCTTGTAATTTTTTGGTCAGGCGTAAACTCATGTATTGTTCCATTAAAACCGTGTTTATTTCCCCGCGGGTCGGTGGTTTTGAATTGGTAACTGCCATGTTTACGGTTGTCGAGTTTTACTACTTTGGTGCCCATCCACTGTTCTACAATTTCGGGTTCGGTATAAGCTTTAAAAAGTAAATCTACCGGAAGGTCGAATTCTCGGATAATGAATATTTCCTGTTTGCCGTTTTCGGCCTCAATTTTTGTTTTTTGTTCCATGTTAGTCTTTCTTTTTGGCTTGATAGGCTTTCATTACCGATTCAAGCTTGTTAAAACGCTCATCCCACATTTGGCGGAAGGGTTCAATAAAATCGGCTACTTCTTTCATTTTTTTAGCGTTGATGTAGTAGAAAATTTCCCTGCCGTTCTGCTTTTGTTCCAATAGCTCACACTCGGTAAGGATCTGTAGGTGTTTAGAAACGGTTGGCCGGGCCGTATCAAAATTAGCGGCTATTGCACCGGCAGTCATGGCCTGACTGGCTACCAACAGCAGGATAGCACGTCTGGTAGGTTCGGCGATCGCCTGAAAAACATCCCTTCTTAAATTCATTGCGTAGTTATTTGACTACAAATATATATATGTAGCTATTTAACTACGCAAATATTTTTTGAGATTTTTTTAAAACTGCGGGTTTTGTAAGGGGAGTAGCAAAGGGATATCAGTATCTAGAACTTTAAGTGGGACCACGGAAGCATGGATTACACGGAATTACTTTTTCATCTGCGTTTCTTTTCAGCGCAATCTGCGAAATCAGCAGGAAACCATGCGTATTATTTCCCCGCAGATATAAAAAGATAAAAGCCCAAGATTTTCGTAGACATGAGATGGTCATTTACATTAATTTTCATCCATACAAGGCTATCGGTAATGTTCGGATTGCCACTGCTATGATGCTAAAATGATTATGCTTAACATATGGCAATTGATGAAAAAGCACCAATAACCGCGTTATAAATTGTTTGAATTTTATAATCAATTATTTGAATTGCGTAATTATAAAAAACAACTACCACTTAGATTTGTAATGGTATAATAATTTAAATATAGAAGTATGATAACAACAAAAGGATATGCGGCGCAAAGCCCAACAACAGATCTTGCACCATGGAACTTCGAACGTAGGGAAGTTGGTCCACATGATGTGCAGTTCGAAATACTTTTTTGTGGAGTTTGCCATTCTGATCTCCACCAGATTAAAAACGATTGGTTCCCTGGAATCTTCCCAATGGTGCCCGGCCACGAAATTGTTGGCCGTGTAGTTAAAGTTGGCGATCATGTAACGAAATTTAAAGTTGGCGATATTGCAGGAACAGGCTGCATGGTAGATTCGTGCCAGGTTTGCGAAAACTGCAAGCAGGATTTAGAGCAGTATTGCCTTGAAGGAAATACACAGACTTACAATGGCTTAGAGCGTGATGGTAAAACCCCAACCTATGGTGGTTATTCTGATAGCATTGTAGTTAGGGAAGAATTTGTATTAAAAGTATCCGATCAATTAAACCTTGCAGCGGTAGCACCATTGTTATGTGCAGGCATTACCACTTATTCGCCTTTGCGTTACTGGAAAGTTGGTAAAGGGCATAAATTAGCTGTTTTAGGCCTAGGCGGCCTAGGGCACATGGCCGTAAAATTTGGCGTGGCCTTTGGGGCAGAAGTAACTGTTTTAAGTACTTCGCCTAAAAAAGAAGAAGATGCCAAGAAATTGGGTGCACACCACTTTGTGGTAACTACCGATCCTGAACAGGTAAAAGCTGCAAGGGGAACCTTCGATTTTATATTGGATACGGTTTCTGCCGAGCACGATTTTAACATGTACCTTTCACTGTTAAGAACAAACGGAACCCACATTTGCGTAGGCGTACCACCAAAACCGGCAGAAATTGCTGCTTTTAGTTTATTGGGCGGTAGAAAAAGCCTGGCCGGATCGGGTATTGGTGGAATTAAAGAAACTCAGGAAATGCTCGATTTTTGCGCCGAGAACAATATTGTTTCGGATATTGAGATGATTGATATCAAAGATATCCACAAGGCTTACGAACGCATGGAAAAAGGCGACGTACGTTACAGGTTCGTAATTGATATGGCAACTCTTTAAAAATGTTGTTTAGAGTTGTCAACTTTCTAGCAAACTGGCTATTAAGTTGACAACTCTTTTTTGATCACCTATCCAATTTTTTGAATGAGGGATAGCAGAAATACCTTAAGTAAAGCAACTTGATGTGTCGAAATATTGGTCAGGGTATAAAATCACCTCTAATTGGGGGTAAAATTCTATCAATTAGATCGAATTAATGTAAGGGGGAGTTGGTTTGTGGTATAAATTTATATTTTTGGTTTTCTAATCACATACTCCTTTATGAAATTACTTTTTAGATTTTGCTCAGTTGGACTTTTGATGGCTTCCTCTTTTGTTGCCAGTGCACAAACCGTAACGCTCGATTATTTCTTTAACCGCGAAACCCGCAAAGATAAACAGGGAAAGGAAATCCGCTTTCATTACCTGTGGAATGAACGTGCAAATAGCGGTTTTTCAATTTTTGGGAATGTGTTTAAAAGTGAGGGCTTTAAGCTCGATTCGCTTGAAACAGCGCCCACACTATCAAATTTAAAGGGGAGCAATGTATATTTAATTGTAGACCCCGACAGGCCAAAGGAAAATCCGAAACCAAATTATATAGAACAGGCCCATATCTATGCCATAGCTGGCTGGGTAAAGCAGGGCGGGGTATTGGTATTGTTTGCCAACGATAGTGCAAATGTAGAACTGCCGCATTTTAATAAACTGGCCAATGTGTTTGGCATGCACTTTACCGATCAGATGCAAAACCATGTAATTGATGATGCACATTTTGAGGATGGGGGCATTATAATCAAGAACAATCCCGTATTTAAAACAGCAGCTAAAATTTTTATGAAAGATGTTTGCAGCATTGATACAAAAGGTGCCGCAAAACCTGTTTTAAAAAATGCAGCCGGTGCAACTGTTATTGCAACGGCCAAATATGGCAAAGGAAATGTAATTGCCATTGCCGATCCGTGGTTGTACGATGAATATGTGAATGGCCGTTTACCAAAAGAGATGGGATTCGAAAACGATAAGGCAGCAGTCGACTTAGTGAAGTGGATAAAATCCCTGGCCAAAAAATAAATTATAGTTTATCGAGTTTGAAATAACCAAGGTGTATCTCATCTTCAGGTTGGCCGCTCGATTCGGCAATGTCGATCATATACTTTTTTTTGGCCGCAGTACTTAAAATATCTTCAATCTTATAAATATCATCAACGTCAATTCCATATTTTTCATCAATATGCGAATTGGCGCCTTTGATGGAATTTGTTTTGAAAAAAACAGTCTTCTTTGCATCCTGCACAGCCTGCGCACGTTCATCGTGTACCGATAATACAATATAATGCTGTTCGTAAAGTTTTCCGGATTGATAGCCGCCCAGGTTAATGAAAAAGAGTTTTTTTGAACTTGGGGGTTGATTATTTTCCCGCAGAACGATTTTAATATCATAACCCTCAACGGTATTTACCTCGCGCCAGCCATCTACGTGGATGCTATTGCCAGCTTCCGGCCAGAAAGCCTTAATTTCGGGTACCAGTTCTTTTAAAGAGTGCGCAATTCCGAAAAAATAATCGTGCTGTTCCACATTTCTTTTAGGTGCCTTCGATCCCAATAAAAGCATATATAATTTGGGCTGTGCTATCTCCATTTTTAAAAATTAATTGTAATCGTCTATTATTTTAACAGCTGTGTTTACAATTGGTTCTGGCTAATATTAATTATTACGGGCAACCGTCAACCTGAACTTGTTTGAGTTCCTTATAGTCAATCGTTATCCTGAACTTGTTGCAGGATCTACATTAATAATGCGATGCATGAGTACGCACAGCATTATCTGGTAAAAAAGGAAAACAATTCTTAATTTTTATGATTATATGAACCAGATAACTAGTGTAAAAAAAATCCTCGAAAATAAATGGTTACTCAAACAGCGAAAAAAAAGATTGCAATTATAGGTGGCGGGCCAAGCGGTCTATTTATGTATAAAAGGCTGGTTGAATCCAAAAAGAAAGATTTTGAGATTACCATTTTTGAACGCAAGGGCTATTTGGGCGCGGGTATGCCGTATAGCGCTGAAGGGGCGAATGAAGAGCACATTACCAATGTTTCGGACAATGAAATTCCTGTTTTTTATAATTCAATAGCCGATTGGGTAAAAATTGCGCCCAAAAAAGTGTTAAAGAAATTTAATATCAACAGCGAAAATTTTAATGAGTATAAGGTATTGCCAAGGCTTTTTTTTGGTGAGTATTTATCTGCTCAATTCGGCCTACTTCGGGATTTTGCTGCCAAAAAGGGGATTGTAACAGATGTTCACCTCAATTGTATTGTTGGTGATGTTATCGATCATCCGGTTGAGAAAAGGGTTGAAGTTAAGCTGCAGGACCGCAAATCGTTCAGTTTCGATCACATTATCATCTGTACCGGGCATAACTGGCCAAAAAAATACGAAGGCAAAATTCCGGGTTATTTCGATTCACCTTATCCGCCAAAAAAACTGTTGATGAAGCTTAATCATCCGGTTGGCCTAATCGGCTCGTCGTTAACTGCAATTGATGCCGTTAGAACCCTGGCCAAAGGAAATGGAAAATTTAAGGAAGAAAAAAATGGTAAATTAACTTACATACTTGATAAGGGAAGCAGGGATTTTAGGCTGGTTATGCACTCGAGAAACGGACTTTTGCCTGCGGTACGTTTTCATTTACAAGATTCGCATTTGGGTAAGGATAAAACCTTAAGTAAAACTGAATTTAACCAGCATATTAAGCAAAACGGTGGTTTTATCAGCCTAGATTTTGTATTTGAGAAAAATTTTAAGGAAATGTTTATTGAGGAAGATCCTAAATTTTATCAAAAAATAAAAGACCTCTCGCTCGAAGAATTTGTAGCGGGTATGATGGCCAAGCGAGAAAATGCAGAACCTTTTGAGCTTTTTAAAAAAGAATATGTAGAGGCCGAAAAATCTATCGAAAAAAAAGAATCGATTTACTGGAAAGAGGCGCTTGCCATTTTAAGTTTTGCCATGAACTACCCGGCAAAATATTTATCGGCAGAAGATATGCAACGTTTACAAAAGGTGCTAATGCCCTTAATTTCTATAGTAATTGCGTTTGTTCCCCAAAGTTCGTGCAGGGTATTAATGGCTTTGCACGAGGCTGGTGTTTTGGATATTGTTACCGTTGGCGATGATAGTAAAGTTAAACCGGTTAAATCAGGCGGTGCCGATTACCATTATACTGATGAGCAGAACAAAAAAACGATCAAACATTTTGATACCATGGTTGATTGTATTGGGCAGCCACACCTTGCCTTTAAGGATTTTCCCTTTAAAAGTCTGGTTAAACAAGGTACCATCAGTCCAGCTAAACTGGCCTTTAAATGGGCTGCTGTGGCTAAAAAAGAAAAAGAAAGCGGTAATAAACTTATAGAAACAGATAAAGGCAGTTACTATTTACATGTACCCGGAATTACCATAAGCGATCGTTTTGAGGTGGTTGATAAAGAAGGGGAGGCCAACAATAGGATTTACATTATGGCTGTGCCCTATATTGGAGGCTATAATCCCGATTATTCCGGAATCGACTTTTGCGAGGCCGCATCAGCGGTAGTGGTTAAAAGTATTATGGCTTAAGCATATCCAGCCATTTTGATCGCTTATTTTCTCTGGTAAAATAAAATACCTACTCATCAGATGATTAAAAAAATTTTTAAGTATAATTTTTAATCATCTGATATATAGTGTATTAACTTATTTTTTAAAATGTGTTTTGCTAAAAAAACAAACGTTTGCGCTAAGTTTGCGTTAGTTTTTTTTATCAAAAATTCTGGGAAACCCTGCTGTAGCTAAAAATCTATAGGTAAGCAGTATATCATTGCAAATTGTATCAACGATGTTGTAGAAATTGCCAATCCTGGCATAATGATCAACCTTACTTATTCGGAAAAAGAATATCTTAAATAAAACTGCTCCCATTTCATTATTCCATATTGATGATCAATTGGTTTGCATGTTTTTAAATCAATTTTTTGCGCATTTTTTAAGCAAACGTTTGCGTTAAGAAAAATAAAAATGGCCCTTTCTTAATCTATATCTTGCATTAACAAAACTATAACGAGCCAATATTTTATTACGTATACGAGCAAAGATTTCTTGCCAACCAACAAGAAATCAATAATTAACGAAGCAGAATAAAATAAAATTTAAACCCTCTAACCAAGGAATAACAAACAAACAATAACCAACAGTTCTTGGTGCGGCTTTTCCGCAACAGGGACTATAACTAATCATTCTAAACCATATCCCATGTTCAAAAAGCAATTCTTTGTCCCCAGGCATTGTTGTGCCTAAACGTACCGAAAAACTACGCCATTAATCAACCCTAAACCATATCGCATGTTCAAAAATTTTACGCTTTACCCTCAGGCATTGTTTTGCCCCAAAAAACCCAACCAAAGTAATTATTATCCCTCATTTTAATCATCAGGGATTTACTCTTTAAACTTTAAAACTTAATTAAACTAATAAAATGGTTAAAATTTATACAAGCATTTGTATTGCCTTGTTTTTATCTGTTTTTGGATTTCAATCTTTAAATGCTGCCGAGGCAGGGTTTAAAACGGCCAGTAAAAGTTATTTTGTTTTTCAACAGGATACCACCAAGGCTAAAAAAGATTTATCCCCTTACTCGCCTAAAACCGATACCATCGGGCAGATGATTAAGGCCTTGCAGAAATTTAAAGCTATACGGGATACAGTTAACATCCGTTCATCTACACCTGTTCCAAATTTATCGTTACAGCAGATTATTAAAGGTAACCTGGCTGGCGTTTACGTGCAGGAGCCTAACGGCGAGCCAGGAACCGAGCAGAGTATTATTATACAAGGTACCTCAGGCTTACTTTTTAATAAGAAAGATATTTATGCTTTGCAGCCTGCTGTTTATCTAAATGGTGTGCCTTTGGTAGCAGATAATCCTTTTGCCTTTGATGTGCAAAAATATGATTATAACAGAATCGGTCCGGCAACTAATCTTTTATCACAGGTGGATATTAATAATATTCAGTCTATTACCGTAATTAAAGATCCTTTCGAGTTGGCCAAGCTTGGTCCAAATGCAGCTAATGGAGCCATATACATTACGACTAAAAATGCAAGGGCGGCCGGACTGAGGGATATCAGTGCCAACGCCTATTTCGGTTATGTTACCGCTCCGCAGGTAAGTACGGTTAATGGTGTTTACGAGAACAACTTTAGGAGTCAATTTTATAAAAAATATAATCCCACAGGTAGCCCGGCCTCTTATTTAAGGGACTCGACAAACGTGGCTTACTTTGGTCCATCAAACTGGACGGATTTATATTATCAAAATACCCCTACTTTTTCTGCGGATCTGGGTATTACCGGTGGATCGGAAAGAGCCAATTTTAGATTTTTTGGTTCGGGCACCAAAAATGCCGGAAATGCCGATAATACAGATATTAATAGGTATAATCTATTTTTCGGAATTAATATGGCTCCGTTTAAATGGCTTACCGTATCCAGTACAGTTAATACAGCCCGTTTAGACCGTACCAGGAACAAAAGTTTACGCGATCGCTTTGCTGAAACGCGTTACATTCCTGATTTGAGCAGCCCGCTTTCACCAAATGCTGATTCATACGCTAACTATTTAGCTGAAAATGATAGGAATGTAGATAACAATAGATCGACAGTTTTAAATGGGAGCCTTTCATTAACAGCTAAGGTTAATAAGTTCGTAATTACAAGCAGTGGATTATTTAACTATAACGAAGGTATACGCGATTATTTTATACCATCATCATTATTGGCAGGCGTAAGCTATATATCCAATTATTTTGGCTACAGTCAGCGGGTTTCGCTTAACAACAGTATCGGCTATAAATATGAGATCAATAAAAATAATACCATTGATTTTGAACTCGGACAGAGCTTGCAGGGAGATACCTATAAATACAATTATGCAAGAGCCTATAACGGACCAAATGATTATGTAAAGTTATCTTTTGTTGATGCAAGGCAAACGATAAGCGGTTTCGATAATCCGGACTATTTAAATGTGCTGGCTAAGAATGATTTTTATGTTTTCAGGTACATTGATAAAGAACGCAACAATTTAATGTCGTTTTACGGTTCGGCAAAATATGCCTATAAAAATTTATTAACGCTTAGTGCTTTAATTAGAAGGGATGGTACTTCAAACGGTCAGCCAGATAGCCGTTGGGTAACAACACCGGCCTTTAACGCCAACTTCAATCTTAAAGAGCAGTTCTTAAAAGACGATAAAGGGGTAGATGCTTTGCATCTAAGCGCATCGTGGGGCAGAACATTAAGGATTTTCCAGGATGACCGTTTTGCTGCCGGCCCACAATACCGTTCGGAAAACGGATGGGAAGAGGAGCCTACAATACCAGGATATGGTGGTTTGCTGGGCATTAACCGTCCTTATAATAGTGGGTTTATTGGTTACAATATCAGCTTACCTTTTGCTGATAGAACCAGTGTAACTTTAGATGCCTCTTTTTTAAACAGCCGCTTAAATACAGCTGTTACTGTTTACAACCGTAACGATAAAAATAATGTGATTGGTTTACCTGTAGCGGTAGAAACCGGATATTCTACCGAGTACAAATCGGGTATGGATATCAATAATAAGGGCATTGAGCTATTGGTAAATGGATCTGTTTTACAAAAGCAAAATGGCTTAAGCTGGAGTACAGGCTTAAATGTGAGCTACAATAAAAATAAGCTATCGGCTTTACCGCAAGGAGTAAATGAATTAATTTATCAGAATGACAATAAGCTACAGGTAGGTAAATCTGTTGGTAGCTATTGGTTGTATACCAACGAAGGTATTTACAACACTGATGGAGAAGTACCTGCAGGCAGAACCTTTAATGGTATCCCACTAAAGGCTGGCGATCCGAAATGGGTTGATTACAATGGCGACAACAAAATTGATAGTAAAGATAAAGTATTAACAGGTGATAGACTGCCTAAGTTTATTGGTGGTTGGAACAATACCCTGGCGTACAAAAATTTCGATCTAAACTTCAATTTTATTTTTGCTGCGGGCCAGAAAGCCATTAATCAATACGAAGCTACACGTTACGGCTTTATTAACCGCGAGGCCGGAAACGATATCAATTCGGTTAAAGAAGTATCGTCTTGGCAATCTTTCGATAACCAGAAAAACTATCCAATATATAATCCTTGGAGTCCTGTAGATGCCTACCGAACCGATCAGGACCTGTTTTTAGAAAGTGCTTCTTATGTGAAATTAAGATCAGTAACCCTTGGTTACGACTTTAGTAAAGCAGGTTTCCTTAAGAAAGCGGGTGGAAAATTGAGAAGAGCATATTTATATGCTACGGCATTAAATGTATTTACACTAACCAACTTTTCGGGTGTTGATCCGGAACTGATCAACTACAACGGTATTTACGATGGTGCAAACATCACTATCCCAAGAACATTTGTTGTTGGCTTCAAACTGGATTTATAAAATATGACCATTATTAATATGAAATATTCTAATTATAAAATTAGTATCTGCCATAAAATTACGCTTGCTTTAATATTAAGCTTAATTGGTATTGGCAATTTCTCCTGTAAGAAAATTGATGATACGCAATCAGTAAGATTAGCTACAGAAGAAAGCAACTGGAAAACTTTAGAAGATGCAAGGGCCAATTTACTATCTGTATATGGCCTGTTGCGTTCTGCTACAGTTTCGGACAATACACACTGGTTGATGGGCGATTTACGCCAGGGAGATTTTGCAATTACCAATAGGGCCGATCTAAAATCGATTGTTGCGGGACAGTTAAATGCGCAATACCCTGTAATTAACCGGATAACCAACTGGCGTAGGTTTTATGCAGCCATTAATGCCGCAAGTTTATTTATCGAACGTTCGAAAGAAATAGTGGGTAAAGATCCACGCTATACCCAGATAAACAATAATGTAGATATCGCCCAGGCCAAAATGCTAAGAGGCTTTGCCTATTTTTATATGGTAAGGATTTGGGGCGATGTGCCTTTGCTTACGTCTTCTCATGATGGTGATTTTGTAAAACTGCCAAGAACAAGCAAAGATAAGGTACTGCAATTTGCAACTACTGAGGTATTGGCTGCGGCGCAGGTAGTTCCTTTTAGGTATGGGGGTACAGATCCAATATTACCTGGTTTATATTATGGTGGAAACTGGCCAACTTGGAATGGTATTATATTTACCAGATTATCGGCCTATATCATTTTAGCCCATATAGCCGCATGGCAGGGTAATTACCTGGATGCTGCAAATTATTCAAAATTTGTATTGGATAATCAATCAACCCAATATTACGTAGACGGTGCCAATCCATTAGATTATATCGATATGGATGCACTTACCAATAACGTTAACTATTATAGCCCCTTCGCCTTTAAACGTGCAACTTTAATGGTGGGTTTTCCTTTCGAGGCAGGTAACGGTTTATCTACAGCCAATGGGCATATCGAACAGCTTACTTTGGCCGCCCCTTTTATACCGAAAGAAACGCCCGAAATGTTTGTACCTAAGGATAGTATTTTGAAAATATTTACTAGTCCACAGGATTTAAGATTTAGTATGATTGGTAATTCTGGGTATTACAGAACCAACTATTTTACAAACTTCGCATCCGAACAACCAATCTTCAGCAAAATTAAAGTGGTGGGTACGCAGGCAGAGACCCAGGGAAACTTTACATTTTACAGTTCTTCTATGGTATTCAGCCGTTTAGAAGAAATTACTTTGCTTAGAGCTGAGGCTTGTGCAGTACTGGGCCAACGTACCGAAGCCATTAATGCCTTAAACAGAGCTGCAAATTTAAGAGGACCGATTGTATATGATCCTGCATCAGGCAAAGATTTAATTGATGCCATTTTCGAAGAAAGAAGAAGAGAATTGATGGGCGAGGGCTGGAGATGGTACGATATAGTGAGGTATAACCGGATTAAAAATTCAAATGGAACATTTATTAAGAAAAACGGTACGCCGCTCACTTTTAAACAGTTTGAAAATGCTGGGGGCATCTACTGGCCTGTATCTCAAGATGTAATCAATGCCAATTCATCGGTTACCCAAAATCCATACTGGCAATAACTATTAAGAAGATCATGAAAAAGAAATTATATAAGAGTAGCTTATTATTGCTGTTAGTGGTAATGGGCGTTTATTTAAGTGCTTGCAAAAAAAGCGATTCGGCTTATTACGATTATACCAATACGGTACAAACGTTTAAAGGTACCGCTATGGATTACCTAAAATCGAAGCCCAATACTTTCGATTCACTATTAGTGGTGTTAGACCGTTTTCCATTTGTAAAGGATTCTTTAACCAACCAGAAGGTAACATTGTTTGCTCCGGTAAATGAAAATTTTGCTGCATCGATAAAATATTTAAACCAAACCAGAAAGGCTGCAGGAAAAGCACCGGTTTATTTGAAGACTGCAGATCCAGCTCAACTTTTGTATATGCTTTGCAAGTATATCATTAGGGGTAACAGAACTACCGATGCTTATATCAGTAGTGTTGATGGCATTGCACTAAATACCATTGGCATAAATTATCCTATGCACATTAAAGCTGTAAAATCAAATGCCTCAGGCTATGTAGGTGGTGGTGCTACAACACTCGAATACAGTGATATGTACGGTTCAACAATAAAACTAGCTTGGATAACAACTAAAACCAATGCCGTCAACATTAAAGCTGATAATGCTACCATTAATATTTTGAGTCCGGTACACAATTTCGGATTTGATGAATTTACAGCCAGATTAGACCAATAGCCTTATGAAGATGAAAACGAATAAATACATCCTTGGTGTGGGTATCATGCTATCAAGCCTTATGCTCTTGCTAACATCGTGTAAGAAAAATTTACCTGATAATAGATTGTCTATTGCAGGTGATAGTCAATATACCCAATACCTTTATCAGCCTACTTTGGGTCGGAATACGCTGTTCACCAACAATTTTACCTACGGTAACTCCAGCCGTCCTCTGGATTTTAAAATTGTGAACATGCGCACTTTTGGTGGTGAGCCAGCTCCAGAGTTAACTAAACTTTATCCTGTAAAAGTGTGGAAAACCGCTTACGATGGAACAGAGAAATCGCTTGCCGAAATTGAAGCCAAGCGGGTAATCGAAAACCATCCGCTTTTCGAAGTGCGTCCGCATTCTGGCGAGTTTTTAATGTGGGCAGAAGCCAATTCAAATATGGTTAAAGCCCAGCCAGATTCAGGTTATGTTTTCGATGTGGAAATGTCTAATACCGGAGGTAGAAAATATTTTCAGAATATGCGCCTTATACCGCTGCGCGAACGCCCATATGAACCCTCACCTTTAGATCCGATTACCGGGCAGGGAACTGCTACTTCCGTTAGTCCATCCGGGATATATATCACTGGCGCCAAAACCAATCAGTTTTTATCATCAAGTGATGTAAAGGTTACCTTCAATAAACTTCCTAAAGGTTTACCGGGTTACTCAGGTCGCAGTATCAGTTTCAAATTTGTGGATACGCTGGCACAAACTATCGATCCAAATAAGTTTGCGCTAACCGATTGGGGGAATCTTGTACATGGCTTTAACATGATTAAGGATGCTACAAAGGTAAAATTCGATGTAGCCTATCCAATTCCTTTAACTGCATATCCAACAAAATACACCACCACTGATGGCAGTGCTGCCCGGGTAGTATTCAGATTTGACAGGCAGGCCTTTGGAGCCGTTTTACTTCACTGTTATGTTGCATTAAATTTTAAGATTTATGAAGAAGGCGATTGGGAAATTATTTTTCAGTTCAAGAACGATAAACCAAAATTTGATAACGACTGATGGAACTAACTAAATCAAAACAAAATATATTTCCAATGAAGTATTTTTACAGTATAGTAATTTTATTGATTTTTGGTTTGCACAATCTGGCCTGGTCACAACAGCTAATTGCGGTTTCAGGTACAGTTTATGATGGCGAATCGAAAAAGAAAGAAACTCTGCCAGGCGTAAGCATTTTAAGTGGCGGTAAGGTTCTAGCGCAAACAGATGCTGATGGACGCTATAGGGTATCTGTAGCCTCGAACGCTGAAATTACCTTTAAATATTTAAGTTATGTAACCCAAACGATAAAGGTAAATAACCGTACATTAATTAATTTAACCCTACAGGGTGATAATACCACACTTAAAGAGGTAACCGTAACTGCTGGTTACCAAACCAAAACAAGAACCCTAACAACTGGCTCTACAGTAACCATTTCGGGAAAAGATATCCAGGGTCAACCGGCAAGTGATGTAATGTCGCTTTTGCAAGGTAAAGTAGCTGGTTTGAATATCCAGAACAGTACAGGTGCACCGGGTTTTAGAGGATCTATCACCTTACGTGGTATTTCGAATATCAATGTTTCAGGTTCGGGCAGTTCTAGTTTCTTAACACCTACTTCACCATTATTTGTAATTGATGGTGTACCTGTTGATGATAACACGAACTACTCTTATGGTTTCCAGCAGGCTGGTCCAGGTGTATCGCCAATTTCTCAGATACCGCCAGAAGATATAGAAGATATTACAACTTTAAAGGATGCTGCCGCCACTGCGCTGTATGGATCGAGAGGTGCTTATGGGGTAATTTTGGTTACAACCAAACGTGGTAACTCAAAAGTGCCTGTGGTTCGCTACACTGGCGCCTCATTTTTCTCACTGGTGCCTCAACTGCGCACTGTAATTGGTGGTAGGGGAGAAAGGATGTTGCGTATTTCGCAGATTTTGCAAAATGATAGTACCTATAATCATGCAATAGATTTAATTAACTCATCGCCAATTCTGGCCGATAGTTTAAACGCTTACTTCAATAATTCTACCGATTGGCAATCTTATTTTTATAGAAATACCTTTAACCAAAGCCACAATGTAAATATATCAGGTGGTGATGTGGCTTTCAATTATAAAGTGGGCTTAGGTGCTTTTGATGAGACTGGTATACAGGAAAATACAGGATATTCTAGATATAACCTGAATATGAACATGCAGTATAACCCTACGCCAAAGTTTAAATTGGTTGGGCAACTACAAAACTCCATCCAAAAAGTACAAACAGGGAGTGGTAACGGGTTGTTAAATAGCGGTTTGGCAACTACAGGTACCGCATCAACATTACTGCCATCACCATCATTATATTCATCGCAAAGTGGTGTTTTGGCACAGCTCGAAACCGACAATGATAATAAATCGCTGCAAACTTTTGCAACGATTAACGCCGAGTACGAAGTTTTTAAAAATTTCAGGATCGCAACTTTCTTAAACTATACCAATAACTCCAATACAAAAGACAATTTTTCGCCAGCGGCTTTAAATGGTAATCAATCGCAATATTATACTTATAACGATCGGGCAACCAAATTGTATAACCGTAACCAGTTTTCTTACGTTTATGGCTTGAAAGATGCTGCCGGAGAGGATTCGCATACCTTCAATTTATTCGCATTTACCGAGATCAATTCGAGCTTTTTTAAGGCCGATGCCATTTTGAACCAAAAAGGCGTAAACGATCAGTTAAGAGGTCCTTTAACCAATATGACTGATTATCTTACCTCATTGGGTGGTACCATTGATTATAGAGATGATAGAAGTGTAGCTTTTGCAGGTGCATTTTCTTATAACTACAGACAAAAATATGTTTTAGACATTAACTATCGTTTAGATGCCAATTCTGCTAACGGAGAAAATGCCCGTTATATAGCTAATCCATCTGTAGCGTTAAAATGGAACTTTAACAAAGAGAAATTTATGGAAAACATTAAATGGGTTGATTATGCTGATATCCGTTTGAGTTATGGTTCTAATATTCAGCCTGTTGGTGGTATTTTTGATGCCTTTGGTAAATATGCCGGAGGTCCACGTTACAATAACAGCAATTCGATACTTTTAGATCTGGAAAGGCTGCCTAATTTAGACCTACAGCCAACTAAAGCTACTACTTATAACGCTGGTGTTGACTTTAGCTTATTTCAAAACCGTTTTTCACTAAATTTTGATACCTATTATAAGCAAAACGATAATATTTTCAGGTATAAAAATATCTCGGGTACCAACTCATTCTCCACTATTGCCTCAAACGAAATTAGTAACGTAAACTATGGCTGGGAGTTTCAGGCAACTGCCCGTCCATTAAACCCAACCAGTCCTTTCAAATGGACAATATCGGGTAACTTTGCCATTAACAGAGAGGTTTTGGCCCAACTGCCTGATGGTTTAAGGGACTTCATTTATTATGATAGAGATTTAGGCCAGGATATTTATTACCGTTTAGGTACCAATTCGCTTTCTAATTACCTGTATAATACCAAAGGGGTATATTCTACCAATGCGCAGGTACCTGTTGATCCCAACACTGGTTTACCTTATCGGGTAGGTGGTACCGGGAGGTTAAATTATTTTAGGGCAGGAGATCCTATTTTTACCGACTTAGATGGTAACTATGTACTTGACGGTAACGACAGGGTTATTGCAGGTAACTCTCAACCGCAGGTTACAGGTGGATTTTATTCGTACCTGCAATGGAAAAACTGGAGTTTAGAGATTAATACCTCATTTACTTTAGTGCGCGATATTATTAACAACCCTTTAGCAAAGCAGTTCCAAAATTTTAGTTCTCCGGCATACAATAATCCGCTAAAATCAGGAAGTTTAGTGCCTTTAGATCAGCTTAACTACTGGCGCACCGCTGGTGATGTTGCCACTTACGGTAATCCATTGGATTTTGTACGAGCTGGGATTATCGATCCGTACAGGCTTAACCAAACCGTGTTTCAGGAAGACGGTTCGTATTTTAAGCTAAACTCAATAAAAGTTTACTACATCTTTAATAAAAGCTTTACCAGCAAATTCGGTATGAACAGGGTAAGTATCAATGCTACAGCGGCTAACCTTGGTTTTATTACACGTTACAGCGGTCCAAATCCTGAAAATGTAACCAGTTTAGGTAGAGATGATTCGGGCGGTTACCCTTCGCCCAGACAGTTTACATTAGGTTTAAATATTGAGTTTTAAAATTGTAAGAAAATGAAAAATATTAAATATATAATCCTGTTTGCTGCGGTGGTATTTACCACGGCCGGGTGTAAAAAATTCCTCAATGTAACACCAATTGAAGCTCAATCAGGTAATAATTTTTGGAAAACACGAGAAGAGGTAGAGGGCTTTACAAATGGCATTTACGCCCGCTTAAGATCAAAAGTAGCAGGTACACCTCAGTTTTTTAGTGGGGATGACCGTGCCTTTTTTCCCGCATTGGAAATCCGTGGCAATAGTGTAAATGTAATCAGTATTGATAACGACGGAGCCAATACCTTTAATGCCTTAATAGGTAACAATATGAAGTTTATCATTTCCAGCAATAAGCGTTACGATAATTTGATGAAAAAAATTATGAGCTGGAAAGAGTGGTACGATGTGATAGCGGCGGCGAATATTATGTATTTCGAAATTGATAAGGTACCGTCATCCAGCTTACCAGATGCAGATAGAAAGCGGTACAAAGCAGAAGCTGTGTTTTTGCGTAACCTAAGCTATATGTTTATCTGCAAGTTATTCGGTGATGCGGTCTACTACACGGAAGCTTATCACAGTACGCCATTGGCCAGAACCCCACAGGTAGAAGTAATGAGAAAATGCATTGCTGATATGACAGCCGCTAAGGCAGATTTGCCCACTACATACAACGATGTTTCATCAAATGGTTTTAGACCTACCAAAGCAACAGCAGTTGCCCTGCTAATGCATTTAAATATGTGGGCTGCAGCATGGGATACCGCAGATAAGACAAAATACTATGAAGCGGTAAAAACATTGGCTGCAGAAATGGATACTTATACCAACTATAAGCTTTTACCCATTACGCCAGAAAATACCTTGAAAATTTTTAAAGGGCGGAGTACAGAAAACCTATTCGGCATATTACAGGATTTTAACTATGGTGAAGGCTTCTCCTTACCGGCGGGTTTCTCTTATTATTTTTCTCACTACCCTTATCGTGGTACGATAACCAAAACGGCAAGCTCTATGGCTTACAATAAAGATTACATCAGTAAGCTATATCCAGCTGGTATACCAGATGCCAGATTAACCACTTGGTTCGAAAACTATGATTCAGGAACAGGTACCTTTCAGTTTAAAAAGTTTGCAAATATTTATGCAACTGGTTCTGGTACAGCAATATCGGTTACTAGTGATGATAGTGCCATCATTTTCAGGCTACCTGATTGTTATTTATTAACGGCCGAAGCACTTGCTGAACTTGGTGATGAGGGCGGGGCAAGAAATTTTGTCAATAGGGTAAGAGAAGCCGCTACAGCACCTCCAATAGTTTTGGGCGGGCAGGACCTAAAAGATGAAATTTATAGAGAAAGATGCAGGGAGCTGATTGGAGAAGGACAGTTCTTTTTCGATCTGGTAAGAACAAAGCGGGTTGTAAATTCGGATTTTACGAAATCACCAATTTCTGTAGCTAACCTAAATGCAGGTGCGTGGACCTGGCCTTTAACCATTAGCGCTGATGAGCGTAGTGCAAACCCGTATTTAATAGGTAATAATTTTTGGAATTAATAGATATGGTGCAACTATCGGCAACAATTACAGCTGCCGATAGCATCATTAGCTTTTAAAATATAAGACAATGAAAAATAAAGATAAAATGCTATTATTTTCCCTAATCTGTATGCTATTGGCATTGGCCAGTTGCAAAAAGTACTATCAGGAAACAGGGGTTCATGAGGCAAAGTATAATGGAAACATACTGCAATACATGGAAGATAAAAAGCCCTTTTTTGATTCTACCTTAACTGTAATCAAATTGGCGGGTATGGCTGATGTGGTAAGCAAAGAAAATATCACGTTCTTCGCGCCACCAAGTGGTTCTATTTTTAAATCTGTTAAACAGTTAAATGTCTATTTAAGGGTGCAGGGTAAAGATACGGTATCTAAACTATCGCAAATCAAACCTTTGGTATGGAAGAACATACTTTCCCAATACATTTTTAAAGGGGCAAGCCGATTAAAAGATTATCCACAGCGCGATACTTTATCCTATCTGGCATATCCTGGTCAGGGCTATGCTTCTTACGGGAATAGGATTATGAATATTGGTGTCATTTTTAACGATGCTGTAGTTTATAATTCGGCAGGAGCAGAAATTTCGAGGGTTGCTTATGCAGGTTACCGTCAATTGTACCTGGCTTACATCCCCGATTTGTCTAATCCGCAGGTTTCATTGGTTAATATACCTGTAGCAACTTCGGATATACAACCTACAAACGGTGTTTTACATGTATTAACCAAGAGTAAGCACAATTTCGGCTTTAATACCAACACATTTATCGAACAGGCTATATCAGCAGGTATAGATCCGGCAACGCCATAGTTTAATATTTCACTCGAAAATTGAATAAAAATGTTAAATAACATAAAATATAAATTTAAGGCGCATTTGTTCTTGGCAACATGCCTCGTAGCAACTTTTGTTTCCTGCAAAAAACAGAATGGCCTAACCGAAGATCCTTATGCAGGAGGTAAAAAACCTTTGGATATCACTTTCGTAACTAAAACCATCGAACCGGATGTTGTAAATGCAGGTGAGGTATTAAGTGTAAAGGTAAAGGGCTTAAACAAGTACATCAACGATTTTAAAGTATATGTAAATGAAGTTGAAGCCGAAGTGGTTACTGCGGCAACAAACGATAGTACCTTAACCTTTAAAGTTCCGGTTACAGCCAGCACAGGCAGTATGTGGATTACCTCACAAGGACAAAGCTTTTTTGGCCCACTGGTTAAAGTAGGCGGTAAAGTAAGTGTAGATCCTACATGGAAGATCATTAATGGGGCTACAAATAGTACAGGTTCAAGCACTGTTTATGATGTAGAAGGTTTGCCAAATGGTAACTACTTCGTAGCTGGAGCCTTTAACAATTTTGAATTAAAGGGAACAGAAAAAGTGCCGATAGGTGGTATTGCACAAATAACGGGAGATGGGGCTTATACCACAAGTGGAGTTGCTTTTGGTAAAGCAGCTGGTGGTGCCGGCAAATACATCAATTCGATTACCAGGATTGCAACCGGTAGTCAGGCTGGTAAATTTATTATCGGAGGTAGTTTTACCGCTTTTAATTCTACACGTCCAAACCGTCAAACGTTAAATAATGTAGCGAGGTTAAATACCAACGGATCATTGGATAGTTTAATTCTTACCAATGTTATTAATCCAAAACCACAGGAAATTTACAAAAATGGCGATACCGTTAGTGCATTTAATGCCGGTGTGGATGGGGCTGTTAGAAAGACCTTTGTTTTTGGCGAACAGGTTTACCTTGTTGGTAATTTTAATAATTATAAACGGATGTATCTGCCAAACTCCAGTTATGATGAAAAGGTTTACGATTTAACGAGAATGCGCCAAATGGTTAGGGTAAACATGGATGGTAGCATGGATTCGACCTTTCATTATAACAAGTCTACCCGCCAAAGTGCTGTGGGAGCCAATGGGGTAATTCTAGATGCCATGATGCAGGCCGATGGAAAATTGATCTTGGCCGGTACTTTTACCACATTTAATGGTGTACAGGCCAATAGGATTGTAAGGCTGAACTTAGATGGTAGCGTAGACAACAGCTTTAGCGTGGGGGCAGGTGCAAATGGTGATATTTACTCGATCAGATACAACATCAATACCGATAAAATTGTAATTGGTGGCACGTTCACAACTTTTAATGGTAAGGCTGCGGCAGGCATTAATTTGCTAAATGCAAATGGCAGCAACGTAACTACTTTTAATGCACTGGCTATAACCGGAGGTATAACCACGTTTGTAGGGCAGCTTAATAACGGAAAAATAATTGTTAGTGGCTCTTTCAACAAATACGGCGACTATTTAAGGCAAGGGTTTATGGTATTGGAAAGCAATGGGCAATTGGCGCTTGGCTACAACAATACCGGAGGTTTTCAAGGGACTATTTACGATATGCTCGAAACCTCAATCAGTACAGGTTCGCAGGTAATTTTGGTAGGGGATATTTTGCGCTTCAACACCTTTTTACCACGCAACCTATTGCGCCTAACTTTTTCTAATTGATCAATATAGTTTCAGACATAATGAATATGAAAAAAGGATTTACATTAACTATCGCCCTAAAATGCTTTGGCTTGGCTTCAGTACTTGGGCTTATCCTTACGGCAACCGGATGTAATAAGGATTTTGAAAATACATTGCCCCAGACTTTTAAAAACGATACCGCGGGGTTGGGAGCAGGTAAAAAAGTGCTTTACATTGTTTTAGATGGTGTAACGGGAGCCGCAATTAAAACACTTGCACCAACCAATATCGCAACAATCAATGCTAAAGCATTATATACTTTTGATGGACTTGCTGATGATAAGCGGAATGTGATTACAAATGCCGCGGCATGGACAAATATGTTTACAGGTTACGATTACACCAAAAGCAATGTAACCACTGAGGATTTTGCCGGCCTAAATCTGGCAACTACGCCTACAATATTTACCCGTATCAAAAGTTCGCTAAGTATATCACGAACGGTATCAATTGCATCAACTCCACTTTTTAACGATAAACTGGCTGGTGATGCAACAATAAAACAGAACGTATCAGATGATGCAGCTGTTAAGGCCGGAGTAGTAGCTGAGCTAAACACAAATAACCCTACAATGGTGGTTGCACAATTTCATAGCGCCGATGTTGCAGGTGCAGCCAATGGATACACAGCAAGTACACCAGCCTATGCAACTGCAATTCAGACTATTGATGGGTATATTGGTGAGATTTTAACCGCATTAAAAGCCAGAAAAGGATATTCGGGTGAAAACTGGTTAGTCGTTGTCGCTTCCAACAAAGGAGGTGGCGTATCTGGTGGGGGCGCAGGATCTAATGTTTACACCGATCCTTCAAGAAATACTTATGTCGCATTTTATAACCCAAGGTTTTCAAAAACCCTGGTAAATCAGCCAGATCCAAGTTCTTATCCGTTTACAGGTTCGGCACTTCGCCTAACTTCAACTACGGCAAATAATGGAGTGGCTGTACTTTCTGATGCCAATATTGGGGATTTTGGAACAAGCGGCGATTATACTTTTGTGTTAAAAATAAGGAGTACAGCAAGTAGCGCAAGTAATTACGCTCATTTTTGCGGCAACATGAGTAACTACAGTGCCAGGGAAGGATTAAACAGTACCGGTTGGGATCTAATGACCTGGGGCGATTCTTATTACTTAAGCTTTGCAGGTGGTTATACTATTTCTGCTGGTGCTGTAATTAGAGATGGTAAATGGCATACACTTGCTTTTAAGTTATTTAGTGAAGGAGCTGTACGTTACGCCTCCTTATTTCAGGATGGCAAAAAAATTACCAGTGTAGATATTACCGGAAAAAATTTAACCAATCCTGCCGCCTTACACATGGGGGCTGGAAAAGCAACGAGTGCTACAGATGGTACTGATTTATGGTTTAGGGATATGGCTATATATAATTTCGCCATGACCGATGCAGACCTAATTACCAATATGAAAAAGGAGATTTCTTTTGCAGCGCCAAACCCGGATAAGCTATTGGGATGGTGGCCTGCTAACGAAGGTAATGGCTTGGTACTTAAAGATCTTTCGACGGCGAAAAAAGATTTTGCAGTAACCGGGAGTGCAAGCTGGGGGGCTTTTCTCGAAGTTTCGCCGGTTGTAGCGGGCAATATTACCGATCTGGCCTTTAAAAATGTACCAAATGGCATTGATATCCCTGTATTAATCTATAACTGGTTAAACATAGCTATACCACAACAATGGGGCTTAATGGGTAATTTATTTACCCCAACAATAGTATTATCAACCAACTAACTTTAAAATTGATAAAATGAAATTTAATCAGTTAACTAAAATATTTGGCCTTTCTCTTTTACTCGCATTTACCGCTTGTAAAAAATATGGCTATGAGGTACCAGATGGCTATCCAGACAATTCACAGAATGTGGCAGAAGGAACTATTGATACCAACATGAAAGTAATAGATAAGTCTATGTATGCTAAAGCCAGGGTTTTTCCTGGTTTGGTAGATCAATCAGAGCCAAGGGTTAAAGATGCACAGTTTACCCTGGATCTTAACTTTACCGATCAAACTGCACAGAATTTAAGAATCTCCGTAGCACCTTCACCACAATATAGTACAGGTTATTATGCTGCTCCGGGCGAACTTATCAAGTTAGTGGTTCCGGCGGGAGTAGAAGGACTAACAGTGCAGATAGGTTCGCATACCGATAACCTTTCTGGTAAATCGCCATTGCTACGCGATCCAATCATTTACAACAGAAAGTTATTGGTTGCAGGAGTTAATTACATACGCAACCTATATGGTGGGCATATTTACATCTTGGCTTCTTTTGCATACGCCAATCCTGTTACATTTACCATTAGCGGTGCTGTGGTGTCTCCCGATTTCATTTTAGGTCAAACAGTTGATGCTGATTGGGTTGCCAAAGTAAAAGCCTCACAAGTGCCTTGGCTAGAATTAAGGGCTAAACGCGTTATTTTTACGATTCCGAGAGATAAGGTTATTGCAACCTTTAACTCCAGCGAACCTTTTACCAATCCAACGGCAGTATTTACCAAATGGAACGATGTTTTCGATCTGGATTATAATGCATGGATGGGCTTATCAGATAATGCTCCCGATGTGAGAGACCGTAGTCCGCAAAGTCAATGGCGCGGTATATTAGATATCCAGTTAAGTAAAGGTTATGGCCATAGCGGTTTCCCTTTTGTAGGTTTAAACGATTCTTATTGGTTTGCGAGTTTTACAAGTCTCAACAGTTTAAATACCAGCAGCGGCCAATGGGGTACCTATCACGAGTTTGGTCATAATTGCCAGCAAGGTGATGTTTGGAGCTGGAGCACTTTGGGAGAAACCACCAACAACCTGTTCAGTTTTAAAGTAGCCAATAGAATTGGTGCAAATTATAATATTCTGCACCCTGCAGTATCAAGTGGTTTTCCTGAATCAATAACCTATGCCAGTGGTACAGGAGTCAAAAACTTTGATACCGATGCTTTTATGACAGACGATAGCAAGGGGCCTTTTAGAAGGATGACACCTTTTGTTCAGATTTTTGAAAAATATGGCTATGGTGCAATGACTTATCTATATTCAGAAGCCCGCCATGCAGATAGATTAAATTCGAGCGATATTACTAAGCATAATTTTGTCTACGAAAAATTATCAGACTATACAAAAGTTGATTTAGCACCATTTTTTGATGCATGGGGCATTTCAATAAGCGACGCTGTTGCAATTAAGGTATCATCAAAATATCCAATCTTAACTAATCAGGTATGGACATATAATGCTTTGAATAAAACAGGGGGAACAGCTGCAATTTCATTTGCACCAAGTGTTACTGTAAGCTCAAATCAATCAAATGAAGGTAGTCCAGCCGCTATGCTCGATAATAATACTGCAACTTACTGGCACTCGCAATATAGCCCTGCGCCAACAACAGCACAAGGCTATCCTTATACTATTGTGTATAGTGAGAATAAAAGGATGACAGTTAAAGGAATGTATTTTGTTCCGCGGAATTCTACCGCTCAGCGTGTAAAAAATATAGAAATATTAGTGAGTAGTGATAATATTGGTTTTACAAGTGTGGGCACTACGCAGATTCCAAATGCATTTTCACGTTACGAATTTGTATTTCCTAATGGGCCGGTATATGGTAAATTTTTCAAGATCTTATTAAAAGATGGTTGGAATACGCCCGTTGCCTCATTTCCTTATGCAGCAATGGCTGAGTTGGGTGTAATTAAATAAACGCTAAATTAAAGAAGATGAAAATTTCAAATAAATTTAAATATTATAGTGCTTTGGCATTGTTTATTCCACTTTGCTTCGCCGCGTGTAAAAAATATAATAATCCGGATGCGATTTATGAAGATTTGAAAACGAGTAATGTAAAACAAAGAAAAGTGCTCATTATTGGAATTGATGGTTTAGGTGGGGCAGAACTACAAGCTATTGCACCAACCAACTTTACAGCCATGCAAAAGAATGGTAAATACTCTTTTACTACCATAAAAGGTGTTTCTGACGCAGGGGGATGGGTAAGTTTACTAACAGGTACTGGTTTTGCAAAACACCAGATATTAGATGATAATTTTGAACGCTTACAGGATCGTGATGGAACAGGGCATACATCGATCACTTCTTACCGGAATGTATTAGATTATATTACCCAGTTTAAAACCGTTAAAACTGGTGTAGTAACACCATGGGCTAATTTACGCAAATACTTAAGTAACACGGATCTCGCACCTGTTGTAAGTTCGGATATTGCGGTTAAAGATAGTACAATAGCTTTGCTGAATGCCCAAACTAATTTAGGCGCATTGATCGTTAATTTTAGGGATGTAGTGGCAGCAGGAACAAATGGAGGCTATACAGCTTCTAATGCAACCTACAAAGCATCTGTAAATAAAACTGATGGTTATGTAGGAGATATTTTAACAGCTTTAAAAGCCAGAAAAAATTACGCTAACGAAGATTGGCTTATTATTTTAACCAGTAACCACGGCGGCAGCAGTGCCGCTCCAACCAGTGGTTTTATGTTGGCTTATCATCCTTTATTGAGCCAGTTAGAACTTAAAAAAACGGGCTTTACCACCATTAACTTTAAAACAAGCGCTATTACAGCCATAGTTCCAAATGATAATGGATTGTATAATATGGCCGATAATAAGGATTTTACTGTTCAGATGCAGACTAAATTTAATACCGCCAATAACTATCCACAATTTTTGGGTAAAAGTACATTACTAAACGGGTCTACTATGACGGGTTGGTTCTGGATGCAGGAAGGTAATACTTGGAATTTGGAGTTTGGCGGAAGTGGCAATGGTGGTGGTGGAAAACAGCAATTACAGATGTCGGGAGTTTTGGCAAATGGTTGGCATACACTCACCATGACTGTTAAATATGTAAACTCAACCACAAGAACGGCTTCAGCTTACGTAGATGGAGTACTTAAAAATTCGTACAATGTTAGTGCTTCGAAAAGCATAAATACTACCGAACCTTTAAAAGTTGGTGCATTTGGTGGCGAGTCTGACTTTTATGCTGCCAACCTATCTGTTTTTAACACCGCATTAGATGCTACCACAATAGCAAATAATGTTAGTTTAAAGGATATCAGTAAACATCCGAACTATGCAAATTTAATAGGCTTTTGGGCTATTGATGAGGGTGCAGAAGGCATTTTAGGAAATAAAGCACCAGGAGGATACAATATGTTTTTGGGTGGACAGTATAAGTGGACTCCACTGGGCATTGATGTTCCGGCTGGAACAACAGCTGATCCCACCTATGTACAAGGAGCAAAATCATTTGTATCAACTTTGGGCGATGCAACAGCACTTTCTCTTTATTGGATGAATATTAAAATTTTGAACGATTACGGAATAGATGGTAATCCATTCTTAAATCAGTTTGAGTTAGAATTTTTAAAATAATAGTTAGTTTAGTTAGTGAAACCCTTGCCTCCGGAGGAGGCATAGGGTTTTTTCTGTTTAAAAACACAACATTTAGAAAGAGGGCGGTAACTTAATGTCCTTAATCCCTTAATGGTAATAGGATGTTGAATAGCTTGATATGTAGAAAGCCCATACAGAACTTAATGTCCTTAATCCCTTAATGGTCAAATGGTGTATAAGCTAACATTAAAAATACTGTCTAAAACTTAATGCCCTTAATTTCTTAATGGTAATAAGATGTTGTATAGCTTGATATGTAGAAAGACCATACAGAACTTAATGTCCTTAATCCCTTAATGGTCAAATGGTGTATAATCTAACATTAAAAATACTGTCTAAAACTTAATGCCCTTAATTTCTTAATGGTAGTATGATGTTATGTAGCTTGATATTTAGATGACCATACAGACTTAATGTACTTAATCCCTTAATGGTAATAAGATGTTGTATTGCTTGATATGTAGAAATACCATGCAAAACTTAATGTCCTTAATGGTCAAACGGTACATAACCTTAAACAAAAAGACTGTATAATGCAACGGCCAAAACTATAAAAACAACCTCCCTGCCAATCGTAACATATTTAAAACTCAAACGTTTGCGCTAAAACATTTTCCCAATAATCAATTTATCATCAGTAATTTGGGTGCACAAAACCTAAATATTATCACACACAATGAAGAGAAAACTAACCGTTTTATTTACCTCATTCCTTATTGCCGGGCAAATCAGTGCACAAGAGCTGCCCACTGAGCTACAAACACCCGAAGTAGTTTCAGTAAACCGCCTGCCTATGCGCGCATCCGCTTTTGCATTCGAAAACCAAGAGCTGGCTGCTAAAAGAGCAAAAGAAAAATCGACCTATTTCTTATCTTTAAACGGTACCTGGAAATTTAACTGGGTAAAAGATCCACGCAAAAGACCAACTGATTTCTATAAAGTAGATTTTGACGATAAAACCTGGGATAATTTTAAAGTTCCGGCCAACTGGGAAGTTAACGGTTACGGACTTCCAATTTACGTAAACCAGCCCTACGAATTTGCTGGCCGCCAATTAACCGGCGCGCGGATGAACCCGCCATTCGATATCCCTGCTGATAATAATCCAGTAGGATCTTACCGGAAAAAAATAAATATCCCTGCCACTTGGGATGGTCGCCAGGTGTTTATTAACCTAGGAGCCGTAAAATCGGCCTTTTACATTTGGGTTAACGGTAAAAAGGTGGGGTATAGCGAAGATAGCAAGCTCGCCGCAGAATTCGATATTACCAAATACGTAAAGCCGGGCGAAAATACCATTGCCCTCCAGGTGTACAGATGGAGCGATGGCAGTTATCTCGAATGCCAGGATATGTGGCGCATTTCGGGTATAGAGCGTGATGTTTATCTCTATTCTACACCAAAATTAGATGTCCGCGATTTTAAGGTAGAAGGTACACTTGATGCAACTTATACCAATGGATTGTTAAATGTCGATTTAGCCGTACAAAATTATAAAATAGATCAACGTACCAACCATAGCCGCCCCGATAGCTTTTATGTAGCACTTGATTTGGTTGATGCCAAAGGGATTAATGTTTGGAAAGATGCCACTACGCTTCAAAAGGTATTGGGTAACTATAAAACCAACCTCTCTTTCAAAACACAGATCAGCAACGTCAAAAACTGGTCGGCAGAAATTCCTTATTTATACACCTTGTACATTACCTTAAAAGATAAAAACGAAAAGGTAATTGAAGTAATCCCTCAGCGTGTGGGTTTCCGTTCCGTAGAAATTAAAGGGAGCGATCTGCTCGTTAACGGTAAGCGCGTATTTTTAAAAGGCGTAAACAGGCACGAGCACAATGCCACCCAGGGCCATACCTTAACCCATGCCGATATGGAAAAAGATATGGAAATGATGAAAAAGCTGAATGTAAATGCGGTCCGCCACTCACATTATCCGCCCGATCCCTATTGGATGGAACTTTGCGATGAATATGGATTATATGTAATTGATGAAGCAAACATCGAATCGCACGGACGGTATTACAGTTTGGAAACCTCTTTTGCCAACGATAAACAATGGCGCATCCCGCATTTAGAACGGATTACCCGGATGTACGAGAGAGATAAAAACCATGCCTCGGTAATCACATGGTCTTTAGGTAACGAAGCCGGTAACGGTGTTAACTTTTACGAGGCATACGAATGGCTAAAAGGAAAAGATTTCCGTCCCGTACAATACGAAAGAGCAGAAAGCGATTTTAATACCGACATGATTGTACCGCAGTACCCGTCTCCAAATTACCTGCCACGTTACTCAAAACAGGATAAAGAAACCCGTCCGTTTATTATGAGCGAATATGCACACATTATGGGCAACAGTTTGGGTAATTTTAAAGAGTATTGGGATGCGATTGAAAACAACCCCAAATTGCAGGGAGGTTTTGTTTGGGAATGGATAGATCAGGCGATTGATACCGTTAAAAACGGCAAACGCATTATGGCCTATGGTGGCGATTTCCCTTTAAGCGGCCCCGTTGATGAAAACTTTAGCGATAACGATTTCTGTGTTAAAGGTGTGGTTACCGCTTATCGTGGTATGACCCCAATGGCCGTTGAGCTTAAAAAAGTGCATCAGTACATTAAAACCACCTTTAACGGCACCAACCAGATTAATGTAAACAACAGCTATTTCTTTAAAGATATTAACAACATACAGTTAAACTGGGAACTGGTAGAAGATGGCAAGGTAGTGCAAACCGGTGTGGTAAATAACTTGAATGTTGGTCCACGCCAAAGCCAAACCTTAACCATACCTTTTAAAACAAATTATGCAGCAGGTAAAGAGTATTTCTTAAATGTTCGCTACCGCTTAAAAACTGCCGAACCATTTTTAGAGAAAGGCTACGAAATTGCCTACGAGCAGATTGCTTTGGCCGGTACACCAAAGGCCAGTGCCTATACTGCCGGCAAAAAGGCTTTAAAAGTAGAACAAACTGCCGATCGTGCAATTGTTAAAGGAAGCGATTTTACCATCACCTTCGATTTAACCAAAGGTACATTGATCAGTTATCTGGCTAAAGGAGAAGAGTTATTGGCTTCGGGACCGCAACCCGGCTTTTACCGTGCACCAACCGATAACGATATCGGTGCAGGCTTAAATACGAGATTGCGCATGTGGCGTAATGTATATCAGGATAACAATACCAGCAATATTAAATCAACCGTAAGTTCAAGCGGCGATGGTTTTACGCTTATTGTAAAATCTACCCTGCTTAAGGGCGATGCAGAAACCACACAGGAATTTAATGTGCTGGCCGATGGAACCGTTAAAGTAAATAACCAGTTTAAAGCGGTTACCGGAAACTACAAAAGCTTAATGCGCATAGGAAACGATCTGCAATTGAAAAACGATTTCAGCAATATTCAGTGGTATGGCCGTGGTCCGGGCGAAAACTATGTTGATAGAAAAACAGCCTCATTGATCGGTACTTATAAATCGACCGTTGCCGATCAGTATTTCCCTTACGCCCGTCCGCAGGAAAGTGGCAATAAAACTGATGTACGCTGGGTGGCATTTACCAATAAGGCCGGTAAAGGTTTACGCTTCGAATTTGCCGATCAGTTATTGAATTTTAATGCACTGCCATATGCTGTTGAAGATCTGGATCCAGAAGCCGAGAAGAAACAGTACCACTCTGGCGAGCTGGTAAAACGCAACCAGATTTATGTACACATGGATTTACAGCAACTGGGCGTTCAGGGTATCGATAGCTGGGGCTCAATGCCATTAATCCAATATCAGATTCCTTTCAAAGATTACCAATACAGTTATTATATCAAACCGATTAAATAACCATTCTCCGTCATTGCGAGGCACGAAGCAATCTTTTTAGTTGATTAGATTGTTTTGTGCCATTTAATGATTTATATAAAAACTTCGACAAAAGATACCTGATCAAAATATGAAATTTATCAAAGTCTATTTCACTTTACTTTTAGTCACTCAGCTGAGTTTTGCACAAGAAACAAAACTGGCTGCAACGCCTCCAATGGGCTGGATGAGCTGGAACATCATGTCAGAAAATCCAAACGAAAAGGATATTAAAGAAATGGCCGATGCCATGGTAAGCAGTGGGATGGTGAAAGCGGGTTATCAGTATATTTTTTTGGATGATTGCTGGCAGGGCGGTCGCGACAATAAAAACAACATCATCGCAGACCCGAAGAAATTTCCTTCCGGCATTAAAGCACTGGCCGATTATCTGCACAGTAAAGGCATGAAACTTGGCATTTATTCGGACGCGGCACCATTAACCTGCGGCGGTTATACTGCAAGCTTAAATTTTGAAGAGCAGGATGCCAGAACTTTTGCATCATGGGGAATCGATTACTTAAAATATGACTATTGCAATGCACCAGAAGATGTAGAAACGGCCAAGAAACGTTATGGCACCATCGCGCAGGCTTTGCGTAAATCGGGCAGGGCAATTGTACTGGGCATCTGCGAATGGGGGCCACGCGAACCCTGGAACTGGGGTGCGCAGGTTGGCGGACAAAGCTGGCGCACCACTTACGATATCAGGGATAAATGGATGGATGTAGAAGGTAAAGGAGGCGTTGGAATTTATAATGTGGTGGATAAAATGGCTGGTTTGGCCAGCTTTTCAGGTCCAGGTAAATGGAACGATGGCGATATGCTGGTAGCCGGCTTGCATGGTACCAAAGGCCCGTCTTCTGCTTTTAAAGGTGTGGGCTGTACCAAAGCCGAATACCAGAGCCAGATGAGTTTGTACAGTATGCTTAACTCGCCATTATACGCCAGTTGCGATATCCGCAAAATGGACGGTGAAGCGAAGACTATTTTCACCAATACCGAAGTGATTGCTTTAAACCAGGATGCTTTGGGCAAACAGGCCGAACGTAAAATCAAAACCGAGGTTTGGGATGTTTTTGTACGTCCCTTGGCCAATGGCGACTATGCTATAGCCATTTTAAATAAATCAGTAACTGCTCAAAATGCCAAAGTAAACTTTGCAGAACTGGGCCTGGCCGATAAATACGAAATAAAAGATTTATGGCAGCACAAAGTGATCGGCAAAAACAACAAATGGACAGGTGAGGTAACTGCTCACGAAACCAAGGTTTTCCGCCTTAAAAAAGTATAATACAAACTGCGCTGAACCAATTAAAGCACACAAACAATCCTAAATAAACCAAACACACAAATGAAAACAGTATTAACCCTTGCCTTGGTAGCAACAAGCTTAGCCGCCTTGGCTCAGGATGCCGCTAAAGATCCATCCACAATTGTCATTTCGCCACAACATACACTTTCTAAAAACGATACCGTATTTAGAAAAGCCATCGCTAAATGGAGCGATGAAACGCTGAAGAGCACCGATTACAAAAGCATTAAAGCACAGCCTTCATCCAGTATTTTTCCTGGCGCAGTAAAAGAGGGCTTTCAGTTTATCAATAAAACCGTTAGTATCGAGCATAAAAAAATGGCCGATAGTCTGGTGTCCATTGTCTCTACGCTGGGTTACTCCGGTTACGATAACGCGACCATGTACAGTACCGGCTTATATGCCAAAGCAGGCGAATATATCGAAATTGAGGTGCCTAAAACAGCAGATGTAACTGATCTGGAAGTTCAGATTGGTGCACATAGCGACCGTTTAAATTACTGGGTAGCTGGTAAGGAAGATTGGCGGAGGATGCCGATTATTACCAAAAAACAAAAACTGGTAATTGGGAAAAACAGGTTAAGTTCTCCTTTTGGTGGCTTGATTTACATTAACGTAAAACCTAAGGCCGAAAGCAGAACCATTGATTTTAAAATCAATCATGCCGTTGCCGCACCATTATTTGTGTTGGGCAAAAGTACCCAGGCCGATTGGGAAACACAGTTGAAAAACAATAAGGCACCCTGGGGCGAAATGGCTACCCAGAATGTAATTTTAACCTTGCCCGACAGTGTATTGCAAACCATAAAGAACCCCGAAGAAGTACTAAAGCTGTGGGATTTGGTTGTACTTGGAGAATTGGATCTGGCCAATATGCCTGCGCCATTTTACCGGGCACAGCGTATGGTACCCGATGAACACATTGGCGGCGGTTACATGCATAGTGGCTACCCGATTATGATCCACCATTCGCCGTCGAGGAAGATGCTATCAAACGAAATTATGGCTAATCCCGAGCTGCTGATGAAACCCAGTAAAGGAGGCGCCAACTGGGGCTTTTTCCATGAAATTGGGCACAATATGCAAAATTTAAACTGGGTTTTTGGCGGTACAACCGAAGTAAGCAATAACTTCTTTTCGCTTTACATGTTCGATAGGTTAATGGGTGGACGGGACGATTCGCATACAGGCGTATCAAGTGCCAATACACAGAAAATGATGAAAAAATATTTTGCTGAAGGGGCCAGCTATGAGAAATGGAAAGGCGATGCTTTTCTCGGACTGATTATGTTCCGCCAGATGCAGGAAGGATTTGGGTGGGAAAGTTTTAAATCGTTCTTTAAAGAATATCAAAAAATCGGGCCGAGCATTGGCAGATTAAACGATCAGCAAAAACGCGATTTATGGGTTAAAACCTATTCAAATATTGTTAAACGTAACTTGGCGCCATTTTTTAATACCTGGGGTGTTGGCATAAGCGAACAGACCCAAAAAGAACTGGCCGGCCTGCCTGCTTGGAAACCTTATAATTTCCCTCCTGTAAACTAGTTGAAATAACTATCCTTAAATTAACTGAACACCAACTGTAATGGCAATAAGTAGAAAAAATACGCTGAAAACAGATGAGCAAAGCAGCAATCAGCTTCATATTTATGAGGTAAACCCAATTATCTTTTATTCAGGCGAAGCAGACGAGCTTAATATAGAACTGTTGGAATTTAATTATGGCGAGTTGATTATCAAGTCTTTATCAACCTCAATTTTACAGGTTAAAGAGCTGATTATGGAAGGATGAAGATTTTACCATCAAATGGAAGCAGGATGCAAAAGGACTGAGAATTACGCTACCTGATGGGCTCATCAATGATGAAAACAGGGAAAAATGCGTTTTGAAAATTAAGTTTTAGCCAATTCTGCAACTTATAACACTCCAAGCCTATGAGGTTAATGGGCACGTTGCTATTAAAACTTCATAGGTTTTCGTTCATAACCAATAAAAACTTTCTTATTTATAATGATTCCAAGCCACCCATGGTGGGAAGCTTGCATACCTTCAATGATTTGGTGCCACTTATGGAGGGAAGGTTTAATTGCCACAATTATTTGATGTTGCTTATGGTGCGAAGGTTTCTAAGTAATTTTGGAAAGTTGTTAGAGAAAAACCCTTTATTCTATCGGTTGGTGTCTCACCAACCGAAATCTACTTCTCTTAAGCTCATCGACTAAAATTTACCTATTTAACATGTTCTTTAATAAAGCCTTGAGGGTTATAAAACCTCTCGTTCAATTGCGCATCATTAAAGGTTAACCAGCTTGCGCAGCCATAATCATCAAATTTTTTCCTGATTTCGAGGTGAAGGTGGTGATAATCCCCGCCATATTTTTTGCTTTCCTGTGGTGTAAATAAGCGTGCCAGTTTGGTGTTCTGATCAACGTTTTGTCCGTTGCTTACATATACTTCTTTCAGGTGTTTGTAAGAGGTAAAAACCGTTAAACCACTAGGTAATTTGTGCTTTACCACTACCGTGCGCTGGTTTTCGCCCAAATGCACAGAACATACAATGCCATTGGCCATAGCATAAACATTAACCAGTTTTGTTTTGGGCTTGGCCGGATTAATATCAATGGCGGTGTGCATGTGCCCTTTAACGTAACTGTCCCTATGATCGCCAAAAATGCTGATGATTTTAATGCTGTTTATCTGTTTACGGTTCACCACATCGAACGGAATAAACCATTGGCTGGCCGTTTTCGCGGGGGCAGTATCCGTATAATAAGGTTTCCAACGGTCGCGGTCTTTCTCTATCGTTGGTGTTTCGGATAAAAGAGTGATTAAAAGAATAAACAATAGGGTTTTCATGCTAAGCGATTTACAAAGCAAGATAATATTATTTATACAAATAAACTATTTTTATAGTTTTAAGAAAGTTGGTTGTCAAGGGCAGGGGTAATGCAGGTATGATCTGATATAAAGATCATCATTTCCATAAATTAACAAAAAATCCGTCATCTCGAGCCGATAGCTATCGGATGAAGCGCAGCCCCGAACATTCGGGAGATAGATCTAACTCGAGACAGATCTATAGACTTCGCTTTGCTCCGCTCGAAATGACGAATAGTAAAAATTCAACTAAGCTAAAACATCCTCCTTCAAAGCTTCAGCAGCGGGATTAATCAAAGTACCAATCAGTTCTGGAACCGGAACATCTGTGCTTTCGCTGTAACCATGGGTTAATAATCTCACCCTATTTATGCAAACCCTGATAAATTCTGGTACAAAAAGGTCGAATTTTGCAAATTTTGGAGCAAGCTCAGCATTTTCCTGTTGAAAGGCTAAAATTACATCGGCCACCTGACGCCAAAACTGTTTTTCATCCAGGCCTACATAACTGTGGAAAATATTGCTGAGGTATCTAAATACAGCATCGAATATTCCAGATAAGATAAATAAAGGAGCCAGTTCATCATTAATCTCCCTTAAAACATCAACCAGGTCGCTTGGTAATTTGGCTTTCGATTCTTCTGTCAATACAATTTCCTCTACAAAATCTTTAATGATAATCCGCTCCGGAACACCATTTTTCATCACCAATATAGTGTTTTCGCCATGCGGACTAAAGAAAAAAGCATGTTTATAAAAAATTCTGAGCACCGGTTTTAGGTAAGCTGATAAATAAGCATTTAACCAGGTTTCGGCATCAAGACCCGATTTTTCGATCAAAGCCTGCACCATGCTTTTACCCTTATCATCTATATAAAGAAGGCTGGCCATGGTCATGATATTTTCGCCTTCTGTTAAATAGTTTTCGGCACTTTCGCGCCAAATTGCACCTAAAAATTCCTGATACTGATACGGTGAACCCGGTATTTCGCTGTATTGCGGGTGTGTATAAGCCACGGTAGCTACTTCGCCCAATAGCACTACACGGGTTTGTTTAAGGTAATCGTCACCCTGAAGCATATCTTTTGCCCATTGGGTTACTTTGGGTGCAATAGCCAGTTTTTTAGGTGACAATCCCCTGAAAATAGAGGTGTTTAAAATTGAAATGGCTGTTTTTACATAGTGCTTTTTAGGCTCACTAACATTAAAAAAGGTACGGATACTGTTCTGGCACATGTATTCGTCGTTCCCAATACCAACAGGCAGAATCAGCTGATGGGCAATATCGTGTGCCAGCTGCAGTACAATTTTATTGTTCCATTGCCACTCATGTACCGGGATAAAAAAGTAATCTTCAGGCTTTAACTGCTGGTCAATTAATACCTGGTTAAAATCATGGACCTGTTTTAAACTGAGTTCTTCATTGTAGAACGAAAAGGCCGAAATACTTTCAACGCTTTTAAACTTCGCCCTGCTTTTATGAACCGCTAACCAGGCCAACTGCGTTCTTTGTGCTGCTTCTGGGGCGTACTTACCTTGGTCGCTATGGTTAAAACCGATACGGCCTTTGTTAATGGTTGCCCATGGGTGACCATCCATTTGATGCTCAATGGTTTGATAATCCGCACTGGCCAATTCATCGGCTGTTAACCTGCCTTTTTCATGGATGTAAGCATCGGCATAAAGTGTATTTAAGGTTTCTTCGATAAAATGGGCAAGGGTAAATGGATTAATACCAAAGGTTTGCTGTAGTTCTGTGTAAAATGCGGGTGCGTTGTTTACGGCTACACTTTTGCCGTTTATAAACTTTTTGATGCTCTGCTTATCAATATGCAGATAATCGAGTGCCCGCTGCTGACCAGAAAAAGTATAGTAAATATTTTCCGTATCGGTAGAGAGTTGGAAATCTAGCACTCCATCTTCATGTGTATTTATAAGTGTTGGTTCCGCTAATTTTTCGTGCATTAGCTCAACTATCGATTTTGCAATGTAGTTGAGATTTACTTTATCCCAAACTTCTTTTTTTAAAGGTTTGATGTGGTTAAAATTGTTGTAGTTCATGTATTTAATTTTTTTTAGTTGGTCCCGATTTGTAATCGGGACCTGTTGTACTCCGGATTTTAAATCCGGTTTTCGGTGATCGGGATTTCAAATCCCGACCAACTATAATCCCAGTCAACTGTGGCTGTATAACATTGTCATCCTGAGCTTGTCGAAGGACTAACAAAAAACTAGTTAGTTTCTACAGGCTGTTGCTTGTCCCGATTTGTAATCGGCACCTATTTTACTTCGGATTTTAAATCCGGTTTTCGGTGATCGGGATTACAAATCCCGACCAACTATAATCCCAGCCAACTGTGGCTGTATACATTGTCATCCTGAGCTTGTCGAAGGACTAACAAAAAAACTAGTTAGTTTCTACAGGCTGTTGCTGGTCCCGATTTGTAATCGGGACCTGTTGTACTCCGGATTTTAAATCCGGTTTTCGGTGATTGGGATTTCAAATCCCGACCAACTATAATCCCGGCCAACTGTGGCTGTATACATTGTCATCCTGAGCTTGTCGAAGGACGAGTAAGATCTAAGTCGTTTCAACAGGCTCAAGGTGACAGGCCCTTTCTTCAAACTCTGTTTTAGGATCATCCAGAGCTTGTCTTAAGGCCTCTTGCTCCCCATCAACACTAAACTGCTGAAAAGCAATCCGTTTTTCAACCGGATAGATTTCAAAACCTAAAATAGCGTTGATGATGGAGGCATTGCGGTAAGCACCCATCCCTAAATCAGGCGTTACAAATCCATGCGTATGCAATTCGGCGTTTTGAACAAAAATTTCATTTCCGCTCACATCAATGGCATAGTTGCGCTGTACCTGAAACAGGCCATCAGCATTGCGTGCAATGCGCATATCAATACCTGATAGGAAGCTTGGCTCGCTATATTTATAGCCGGTGGACAATACCACAAAATCCGTATCAACCGTAAAATCTTTTTCGCTTTCGGTATGATAAAAATCTAGCTGGTAGCTGCCATCCTTGTTCACTTTTAGATTGTTTAATTGGCAGTTCGGCATTAATTCTGCGTTGATTTTCTCTCCATCAACACTCAATTCATACAGTTTATCAAAAATCTGGTTAATCAGATCGAAGTTAATGCCCTTAAATAATGAATTTTGTTTAGCCAGTAACTGTTTACGCTTCGCATCACTTAAATTGTAAAAATGATCAACATACTCAGGCGAGGTCAGTTCTAGGGTCAACTTCGAATATTCCATGGGGAAAAAACGGTCGGGCCGGGTAAACCATTTTAGTTTTAAGCCGTTTTCGGTTTCTGGTAAAAGGTCATAAAAAATTTCGGCAGCGCTTTGGCCAGAACCAATTACGGTTACCGTTTTTTGTGCCAATAAAGTAGGTTTAAACTTTAAATAGGCAGAAGAGTGTACCGCATTTTTATGAATGGCAGGTGTAATAAAATCGGGAACCTTAGGTGCAGTTCCTGTACCGAGCACAATTTTTCTGGTAAAAATGGTTTCGCATGCTCCTGTTGCCTGATCGACTTTTTCAACCTGATAAAGCCCATCAATATGGTTTATGGCAGTTACTTTTTGTCCGAACCGGCAGTTCGGCAAATGCGCAATTGCCCATTTACAATAAGCATTATACTCTTTGCGCAACACAAAAAAATCTTCCCTGATGTAAAACTTATACAAACGGTCGGTCTGTTTTAAGTAGTTCAAAAAGCTGTATGGGCTTGTCGGATCGGCCATGGTAACCAGATCGGCCATAAAAGGAACCTGTAATGTTGCATCACTCAGCATCATACCGGGGTGCCAGTTAAATTCGCTTGCCTTATCAAGAAATAAAGTGGATAAACTTTCTATCGGCGCACATAAGGCAGCTAGGCCCAGGTTAAATGGACCTATACCGATGCCTACAATGTCGTATGTTTTTGGCTGCTGCATTAAATTTCCTCCGTTTCAAATTGTGCTAACTTCAACATGGCATAAGCCTTTGCCTCAGGGAATTTTTCCCAATACCAATCGCGGTAGCAAAAGGTGAGGTTGGCCATTTTGTAAGGCATTTGGATTACTTTTTCTAATTTGAAACCTAACCTGGTAACGAAAATGTGCATCGCGCGACTTTCAACAGCTGCTTCGCCAATACATTTACCGACTTCTGGTTGTTCAAAAATGAAATCCATCAAGGCCTGCCCGGTTTCAAAACTGAATTTTTTGTCCTTATCAGTCGGTGCAATGAGCAAATGCGCGCCATAATCGGTTGTTAAGGCCTCGTAGCAGGCACCTACACCATCGCGCATGGGCCAGTAAGGCTCTATGGTAAAAGTAGGCTCGCCATTTATTTCGCCAATAAAGCTGTGCGATGAATCGTTGGGCAATAAAGTCCTATAAAAAAGTTCCAGGCCTTTAATCGGACCATCCATTTTCCAGATCGGTTTGGCATGTTCTTGATTAAACCAATCGTGAACCATTTCCAGATCACGGTCGATATCAAAAGGACGGATGTTGATGGTAACATTTTCTTTTGGGAAAAACCTACTGTACAGCGCTTCTTTGGTTTGTGGTTTGATCAGGTGCTCTGAGAAGAAATATTTGCTGAGCGGATTGGGAAACTCACGGTAAATGGCCGGATTATCGATAGGTGCACTCGCTTCGTCGATATTGCAGAGGTTGGTAAGCAGGTTGCCTTTTACTTCCCAGCTGCGGCGGTTGAGGATATAATCTACCAATCCCGTAGTGTCGCTATTTTCGAACTGCTTAAATTCAAGATAAACCAGATCAATTAGCGCTTTCTCATCTGCCAAACCATTGCTTGCCAGTGCATTTACCACGCCCAATATGTTGTTAATGAGCAGGTAATAAGTAAGTTTCGGTATAATGTAGGCATTCGGCACAATCGATCCGCTTTCGGCTGCAATCCCTGGATAAACGTTTTTAAGGGCCTCTGCTTTGGCATCACTAAAGAAATAACCCTGGTTATCCCTAAAGTAAAACTTGGCAGGGTAAAAATCCTTATCCAGTTCGAGCAGCACATTTTGCTGGTGAAACTCAAAGGCCATCCCAAAATTATGGTAAAGCCCAACAATTGGCGACACACATAGATGCAGGTATTGTTTAAACCAGCTTACCGCAGTATACGCAAGGCTTTTATTTTTATTGATGGATGCTTCCTCAATTACATGTACAATCCTCGGTTTCTGTCCCAATAAACCATCCTGACAAAGTGCTGCCAATAAGGTTACATTTTTCTCCGCATCTTCGCCCTTAAAAGGATTATGCCTGATGCTGATGTTAAAGCCATCAATGGTTTCGCCCTGATAGTTTACGGTGATAAATGCAGGGTCGGTAATAAATTCGATCTCTGGGAACTCAGCTTTGGCCGCTTTGCCGTAATCTGTTTTTAAAAGTTTACTTACATCATATCCGCGGTGAAGCTCCCTAACCAGATTAACCCTTTGTGAGTTGGTGATTTTTACATGCAGTGAAAATTTAAACATCCAGTCACTCTGTTCATTGTAAACCGTTCTTACCGAAGATGTTGGAGTATAAAGTGCTCCATAATGGCCTAAATAGAACAATAATTTTTCCTCCTTCATGGCCTGTACTGTAGGTAAGTTAAGGAGATAATCAGCCTCCCAAGGGTGCATCGGAACCACTTTATGGTTTGGATGCTGGTCTAAAAGAGCAACGATATCCGCATTTCCACTATCCAATAATTCAATTCTGAAAAGATCGGTCATGTCGAAACCTTCCGCATTTTTCTCGCTGATATTCTCTGCAGCAATTAAAAAATAAGCCAGTTGGAACTGTCCCTGCGTTTCGGGCGAAAACCTGAAAAGTTCCTCTCTGGTGTGAAATCCTAATCGGCCCTTGGGCAGGGGATGGGCATTATGGCCTAAAAACAAAGATTGCTCGGCATCGATAAAGTTCATTTTGGCAAAATTTACCGGCTTCCCATGCTGCTTAAAATAAGCAAGAAATGCCCCAAGGTTTTCTACACTGTTGGCCAAACGTTGGTTAACCACGGTGGCATCAGCATTAGGGAATTCTTCGGCACTGAACGCTATGGCCAGCTCCATAAAGCGGTAAATACTGATCGGACTGATTGCATCTGTGGCAATATTCCGCTCAATTACAGGGAAATTGAATACGTGCCGACCGCTATCGGCATAAAATTTAAGCGGCACGTATACTTCAGAACCAAGGGCTGTAAAATCAATGCGGATGTGCAAACGGTCTTCTGTGCTAAGCAGGTAATTGGCCAGTGGCTCATCGTATTTGGGTACGCCCAGGTAACGGCTCCAGTTGTTAAATTCTCTACAATAGCTGTTTAGGAGGGCATTAAAGTTAGTTTCTTCTGAAATCTGCTGAAGCTTGGTTGAGTCTAACGTATTCGTTTCCATGTTTTTTAATGATTTTAATGATGTTTTCAATATCGCTGATGGTAGTAAGCGGGTTTAGTAGGGTAAACTTGAGGTAGAACTGCTGATTGATTTTAGTGCCGGCAACCAAAGCCTTGCCCTGGTTAAACATGGCTTTTTTAATGTACTGGTTCATGGCACAAACATCTAACCGCACATTTTTCGGACGGTAACGGAAAACCAGTGCACTGATATCCGAGTCGTTCATCAGCTCAAAATCGCTGTCGGTATGCAGCCTGTCTGCAATTTTGGCTGCTGTTTCAATAATGGTATCAAAATAACCGCCCAATTTGTTCCTGCCCATCATCCTTAGCGTAAACCAAAGTTTTAAAGCATCGAACCTGCGGGTGGTTTGTATCGATTTGTTTACCTGGTTGGGTAAACCATCCTCATCATGATCTTTTGGATTTAAATAATCGGCATGATGCGTAATGAGGTTAAACAGGTTTTTATCGCGTACCAGAAAGCCACTGCTGCTTACCGGCTGGAAGAACGACTTGTGGTAATCAACCGTAACAGAATGGGCCAGCTCTATACCGTTAAGCAGGCTGCGGTATTTATCAGTAAGCAATAATCCGCAACCGTAAGCTGCATCGATATGAAACCAGGTATTGTATTTTTTACTGATAGAAGCCAGTTCGGCCAAGGGATCAACATTGCCGAAATCGGTAGTTCCAGCCGTACCAATTATGGCAATAGGGATGTTTCCGTTGGCAATTTCGCGCTTAATGGCATCATCCAGCAAAACGGTATTCATCCTAAAGCTGCGGTCGGTTTTAATTTTAATGACCGATTTTTCACCCAGCCCCAAAAGCGATGCATTTTTTTGAATGCTAAAATGTGCTTTTTCCGAAACAAAGATCCTAAACCGGGAAGCCTCGGGAGGTAAGCCGTTTAGTTTGATGTTGTGGTTTAAAACAGTAACCGAATAATGATCCCTGGCCAATAAAAGGCCCATTAAATTGCTCTGCGTGCCACCACTGGTAAAAATGCCATCGGCTTTTTTACTGTAACCGATCTGATCGCAGGTCCATTCAATCAGCTTTTGTTCAATCAGTGTTCCCCCTGCACTTTGGTCCCAGGTATCAATAGATGAATTGATGGCCGAAATCATCACTTCAGCAGCTACCGCCGGAATCACAATAGGGCAATTTAAGTGTGCAATGTACGCCGGATGGTGGAAAGCAACAGCATGGTTGGTGTACAGCTGTTCAACCTCTTTTAGCAGTGCATCATAATTGTCGTGCGTTTTATCAAACTCAATCGCATCGAACAGAGGCCTTAGTTTGGCTGGCGAAATTCCACTAAAAGGCTGTTGGTTGTTGTTCAGGAATTTTTTTACAGCTTGGGTAACTTTCCCCACAGCATGTAGGTACTCTTCTTCATTTTCGTGGTGAAAGATTTCCTTTGTCGGACTTTCCGTAAGGAAATCGATAAGTTCATGTTTTTCTAGGTCTGATGTAAACATTAGTTTTTCAATTTTTCAAAAGTTAAAAGGTAAAGGCAATAAAATACCGGCCTTAATCAGCCTGTATTTTTATCCATAAATTGGTTAGTAGATTGCTTGAGATTTAGCGCCGCGATTAGCAATAATCTCGACTGCTAGGGTATATTTTTATTTAGATTGATTAAAAATAATATTTAAAATATTTTTAACATGTTGTTAATAAGTATTTTACGAGGTTGTTTTTTGGGTTTGTTATCAAGGGGTAGATAAATAATTTCTTAATTTTATTTGGATTTATTCTAAATTAATGATTGCTTTGCGCAAAAAAAATATCAATCATTGATGAAAACCAAATAAACAAGCATGAAAAATCTATACTTAATTGCAATCTTGGTTTGTGGATTTATTTTAACAGGTAAAGCACAAACCGTTACCGGAAAGGTAATTGGAGAAACCGCACCACTTGTTGGTGCAAATATTAAAGTTGAAGGTAAAAATAGCACGGCCACAACCGGTGCCGATGGTACTTTTGAACTTAAATTAACAGAAGGCGCCTATAAGCTACAGGTAAGTTATGTAGGCTATACTACTGTGCTTCAAAAAGTAAGTTTAGCCAAAAATCAAACGGTCAACCTCACCATTTTCTTAAGCCCTACGGCCAATATGCAAGAAGTGGTGGTGGTATCTTCGCGCAAGCCGACCAAAATTAGTGAGATACCCGGAACCGTTTGGGTTGTAGACGGCGCTAAAATTCAGGAGCAGGCCAGGGCAGGTGTACCATTTAAACAGGCATTGGCGCAACTAATACCGAGCTTAGATGCCGGTCCGGAGGGGCGTACCAATTACGGACAGAACCAGCGCGGAAGAGATGCATTGGTGATGATAGATGGTGTATCGTTAAATAGTACACGTGGGGTAAGCCGTCAGTTCGAATCGATAGATCCCTTTAATATTGAAAGGATCGAGGTTTTATCTGGCGCTAGTGCGGTTTACGGTGGCGGTGCAACAGGTGGTATCATTAACATCATCACTAAAAAAGGTCAGAACAGTCAGCCAAGTTTTACTACGCAGGTTGGGGTTCGCAGTGGTTTGCAGCAAAAAAGCGATCACGATGTACGCGTAGCCCAGGCTATTTCTGGTGGGAGTAAAGATTGGAACGGCCGTATCGGTATTGCTTTTCAAAAAAACAATGCTGCTTATGGTGCAGATGGAAAACAGATTTTTACCGATATTACCCAAACAGATTTACAGTATAACCAATCTTTCGATTTTTTTGGAAGTACAGAATTTAAATTAACCGATTATCAGAAGTTAACCGTAAATGCCCAATATTATAATTCAGGTTACCGTGGCGATAAAGACCTGTTTTTAGGTACAAATTATGCAGGCTTGTTATCCAATTCGGCACTTTTGGAAATGCGGAACGGTTATTCAGCTGATGTAGATCCAAAAACGAGCAGGGCTAACATTAATGCCAATTATCAGGCCAGCGATATTTTGGGCGGACAAACACTTTATGTACAGGCAGCAGCCAGAAATGAGCAGTTTAGCTTTCACCCATTTCCTGGACAGGCCGCTATTCCACAGGTGCTTTACAGCGGTTCATCTATCCAAAATACAAATTACAGTGCATTAAAACTGGTATTAAACAAAGATTGGAACAGGTTAAACCTAAATTATGGTATTGATGCCGACCATGAAACCTTTAATGCACAGCAGGCCCTGTTTGATAGGGCAAAAGCCTTTGCCTCTGGCGGTTTAAACAATACCACCATTGCTACCATTGCCCGTTATCCAAACTTTAGGGTAAATGGCTTATCTGGCTTTTTGCAGGCACAGGTTAAAGTAACCGATTTTTTAACTTTATCGGGAGGTGTTCGCCAGCAGCGCATGTTTGTTAAAGTAGGCGATTTTGTAGGCGTTAACGCTGCAGTACCTTTGGCTTATGGTGTAGGCAGAACGGCCACAGCGATTGCAGGTGGAGAAAACCATTACGATGTGAACTTGCTTAACGGTGGTTTGGTGTTCAAAATCAATGCGCCTCAACAGGCTTGGTTTAATTTTTCGCAGGGATTTAACCTGGCCGATCCAGCTAAATATTACGGGCAGGGTACTTATACTTTAGCCGGTACCAACTGGAACCTGGGCAACTCGATTAATGTAGGCAGCTCACCTTTAACCGGTATTAAAACAGAACAATACGAAGCCGGTTACCGTTACCGTACAGGTGTATTCAACGCTCAGGTAGCTGGTTTTTATGCCTTATCTGATAAAAACGTAAGGACCAACAGTACGCTTAATATCGAAGTTTATGATGAAAATGTAAGGAATATCGGTGCTGAAGGTTCGTTATCCTTAATCCTGAAAAATGGTTTTGAGGCTGGTGCAAACGGATTGTACATTAAAACACAAAAACAAAATGCAGATGGTACTTGGTCATTACAGGATGTAACGGTTGCCAGTCCTTCTAAACTGTCGGGTTACCTGGGGTATAACGGCAAAGTGTTTGGTTTAAAAGCGCAGGTTTTCCATTCTTTCGATTCGAAAGGCATTTCGGTAGTTCAAACTAAGCCTGTAGAGTATGAATTGAAAGGATTTACCACCGTAGATTTATTGGGATCGGTTAAAATCTTCACCGGAAGCCTATCATTTGGTGTTCAAAATCTTTTAAATAAAAATTACCAAACGGTATGGAGCCAACGTTCGCAGTATCTGTATCAGGCATTGGCTAAAAAAGAAACCTTTTATTATGCAGGCCGTGGCCGAACCTACAATTTAACGTATACGCTTAACTACTAGGTAAACCCTTGGTTGGTGTCTCACCAACCAGTCTAAATATTCAGTCCAAGTGGTCTGTGAGGACACAGACCACAGGATTAGATTTACTTTTATTGGTCGTCATTTCGAGCGGACCCGATAGCTATCGGGTGTAGCGAAGTCGAGAAATCTATTTATACAGATCTCTCCATTCCACTGCGTTCCATCCGATAGCTATCGGATCGAGATGATGGCCAAATTACTTCATTTTCAACTCAATTACCGTAATTTCTGGCCAGATGCCGATACGGCCTGAAAAACCAAGGAAACCAAAACCACGGTTTACATTTAAATACCGGCCATTTTCGGTTTTAATACCTGCCCAATGCTTATAACGGTATTTTACAGGACTCCATTTAATGCCAAAAGCTTCGATACCGAACTGCATGCCGTGTGTATGGCCCGCTAAGGAGAGCTGGATTTTTGAAGGATAATTTTTTACCTGGGCATCCCAATGCGAAGGATCGTGCGATAAAAGGATTTTGAAATCATTAATGGCAGTATTTTGCAGCGCATTATTTAAATCGCCTCGTTCTCCAAAGCCAATGCCCCAGTTTTCTATTCCGGCCAATATAATTTTTTCTCCGTTTTTGTGCAGTTCTACATGCTCATCCAGTAAAAGTTTAAAACCTAAATCTTTATGGTAGCTTTTTAACTGGTTTAAATTCTGGATTTTATCAGCTTCGGTAGGCCATTTAATGTAGTCGCCATAATCGTGGTTGCCCAAAACAGAAAACTGTCCGAAAGGTGCTTTAATCTGCGAGAAATGGTCAATGTAAGGAACAATTTCTGAAGCGGCATTATTTACCAGGTCGCCTGTAAACACAAAAAGATCGCTCTTTTGCGCATTAATCAGGTCGATGCCTTTTTGTACAGCCTTTGGGTTGGTAAAACTTCCGGCATGTACATCCGAAATCTGCGTTAAGGTAAAGCCATCAAAACTTGCGGGCAGATCATCAAAATATAAGGTGTGCTTAATTACGCGGTAGGCATATTTCCCCTGGGTAATGCCGTAAGCGAAGAGGGCAATGGTTAAGCAGAACATTACGAATGCAAAATCTACCCAGTAACTGCTGCGGCCCGAGATGTGAAATCCGTGTGCACCAAAACTGCCAGATAGGCCCAACAACAAACGGTAAATATCGCCAACAAGCAAAAAAATGGCGAAAACCAGTTCTGCGGTAAACACAATCAGAAAGGCGTGGCTTATAATCTGGAAAAATCTGTTCATTCCCTGAATCCGCATCTGTTGTATGGCGTATAGGAGCGCAAAAGATAAGCCTACAGTAAACACCCAAAATATCGGACTAAGCCATGTTGATTGATTGATAGTGCCAAGGCCAGATAATACATAGGCATTTAGGGCAAAAAATATAAAAGCCACTACTAAGAGCGGAAATAGATTGAGTTTTCTTTTCATGTTAAGATCGGTAATCGGCTATTGGGTAAAAATAGATTTTAAACGGTGATAAAGTGCTTACTGTTTCTTAGGCAGTGTATTTTTACGCTGGTTTGATTAAAGCCATCAATCGGATTTATAAATGAGATAGGATATGTCTGAATAAAATCAACTTCATGTCGCATATTTTATAATTTACTTTCTTTTATTAGCTTTGTGCAAATATGCTGTCCAAAAAAACAAAATATGCCATCAAAGCACTAGTTGCGCTTGGTAAAAATTTAGATAAACCACCTATGCAGATCTCAAAGATTGCAGAGGAGGAGCATATCCCGAAAAAATTCTTAGAACAGATTCTTCTCGATCTGCGTAACGCCGGCTTTTTATACAGTAAAAAAGGAGCGGGGGGTGGCTATAGCCTAAACAAGAAACCCGAAGAGATTTTATTGGTGCATGTAATGCGTGTTACCGATGGACCAATTGCCATGGTTCCGTGTGCGAGTTTAAACTTTTACCACAAATGTGATGAATGTGTAGATGAGAAAACCTGCGGAATTAGAAGCGCATTTATTGATGTAAGAGATGCTACACTTAAGGTTTTGACTGAAACCAGCATTGCAGATGTAATTGGCCGCGAAGATACTTTAAAGCTGGCTATCGAAAAATTGTAATATATATTCTAGAAAAACCTGATAGGTTTGAACAGTCATCAGTTTACAGTTATCAATTATCAGTTAGCCATTTATTAATTCATCTGGTGAAAGTTGATCCTGAAACAGGTTCAGGATGACGTTGTTGGCCAAAAAATTATGGGCTTTACCAAGATATCTTAAATTTTTTCATAATAAATTACGACTATTCCTATATACTTTATATATTTGGCGTATGAACTTCAATTTTATACCTAACACATTAATCGTTAAGCAAATGATGTACTGTTGTTGTAATGCGCAGTAACAGGAGCTTATAGATAATTTATGTATAAAATATTGAATGCTTCTCGATAACAGGGAGGCATTTTTTGAATAAAGCTAACAACACATATGCAAAGTTTCAGAACAGAACTCGAAAATCCGATTGTCGAGCAGGACATTATCGATTTAGAGAATAAGATTAAAGCTTTTAGGGATGGGACCATCCACGACGAAAAGTTTAGGAGCCTTCGCTTGGCCCGCGGTGTTTACGGACAAAGGCAGCCGGGTGTACAGATGATCCGCATTAAACTGCCTTTTGGCAAGGTTACTTTTAAGCAGCTATTGCGCATTGCCGATATTGCCGATGAGTATGGAAGCGGAAATTTGCACTTAACCACGCGTCAGGATATCCAATTGCACTACGTAAGCTTGGATAAAACGCCAGAGCTTTGGGCCAAATTGGAGCAGGATGATATTACACTCCGCGAAGCCTGTGGCAATACGGTGCGCAATGTAACAGCCTCGCCAAATTCAGGTATTGATAAAGACGAACCTTTTGATGTATCGCCCTATGCGCACGCAGTTTTTAAATATTTTTTGCGTAACCCCATCTGTCAGGAAATGGGCCGTAAAATTAAAATATCATTTTCTTCGAGCGATAAGGATACGGCATTCAGTTATATCCACGATTTAGGTTTTATCCCTAAAATAAATGCAGCAGGAGAACGCGGATTTAAAGTTTTATTTGCAGGCGGCTTGGGCGCACAGCCATTTTTGGCCAGTGCAGTACACGAATTTTTACCCGAAGACCAGCTGATTCCTTTTACTGAATCGGTTCTGCGTGTGTTTGACCGTTATGGCGAACGCAGCAACAGAAATAAAGCACGTTTAAAATATTTGGTGCAGAAATTGGGTTTAGAAGAAGTTTTACGTTTGGTGGCCGAAGAGCGCATTGCCAATAAAGTAAAAACTTTTGCCATAGATTTAAATACCGTACCAGAACCGCTTTTGCCAGTGGAACAAACTTATCCAGAGGTAGAAATTTTGAACGAAACCCATTATAAGCATTGGTTTGCTACCAATGTGGTTGAGCAAAAGCAAGCCGGTTTTTACTCGGTTTATGTAAAGGTGCAGGTTGGAGATATTAAAACAGATAAGGCAAGGGCATTTGTTGATGCCATTAGACTATATGTTGCAGATGAAATCAGGATAACGCAAAACCAAGGCCTGTTGCTGAAGTTTGTGCGCAAAGAAGCCCTACCATCATTGTATGCCGCTTTAAATAAGATCGGTTTTACTACCGCGGGTTTTGATAGCTTGGCCGATATTACCACTTGCCCTGGAACGGATACCTGTAATTTGGGCATTTCAAATTCAATGACATTGGCTGAGGTACTGGAGGAAGTAATTTATACCGATTTCCCTGAGTTTATTTATGAGAAAAACATCAAAATAAAAATCAGCGGCTGTATGAACTCTTGCGGTCAGCACGGTTTGGCCGAAATTGGTTTTCACGGCAGCTCGGTAAAAGCAGAAGGAAAAGTTGTACCGGCAGTACAGGTAATGCTTGGCGGCGGAACCGTTGGCAATGGTGTGGGCAGAGTAGCCGAACGTGTAATCAAGGTGCCTTCTAAAAGGGCAACAAGCGTTCTACATTTCATTTTAAATGATTTTAAGGCCAATAATTTGACGGATGAAAACTTCCACCAATATTACGATAGAAAAGGCAAAGACCATTTTTATCAATTGCTTAAACCGCTTGCCGATTTAACCAATCTCCAAACTGAAGAATTTGTAGATTGGGGCCATGTAGAAGAGTTTGTTACCGCAATTGGGGTAGGTGAGTGTGCCGGTGTAGTGATCGATTTAGTAGCTACATTATTGTTAGAAGCCGACGAAAAATTTGGCTGGGCCAAACAGAATCTGGATAAAGATGCTTATGCCGATGCCATTTACCATACCTACAGCACCTTTGTAAGCGCAGCAAAATCGTTGTTGTTGGATAAAGGGGTAAACAGCAGTACGCAGGTTGGTGTAATCCGCGAGTTCGATAACCATTATGTAGAAACAGGCGAATTTAGTTTGCCCACCAACTTCTCAGATCTTGTGCTGCAGATTAACAAGAACGAACCAACTGAGGAATTTGCAAAAAGATATTTCGAAGAAGCCAGTCAATTTTTAAATCAGATCAAAGAGAAAAGAGCTGTATTGGTAAAAGGATAGGATGAGAGAATGACTGATTGAGAGAATAATTGAATGATAAATTAAATGAATGATAAAATAAATTAAAAAAATTGAATTGTTGGTGGGAGTATATATTATGCAGGTAAATATTCACTCATTCAAAATTCATTCATTCAAAATTTAATCAATAACATTCAATCCTTCAAAATTTAAAATATAAGATGAGCGATCAAAAATTAAATATAGAATCAAGAATTACCCTTTTAGGCGCAGGTCCTGGAGATCCTGATTTATTAACGCTAAAAGGTGTTAAGGCATTGCAAACAGCAGATGTAGTGTTATACGATGCTTTAACAAACGAAGCTTTATTGGAGCACGCGCCGGCATCCGCTATTAAAGTGTATGTAGGTAAGCGCTCAGGCGAACATTCTTATCCTCAGGACACCATTAATAAATTAATGATCGATTACGCCTTAAATTATGGCCATGTAGTGCGGTTAAAAGGTGGCGATCCATTTGTGTTCGGCAGGGGTTACGAAGAGTTGGATTACGCCGCATCGTACAGTATTCCGGTAAGTGTTATTCCGGGTATTTCGAGTTCTATTGGTGTACCAGGTTTGCAGCAGATTCCGGTTACGCACCGCGGCCTGAGCGAAAGCTTTTGGGTAATTACCGGAACAACCACTTCAGGAGAAGTATCGGCCGATATTTACCAGGCAGCACAGTCAAATGCCACTGTGGTGGTTTTAATGGGACTTAAAAAATTGTCAAAAATAGTCGAGATTTTTAAAGCGGCAGGGAAACACCAGTTACCAACGGCAGTGGTTCAAAATGGCTCGGCTGAAGATGAGAAACTGGTGGTTGGCCTGGTTGAAACCATAGAAAGCTTGGTGCAGCAAGAAAATATTAAAGCGCCGGCATTGTTAATTTTTGGAGAAGTTGTATCATTACATCCGTCATTTAAAAACTTAATTAAACAATATGCAAGTATTGCCTAACCAACACGATAATGCAGCATCTTTTTCTGAGCAGGAAAAAGGTAACCAGCTGTTTCCAGTTTTTGTAAAGCTGAACAAGCTGCGTACATTATTAATTGGTGCCGGTAATATTGGCCTCGAAAAATTAACGGCCATTGTAAACAATAGCCACAGCGCAACCATTACCATTGTGGCCGAAATTGTTTCGCCAGAGGTTTATGCGCTGATTGCCAATTACCCGCTGATAAAAGTTAAGCAAAAAAGTTTTGATGTAAACGACCTGAACGATATTGATATCGTTTTTGCAGCAACCAACAACAATATTCTGAACGAGGAGATCAGAAGGGTAACCCACGAACGTGGCCTTTTGATTAATGTGGCCGATAAGCCAGAGCTTTGCGATTTTTACCTGGGCTCTATTGTTCAGAAAGGTGATTTGAAAATTGCCATTTCTACAAACGGTAAATCGCCCACCATTGCCAAGCGCTTAAAGCAGATCTTAAACGAAGGCCTGCCTGCAGAACTGGATGAGACGCTGCAAAATATGAGCGCTTTACGCCAAAGTTTAAACGGCGATTTTTCTGCGAAGGTTAAAAAACTGAACAAGGTTACACAAAGCCTAATCAACCCCAAAAAAAGTTTTGCCGAGCGTAATATTAAATGGCTAATCTGGGTAGCTTCGGTTTTGTTGATCGGCGCAATCGGCTTTTCCCTGTGGAATACTGAACCCGAGTTTCAATCTTTTTTAATTCATATCGATCCTTTATTCTATTGGTTTTTAGGTGCCGGATTTTTATTCGCACTGATCGATGGTGCAATTGGCATGTCATACGGGGTTACTACAGCCTCTTTCTCGCTGGCAATGGGTTTACCTCCGGCCTCAGCCAGTATGGCTATCCACATTTCGGAAGTAATGAGTAACGGTATTGCCGGTTGGATGCACTACCGGATGGGTAATGTAAACTGGAAACTGTTTAAAATATTAATCCTGCCGGCTATTGTTGGGGCAGTGCTTGGCGCTTATATTTTGTCGTCGCTTGAGCACTACAGTGCTTATGTTAAGCCAATTGTAGCGGTGTACACCTTGTTTTTAGGTGGCATTATTTTAATGAAAGCTTTTAACATCAAAAGAAAGAAAGCCGATCAGAAGATTAAAAAAATTGGCTTACTGGGTTTTGTTGGTGGTTTTATCGATGCCGCTTTTGGTGGCGGTTGGGGATCGATTGTTTTATCGAGTTTAATAGCAGGTGGCAGGCACCCTTTGTTTTCATTGGGAACAGTAAAAATCAGCAGGTTTTTTATTGCCACACTTAGTTCGCTAACCTTTTTTACCATGTTGGGTGGGAAACACTGGGAAGCTGTATTAGGATTGATTATTGGTAGTGCGATAGCATCGCCGATTGCTGCAAAAGTATCGAACAAAATTTCGGCAAAAACCATTATGGTAGCCGTTGGCATTATTGTAATGATAGTGAGCTTGCGCAGTGTAATTATGTTTATTTTAAAATTAATTTAGTGATGGAACGTGTAGAAGAGATAAAAGAAGCACTAAAGGGCTTAAATACCATTGAAAAATTAAGGTTTTTGGCCGATCGCTATGAAGGCCGAATCATCTTTTCGACAAGTTTTGGTTGGGAAGACCAGGCAATTACCCATTTAATTTTTGCCAATAACATACCGATTAAAGTTTTTACTTTAGAAACCGGCCGGTTGTTTCCCGAAACTTATTACGTTTGGAACCGTACGCTGGAAATTTATAACAAACCTATCCATGCCTATTACCCAAAAAACGATTTGTTGGAGGATATGGTAAATACCAAAGGCCCGAGCAGTTTTTACGAATCGGTTGAAAACAGGAAAGAGTGCTGCTATATCCGTAAAATAGAACCTTTAAAAAGAGCATTAGAAGGTAACGAAATCTGGATTACAGGCATCAGGGCCGATCAGAGTGCCAACCGGGAAGATATGCACGATGTAGAATGGGATGAAGGCAATCAATTGGTTAAATTTCACCCGATTTTCGACTGGACATTAGATGAGGTGAAGGCCTATATTAAAGAAAATAACATTGTTTACAATACCCTGCATGACAAAGGATTCCCGAGTATAGGTTGTGCCCCATGTACCAGAGCTGTACAACCAGGCGAAGATTTTAGGGCCGGAAGATGGTGGTGGGAAGACCAGAGCAAAAAGGAATGTGGCTTGCATGCGACTTCTTAATACCCACAAGTCGTTATTGCGAGGAAGGGAAGAGCGAGCCGAAGCAACCTTTTTGAACAATAGCATAAAAATAAATGTCATTACGGGTAGCAAAATAGATTGCCGCGTCGGCTAAAAGAGCTCCTCGCAATGACGATAGTGAAAACATAATAACAACAGCAAATATATTAGTTGAAAAAGGAACAGTGCTGGCAGGCAACATTCCAACATTTCAACAATCAATCATTTCAACATTTTATAATGAGTACATATAATTTTGATTATTTAGATGAACTAGAGGCAGAGGCCATTCACATTTTACGTGAGGTTGCAGGGCAGTTTGAAAAGCCGGCTTTACTGTTTTCGGGTGGAAAAGATTCGATTACCTTAGTGCGTTTAGCAGAAAAAGCTTTCCGTCCGGGTAAATTTCCTTTTCCACTGGTACACATTGATACCGGGCATAATTTTGAAGAAACCATTACCTACCGTGATAAAATGGTAGAAAGAATTGGCGAAAGGCTGATTATTGGTTCAGTTCAGGAATCTATTGATCAAGGTAAAGTAGTAGAACAAACCGGTAAAAATGCGAGTAGAAATGCTTTGCAAACTGTTACCTTATTAGATACCATTGCAAAACACCAGTTCGATGCCTGTATTGGCGGTGCACGCAGAGACGAAGAAAAAGCACGCGCAAAAGAACGTATTTTCTCTGTTCGCGATGAGTTTGGGCAATGGGATCCAAAACGCCAGCGCCCTGAACTTTGGAACATTTACAACGGCAAAATCCATAAAGGAGAAAACATCCGCGTATTCCCGATCAGTAATTGGACTGAACTGGATGTTTGGAATTATATCCGTCGTGAAAAAATTGAATTGCCAAGCATCTACTTCTCGCACGAACGCGATGTGATTACCCGCAACGGACAGTTAATGGCCGCTTCTCCGTTTCTGAATATGGATGATGAAGATGTAGTAGAACGTAAGCAAGTTCGTTTCCGTACCGTGGGCGATATGTCTTGTACTGCCGCCGTAGAATCAGATGCATTTCTGATTGATGATATTATTTCAGAAATCAGTGCCTCTAAAATTTCAGAACGTGGTGCCCGTTTAGACGATAAAGTTTCAGAAGCAGCAATGGAAGACAGGAAAAAGGGAGGGTATTTTTAGTCTTGAGTTCGGAGTCTCTAGTCGAGAGTCCTATTCAATAATTAGATCCTCCATTCATTCAATCATTTTTTAACATGAACATATTAAAATTTTTTACAGCAGGCAGTGTAGATGATGGTAAAAGTACCTTAATCGGCCGTTTGTTATACGATACAGATTCTATTTTAGCCGATCAGTTAGAAGCCTTGCAAAGCTCTAACCGTAAAAACGATGATGGAACCATTGATTTAGCCATTTTAACTGACGGTTTAAGGGCTGAGCGCGAGCAGGGCATAACCATTGATGTGGCTTATAAATACTTTCAGACCGAAAAGCGTAAATTTATCATTGCCGATACACCAGGTCACATCCAGTACACCCGCAACATGGTTACCGGAGCCTCAACCGCAAACCTGGCCATTATTTTAATCGATGCCCGGAACGGCGTGGTAGAGCAAACCATCCGCCACTCGTACCTGGTTTCTTTATTGGGCATTAAACACGTAGTGGTATGCATCAATAAAATGGATATGGTTGATTACAGCGAAACGGTTTATACTTCTATCATCGAAAAGTACAAAGTACTGGCTAAGCAACTTAAGTTAGACGATGTAACCTACATCCCGGTTAGTGCTCTAAAAGGTGATAATGTGGTGCAACGTTCAGAAAATATGCAGTGGTACGAAGGCGAAAGCTTGCTACATTTCTTAGAACAGGTAGATACTGATCATTTAGACCGTTCGCAACTGGCACGCATGCCGGTACAGTGGGTTGTACGCCCGCAAACCGACGAATTGCACGATTACCGTGGTTACGCCGGTCGTGTATTGAGCGGTACTTTTAACTTGAATGATAAAATTACCGTGTTGCCTTCGGGTGCAAGCTCTACAGTAGAAAAAATTGATTTTTTTGACCAAAGCCTTGATGCCGCACATGCAGGTCAATCGGTTATTATCCATTTAAAAGATGATGTAGACATTAGCCGTGGCGATACCATTGTAAATGCTTCGGCCCTGCCACAGGAAACCAAACTGATAGAGGCTGACCTTTGTTGGATGGATACCCGCGCTTTGGATACCTCGGTGATGTACAACATTCAGCACAACAGTAAGATCACCAAATGCAAAATCAGTGAAATCCTGCACAAGGTTGACATCAATACACTGGATAAACACGCTGCTGATGAATTTAAACTGAACGATATTGGTCGCGTAATTGTTAAAACCGCTGATGCTTTAGCATTCGATTTATACGATGATAACCGTGCAAATGGCTCGGCGATTTTGGTAGATAGCCGTACCAATTTAACCGTAGGCGCTTTAATGTTCAGAGCAGCCGTGGAGTAGGAGGGAGAATGCAAGATGTGAGATGAAAAATGGATAATAACCAAATTTCAGTAATCTTAGTACGTTTGTCATCCTGAGCGTAGTCGAAGGATCTCTTTCATTTGGTAAAATATTTAAATGGATTGAAAGCGTAAGCTGGAAGATGGGGAATAACCAATAACCAACTTCAATACTAAAATCCAAAAATCATACGGTGTAGAACCACAACCAAATATAATAATGAAAGCTTTACTAAACTAAGGCGGAAGCAATTTCAACGGGAAATCAGATAAAGGTTTCCCGTTTTTCTTTATCGGTCAATATCTCAGCTACCAATGTCCTTGCTAAATTAATCATGCCCCAGCTTATGGAAATATTTAAAACCTTTCATCTTCTTCGTATATTGTATATACAACCTAATTAAAACAACATGAAAAGAAATTTTTTATACTTGGTTTTTGCAGCGCTTCCATTTGCCTATGCCTGCAACCCAAATAATAAAACAAGTAAAAATTCGAAAACAAAAACCGATTCTGTAGTAAGCGGAGGCTGTTATACAGCGGTGTTTGAAAAAGATACTGCAGCAATGAATGTGGAAATACATGCATCGGGCAAAGTTACAGGCTCATTACTGGTTAATTATGCTGATAAACCGCAAAATTCGGGTACCATTTTAGGGAAATTTGAAGGCGATACCTTATATGTAGATTATCGTTTCAAGACCGGAGAAGATACGGTGAGCGTTTATACCAATCCATTGGCTTTTCTGAAAAAAGATGGTAAACTGATAATGGGCGTTGCACAGATTGAAACCACGCTAGGCCGTTCTTATTTTGTAAAAGGGAAACCGATTAATTACGAAGCCGGGAAATTTACTTTTATGGAAGGGAATTGTAAATAAACTCCATTTTGTCATCATATGTCACCGTCATTTCGAGCGAAGTGCAGCTAAGTCGAGAAATCTAATACCACTGGTCTTAGCATCCCGCTAAGACCTATTTTTTTTATTAGGGTTGTTTTGCCACGGAGATATGCCCTTTTTTTTATGCGTTAGTGTGAAAGATTTTTTTAGCTAAGTCCCATTCCTGCAGATTCTTCACTGCGTTCATAATGGCAAAATAAAAATATTTCAAAATAAATTACTACTATTCCCATAGACTTTATATATTTGTATAATTAATGAATGTAAACGAGCACAAAAATTTCGGTTATGATTTTAAATAAAGTAGAAAAAGCGAACATTGAACCAAGGATTACGTTAATAGGTGCAGGTCCTGGCGACCCGGATTTATTTAGTTTAAAAGGGGTTAAAGCATTAAAAACAGCTGATGTTGTTTTGTACGATGCTAATGTAAACGAAGCTTTATTGTGTCATGCGCCAGATGGTATACCGAAAGTTTATGTAGGTAAACGCAGCGACGACGAGTCGTTTTCGCAAGAAGCAGTAAATAAGCTGATTGTTGATTATGCTTTAAACTACGGACATGTGGTCCGTTTAAAAAGCGGCGATCCGTTTTTCTTTGCTAAAGGTTACGAAGAAATAGATGCTGCAGAATCATATAGTATCCCAACCGAAATTATTCCAGGTATTTCGAGTGCTACCGGTGCGCCGAGTTTGCAAAAAATACCAATGATTTACAAAGACCTGAGCGAAAGCTTTTGGGCGGTAACCGGAACAAATTCTAAAGGAGAAATTTCTGAAGATTTATACATCGCCGCTAAAACCAAGGCAACCATTGTTGTTTTGAACGGAATTGAAAAAGTAAAAGAAATTGCTGCTATTTTTCAGTCTGAAAATAAAAATTTATTACCGGTAGCTGTAATCCAAAATGGTTCTACACCTGAAGAAAAAATTGCAGTCGGCATTGTTGATACAATTGCAGAAATTGTTGAAGATAAAAAAATTGATGCACCAGCACTATTGGTTTTTGGCGACGTGGTTTCGTTACATCCACAGTTTCAACCAATCCGCGATTTCTATGAAATTCTTGCAGAAGAATATTAAGATATTTTTTAAACCAAAAATATATTTGTTTTGTTGTTAAAAACCGCTTATGGATTTAGGCGGTTTTTTGTTTTTTATTCCGCAATGCTTATCGGATTGTCATCCTGAGCTTGTCGAAGGATCTTCATTAAACATTGTGCGAGGCGTTTCGACGGGCTCAACGTGACAAAATTATATATCATATCGAAACCTACTTTAAAGCAAGATCGATGCTGAATAACCGGGAATCAATTGGCCGTTTTGCTCCCGCAGATTAAAGATGATCACCGCAGAATAAATTTATGTTTTTGCATTTTGCAGGAACAAACTTTGTTTTTAAGCCTGATTGAAGTGTAAAGCCCGAAGCGTAGCGAGGACTTGCAACGGAAAGCAGGGCAGTAGGCCGCCACAAAAAGCTGAACATTAACTTTCAAATAAAAAGCCTCTTCGCATAGCTAAGAAATCAGCGGGGAAAAATTGACCTCATCATACACAGATTTAAGCTAATTGCCACACACAGAAAAGTTTAGTTTAAACCTAAAAAAATCAACTAAAAATATAATTTCCATTATTTGCAAAGCTCAAAACAATTAGTAACTTACTTAGGTTATCTACACCAAATATTTGATGGAAATTATACATATAAGTGCCGAGTGTTACCCTGTTGCAAAAGTTGGTGGTTTAGCCGATGTAGTAGGGGCCTTACCAAAATATCAAAATAGATTGGGCCACATTGCCAAAGTGGTTGTTCCTGCGTACGATACTAAATTTATCCGCGAAAACGAATTTGAAGTAACTTACGATGCATGGGCAAATTATGGCAACAACCATTTCCAATACCGCATATTAAAAGAAAAAACCAATAAACTGGGTTTTGATGTATATGTAATCCATATTAAGGGCTTAACCGATAGGCCAAATGTATATGGTTACCAGGATGATACCGAAAGATTTGTAGCTTTTCAGATTGCAACCTTAGATTGGATAGCCCAATGGGAACACCAACCGGATGTAATTCACTGCCACGACCACCATACGGGCCTAGTTCCTTTTATGGTATCTAATTGCATAAAATACGAACGGATCAGAAAAGTACCAACCATTTTAACCATCCATAATGCGCAATATCAAGGCCCGTTTGGCTGGGATAAATTATATTATTTGCCAGCCTTCGATTTATGGAAAGGTGGTTTGCTGGGCTGGGATGATGCCATTAACCCATTGGCATCGGCCATAAAATGTGCCTGGAAGGTAACTACGGTTTCGCCAAGTTACTTGGAAGAGATGATGAACAATGCGCGTGGCCTGGAAAGTCTTTTGAGGCAGGAACGCTGGAAATCGGTGGGTATTTTAAATGGCATTGATAGCGAGGTCTGGAATCCAGAAACCGACCCCATGCTTACCAAAGGTTATAATTTAAAAACAGTAGAAGCTGGTAAATTGGCAAACAAAACAGCACTCTGCAGTGTTTTTCAATTGGATGCGTCGAAACCTCTATTTACTTTTATTGGCCGTTTGGTTGATGAAAAGGGTGCCGACCTGCTTCCGGATATTTTTTACACGGCTTTGCAGCAGCATGGCAATAATATTAATGTATTGGTTCTGGGATCGGGAGATAGTTGGGTAGAAGGAAGACTGAATCAGTTAAAAGATATTTTTGGCGATCGGTATAACGCCTATATCGGTTACAACGAACAGGTTTCGCACGAAATGTATGCCGGTGCCGATTTTCTGATCATGCCATCAAGGGTAGAACCCTGCGGCTTAAACCAGCTTTATGCCTTACGCTATGGCACAGTGCCTATGGTGCGCAGGGTTGGCGGCTTAAAAGATACCGTAATTGATATTGGTGATGGTGGTTTCGGTATCTGCCACGATCAAACCAGCATTTGGGATGTTACGCACGCCATTAACCGTGCAGTAGAATTATACAATGATAAAAAGGCTTTTAAAGCTGTGAGAAAAACCATGATGGTGATCGACCATTCTTGGGATAAGGCAGCATTAAACTATATAGAATTATACCAAAATTTAAAATAAGCTTAAACATGACCGACAAAGTTTTAGGCGTTATCCTTGGCGGTGGCCAGGGCTCTAGATTATCGCCACTCACACAAACACGCTCTAAACCGGCAGTACCGATTGCTGGAAAGTACCGCTTGGTAGACATTCCCATTTCGAACTGCCTAAATTCTGGTATACACCGCATGTTTGTGCTGACGCAGTTTAACTCAGCATCGTTAAATAAGCATATTAAAAATACTTATCACTTTAGTCATTTTAGTACGGCTTTTGTTGATATTTTGGCGGCTGAGCAAACTGTACAAAACTCCGGTTGGTTTCAGGGTACTGCCGATGCGGTACGCCAGTGTATGCACCATATCGTTTCGCATGAGTTCGATTATATCTTAATTCTTTCCGGTGATCAATTGTACCAGATGGATTTTAAAGAAATGATCGAAAAACACATCGAAGCAAATGCAGAAATTACAATTGCCACCATTCCGGTAACTGCGAAAGACGCAACTGATTTTGGTATTTTAAAAGCCGACGAGGAAAATATGATTACCTCATTTATCGAGAAACCTAAAACAGGTCTTGATGAATGGATTTCGGATACCGGTGAAGAAATGCAGGCCGAAGGCAGAAACTTCTTGGCCTCTATGGGGATTTACGTTTTTAACCGCGAGTATTTAATCAATATCTTAAACGAAAACGAAGACGAGAAAGATTTTGGTAAAGAAATTTTACCAAGGGCAATCACCCAGAGCAGGGTTTTAAGCTTCCAATACGAGGGTTATTGGACCGATATTGGTAATATATCATCGTTCTTTGAAGCCAATTTGGGCTTAACTGATGAGATTCCTAAATTTAATATGTTCGATAGCAGCCATACCATTTTTACAAGGGCCAGGATGCTACCACCGTCAAAAATTTCGGGCACTACTTTAGAGAAGGCGATTATTGCAGAGGGCTGCATTGTGCAGGCCAGTAGGGTAGAACATGCTGTTTTGGGTATCCGGGCAAGAATTGGTAAACATACAGTGGTTACCAACGCCTACATTATGGGCAGCGACCGTTATCAAACCCTGGAAGAAATACAATCGGAAACGAGTAAAGGAAACTCTTTAATAGGTATAGGCGACAGGTGTTACATCAACAATGCCATTATCGACAAAAACTGCCGCATTGGTAACGATGTGAAAATAAACGGCGGAGCGCATTTGGAAGATGGAGATTTTGAACTTTATGCCGTTAAAGATGGTATTGTCGTAATTAAAAAGGGCGCAGTTTTGCCTAGCGGGACCGTAATTTAAGAGAAACATTATTTTCAAACGCAGCGAATTCTTTCAGACCTCGCAGGTTTTTAAAACCTGCGAGGTCTTTTTGCTTTAGAGCTCTTCTGTCATTCTGAACGAAGTGAAGAATCTTTCAAAGCAAAATGTCTTAAACAGTATTTTGAGTCAATTTTGTAATTTTTGCCCTATAGATTCTTCGTTGTAACCGATAGCTATCGGATCAGAATGACAGGTTTTTAAAACCTGCGGGGTCTTTTGGATTTAGGTCTTTTTCATTTTCTGCCTAACATTTTCCGGATAAGCTTGTTGTAAAAATAAACAGAAAATAGTTTATGGCCGAACAACATTTATATCAAACCGGAATAATAGGAAATTGCGCTTTCATTGCACACGTTAATAAAAATACCGATATCTCATGGCTTTGCTGGCCCCGTTTTGATAGCTCTTTTGTTTTTGGAAGTTTGCTTGATCAGAAAAAAGGAGGCGAATTTTCGATCTTACCCCAGGGAGAGTTTACCTCCAACCAATATTATGTAGAAAATACCAATGTGCTCAGAACCGAAATCACTGCAGCAGACGGGACTTACCGCATTACAGATTTTGCGCCCCGTTTTCATCTTTACGAAAGGTATTTTAAACCTTTAATGCTGATCAGAAAAATTGAACCTTTAAGGGGAAACCCGAGGATAACCATAAAATGCGAGCCTGTTTGCAATTATGGTGAGGGTAAAATGCTTGCCAGCAGGGGCAGTAACCACATCGATTATGCGGGCTGCGATGAAAATGTACGTTTAAGCACCAATGTATCTTTAACCTATATTCTGGACGAAAAGGCATTTGTGCTCAATGAGCCAAAGTACCTAATAATGACCTACGGGCAAAACCTCGAAGCACCAGTTGTAAGCACGGCCGAAAATTTTCTTCGTGAAACAATGGCTTACTGGCGCTTATGGATTAAACACTCCTCAATTGCAGGTTTTTACCAGCCTTTTGTTATCCGTTCGGCCTTGGTTTTAAAAATCCATCAGTACGAAGATACAGGCGCAATCATTGCCGCAAGTACAACCAGTTTGCCCGAATCGCCGGGCAGTACCCGCAATTGGGATTACAGGTATTGTTGGTTAAGGGATTCGCATTATGTACTTACCTCGTTAAACCACATTGGCCATTTCGAAGAGATGGAGAAATATTTCAATTATCTGTCGGATATTTCGCATGCCGAAGACGAACGCTACCAGCCTTTGTATGGAATTGCCGGGGAACGCGAGATAACCGAGCGTACTTTAGATCATTTGGAAGGTTACAAAGGCGAGCAGCCCATCAGGATAGGTAACCAGGCATATGAACACATTCAGAATGATATTTATGGACAGGTTTTGATTTCGATGTTGCCACTTTATACCGATCACCGCTTTATCTTCTCTGAGCGTAGCGATTCTGTGAAATGGATAGAAAGTGTTTTATCTAAAATAGAACGGACCATTGATGAGAAAGATGCAGGGATATGGGAATTTAGAAATATTGCCAATGTACACTGCTACAGCAATCTTTTTCAATGGGCGGGGGCACAGGCGGCCTTAAAAATGGCCAAAACCATCGGAAATGCCGATTTCGAAAAAAGGGCAGAGATTTTAATTGATAAAGCCGCTGCACACATTGAAGCTTGTTACGATCCGGAGAGAAAAGTGTATACCAATGCTGTAGGCAGCTCACATCTGGATGCCAGTACACTGCAGTTGATTATGATGAATTACCTCGATCCGGCTTCTGATAGGGCAAAAGATCACCTAATTGCTTTAGAAAAAGAGCTGAAAACCGAAGATGGCCTGTTTTACCGTTACCTGCATGCAGATGATTTTGGGAAACCCAAAACAACGTTTCTGATCTGCGCTTTCTGGTATGTTGAAGCTTTGGCCTGCGTAGGTAGAACGGATGAGGCCATAAAGGAGTTTGAGCAAATTATCAAATATTGCAACCATCTCTTGCTATTCAGTGAAGATGTTGATGCCAAAACGGGTAGTCAGTGGGGTAATTTTCCTCAGGCGTACAGCCACGTAGGTTTAATGAATGCGGCATACCGCATAGCCATTAAACTGGATAGGCCTATATTTTTGTAAGGGTCTGGATTACAAATCCGCAGTTCAGAGGTCGGGATTACAAATCCCGACCAGCTTGGAGATTTGCGCAGAAAATATAAAATCTGCGGAAATCTATTGAATCTGCGGGATTTCACTCTAGCCTAATGGTAATAAAAAAGGTCTGTGGTGACACAGACCTTGGTACTATATTTATTTCAAAAAAGAACCGTCATCTCAACCGGAGCATGGCAAGTGGAGAGATCTGCCTTGAGATAGATGTCTCGACTTCACTGCGTGCCGCTCGAAATGACGGTTTATTTACCCCCGCTCCACAAATTCATCCTTAACCAAGCTCCAAAGCAGCTTTCTTACTTCCCTAAAATCGTTTAGGTAATATTTGGCTTCAGAAATATTGTTACCAACCTTGATGGTAAAAGCATCATCTGGTAAAGCCCTAAAAATATCTTCATCTGTATGGTCATCGCCAAGTGCTAAAATAAAATCGGGGTGTTTGTCATACAGCCAGTTAAGTGCCGCCTTGCCTTTATTTACCTCCATATTTTTAAATTCGATTACTTTATTGCCTGGCATTAACTGCAATCCTTTATCGGCAGCTAAAATTTTCATGTGGCTGATAATTTCATTGGCCCTTAAATCGCCAAGTCCTTCTTCTGCCTTTCTATAATGCCATACCAGTGAATAACTTTTTTCTTCAATAAACGATCCCGGTGTACGGTCGGTGTAGGTTTCGAGCAGGGTTTTAATCTCCTGTTTCCATTGGTCAGTGAGGAGGGGCAAACTGTTCCATTTATCGCCGTACGATTTCTGCCAGGCGCCATGTTCGGCAATCAGGTCTACTTTTAAATTTCCGAACCAATTTTCGAGCGTTTCATGTCTTCTGCCACTAATGATAATTACTTTGTTGGCATTATCAATGGTGAGGTTTTCGATCAGGTCGTACAGTTCCGCATCCGGAGATGCATCGTCTATATTTCCGGTAAAATCTACCAGTGTTCCATCATAATCCAGAAACAGCACCCTGTCGGATGTTTTAGCATATTTATTGGCTATTACTTCGTTAACTGCATTTACTGCATGTTTGGTCAATAACGATTTTTGAGAATCTTTCACTTCGTTTAATCTTAAAATAAAATTGTTTACCCAATGTTTCACATTGAATTTTTCTACAATGGTACGCATGGATTTCATGCGTTGCTGCTGTTCTTCGAGAGGCATTTTTAACGCCATCACAATGGCTTCCATAATATCGCCAAGGTTGTTTGGGTTAACAATTACCGCATCTGTCAATTCTTTTGAAGCGCCGGCCATTTCACTTAAAATGAGCACGCCATCGTTGTTGTTCCTACTGGCAATATATTCTTTGCTTACCAGGTTCATGCCATCGCGCATTGGCGTAACCAGGCAAACATCCGCTGTGGCATAAAGTGCCGATAATACTTCGATTGGGAAGGAACGGTAAAAATAATTGACCGGAATCCAGTTGATGGAGCGGTACCTTGCATTTAAATTGCCTACAAACTGATCAATTTGGTCTCTGAGTTCGCTATACTGCGGAACCGTATCGCGTGAAGGCACCACAATCATAAAGAGCTCAATTTTACCGATATACTCGGGATGGTGCTGCAACAATAATTCTAATGCTTTTAATCTTTCCAATATGCCCTTACTGTAATCCAGCCTATCAATAGAGAGGATTACTTTCATATCTTCTTTTCCGGTTCTGAAATACTCGATTTCTTTTTTTACTTCTTCAGTAGCGGTTAATTCAGAAAACTTGGTAAAATCGATCCCCATGGGAAAAGCTTCGATTACAATCTGCCTTTCGTTGCTGTTCAATACATTGGATGAGGAATTTACAGGTAGCAGGCGGGTTGCGGTACTGATAAAGTGGCGAACATCATCGTAGGTATGGAAACCAATTAAATCTGATCCGATTAAGCCATTAAGCAGCTCTTCGCGCCAGGGGATAAGCCTGAAAATTTCGTATGATGGAAAAGGGATGTGCTGAAAAAAACCAATAGTGGCATTGGGCAGTTTGGCCCTTAAAATTCCCGGAAGTAATAGCAGCTGATAATCCTGCACCCAGATCCGGTCTCTTCTATTAAGCACCTGTATGGCGGCTTTTGCAAATTTTTCGTTAACCGATTGGTAGCAGTCCCAATAATTCTGCTCATAATGTGCATAGGTAACCAGATAATGAAAAACAGGCCATAAAACTTCATTCGAAAAGCCTTCGTAGTATAAATTGATTTCTGTTTGCGTTAAAAAAACCGGGTAAAGATTGAGGTGGGCAAGTTTCTCTTTTACTGCATCCTGCCGTTCTTCCGGTACATCTATTCCGGGCCATCCAATCCAGATACAGTTGCCTGATTGATAAACGTCTGCCAGTCCGGTAGCCAAGCCACCTTCACTGGGAATAAATGTGTATTCGCCATTTTCTTCGGTAATTTTTACGGGTAGTCTATTCGAAATTATAACTGTCTTCATGCTTGTATTTGATGTATCCACATCTTTAAAAGCATATCAAATGGGTTTTGTTTGAATTTTGAGGCAAAAAAACATTGAAATGATCAAACATAATTAAATACCAACGAAAAAGTGGTGACTTCTTTTGGTGCCGAAATAACCTCAATACTTCCGCGGTGCATTTTCATAATGTTGCGGCTAATGGTTAGGCCTATTCCCGAACCATTTTTTCTGGTGGTGTAAAAAGGGACAAAAATTTTCTCTAAATCTGAAGGTTCAATTCCTTTACCATTGTCGCTAACATCGATATATAACTTGGTGTTTTCTAAGCGGTAGTTTACGGAAATATAAGGGTTTTCTTTTTCCTCAACGGCATAAATACTATTGGTAATGAGGTTAATAAGCACTTGCTCAATCAGTTTTAAATCCAGCTGAACGGTAATTTTTGATGAAGTTTGTTCTACATTGAGGGTTACGTTTTTAACCTTTGCAAAAGGCTGCATTAAAACCTTGATGTGCTTTAGTATTTCGCCAATGGTATGCGATTCGAGATTTGGGGTAGGCAATTCGGCTATTAGCCTATAATCTTTTACAAAATCGAGCAAACCCGACGAGCGTCTTTTGATGGTTTGCAAAGCCGTTTTTAAATCTTCCATCTCACTGATGTCCAAATTTTCCTTGTCGCTAACCATGCTGTTTATGGTATCGGATAAGGAGCTTATCGGGGTAATCGAATTGAGTATTTCGTGCGAAATCACTCCGATTAGCCGGTTCCAAGCTTCAGTTTCCTTTTGCTCAATTTCATCCTTGATATTCTGAAAACTGATAATGGTATAATTTTTTCCGTAAAGATTTAAGGGGATCACTTCGGTAGAGAGCTGGATCAGTTTATCCTGTATTTTGAGCTCCAAAAATCTTTTTCCCCCTTGGGCAATCTGTTCAACTTCGATGGCAAAAGCAGGGAGGTGCTGTTTTAGCCGGTGCCAGTATTTATAGGCCGGAACGCTTAGTAAATTTGAAGCTGCCTGGTTAAAGAAAGCAATTTCTTCATCTTTATCTGCAGTTTCGGTATTGTTGATTACAATTACGCCCACTGGTACCTGTTCTAATATGGTTTTGATTAATTGGAACATAGCCTCTTGCTCTAGCCTAATCTGTTTATGAACGAGCAGGATATCGGTAAAAGATTCGTACAGCTCAGGAAAACTGCCTTTAGTCGCTTTATTTTTAAAATTCAGGGTATGATCGCGTGTTTTAACAGCCAAAATAAACCGTTTAATGTCCGATCTGATTTCGTTGATGTAATAATAAAGCGAAATAATGGCCCCTAAAAGCATCAGTGCAACACCAATAATGGTAAACCAAAGTTGGGTATTGCGTACCAGATAAAATAAAAGATAAGCCAACAGGTTAATCACCAGCAGGCGGAATATTAAACGGAAGGTAAAGCGTTTGTAAAACATGTTTTTAAGGTAAAAGACTAAAGCTTAAAGGCGATAGACTAAAGCTTTAAGCTATGGTCTCCCAGCTTTCGGCTTAGATTCCAAATTTCTCGATTCTTCTATACAGTGCGGCTCTTGTTAAACCAAGTTCTGCAGCTGCTTTTGATATGTTTCCCTTGTGTTTATCAATGGCTTTTTGTACCATCATTTTTTCCATATCTTCCAGCACCATTTCATCGGGTAAAGTATTGTTCTGGGCAAAGCGCTGTGGGCTCAGCTGTAAATCTTCTTCGGTAATTTCGTTCCCATCACTCATAATTACTGCCCTTTCTAAAACATGCTGCAGTTCCCTAACATTGCCTGGCCACTTGTAGCTTAATAAAACTTCTTGCGCTTTGGTACTCAAATTACGGATTTCTTTATGGTATTTGCTGCTGAACACCTGCATAAAATGATTGGCAAGCAATAAAATATCTGTGCCGCGCTTGCGCAAAGGCGGTAATAAAAGTTCTACTGTATTAATCCTGAACAATAAATCCTGCCTAAAAGTATTTTTGGCCACCATTTCATCTAAAGGCATATTGGTAGCGGCAATTAAGCGCACATTTACTTTCCGTTCCTTGCTTTCGCCAAGCCTGATTACGGTTCTGTTCTGCAAAACGCTTAGCAACTTGGCTTGAAGGGGCAGGGTTAAGTTGCCAATTTCATCTAAAAATATGGTTCCTCCATCGGCCAGTTCAAAACGGCCCGGCTTATCTTCTTTAGCATCGGTAAAGGCACCTTTTGCATAACCAAAAAGCTCGCTTTCAAATAAATTTTCATTTAATGATCCTAAGTCTACGTGCATAAAAACCTGGTTTTTGCGCAGCGAATTTCCATGTATTTCGTAGGCAAATACCTGCTTTCCAGTACCGTTTTCACCTAAAATAAGCACATTGGCATCAGTTGGTGCAACTTTTAATAAAGTGTTCTGTAAATGTTTTATCCCATCTGCCTGACCAACAATGTTATCGAAACCACGGGTCATATCTTTCTGCAGCGAAGAATGTATTTTTTCGAGTTTCTTCACTTTTCTGGTCGACGCCCTTAGCTTTGATGCTGCAGATATGGTGGCAAAAAGCTTTTCGTTTTCCCAAGGCTTTAAGATAAAATCGGTTGCGCCTTTTTTGATGGCTTTAACGGCCAGTTCTACATTGCCAAAAGCCGTCATCAATATCACTACATAATCTTTATCTATTGATAAAATATGCTCCAACCAATATAATCCCTCTCTACCATCGCTGGCACCCTTTTGGTAGTTCATATCCAATAGGATAATATCTACTTCATTTTTGCTCAATAAAACGTTAATTTCTTTTGGCGATTTGCAGGTAATTACCTGTTTAACCTGCTGTTTTAAAAATAGGCGGGCACTCAAAAGAATGTCATCGTCATCATCAATAATTAAAACTGTGGCGTCTAACATAACCTTTCCTTAATAGGGTTGTATCATAAATAATTGTCATCCTGAGCCTGTCGAAGGACTTATTTAAACGTTTGCTAAAGCATATCGATTTTCTACTACCAAAATCGGGAGTTCCATGTGAAAATTCGGATCAAATCTTGCCTTATCAAAACAATCTCAATCAGGGCTGAGCAAAAGTAATAAAACTGTCCGCTCCCGCACATATACTGTCCGATAATGAACAGGTTAAATTTATAAAAACTTTTAAATTGTTGATTATGAGTTGTTTATTTGTGTTTGGTTCTTTTGGCACAAGCTTGGTTATTAAGCAAACCGAACAGTACAACCAAACACATGGACAAAAAAATAGAGAAAAAGAAGTTTAGCACAAAAACCTTAATAATAATAGGCGGGGCAATCGCATTTGTGGCCGTTGTTATTTATGGCTACACTTTATCCCTTAAAAAAGTTTACAGCGCAGATGCCGATAAATTAACAATCAGTAAGGTAGAATATGGCGATTTTGAAGATGTTGTTCTACTAAACGCCAGCGTTGTTCCGTTAACTTCGGTTATCGTGAGTTCATCAGAAGGTGGTACAGTTGCCGAAATTTTTACCGAGAACGGTGCCTCTGTAGTAAAGGGAACACCGTTATTGCGGATAGCCAATTCGAATGCCATGCTGGGTTATACTTCACAGCAAACTGCAGCCACCGAGCAAATCAATCAATTGCGTAAATCGAGATTGGATTTAGAACAGAACCAAAGAATTTTAAATCAGGATGTATTGGACGTAGAGAATAACCTGCGCACTGCTACCCGTCAATACCACTTAGATAGCTCACTTTTTCAGAAAAAAGTAATCACCCTTCAGGAGTTTAACAAATCGAGTCAGGATTATGAATATTACCAGGGAAAGCTCAAAATTGTACGCCAGGCCATTAAACAGGAAAACCAGAGCAGAAAAATGCAGTTGGCCCAGATCGATCAATCGATGGGGCAGATGAACGAGAGTTTGGAAATGATCCGCAAGAATATTGAAAATATGACCATTAAAGCGCCTGTTTCAGGTAAACTTTCCTCATACGATCCAGTTATTGGAAAATCTTATAACTCAAATGAAATGATTGGTAAAATTGATGTATTGCAAGGCTATAAACTGCAGGCAGGCGTAGATGAGTATTATATCAATAGGGTTAAAGAAGGGCAGACGGCTACTTGTGAGTTTAATGGTAAAACCTATAATTTAACCGTAAGTAAAGTTATTCCAGAGGTTACTTCAGGCCAGTTCCAGGTTGAAATGATTTTTAAGGCCGCTGCGCCAGATGGTTTACGCCGTGGATTATCGCTGCAAACCAAATTAACCTTATCTGATAACAGCAAATCGTTGCTCTTGGCCCAGGGACAGTTTTTCCAAAGCACCGGAGGATCGTGGGTATTTCTGGTAAGCAACGGTAAGGCCATCAAGAAAAATGTTAAAATCGGAAGGAAAAACTATCTGTATTATGAAATATTGGATGGACTGCAAAAAGGCGACGAGGTAATTACTTCTTCTTACGATCAGTTTAACCAATACGACCAGGTAGAGATAAGTAAGTAGGATGGGAAATGTGAGATGGAAGATGGAAAAATTTAGAGGATAAAATTAACAAATTAAAAATATAGCCGGGTCTTGATACTTGAAACTCAATACTCGATATTAAAATACTTGATACTAAAAAGCTATGATTAAAATAGAAAATCTGGAAAAAGTTTACAAAACTGAAGAAGTAGAAACAACCGCATTAAATGGAATCAACCTGTATGTAAAAGAAGGAGAATTTGTATCCATCATGGGGCCATCGGGCTGCGGAAAATCTACTTTGCTAAATGTAATGGGTTTATTGGATAAGCCAGAAAGCGGAAGTTACAAATTTATAGATACCGAACTTTTAACCCTTAATGATCGGGAGCGTTCAAATTTCCGTAAAAGGAACATGGGTTTTGTTTTTCAGAACTTTAACCTGATAGATGAGCTAACAGTTTTCGAAAACATTGAGCTGCCTTTAATCTACAATAAAATTCCTGCCGGCGAACGCAAAAAACTGGTTAACGATATTATTGAAAGAATGAATATTGTAAACCGAAGTGGCCACTTCCCACAGCAACTATCGGGCGGACAACAGCAGCGTGTAGCCGTGGCAAGGGCTTTAGTAACCAAACCTAAACTGGTTTTGGCCGATGAGCCTACCGGAAACCTGGATAGCTCGCACGGTAACGAAGTAATGGAATTGCTGTGCGAGTTGAATGAAACCGGAACCACCATCGTTATGGTTACACACTCCAGCCATGATGCAAGTTTCTCTAACCGGATTATTAACCTGAAAGATGGGCATGTAATTTCTGAAAAGATAAACAAAAGCCGAAACGAAGAGCTGATATAGGGTGAGAAGGCTGATGGTTTTAAAGGTAGAAGGTAAAGTTATATCAACCCTCCACCTTCCTGCCTTCAGCCTCCAAAAAGAATTTTAGTTTAGTTAATGATAGCCGCCCAAAAATCTTCCTGGATGGGAAGATTTGGGAAGGCGCTTAAAGGAATAAGGTTAAAAGATATAAGGCGTACGGTTTGTGCGCCCAAACCCTAAACCTTTAACCTTCCAACCTTCAACCTTAATAAAATGTTCAAATTAAACCTAAAAATAGCCTTACGTAACCTTTGGAAAAACAAGGGTTTCTCACTGATCAATATTGGTGGACTAGCCATTGGCTTAGCCAGTTGTATGATTTTGCTTTTATATGTAGCATACGAGTGGAGTTACGATAAGCAATTTACAAACAACGATAAAACTTATGTGGTTTATCAGAGTGTAGTAGCAAATGGTAAAACCTTTAGCTGGTCGTGGACACCCAATGTGATGGCCAGCGATATACAGGAAAAATTTCCGGGGGTTAAGTATGCTTCGCATTCAAGCTATCCACGAACAAATTTAATTACTGTTGGTGAAACAAAGATCAGCAGTAAAGTAGTATATGCCGATCCGAATTTTCTTAAAATATTGGATTACAAATTTATCAAAGGCAACGCTGGTACAGTTTTAAAAGATATCAATACCATTATTCTCACCAAATCTTTCGCCCAAAAATTATTTGGCAATGAAGACCCCATTAATAAAACCGTAAAGTTAGAAAATCAGGATGTTTTAAAAGTTGAAGCCGTGATAGATGATGTTCCGGCTAACAGCAGCATCAATTTTGAATGCATTATGCCATGGGAATTGTTTGAAAAAAGAGAATCCTGGGTCAAAACTCCGAATTGGGGAAACAACATGTGCCTTACCCTGGTGCAGTTAAAAGATAATAATGCTTTTGCTAAAGCTAACGCCGACATTAAGGATATTTATAAAAGGCACGATAAGGAAATTGCTGCCGTGGCCCTGCTTCATCCTTTAACCAAATGGCATTTGTATGCCGATTTTGAAAATGGAAAATCTGTGGGCGGTAAAATCGATCAGCTGAAGATATTTTTATTGCTGGCCTTTTGTATCTTATTAATTGCCTGTATCAATTTCATGAATCTATCAACAGCCCGATCAGAGCGTAGGGCCAAAGAAGTTGGTGTGCGTAAAGCAATTGGATCTACCCGCAAATCTTTAATCAGCCAGTTTTTCTTAGAATCCCTGCTCATTACCTTTATTGCCACTGTGTTTGCCTTCATTTTGGTAGAAGTTAGCCTGCCTTATTTCAACAACCTATTAAATATTAAACTCGCTATCGATTACCATAACAGCTCGTTTTGGTTAGTATTATTAGGCTTAACAATTTTTACAGGTTTGTTGGCAGGCAGTTATCCAGCATTGTATCTATCATCTTTCGAACCGGTTAAGGTATTAAAAGGCTTTAGCTTAAAAGCAGATTCGTCGGTGTCGATCAGAAAGGTACTGGTAGTAGGGCAATTCGTTTTTGCTGCATGTTTAATTGTTTGTACCGTAGTGATTTACCAACAGCTTAATTACATCAAGAACAAGCCAATTGGGTATAATCAATCCAATTTAGTTCAGATTGCTGTTGATGGAAAATTGCGCGATCAGCACAAACTGGAGCTGCTTAAAACCCAAATGATCAAATCGGGCGCAACCACCAATGTAACTTTTTTTAGTTCCGACTTTACTGAGGGCGGAAACAACACCACCAACATATCGTGGGAAGGGAAAAATCCGAAAGAACTTATTTCATTTAACCATAGGGCCATTGGATACGATTTTGTAGAAACCATCGGTACGGAAATAATCAGTGGAAGAGAGTTCTCTCCAAAGTTTCCAAATGATACCACATGTGTAATGCTTAACGAAGCCGCTATAAAAATGATGGGCTTAAAACAGCCAATTGGTGCCATTATCGATTTTTGGGGCAATAAATTAACCAATATTGGGGTGGTAAAAGATTTTGTGGTAGAAAACGCCTATCAAAAAGTTGCACCGATGATTTTTTACCTGAACACTACAGATAATGCCAATATGATTATTGCCCGTTTAAACCCCGATCAGAATATCAGCTCCTCATTGGCTAAAATAGATGAGCTGGTTAAAGAAATGGAACCCAATTACCCGGTGAACCGCAAATTTGTAAATGAATCTTTTGAGGTAAAATTCCAGGACGAAAAACTTTTAGGTACGCTTTCTAACTGGTTTGGTGGTTTCGCAATATTTATTTCCTGCCTGGGCTTGCTGGGTTTAGCACTCTTTATGGCCGAGCAGCGTAAAAAAGAAATCAGTATCCGTAAGGTTTTAGGTGCCAGTACAGCCAACATCCTTACCCTGTTAAACAAAGATTTTATTAAGCTGGTGGCCATTGCTAACGTAATTGCTTTTCCATTGGCTTACATCATCATCAACAAGTGGCTGTCTGCTTTCGAGTACCGGGTTTCGATTTCAGCATGGCCTTTTATTGCAGCCGTTGCCATATCGGTAATTATTGCAGTACTTACTGTTAGCTTACAATCGGTTAAAGTGGCCAAGGCAAACCCTATCGATGCACTTAAATACGAGTAAAGGATGGAAGGTAGAAGGTAATAAGGTAGAGGGCTTGTGTAGCCTAAATTTTAACTTTTAATGTAGTAAATATTAAATAAAACATAAAGGCTGGAAGATATAAGGTAATACAGTAGGAGGTTTAGATATTTCGACCTTCAAACCTTTAACCTTCCAACCTTCAACCTCTGAAAAATGTTCAAATTAAACCTAAAAATCGCATTGCGAAACCTATGGCGCAATAAAGTAAGCTCATTTATCAATGTAATTGGCTTGGCTATTGGTTTGGCTGCTTGCTTAATGTTGCTGTTGTACGTTACCTACGAATGGAACTTTGATAAGCAGGCTAAAAGTTCAGCAGATGTTTTTACCACGCTGACCAATATCCCTGGCGAAAACGGTCAGATTTCGGGTACTTTTGAAGGTTCTACCAGTGCGTTCGGACCAGCCATTAAACAGGATATCCCGGAAATCAAGTATGTGGCAAGAATGGATTATGGAGGCAAAAATTTAATTGCCAACGGGCAGAACGCTTTTAAGCGCTTATCCAAATTTGCCGAACCCGATATTTTGAAAATGTACGATTACGAATTTGTACAGGGTAACCCAAATACAGCGCTGAGTGCCCCTAACTCTGTAGTTCTAACAGCCGTTACCGCTAAAATATTGTTCGGAAATACCGATGTGCTAAATAAAACAGTGCGGTTTAAAGATCGGTTCGATTTAAATATTACCGGGGTAATTAAAGATCAACCGGATAACAGCTCTAACAAATTTGATTATTTAATGCCCTGGTCTTTTTACGAAACCATTGATGAGGGCGCAAAGAACCCCAGCTGGGAAAACTTTAGCTACGTTACACTGGTGCGGTTAAAACCGGGAGCAGATTTAACACTGGTTAATCAAAAAATATATACTGTACTGAAAAAAAACACCAACGATAATCATCAATCACAGGTGTTGTATCCTTTGTCAAAAATGCATTTGTACGGCAAGTTTGAAGACGGTAAAAGTGTTGGTGGTGCAATAGAACAGATTTACCTGTTTGTGGGACTTGCTTTTGGCATCCTTCTCATTGCCTGCATTAACTTTATGAACATGGCAACGGCCAAATCAGAAAAGCGTGCAAAAGAAGTAGGGATCAAAAAAACCATAGGGGCTAACCGTACTTCGTTGGTTATACAGTTTTTAACCGAATCGATGATGCTTACCGTTATTGCGGTAGTTTTCTCTGCTGCAATTTTAGAAATCTTTTTGCCAACCTTCAATCAGCTGCTCAACATAAAATTAAGTGTGTCTTATTTCAATAAAGGCAGTTGGATAGGTATTTTAGGCGTTGTATTCTTAACCGGTTTAATCGCTGGGAGTTATCCGGCATTTTATTTGTCGGCTTTTAACCCGATACAGACCTTAAAAAGGAAGATTAAAACCGGTAGTTTCTTTTCCATTAGTTTAAGGCAGGTGCTGGTTGTAGGGCAGTTCTGCTTTGCCATTATCCTTATTATTTCTACCCTGGTAATTTACAGGCAGATCCAGTATATTAAAAATAAACCTGTTGGTTTTGACGTGAATGCCCTGGTAGAAATACCGCAGGATGGAGAACTGAAAACAAAATATGAAGTACTGCGCGCGCAGCTGCTAAAATCGGGTGCAGTAAGCTCCATGTTCCAGTCGTCGGTTAGTTTATCGCACCGCGGACAAAATTTTATGGATATCCGCTGGGAGGGAATGACTACGCCTGATAATACACAACTGTTTAACCAGGTTTCTACCACCTACGATTTTATTAAAACGAACGGAATTAAATTAACTGCAGGAAGGGATTTTTCTGAAAAATTTGCTTCCGATTCTGTAGGGGTAATGGTGAGCACATCAGCTGTTAAAACCTTTGGTTACAAAAATCCGATAGGCAAAACTGTTAAAGTATTTGGAGATCAGTACCACATTATTGGTGTTTTTGATGATTATGTTTGGGATTCTCCGTATAAATCAAATCATCCGATGGTTGTTTTCTTTGATCAAAAGCGTACCGGAACCATAACCATGCGTTTAAACCAGAACAACAGTTTACAGCACAACATAGAAACCATTAGCCGTATCACGAAAGCTTTAAACCCAGCTTATCCGCTCGAAGTTAATTTCCTGAATACCTTATACAGCGAAAAATACAATACCGAAAAAAACTTGGGCATCCTATCCAACCTTTTTGGCGGCTTGGCCATATTTGTTTCCTGCTTAGGGCTGTTTGGTTTGGTTACCTACAGCGCCGAACAGCGCACCAAAGAGTTTGGCGTAAGGAAAGTTTTGGGTGCTTCGGTGGGTAATTTAATGAAGTTATTATCCCTCTCATTTATCAAAATGATTGTGGTGTCCATATTTATCGCAGTGCCTATCAGTTATTATGCAATGGGCAAATGGCTTAATAAATTCGAATTCCATACCGAAATCAGTTGGTGGATTATCCCAACGGCAGCTTTTGGTACATTGTTAATGGCCGTAATTACCGTAAGCTTTCAAGCCTACAAAACAGCAATAGCTAACCCGGTTGATGCGCTTAAATACGAGTAAAGGAGGGAAGGTAGAGGGTTTAGGCTGACTAAATTTTAACTTTCCAACTCTAAAAATATTAAATGAAAAGTAAAGGATGAAGGTAATAAGGTAGAGGGTTCAGACAGCCTAATTTTAACTTTCCAACTTTAACAAAATATTAAAAAAGCATAATGACTGGAAGCTGGAAGGTAATAAGGTAGCAGGTTTAGATACTTCAACCTTTAAGCCTTTAACCTTCCAACCTTTAACCTCAGAAAGATGTTCAGATTAAACTTAAAAATCGCTTTGCGTAACCTTTGGAGAAACAAGGGAATTACGGCCATTAACATTGGCGGATTGGCAATTGCTTTAGCTGCATTTGTTTTGGTAACCATGTATTTTACCTACGAAACAGGCTTTGACCGCGCAAATCCCAATTATAACGAGATTTATGTAATTGGTAGGCAGCTGCCCGATTTTAAAACCAACAATACCCCGCCTCCATTGGGCAAGGCCTTAAAGGCAGAACTGCCCGAAATTGTTGCTGTGGGTACCATGAAGTTGAGTTATTTCGAATTTCCGGTAAGTAGCAATAATGGTGTTGCTTTTTTAAGCAAATGCCTTTATCTTGATTACGCCGCGGCAGAAATGTTCAACATCAGGCCAAATACCGGTTTAATTAAGCCCGAAAGCAATACCGAAAACCTGTTTTACCTGAGCAATGAAAATTACAGAACGCTTTTTCCGAACAATAAAAACAATACGCCTGAAATCATTACAATCGGCAGTAAATCGGCCGGTATGACAGGCAAATTAAGCGGTAGCATATTTGCCGACCCACACTCCAATATTACTTTTGATGCCATTTCGTTGGTGAAAGAGTTGGGTGGCAATGAAGATTATGGCTATAATAACTACAACACTTACATTCAGGTTAAAAAAGGAACTGACGTTGAGGCGCTTGAAAGTAAAATAAATGCGATTTATAAAAGGGAAATGCTCAAAAACGGTGCTGATCCAAAGGAAGAAACTTTTAAAAACACAAAAGCTTTCCTCGATCCGTTAAAAAACCAACACCTTAAACCAAAGGCCGGTACCGATGCCAATTATAAAATACTAGTGGCTTTATCGGTTTTAGGCGTTTTAATTTTGGTAATTGCCTGTATCAATTTTACCAATCTGAGTATAGCACAGGCAGCCAAACGTGCTAAAGAGGTTGGCGTTAAAAAAGTAATGGGGGCTTACCGCTATCAGTTGGCCTTACAGTTTTTAACAGAAATACTGATCCAGTGTTTTGCCGCAACCATTTTGGCGCTGATTATGGCCGAAATTATCCTGCCAAAATTTAACAGCCTGTTTGTGGTAAATTTATCCATCTGGACAGCCAATAATGCGCTGTTTTGGCAGCTTCCGCTCATCCTCATTTTTATTACGCTAATTGCAGGCATATACCCGGCAATGGTTTTATCGGGCTTTAAACCGGCACTGGTTTTAAAAGGTAACTTTCAAACCAGTAAGCAAAGCTATTGGCTGCGCAATAGTTTGTTGGTATTTCAATTTAGTATTGCTGTAATTTTTATAACTGGTTTGCTCATCATCAACTCGCAGTTAAAATATATGCGCACGCAGGATATCGGTTTCAAGCCAGAGCAGGTGGTGTATATTAAAAACCTGGCTTATTTTGCTTCTCCCAGCAAGTTTGAGCCGATAAGGGATAAAATATCCAAAATTGAAGGCGTAAAATCGGTTACCGTTGCCAATGCTGTACCTGATGGTTCAGAAAGTGGAACCAACCGGTATACGGTTGATGGAGAAGAGCAAAGTTTAAGTTTTACTGATGTAGATTTCGACTACTTTGAAACGTTAAATATTAAGATAAAAGAGGGAAGAGCTTTCTCCAGGGCTTTTAAAACTGATACCGCAAACAGTGCTATACTGAATGAAGCTGCTGTAGCAAAATATGGCTTAACCGATCCAATCGGCAAAACCATTAGCGGTTGCCAGCATAAAGCATATCAGATTGTCGGTGTAATTAAAGATTTTAAAGCGCTTGGCTTCGAAAAAGCAGTACCGCCTACCATTTATGCGATTAACGATCCCTGCGGAAATCCGAAAACGGAAATTATGCTAAAAATCGAAGAAAGCAGGATGTCGGAAGTGCTGAGTACTTTAAAATCGCAATGGCACGAAATCAATAAATTGGATGGAGATAATTTCCGCTACCAGTTTCTTGATGACATGTACGGTAAACTATTTAAAAAGCAAGAGCAGCTGCAATCTGTATTTTTTGCTGCGGCCATGCTCACCATATTCATCGCCATACTCGGGCTGTTTGCTTTTGCAAAGTATATTACCAATGGCCGGATAAAGGAAATTGCCGTTAGGAAAATATTGGGAGCGAGCAACCTGCAGATCTTTAAGCTCATTAACAGTTCGTTTTTTACAATGGTGCTTGTGGCCAATGTCATTTCGTGGCCACTGGCTTATATTTTAACCAAAAAATGGCTCGAAACCTTTGCTTACCGCATAAATCTGCCAATTTTTCCATTTATAGCCAGTGCAGCCTTAACCATTTTATTAACCATTGTTACCGTGAGCATCCAGGCCAATAGCGCCGTGAAAGCAAAACCTGTTGATGCCCTTAAATACGAATAAAGGTTGAAGGTGGATGGTAATAAGGTAGAGGGCTTAGGCGGCCTAAATTTTAAGAAATATTAAATAAAACACAATGGCTGGAAGATATAAGGTAATACAGTAGAAGGCTTAGATACTTCAACCTTCAAACCCTTAACCTTCCAACCTTTAACCTCATAAAGATGTTCAAACTTAACCTAAAAATTGCCTGGAGAAACCTTTGGAAAAACAAGGGTTACACGTTTATTAATATTCTTGGTCTATCGATCGGGATGGCAAGCTGTATTCTTATCTTTATTTTTATCCGTTATCAGATGAGTTTTGATGAAGGCTTTAAAAACGAAGACCGGATTTACCGCATAGTATCAACATGGGATTACGCCGATGGAAATCAGTTCTCTTCACAAGGCGTTCCCTTGCCGCTTACACCCGCCATGCGAAATGATTTTACACCCTACATGGACAAAATTGCTGCGATAGAAAAGAGTGCAGGATTAATCAAAATTACCGATGCCAATGGAAAAGAAAAGCTTAAAAGCATCGAGAATGTATTTTACATTGAGCCCGATTTTTTCCAGATTTTTAATTACAATTGGTTGTCCGGTAATTACAGGGCCTTGGCTAGCCCGGGCAATGTGGTGCTCTCCAAAGAAATGGCCACCAAATTTTTTGGCGATTGGCAAAATGCTTTAGGCAAAAGTTTAAATTTTGATGGAAATACAAACTATACAGTTAGTGGTGTAATTGATGATGTTGCCGAGAATAATTCAATTCCGCTACGGATTATGCTTTCGTATAAATCTTTTAAAGACCGCAATTTGACCAACTGGGGTTCAGTAGGCTCTAATTCTGAAAGTTACTTTAAATTAAAGCCGAATATCCATATTGATGCATTGCAGGAACCTTTAAAGGCTTTCGTGAAAAAATATTATGTAGAAAATGCACCGGGTAAAGAAGGACATTTATTTCAGCATCTGAGTGATATTCATTACAACTCAAAATTTGGGAATTTCTCGGGCAGGATTATGCCGAAGAAGCAGCTTTACGGTCTGGCGGTAATCGGTTTCTTCCTGATCATTACCGCATCAATTAATTTTATAAACCTGGCAACAGCACAGGCGGTAAGCCGTTCAAAAGAGGTTGGTGTGCGTAAAGTGATGGGCAGCCGAAGAAGCCAGCTTGTGGTACAGTTCTTAACCGAAACATTAACCATTGTATTAATCTCATTGTTAATTGGTTGTGTATTAACTGAAATAGCTTTGCCCGGCATGCAGCGCCTTTTCAACTCAAAAATCTCTTTCAGCATTTTCGAGCATCCAATTATTCTGGTTTTTATGTTAGGCTTGGTGGTGTTTGTCAGTTTTCTAGCCGGGTTTTATCCAGCCATGGTCATGTCGCGCTTTAATCCAGCCTTGGCCATTAAAAATAAAATTTCAGCAAATACCGGGGGACTTGGCTTAAGGAAGGTTTTGGTGGTGGTTCAGTTTGCACTTACCGTTACCTTGATAATCGGCACATTGGTTATCCTCCAGCAAATGAAATATATCAGGGAGCAGCCACTTGGTTTTAATCCAACCGCTGTTGCCATGGTCGATCTCCCGAACGATAGCCTCACCACACAGCGGTTTTCCAGCTTTAAGGCCCAGTTAAAACAGATTCCAGGGGTGCAGGAAGTTAGTTTCTGCCGTACAGCACCCTCATCTCAAAATAACAACGGCAATACTTTTTCTTACAATGGAGGTAAGGATCAGGATTTTCAGGTGAATACCAAAAATGCAGATGAAGATTACCTCAAAACTTTCGACCTGAAACTCGTTGCCGGTAGAAACCTGGTTAAATCAGATACCATAAACGAATACCTGGTAAACGAAACTTTAATTAAGAAACTAAATATCCGTAACCCGAATGAAGCCATCGGGAAAATGATTTCGATGGGGGGAATGAAAGCGCCAATTGTGGGTGTGATACAGGATTTCAAAAATAAAAGCCTGCACGAGGCTATCGATCCGATTTTGATTGGAGCACTTAAACCTAGATTTTTTTACGCCGCCATTAAATTAAACGCTAAAGAAATGATGGGAACCATGAAAACTGTGAGTAAAATATGGCAGGCTACCTTTCCCGAGTCGGTTTATAACGAGTCGTTTTTAGATGAAGAAATTAATAATTACTACCAGGGAGAAAAAATAATGGGTACCCTGTTCGAGGTTTTTGCCGGTGTAATTATTTTCATTTCTTTTATCGGGCTGTTCGGATTAATTTCGTTTGTGGCCACCCAACGCACACGTGAGGTGGCTATTAGGAAAGTTTTGGGCGCCTCTACACTCGAACTGGTTAAAATGCTAAATGGCTCATTCCTGATGATGGTTTTTATTGCCAATGTTGTGGCCTGGCCATTAGCCTATTTATTTGTGTCCAAATGGCTATCTGGCTTTGCCTACCGCATCAATATCAGCATTTGGCCTTTCGCACTGGCCATGCTCATTTCGATGGTCATTACTTTAATCACGGTAAGTCTCCGCTCTTATAAAGCTGCGGTTGCCAATACTATTGATGCACTTAAATACGAATAAAGGATGAAAGGTGGAAGGTAATAAGGCTTAAGTGGCCTAAATTTTAACTTTCCAACTTTAATAAAATATTAAATAAAACATAATTGTTAAGGGTAAAAGCGGTAGAAGGTTTAGATATCTCAACCTTACAACCTTTAAACCTCCAACCTTCAACCTCAGAAAGATGTTCAAACTCAACTTAAAAATTGCATTGCGTAACCTATTTAAAAACAAGGTTTATGCAGCCATTAATATTGGTGGCTTGGCCCTTGGCCTAACTGCTTTTCTGTTAATGCTTTTGTACATTAATCACGAAGAAAGTTACGATACCTGGTCGCCAGATCTGAAAAATGTTTATCAGATAAGGGAAAAACATAACTTCTTTACGCCTGATAACCAAGATCATTGGCAGGAGATCAGCAATTCGAGGGTAGCTGTTCTGGTTAAAGAAAACGTACCTCAATTTAGCGCGGTTACCAAGGTAGATCAGGATTGGGGGAGCGGTTTTTCGGTTAAAATCGACCATGCCGATCCAATATTGGTAAAAGGAATTAAAGATGCCGATTCTGCATTTTTCAATGTTTTCCCCTACCAGTTTGTTCAGGGAAATGGAAATACGGCTTTGAAAGAACCCAATACAGTTGTTCTAAAACAGCATTTGGCCATTAAGTTATTCGGAACTGACCATGTTTTGGGTAAAACATTTAAATTGGTGAGATGGAGGGATGATGAAGGTACACCACTAAAAATTACCGGTGTTATTGCTGATGTGGATGCACCCGAAAGTATAAGCTTTAATGCCATAAGCCATACCGGAGATCAAGATCATGACCCCGATCAGATTGGCAGTTCGCATTATACCCAGGTGTACGTAAGATCGGTTGATCAGGTAGATACCTTATCAGCCAATAAAAGTTTACAAAAGGTATATGTAGATTTTAAAAAGAAATCGTTTGCCGAAGAGAAACTGAATTTCAAAGATGTTTACAAAAACGGCAAAACTCCCGGACTTAAAGCCATTCCCTTAAAAGAGGTGCACAGCAATCCGCCTTTTGCCATTAACTGGATAAACAAATTAAAGCCCGTAATCGGTATCACTGTTTTTCTGCTGCTCGTATCCATCATTAATTTTGTTAACCTGGCCACTGCACAATCCGTTCAAAGAGCAAAAGAAGTTGGTGTTAAAAAAGTGCTCGGTGCCTATAAAAAACAGTTAATGGCTCAATTTTTGATCGAGTCGGCCCTGCAGAGCGTTGTTTCACTGTTTTTAAGCATAATTTTAATTGAAGTGCTCTTGCCTGCATTTAACCAACAGTTTAATGTTCAGTTAAGTTTTTGGCACAATGCCTATTTTTTTAGTCTGGCAGGTCAGCTTATGGCGGTTTTTCTTCTGGTTACCCTTTTGGCCGGTTTCTATCCCGCATGGATTTTATCAAATTACAATCCCGTTTCGGTACTTAAGGGCAGCTACGAAAATAGTTTGAAAGGCGTGGTACTGCGTAATGTGCTGGTGGTTTTTCAGTTCGGAATATCTGTAACTTTTATTATTGCCATTGGCGTAATGCAAATGCAGACCAAATACATCAGCAATAAAGATCTGGGCTTTGAACGCAGCAAGCTGGTTAATCTCCAAACTGGTTATGATGAGGGTTTTGCCGATAAGATCAGGCGTATTCCGGGGGTTAAATATGTTTCTACCACAACCCAGGTAATGGGGAATGCCTTTAACAATAAAAGTGAAATTATTTATAAAGGACGCGAAATTAACTTAAACGGCGTAACTGTTAACATCGATGCCTTACAGACCCTGGGCGTAAAGCTGGTATCCGGACGGTTGTTTTCTAAAGCTTACCAACAGGATACCGTTAATTCGGTAATCCTTAACCAAGCTGCGGCCAGCCTGCTGGGCAAAAACGTAGTTGGACAAACTTATGGAAAGGTTGATTATCGGGGTAAAACAATTACCTTTCAGGTTGTGGGTGTGATCAAAAACTACCACAACGAGGGTTTTGATAAGGCCGTATTGCCCACCGTTTACAAAGTAACCAAATTAGGGGGAACTTCCAATACCAATAACCTGTTGGTGAGTTTTGATACCGAGAATTATAAGGGGATTATCGGTAAAATAGAAACAGAATGGAAAAAACTTTATCCCGATTTTCCTTTGCGGTACCAATCTATGGATGAGGCTTTCTCCGAAATCCTCGAAGAAAACAAGCGCTTTATGAACATGATTGTTCTTTTTAGTGTGGTTTCGATTTCTTTATCGCTGCTCGGCCTATTTGCTCTATCTACTTTTGTAGCAAAACGCCGTACCAAAGAAATTGCGGTTAGGAAAGTTTTGGGTGCATCAAACATGCAGATTGTAAACCTTTTAAACCGGTCTTTTATGGCCCTGGTAGTAATTGCCAATTTAATCAGCTGGCCAATAGCCTACATTTTGGTTAAAAAATGGTTAGAAGGCTTTGCCTACCGTATAGATATGCCGATTTTTCCCTTTTTTATTGCCAGCGTAACATCAGTTATTATTGCAGTTTTAACCGTAAGCATTCAGGCAAGGAAAGCGGCGGTTAGCCAACCTGTACATGCACTTAAATATGAATAACGGCGGGAAGGCAGAAGGTTTTGAGGTAGAAGGCTAAGTTGCCCAAAACCTTCCAACCTTTAACCTTTCAACCCTCAACCAAAAAAAATATGATACAACTTACCAATATCGAAAAGTATTACGCCAATAAAGGTGTTAAAAATTATGTTTTACGCCTGGTAACCACAACCATTAAACAGGGCGAATTTGTTTCCATTATGGGGCCATCAGGCGCAGGTAAATCTACGCTGCTCAATATTATAGGCATGTTGGAAGAGCCAACCTATGGCACCTACCAGTTTTTGGGCGAAGATGTAACGGCCCTGAACGAGCGTAAGCGTATTGAACTTTACCGCAACCATATCGGCTTTGTATTTCAGGCCTATCATTTAATTGATGAAATGACGGTTTACGAAAACATAGAGGCCCCACTTTTGTACAAAAAAGTTGGAAGTGCTGAGCGCGCCAGCCGGATTGCCGATTTGTTAGACCGTTTTAACATTGTGGCCAAAAAAGACCTCTTTCCAAATCAGTTATCAGGCGGGCAGCAGCAGCTGATGGGCATAGCCCGCGCACTGGCGGCCCAGCCCAGCATCATTTTAGCCGATGAACCTACCGGGAACCTGCAATCGGCACAGGCCGAAGAAATTATGCAGTTATTTAAAAAACTGAACCAGGAAGATGGCATTACCATTATCCAGGTAACCCACTCCGAAAAAAATGCACAGTACGGAAACAGGATCCTCCATATTGCCGATGGTGTTGTGAAAGAAGATATTGCTGTTTTAAATTAAAATCTGGTGTAACCGGGCTAACCACAGCTAAGCACATAACAATTATCCTATTGTTTATCTTTTTTAGCTGTGGTTAAACTAACTTTGCTACATGCAAAAAACTTTTACCGATCAGCTCGGAAGAGAAATTACCCTCAATTTTCCCCCAAAAAGGATCATTTCTGTTGTACCCTCGCAAACAGAGCTGTTGTTCGGCCTGGGACTGGACAAGGAAATTATCGGATTGACCAAGTTTTGTATTCATCCGATAGAAAAGTTTGCAGAACGGACCAAGGTAGGTGGTACCAAAAAGCTGAATATTGATTTAATTAAAGATTTAAAGCCCGACCTCATTATCGGCAATAAGGAGGAAAACACACAGGCCGACATAGAAGAATTAGCCCAATATTTCCCGGTGTGGATGAGTGATATCTTTAATTTGGAAGATGCCATGAAAACCATTGGACAGATAGGGGAGCTGGTAGACAGGCAGCCAGAAGCCAGTTACCTCAACCATTTAATATCAGCAGGTTTTAACGATTTAAAAACACTTGCACTCCAGCATCAGTTGGCTAAAAAAGTAGCCTATCTCATTTGGCGAAAGCCCTACATGGCGGCGGGGAAAAATACATTTATTGATGATATCCTGTTGACTAACGGTATGACCAATGTTATCAATCAGGAGCGCTATCCAGTAGTAACGCTCGATGAACTGAAAGCAAGCAACTGTGAACTGATTATGCTTTCTTCCGAGCCTTATCCTTTTGCCGAAAAACACATAGAAGAGATACAGGCGGCCATTCCCGATGCTAAAATTATGTTGGTTGATGGTGAGATGTTTAGCTGGTACGGAAGCCGCTTAGTTAAAGCAGTTCAGTATTTTTTCGAGTTCCAGAAAGAATTTTACTAGTTTCGGGTATTAAATCACATCCCAATGAAAAAAATATTGATCATGTCGCTATTTGTGGCTTCGCTTTCCAGCTGTATTTCCATGAAAAAAAACGGTTATACCGGTACTGTTACGGTTAATGGAAAAATCGAAAAGCTGGGAATGAGTACTTTTCAGTACGGCACACATTTAATAAAAGCCGATAATAAAACCTATGCCTTAAAAAGTGCAGCCATAAACCTTGATAACTATGTAGATAAACCGGTAACGGTAAAAGGTAAAAAGGTTGCAGGTTATCCGATTGATGGAGGTCCTGAGCTTCTTGAAGTAACGCTTGTTAAGTTTTAAGATTGGGCGGTTAGGAGAGTGCTTCTGAAGCGAAGAGTGTATTGTGGTGATATGATAAATTATCTGCCAATATAATATGCTGTATTTCAGCTGTTATTAAAAATAGCTCAATTTTATGTTGTTACAAAGCGCAACTAAAATTTGAATATTCAATTTAGTTTCTATCTTTGCAGTCCTTAAAACAACCTAAGCGGAAGTGGCGTAATTGGTAGCCGCACCAGACTTAGGATCTGGCGCTTCACGGCGTGGGGGTTCGAGTCCCTTCTTCCGCACAATACGATAAACCGTTCCGATTTAAAATCAGAACGGTTTTTTTATTACCCGTTCCGTAAGAACGTTTCACGGGTAGCCAATTTCAAAATTGGCGTTTTCATCGGGATAAAGCATACAGCGGGATTGCATTAACCTAAACGCTACCGAACCTGCTTTCCAAAAAAATAAAGCCTGTTCCATGGTTTGTGCCCCCACAAACCATCACCAAAACTCCCACTAAACTTTTTTTTAATTTTTTTCTCCTTAAAAACTAAATAGTTACCATTTTGCAATCAAAATAATCAATAAAATATTGCCGATAGCTTTTGATTATTCAATCTTGTTTCTATCTTTGCAGTCCTTACAACATCCTAACTGCGGAAGTGGCGTAATTGGTAGCCGCACCAGACTTAGGATCTGGCGCTTCACGGCGTGGGGGTTCGAGTCCCTTCTTCCGCACAACAAGATAAAGGCCGTTCCGATTTAAACATCGGAACGGTTTTGTTTTTTAAAACATTGATTAATAAAAATTGATGTGCTGTTTTAATTGGAGCGATATGTGCCATTTGTCTCAAATCTCATATCTCAATATTCAAATCTAATTGCACATCTCAATACTCATATCTCAGAAAAAATGAATATTACACAGGAAAAAACCGGCAACTTAAATGCTGTTGTAAAAATCAAGATCGCACCTGCTGATTACACTGGAAAAGTAGAGAAAGCCATTAAAGATCAAGCTAAAAAAGCACAATTACCTGGTTTCCGTAAAGGAATGGTTCCTGCGGCCCACATTAAAAAAATGTATGGTAAAAGTATTTTGGTAGAAGAGGTTAACAACCTGTTAAATGATACCTTATCAAACTACATTGCTGAGCAGAAATTAGAGATTTTAGGTCAGCCACTTCCAAAAATGGATGATGAGCGCGAATTTAAATGGGATAATACCGATGATTTCGAGTTTGATTACGAGTTGGGTTTAGCACCTGCTTTTGATGTAAACATTTCATCTAAAGATAAATTTACCGAATACGTTGTTAAGGCAGATAAAGAAACTTTAGAAAGCCGTATCAAAAATATCCGCCGTAGCTATGGTAAAATGACCAACCCTGAGGTTTCTGCTGATGGCGACGTGTTGTATGCCGAGTTAACCCAGTTAGGTACTGATGGTGCTGCTTTTGAAGGTGGTATTGTAAGTACTGCAACCCTCCGTTTAGATCAGGTTAAGGATAAAAAAGCACTTAAATCTTTAATCGGTTTAAAGAAAGATGATGAAGTAACTATCGATATCCAGAAAGCATTTGAAGATGCAGCAGTAATTGCTAAAGCTTTAAATATTTCGGAAGAAGATGCAGCTGATTTAAAATCGAACTTCAAATTGGTAGTTAAAAATGTAAACCGTTTAGAAGAGTCTGATTTGAACCAGGAGTTTTTCGATAAACTTTTTGGCGAAGGTACAGTAACTGACGAAGCTGGTTTCAGGGCTAAAATTACCGAAGAGGTAGAAAGCATGTTCAAACAAGATGCTGAGCGTAAACTTTCGAACGATATTTACGAAGATCTTTTAAAGAAACACACTTTTGAATTACCAGATGAGTTTTTACGCCGTTGGTTAAAAGCAACAAACGAAAAATTAACCGATGAAGAATTGGCAGAAGGTTATGACGATTTTGCTAAAAACCTGAAATGGACTTTAATCGAAAACAAAATCATTAAAGATAACAGCATCGAAATTAAATATGAAGATGTTGTTCAGGCGGCTAAAGCTAAATTAGATGCGCAGTTCAGAATGTACAGCCCAAGCCCGCTTCCAGAAGAACAATTAGCACAATATGCAGTTCAGTTCTTGCAAGAGAAAGAAAATGCAAACCGTGTTTTCGAAGAAGTTAAAGCTTTAAAAACTTTCGAACAGATTAAATCTATCGTTACCCTAGAGCAAAAAGACATAGACTACGATAAATTTGTAGCGCTTGCTGAGAAAAAGTAATAGCGGTTGGCGCTTGGCGCTGAGCGTTTAGTAAAGAGCCTAAGCGTTTTGAAAATGATTGTGCTATTCCTATATTTAGTTATGGCCCAATTTAAATTTCAATCGCTCGAAGTTTGGCAGTTATCGATAGTTTTAACTGATAAATTACTTGATATAGCTGACCGATTGTCAGTTGATAAAAAATACAGATTTGCAGAGCAGCTCAATGGGGCTGCTCTTAGCATATCCAATAATATTGCAGAAGGCTCAGGCTCTGTTTCAAATAAGGAATTCGCTCATTATCTGAATATTGCGCACCGTTCTACCTTTGAGAATGCAAATATTTTAGTAGTTTTAGAACGGAGAAAATATATTTCTGACATAGAACTGAATGATTATCTGGAAGATTTAGATAAATTGGCACGGAAATTAACCAACTTCAGGAAATATTTATTAAAATAACCCGCGTATTTGGTTTAGGCTTAAGACGCTTATCGCAAAACGCCAAACTCTATAACCATGAACATAGATTCACAAGAATTCAGAAAATTTGCCGTTAAACATCAGGGGATTGGCGGTTTACACGTAGATAAATTTATTGCACAGGCTAATCTTTCACCGCAATCGATGACGCCATATATCATTGAAGAACGCCAGTTGAACGTAGCTCAGATGGATGTTTTTTCGAGGTTGATGATGGACCGTATTATCTTTTTAGGCGATGCGATTTACGATCAGAATGCAAACATCATTCAAGCTCAGTTGTTGTTCTTACAATCAACCGATGCAGATAGGGATATTCAGATCTATATCAACTCTCCAGGTGGTTCGGTGTATGCTGGTTTAGGTATTTATGATACCATGCAGTATATCCAGCCAGATGTGGCTACCATCTGTACAGGTATGGCAGCTTCGATGGGAGCGGTTTTATTGGTTGCAGGTGCAAAAGGAAAACGTGCTGCATTGCCTCACTCAAGGGTAATGATCCACCAGCCATCGGGAGGTGCACAAGGTGTAGCATCTGATATGGAGATCAACCTGAGAGAAATGTTGAAATTGAAAAAAGAATTATACGATATCATTTCAGAGCACTCTGGCCAAACTTATGATTGGGTAGAGAAAGCTTCAGATCGCGATTACTGGATGACTGCCGATGAGGCAAAAGGATTTGGTATGGTTGATGAAGTGTTATCGAGAAACGCGAAAAAAGATGGCGAAACAAAATAAAGAATCCCGTTGCTCATTCTGCCATTCTGGCAAGCATGAAACTTTAATGCTGATTGAAGGTATGGATGCATTTATCTGCGATAAATGTGTTACCCAGGCCAACCAGTTGCTTGCGCAGGAATTAGGAACCAAAGGGACAAAAAATATTCAGGAGGCGATTAATTTATTAAAGCCTCTTGAAATTAAACAACACCTTGATCAGTATGTAATTGGCCAGGATGATGCGAAAAAAGTGCTATCGGTTGCTGTTTACAACCACTACAAACGTTTAAACCAGAAAGTGGATAAAGACGAGATCGAGATTGAAAAATCGAACATCATGTTAGTGGGAGAAACCGGAACAGGTAAAACGCTTTTGGCTAAAACCATTGCCAAGATTTTACATGTGCCATTCTGTATCTGCGATGCAACTGTTTTAACAGAGGCAGGTTATGTAGGTGAGGACGTAGAAAGTATCTTAACGCGTTTGCTTCAGGCGGCAGATTATGATGTAACAGCGGCAGAGCGTGGTATTGTTTATATTGATGAGGTAGATAAGGTTGCGCGTAAAAGCGATAATCCATCTATTACACGCGATGTATCAGGCGAAGGCGTTCAGCAGGCATTATTAAAGATTTTAGAAGGTACAGTGGTTAACGTTCCACCTCAGGGCGGACGTAAGCACCCCGATCAGAAAATGATCCCTGTAAACACGAATAATATCCTGTTTATCTGCGGTGGAGCGTTTGATGGTATTGAGCGTAAAATAGCTAACCGTTTGCGTACACAGGCTGTAGGATATAAAGTAAAGAAAGATGAGACCATTTTGGATCTTAAAAATCTTTATAAGTATATTACACCGCAGGATTTGAAATCTTTTGGATTAATACCCGAATTAATTGGACGTATTCCAGTTCTTTCTCACTTAAACCCACTGGATAAAGAATCGTTGAGGAATATCTTAACCGCGCCTAAAAATTCACTGATCAAACAATACGTTAAGCTTTTTGCTTACGAAGATGTTAAATTGGTTTTTGAAGATGATGTTTTAGATTTTATTGTGGATAAAGCAATGGAATATAAACTTGGTGCGCGTGGGTTAAGATCAATTTGTGAGGCAATTATGCTCGATGCGATGTTTGATACACCAACGCAGACGGATGTCAAGGAGTTGCACATTAATCTCGATTACGCGATAGAGAAATTTGAAAAGGCCGACTTTAAAAAGTTGCAGGCCGCATAAAAAATCAGATCCTTCCCGTAATTCGGGAGGGATTTTTTTTTATATACTATTTGTTAACGCTATGCTCAAAGCTATAAGAATATGAACGAAGAAAAAGACGTAAAGAAAGACGAAGCGGCAGTAGAGAAATCGAAAAAAGTAAAAGAAGTAGAAAGCCCGGTTAAATCGGGGCTAAAATCAAAAGATGAAATCGTTAAAAACTGGTTGCCACGTTACACAGGCAGGCCATTAGATCAGTTTGGCGATTATATCCTGTTAACCAATTTCAGCAAATATGTAACCATGTTTTCTGAATGGAACGATAACGCACCAATTATGGGCTTAGATAAGCCTATGCAAAGCGTTACCGCAAACGGAATTACCATTATTAATTTTGGGATGGGAAGCCCATTAGCGGCAACCATGATGGACTTATTGACCGCCATTAAGCCAAAAGCCGTGCTGTTTTTGGGTAAATGTGGTGGTTTGAAAAAGAAAAACCAACTGGGCGATTTAATCCTGCCCATTGCAGCAATCAGGGGAGAAGGAACATCTAACGATTACCTGCCTGCAGAAGTGCCCGCACTGCCAGCCTTTGCCCTGCAAAAAGCCATTTCTACCACCATCCGCGATCATGGAAGAGATTATTGGACCGGGACCTGTTACACCACTAACCGCAGGGTTTGGGAGCACGACAAAGAATTTAAAAAGTATTTAAAAACTTTAAGGGCAATGGCTGTGGATATGGAAACGGCTACTATTTTTACCACAGCATTTGCCAATAAAATTCCGGCAGGTGCTTTGCTTTTGGTTTCCGATCAGCCGATGATCCCTGAGGGGGTTAAAACTGCAGAAAGCGATAGCAGTGTAACCGAAAAATATGTAGAAACACATTTAAGGATTGGCATCGATTCGTTGAAACAGTTAATCAATAACGGTTTAACGGTGAAACACCTGTTGTTTTAAGCTTAATCATGAGAAGAAGCCGTCACCCTGAATTTATTTCAGGGTCGTTGAGTGGAGGGGTTTCAATAGGAAAGATGCTGAAACAAGTTCAGCATGACGCCTGAGTGAGGAATTTCATAATGTTATAAACAAAAAAAGATCGGCCGATAGCCGATCTTTTTTTTGTTTCAATCAATCCTAATCCCTTATCCTAAGTAAGATTTTAAGATTTTGCTTCTTGATGTATGACGCAAGCGTTGTAACGCTTTATCTTTAATCTGACGAACACGTTCACGTGTTAAGTTAAATTTCTCGCCAATTTCCTCTAAAGAAAGTGGGTGGTTAGAACCCAAGCCGAAGAATAAAACAATAATTTCTCTTTCCCTTTCAGTTAAAGTAGATAAAGAACGCTTAATTTCTTCTGATAAAGATTCGTTGATTAATGAGCTATCTGTGTTTGGCTCATGGTTTTCCAATACATCCAATAGTGTATTTTCTTCACCCTGAACAAAAGGCGCATCCATTGATACGTGACGGCCAGAGTTGCTTAGCGTGTCCGAAATCTTATCAACAGTAGTTTCTAAAATATCTGCCAGTTCTTCTGGAGAAGGTTCACGTTCATATTCCTGCTCTAGTTTAGAGAAAGCTTTACTGATTTTACTTAATGAACCTACCTGATTTAAAGGCAAACGAACAATACGGCTTTGCTCGGCAATTGCCTGCAAAATAGATTGACGGATCCACCAAACAGCATAAGAAATGAATTTGAAACCTTTGGTTTCATCAAAGCGTTTTGCTGCCTTAATTAAACCCAAATTCCCTTCATTAATTAAGTCTCCTAGTGTTAAACCTTGATTTTGATATTGTTTTGCAACAGATACAACGAAACGCAAGTTGGTTTTAGTTAATCGCTCTAATGCAGCTTGATCGCCCTCACGAATCTTCCTTGCTAAAATTACTTCCTCTTCTGCTGTTATTAAATCTACTTTACCAATTTCGTGAAGGTATTTGTCTAAAGATTGACTTTCACGGTTGGTAATGGATTGCGTTATCTTGAGTTGTCTCATTTATACGAATTGTGTGCTCTTTAATTATTGAGTGTGCAAAGTTACGAAATTGTATAGCAATCCGAAAGGATAAAATGCTGAAAATGTTACTGTTTGCACAAGTTTTTTACAGTTTTACTTACAACAAAAATCATTCCAAATAAAATATTGGCATTATTTGTACTACAGGATTGGTTATAGTTGTTATTCGATTATAATTTATTGTAAAACAATAAATTTATTTTGATTTATAATAATTAATTGTTTAGGTTTGAGCTGTAAATAATTGAATAAATATGACGTTTATCGAATTTATATTATTTATGGCAAAAAATAGAACCAATGGTTTTTTGTGGGATTTTAGGATCAGAATTTTTGTCTGATTTTTTGTTCAACAAAATTTCATCCGACCAAAATTGAAATCGCTTTGTACAGTTAAAGAGATGCTTAATTTTTAAAATTATGAATAAGTTCACCCTAACTCTAAGCAAATGCAGTATATGGCCTAATCGAATATTCGAAAAGGCTTATACAAGAAAACGACTTAACGATTATAAACTATGGATAATATTTTAAAGGTTTTTAAGTATGCCGGCTTAAGCCTGGTATTTATTGCGCTGGTATCTATTAGCAATCATTTAATCAGTGCAGTGGGTAATTATAACAATGGCCAGCTTGCTGTTAGCCTGGTAGAGCAGAACGCGGCACAAGAGGTTAAATCAATTAACAGCGCCAAGTTTACCAATAGCCACATTGGTGTATACGAATTTAAACCTACCTTTACCCAAGCTATTGTTTTATCGGGTAAGGGTTTAGGTGATGTTGGTGCAAGCGCTGCTTTTTATCTGATACTTGGCGTTGCAATTTTGATTGTGGCCTATAACAAGCCTAAAAACTTCGAAAATTTAACTGAAAATAGGTTGTGGCAATTTGTTGCTGCGGGCGGAATATTGTTTATGGCTTTAAAATTTGTGGCGCTATTCCTTGTTAATGGTTATGTGGCAGATTTAACCGGTAGTGCGTTTAAATACCGTAATTCGGACGCTGGAGATATAAACTTGGGTATACTATCACTTTTTGCGATACTCAGCGTAATTTATGAACTGCTTTCGTATTCAAGAAAACTTAAGCAGGAAAACGATTTAACTATATAACTTTGCCAAATTCACAATGTCCATCGTCGTAAATTTAGATGTTATGCTTGCCAGGCGCAAAATGTCGCTCACTGAATTAAGTGAACGTGTAGGGATTACCATGTCTAATTTATCCATATTAAAAACGGGTAAGGCAAAAGCAATCCGCTTTGAAACCCTGGAAGCAATATGTGGCGTACTGGATTGCCAGCCTGGCGATATACTGGAGTTTCGTGCAGAGTAAACCTGCAAGATTTGATCGCATCCAATAACCACTAACATTGTTCAATAAACCTGATAGAACGGAAAGCCCGATTTTATATCGGGAGAGGACTTGGAGAGATAGCAGGACAGGAGGCCGCCATAACAAACAGGGCTGTTCATTTTCAAAAAAAAGAAATCTTTTTAAATAGCAAACCTATAAGGTCTTAAAGATCTTATAGGTTTTTAATAACACTCCGTCCTGCGGACACCCTCCGAAAAGAATCGGAGCAGGCTCTCTAAAAGGGAGAGTAAGTAAGGGGAATAAAAAAAGCCTTCCAGTAAAACTGAAAGGCCTTGATTATAATATCGCTTTAAAGCTTTGGTCTTTAACCTTTAAAAACTATGCTTGTTCAGCCAAAACTTTGGTTACTAAATCAGCTGCTTCTTTTAAAGCAATTGCAGAGTAAACCTGAAGTCCAGACTCATCAATTAATTTTTTAGCCTCTTCTGCGTTAGTACCTTGTAAACGGCAGATAATTGGCACAGGGATATTTCCGATTTCTTTGTATGCATCGATAACACCTTGTGCAACACGGTCGCAACGTACAATACCACCAAAAATGTTGATTAAGATTGCTTTAACGTTAGGATCTTTCAAAATGATATTGAAAGCTGCTTTTACGGTTTGAGCGTTTGCAGTTCCACCTACGTCTAAGAAGTTTGCAGGCTCACCACCAGCTAATTTGATAATATCCATGGTTGCCATGGCCAAACCAGCACCGTTAACCATACAGCCTACGTTACCATCAAGGTTAACGAAGTTTAGGTTCGAAGCACTTGCTTCAACTTCCATTGGATCTTCTTCTGTTACATCGCGCATGGCTGCGTAATCAGGGTGACGGAACAAACCGTTTTCATCCAGGTTAACTTTAGCGTCAACTGCGATTACTTTATCATCAGAAGTTTTTAATACCGGGTTGATTTCGAACATTGAAGAATCGGTAGCTTCGTAAGCTTTGTATAAGGCAGAAACAAATTTTACCATTTCTTTAAAAGCGTTACCGCTAACACCTAAGTTAAAGGCAATTTTACGTGCCTGAAAACCTTGTAAACCAACTTTAGGATCGATTTCTTCTTTGAAGATTAAGTGCGGCGTGTGCTCAGCAACTTCTTCGATATCCATACCGCCTTCGGTACTGTACATGATGATATTGCGGCCTTTTGCACGGTCTAACAATACCGAAATGTAGAATTCTTTAGTTTCAGAAGCACCTGGATAATAAACATCCTGAGCTACCAAAACCTTGTTCACTAATTTACCTTCTGGGCCGGTTTGAGGAGTAACCAATTGCATGCCGATAATGTCAGTTGCACGTTGTTTAACTTCTTCAAGGTTTTTGGCTAATTTAACACCACCGCCTTTACCGCGACCACCAGCGTGGATTTGCGCTTTAATTACAACCCAGTCAGAATTGTAATCAGTTTTCAGTTGCTTAGCCGCCTCAACAGCTTGCTCAGGAGTATCGGCAACTATTCCTTCTTGAACGTTAACACCGAAACTTTTTAATATTTGTTTACCCTGGTATTCGTGAATATTCATCTGTTTATATTTTTATCTTTATCTGTCAGATGGAGCCTTTTACCATTAAAATAATTATTTTAATCGCATCGGGTTCATTTGCTACAAATTTGCCCAAAGCTACAATTTCAAAGCCTTTAAACAAATAGAATTTGCCGATTTTTTCAGAAAATGAACGTTTTATGTTAATCAGTAAAAAGAGGCGTTCGGTATGGCGCTCTTTTCGTTCAAACCTTGTTTGCCACTTGTGGTTTTAAAATCAAAGCGGGCTCTGTACCTGTGCTAAAGTACTTTTTTAGCCAGATTTTTAACTTCATCTTTAAATTTCTGATCAAAAACCCCTTTAAGTGTTTTTGTTTTTAAGCTGTAAACAAAATATTCAACCTCATCCTCGTCATTAAATTCCTTATCCCCATTCGAATCCTTGGTTAAATTCATTAAGATGAGATCGTGTTTATCGTCTATTTTCCAGCTGCTTAATTCGTAATTGTTTGGTGATATTCTGGTAAAGGATTTTCCTTCCAGGTTTGATATGTAAAGTTTACTGGGATCTTTCGAGGTTAGTTTTTTGTCGCCATCATAATCCGAATCTGTAATGTTGTAATAAATAAATTGATCGGACAAAGTTGCTGGATGGTTTGAAGCTTTTTCTGCCTGGCCAATAGAGAAAGAATTGATGATGATTTTTTCTTTGGTGAGCAATTCGTTTTGACCAGAAATGGTATTGTAAAAAACAAGATTCCAATGAGCGGTATTGGCTTCTCTTTTATAACTTTCTTCATCATCGCTGTTTAACCTTAAAGGGTAGATCAGCATATCGGTCTTATCAACAATTATAGGAGAATCATACTTAATTTTTGGGTAAACCTTGGTTTTTGTCGTGCTGGTTTCATTCACAGAAACGGTCTTGCTTTCTTCCGTACAGGCCAATGTGAGTAGTGCGCTGCTTAATAACCCTAAGGAGATGAGTTTTTTCATGGTCGTTAATTTTGAGGTTTGAGTAAATCAAGATAGTTATTTTAAGCTTTACCTCCCGGCTTTAATTGAGGCGGGAGGTAGTAGGCATATCAGCTTCCGGCAAAAGGTGTTCCGAATATACCAACGGCCAATTCTGCCCAGATAAGAAATAGCGCCAACAAAATGGCAATGAGGATTACGGTTTTTAAAGTGCCTGCTTTTAGGTTTCTAACTACCAGTTCAATGGCTAGGCCGGTACTCAGCAATAATGCGCCCGCGGTTAAAAAATCGCTTAAATCCCAGTTTACTTGGTTGGTAAACTGCATGGCTATTAGCGGAATGCTTAGGATTAACGTAACAACTGCCAGAATTATGATGATTCTGGTTTTGGGCAAGTTTAGTAGTGATTGTAGATTTTGCATAATTTCTAATATTAATATAGTGTTTAATTTTTAAACAGTACTAAGCCTATGCTTTCCCGATGCAAATTGCACCGGGATAAAACTAAATCCAACAAAAGTTTAGCAAAGGCGAGAGATTAATTGTACAGGGTTTTTAATATGATGGACTACTTAATAGGCTTTTTCTTTCTTCATTCTCATAAAACACTTTTTTGCCTGCAACTTTACTTAGTTTGCGTTTCATTTTTTTGAAGTACAGTGCGAAGTTTAGTTTCCCTGCTTTAAAGAGTTTACGATGGGCCAGCCATATAACTAAACTGGTGCCTATAAAAAAGCAGGCATATGCCTTGCAGGCTATCCACCTTGAAAAAGCGCTCTTATGACTGCATATGATGTACAGACGTTCTTTTTGAAACTGAATATGAGCTGCTTCATCAATCAGGATATCGGTGCAGATCTGTTTAAGAAGCTTGCAGTTTGTGGCATCTTTTAGGGCCTGATAAAATAGTTGTGCAGCGCTTTCTACAATCAATACTGTAATGGTCCAAAGTTCCATGCTATTGTTGAAATACCTTATCTGTCTAAAAAGCGAATCATCCCAGTTTTTTTGTAAACGTTTTTCTGCTATCAGGTCAATATACCTGCCTAAATTTGCTCCATGCTTTTGCTCCTCTTTGATGAATAATGCGGCAGCTTTTGGGTATACCGGATCATCAATCTTTTGGCCATATATTCTAGATACATGCATTAAATGTTCTCCTTCTCCGGTTTCGGCCAGTTGCCATGCTTTTAATGATTTAAGGATGCTTGCCTTTTCTTCCCGTGTAAGCTCTGGCTTCATGCTCCAATCTATTCTGTCGATTTGGGCATTACAGGTAAAATAATCGGTCCAATAAGTAGATGAATGCGTTTTCATGTCTTAGATTTATTTTTTGTTTAGCCCAAAATATTTAGCGGTATTCCAATCCTGTAAGTTCCACGATAACCAGCTTACTTGTTCATAACGTTCTTTAAAATAACCGATACGTTTATCCAGTTTTTGACTATAAAATTCAACATCGCATGGTTTTGAGATTTCCCTCCCATAAAGACCTTTGGAAGGTATGTCGTACAATTTTGAACGGTTTTTGTCCAATATGGGCAGCGTTTTATCCGATAAATACAGCAGGTAGTCGGCATCAATGGCAACCCGTTCACTTTGTGCCAGGTTGTATTTGGCAATAAAAACATCCCAGTTAACGAAACTGAAAGCCAGTAGCAGAACAAACCAGATGTTTCCATTCACTTTAAATAAATAGAAAAGTGTTTTCTCTTTGGCAACTTTTAGGTACACCGTAGCCAAGCCAATAATGCAGAGCACGGCAAAAACCACAACGCCAATTCTTTTATGCGTTAAGCCATAAAATTCGATGTAATAGCCATCGCGGATAAAAACAGAAATGATCAGGATGAAATTCTGCACCATCCATGCAAAGGCCAGTGTTTTGAGTGTGCGGCTTTTGCTGTAAAAATTTAAGTTGCCACGGAAAAAGTATAAGATTACCGCCATCGCCAGAACAATACTGAAGATTAAGGCATTGGTGCCCTCGTGCAGATCGGTAGAAAAATTGCCCGAGGGTTTATAACCGAACCAGAGCGTAGAAATATCGATAAGGTTTACGCTCAATAAAAGCAGGTTTAGCGAAACAAACGAAATTACGCCAATGATGTACTCTGTTTTTAAGGCGAGTTTTTTGGTAATCATCTGGCTGGTAAAGGTGTGTGCAATCTCGTACCAGATGCTTTTTGGCCTTTGGCTACGCCTTATCCTCAATAGGGTTTCGTTGCAGTTGGCCTCTACTTTTTCGATGCTCTTGTTGTAAAAGGTAATGGTTAGGCCTGTGGTTACAAGTATACCCAAACAGAAATGAAAGAAACGTTCAATACTTAAATCCTGAAATATAAAGCCAAAAACATAGTTTAGAAAATCGGAGATGTGCGTTAACGTTTTTTCCAGATACTGACCGAATATTTCGTTGGCACCACTGTAAATCGTAGTAAAAATGAGTAGGATAATAATAGGGAGCAAAATGTATTTGATTGGCCTGAAAACCGGTTTTAAGTTAAAATTGCCAATTTTAACATCCGATAATCTCTTAATTAAAGTAGCCGGTACTGTGAGCAGCTGTATTGCAGTGCCTAAACCTGCAGTATAAATGGTTTGCAGGGCCTGGTAGTGCGCAAAGCCAGTAAATAAAACCAGACTGATATAATAAGTGGCTGCTGTTAAATCTGAATTGTTGACTACCACCAATACTGCCGCCAGCAGATGGGCCAACGCATAGAATTTATATTTGGCACCCTTAATTATCTCGGGGTTAAATGCCGTTATGGCAATGATAAAGATGCTGTAAATTAATTGGTTTAGTGCCAGCCACTCATTCCAAAAGAGAAAGCTGAAGAGCAGCCCTCCAATTAAGGCAGAGAGCAGGAGAAAGTTGGATTTTGTTTTCATTTTATTTTAGGTTTAAAAAATAGGATGCGTTACAAGGAAGAAATAGAGCATGCTTAAAGGGATATTTAAAAGCATACAGATTATGGTGGCCAGGTAGCTTCGCCAGTGTATTGGGTTGTAAATTAATTCGATTACCAGCACCAATAAAAAAATAGCGTTTATAACTGTTGCCGATAAAATGTAAACCAGCCCCAGGCCCATTAAATAAGTGGCTTTGGATAGTAAAAAACTAACAAAGATTATGGTGCCGATAAGCGCTGAATAGTACGCCAGCTTCTTGGCGATATAAATCATCTGGGGATCAGGTATTTCTTTCATTTTATGTTTTTAAAAGTGCTTTGAATTTCAAAGTAAATAATTAAAAAAAATTGACTACAGTTTCTTGATCATTTTTTCGAGCGCATCTAAATGGGCTTTAAAAGCCTGCTTGCCCAAATCGGTGATGGAGTAGGTGGTACTGGTTTTACGTCCGATAAAACCTTTGTGTACCTTAATAAATTCAGCCTGCTCTAAAGTATTCAGGTGCGAAGCCAGGTTGCCATCCGTTAGCTCGAGCATCTGTTTTAAATCGTTAAAGCCTATTTCGTCATTTACAATGAGTATAGACATAACGCCCAACCTGATCCGGCTATCGAATATTTTGTTTAAATCTGCTATTGGGTTTTTCATCTTATTGGCCTTTTTCGTATTTAAAATACATTACCAATCCGTAAACAATATGCAGCACGCCGAAGCCAAAAGCCCAAAAAATAAGTCCGTAACCAATATAGAACATGCAGATTAAGCCTAAAACAACTTCAAGGTAACCCAAATAACGAATATCGCTAAAAGTATATTTGCTGGCGTTAATTAAAGCCAGACCATAAAAAATTAAGCAGCTTGGCGCAATAATGCTGTAAGTATTTGGATGATTTACCAATAATGCAATAATAAACAAGCCTCCGGCCACCAGTGGGATCATTAGGTTTAACAACAGCGATTTTGATGTTTTGTCCCATATCGGCAGATTGTTTTTCTGGCTTTTCCTGTAGGTAAACAAAATACCTCCGGCCAAAGCAATTACCAGAACAAAGATGCCAAGTTTCAACAGGTTAAATTCCAGGTCCATTTCGCCTTCAACACCATAACTATAACCGCGTTTGTTGATGAATTTATTGATCTCATCGTTTGCAAAATAAGCCCCAATTAAAGCAATAACGCCTGCAAAAACGCCAGATAAACCACTTAATGAAATAAATCTTGATGATCTATCCATCATTTGCCTGATATCTTTTAATGCATTTAACTGTTCCTCTGGATTGCTCATTTTAAAAGTGCTTTGTTTTTCAAAGTTATGCAAGAAAATGATAATTGCAAATTTTATTTTTTTTTAGGGGGATGGGGGAGTATTAAGTGTAGGGTATCAAGATGAGAGAACTTTTAAACTTTCTTCCCTACTCTTTACGTATTGTGCTTTAACCTCTAGTCTTCCTTGGTTTTTCAATTGATCTTTCAACTTTAATCTTTTAGCTCTAGTGTTAACCTTCGTCTTTCCACTTTAGTCTTTAACCTTTTTTGTTAAATTTGGAGCATGCTAAAAGCCACTGGAATAAAAAAGTCGTACGGAAATCTTCAAATCTTAAAAGGTGTAAATTTTGAAGTTCAAAAAGGGGAGATTGTGAGTATTATTGGACCATCTGGCGCCGGAAAAAGTACTTTGCTGCATATTTTAGGCACATTGGACAAGCCGGATAGTGGCACTGTGGAGTTAAAAGGTGTGGCCATAAATAAATTAGTTGGCGATATGGTAGGCGCTTTCCGCAACCAGAATATCGGTTTTGTTTTCCAGTTTCACCACTTGCTGCCCGAATTTAGTGCGATAGAAAACATCTGCATCCCCGCGTTTATAGCTAATGTGAATAAAAAACAGGCAGAAACCAGGGCGCTTGAGCTTTTAGATCTGCTGGGGTTGAAAGATAGGGGGCATCACAAACCCAATCAGCTTTCGGGCGGCGAACAGCAGCGTGTTGCCATTGCCAGGGCACTTATTAATAATCCAGCAATTATATTTGCCGATGAACCTTCGGGTAACCTAGATTCTGAAAATGCTGCCGGGCTGCACCAATTATTTTTAACCCTACGCGATAATTTCCATCAAACTTTTGTTATTGTTACCCACAACGAGCATTTAGCCAAAACCAGCGATAGGGTAGTGACCATGAAAGATGGGTTAATTGTATAAATATCAGCATTAAGACGGACTGTGGCTTTAACGCAAAAATGAAACCATTCGATCATTGAAAAATCAATTAATCTCTCATTTCAAATAACAATCATTCATTAATTTACTATTCAACATTGAAAATACTGATAACGGGGGGCAACAATGCAAAGGCATTAAAGCTGATGAAAGCTTTTCCCAGTCACTTTGTGCTCCTGGCCGATTATGGTGAGGTACCAGGTATTATTACCGAGAATTATGCATTTGCTTCTTTAGGAACTTTAAACAAAGACAGCATAGCACATATTTTATTGAATTTTTGCATCACCGAGGCGATAGATTGCATTATTCCACTTCACCATTACGAAGTAGAACCTTTAGCAAAATCTGCCGTTCTTTTTGGCGAATACGGTATCCAGGTTTTATTGCCTGAGGCAGATACGGTTGCGGGTTATCTGAAAGCTGAAGAAACAGCCTATCCTGATTTTGCGGTTTTTATACAGGGCGATCGAATTTTTTCTGGTTCGGATAGTCCGCTGCCCGGAAATTTATCTCCAGCGTTAAATGGGGTATTTAGCTATAACCAATCAGATTTAAAACTTTTCACAATATAATATGGATGCCGAATCTTTAAAAGATAAAAAGCTGGTAATTTTTGAACTGGATAATGTGCTTTTTCCCGAAAAGGATTATTTGCTTCAGGTATATTATCTTTTTGCACAGTTTATCGAATATAGCGAGCAAAAAGGTGCAGGGCCAATTATTGAGTTTATGCGCACTGAATATGAAAATCAGGGTGCCGAGCAGCTTTTCGAAAAAACAGCCAGTCAATTTGAAATCGATCAAAAGTACCAGTACAACTTCGATCTGTTGCATCAAAATGCCCGTTTGCCCTTAAAGCTCTTGCTTTTTAAAAACATGCTTACCTTTATGCAGGAGCTTGTTGTAGACCGGAAACAGATTTATATTGTAACCGCCGGAAACCCCGAGCAGCAGCTCAATAAAATAAGACAGACCGAGTGGAATGGGTTGGAACAATACCTTACCGTTTACTTCGCGGATGAACTTAACCAACCAAAAGCAGAAATTTTTCAGAACATCTTAAATAGCAATAATTTATCGTCAGATAATGCGTTAGTTGTTGGTGCAAATAATTTGGATGAACAGCAATCCAAATTAATTAATTTGCCGTATATTGAGTCACTAAAAATTTACAAATAAATATGCTTAGAAAGTTTATTGCTCAAAACACATTTTTATGTGCTTTGGTTATTGTGGTGGGGTTGGCTGCATCTTGTAAAAAATCGAACAAAGCCGATGTGGCGGATGCAGCACCAGGCGCTTCTGGAACAAGGGCCGAATTAACTAAAGATTCTATTTACCTGTATGCACAGCAAACCTATTATTGGAATGTGGGTATGCCGAGTTATTCTTCTTTCAATCCGAGGCAATACAGTACCAATAATGCGGTTCTGGCTGCTATAAAAGCATTGCCAAGTACCGGTGGAAAGGATAAATATTCTTTTATTGATGATGGTAGTGTGGCTACGCAGTTGGGCGGTACCGGTGGCGATTATGGTTTTTCTGCCAATTTTGATGAGAAAGATTCTTTACGCGTAAAATACGTTTATCCAGCTTCTCCGGCGGCTACGGCAGGTTTAACGCGTGGCTCAAAAATAGTTAAGGTTAACGGAAAAACGGTGGTAAGATCGGATGTTGACTATTTAAACAATGCCATTTTTGGTAACAATGCTTCAGTTACACTTACCGTAGAAAAAGGTAAAATCGAAACCGATTATTTGGTTACCCGAGGCATTTATAGCATTAATCCAGTTCTTTATACCAATACATTTACCGTTGGAGCCAAAAAAATCGGTTATATCGTCTTCAACAGTTTTACCTCTAATGCGACCGATAAATTAGATAATGCTTTTGCTAAATTTAAGGCTGATGGCGCTACCGAGCTGATTGTAGATCTGCGTTACAATGGAGGCGGTGTAGTAGAAACGGCTGATATATTTACCAATTTAATTGCCCCGGTAGCTCAGAATGGTAAAGTAATGTATACCACTTACTACAATAAAACCATGCAGGATGCACAGGCTACCATTTTAGAAAATCAAAAACTTTGGTATACCTTTTCTGATGGAACGAGAAAAATCATCAGCATGTTCGATTTTAGCTATAAACCTACTATTGCAGCATTTAACCAAGAAGTTTTTACGAAAAGAGGTTCGTTAAATTTAAATAGGGTTTATTTTATTGTTACCGGTAATACGGCATCGGCAAGCGAATTGTTGATCAATAACTTAAAGCCTGTTATGGATGTTAAATTGATCGGTTCTAAAACTTATGGAAAACCGGTAGGCTTTTTCTCTATCCATATTGATAAATCTGATTTGTATATTCCACAGTTCCAGACGAAAAACTCTGTTAATTATGGTGATTATTTTGATGGAATGACCGTTGATAAAAGTGCAGCAGATGATTTAACGAAGGATTTTGGCGATGCAGACGAAAGACTATTGTCGCAGGCATTGTATTATAGTGCCAATGGAAGCTTTAAATCATATGTTAAAGAAAACGGATTGGGCAGTACCAGCGGAGCAGCTAAAGCCTTAACCGATAATGCAAATGATGTGTTAAACCACGAATTTAAAGGAATGGTTGAAACCAGAAAGCTGAAATTAAAGTAATTAACTTAAAATAGATATTTCAAAGGCCTGATTTAAATTCTAAATCAGGCTTTTTTGTGCAGTTTTTTAGAAAAAAGGAGTGGATAAGAGTTGTTTTTTTTCTAAAAAATTGATAAGCTTGTTTAACATTAATCGTTAAAGAGATACCATGCCAGTAGAAATTGTAGAAAAAGAACACATAAGCTATTTAAATATCATCAATGCCAAAGAAGACCATACCAATGAATTAAAAACAAAGCTTGGTGAAGCGCAGCGGTTAGGGAACGAATTTAAATCGAAAGCTGTTATTACATTTAACACCACCATTGGCCCAAAACGTGTTGATACAACTGTTTGGGCAGTTACAGAGAAATATATACAGCTAAAAAACAATATTCATATTCCATTAAAAAGCTTAATCGATATTGATTTTTAATCTGTGATAAGGAAATAAATCATCCCGCATTTATTTAACCTTACACACATGAGCACACTCCATCAAATTGCTTTAACATTTATTAAATCCATTGGGCCTATAACGGCTAAAAATTTACTCGCCTACTGTGGAAGTGCCGAAAACGTATTTTCTGCGTCCAAAAAGCAATTGCTTCAGATTCCTGGTGTGGGCAATAAAACAGTCGATGCGATTTTAAGTACCAATGCTCTATCCAGGGCAGCGCAAGAGCTTGCATTTGTTGAAAAACATGGCATTGATGTGCTGTTTTTTTCGGATGAACAATACCCCAGGCGACTGAAGAATTGCTATGATGCGCCAATTTTGCTTTATTTTAAAGGACAGGCAGATTTAAACCAGAAAAGGATAATCAGTATAGTGGGTACCAGAAACGCCACCGACTATGGGAAAAACCTTTGCAGGCAGCTTTGCGAGGTATTGGCGCCTTACCATGTTTTAATTGTAAGCGGCCTGGCCTATGGTATTGATGTAACTACGCATAAAGAATGCATAGCCAACAATATTGCTACTGTTGGGGTGTTGGGCCATGGTTTAGATCGGCTTTACCCGCAGGTGCATAAATCGGTTTCGCAAAAAATGGTTTTAAATGGCGGATTACTTTCTGAATTCCCTATTTTAACCAATCCCGATAGACAGAATTTTCCACAGCGCAACCGTATTATTGCTGGCCTCGCTGATGCCACAATTGTTGTAGAAGCGTCAATTAAAGGTGGGGCCTTAATTACTGCAGAGATTGCCAACTCTTATAACAAAGATGTATATGCTTTTCCTGGCCGTACTAACGATGTTTTCTCTGAAGGCTGTAACTTTCTGATCAAAACAAACCGTGCCGGCCTGATCAATAACGCTCAGGATTTGATATACTATCTGGGCTGGTATGATGAAGTACCGGAAAATAAGAAGCCTGTACAGGTTAACCTGCAGCTGAACCTTACTGCGAACGAACAAAAGGTAATTGATGTTTTGAAAAACGGCCAGTTATCCATTGATGAAATTGCGATTTCAATGAATATACCACAGAGCAAACTGGCCATTGTAATCCTCACCTTAGAAATGCAGGGCTTAATAATTTCTTTACCTGGCAAGGTTTATAAATTGGTTTAAAGTTGCCTTTGATAAATCTTGATTTGTAATTTGCCCAATAAACAATCTATAATGCCCATCATAATTGTAGATTATGGAATTAAATTTTAATAAATTATATTTTTCGAAATAATGTTTTAAATAAATATTAGTTTGTAAAATACTTAATGCCTTTACTTAATTTTGCAATATGTGGTACAATAATATTTTAGAAACCATTGGTAATACACCATTGGTAAAATTAAATACGATAACTAAAAACGTTCCGGGTACAATACTGGCCAAAATTGAAACGACCAATCCGGGCAATTCAATTAAAGACCGTATGGCGGTTAAAATGATTGAAGATGCTGAGAAAAGCGGTAAGCTTAAGCCAGGTGGAACCATTATTGAAGGAACTTCAGGAAATACAGGTATGGGTTTGGCCATGGCCGCCATTATAAAAGGTTACAAATGTATTTTTACCACAACTGATAAACAATCGAAAGAAAAGGTTGATGCTCTGCGTGCCTTTGGTGCTGAAGTAATTGTATGTCCAACAAATGTTGAACCCGAAGATCCCCGCTCTTACTATTCGGTTTCTTCGCGCTTGGAGCGGGAGGTTCCAAATTCATGGAAACCCAACCAGTACGATAATTTAGCCAATTCGCAGGCCCACTATGAACAAACCGGTCCTGAAATTTGGGAACAAACAGAAGGGAAAATTACCCACCTGGTGGTTGGTGTTGGTACAGGCGGAACGATATCGGGAACAGGTAAATATTTGAAAGAGAAAAATCCAAATATCCAGGTTTGGGGAATTGATACTTACGGTTCGGTTTTTAAAAAATACAAAGAGACCGGTATTTTTGATAAAGATGAAATTTACCCTTACATCACAGAAGGAATTGGGGAAGATTTTTTACCGGCAAACGTAAATTTTGATGTAATAGATCTGTTTGAAAAGGTTACCGATAAAGATGCGGCTTTAATGACCCGCGATATTGCCCGTAAAGAAGGTATTTTCGTTGGAAATTCGGCTGGTGCCGCAATTGGCGGATTGATCCAGTTGAAAGATAAATTAAAACCAGAAGATGTTGTGGTAGTAATTTTTCACGATCATGGAAGCCGCTACATGGGCAAAATGTATAACGAAGATTGGTTGCGCGAACGTGGGTTTTTACAGGATGAAAAATTAACGGCAAAATCAATCTTAGCTAAAAAAGAAGCGACAGAAATTGTAACACTTGATGCACAGAAATCGGTTTTGGAAGCAATTAATACCATTAAATCGATGAATATTTCGCAAATCCCGGTTACACAGCAAGGAATGATAGTAGGTAAAATTGCGGAAAGCGATATCCTGAGTGCTTTATTGGAAAACCCTGGATTAAAATCTGCGCCAATTTCTGAAATTATGACAGCCACTTTTCCTTTCGTGGATTTAAATACTTCAATTGATAAAATCTCATCATTGATCAATAAAGAAAACTCAGCAGTTTTAGTTGAAGATCAGTCAGGAAAAATTGAGATTATTACACAATATGATATTATAAACGCTATTTCCGGATAAAAATATTTCGGTCTATGGAGACACAGACCGAGGGTTGAAACGGGTGTGAATGGAAGATGTAATATTGGAAGATGTAGGTGAGGTATAATTGAGAAACATAATAAAATTTTTAGAATGGCCATAAGTTGTTAACTTGTGGCCATTCTTTTTATAATATGGCAACGCTCAAAGAAATCTTATCGGTTAAGACTGACGATCAATTAAAATATTACTTAAATAATGTAGATAAACATACTGCTGAGGGAGTTAGGGCGGCGCTGGCGGAATTAAAGAGCCGGAATGTCGAACTGCCTGAAGATATTGATGAGCAGATTGAGGATAAGATTAAGCAAAAAGAAAATTCGACTTATGATACGGTTTCTAGCTGGAAAAAAAATATAGTAAATGATATTGATGCTCCGGAATATTATTCGCAAACCGCTATTTATGTTTTTTCAATTCTTTTCTCCGTGCTTTTTGGATCGTTTATGATGGCTATTAACTTAAAGAATTCGCAGAAAGAATGGGGCTGGCCAATTTTGTTCGGCTTTTTATTTACAATTGGATTTATTTTTCTTGGACAGTTTCTTCCTAGTTCTCCAACTGGTATATCATTAATTGTTAACGCTTTGGGAGTAACCATTATGTACCAATTATTTTGGAATAAACATATTGGAAAGGAAACAAAATATAGAGCAAAGCCTATCTGGATTCCTTTAGTTATTGCAATTGCTGTTACAGTTCCTATTATTTACCTGGTTATTAAAAGTTACTAATAACAAAACGACATTTTTTCCCGGGCATGTTGTTTTATAATTATTTGGGCGGTAAAATAATTTCGGTCTGTGGAGACACAGACTGAGGGTTGGGAATACCGTTCGTTGTAAGATTGATTCGTGCCTCGCAATGAAAAAAAAACGCCCATGAAAATTTCACGGGCGTTGCTGAGTTATGCTATTTCGGCTTTGGGTTTTTACCTTAAACCCTCCACCTTTATACCTTCCACCTAATGACTAGGAGCATCTGCATTTACACGCTTAATCTGTGCGCCTAAGGCACGCAAACGGGTGTCTATATCCTGGTAGCCCCGCTCAATCTGTTCGATGTTATAGATCGTCGATTTGCCTTCTGCTGATAATGCTGCAATAAGTAGTGAAACTCCAGCCCTGATATCAGGAGAAGTCATGCTAATGCCGCGAAGTTTATATTTTTTATCGATACCGTTAACCGTAGCACGGTGTGGATCGCACAGGATAATTTGTGCCCCCATATCAATCAGTTTATCCACGAAGAATAAACGGCTCTCAAACATTTTCTGATGGATGAGCACATTTCCTTTAGCCTGTGTAGCCACCACTAAAACAATACTCAATAAATCTGGTGTAAAACCAGGCCATGGCGAATCGGCAATGGTTAAAATAGAGCCATCAATAAAAGTATCAATTTCATAATGTTTTTGCGATGGAACGTAAATATCATCACCGCGGCGCTCTAATTTAATCCCCAATTTCTTGAAAACCTCCGGAATTACGCCAAGCTCATCGTAACAAACATTTTTAATGGTAATTTCCGATTCCGTCATGGCGGCCATACCTATAAAAGAACCAATTTCAATCATATCAGGCAGCATACGGTGTTCTGTTCCACCCAATACTTTAACGCCTTCGATGGTTAACAGGTTGGAGCCAATGCCGGTAATTTTTGCTCCCATGCGGTTAAGCATTTTGCAAAGCTGTTGCAGGTAAGGCTCGCAGGCAGCATTGTAAATCGTTGTAGTACCTTTAGCCAAAACAGCAGCCATTACAATATTTGCGGTTCCGGTTACCGATGCCTCATCCAATAATATATAGGCGCCCTGTAAATTGGTTGCATCAACATTAAAGAAAGCTTTTTTGCTATCGTAAACAAATTTAGCGCCCAGTTTTTCAAACCCGATAAAGTGGGTATCTAATCTTCTGCGGCCAATTTTATCGCCACCTGGTTTAGGAATCGCCGCTTTACCGAAACGGGCCAATAGTGGGCCAACAATCATGATCGAACCGCGTAAACCACCGCCCTTTGCTTTAAAAGTATCAGATTCAAAGAAGTTTAAATCGATGTTTTTCGCCTCAAAAGTATAAGTGTCTTTATCAATACGCGTTACCGTAACACCCAAATCGCCCAATAATTCGATCAGTTTGTTTACATCCTTAATATCAGGAATGTTGCTGATCGTTACTTTTTCTTCAGTAAGCAGTACAGCCGATAAAATCTGTAGGGCTTCGTTCTTGGCTCCTTGAGGGGTAATTTCGCCTTTTAATTTAATTCCGCCTGTTATTTCAAATGCGTTCATATATTTTGTATTTAGTTTCAGGTATCAGGTATGCGTGCCGGGTTTAACCTTCAAATCATGCCTTTTACCTTTCGCCTTTAATATTTGGGTTTATTGTTGTTGCGTTGACGATTATTGTTGTTGTTATTTTGACGGTTTTTTCCGTTGTTGTTATTGTTATTGCTTCTTCCCCGGTTGTTATTGTTGTTATTGTTTTGACGAGGGTTCTGGGCTCTAAATTCTACTTTGGCCAGGTTAACGCCTTCATCAAGTACCAATAAACCACCTGACAGATATTTTAGATCTTTGATAATGGTATCATCACTTACATTATCCTTATTCCAGGTAACATAGGCCATTTTCATAAAGTTGGCGATACTCTGCACCATTGCCTTTTTAATTTCCGGATTTTCCTCGCGCATGGCCTTTTCGATCAGATTCTCAACCGTTTTACCATAATGTTTATAGGTAATTCTTTGCTGAGGATAGGCAAGGGGCTCTGGTTTAACGTAGGCATTCTCTATTAAAGGCTTTGGATACGGACTATCCACATCGATCTGGTAACCAGAAATGATGTGTAAGTGATCCCAAAGTTTATGTTTAAAATCAGCAACATCGCGTAAATGCGGTTGCAAAAATCCCATCAGGTCTATAACTGCCTGGGCATATTTATTGCGTTCTTCAATGGTTGGTAATTCGCAGATATACTTCACCATGTTTTGAACGTTACGGCCATATTCCGATAAAATTAAATGGCTACGTGTGGTATTATAGTCAAAACTCATGTTCAGATAAATTAATGGAAAAAATTATCTGGCGATACGAATTATGAAATAACCAGAAGAGTTTAGGTTATGAATTCACCGAAATGTCTATTGCCAGATTTTCGTTTTATATAGCCAAAGGTAATAAAATTATTTGATTTGTGTTTTTTTAGTTCACAAGCAGTTGACGGAAGTCAACTGTCAAGAATTAGTTAAAGAATCAAAGTCGTTTTCTGTGTTAATCTGTGAATCCGTGGCTGATGGATTAACTGATTAATTGGGAGTTGAAAATTGGTGATTAAACAGCAATCTTATTATTTAATGGCGAGTCTACATCTCATCACTATTTTTAGGATAATCAAAAAACACCAGTTGCCCGGTTCCTTTGCTTACCATTTGCCACGAATCAAATGGGAAAGAAATTAACACCATGCCTGCTGTTGGTATATTGTAAATATCGGCACCACTTAGCTCATTTGCAAAATCGGTAAAGCCAGGGTTGTGGCCAAACATAATTACCGTATCTGCATCATCAGTTAGTTGATTAACCACATGTAGCAAAGCTCTGGTACCGGCTTCATAAATGCTTTCTTCGTATTGGATCTGATCTACCTGGTAAGCCTCGGCAAAATATTTGGCTGTTGATTTAGCTCTTTTTGCAGGACTGCTTACCATCAGGTCGAATTTAAATCCACGATTGATTAATCTTTCGGCCATTTCTGGGGCATTTTCCTTGCCACGTTTGTTTAAAGGCCGGTCGAAATCTTTTAAATCTAAATTTCCCCAATCCGATTTTCCGTGACGTACCAATAGTAATTGCTTAGCCATTTAATTTATTTTTAATTTTATCTACAATTGTTTCAGGCATAATTAAATCCATACAGCTTTCAACACCACAAAGGCAGGGTTTGTTTCCGTATATCGAATTTGGTCTCGAAGGATGATCAATCTGCACACAATCATCTTCCGATTGTCCGTAGCCTAAAAAGCCGGCATAAGGATGCGTTGGCCCCCAAACCGAAACAACCGGTGTACCAACCAATGATGCCATGTGCATACCCGATGAGTCCATGCTCAGCATTATATCTAAGTTTGAAATAATTGCGAGTTCTTCTGTTAAATTAAAATTACCAATTAAATTATGGGTGTTCTGGAATTCATTACACCATTTTTCGGCAATTTCCTGCTCAGATTTACCGCCACCAAAAATAAAAACTTCGTAACCCAGCTTGCTCAAAGCTGCAATTACCTCTTCCATTTTATTTAAGGGATAAACTTTATAAATGTGCTGGGCAAAAGCTGAGATGCCTACCTTTTTTGTACTATTATCCGCAAATAAAGTTTTGGCCTTGGCAGTAATCTTTTGAGGGGATTTATTTAATTTATGACTGAGCTTAAGTTCAAAGCCTAAACTGCGGAAAACATCGGCATAACGTTCTACTGTTTGCCTAAGGGGTTTTAGTATTTTATTTGTGGCCCTGGTTAATGCCTTTTTCTCAGCTCTGCCTTTATCAATCCGTTTAATTTTTGTGCCCGTAATGCGAAAAAAGGAAGAAATTGCCCGGCTGCGCAAATTATCGTGCAGATCTGCAACAGCAATTGGTCTGTATTTTCTTAATTCTTTAAACAGCCTGTACAGGCCATCAATGCCTTTATGTATGGCTTTAGGCTGTATGGCATGGAAAATTAAGTTGGGGATAGAATCAAAAAAAGGTTTAAAGGCCTCCCGGCTAACCATAATAATTTCGGTAGCTGGGTTTTGTTCAGCAAATTCGCGTAAAACAGAGGCTACCATGGCCACATCGCCCATTGCCGAAAAACGTAGCACAATAATTTTGGATGGTGAAGCCATGGCTTTCTGCTTTCAGCTTTTGTCTTTATGCCTTATTATACAACACCGGATTTAAGCTCGGGTCGTTATACATTTTCATCTGTTTATATACTTTCATGTATTTTTTGCCAGCCTCAATATCAGCCAATAATTCATCAATACTGGTTGATAGATCTTCGCGTTGCGCCAACAGTACATTCAATTTGTTTTGGCACTGCGCACGGTGCTCAGCTGATGCACTTCCGCGTTCAGCTTCTTCTTGCATGTGGTAAATTTTTAGTGCCAGTATGGAAAGCCTATCTATTGCCCATGCAGGACTTTCGGTATTGATTTTTGCATCTGGCAAAGCTGAAATTCCCTGGTAAAGGTTTAAGAAATAACCATCAATAAACTCAACCATATCCGTACGCACTTGGTTTTGAGCGTCTATGCGCCTTTTCCAGCTTAAACCTTCTACAGGATCAATCTGTGGGTTACGCACTACGTCTTCCATATGCCATTGCGCCGTATCGATCCAGTTTTTAACATAAAAAAGATGCTCTAAACTTTCTGCATCGTATGGGTTTTCAACCGGATGGTCAATATCATCAAACTTGTGGTAGTCTGTAATTACTTCATTAAATATGCGGTTGGCAATTTCACTTATCATGGGGCAAAGATATTAAAAGATTTCTTACAGTTTTATTGCACTGATTAAAGGATTACACAGATTTATTTTTAAGGTTGAAACAACATTAATCAGGCCCTATCTTACCATTAACCATTAACCTTTCTTACTTTCAAAATACGTCGTTATCTCTTCCAAAGAAAAAGCATTCAAACATTTATCAGCGCTTAATCCGCCTTTACGGGCCACTAAAATGCCATAATGCATATCATGGAAACCCTCGGTGCGGTGTGCATCGGGATTTACCGATAATAAAACGCCTTTTTCGAGCGCATATCGGTGCCAGCGCCAGTCTAAATCCAAACGCAGCGGGTTAGCATTAATTTCGATTACCACTTTATTGGCTGCGCAGGCATCGATAATTTTTTTATAATCGATCGGATATCCGGCCCTGCTCAATAATAAACGCCCTGTTGGGTGCCCTAAAATGGTGGTGTAAGGATTTTCAATGGCTTTTAATAAACGGGCTGTTGCTTTGGCTTCATCCATCCTTAAATTGCTGTGCACTGATGCCACTACAAAATCAAATGTTTTTAAAATATCATCCGCATAATCCAACGAACCATCGCTTAAGATATCGCTTTCAATACCTTTAAAAATCTTAAAAGGAGCCAGTTTTTTATTCAGTTCGTCAATTTCCTGGTGCTGTGCAAAAACACGCTGTTCATTTAAGCCTTTAGCGTAAACTGCGGTTTTAGAGTGATCGCAGATCCCCAAGTACTGAAGGTTTAAATTTTCTTTGCAGTATAGGGCCATCTGCTCAAGGGTATGTACACCATCGCTCCAGGTAGAGTGGTTGTGCAAACTGCCTTTCAAATCTTCGTACTGGATCAAAGTTGGGAGCTTGTTTGCCTTTGCCAGCTCAATTTCATCAAAATCTTCGCGCAGCTCGGGCGCAATGAAAGCTAAGCCTGCCTTGCTGTAAATTTCCGTTTCATCGGCAAAAGGCCCCTCACCAGCTAAGCTTAAAACCTTTTCTACATGTTCGCTATTACCGGTAAATTTGAACCAATGTAAATAGAAAGCAGATTTTTCAACCGCATGGATTTTTATTCTAAAACCAGCCTCAGTTGTTGCAATAAAAGCATTTTCAGTTTCAATCAACGAAAGCGGTTCAAAAGCAGGCAGGGTTTGTTTAATAGATTCGATATTATCTGTACCGATAACAATTTCCAGTTCATCAATAATCTCGCATGCGCGGCGGTACTGGCCGGCAAACCCCAAAAGTGCATTGGCATCAATACCTACAGTCCAATCCGAAAGTTGGGTAAACAGTGTTTTGGCAAAACCTTCTACCTGAGCGTATAAGAACCTGCCGTTTGCAGCCAGTTTAAATTCAATGGCGTTTTTAATTTCTTCCTGGGTTTTTAGTCCAAAACCTTTTGCTTCAATTAAGCGGTTCTCGTTGCAGGCATAATACAGTTCGCCAATGCTTTCTATACCCAGCGTACGCCAGATGATGAAAATCTTTTTTGGTCCGATGCCTTTAATGCCCAGCATTTCTACCACACCTTCTGGCGTTTGCGCGATAATGTCGTTTAACTCTTTTAGCTCACCGGTTTGCAGCAGTTCTATAATTTTAGAAGCCAGTCCTTTACCAATACCCTCAATTTTATCAATCTCATCCAAAGGCTTATCCTTTAATGAAAACGGAAGCTTATCAACCTTAAAGTATGCATTGGCAACCGATTTAATTTTGAAGGGATTTTCTTCATGCAGTTCCATTAACTGCGACAATAGACGTAAAGTGCGTGCGATGGTTTTATTTTCCATAAGCGGTAAAATTAGGAAATAATGCCTCAAAATTACCAAATGCCTTTGCCGATTTATAAACACAATTTGATAATGACGTTGTTTAACTGTTATGAAATTAATGAAATTTGCGCTTTTAGGCCTGGGTATAAGTTTGGCCGCTTGCCAAGCTGTAGATAAAACTACAGGCAATAATGCCGATTCGGTAAATAGTTCGAAACCGGCCCAGGCACAAGCTGTTGATGAACGGTTTGTAATTGTTGAGGGACATGCAGTGGGCGAAATTGCCCTTGGAGAAGATATGGAACAGGTGGGCAAAAAATTGGGGCGGCCAAATGCTGGCGATGCTGCAATGGGTAAAGCCTGGGGGATTTGGTACAGTAACGATTCGACAGGCGATCAGCTTAATGAAATTGCCATATATTCTGCCTACCGGGATACCAGTATGCGGGTAAAAGATGTTAAGCAGATCAGGATTACCTCAAATAAATTTAAAACTAAGGATGGTTTTGCGACAGGAAGTTCTTTGGAAGAAACAAAAAGTAAATACCCAGATTTGCAAAGGCTCTCGGCCTATTTAAACGAACATAAAGATACCGTAACTGTTTATGATGCCCTAAAAGATGGGATAGGATTTGAGTTTTTAAAAGGGAAAAGTATTGCCTTTACTGTTCATCAGGCAAACATTCCAGTTAATGCAACTTATTTAACGCTGCACCCAGAGTGGAAAATATTAGAATGATGGGGAAGGATGTGAGAGGTGAGATGTAATATGTGTAATGGAAGATGTGTGAGGTGAGATGGAAGATGTATGAAGTGGGGGGTGATGGTTTAATGGCTTATAGTCAATTGCTTGTGGAGTTATAATCTATAGCTATAAACTATTTTCCATAAGCCATTAACCATGAACCTTTATAAATCTTAACCCATCATCCGTTTTACATCCCCCATCTTACATCACTACTTAATTACTGCTTCAAACGGCATTCTGGCCTGGATACCCGAGCTAGCCATTACCTTTTTCATCTGTTGGTATAAAAAGTAATTTTCGCCTAGTTCCTGTTTGGTATAGTAAGTTTTGATCTTATCAGTACCTTCATCCATTAACGATTTCCAAGGATCGATAACATCAGGATATTCAACCACCTTATATTCTTTTAGTTTCGCTTTTTTTGCAGCGGCTTTTATGGCATCATTAAAACTGCCGATCCTATCGGCCAAACCAATCTGAACGGCATCTGTTCCTATCCAAACGTGGCCACCGCCAATGCTATCGATATAAGCTTTGCTTTTCTTTCTGCCATCGGCTACGCGGCTTACAAAACCACTGTAAATTCTGTTTAATTCATTCTGGATAATAAACCTTTCACCAGCAGTCATTGGTCGGTTAGTGGCCATAATATCGGCGTATTTGCCTGTTTTTACCCCATCGAAAGTGATTCCGAGTTTATTGGTCATTAGGTTTTGAAAGTTTGGAATAATGCCAAACACACCTATAGAGCCGGTAATGGTATTTGGCTGTACAAAAATACTGTCGGCCGCGCAGCCAATGTAATAACCACCAGATGCTGCAACATCACCAAATGAGGCAATAACAGGTTTTTCTTTTTTGGTTAATACAATTTCCCTCCAAATTACATCAGAAGCCAGGGCGCTACCACCAGGAGAATTTACGCGCAGCACAATTGCTTTAATATCATCGTCCAAACGTGCTTTTCTAATGGCTCTCGAAATGCGTTCCGAGCCGATCTGATTATCAGAGCCTTCGCCGCCATTAATTTCGCCATTGGCATAAATAATGGCTACTTTATTTTTGCCGGTGCCGCTGTCTGTATTGTTTTTAGCGTAATCGTTTATTGTAACCGAACGGATGTTTTCGCCCCTGGTTCTGCCCGATAATCCCCTTAATTCTTCTAAAATCTGATCTTTGTATTTCAGCGCATCAATCATTTTAAAATTAACCGCATCTTGTGGCTGTTGTACCTTGTAGTTATCAGCAATGCTGTACAGGCTATCTTTTTGAATATTTCTGCTCTGTGCAATATCCGTTAAAAAAGTATTATACAGGCCGCCAACATAGGCTGTTACCTGTTTGCGGTTATAATCGCTCATTTTATCTAAAATAAACGGCTCAACGGCACTTTTATAGTTCCCCACACGGATTACCTGCATTTCTACACCAACTTTTTCTAAAGTTCCCTTAAAGAAAGTTAATTCAGAACTGAAACCCTTAAACTCTAAAGCACCTTCAGGATTGAGGTAAACCTTATCAGCTACCGAAGCCAGGTAATAAGCGCCCTGAGTGTAAACCTCGCTATAGGCAATAATCTTTTTATGCGATTTTTTGAAATCGATCAAAGCATTTCTAACTTCGCGCAGGGTAGCATAGCCGGCATTCGGACTGCTAACATTTAGATAAAGACATTTAATATTATCGTCTGTTTTGGCTTTTTGCAGTGCTTTTAAAAAATCATTTAAACCAATACCATCTTTTTCTTCGCCGCCAACTATAGGCAGGTTGCCAAAAGGATTTTTGGGTGTACGTTCGGTAATGGCCTGATCTAAGTTTAGAAATAACACCGAATTGTTGGCCACAACCACTGTTTTATCACTATCGATTGATGATATGGCACCTACTACGATTACAAAGCAGATAATAAATATAATTACCATCGATAAGAAAAAGCCCAACATGGAGGCAAATAAATACTTAAAGAATTCTCTCATTTAAATGTTTTAGTTTTGTGTTGTAAAGATATAAAAATACATGATGCTTAATACAGCTTTAGAGTACAGTACTGCCTATTTGTTACTGGGTGGAAATTTAGGCGATAGAAAGGCAAATCTGCAAAAGGCTATCGGCCTTTTGGAGCAGAAAATAGGCAAAGTTGTATCAGTTTCGGCACTTTACGAAACTGCTGCCTGGGGCAAAACAGATCAGCCTGCTTTTTTAAACCAAGCGGTAGGTTTGCAAACCCATTTAAGTGCTTTGGAGGTTTTGGAAACTGCACTCGAAATAGAGCAGGAGCTGGGCAGGATTAGAAAAGATAAATGGGGCGAACGGCTGATAGATATCGATCTGATCCTTTTTGGGGATGAAGTGATTGATATTGCCGATAAACTACAGGTGCCACACCCTCAGATGCAGTACCGAAGGTTTGTAATGGAACCCCTTGCCGAAATTGCACCACAACTGGTACATCCGGTTATCGGGCAAACGATTTTGGCCATCAGTCAGGGGATTATCGATCCTTTAACGGTAAAAAAATTATAGCTCAATCAAAATTATGGCGCACAACTACGATAAACAGGCTTTAAATTTTTCGTATCTTATCGAAATGGTAGGCGATAGCCCCGAAGTTTTGGTCGAATTTTTAGAAACTTTTATGGCGCAGATTCCAGTTTACCTGGTTGAGCTGGATAATGCGCTGTTGAGTGAAAATTGGGATAAACTGGCTAATTGCGCGCACAAAATAAAACCCACATTCTTTTACATTGGCAGGAATGATGTGCGGGATTTTATTCAATCTATTGAAAACAAAGCAAAAAACAGAACCGCACTGGCCGAAATAAGCGGAAACATAGAAAGCCTTAAGCTAATATATGCCGAAGTTTATGCCCAGCTTGAAAAAGAAAAAGCAAGCTTAATGGCCAGTATAAAAAAGAGTTGATAATTTAGTTGTTACTGGGTGGTATGCTTCTGAAATGTAGTACCGATGAAGCAATATAAATTACCAGTACAAAAGGTATGGCAGCAAATTTGAGCACCGCAATCAACATGGCCGATAAAATCAGAAATATAAACTTGATTTTATTTTTCGCCCAGCTAAAATCGCTGAATTTTAAAGAGAAAATCCTGATCTCGCTTACCAGCAACAAACTTGTAATTAGGGTAATGGCTATTAACAGGATGCTGGAGTAAACAACCTGTGGATAATCAACCGCTATAAAGGGCAGCGAACAGATAAACAGTGTGTTCATTGGCGTGTTTAAACCAATAAAATCTTCCGTTTGCCTTTCATCATTATTAAACTTGGCCAAGCGCAACGCAGAGAAAACAGTAATCAGAAAACCTACATAGGGCAGGTAATCTGATGGATAATAGCTCAGCTTTAAAAGGTTGAACATAATTACCCCTGGTAAAAAACCAAAGCTTACCATGTCGGCCAAAGAATCGAGGTCCTTACCAATTGCCGATTTAACATTTAACAAACGGGCAACCATGCCATCAAAGAAATCGAAAATTCCAGAAAGAACAACGAAGTAGGCTGCGGTCTGCAAATCGCCCTTAAATGCAAAAACGATTCCGATACAACCAGAAAAAAGGTTTGCACAGGTAATCGCGTTAGGGATATGCCTTTTCATAAGGTTTAAGGTATCTGGTTTAAGGTGTAAGGTTTTGGGAGCAAATGTAAGTTTAAAACCTTTAAAATTGTAAGGCTTAAGGAATCAAATTAATAAACCTTAAGCCTTACGCCTTTTACCTTTCAGCTTAATTTAGCTGTTCATCGAAATTAAGAACTCTTCGTTGCTTTTTGTTCCTTTGATTTGAGATTGAACAAACTCCATTGCTTCCTGACTGTTCATATCGGCCAAGTGGTTACGTAAAATCCAAACACGCTGTAACGTATCTCTGTCGTGCAATAAATCGTCGCGGCGCGTACTTGATGCCGTGATATCGATAGCAGGGAAAATACGTTTGTTCGATAATTTACGATCCAACTGAAGCTCCATGTTACCGGTACCTTTAAATTCTTCGAAAATTACCTCATCCATTTTCGAACCAGTATCGGTTAATGCTGTGGCCAAAATGGTTAACGAACCACCGTTTTCGATGTTACGCGCAGCACCGAAGAAACGTTTCGGTTTGTGTAAAGCGTTTGCATCCACACCACCCGATAATATCTTACCCGATGCCGGTGCAGTAGTATTATATGCCCTGGCTAAACGGGTAATCGAATCTAAAAGGATTACCACATCGTGCCCGCTTTCTACCAAACGTTTAGATTTCTCTAAAACGATGTTGGCAATTTTAACGTGGCGTTCAGCAGGTTCGTCAAAAGTAGAGGCAATTACCTCGGCCCTAACACTACGTGCCATATCGGTAACCTCTTCCGGACGTTCGTCAATTAAAAGGATAATTAAATAAACTTCAGGGTGGTTTTTAGCAATTGCATTGGCCACCTCTTTCAGTAAATTGGTTTTACCGGTTTTAGGCTGTGCTACAATTAAACCACGCTGTCCCTTACCAATCGGTGTAAACAAATCCATTATACGGGTAGAATAGTTATTCGTATCCGTAAACAAATTTAATCTTTCAGTAGGGAAAAGGGGCGTTAAATAATCGAAAGGAACACGGTCGCGCACATCAGCAGGAATTCTGCCGTTAATGGTTTCTACGCGAACCAATGGGAAATATTTTTCACCTTCTTTTGGCGGACGGATACTGCCTTTTACGGTATCGCCGGTTTTTAAGCCAAAAAGTTTGATTTGAGATTGTGATACGTAAATATCATCAGGAGAGGTAAGGTAGTTGTAATCTGCAGAGCGTAAGAAGCCATAACCATCGGGCATAATTTCCAGTACGCCTTCATTTGTGATTACATTATCGAAATCGAGGTTAGAGTAGCTGTTTTCGTTTTTGTGGTGGTTGCCACCGCCGGGTTGTTTTGGCTGGCGGTTATCATCGCGCTGCGGTTTTTCCTGTTTTTCTTTTGGCTCTTGTTTTTGTTTAGGAGCAACCGGAAGTACTTCTGCACTTTCTTCAATTAACGCTGAAATCGGTTTTACACTTTCTTCTGCTTCCATAATCCGGTCGGGCTGTCTTTCGGGCTGCTGATGTTGCGGCTCATCAAATAACGTTACCGAATCTCTTCTTCTTTGTACCGGTGCTGCCGGTTCATCTTTGCTTAATCTTGCTCTTTTTTTAACAGGTTTTTCTGCGGCAGCTGGCTTATCGGCAACAGTTTCTGCAGGTTCTGCTACTACTGCGGCGGCGGCTGCAGTTTTTGATGCTTTTGCGGCTTTAGTTTTAGGAGCTGGGGTAGGGGTAATAGGTTCTATTTCGCTATAAGGGTCTGCACCAGCTTTAGCGGCATTTATAATTTCTTGTTGGTGTAAAAGTACTTCAACAAGGTCGATTTTTCTTAGGGAGTCGGCACCTTCAATGCCATAGCTTTTGGCCAGCTCACGTAATTCTGTTGTGAGCTTATCATTTAATTCTGTTTTACTAAACATTCTAAATATATATGTTTCAAGAAATTTTTCATTTGTTTATAACGGATGTTTCCAGTTATAAATCTACACGGGCCAAAAATTATTTGTGTTAGTCTAAGCCCAGCAGTTTCATTGTGTATAAATTCTTATGGCTATAAAACTTAAATGAGTGCATTATGGAAAATGTCCAAATAGTTTCATAATTGTTTACAAACTGAATAAAAAGCAAAATGTGCCTTTAAAAAATGGTAACAAAAAACAAGTCTTGATAAATTTTTTCTGGGATATTCAGATAAACGGTTGAGAAATTATGCTGCAATTGTATGTATTTGAAACGTAATCTGCAAGCAAAAGTTTAAAATGTTTATAAAATATTTACAATGCACACGGATTTGTTGTTCAGAAAAAGTTAAAAATCTTCATATTTGCAGCAAATAAGCCCATATATGACCAAGCAACAACTTTTCGAGCAGATTCAAAAAAAACGTTCATTTTTATGTGTCGGACTAGATTCTTCGTTGGATAAGATTCCAAAACACCTGTTAAAATATGAAAATCCGATCTTAGAGTTCAATAAACAAATAATTGATGCAACCAAAGATTTGTGTGTGGCCTATAAGCCTAATACTGCTTTTTATGAGTGTTATGGCAAAATAGGCTGGGAAACCTTAATTGAAACCTGGAAATACATTCCTCAAGATATTTTTTCTATTGCAGATGCCAAACGTGGCGATATTGGCAATACCTCGGCCATGTATGCCGAAACATTTTTCAACGCCGCATCGTCTGATATGAGTTTCGACTCGGTTACAGTTGCTCCTTATATGGGAAGTGATTCGGTAAGCCCATTTTTAAACTTTAAAGATAAATGGGTAATTCTTTTGGCCCTTACCTCAAACGCCGGGCATGCTGATTTTCAATTACAGGAAATAGGTGGCGATAAGCTTTTCGAAAAAGTAATTAAAACTTCACAGCAGTGGGCTAGCGACGAACAGATGATGTATGTTGTGGGTGCAACCCGTGGTGCTGCTTTTGGAGATGTGCGCAAACTGGCTCCCGATCATTTCCTACTGGTGCCGGGTGTAGGTGCACAGGGTGGCGATTTGCAGGAAGTATGTAAATATGGTTTAAATGCACAATGTGGCCTGTTAATCAACTCATCGCGCGGTATTATTTATGCTGGCCAAGGCGAAGATTTTGCCGAAAAGGCCCGTGCAGAAGCATTAAAACTTCAGCAGGAAATGGAACAGATCCTGATCAGTGCATCACTTATTTAACCGTAAATGGTCTGAGGTTACACCTAAACCTTGTATTATTACGTGTATTGTAATTGTATAACTACTTAATAGTATTAAATTATTTGTATTTTGAAGTAGTATTTTATTTCTTTTCTGGAAAATTCTGTACCTTGATGCATGAATTTTCCAGAAAATTTTCTTCATTATGTGTGGCAGTTTAGATCATTTGATTTTACTGCCCTGCAAACTATTGATGGAGAAGAACTGAAAATTATAAGTCCGGGTTTGCTCAATAAAAACGCCGGACCGGATTTTTGCCACGCTAAAATTCAAATAGCCGATACCGTTTGGGCGGGTAATGTAGAAATCCACCTTAAATCGTCCGATTGGTTAAAACATAACCATCAATTCGATTCTGCTTACGAAAACGTGGTGCTACATGTTGTTTACGAACACGATGCAGTTATCAAAAGGATAGACGGTTCTGTGCTTCCCGTGCTGGAACTGAAAAACCGCATTGCCAACAGTCTGATCCAAAAATACGAAAACCTGTTTTTAAGCCTCATCGATTTTCCCTGCGTTGCCCAGATCCAAACGGTAGATCAATTGATAATCGATTCCTTTTTATCGAGAACCTTGGTAGAACGCTTTGAGCAGAAAAGCCATGCTGTTAACGAAACCTTAAACGAGCTTAATGGAAACTGGGACGAAACATTTTATCGGTTTATGGCGCGTAATTTTGGCTTTAAGGTAAACGCACTCCCTTTTGAGCTTTTTGCCAAAGCCGTATCCCAGCACATTTATGCCAAAAACAAAAATAACCCGCTGCAGATTGAGGCCTTGGTTTTTGGAGCGGCCGGGTTTTTAAACGATCATTTTGAGGACGAATATCCCCGGAAACTGAAAGAAGAATTTAAGTTTCTCCAAAAAAAATATAACATCAAGCCAATAGCGGTTTCGATGTGGAAATTTATGCGGATGAGGCCCCAAAATTTTCCGACGGTACGGTTGGCCCAGTTTGCTGCATTAATTGTTAAGGCAAATCATCTTTTTTCTAAAGTTATGGATGTTAAAGATGTAGCCCAATTGCGCGCTTTGTTCGAAAACCTGCCTGTAAACGATTACTGGAAAACACATTACCATTTTAAAAAAGAATCTGCCAGTGTAAATACCCAGATAGGAAAAGCATCTGTTGATAATGTGCTGTTAAATACCGTAGCTTTATTTTTATTTGCTTACGGTAAACATACCAACACACAGTTTTACATCAACAGGGCAATAAAATTGCTCGAAAGCCTGCCTGCCGAACAAAACGCCGTTATAGATAAATTTACCGGTGCTGGTGTAGAAGTAAAGAACGCTTTTGCCTCTCAGGGCATTTTACAACTGAAAAAACAATATTGTGATGAAAAAAAATGCCTGAGCTGCGGTATTGGTATTAAAATTTTAAAACAGACAAACTGATCTACAATAGCTTAGCAGGTTTTGTAAAGATATTTTAATGTGGAATATGCTAATTTAAACAGTATATTAGTTAATGCAATCAGCGGATTCATTCGCAGATTGAAACTTTTTACCACCTAAACGGTTTAACTGATATGGAATTCCCACACGAGCTAAAAGAACTTTACCCAGATACAATAATCGAAGTTAGGGGCAATGCCGATGCTTTGACCGTTATTTTGAATAACGATGCCGATATGCATAAATTTAAAGCCGAATTAATTAAAAAATACTCTGGCCTTGAAGAACAACAGATTCTTTTTATCAAACATGAAGACAAGCAGGATTTTGAAAAACTGGTTTTAGAATAATCAGCACTTCCTATTTTAAGATAATAGAAGATTGTTAATTAATTTCCTTAATTTAGTTCAATAATATTTTAAACTCAGTTAAAATGTTTCAAAGGATTATTACTTATTTTGAACAACAAAGCTTCGGTGTATCTACTTATTTGGCCAATAAACTGAATATGAGTACCGCAAAAGTACGCCTGTTTTTCATTTACTCATCTTTTTTGGCTGTGGGTTTTCCCATATTGTTTTACTTTCTGGCGGCTGTGGTTTTGGATATCAGATCGTATATGAAACGGATGCGCCTGCGTGTTTGGGAATAGTTCAGTTTCCGTTTGGCAGTTCTCAGTTCGCGATTTACTGTTTGCAGTTTTCAATATGCAGTTAGCAATTCTCAATTATAGGTAACTGATAACTGAAAATTGACTAATCATCATCCCTTAAAATCTCAGCAATTTCGGTAAAGCCTTTTTCAGCAGCTAAGTCGGCCGGTAATTTTCCACCTTCCATGCGCAAAGAAACTTCGGCTCCGTGCTCCAAAAGCAAAATAATCAGTTCTATATTTCCCAGTTGTGCTGCCGTATGTAAGGGCGCAAGACCTGCTTTTTGGCAAACATTTGGATAGGCACCTGCATCTAACAGTGTTTTGGTAATGTTAAGGTTGTTTGCGGCAACGGCAGAGTGGATAGGAAAAACATTAAACCCATTTTTAGAGGCTAAATTTACATCTGCACCTTTTAAAATCAGGAATCTGGCCAATTCCTCGTGTCCAAAATAACAGGCTAGGCCCAGAGGGGTAAAACCATCGTCCGAAAATTGATTAATGCTATCGGGATTTTGGAAAATCAACAGTGTGGCCGCATCAAATTTGCCAACTGCACAGGCTTCAAATAAGGTAAGCTGATCAACAAATTCGGTAATTAACTCTGCTATTTCCTGTTTTTTATAGTAACACGCCAATAATAACGGCGAAATATGGTGCGATGTATCCGTATTTGCCAATTTTGGATTTTGTACCAAAATTTCTTTTACTGCGTTTAAGTTACCGGCCTCAATTTGTTCTTCGAGCTGCGCTATACCCATAATATTGTTTGAAAAATCGATTTAAATTAACAAAAAATATGTAATTAATTAATTTTCTAAATATATAGAGTGTAGGGCAGATTGCAAAATTATAGTGTTAGGCCCATTTCGATCAATAAAATGATTAGAATAGCAGCTTAGCGTTAGGGGAACGGATTTTGCTGTGATAGTTAAAAAATAATCCCGTTTCACCTCTCCAGGTCAAACGGGATAAACCTAAAACAAAATCCGTTTCATTTGACAAAACGTAACAACTTGTGTGTTGTCGAAATAATAGACTATATTTTTTGTGCAAGGTTTAATGCAATTATTATTTTTATTTAATTTAATGGAGAATAGAAAACTCATGGCAGTTGTTTTATATTTGTTGATCAATAATTATTTAGGATAGAAAATGTCGGTAAGGGGTAACCAGTTTAAAACCAATACATTCAAGGATAAAGGTGCTGAAAATGCATCGGGCAAAGGAACATCAAGCCGCCAGCCGAAAGAAAAAAGAGCATATCTGCCAAATTTTGATCTGGCCGATGGGCGTGCAGTTAAAATTGTAGGCCTGTTCTTCGTGATACTTTCACTATATTTTTTAATTGCTTTTACATCTTATTTATTTACCTGGCAGGATGACCAGAGCTATGTAATAGATGCGAACGGCGGTTGGAGCAACCTATTTAAAACAGCCGACGAACTGAAAGATGCAGGTGTTACCACCCCAATTGTTCAGAACTGGTTGGGTAAATTTGGCGCCTTATTGTCGCACCAGTTTATCTACGAATGGTTTGGATTAGCGTCTTTCCTATTTGTACTGGCCTTTTTTATTATTGGCTACCGCTTGTTATTTAAGGTAAGGATCCTTTCTATTTCAAAAACACTAGGCTATAGCTTTTTCTTTTTATTGTTTATATCGTTAACCTTGGGCTTTGCACATGGTTTTTGGTCGGAGTCTCCGCATTATTTAGAAGGTGAGTTTGGCTATTGGAGCAATAAATTACTGAGCGCACAAATTGGTGCAGCAGGGGTTGCGGGCCTAATTGCATTTGCCGGCTTAACCATTTTGATTATTGCCTACAACATTGATTTTAAATTCCCTGAACGTAAAGAAAAAGAAGTTTACCTGGATAACGAAACGCCAGATTATGTAAACGATATTAGGACGCAAACGGCCAAAAACACGGCATTTGAAGAACCTTCAGCGCCGATAGAATTTCCGGTCCGCGATAAACCGCCGTTAAGCAATGAGCGTAAACCGCAAAATGTAACCTTACAGCCAAGCCGTTTCGAAGAAAAAGAAGAGGAAGAAGAAGTAACGCCACCCGTAATTTTATCTCCGCTGGCTACCAATTTACCTTTGGCCAGTACAGCTGCAGCTGCCATGCCCCTAGTGGTAGAGCCTATGGTGGAAGCAGAAAATGAGCCTTCATTCACTATTGAAAAAAGTGAAGAAGAGAAAAAGTCTGACGATCTGGTAGAGCAGTTCGGTAATTATGATGAGAAACTGGATTTATCAGGGTATAAATATCCAACCGTTGATCTGTTGGAGAATTATGGGACCAATAAAATTTCGGTAAATGCCGAAGAGCTGGAGGCCAATAAAAATAAAATTGTAGAAACGCTTAATCATTATAATATTGAAATTGATAAGATTAAGGCTACAATCGGCCCAACGGTAACCCTTTACGAAATTATCCCGGCGCCCGGTGTAAGGATTTCAAAAATTAAAAACCTGGAAGATGATATTGCACTTTCGTTGGCTGCCTTGGGTATCCGTATCATTGCGCCAATGCCAGGTAAGGGTACCATTGGTATAGAGGTGCCTAACCAGCATCCAGAAATGGTGCCTATGCGCAGTATCCTGAACACCGAAAAATGGGTTCAAAACACAATGGATCTGCCCATTGCCCTGGGTAAAACCATTAGCAACGAAGTATTTATTGCCGATTTGGCCAAAATGCCGCATTTGTTGGTGGCAGGTGCCACTGGGCAGGGTAAATCGGTTGGTATCAATTCTATTTTGGTTTCTCTGTTATTTAAAAAACACCCTGCACAGCTTAAATTTGTATTGGTCGATCCTAAAAAGGTAGAGTTAACCTTATTCAATAGGATTGAAAGACACTTTTTGGCCAAGTTACCTGGCGAAGCTGATGCAATTATTACCGATACCAAAAAGGTTGTAAATACCTTAAATTCCCTTTGCATCGAAATGGATCAGCGTTACGATTTGCTGAAAGATGCTCAGGTAAGGAATTTAAAAGAGTATAACGATAAATTTATCAAACGTAAACTTAACCCGAACAACGGTCATCGGTTTTTACCTTTTATTGTTTTGGTGGTGGATGAGTTTGCCGATCTGATGATGACGGCAGGTAAAGAGGTTGAGGCGCCGATTGCACGTTTGGCACAATTGGCAAGGGCTATCGGTATCCACTTGGTGCTGGCTACGCAGCGTCCTTCGGTTAATATTATTACCGGTACTATTAAAGCCAACTTCCCGGCCAGGTTAGCTTTTAGGGTATTATCTAAAATCGATTCGCGTACCATTCTGGATAGCGGCGGCGCCGATCAGTTAATTGGCCGCGGAGATATGCTTTTATCTACAGGTAGCGACTTAATCAGGCTACAGTGTGCATTCGTTGATACACCAGAGGTAGATCGTATTTCGGAGTTTATCGGTAACCAGCGGGGCTATTCGGATGCCTACCAATTGCCAGAATATATTGATGAAGCTGGCGAGGGAAGTAAAGCAGATTTTGATCCAAACGAGCGCGATAAGTTCTTTGAGGAGGCTGCAAGGCTGATTGTAATGCACCAGCAGGGCTCTACATCACTTATTCAGCGAAAATTAAAGCTGGGTTACAACCGCGCGGGCAGAATTATCGATCAATTAGAAGCTGCAGGTATTGTTGGTCCATTTGAAGGAAGCAAGGCCCGCGAAGTTTTATATCCTGACGAGTATTCTTTGGAACAGTTCTTGAATAGTATGAATGACAAAGATTAGATTAAACCAATAAGGAAAAATCTACTCTAATGTTTCAAAAAGAAAATTAAAATAGAAAAGATGAAGAAATTAATTTCAGCATTAATGGTTGTGGTTGCTTTTACAACATCAACTTATGCTCAAACTGATGCAAAGGCTAAAGAAATTTTAGCTGAGGTGAGTAAAAAATACAAATCGTATAATATTGTAAAAACTGATTTTACTTTTACTTTGGATAATCCAAAGGCTAAGGTTAAAGAAACCCAGCAAGGTACTTTGTATGTTAAAGCCAACTCTAACAAGTATAAAGTTGCGATGACCAATCAAGAACTTTTTAGCGACGGTAAAAGCCAGTGGACTTATTTGAAAAAAGATAAAGAAGTTCAGGTAAGCAATGTAGATAACAGTGGCGATGCCATTAATCCGGCTAAAATTTTTACTGTTTACGAAAAAGGGTTCAAATATGTGTATACCGGCGAAGAAAAAGCAGGAGCAAAAACCTATCAGATGATTGATTTAACGCCTGTTGATAGTAAAAAATCTATTTTCAAAGTGCGTTTAAGCATTGATAAAGCTGCCAAACAGATTGCCAATGTGGTACTTTTTGATAAAAACGGAAACAAATACACTTACAATGTGAAAACTTTTTCACCAAATGTAAATGTACCAGAAACTACATTTGCTTTCGATGCCAAAAAATATCCTGGTGTTGAAGTGGTAGATTTAAGATAATCGAGATTTCCGCAAAAGCGGTATGAAATAGGAAAGGTTCAGTTGGAAACAGCTGGACCTTTTTGTTTTTTATTTGCCAAGAAGTTATTCGATTCTATTTGCCACGGAAACAAAGAAAAAACGGAAGACAAAAGCTGATAAAAAACACTTTCCCAGATCGTCATTCTATTACTATAGTTATCGGATTTAATTCAGAATCTTAATAGTTGTGCCATTCTATTTGCCACGGAAACACAGAAAAACACGGAAGAAAGAGCTGATAAAAAACACTTTCCCAGATTGTCATTCTATTCCTATAGTCATCGGATTTAATTCAGAATCTTAATAGTTGTGCCATTCTATTTGCCACGGAAACACAGAAAAACACGGAAGAAAGAGCTTATAAAACACACTTTCTCAGATCGTCATTCTATTCCTATAGTTATCGGATTTAATTCAGAATCGTAATAGTTGTGCAATTCTATTTGCCACGGAAACACAGAAAAACATGGAAAAAAGAGCTTATAAAACACACTTTCTCAGATCGTCATTCTATTCCTATAGTTATCGGATTTAATTCAGAATCTTAATAGTTGTGCCATTCTATTTGCCACGGAAACACAGAAAACACGGAAGAAAGAGCTGAAAAAAAACATTCACAAAATCGTCATTCCTGCGCAGGCGGGAACCTTAATACATAGACTTTACGGTTAACCTAACAATTTTGCCAACGTATTTATGAATGCTGACGAGATTTATTTAAGTTTGCTTCAACATGTCATTGCCGTTAACAAACCATACTTTAGAGAAACTGGAAGCCTTGCTTTTTGCCATAGGTTATAAGGTTCGTTATGAAAAGGGAAACTTCAAAACGGGTTCTTGCCTGTTAGAACACAATAAGGTAATTGTGGTGAATAAATTTTCCAACCTCGAAGGAAAAATTGCTGCACTGGTTAGCCTCGTTAAACAAACCAGTGTGGAAGAAAACCTATTGGACGAAAAGCAGCGGCAGTTTTATCAATCGCTACAGCAAACAGAGTTGTTTTAATTGGTAAATGACCAAAATCTCTAACTGGTACGGCAGCTCAACTGTTTTTTAAATAAAAAGCTTTAAATTGCCGCGAAAAGCGTCCATTCACTTTTACAATTAAAAATTGAAGATCACATTTTTAGGCACTGGTACATCACAAGGGGTTCCCGTAATCGCTTGTAACTGCGAAGTTTGTCAATCAACTGATAAGCGTGATAATCGTTTAAGAACCTCTATTTTAATTGAAACTGATGATAAAACCATTGTGGTAGATAGCGGTCCGGATTTTAGGTATCAGCTTTTAAGGGAAAAAGTAAAAGATTTAGATGCGGTATTGTTTACCCATGAGCACAAAGACCACATTGCCGGTTTAGACGATATTAGGCCCTTTAATTATTTATTGCATAAGGTGATTGATGTATATGCGACAGAGAGGGTGCAAACTTCTTTAAAAAGGGAGTTTTACTACATTTTTGCTGAAACGAAATACCATGGTCTTCCGCAGATTAAACTGCATACGGTAACAAATGGAGAAGATTTTAAAATAGGCGAAAGTACAATTATTCCTTTTGAAGTGATGCACCATTTATTGCCCATTACCGGTTACCGCATAGGCGATTTTACCTACATTACGGATGCGAAAACCATTTCGGAAGAAAGCTTTGCCAAAATAAAGGGAACAAAAATCCTCGTGATCAATGCTTTGCAAAATGAAGCACACATTTCACACTTCACCCTGCCCGAAGCCATTGCCTTTGCAGAGCAGGTAGGAGCAGAAACTACTTATCTTACCCACATTAGCCATAATTTGGGCAAACATGAAGATGTGGAAAAAAAACTGCCTAAATCTATTAGGTTGGCTTATGATGGGCTAAAAATAGAATTGTAAATCATTGTTTCGAAAATCCAAAATTAAATTATATTTGCAGCACAAACCCAGGTGGCGGTCCCGATAGCTATCGGGGTGGTAGACGTCCATCTGAAGAATTAAATAATTTAATAACATGAACCCAGGTGGCGAAATTGGTAGACGCACCATCTTGAGGGGGTGGCGCTGGCAACGGCGTGGCAGTTCGAATCTGCTTCTGGGTACGCAAGCAGATCGAGTGTTTCTTTTAACACTTGATCTGCTTTTTTTTGTTTTATAACAGTCTGTTAATCTGGTAAATAGCTAAAAATACTTCGTTCATTTTTATAGTTCGATGTTTACCTTCTTATAAAAAGTCCACTTTTCAGAAAGTATTGAACTAATTATATGCAGTTTACCCGAAATATCAGCGTTTAAATACATCAAATCAATGTTTTTCAGGTTTTCAAACACTTTGTAAATTGTACCTTCATAATCCACTTCACCCGTAGTTTTACACTGACATCATTGAGCTTAGCTTCCAATCTCCAAGTTATTTTCAGCCTCTTTTTTGATATCCATATACTCCACATCACCCAACGTACCCTTCAACAATAGCTCCCTTGCCCTATGCCGGGGTTCTTTTACAGCTTCTTTTTCCAAATCCACAAGCTGGTTACCTGAAATTTCAGCTTTTAAAAACTGATATTGGCCTACCAGAAACTACCGTTTTTTTGAAAAATGGGAAAGGGGAGACCGATTTAACACTTCGTCAGGTCATACAGGCGGTAAATGTTTATGAACAAGGGGCATTCGAGGCACGAAATAGGAAATGGGATTATTTGGATCAAAAAGATAAATTTCATGAAAAATAACCCGTAATCGGCTTATTCTCTGCTTTTAGGGCTATTGCAATGGGATAGGCCTATTTTTGTGCGCGGCCTTAAGTGAGTAATATGTGCCCTGTAAGTCTTTGGAGATAATTCCTTAAGGGAATTTCAGCAGTTTTAAATTTCCGCTGGTCAGGTACTCGTAGATGAAGGTTGCCGTTTCGGCACTGATGATTTTATCCAAAGCTAGGTCAAGGAGTTTACCTTTAAGCAATTGTGACCAGGTTTTTTTGGATAGGGTGTATTGTAATTCTTTTAGTTCTCCGATTTCATCAAAAATGATTTCCTGTCCAAAGCCAATCTTATTCAAATGTTCAATCACGCTATCCAGTTTTTTATCAAGATCAGCACCGGATTTCCTGTTTTTGTTTTGTTTGGCCTTTCTTTCTACATAACTGGCCCCTTTAATCGATATCTTAGCTAAGCTAGATTCACCATACTGGCTTTCAAGGGCCAGGTATCCCCGGCGGCGTAGGTCCTCTGCAATTTCCCTGGGTTCCCCTGACCGAAATTCGATGTTGTTGAGTTTTAAGATCAGCAGAATGGAATAATACCCGCCGCTAAACAGGGTATGCAATTTAGATAATACAAAATTATTTTTTTCCGATACGCTTTCAATTTTGGGATGATTGTTTTTGTCGATGAGGGTATCAATTACCTGGAGATATCCAATTAACTCTTTCAGGCTTTGATGAAATTTTCCAAATCGCTGTATCTCTTTACGGATCTCAGGTTCCCTTTCAAAATTATAAAAGGCATAATCAAAGTCATACTCATGGGTATAATGCGTACTCAATAGATCGAGAATGTCTAATGCATCGGGTAAAATATGGTTTCTGATGTGGTCTTGGGTGACCAGAATCAATTCATCAGCTTGTTTTTTAAAATCTTCGGTGGCTAAATCTTCCTGATCGTTCAATTGCATCGCAGAACCAGTCATTTGAGCTAGTGTTTCAAAGAAATCGGAATGAGATATGTTATGGAGAGTATAATTCATGTTTCAAAACTAAAAAATAAGCTGGATTAATAAACGGCTATGTCTTCATTAGGGTGTTATTGGATTGGCCATCTTCTATTTAAACCCTAACTTTATATAAAACTTATTAGATATGGATCTTTCAGCCTTGGATACCAAAGGACTTCAATTGTTACATGCGATTGCACAAGAGAATGTAGAAGATTTTTCTGCTCAAATGGAGCAAGAAACCGATGTGGAATCCGGAAAATTCAAGCAGTTGGCGGAGTATTTATTAAATTCATCTATATGGGAGGGAACTGTACTTGCCGAAATTGAGAAAAGACAGAAGGAAAAACTTAATTTTTCAGTTGAAGATTTATTTGTCCATGCCGGGCAGTATGATAAGTTTGTTTCTGTAGAATTTTATCGCAATAGTGATGCTTTTGCTAAGTACGGGGAATCGGTAAACGGGATGATTGTTTACGGGCGGAAGCAGAGAAAGGATTTAACCGGGTCGATATTGGTAGAAAACTATGAAAGAAACGATGGCATCATACTCTTCAATTCAAAAGTTAAGGATCAAGAATTGAACTGGCAGTTAAAGACTGAAGGTTTTTTAGCCAGCGAGGTATGTTCTATTTCGACCTTTACCGAGGATCCCAATGAAGTTGTGTATCGAAAGCCGGGTAAAAGAGAAATACCCAATACCATTACTATTCCCTTTGACTTCGAGGGCTTCGAACTCCCGGTAATGGAAAATCAGCAGACATCTTGGAAGTTTAAAAAAAATACTAAGGTATTAAGCCACGAGCTGACGCGCTATTTTACCAATGAATTGATCATGGGCAAGGATATCCCGGAAGCCATTAAACTGGAGTTTCTTTATGATGATACGGGCAGCCAATTTAAAGAAGATGTATTGATTCAATTTTATGGTTACGGATATGAGAAACAGCTGCTTGACCAGAATCAGAAAAACCTACTGAATAAACTTTTAAAAAGTAGAGCCGATAGGCGGGAGGGGCTGTTGAAAGGTGATTTGAGTATTAGTAACAAAAGATTTGAGCAATTTAAACTGGATTTTCCGGATGCATACAGGCAAACCCGCGCAGCATTTTTAAAATTTACCGACGAAACCCTGTCTGAAAATGAGACCCAGCATCCGGTATACTGGGATGAAGAACGGTTTGTGCATATTTATGGCCGCCATTACGTTGATCATTTCATAAATATGTCCACCTACAAGGGCACCCATTTCCAATATTCTTTTAAAGATATCAGAAGGTTACTTTGTTTGGTCTTAAAAAGTCTGGAAGATGAAATCGAAGCGGCATTATCCAGCGGTAGAAATTATAATAAATACGGTGATCAGGGGTACTACTTTGATGGCAATTACTATACGCTAAAGATTGATGCGGACGGCCGTTTGATGACATTTTTTCCGATGTCTTAAGGATTTTTACGGTTTGCTGTATTCAAAAGGCGATCAATTGTTAATTTCTTCACAGCAAGATTAAACCAACTTTTTGCAATATTTGGAAACCAGTTTTAATACTGGGTGCGAAAGAAATGTTTAATCCATTTTTGAAAGCGCAGAACTTAGAGAATTTTATGACAGATTTAATAATACGCCCGAGGATCAATGATTTTTATGGGAAATCTTTTACGCAACAGGAAGTAGATTTTGCAATTCCCTTCTTGAATGAAGATTTACCGTTATATATAGATCCATTTTTGATGTGGAAATCCCCTTCTCAGCAGGATAGCAGTTTACACTTGAATTTGGTAAATTCTTTCAATTATTTAGGCAATCAATTCTTAAAAGGGAATGAACAGGCACTGAAAATACTAATCCATTCGTCCGAGTGTAATGAAATTGGACTGGGTAATTCTAAGACTAGAAATGGAAAACGGATTGGTGAAAAAACAGCAAGAGAAGTATTATCTCTGTATAAGGATATTCCACAAATTTCTTCCGCGGGGTTTACCCATTTTGAAGAAATTCAGCTGTTTGTTGATAATGTCGCACAGGATAGAATTAGTGATATATCAGCTAACCTGATTAAATCGTTTTTGATTGATTATACTATCGATCAAGCTGAACGATACGGTATACCTGTGCACTTCCCAAAATTCAGACCAGTTAAAAGTATAATTCTAGACCGAGCGCAGCGAGGCTATTAGAAAAAACTATTAATTTTAATTGGTAATATGAAAAGAATCAAGTTTACGGAATCTCA
>NZ_JBPZIR010000007.1:0-294931 GCF_051857575.1 Pedobacter sp. GSP4 | reverse complement strand
GCATAATTAACGCGGTCAGAAACAAAATAGCGCTCAGAGTTGCAGCAGTTATAAAAAACCAGGAGAGCTATAAAAACAATTATAATATAGCTGCTTAAAATTTGTTTTTATCATAACAATCATCTCGACTAGAGCAATGCGGAATGGAGAGATCTATTTAGAATAGATTTCTCCACTACGGTCGAAATGACGGCCTATATAAAGTAGGAAAAATAAAGCTTTCTGTTGATTAAAAATACTGCTTAATAGCGGCTAAAATTTCAGCGGTAAGCTTTCCATTGGTAGCCAGTATTTCTCTTTTGGTGAAGTATTCATTGCCACCTGAGAAATCGTAAACCTCTCCTCCTGCCTGCTGAACAATGAAACACCCAGCTGCAAAATCCCATTGCTGTAGGTTAAATTCAAAAAAAGCATCAAATCGCCCACACGCGGTATATACCAGATCAATGGCTGCTGCACCAATTCTACGCACGCCATGGCTTTTCTGCATCATTTCGGACAGTAGTTTCAAATACTGCGGCTGTTTATCAAACTGATAATATGGAAATCCAGTAGCCAACAAACTCGATTGCAGATCGGGATTAACTGAAACTTTGATTTCTTTCTTGTTCATAAAGGCACTACCGCCTTTGTAAGAATAGAACATTTCTGCCCTGTTCAGTTCGTAAACCACGCCAATAACCGGCAGGCCATCTTCGTAAAGCGCCACACTAATGCCATAGGCCGGTATACCATGAATAAAATTCGTAGTTCCATCCAATGGGTCGATTATCCAGGTATAGGTTTTGCCTACCCTGCTGATGGTTTTTTCTTCGGTAATGAAACCTGCATCAGGAATTAATTTTTCGAGGTTTTGAACAAGTTTCTGCTCAGCTGTTTTATCAACATAAGAAACCATATCATTTAAACCTTTGTACTCAATTTTGTTCGCGTCAAACTGCATGGCCTCCTTACGGATAAAATTTCCGGTAAGCCTTACAATTGAGATCACTTTATTGCATAATAATTCGTAATTCATAGCTGTTTAACAAAACCCATCAAAGGTTGTTGGATATAAATTAATTTTTTGGATGGTTATATTAAGCCAGTGTATTTTTATTCCTTAAGGCATAAGCACTTAGTGCAATTCCGCCAACAACCAAGAAAGTTGAAATCATTTCGGCCTGTGTAAATGATAAGCCAAAAACATGGTATTTGGAATTTACGCGGATAAGCTCAATACAGAAACGTTCAAGGCCATTCAAAATCATGTAAATACCGAACATTAAGCCTGGGGCTTTTATTTTATCTCTGATGCTCCATAGAAAAGCAAACAATATTAAGCAGATAATCACTTCGTAAATGGGTGTTGGGTATACGCCCTGGGCAAGTTCATTGCAAAATTTACCTGGGCCACATCCTGGAATTGGAATACCTTCTCCAACAACGTTATTCGGATATTTGTAAGACCATAACCAATCTGGCAACCAAGAAAAAGGTTTTGGGTTTGGATTAACAATTCCCCAGTCGCCATCGCCCGCCATGTGGCAGCCAATCCTACCAACTGCATAGGCCAGCATCATACCAGGGCCGCCAACATCAAGCATATGCAAGGGTTTGATGCCGTTTCTTTTGGCAATAATCAATACGGCTGCACCGCCACAAATTAAACCACCATAAAAAGTTAAACCGCTAAAAGACAGCAAACGCTCTATAGGGTGTTGAACAAAATCGTCCCAATACTCCAGGTTATCAAAAAATTTAGCGCCCAAAAAGCCCCAAACAGCTGCCCAAACAATCAAATTACTCATAATCTGGTATGGATGAACGGTAACCAACGTTTCTTTGGGCTTATCTAACTTATGTTTGTTCTTTTCTGTGTAGTCCCAATAGGCAAATAAGGCGGCTAAAAACAAACCACCAAGTATATTTCCTTTAGTCGACATTAAAACTGCCTGTGCATCGTTTACAAACAGTTTATAATTTAGTAGTGCATAGATTAATTTGTATCCGATAACGAACCCAAAAAGGCCGTTCATAATCAGTTCGGAAGTGGTTGCGGGCTTACCGATTACGATTGTTTTTTTTATTGGATGAAGTATACCCAGCGCTTCTTTGCGTTTAAGCTCTTTGGTAAAGGCCCAATAACCGGCAACAAATGCCAGCGCTACAAAAACACCGAAGGTATTAAATGGAAGCGGTAAATTAATGCCGAGTAGGTATTCTAAAAAATGTGAAACGGTAGGAAACATACAAATAATTTGTTGCGAAGATAGGAAAGAAAGACCAAAGCTGAAAGGTTAAAGAAGGAAGACTAAAGCAAAAAGACTAAAGCTGAAAAACCAAGCTGAAAGACCAAAGCTGAAAGGTTAAAGACTAAAGTAAAAAGACCAAAGCTGAAAGGTTAAGCCATTTTTTAATTCGAGGCCTCATCCTGATCCAATAGCAATCAAATTTGTTTCAGAATCAGTTTTGTTTGTGGTTTTAAAGATTCTTCACTGCTTTCAGAATGACAGAAATGGATATTTACACTGCCGGATGCTAAAAAAATTCTTCACTGCGTTCAGAGTGACAAACAGCACATTAAAGAATTACGACTTCTAACTCAGGGCTAATAATTAGATTAATGATGTGCATAAGCTGTTTCCAGCTCAGCTACTTCTACTTCTCCATCGGCAGTAATTTCTAAAAGCTTAACTGCTTTTAACTCATTTACCATAACAGGATCGTATTTAGCGCGTACCTTTACATAGTTTTTGGTAAAACCGTGCATATAACCAGCTTTTTGATCGGCTTCGAACAATACTTCAGCATTGCTGCCAATCTGCGATTCGTAAAAGGCCCTGCGTTTTTTATCAGATAAAATATGCAACATTTTGCTGCGCTCGTTGCGCTCGCTTCCGGCTACCACACCTTTCATTTCTGCAGCTACCGTTAATTCGCGTTCCGAATAGGTAAATACGTGCAGGTAAGAAATATCAAGCTGGTTTAAGAACTGGTAAGTATCTAGAAAATCTTCTTTGGTTTCGCCTGGAAAACCTACAATTACATCAACACCTATACAGCAATGCGGCATTACGGCTTTAATTTTGGCAACGCGTTCTACATACAGATCTGTGCGGTAACGGCGGCGCATTAAACCGAGGATTTTATCAGAACCAGATTGTAACGGGATATGAAAATGGGGCACAAACCTTTTCGAAGTGGCCACAAATTCAATAATTTCATTGCTTAACAGATTGGGTTCGATTGATGAAATGCGGATTCTTTCGATACCTTCCACTTCATCTAAGGCTTTAACCAGATCGAAAAATTTATCTTCGCGTTCGCCGTTTCTAATCCCGAAATCGCCCAGGTTTACCCCGGTTAATACAATTTCTTTTACACCGCCTTCTGCAATTATTTTTGCACGGTTCACTACATTTTCAATGGTATCGCTACGGCTAGCGCCACGTGCCAACGGAATAGTGCAGTAAGTACATGGGTAATCGCAACCATCCTGAACCTTTAAAAAAGTACGGGTCCTATCGCCAATTGAATAAGAAGCAATAAAGTTGTGGTTTACTTTTTCTATGTTCTGTTGGTGAACTACCGTTTTAGGATTTTTGGTTAAATCGGTAATATACTCTACAATCCTGAATTTTTCGGCAGCACCCAAAACCATATCAACACCTTCAATTTCGGCAATTTCCTGTGGTTTTAACTGTGCATAGCAGCCAACAATGGTTACAAATGCATTCGGAGAATATTTTAATGCTTCTTTAACTACCTTACGGCATTTTTTATCGGCATGCTCGGTAACGGAGCAGGTGTTGATCACATAAACATCGGCCTGATCCTGAAATTCTACTACGGCATAACCTGCATCGGTAAATAAACGACCAATAGTTGATGTTTCGGAGAAATTGAGTTTACAACCTAATGTATAAAATGCGACCTTTTTCATTGAGCCTGCAAAGATAAGAAATTTGTTCGGAGTTCTTGGATTTGAGTTTGGAGAACTGACAAACTACAGACTATAGCGTCCTATGGCTATTGATTATTATAGTTGGTTACGTATTTCCTGACAATATCAAAATCGTATTTTTTCTCCTCTTGAAAAGATTGGTTTAAACCTGGGTTATCGGCAATCAGATCTGAAAAAACAGTTTTTCTCGCTTTAATTTTAGCAAATAACCTATCTGTAATTACATCGGTCCATTCGCCGTTTCCCTTCACCGCAAACCAGGTTATAATCCAAACCCCTTCGGGCGTTTTTACCTTTTGTTCGTAAAGATTGATTTTGCCTTCTGCCAATACTTGTAAGAAATACTTTTGATCACGGCCAGGAACGCTGCCTGATATAAACTTTTGTTTCTTTTCGGATACATAATATCCCTTAACGGTTTTGGGCGAAAAGCTAATGCTTTTTCCATCGTTTGATCTGATCACGTATTCAGATAATAATCCAGCTTTTACGCTTCCGTTAATCGTATCGTTTTCTAGGGTAATGATAAAATCGTGCTGCGCCCTTGCTTCGGCCATGGCTGAAGATAAAAGTACCAGTATTAATAACCTGCGGAAAAATGGATTCATTTTTTTTAAAATAATGCTAAAATTGGTAAACAGCTGTAGCTTACAGCCCTATTTCTCCTGCCAGCGATAGCTTTTTTGCTCAAAGCCAGCCAAATCTAAAACCCTGCTAACCACTGTTCCGGCAACTTCCTCTATAGTTGTTGGTAAACTGTAAAACGATGGGTTGGCCGGGCAGATTATCCCGCCTGCTTCGGTAACTATTTTCATATTGTTGATGTGGATTAAACTAAAAGGCGTATCTCTTACTACAGCAATTAACTTTCTGCGTTCTTTTAAAACCACATCTGCTGCTCGCGAGATTAGGTCGTTAGAGATTCCGTGCGCAATGCGCCCCAGCGTACCCATAGAGCAGGGCACAATAATCATGGTGTCGTACTTAGCAGAACCAGAAGCAAATGGTGCATTGAAATCGTTTTTGCTATAAAACTGAAAATCCTTAAAGTGCTTGAAGTTCTGGTTACCCAGTTCAAATTCCCAAACCTCTTTGGCATTATCGCTCATTACCACACCAACCTGCTCAATCTGATCTTTCAGTTTCACCAGCTCATCAAACAGCACTTTTGCATAAACCGAACCGCTGGCACCTGTAACCGCAACAACAACTTTCTTTTTAACCATAAAACAAAAGTAGGTTTTCTGTACGGATTAAAACAAAAAAGGGCCAGAACTTTGTTCTGACCCTACATCTACCTATGAAAAACATACCCTCGAAAGGGTAAGAACAAATATATATAAATTTTTAAAATAATATAAGTGTGAAATGTTAAAATGCGTAAACGTTGATTTTTCGCAAAAAATAAAACATAACACACTGATTAATAGGTTAATAATTTTTATAAAATTTAACTAAAAAATGGTTTTTAGCGTAAAAATGACGTTTATAGCTAAACATAATCAAAAATATTGTCTCACAAATCAGTCATAAATTGCGAGTATACCAATACATTTAGATTTTTAGCAACTTATTTTACCGATTTTACTTTACATTTTTTTTACATTAAAATAATACAAAGCGCTTTATTTTTTACAAAAAAACCGCGTTGAAAACTTGGCCTGTTGCTTATTTTAAGTTGGCAAAACCAATAACTTGGACCGGATACGGCTTAAGGTTTCCATACGCATACACAGAAATGAAGCGATGTATTTTAATGGTACGCGGTTAACCAGTTCGGGATAAGATTTTGTAAAACGGATATATCTTTTTTCTGCTGATTGCAACCGGGAGATCAGTGCACGCTCACAAGCCTGTAAATAATGTAACTGTGTAATTTTCCGGCCGATGTAATTGATGCTGTAATGATTAACATACAAGAGTTTATACATCGTATGCGGAACAGCAATGGCCACCGTATCTTCTAACGCCTGAATGTATTCATCCTGCTGCCCTGTACTTTCTACCCCATGGTACATATTACCCACCAGTTCGTTTTCTTTGGCAATCCAAGTTGTAATTTCTTTATTATCAATTTTCATATATCCCCTTGCCATACCATTTAAAATAAGGTATACACACTTATGGGTATCAAGCGGAGATATAATGAATTTGTTTTTTTTAAACGTTACCGGAAAGGTGTGTTCGTTGATAATGAATTCTATTTCGGGTGTTAAATGATGAAATAGTTTAAATATGCTGATCAATGGAGAAAATCCGTTAAACGACAGCCATTTCTTTGAGATATACATGTTTTCGCGGTTCATAGTCTTAAATAAAATGTAATAGCAAAAAAAGCCCCAGGGGGCAACGAAAATATAATCTACCTTCTTCCTAAACGCCTGCAAAGACAAAATGTTTGCTAAAATATCTGCTTATAGCTACAATTTTGCTTACCTGCTGTTTATTAACCTCTTATCAATTATAAAAATAAAACATTAATACAATTAAGACTACATTGTATGATAAATGTTATGATATAAATATAAAATGATTGGTGATTAACGTATGATAGATTATATTTGAATAAGTGTCAACCCAGATTTATGATAGATTTAGCCTCTTCATTCCTAAAAGCTTTATTAAAACATGCTAAAAATCCCATAATCATCTTTAAAATAAAGCCAGCCCTTGTGGTTGTAGAACATAATGATGCTTATCAGGCTTTGATAGAACGAATTGGAGGGAAATTAAAATTTTATGATGTAGACATTATCCCTAGTTTATTATCTGATAAGGAAAGGGATTTATTGATTGAAACGATACAGGAAATTAGTTCGGGCCGGAATACCACCAGCCTGGTTATCCATCCTATATATTCCAATTCGCCCAATGTAAAATGGGAACTCGAATTTTCTCCTGTGGTGCAGAACGATCAGCCCATAGAATATATCATTTGTTCGTTGCGCGAAATCCCGATGAATGAAGATAACCTGGAGCACATTTTATTGGAACTTTCTGAAAGCGAATCGCGGTTTAGGGGATTTTTTGAACAGGCTCCCTTGGGCATGTGCGTACTAAGGGGCACAGATTTGATAACAGAATATGCAAACGATAATATTTTAAAACTCTGGGGCAAAACCAGAAAAGAAGTAATCGGCATTGCGCAAGAAGTAGCCAGACCTGAACTGGAACATCAAAAAGCAATTATTAAACGGGTAAAAGAAATATTTAAAACCGGGCAGCCTTTAACGCTCAACGAATTAAAAATTTCTACCCCTGTAGCAAAGGGCTATTTTGTGGCCATGTACCAGCCACTAAAAAACGACAAAAATGAAGTAACCCGTATTTTAGCCATTATTAAGGATATAACGGAGGAAGTGAACTTCAAAAATGAGCTCTTAAAGGCAAAAGATATCCTGAAGCTGGCCATGGATGCCTCAGAAATGGGTTCTTGGAATGTAGATTTGGGTACAAAAAAGGTACTTCTTTCTGAACGTGCGCAACAGATATACGAATTAGACAATTACAGGTTAGGACTTGAAGAAGCCAAAGGCCTTATTTTAAAAGACGATCTCGATTACCTCACAAGCAGTATACGCAAAGCATTACACAATAAAACAGCATTTAATATCGAATATCAGATTAATGTGAGCGGTGTTCCAAGCAAAACAAAATGGTTAAGAACTGCCGGCAAGGCTTATTATAACAAGGAAGGGAAAGCGGTATACATTGCCGGAGCTGTTTTGGACATTACCGAACATAAGCATGACGAGATCAGGAAGAACGATTTTATCGGGATGGTTAGCCATGAGCTTAAAACGCCTTTAACCTCATTAAGTGCCTACATACAACTGTTGCAATACAAATCGAAAGGAAGTAGCGACCATTTCACGATTGAAACGTTGGGTAAGGTAAATCTTCAGTTGAGGAGAATGTCGTTGATGATAGATGGTTTCCTGAATGTATCCCTGCTCGAATCGGGTAAGATTTTACTGAACAAAACCGATTTCGATCTGGTAAACCTACTCAAAACAATCGCGGAAGAAAGTCAGCAGGTTTTACCTAGCCACTTTATACAGGTAATTGGGGAAGAAGAGATTATCGTTAATGCCGATATGGAGAAAATTGCCAATGTAATGAACAACCTGATCGGCAATGCCGCCAAATACTCGAAAAAAGACTCTTTGATTGCGATTAAGTGTGAAAGAAAAAAAGGCAGGGTAATTGTTGCGGTAGAGGATGAAGGTATTGGGATTAAAGAGAGCGACATTCCTAAACTTTTTGAACGCTTTTTCCGCGTAGATAGCCCAAGCACCAAAACAATTGCAGGCTTCGGCGTTGGCTTATACATCTGTGCAGAAGTAATAGCGCGTCATTATGGACAAATATGGGTAGAGAGCAAGGTTGGTGAAGGCTCTACTTTTTACTTCAGTTTGCCGATAGATAATTAGCGTTTTCATTCCTGGCCAACGTCCGGCTAAACATTAACTTCGATATTTTCGAGTGCTACTTTAACAGCTGCTAAGCCCTGTTGGCCCAATTCGATTTCAAAAATTACTTTCGATTTTATTTTTATTTGGTTAGAAACATCATCTAACTGAAAATGAATATCCTGGCAGTTTTCATCAATGATGGTCCCTAAGCCCGATTCATAGTCAATATGAATTACTTCCCCCCTCCTCTTGTCGCCCATAAAGAAATATTTTTTATAAATAATGGGCAATTATAGGTAAATATTGTATCATAAAAAATACATAATCACTATTTTTTGCACAACGAGAAGCTCTATTAATTTATTGTAAGCATTACTAAATCGAATTAACGTTATCAAAAACTCAATGTGATCATTTTGACAGGTTTGACAATTATCAAAATATTTTTTTTCAGTTCAAAAAAAGCTTCAATAAAAAAAATCAAATAACTGTCTTACAGCTTGTTATTATGAATAAAAAGAATTATTTTTACAACGCAAATCGAGCTTGTGCGTGTTATTACTGAATTAATCATCCCAATTATGGAAAATCTCAACCAAACCCCGAGCATTAAAGAAGAAATCATCTTATTATCTGAAGAAACTGATAGAAACTACTGGGCCAAGCGATTAGGCGTAAGCTCAGAAGCATTAAAATCGGCTGTTAGGGCTACAAGATGCATAACCTTGACTCAAATCGTTGCGTATTTAAACAAACAGAAGCAAAAAACTGTCTGTATCGACTAATTTTCAGGGATTAAATAATTTTTCAAAATTAACTTACCGCCATAATTCAACAAAGTTTTAACGGCGGTATCTGTGCCACACCCTATACCAATTTTTATTTATTGGATAGCTTCTGTGCGAAGTTCTGTTGTTGACAAAAATTGCAACCAGCAATAAAATACAGGCTCCAGATAATACAGGACTAAAAACATACAGGTAACCCAATGCCTGAATTTTCGCAGAACCTATATTGGCAATAAGCGCAGTTGCCCCACCCGGAGGGTGTAAAGTTTTGGTAATCTGCATCACAACAATAGAAAGTGCGACTGAAAGTGAAGAAGACAGCCATGGTTCGTTTGGAATGAGCTTGTGTATGGTTACCCCAACCAGCGCGCAAAGAAAATGGCCACCGATTAAATTACGCGGTTGTGCCAGAGGGCTATTTATAATGCCGTAAATGAGTACTGATGATGCCCCAAAGGAGCCAATGAGAAAGAGATTATCGTTAGCGGTAAAATATTTCGAGTTAAGCAGACCAATTATAGCAATACCTAAAAATGCCCCCACGAAAGTCCAAAAATGCTCTTTAAAATCGATTAGCGTTTCTTTATAAACAATATACTTAGCGGTTCGTAAGTGCCTCCTTATTCTTTTTCTCATGATCTACCAGATAGGGAGCGCAAAATTAATAAATTATACTACTTGTGCTATTGTACAGCAAAAAAAAGGGCTAACCTCTCGGCAGCCCTTTCTCATCAGTTATTCTTCTTCTATTTGAGCTATCAATGTTTTAGCCTTCTCTCGCCAGTTTTCGTCTTTTGGTTCGAAATCGCTGTTGCAATAGTATTCTTTAAAGTTAATTTTATTGCTTTTGTCATCAAATGGCCCACAAACCCCAACATAGCTGCTTTTTTCTTCCCCTTCTCCACTTGTAAACTCAAAAACATAATAGGTTTTTCCATCTTTAACTACCTTATCCAATAGGGTAATGCTGTTTGGATAGTCTTGCTCCTCGCCCGCATAGTTATATAGCAGTACTTTGGCAATTTCTTCCTGGCTTTTGTATTTGGCCGGAACAAGATCCAGGCTCTGTTTGGCATCGTAAGCCAGCAAAATATCGTACCTACTGGATAAACTATCCAATTGTGCGCTAAGCAGTTTCTGATTGAGCGGCAGATTTGCTTTTATCCTGGCAACCATTGCCTGGGTAACCAGATAAGGAACGGTATCTGCAATTATTTTTTGGGTAAATGCATCGGTCAATTTAGGCAGATCGAGTATGGGCAAAATATCGAGATAAGAATAAACCAAAGTTGGAAAATTATTCTGCTTATCGGCCAAATAGGCAGCTAAATCGGCCATGGCGCCTGCCGAAATCTTTTCTTTATTGCTTTTAACCTGCGCAAGGTATGCTGGTTCTTCACTATCAACCATATCGGCTACAAGGCCTAATATGTTACTGCGGTAAGGTGCCTTATCCTTTAGGGCTAACACCTGATCGAAATGCTTAGCTACATAACCAAGCGAATCTTTTAACGGTCTGAAGATAGACCAGTAACTCTCTAATTGGAGTGCTTTGCCATCTGATAAATTTTTCAAATACCAATCGTATTGGTTGCTGTCTAAGTTAACCACTTCGGTAAGTGCTCTTGACCGGATAATATCTGTGTTTTTGGTATCTGCAAATAGTTCTTTTAAAAGCGGAATGCATTTTTCTTTCTGTAGTGCGCTCAGCTCCCTGATCAGTTTTACCCGCGTGCCATTGTTTAGGGTATCATCTGCATACTTTAAGTTGAGTGCCGAAATCATCAATGGAACTTCTGTTTTATCGAATTCGTAGTAAGATAATGCCCCAAAAGCAGGCTTAAACACCAGCGAATCTTTACTTTTCAGGTCATCGAACAACTGTTTAGCCTTCGAAGCCTTGATATCGAAAGGTTTTGGCGCAACTATAGTGCTTACAGCGTTGAAAAATTCGGTAGCCTGTTTACCTTCCAGCTCTTCATTGGTAGCCATGAGGCCCTGATAATAAAAACGGCCACCATTAATCCACATCTTCGCTTTTCTAAGCATACCTGCAGCGCTATCGGTGTAGGTAAATACTTTTGCCTTAGCCGTACCTACCATTGCATTTTCAATTTTATGTATGGTATCTTTTTCTTTCTTTATCTTATTGATCATTGCCAGATAAACGGAATCCATATCAGCAGCTTTGAAGTACTTACTCAAATTGCCTGTTTCGATCATGTACAGTCCCCCTGTGTTTTTATTAAGCGAGTAATACGTGTTGTTATCGGCTATTATTGAGGTATAATCTTTTTCGTTATTTGGCTCTACGGCATTGGGCTTGCCAGGCGTAAAAACCTGTATATCTTCTATAGGGTGCGATGCGCTTTTGCCCTCTGCATATTTTTCCAGTTTAAAAGAGCTAAAAAACTCATCATCTTTGGGTTTATCGGCACTCACCTGGTTCTGTTTCATCAGAAGGTAAGTACGGTTACCCCTTAAAAAAACCTGCACTTTCATATAGGTACCCTGCAAAAGCAAGCCTACTTCCCTGCCCTCCAGTCCGTTTTTATAGATAGTTAAGGGGCCATCTACTATTTTACCGCTTTTTTGCAGCTGACTAATGGTACCATCAAACACGGTAGCTTTATCGGCCAGGTACATTCCCTCTGGAAAATCGTTGTATTTGAACAGATAGCTTACAAAATTAACCTTATCCAGCATGGTGTAAATGTTCATGATATAGGGGAAGGCAGTGTAAGCTGGATTTGGAACTTCTTTTATTACTTCTTCGGGCTGCATAGGAATTTTTAAACTAAAGCCACCAACGCTGTGCTTGTAATCTAACCAACTGCCATTCTTTGCGGTTACGGGATCGGTAATTTTAAAGGAAGAAAAGAATTTCTCTACAAAAGCTTCGTGGAGGTTATTCTGTTCATTTTCTACGTTAATAATGTAAAAAGTACTGTTTTTATGGATGAGGATGGATCTTGTAAATTTATTGTTCACCTCCATTTCGATATCGAAGCCTGTTCCGCCAAAGCGGTTTTCGGCCTTTTTGCTGATCAATCTGGTCCCTTTTTTTTGATAAGCTGTTAAAACGGTATCCAGATATTGTATCGGTGTCATATTTACAAGCGGTCCGGTATAGGTTGTATTAATGGTATACAAAACATTGGTTACCAGATCGGATGAGGTTACCGCCGTACTTATGATCTGCTTGCTTACAAACGGCTGTGCCGGAAATTCGGCTTCAAAATTATTAACCACATCTCTGTGCTTTACCCAATCCATTTTGGAGTAATCGATTTTAAAAGTTTTGGCCACTCCAGTAAAATCGGCTTTAACGGGCTGTAAAGTATATCCCTGCTTTTTTAAAAGATTGATAACACCTTGTTCGCCAGGCAAATGCGCAGCACCTACCGCAACAAAAACAGTATTTGATCTGATCATTTTCAGTATGCCATCTGCCATTACTTTATTACGGGCGTTGATGTTGAGGTACACTTCGCTTTCGCTGTTTAAATACGCTGAAATTGCTTCGAGGTTACCTTTTGCATACATGCTGACCATTTTTTCGAGGTTTTCATTTTCGGCTTCTTCATCAACATCGAATAAACTTGCAATCTTTTCGTCGCTGCCATACAATAGATTAACCTGATCCTGTGGTTTTTCCAATCCATAGATCTTCTTTTTCATCGTCCGGGCCATTCCGTATAAGTAAGCATCGACAAAAGTTTGCATATCGTCTTTTTTAGCTTCCTTATGCTTCATTAGCGAGGCAACCAGAACAGGATTATCGAGCAGGGCAGAATCAGGGGTATAACCATTTTGGGCTTCAAACCTTTTAATCAGCTCTGCCGTTTGTTCGGCGGTTATCAGGTTGGTAATTTTTCTTTTATTGTCTTTTTGAACCGCACTATCGAATATGGATCTAATCAAAGAATCGGGATGTACTTCCAAAACAAAACCATCGCTGGCTGCTATAGCTTTCATTACCGAATCGCTAAAATTAAAGGCACGTTTATCTTTAACATGCATTGATCCGAAAAGATAAGATGGTTTGGCTAAGCCTTTGCCACTAATTTTCCATAATAAATTGTAACTGGGTTTCTTTTCTTGCGAAAAACTGCTGAATACGATAAAGAAGAGGACAAAGACCAGTGAGAAAGCTTTTGAGTGAACCCCAAAAGAGAAAGAAGGTTTCATAAAGAATTGAGCGTTTAAAAATCAGCTCACAAGATAATGATTTTCAAAACAAGAAGTAAAATATTTATACGCAAAAAAAGCAGCCGAGTGGCTGCTTTTTTCTTAATTTATTATGCGCAATTATTTCTGCGATTGTTCTGGAGCTTTACCGATCAGATCCATAAACTGATCTAATTTAGGCGTGATGATAATCTGCGTACGTCTGTTTTTCGCTTTACCCCCTGGCGTATTGTTATCGGCAACTGGGTTAAACTCACCACGTCCACCTGCTGTTAAGCGCTTAGGATCTACTGCATATTTGGTTTGCAGCACCTGTACTACTGATGAAGCACGAAGGGCACTCAGATCCCAGTTGTTGCGGATATTGGTCTGTGCGATAGGCACATTATCGGTGTTACCTTCAATCAGCACATCGTAAGTATCGTAATCTTTAATAATTTTGGCAATTTTACTTAATGTTTCGCCAGCTTTATCAGAAACTTCGTAACTACCTGATTTATAAAGCATATTATCTGCCAATGAGATGTATACCACGCCTTTAAGCACCTGTACATCTACATCGCCCAATTCTTCCCTGCTTAAAGAACGGGTTAAATTATTGGTTAACACCATATTAAGTGAATCGCTTTTGTTTTTCGCATTGATAAGCTGTTTAATGTATTTGTTAGAGCTGTTAATCTCATCAACCAGTTTAGAGATGTTAACATTTCCTTGGTTGCTTGAATTCAAACATTTATTTAGGGCATCCTGTAAGGCAACTACATTGGCTTTTTCTGAAGCGATTTGCTCCTCCAAACTTTTTACCCTACTTGTAGTACCGCTTAATTCGCGTTGGCTATCCTGGTATTTATTACTTAACTCCTGGTTTCTTTCCCTTAGCTTAGCATAGGTATCCTGAAGTTCGGCATATTTTTTATTGCTTACGCAGCCAGCAGCAAGTGCCAGGGTAAAGAGCATTATTGGGATTGATTTGTATAATTTCATAATCTTATTTTTTTTATCGATAATACCTTAACAAATTTCTTGCCGCAATGTTTAACCTAAGCCCAAACGGGTGTTAAAAAGCGTTAATCTTTACTGAATCGAAGCTGGCCAATGCTTTGTAAGCCCTTAATCCAATACTGCCCGATTGGTACTGGCCATCGGTAGCAGATAGAACAGATTTAGCCGATCCGTTTATAAAAATATCGAATTTATCGCCTTTGGCCACTATTTTTAAAGTATACATTTTGTTCATTTCAACAGGATATTTTTCAGTACTGATTACCGTCCATTTTTGATTGGCAGCCTTGCCCAGCTGAACGGTTTTGTTTAGTGGGTTCAAACCTACATAATAGCCCTCGTAGGCATCAGGACCAATGGCCGGATGAGCTACCCTGAACATTAAACCGGCATCGCCAGCTGTATTGATCCGGATATCGGCCTGAAAGGTAAAGTCTTTAAAATCAGTTCCGTTGGCCACATATTTAGAACCATTTATGCCATAACCGCCTGAACCAGCATTTGATGCGGAATTTACCTCGCCATCTTTCCAAAACCAGCCACCGCCGTAAAAAACCCAGTTGGAAGCCATTCCCTGATCGAAATTTTCGATCAAACTTTTGTTCACTTTTTTAGGAATACCGATTACCGGGAAGCAGCTTAAACGGATATTTTCAGATCCGTAAGGCACTAAGGTAACTTCTTCATCGCTTTCTGTAGAGGCAACGGGGCTAAAAGGAACGTCGAAAGCAGCAACCTGATTATAGCCTAAATCCCACGATGGGATTTTTCTGGCCTGCACTTTTAATTTAACCGGCGAAGTAGCCGCAATGAATGGATTTGCAGGCATGGCCGATTTAACAACCTTGATACTATTGTTTAGATTGCCGTTTTTTAAAGATAATCCGTAGTTCCAAGCCGATTCGGGTCGGATTTCGTAATCGGTAAATCCAGCTACACTATGATTTTTGGTAACCTTATTGGCCGCTTTGATTTCGAGTGCATACACCATTGGACCACGGGTTACGCTAACCGAATTGTTTACCTGCTGCTCCATGCTAATTTTCATTGGGAAGTTTAGTTCCAGCACATCGTTGTTTTTCCACTGACGTTCAATTTTAAACATTTCGCCGGCTTTTAAACCTTTTAAAGCAATTCCGTTTAACTTAATACTTGGTTGATCTGCCCATGTTGGAATCCTCAAGGTTAAAGGGAAAGCAGTTGCAGCCGGAAGAACTATTTTTAAACTGATCTTTTCTTCGAAAGGGTAATTGGTGCTTTCTATAATCTTTACCTGGTCCTTTCCGTTAACAGTTGTGGTTACTTCCATTGGCCCATAGGTAATCATTGCCAATCCTTTATCGGGCGTAGCTACCACGCTGTTCTTAACAAAATAAGGCCATCCCATGTGCATGTTATAGCGGCAGCATCCATAACCCGAATATGGACTAGACACTATTCCTGAGCCATAATCCTGGTTAAAGCCATGTTCGCCATGTACACTTTGTACCTGATTGGGAAGGGTATAATAAGAATGGTTTTTAAAATCGCGGCTAAACTGTGCAGGGAGTGCGTTAAAAGCTATTTTTTCCAGTTGATCGCCTATTGTCGCCTGGTGGATAACCTTGGCTGCAGTTTCTAAACTCTGCATCCATTCTACCACCGTACAGGTTTCTACACCTTCGATGCTGCTTGTACCCGCGAGAAACTCGGTTCCGGAGCCTAACCCTTCGGGCTGACCATGATCGTGCATGATGTGATTAATTCCCTTTAAAAGTGCATCGCGGTTGGCAGCTACATCATGCAGCTGTGCATACACCACCGGAAATTTTAAGGCCTGGGCTACATTTACCATATGCTTTGGCTGAAAATCATCTCCATAAAAATAAAATTCATTGTTGCTGTAAATGTCAATCCAAGGGTAGGCCTGTTGTTTTAGTTTTTCGACCAGTTTTAGGAGATCCTGATCTCCAGTTTTATTGTAAAGCCAGATGGCAATCTCCATATTATCGCCAGCCCTTGATTTGCCCCACTCTTTCAGCGGATCGGCATCGAGATTTGCCAGTTCATATTTAAAATATTTAGTTAGAAAAGGAATAACCCTTTTATCATTAGTGGCTTCGTAATAGCTTTGCAAGGCGTACATCATTGGCATACGCGGCCACCAGTCTTTCATTTTAACAGGGCCGAACAATCCGTTAGGCTGCTGGTTGTTTAAAGTCCAATCGATATATTTTTGTGCTTTGGCCTTTAGCGCGGCATCATCCAAAGTATAAGCCAGGGCAACCAATCCTTTTACATAATAGGGTACCCGCTCCCACCCGTTTCCATCGCCTCCCAGCCAGTCGGAGTTTTTGCCCAAATTATCTTTTTCTGGATATAGTTCTTCTGCCATGCCGGTTGCGCCATCTCTTTGTTGCTCCAATTGTTTTAAGAGCCAACCTTTGGCCTTGATGCTCCCGATTGGCAGTTGTACATAAACATCCTGTTTTAACGGAAGCTTATTAAATTCGTTTAAATTTTGCGCACACAAGGTATGGGTAGATAGACAGGAAACTAAGAAAAAAAGTGGTTTTACTATTCTTTTCATAAAAAGGGCTATTGGTTAGATATTTTTTATAAAACTAACAAATATGGAAGGAATATTAAAACGATTTAGTAAGACTATTTAAAATAATTTGAAGGCAAATAATGAGCAGGTTTTAGGAAAAGGAAACTTGAAACGGGCACAACAGGTTTACAACTTATAGGTGTTAAGTTTACAATTGAGTGCTGATATTGGAAAAATTGTGCCCAGGGCTGTGCGATAGAGCAGTACAACTGCCAGATGCATTTTGGAAAAAGTGGGGATTAGTTATACCTTAGTTCTAGAGAGCGTTAATTTAGAACCGGGGGATAGCTTAAGGGCTTATCTCCCGTTCTTATTTTAGGCCCGTAAATTAGGCAGGAATGATGGTACAGCTTGCTGAAATTACTTTCCAATCGTTCTGCACTTTCGCCCAAACCCTAAGCCATTGATATTTACCGTTAAGCAGTATATCGGAATAGTTTCCTTTGATAAACAGACTTGCAGAAACCACTACAATGGAGCCGAAAACACGTATTTCACGCTTAGATACATTGATTTTGTTGATCTGCACGAGGCCTTTCCTATACGCATCCATATCCATTTCTTTATCCAGTACATTTCCATATTGATCGTGAAAAATCATTCCGTCGGCAAATAATAAATCTAATGTTCCAAGATCTGTTTTTTTAAATCCATCGAGTAACTTTTCTTCAAGATCTGCGATCAGGAGAATGGTTTCCTGATCGGACAAAGTATTTGGCATAATTTCCGGTTAGGCAGTAAAAATAGAAAGTAAGCCACAAAAAATTTAGACACTTTCAATATTGCCTGAATTACACGGATTTCATCACACACATTGCACAAATTTCTTAAAAATACCGAAGCTTTATTTTTTACCAAAAGTTATCCCCTGCCAGGTATCGGTTCTAAACGGAGATGCCGGCAAACCATCCGTACTAACCAGATTGGAAACAGGGTTATTGCCCCATGCATAGCGGACAGCTACCGGGTTGGCTACCTGCTGGCTGCTCACTACAATTTGATTGCCCTGAACAGTTGCCTTTGCCCAATAAAATTTCTTATCGGCGCCTGCAATAGCGAAACCTTTAAGTTCTTCGCCATTAACTGTTTTTAATCCATTTTGGATATTGGTAAAAGTTAAGCGGATTTCTTTTCCTTCTACTTTTTGTGATTGATAAACCGGGCCTGAAAAGTTTATTTTTTCGCCATAGTTTTTAGCCAAGGCAATTAAAGCCAGCCTGCGTCCTACTTCCTGTTTGTTTTTTGGGTGTATATCCTTCGCATCGCCAATATCGATAATGGTGGCCATGCCTGTATTTGGTAAAGCAAGTGTTTTAGCCTGAGCTTCCCTGAGTTCGGCCCAAGCAGATGGAACCGGTTCGTTATCTACCTGCATAAAATTAGCCAATTGAACAAAATAGAATGGAAAATCGCCCTGCCCCCATTTTTGACGCCAATCTTTAATCATGCTCGGGAAAAGTTCGCGGTATTGGTAAGCTCTATCGGCATTACTTTCTCCCTGGTACCAAATTGCCCCTTTGATTGAAAATTGAAGAAAGGGATGAATCATGGCATTATACAAAACTGTAGGTCTGTTTGGTCCGTTTTCTTCGTAGGGTCTGGCTTCAATGTTTTTAAAATCCAGTCCCACTTTATAGTTCCAGTCGCCTGCTAAGGAAATTTTCTCACCCGAAACATTTATCAGGTTTAAATTTTTGGTCTCGCCATATATACCACCGCCGCCACCACTATCAAAAACCCTTACTGTAATGGTATTTTCTCCAGCTTTTAATATGTCTGCAGGTAAAACATAGGTTCGTTCTACATTGTAACCTACGGTTTCGCCAACTTTTACGCCGTTTACATAGGTAATGTCGTTATCATCAATGGTGCCCAAGCTCAGTTTAACCCCGTTCTTTTTCCAATTTTCGGGGATAGTGATTTTTTTGGTAAACCATACTACTCCATCAAAGTTTTTAAGCGCTGCATCTTCCCATAAAATTGGCAAGCCCATAGTTTTCCATCCACTGGCATCGGTAAGCGCCCATTTCGGTTGACCATTAAAATTACCAGAATCTTTATCTGTGGTAATTTTAACCCAATTCTGAACCTTTTCTTCGTACGATGTTGTAGATGGATTTTTGGCTGATGCTTTTATTTTCTCAACAGCTGCTGCAAAATCAGTCATTTTTGCTAAAGATTCTGCGCTTGTCCAGGCTTCTGCAATGGTACCGCCCCACGAAGTATGGATTAAACCGATAGGGATTTTGGTTTTTTCATAAATTTCGCGTGCAAAGAAATAGGCGGTGGATGAAAATTCGGCAATATATTTTGGGTTACACTCTTGCCAGCCGCCATTGGTAACTTTCGCATTGTTTAAAGGAACATTACTGGTTATATGTTCTGCCTGTAGCAAACGGATACTGGGAAATTTAGCCTCAGCAATTTCTTTTTCATAATTGAGTATTTTACCCCAACCGGCCAAAGGCATTTCCATATTGGATTGGCCAGAGCAAACCCAAACATCGCCAATAAGCACATTATTTAAAACAAGTGTTTCTCCATCAGAGATGGTAACGGTATATGGTCCGCCGAAACTTGGTGTAGCGACTTTAATTTTCCAGTTTCCACTGGCATCTGCAATGGCACCGTAATTAATTTTATTCCACGATACAGTTATCTTAACCGCTTTACCAGGATCGGTTTTACCCCAAATGGCTGCATTTGTTTTCTGCTGTAAAACCATGTTATCGCTAAAAACAGAAGGCAATATTACCTTAGCCTGTAATAACTGTGAACTAAATATCAATAATGCGATAAATATTGATGTTTTTAACTTCGGGAGACTCATATATTTGGTATTTTTTGATGATTAGAAAGCGAATGTACATTTTCTATCTATCAACACCAATATGTGGGGTTGGCTAATGCAAATTAATAGGAGAAACATGACAAATTTTAATTAATTAGTTTGAATAAGAACATCATTTTTCTTATTTTGCAGCTCCAAAAGAACATTTCTGAATTCGATATCAAGTCGATCGTATGTTCTTAAAACAGCAGAATTAATGGTTAAGATTTTTATAGGCGGCCTTCCTGATAATATCCAAGAGATGGATCTGGCCATATTTGTTAGCCTTCATGGCAGAGTTGAAACAATTAAAATTGTTCGCGATAGGGCTACAGGAAAATGTAAAGGCTATGCATTTTTAGAGATCTTCAGCCTTCCTGATGCCAAAAACATTGTATCTACCTTAAATGGAGAATCTTTTAAGGGCAATATTATTACCGTAAAAATTTCGGAAGAAGAAAATACAGCCAAAACCGTGAAGCCAAAAACCAATCAGCCTTTTAAAAGTAAGAGACCGAGGTTACAGCGTTAACTACAGGGTATTGATTAAGGTAGTTAAGGTTTGGGGCATCTATCTTACATCTCACATTTTACCTTTTAAATCCTCTTACCATTAAGAAATTAAGATCATTAAGGTTGGGCATCTATCTTACACCATACATTTTACCTTGCACATCCTTTTACCATTAAGGGATTAAGATCGTTAAGGTTGGGCATCTATCTTACATCATACATTTTACCTTGCACATCCTCTTACCATTAAGAAATTAAGATCATTAAGACTGGGCATCTATCTTACATCATACATTTTACCTTGCACATCCTTTTACCATTAAGAAATTAAAATCATTAAGGCTGGGCCTCCATCGTCCATCGTCCATTTTACCTTGCACATCCTTTTAAATCCTCTTACCATTAAGAAATTAAGATCATTAAGGTTGGGCATCTATCTTACATCATACATTTTACCTTGCACATCCTCTTACCATTAAGAAATTAAGATCATTAAGGTTGGGCATCTATCTTACATCATACATTTTACCTTGCACATCCTCTTACCATTAAGAAATTAAGATCATTAAGACTGGGCATCTATCTTACATCATACATTTTACCTTGCACATCCTTTTACCATTAAGAAATTAAAATCATTAAGGCTGGGCCTCCATCGTCCATCATACATTTTACCTTGCACATGGGTACTGTTACGACATAAAAAAAGGGATAAAATCTTGCGATTTTATCCCTTTTGAATTTTACATATGATTGCTTACCAATAAACGCTATATAAAGCTACCAGTAAACCGAGCACCAATAAGGCACCAACGGCAAAACCTGTTGTTGTTTTGAACATTTTTGCATCAATGGCAAGGCCTTTAGCTTCTGCCTCTGCTTTATTGCTGAACATACTGATGATGTACATACCAATGATACAGAATACAAATACAAAGCCCATTCTATCTAAAAATGGAATTTCATAAACGCCCGCCGCATTTTTAACCGAGAATCCCATTCCTGATAACCAAGAAAGATCAGCTACATTAGGTAAGAACTTAAGTACAATTGACAGCGCAAAACCACCAATCGTTGCAAATAACGCGGCACTAGAAGTTGTTCTTTTCCAGAAAAAGCCCAGAATAAACATGGCAAATATACCAGGCGATACAAAACCGGTATACTCCTGGATATATTGGAAACCACCTTTTTTATCGATACCCAAGTGCGGTGCAATCAACACCCCAAGAATCATGGCTACCACAATAGAGATTTTTCCGGTGGTTACCAGATTTTTTTCTGAAGCATCAACTTTTAATACTTTCTTATAAATATCTAATGTAAAAATGGTTGCTATACTATTGGCTTTACCAGCTAACGATGCTACTACTGCAGCAGTTAGGGCGGCAAATGATAAGCCTTTTAATCCCGCTGGAAGCAAGTTTAACAATACTGGATAAGCACGATCTGGATTTACTGAACCTCCTTGGATCATTTCTGATTGGAAAGCCCCATCTTTATACAATACATAAGCGGCAATACCTGGCAATACCACAATAATTGGCATTAATAGTTTTAAGAAAGCTGCGAAGAGGATACCACCACGGGCAGTTTCCAAATTGGCACCTAAAGCACGTTGCGTAATGTACTGGTTACAGCCCCAATAGTTTAAGTTCACAATCCACATACCACCTACAAGCACACTTAAGCCCGGTAAATCGATATAATTTTCGTTATCTGGTTTTAAGATCATGTGGAAATGCTCAGATGCTTTTGAAGTCATTAAACTATAGCCTTCAAAAATACCTGTAGTACCGTAGTGTGTAGAAACCAGGTTTAATGCCAGGTAAGTTGTGGCCAAACCCCCAAGAATTAAGAAAAACACCTGTATCACATCGGTATATCCAATTACCTTCATACCGCCCAGCGTAATAATAATGGCAAAACCGGCAATGGCATACATACAGAAACTTAAATCGAAACCAGAAATACTGCTTACCGCCAAAGCGCCTAAATACAGGATTGAAGTTAGGTTAACCACTACATAAAGCAATAACCAGAACACCGCCATAATCATAGCTACAGTACCGTTATAACGCTGGTGCAGAAACTGCGGCATGGTGGCAATCTTATTTTTGAGGTACACCGGAATAAAGAAAACTGCAACCACAACCAAGGTTGCGGCCCCCATCCACTCGTAAGTGGCAATGGCCAATCCCATTTTAAAGCCCGATCCGCTCATGCCGATAAACTGCTCGGCAGAGATATTTGATGCAATTAACGATGCACCGATGGCCCACCAGGTTAAAGATCCTTCAGCAAGAAAATAATCTTTAGAACCTGTTGATTCTGACTTTTTCTTGTTATAAATATAGAGCCCGTAAGCTGCTACAATTACGAAATACACGGCAAATACAATGTAATCTTTCGTGTCTAATAAATTGTTCTTCATTGATTTATTTTGGTTAGTATACCTTAGGTTATTTAAATTTAATTGTACAGGCTGGTTCCGTTATCGGTTTGCACCGTGTAGGCATCAAGTTTAAGGCCGAACTGCAATTGATATTTATTGGCAAGCTCTTCTATTAAACCGGCAATTTTATCTTCTTTAACAATGTTGATGGTACATCCACCAAAGCCACCGCCCATCATCCGGGCGCCTAGCACATCATCTAAAGGCTTAACGGCTTCAACCAAGAAATCGAGTTCTTTACAGCTTACTTCATAATCTTTGCTCAAACCTTCGTGTGTTTCGAACATCAGCTTGCCCAAGCCTGGTAAATTGCCATTTTCCAATTGTTCTGCAGCGGTAAGTAAGCGGCCAATTTCTTCGATTACGAAACGGCATTTGTTATACACATCCAAATCCTTCGGCTTAACATGTGCATCGAGCATTGATAAATCCACATCACGCAGGGTATTTACATTTGGATAATGCTCTTTTACCCAAGCTACCCCCTGCTCGCACTGAGCCCTTCTTTTGTTGTAGGCCGAATCCGCAAGTGCATGTTTTACATTGGTGTTTAAAAGTAAAAGCTTATATCCATCCAGTTTTAAAGGGATGTAAATGTATTTCATTGACCTGCAGTCGAGCATAATGGCCTGGTCTTTCTTGCCGAACACTGATGCAAACTGATCCATAATGCCACAGTTAACGCCGGCAAAAGTCTGTTCTGCCTTTTGCGCAATCAGCGCAATGTCCATTTTCGGAACAGAAAGGGAAAAAAGCTGATCTAATGCAAAGCCAGTGGCACATTCTACTGCTGCCGATGAAGATAAACCGGCACCTAGCGGTACATCGCCGTCGATATAAAAATTGAAGCCACCTAAACTGTAACCTCTTTCTTTCAATTGATCGGCAACGCCTAAAATGTAGTTGGCCCAGCTGTTCTCTGATTTTTTTAAGTTGTTGATCGATGAGATATCAAATTGCTGATAACTTTCTGAAAACAGGTGAATTTCATCGTCTTGGCGCTTTGATATGGCTACATAAATAGCTTTATCAATAGCTGCTGGCATTACAAAACCGCCATTATAATCGGTATGCTCGCCTATTATATTGATCCTTCCCGGCGAGCGGACTAAAATTGGCTCGGCATTGAAAAGCTTTTTAAAAGTATTTTTTAACTGTTGTGCATTCATTATTTCAGAATTTAATCTTCAGCTTTGCTGGTTTTATAGTGTTGTGTAGACATTTCCCTCAATCTTTGCGCGGCAAACTCGGGCGTAATATCGCGTTGAGGATTGGCAAGCATTTCGTAACCTACCATAAATTTTTTAACTGTAGCCGAACGCAGCAACGGCGGATAAAAGTGCATATGCCAGTGCCACTCTGGATAATAACCGTTATTCACGGGCGCCTGGTGCATACCTGCTGAATATGGAAATGAGGTTTCGAAAAGGTTATCGTATTTGGTGGTTAGCATTTTAATGGCTTCTGCCAACGATTTCTTCTCCTGTTCGGTAAATAATTTGATGCTGTTTACATGGCGTTTACTTACAATCATGGTTTCGTAAGGCCATACTGCCCAAAAAGGAACAAGTACTACAAAATGATCGTTTTCAAATATGATGCGTTCTTTCTTTTTCTGCTCAATTTTAAGATAATCGCCCAACAAACTTCTTCTGTGTATGGCGTAATATGTTTTTTGGCGCTCGGTTTCTTTGGCAATTTCGAGCGGAATATCGCTCTGCGACCAGATTTGACCATGCGGGTGCGGATTGCTGCAACCCATTATTTCGCCTTTGTTTTCGAAAATCTGAATGTATTTGATCCATTCGTTTTCTGCCAGGCTGTTAAATTCTTTCTGCCAAACATTTACCACTGCGGTTATGGCCTCCACACTCATTTCTGGTAAGGTAAGGTTGTGCTTAGGACTAAAACTGATTACCCTGCAAAGCCCTCTTTGGTTATTGGCAACCAACAGGTCATCTTCGTTCATATGACCAGCAGGCGTATCGGACAACAAAGCAGCAAAATCGTTATTAAAAACGAAGCTTTCGGTATATTCAGGATTGGTATCGCCATCTGCACGACCGTTTCCGGGGCACAAATAACATTTAGGATCGTATTCAGGGCGGTTATCTGGCGTAATATCTTCTACTTTACCTTGCCATGGCCTTTTGGTGCGGTGTGGGGAAACTAAAACCCACTCTCCTGTTAAAATATTTAACCGGGTGTGCGGATTATTGTCGAGTTCGAATGTTTGGTTCATCTTATAATTTATAAATGGTTAGCATAACAAAGCCAGCATAGCTTTGCCCATCTAAGCCGCCAAATTATAAAATTATTATTAATTGTCAAAACGACAATTAATAATAATTTTTATATTCGTAAAAATTTGAACATATTAACCGTTCAAAACCCGATTAAAAAAATGATTGAATATTCCGGACAGCCGCACTACCTCGTTGCTGTTGATTGTATAGTATTTGGATTTGATGGCGAACACCTGAAGATTTTGCTTGTTAAAAGGGGTTTAGAGCCCGAAATAAACAAGTGGAGTTTAATGGGTGGTTTTGTTGGTCCTGATGAAAGCCCTGACGATGCAGCAAACAGGGTATTAAAAAAAATGACCGGTCTGGAAGGTGTTTATTTGGAGCAGCTGCAGATTTATGGCGAACCGAAGCGCGATCCGATAGAAAGAACACTTTCTGTGGGTTATTTTGCGCTGATAGATATACATAAGTACGAAGCGCAGCTAAATGATGACTATGAGGCCGAATGGTTTTTGATCAATGATAGGCCTAAACTCATTTTCGACCATAACGAGATGGTTGCCGATGCCCGGAAAAAACTGAGGTACAAAGCTGCCCTCCACCCTATCCTGTTCGAGATGCTGCCTAAAAAATTCACCATCCCGCAGTTGCATATCCTTTTTGAAGAGGTGAACGATACCAAAATCGATACACGCAATTTTAGCCGTAAAATTACCTCTACAGGATTGTTGATTAAACTGGCCGAAAAGGATAAAACCGGTTCAAAAAAAGGTGCATTTTATTTTAAACTGGATAAAAAGAAATATAGTGCCAACGCACAGGCTTTCTTAAACTTAATACCCAATTTAAAAGTTTAATGGCTTCAAAAAGGGCATTTACATGCCCGATTTTTTGCCCCTTTGCTACAGGAAGCATAAGTTCTTTTAAAAATCATCGTTATAGCTATAATCAATTTATTAGTATGTTTGGCAACAAAACACACAATAAACTTAAATTAATCTTAAAACATGAACATTACCAAGAACCTTTTATTTTCTGCGCTCATTGCATCGTTAAGCCTTACCATGTATTCGTGTAAAACGAAAAAACTGGCAGCCAAACCTGCTCCGGCACCGGTAGAAAAACCTGTACCTGTTGAAGAGAAAAAACCAGCACCTGCACCAGAGAAAGCGCCAGAACAACCAGCACCGGTAGAAAAACCTAATTTTAACCTCGATAATATCCAGTTCGAATTCAATTCGTTTGTGTTAAAAACCTCTTCTTTTTCTATTTTGGATAAAGCTGTGGCAGAAATGAAAAAAGCCCCTGATACCAAGTTTATCCTAAACGGACATTCATCGGCAGAAGGTACACCTGAACACAATATGCAACTTTCTATCGACCGTGCAAATGCAGTAAAATCTTACTTCGTAAATGCAGGTTTAAAAGGCGATCATTTTACCATTGTGGGTCATGGCGAAAAAGAGCCGATCAGCACCAACAATAGTGAGGAAGGAAGAATACTGAACAGAAGAACTGAAATTAAAGTTCAGAATTAAAATATTTTAGAAAAGTCGTCATCCCGACTGGAGCACCGCGAAATGGAGAGATCTAATCAACATAGATTTAGCTTCGCTGAGCACTGCGTGGTTCTCGACTCCGTTGCACTCCAGCCGAAATGACGACTCTTTTTTATTTAGTTATTTCTGATAAACCCTAACATAATCAACTTCCATTCTGTTGGGAAATTTTGTATCCATTAAATCGCCCCCGTTCATACCGCCCATCGCCAAATCGAACAAGATGTAATGTTGCTGTTTAAAAGGATGGAAATCCGTACCATTTTCGTTATCGAGCTGACTGAGCAAAGTTTTATTCAGCAGCATACCATCAACAAACAAACTAATGGCTTGCTCATCCCAGTCCATGCGCCATACATGAAATTTGGCTGCCCACTTTTTGCCACCAAGCGAATCGGTTGATTTGGTATTGCTAAACCATTTGGGTTTATCGTTTTTACCCATACTGGCAATGTTGGCGAGTAATTTCCCTCTGTAATATTCCATTATATCAATTTCGCCATTGGCCGGCCAGCGTCCTTTTAGGCCTAACGTCCAGAATGCGGGCCACAAACCTGCTGATATATCTATTTTAGCTTTCATTTCGAAACGACCGTATTGCCAGCTTTGCAAATCTTTGGTAATGATACAGGCCGAAGTATATTCGATATTTTGAGGCTTTTTGCGCCAGTCTTTACTTCCTGCAACGTATAATGGATTAGGCTTTTGTTCTTTCCGCGCTTCGATAATTAGTTTACCAGCTTTACAAAAAGCATTTTCAGCCTGGTACCATTGTAATTCTTCATTGCGCACAAAACCTTTTTCGTAAGTCCAGTTGGCAGCATTTGGTAAGCCGTTCTCATTAAATTCGTCGCTCCAAACCAAATGGTAACCCTCTGCGGTGTAAGCATTGGCGAAATTTTGCTGCTTTTTTAGCGCACAGGATTGGAGGAAAATGGATAACAACAAAATGAGGTAGGCTTGAATTCTATTTTGCATATGAAGTTTTATAGCTACTAAATTAATATTCTTTTCAACAAAAAATTCTCTGTGCTCCTTTTCAGGAACCCAGAGAATAGATGATGAGTTAAATTTTACAGGCAGTACTAGAGCGATTTGAGCATGACCTCTTTTACAATCCAAAATTGATTGCCCGATGCGGTCAGCATCGTGGCAAGAAAGCCAATTGATACGGTTGTTGATTGCGTTAGGGTAAACTGAAACTTGTTGTTGGCAAAATTGGTATAACCTAAAGAAGTGGATACATTGGCTACATCGGGCAGGGTATTGCCAGCTGCTGCTACAATGTAAACCGGATCTTTTGCTTCATTTTTGGCCATCGTAATTTCGAAGCTGTAACTACCTGCCGGAAGCGTAAAGGTTTGGTATATTTTGCCGTTTGTAATTTGTGCAGTACCATCCCAACCCATTTCCATGGCTAAACAACCACCAGAATCAGAACACCAACCGCCCAAACCGCCGTGGTTCCTAATATTTGGCGTAACGGTCCAATCGGCAATGTTACGCCACCTGCCACCGCTTGCTGCCGCTAGAAAAGGGTTTCCTTTGTTCTTAAAATAAGTTGCAGTAATATCGGCTCCTACGCGCTGTGTTTGAAAAGCGGTAGAAAAGGTATCGATAGAAACGGTATCGGGCAAGAACAGGGTGCGGTACCTTAAATTGGTACCGGGTTTTATATCCGGAATAGCCGTTGTAGTTTCGTCGATTTTGGTTCTGATCTTTTTAATTACATTGTTTAAATTCGTGTATTCTACTTCTGTTGCAAATACCCCGGTTAACCTATCCATACCCTGCCAGGTAATGGTGGTTGCACCGCTGGCGTTCGTAAAGGCCGATTCGATAGGCCTGTTGAACAATGATGACTGGTACCTTGCACCATAAGACCTTCCGGTTTTGTATACCGGAATTGATTTATTTCCGGCTGCATCGTAAGTATAAATCTGGAAGTTCTGCACACCTTCCTGCACGTTTTCTACAAAATATTTTAAGGTATCGATAGCATATTTTTTCTTTACGGGTATCACTACCGAATCGGCCCTGTTGTTCCAGAAAATTTTGCATTGGGTTACTTTCGGATCGGAAAGAAATAAGCCCCTGATGTACACCCGGTTGCTGCCCGACATTATTTTTACCGAATCTAATTTTCCGGTATAAGAAATCTCACCTTTTTCGGTAAACTTTTTGTAATCGTCTGATTTGGTACAAGCCATAAAGGTGCCTGCCCATGCGAACATTAAAGCTAGTTTTAGGGTTCTGATATATGTTTTTTGATTATTCATCTCTAAAATTCTGTTTAGTAATTACCTTATCGTGGATCGCCATAGAGCTGCACTTCTGATACGCTCATGAATGTATTACCCTGCCAATTATTGATGGATTTAATGCGGATGTACCTTACCTTTTTCAAGCCCACAGCAAAATTGTAGCTGATACCGGCATTTGCGAAAGCATAATCTTCGCTGGTTTGCACGCCATAAGCGCTTTTAGAAGGTTTTGTAGAACTGTATTTGCCTAACATTACCCAGTTATTGAAACTGCCATCTGCCGGTGGGTTATCGGTACCCCAGATTTCGAAATCTTTTAAATTTCCACCATAATAATAGGTACGGCCAGCATTTAAGTATTCGGGATAATTCCAAACTACAATACGGCTCATGGTTGCCACTTTACCTAAATCGAAGGTTACCCATTGTGGGGTAAGTACCGATGGTTTGGTTAAGCATACACTCGGCCAGTCGATAATGTTACCATCCCACATTTTAGCTACACCGGTACCGCCATATTCCTGGGGGGTATCGGTTGGCAGAATAACTTCTTTGTAGCCTGATTTAGGAAGCGCTGTTTCGTAAAGTGGCTTCAATGTAGTAAAAAGGGTATCGCTGTAATTTAACCACCTATCGCGTATGGTAATGGCAAATTTCTGGCTGAGGGTATCTAATCCCCTCACCGATTGATCAATATCAATAGCAGCGGTATAAATATTTTTCGAAGTCGGTACATATTTGCCCTTCGATAGGACCAAAACCTCAATGGCCAGGTCGGCTTTAGATGGATTGCTTCCTTTAAAGTTTAAACCCCCAAAATCGGCCACTGCCTTAAGACTCCGATAAACACCCCAAATTGGATTTTCGAGCGGTTTAACCTTAACAATCGTTGGTTCGGAAGCCGTTTCACTTCTGTTTACGGCGTAAATTTTCACTTCGTGTTCGTTGGTATCGCCAAAGCCTTCTACCAACAAAGTATTGCCATAATAAGAAGTTTTTACTTCCATTTCCTGCCCGTTTGCCAAATAGTAAACGGCTTTCACATACAACAGATCTTTATCGGCAGGTAAGGTGAACGTAATGCTGGCATTGCCCGGACCATTGGTAACCGAAACATTTGCTACTTTGCCTGGTGGCGTGGTGTTATTTTCCAAGGGGCCCAATACATCCTCTTTACAGCCCGAAAAGGCTGCCGTTAAACTTAACAGGCATAACAGCAGGTTTCTATTTATTCTTTTCATATCGAATATTTTTAATCATCAGTTAATACTACCAACCTGGATTTTGAACCAGTTTAGGGTTTACAGTTAAATCATAAGTTCTTAATGGCCATAAATAATCGCGTGGAGCAACAAAATTCTGGTTAAAAATGGTTCTCACACGGTAATATTCTGAAGCAGTTGGCTGGTAAACACTCCATCCGGTAATGGATTGATTGAACATTTCTGCTGCACGTTTCCAGCGTTTAATGTCCCAATAGCGGCTTCCTTCAAATGCCATCTCAATCAATCTTTCCTGCTGGATAATTTCTCGCATACCATCTTTAGTAGTGTACTTGCCCGGATTGGTTGAAAAGTTGGTCCATGCGTTTTGTACCGTTGGTAAGCCCGCTCTTGTTCTGATGCGGTTAATGTATTCGTAAACATCAGCCGATGGGGCAGCAAGTGTTTCGTTCAATGCTTCGGCATACATTAAATAAAGATCGGCCATTCTTACCTGTGGCCAAGGATAATCGCGGTAACTGGCACCGTTTGTACCGTTAATCATGTTCCAATCGACCAGTTTTTTAATAAAATAACCGGTTTCGTTATACCAGCCGAAATTGTTTGCGCCGGCCACCTGGTTCGATTTACCTTCCAATACGAAAGTACCTTCGTCCGAATTGGTCGGGCTATCGTATTTATACCAGATTCCGCCATCAAAACCTAAATCGGCATAAAACCTGGGTTCCCTGTCGAAATTGATCCTTGCGGTGGTGTAACCTTCTTTTACATAAAAGCGCTCGCTTTTAACTGCGGTACGCAATGTGTATTTATTGGTAAAATCGAGGGTTTTATCTTCGTTAATAGGCACTCCGTTTTTGCTGTAAAACATTTCGGCAATTTTTAACGGCGGGGCCAGTTGCTGCCTTGCGCTACCTACTACAACGGTTAAAGCCAAACGCGGCATGGCTGCCCGCTGCATGTTAAAAGTCCTGCTATTCGGGTTTGCCCAAACATGCTCCAGGTTGGCATTAAAACGCTCGGTTACGGCACCTTTAATGGTAAGCTGTCTAAGTGTAGTATCTGATAATTTGAAAGTAGTACCTGGAAACTGGTACAGCTTAAAGCCGGCTGCTTCTGAAGCTTCGATAGCTGCTTTGGCGGCATCAGCCGCTTTTTTCCATTTATTGGCATCGTAAGCGGTATTGAACAGCATTACGCCGTCTTTATCCCTAAAGTTACTGTAATCGGTATTGCCGTTAAACAAAGGACTTGCTGCTGTTAATAATAGCTTGGCTTTAATGGCCAATGCAATGGGTTTGGTAATACGCCCCAGTTCGGTACTTTTATCCGTAATAATTTGCGGCAAGCCTGGAATAGCCTCATCCAGCAAGCCTGATACATAATTTACACATTCATCAAAAGGCATCCGTTTTACGCGTACTTCATCTTCACTGGCACTGATGCCTAAGTTTTTATCGATAATCGGGATTGGGCCATACATCCGCAACAGGTAGAAATTATAATACGCTTTTAAAAATTTCACCTCGGCAATCCAACGTTGACGTTCGTTTAAACTCAGATCCGGAATTTTACTCTGGTCCTGCACGTTTTCCAAAAAGATATTGCAGTTTCTGATAGCTTTAAACAAACCATAATCTCCGCCAGGATTATCATTGTAGTTGTAAACGTTACCACCGCCCTGATAGCGGCCATTCCATGCATCTAAATATGGGTTTTCTGCTCCCTGTCCGCCTCTGGCCATTCTCCAGCCATAAGAAATAAATTCCCTTTCATCCAGCGAAGTCCAGATTTCATCACCGGCCATAAAACCGGCATTTAACAAGGGTTCTCCATCTTTCGGCAGGAAAGAATAACAGGTAAACAGGTATTTTTCGGCTTCGTTCCTTAACGTGAAGGCATTATCAATAGTAGCCACATTATCGGGCACAATATCGAGGTATTTTTTGCAAGAGCTCAGCGATAAAACGATGACTATTACAGCCAGTGTGAATTTGGCCAAACCTAGCTTTGCCGTGTGTTTTCGAAATAAAATATTATTGATTTTCATATTGTTATTTTTAAGCTCAATGGTTAGAATGAAACATTTAAACCTAAATTGTAAACGGTTTGAACAGGGTAACCCAAGCCATTTCCGCCCATTTCAGGATCCCACAGTTTGAAGGCACTAAAAGCCCCAAGGTTGGTGGCATTGGCATAAATACGGGCACTGCTTAAGCCCAGTCTTTTCTGCAGTTTGGTTTGCAGATTGTAGCCCAACTCCACACTTTTCAACCTTAAAAAGGCACCATTGCGCATCCACCAGGTTGAGGTACGGGTATTATTGTTTACAAAATTTGGGCTCAAACGTGGCCAGAAGGCATAACTATCGCGGTTCTGCTCAGACCAGTGGCTGTTGGCAATAACTTCCAGCAATCCATTCTGTGTAACATTGGGATTGCCTGCTTCGTTATTAAGTACAAAAGGAGAAATATTACCAGGATTAATGAAAAATGAAGACCTGGCCGAACCTTGAAAAAATGCAGATATATCGAAGCCTTTAAAGCCGAAGGTACCGCCAAAACCATACACGATTTCGGGACTGGTAGGTAAACCGATTGGCACCTGATCTACATCGCTGATAATACCATCGCCATTTACATCTCTGTACTTGATATCGCCACCACCATAATCTAAACCTGGTACGCCCGAAAACTGAACCGGCGAGTTTTTAGCTTCGGCATCATCAACAAACAAACGTTCTGCAATGTAACCGAATGCCTGTGTGGTAGGTAAACCGATGTGGTAACGATAAGCTTCATTGGCGTTAAAAGAAGGTTCATCGTAAATTAAGATTTTGTTGGTAGCGTAGGTAAAGTTACCCCGCAACTGCAAGAACATGTTGTTGCTGAAAGATTTATTATAGCTTGCAGAAAAATCGACACCTTTACTTTCAGCTTTGTTGGTGTTGGCCCTTACAGAAGCCTGCAGTCCCATGGTGCTTGGTATAAATGTTCTGTCGGTTAAAATGTTCGAACGTTCGTTTTTATAAATATCGAAGGTTAGGTTTAAGCTATTGAACAAGGTCATATCCAAACCAATATTGGTCTGTTTAGAGCGCTCCCAGGTAATTAAAGGATTTGAATAGCGCGATATCGAAATACCATCACGGTAGTACAATCCATCTTCGCCAAACCGCGCCCCAAATGTTCCGTTGTTCATATTTACTTCCGAAAGGTAAAAGAAGCGGTCGGCAGCGTTTCCAATCTGATCGTTACCTACCAAACCATAAGTAGCCCTTAGTTTTAAGCTGTTAATTACTTTGGTTAAAGGCTTAAAGTAACTTTCGTTCGAAATGATATAACCTAAACCAAACGAAGGGAAGAAACCAAAACGGTTATTTTCTGCGAAACGTTCAGAGCCATTGTAACCAAAGTTAAACTCGGCCAGGTAACGGTTATCGTAACCATAAGTAGCCCTGCCCGATACACCTTGGTTACGTGATGGCAGCGAAAGCTGAAGACTGCCCGGATTGGCGGCCAGATAATTGCGCATGGTGGTAATAATCATGGCGCCTACGGCATGTTTCTCTTTAAAGGTACGGTTATAGTTGGCAGAAAATTCTGCGTAAAAAGTAGAGTTTAAATCTTTAGTTCCTTCAGAATAACCCAAATACTCGGTTCCAACTGTACCAATTGATAAGGCACCACCGCCGTTGATTAAGCTCAGTCCTATAGATTTATCGGGTTGCTCGGTAGCCGAATAATAGAAAGGATTATAGGCACGGGAGATATCGAAATACGAATACCTGCGGGCATAGCTCATCATCCTGGCGGTTAGGCCCGGCGTAATGAATTTTAAATCCTGCTTAATCTCAATCTGCGTTTGCAGTGTCGAAGCATTTTTATCCTGATAACCTTTAACCATCTCGGCATAAGGGTTCATGTATAATCCACCTCTTGGCGAAATGGCGTTACCAAATAAAGGATGGTTGCTAAACGGCGATAAACTGCCTGGATAAACTGCAGGAAACATTACCGGGTTAGACCAAATGGCCCTGTTAAAGGTTGCACCACCGCCACCTACCGGACCAGTATAATCATCGAACTGACCATACACCCTAAGAATGGCTTCGGTGGTATTGGTTAAGTTAATGTTTACGTTAGAACGGACCGAGTAGTTTTTTAACTTGATGTTGCTGTTGAAGTTATTTAAATCGGCAACTTTTAATACCCCGTTATCGATGTTGTAGGTACCTGCAATGTAATAGCTGGCTTTGGTACCTCCGCCAGAAATGTTGAGGTTATACCTTTGGTTGATGGTATAATCTTTAATCAATTGCTCAATCCAGTTGTTGTTAGGATAAAGTAGTTCATTTTCGCCTGCGGCGGTAGCATCTATCTTGGTCTGTAAATAAGGCAATATGGCCAGCCTGTTCCGCGTTAGTGCAGCTTCGTTGGCCAGTTTCATATAGGTTACATTATCGGCAAACTGGAAATTTTTGGTATTGGAGGATAGTGAGGATTCTGCCCTGAAACCGAACTTGGTTTGACCGGCTACACCCGATTTGGTTAAAATGAGCACTACCCCATTTGCACCCCTTGCACCATATACGGCCGATGCCGTTGCATCTTTTAATACGTTAAATGATGAAATATCATCGGGCTGCAAACGTGCCATATCGTTTTGGGTCGATTCGATACCATCGATCAAAATTAAAGGATCTTGCTTACCCGCACCAAATGTACCCAAACCACGGATGAAAAACTGCGCATTATCTGCCCCCGGCTCGCCACTGCGCTGGTAGGCAATCATACCGGCTACCCTACCGGCCATCATGGTGGTTAAGTTACTGGTTGGCCCTTTCAGCTCCTTAGGGTTAATGGCCGTAATAGAGCTGATTACACTCGTTTTCTTTTGCGTACCAAAACCTACAACGGCTACCTCTTCCAAAGAATTATCGTCTGCTGCTAAAGTTACGTTAACCACATATACCCCTTCGGCATTTTTATCATAATTGGCAATGGCCACGTTTTTGGGTTTATAGCCCACCAAGGTGAACAATAGTTTACCAGTACGTGGTAATTTAATGGTATACCGTCCAAATTCATCGGTAGATATACCCCGGTTGGTACCCGATACTTTAACATTTACTCCCGGTAAACCACCAAGGGTATCTTTCACTACCCCTCTAACGGTTACATCTGTTTGTGCAGAAGCCGTTAAAAAGGAGCTTGCAATTAAGAGACAGGCTAAAACTTTTAAGATTGATTTAAAAGTAATACCCGGCAGATTGAGCGGGATTTTCTTCGGTAATTTTTTCTTCATAAAAATGGTTTAAATTGGTTAGTTATATAATATCAGATTGGGCCAGCTTATCCCTGCTGTAAACAAGGGCATTACACAGCCATTCCGATCGAATACTCGTCAGTTATGGTTTTAGCAACAGGAGCAAAATGCCTCCTATTCTTCATCATTATCAATTAATTGGTCTGCATTCAAAAGCAGATAAGGACCAATCTATTTTCGTAGGTTAACTTGAAATAGAATGGGGAGTCGATTTAGCTTTCTTCATTTTTTTAGGTATTTTTTTGTTTGAATGATTAGTAACTTCTATAACCTAGCTGCGCTTAACAGTTTTGATCTATTTTAGTTTCTATCTCTTTTCACGATCTGTTAATGATTTAGGTTTGGTTTCTGAAAAAACTGGATGCCACATTTTTTTTGCTGCACCCATCAATTATTCTTGGTAGTTAATCTCGAATAATCCGGATCGATCATATATTATTATACTTGGTTGAAACAAATTAACCATAAAAAAAGCGCTTGTAGTGAGGGGTAATACGGTAATATTAAGGGGTTAAATTCTTACTTTTTGCTGTTTTTTAAGCTTTTTTGGGCTTTTTGAATAAAACCGCATTTTTATAAACGTTAATTATACGTTTATAACTAAAAATTCAAGACGGTCATTTTCTGTATAAATAAGGTGTGGTTTTGATGGCTTAATTTTGCTGAAAAACCAAATGTGTATAGTTGAGTCCTTGATGTTTTTACAGGATATGGCTAGTCGTTCCAAGCTTTCCTAATCAGCTGGTACAAGCGGTATCAAAAACGCTTTTTTTGGAGGTTTCGTGAAAAAATTATGATTTGACGGTGCGCATGGCAGGAAGCATTTCTTGAATTGAGTAGTTGGAGAACAGGCTTCGTAATAATTTAACCTTTGCGGTTAAGTGTAGAACAACATAAAACTTCGTGTCCTTTGTGGCTTTGCGGTTAAAACGCATTAAGATTCCCGCATGCGCGAGAATGACCGCATTTTTTAAATTCTGGTAGGCTTAGTGCTTTGCTGTTAAATGTAGAACGACATAAAACTTTGTGTCCTTGCGGCTTGTGATTAAAACGCATTAAGATTCCCGCATGCGCGAGAAAGACGGCATTTTTTAAATTCTGCTTGACTTAGTGCTGTGCGGTTAAAAAAAAGCTCCCCAACCGCAAAAGCAGTTGAGGAGCCTGAATAAATATAAAAGAATAGGACTAATAACCTGGATTTTGGATCATTGATGGCATTTTAGCTACCTCTGATTGTGGTATCGGCATTAAATAATGTTGTGGATTGAAAACGTGTAAACGGATGGTATTGGCCGTTTGGTAGGTATACACATTCCCAGTTTTGGTAATATTGATGGCCTTGTTATAACCATTGTTTACGGCAACGGCTATTTTCCACCTTCTAATATCATTCCAACGGTGATCTTCGTTCATCAGTTCAATACGGCGTTCGTTCTGGATAACCACGCGCATCTCATCAACACTCATATTGGCCTTTAAACCGTAAAGATTATCGGCACCAGCGGTAATGCCTGCTCTTTTGCGTATGGCTACCAGTTTAGGGTAAGCCAGTGCAGTTTGTCCGGTTTCGTTAATTGCTTCTGCATAGCTGAGCAAAATTTCGGCGTAGCGGATAAGCGGCCAACCTCTTTCGGTATTGAATGAACTATTGCTCGAAATGTTTTCATCGCACATTTTACGTGCATAATAACCGGTAGTTGTAGGGCCAGTTCCGTTTGATGTATAACCATCTGTTGGTGCACCATTGTAAGTATTTACCACAATTTTGGTGCTGGTGGTGGTACTGTAATAAAGTGATTGATTGTAAATAATAGAATAACCAAAACGTGGGTCGCGGTTGGCATACGGATTAGCTGCATCGAAACCCGAGGTTGGATCGGTAATGGATTTACCGTTTTTCATTGGGAAAGCTTCTACCAACTGTTGGGTTGGAGTTGAGTTTTTGGCACCTCCCCTTGATGGTGGATTATAATAACCTTCAAAATCACGGTTAACCGGTCTGTTAAACGCAAAAATGTACTCAGGATTTACCCTTTTCAAAAACACATTATAAAAACCATAACCCGGCGCGGTTGTATTATCTTCGAAAAGGCTGTATGTACCTGTATTAATCAGTGCATCGGCTGCATCGGCAGCTTTTTGCCAACGCGCTACGCTATAACTTGGGTAACTTACAATAGGTTTAACCGCAGCCGAAGCCTGGGTAATGGCACCTCCATTAAACAACGGACTAGCAGCATACAATAAAACCCTTGCTTTTAAGGCTAAACAAGCCCCTTTGGTAGCACGGCCATAATCCTGCTCAGCGTAATCGGCAGTAACTGGTAAAATATTGGCAGCGGCATCTAGCTCGGCCGTAATGTAGTTTACGGTTTCATCGAACGATGACCTTGGCAGATCGATTACATCGGTAATGCCATATACGTTATCGCCTTCTATTGGAATGCCACCGAAATTGATCAGCAACAAATGATAATACCATGCTCTTAGAAACCTTAATTCGCCTGTAATGCGTTTCTTTTTGGCATCTGAAAGCGGAATAATAGGCAATTTAGACAACATCAGGTTAACCCTGCGGATGTTGGTATAAGGGGTTGTCCAAAAATCGGGCAGTCCGCCACCGCTCCAAAAATTTGTGGGCGACAGCGTTCCATTGTACATAATTACCGCATTCTGCGTTGGCCCTGAATAGGCATACTCAGCGTCATCGGTAGCCATTTCGGTATTGCCATGACTGCTAAAACGGCCTTTGGCAAAACTATAACTGGAAGAGCTGTAAATCTGGGTAAGAAATCTGATCGATTTTAAACTATCGGTAAAAACAGTTGCTTCTGTTTCGCCGGTATCGGCTTTGCTATCCAGAAAATCGCTGCCTTTTTTACATGCCGCCAAAGCGGTACATAAACATATCATTAATAATATTTTTTTCATATCAAGTGATTTATCAAAAAGTAACACTTAAACCTAAATTGATCATTTTTTGTGGTGGATATTTAATCCTGTCCTGCCCTGAATTTGATTCTGGATCGAACTGATACCTGCTGTTTAAATCAGACCAGGTAAGCAGGTTGTAGCCGTTAACGTAGGTACGGATGTTCTGCACTTTTAAGCGCTCTATTAACTTTTTAGGCAGCGCATAACTAATTTCAGCATTTTTTAAGCGAAGGTAATTTCCAGAAATAAACCAGAAGGTAGAAGGATAGGCCGATGGACTGCTTAAACCTGGTGATAGTGAAAGCAAAGGATATTGCGCCGCATCGCCAATTTCCGGATTCCATGAGTTTTGGTGTACCGAGGTTAGGTTAGACGAAAATGCCTGAATAGCTTCGGCAACTCCCCTTACATTGAAATTGGTTGCTGCCTGGAATAAAAGGCTAAAACCAAAGTTCTTGTAGTTGGCGCGCAGTTCAAGTCCGTAATTGGTATTCGGCAAATTCGGGTAGCCGTTAATCGACATATCGTAACCATCTATCTTTCCATCCCCGTTTAAATCGGCATATTTTAAATCGCCCACCCTTGGCGTAGTTTGTGGTACTGGGCTAGAAGCAATATCGGCTGCAGAAGTGTAAAAACCGATCCACTGATAGGTAAGGATCTGGCCGATGCTGTTTCCGGTAAACTGCTGATACGGATATGCAGCAAGGGGTTCATCCTGATAAAGGATTTTATTTTTAGCCAGCGAGTAATTGGCACGTACCGAGAAATCGACGTTGCCGATTTTATCGCGGTAACTGATTTCGATCTCACCTCCCTGGTTTTGCACTTTACCCAAGTTAACCGGAGGTAAGCCTACACCGAATACTGATGAAACCGTTCCGCGGCTGGTTAAGATATCGCTCCTCACATTGTGGAATAAATCGATCGATCCGGTAATTTTACTTCCGAAAAGGCCAAATTCCATTGCCACATCCGTTTTCTTCTCTTTCTCCCAGGTTACTTCGTTGTTGCCCAGGGTACCTTCTAAAATACCTGTTTGGGTGTTATCCGAATAACCGAAAGATGCATTGCCCCCGTTGTTGTAATTTTGCTGATAGTAATAATTAAAGTTATCGCCAATGCGGTCGTTTCCTACCACCCCGTACGATCCCCTGAATTTCAAGAAATCCATGAAAGGAACATTATCTTTAAAAAATTTCTCGTTTGATACTACCCAACCTGCTGATGCTGCCGGGAAAAAACCATATTTCTTGGTGCTTACAAAACGGTCGGAACCATTGTACGCAGCATTAAACTGGAACAGGTACTTATCTTTATAATCGTAACCAACCCTACCGGTGTAGCCTTTAAAGTTGTTCGGTACAAAGTTGTAAACCGAATTGGCATTGTATTTTATAACGGTATTGATATTGGTTAGGGCGGTTCCGTATACGTGGTGGCTGTTAAAGCTCCTGTCGTAATTTAATACTACCTGCGTGGTTAAATTTCTGATGGTACTGCCAGCACCATAACCGATAAAGTATCTTCTTACCCTGTAAATATTTGGATCGCGTGGTTCGTATGCATTATTTACCGGATCGTAAATAAAAGATGGAAACTGATCGCGGGTCATGCTTCTGGTATAATCGTAAGTACTGGCATACGATAATACACCTTTAACAGATAATCCTTTGGTAATGAAATCGAGCTTCTGATTGGCATTGGCCACCAAATTCATGTTGTTTCCGTATTTACGGTTGTAACCATAGTGGGTAATCCTACCTACAATATTGTTCTGGTTGTAATTTGGATTTTCATCTCTCTGCCATTTGCTGTAACCAAAACTGCCATCGGGGTTGTAAACCGGATAGTTAAAAGGTGCTAAGGAAAGGAAACTCACATAATCGTAAAAGATATCGTTATAGCCAAATGCACTGCCAATGTTGTTGGTATTGGTTACGCCAAGGTTACCATATAAATCGATCCTTAAATCGAGGGTTTTGGTTGCTTTAATATCTAAATTCGACCTGTAGTTGTACCTGTTGTAATAGAAATTGGAATTTACGCCTTCTTCTTTCCCGTAATTGCGGAGCATACCATCCTGAAAAAGAAAGCCTGCTGAAACGAAATATTTAACTTTTTCGGTACCACCCGAGATGTCGAAATTTCCTTTTACCTGGTTACTGAAATCTTTAAATAGGATTTTCTTCCAATCGTTGTTCGGGTGGCCATAAGGATCGGAACCATCCTGGTATTTCTGCAGATCGTCTGCTGAAAACCTTGGCGAAAGACCATCATTAGCCCTTGCCTGGTTGTAAAGTTTGGCCGATTCGTAAGCATCTAAAAACTCGGGCATTACCGTAGGCTGCATTACGCTGTACTCGCTCCTGAAAGTAATCTGTGGAATACCCAATTTACCCCTCCTAGTGGTTACCACCACAACGCCGTTTGCACCTTTAATACCATAAATAGCTGTAGTGGCCGCATCTTTTAAAATACTGATGTTTTCTACCTCGTTGGCATCAATAGCCGCAAACTGATCGGGACTGTATTCAATATCATCTACAATAATGAGTGGTGTTGTTGAACCACCGTTGTAAGAACTGATACCCCTGATAAAAAATGTTGCACCATCTGAGCCTGGAGCGCCCGAACGCTGTTGCGAAAAGAAACCCGGTAACCTACCCACCAAAGTATTCTGTAAACTGGCTGATGGGTTTTGACGGATATCTGCACCAGAAATGGTACTCATAGAACCTGTTAGGGTTATTTTCTTTTGCTTACCGTAACCGATTACCACCACCTGCTCTAATCCCTGCACATCGTCTTCCAGCTGAACATTAACCGTTTTTCTGGCACCTACAACCACTTCTTTGGGCAGTGCACCTACAAACGAGATGACAATAACCCCACTTGTCCCCTTTAGGCGGATGCTATAATTACCTTTTACATCGGTAACTACACCATTGGTGGGCATCCCCTTCTCTTTTACCGATGCCCCTGCAATTGGCCCGGTAGCATCGCTTACCACGCCTGATATAACCTGGTTTTGTGCCATGGCTAAATTGCCGGTTAACAGCACAAGCAACACCAGTAAATATTTATATATATGTTTCATAATATGATCTGAAATTTAATTACACATGACCTACCAACCTTCATTTTGAAGCAATTGACTGTTTTTAGTTGTTTCTGAATAAGGTACTGGCATATGGTAGAGCTTATTGGTAAAAATTGAGTTTACCACCGGAATGTTCTCGTACGTAAAGCTATTGTTGGCGTTCTTGGTAATTTTGGTGCCACTAAGCGCTCCATTCAATACAGCTGGTGCAATTTTCCACCTGCGGATATCCCAAAAGCGGTGTTCCTCAAAAGCGAGTTCTACCCTTCTTTCGTTCATAATCAAGGTTCTCATGTTGTCTTGACTAATTCCCGTTGGTATGCCATAACGTGTGTTGGTACCCGCAGTAATACCTGCTCTAGCACGTATCAATTTAATCTGGGTAACAGCATCTTCGGTACGGCCAAGCTCATTCAAAGCCTCTGCATAGTTCAATATAATTTCGGCATACCTAAAGATGATGAAGTTATGCGATTGGTTGGTGTAGGTGCTATTGGTGGCAAAATTGCCCATAAACTTACGCATGTAGTAACCTGTGCGGGTTTGCACGGTGGTTCCCCCTGGTTTATCCAAGCCTCCTTCAAAAGTCTGTACAGCTCTGTTTAACCAATTCACGCCATTGTAAAAAATGGTGTAATCCAATCTCAAATCCCTGTTGGTGTAAGGTGCTGCTGCACTGTAACCCGAAGCCGGATCGGTAATCGGCAATCCGTTTCTCATGGTAAAGGCATTAACCAGATCAACCGTTGGGCTTGTACGCCCATTACTTATTGCAGGTGTACCATAACCAGATGGGGCGTTATTGGTTTCGATACTGGTGTTCGTAGCCCCCTGTTTGCTTAAAATAACCTCGGTATTTTTATTGGTCAAGAAAATATTGTTGTAGGTGGCCTGTAGTTGATAATAGTTTAGTGCGTTAAGCTCTACTGCAGCATCAACAACCTTTTGCCAGCGGCTGGCATCGGCAGTAGGGTAACCTGTTAAGGCTTTTAAATTTGCATTGGCCTCTACACCTCCACCGTTGTACAATGGACTTGCGGCGTAAAGATAAGCCCTGCATTTTAAGGCAATAGCTGCCCCTTTCGGTATGCGCCCCCAATCGGAAGTGGTATAATTTGCGCCGGTTTCTAACCTCAAGCTATCTTTCACCGCATCGCACTCACTAACAATGTAGTTTATGCAATCGGCAAAGCTATTTCGAGGCAGCTCCAGATTGTCATCAAGCGTAAAAATCTTATTGCCGATAAGCGGAACACCGCCATATCTTTTTACCAGTTCGAAATACAGCAAGGCCCTGATATACCTGGCCTCTGCCCGCCAATACTGTTTGGTAAGCGCCGCAACAGGAACCACATTAATGTTGGCCAGAAAAATATTCGCGGCCCTGATCCCATTATAGCTATTGCCCCAATATGGATCGGGATTGTTTAAGGTACTGATCCTTCCATTGGTAAAATATTCTATCTGTGTATTGTTTCTGGATGGAATGGCATCACCAGATGCGGCATCTAAAAAATCACCATCAATCCTGTTAAAACCATTGGGAATGAAAGTATAAACGCTATTTAAGAAAAAGCCAGCTACCGTCCCGTTTTTATCCTGGGTATCCCAAACCAGATCGGCCTGAATCCAATCTCTAGGTTCGGTTTCTACTTTTTTGCAGGATGTAATAGCCAAAGCTACCTGCAAGCCAAATAAAACGAAGAATATATGTTGTTTAAAATTTTTCATATCATTAAAATTTAATGTTGATGCCCATGTTGATCGATCTCTGGATTGGATAGTTTCCATTGTACACCTCTGGATCTACCCTATCGTAGGCGGCAAAAGTTACCAGGTTGGTTGCATTTCCAAATACCCGGATACTTTGCAGACCGATTCTTTTGGTTAAGCTATTCGGAATGGTATAACCCAGCTCTACATTTTTTAAGCGGGCGTAATTGCCCGAGTGCTGCCAAAAAGTAGAAGTAGCTTCGTTATTGATGTTTGTACCGATAGATAGGCGCGGCATAGTTGCGGTTGCTGCCGTTTGCGGTGTCCATCTATCCAGGTTTTGCACCCAGGCCTGACCGAAACCGTTGTTCTGGAAGGCCCATTCTGTATTGCCAGATAAATAAATGGTACGGTTTAAGGCACCTTGAATAAGTGCACTGAAATCAAATCCCTTAAACTGGAAACCCAGGTTTAAGCCATAGTAAAAAAGCGGTTTAGTGTTACCGATAACAGTCTGGTCTAATTGGTTGATGATTCCATCTCCGTTTAAATCGCGGTACTTAATATCTCCGGGCTGAGCGGTATAACCTTCCAATTTGGCACTGCTGGCCACTTCTGCTGTACTTTGGAACAAACCATCTGCAAGGTATCCAAATCTTTGTCCAACAGCCTGACCTGTTTTAGCCATCCATGGAAAAGGCTGGTTAACTTCGTTCTGATAAAGTACTTTAGATTGCTGTAAACCACCGGTAGCCGCAATGTAATAACTGAAATCGTTTACGTTCTGTTGATAGTTCAGTTTGAAATCCCAACCGGTATATCTGCTCTGACCGATATTTTCGAGCGGATAACTCTGCCCGATAAGTGCTGAGTTTTTACCTCTCTGCATCAACAAATCGTAATATTTATCGCGATAATATTCTACGGTAAAGCCCAGTTTATTTGCTAAAACAGTAGCCTGTAAGCCCAGGTTAAATTTATTTGCCTTTTCCCAGGTGATGTTCGGATTGGCCAATACCTGCTCAAAAATACTGGTGTTAGAACCTGGTGTTGATCCAAAATAAGTAGATGTTCCATCAAAATACCTTTGGATGTAAACAAAATAGCCAGGGTTATCGTTACCGGTTTTACCATAAGAACCATAAAGTTTTAAGGTATTTAACCAGCTACTTTCTTTCAAAAAGTTTTCTTTGTTGATGTTCCATGCAAGCGCTACGGCCGGAAAAAAGCCATATTTATAATCGCCTGCTGGCGGATAATAATTTGAGCCGTTGTAACCAAAAGCCAGTTCGGCCACATATTTCTCATCGTAATTGTATGCTGCCTTGCCCGAAATACCCTGAACGGTGTAAGGCAGATCGGAACCTGTAAATGAATTATCGTGGTTGGCCAATACAGTAGCACTAATGCCATGTTTGTTAAAATTACGGTCGTAACCCAATGCAAGTTCCTCGTAATCTGAATGGCCCTGATAATTTATACCGGTATAATTATTCTGCGTTCCAATGGTTCCATATTGTGTATAGGCTTTGGTAGCGGTGTTGTAAAAAAACGAAGCAAAAGATTTGTTCCTGAAAGTATTTTCGGATAAGGTTGCATAAATAGAAGCCTTTGCCCTTAACCATAAACCTTTGGTAATTTCATCAAAAGTTCTTTTCAAAAACAGATCGGCAGATACATCACGCTTATAAGTACCAATATAGCCCGAACCTATCGATTGTGCATAAACGTTATTCTGATACGACGAAGTGGTTGCAAAACTTCCGTTCGGGTTATAAATAGGGTATGCGTTAGCTGGTGTAGCATTTATCGAATTGATAATCTGCTGTGAGCCATAGCCAGGATCGTTGGAGTTGATTAAGCGTCCCATTAAATTAATACCGGCAGATAGTTTTTTATTGATCTGTATGTCTACGTTCGAGCGGATCACATAACTTTTATAGGTATTATCGGTATCGTAGGTGTTGATATCGGAATTTCTGAAAAGTCCGTTTTGGTTAACGTGCTCTACGGCAACAAAATACTTTCCAAAATCATTTCCACCGGCTACGTTTAAGGTATAATGGTTAAAGCGCGAGGTTGGTTTGGTGATAAGATCGGCCCAGTTAACATCGGGATGCCCTTGCGGATCGCTACCGGTTTGGTAGGCCTGCAGATCGGCAGCGGTGTAAACCGGGGTTAAACCGTCATTTACCCGGGCTTCATTGTATAAAGTAGCATACTGAAATGCATTTAGGCTCTGTGGAAGTTTAAGCGATTTCTGAAAAGCAGTTTGCGCGGTAAACGAAATGCTCTGTTTGGCCTTAGTTCCTCTTCTGGTGGTAATCAAAATGGCTCCACTGGCACCTTTTACCCCAAGCATGGCTGTAGAAACGGCATCTTTCAGCACGGTGATAGATTCGATCTCTTCCATATTAAAAATGGTTAAAGGCCTTGGTATACCATCTACAATAACCACAGGGTTTTGGCCCCTTAACGACATGGTAATGGCATCGCCACCTAGCGAACCCAGCGAAATTAAGGAAGCTGTTCCATCTGTTCTGCCCTCCGAACCTAAGCGCCCAGAGTTTTGATTGGTATATAAGCCCGATAAACGGCCTGTAATGGCAGCTTTAATGGATGTTTGCGGAGATTTAATCAAATCGTTCGTGTAAACCGCATCAGTAGCCATGGTAGACAGCGATTGTTTAACAGTCTGATCGAAAAGTGCTCTTACCGGTTTTAGCGAAGCTACGCCAGGGTTTTTACTGTTTACCACAATTACACTCTGACCGATTTTAACTTCTGTTTTGAATACCAGTGCATTCAATGCATAAACCTCAATCACATCGCCCGCACCATAGGCCAATTGAACAATGCCATTATTATCGGTAACGCCACTCTTTTTGTTCTTGGTATTAACAAGCTTGGCGCCTACAATGGGCAGTTGATTTTCATCAACAAGGTAAAGGGATAAACCCGTTTGCAGTGTATCAATATTCTGCTTAAAACTTAATGCGTGTTTGGCCTCGGCCGAAGCTTGCGCAGGGATAAGTTTTAGCAACAATAAAAACACAACCGAAAATTTCAGTAGTAATTTTTTTTGCATACTAGGATGGTTAGTTTAAAAAATTTCTGCTCAGGAGAGCAAATGGTTTACTTGGTTATTTGTGGAATATTATTGCTAATGTTTTTCTGGATGTAGGCTGTAGTTAAAAAGGTTTGCTTTTGCTCATATCTATTCTATTTGGTTTTAACAAATTAACCATAAAAAACACGCTCAGTGGAGGGGTAATACGGTAATTAATAGGGGTTAAATTGTTACTTTTTGTTAAATTTCGGCCTTTAACCCCTATTTTCGGATATTTTAAACGTTTATTCTACGTTTATTTTTTTAAGCGTGTTTAAGATCGGCTGATCTATTGCCTTTAAAATTTGCTGATCATTTTTAAGCAGTTCCAAAACTGCCACATCGTTATTGCCTTTTTTCAACCACTCTTTGGGAATGTACAATGTTTGTTGCGGCCCAATTGCCCAGTACTTGCCGAGGTTGTGTCCGTTAACCCAAACCACGCCTTTTCCCCAATCGGTCATATCCAAATAAGTATCGGCAACAGTGTTAATTTTGAAAGTTCCTTTTTGCAATGTTGGTCCGTTTCCTTGTATAGCCGACGGCTTAGTGGTGTAACTGTTTATGTTTTTGAAAGGGAATCCGTACATCGACCAGTTTTTAACTTCAGTACCTGCAAAAGTTACCTGTTCGGTTATGCCTTTTTTGTTCTCTAGCAAGTATTTGCCAAAGTTTACACGGCCCATGTTTTCTACAAAAATATCGAGCTGTACATCGCCTTCTGGCAGGGTTAAGCTCAAAGTGTTCTGGTTCAGTCTGCGGTCTAAAATACCAGCCCTTTTCTGGTTGATGAAAATTATAGCATAATCGCGCAGTTGCTTAAGTTGCAGCTCACCCTGTTTACCGCCTTTAATGGTGGTACGGTAAAGCACGTATCCATAATCCTGTTTAAGATCTTCGAAAGTTAATGGCGTTGCATTTTTTACAGCTTGCGGAAGCATATTGAACAGGGCTACCTGCTCATTCAATTTAAACGGTGCTATGGCCATGCTTGGCTTTGCCGCTGGGATTGCCGGTAAGCTTTGTCCTGCTGGCAGGTGTTTTTCAATCACACTTCTAAACTGTCTGAACTTTTCGGTTGCATTTCCAGCCTCGTTTAAAGGCGCATCGTAATCGTAGCTGCTGGTTTGAGGTTCGTAAGGAGAAATATCTTTATAGTTGGCCCCGTTCATGAAATCGCGTGTGGTACCACCGTGGAACATGTACATGTTGATCGAAATACCCGCTGCCAAAACCGAATCGAGTTTTTTGGTGTACTGCTCTGCCGGCACGGTATGGTGTGCTGTTCCCCACCAATCGAACCAGGCCGGATACCATTCGGCAATAAAATAAGGGCCTTTACCATCATGGTTTTCATTTACCAGCTTTCTAATTTTTGCCGGATTGTCAATCCCGTTTACTGCAGGCAACAAACCAGCCAAATGACCGTCTTTTACATCGGCAGCAGGATCGCAGGTATACAATAAGCCATCAAAACCGGCCTCAATAAACATTTTACGGTTAATATCTAAATAGTTTTTATCGGCAGCGTAAGAGCCATATTCGTTTTCTACCTGAACCATAATGATGTTTCCACCATGGTTAATCTGCAAAGGAGCAAGCTGTTTACCTACTTCGATAATGTATTTTTTATACTCTTCCAGGTATTGTTTTTCGGTGCTCCTTACCACAAGGCCCTTCTCATTCTGCAACCAGTACGGATAGCCACCAAATTCCCATTCGGCACAAACGTAAGGGCTTGGCCTTAATATTACCCACAGTCCTTCCTGCTGTGCAATTTTTACAAATTCGGCGATGTTATTGTTGCCCGAGAAATCGAATTTACCTTTTTGCGGTTCGTGCAGATTCCAGAACACATAGGTGCCTATGGTATTTAAGCCCATGGCCTTGGCCATTTTCATGCGTTCGCGCCAAGCTTCTTTCGGTACCCTGGGGTAATGTAGCTCACCAGAAATAATCTGAAACGGTTTCCCATCCAGTAAAAAGTCCGATTCTCCTAATTTAAATGTGTGCTTAGGGGCCTGTCCAAACGCAGATATGGAGAAGCAAAACACAACCAACCATAGTAAATTCTTTTTCATGTTTTTAAATCTTGTTTTAAGATGATTGGATTTTTTGGGCAAAAAGAACTCCCTTTTGCGCATTTTCGCGCAATTCATCACCTTGGTTTTATATAATATTGGGTTTTTCTCTACTTTTTAAACACGCTCAGATCCCATTGATCAAGCCAGTTTATCGAAATTTTATCGTTCTCAAATTTGATCGGCAACCACAAATAACGACCGTCTATCGCATTTTTAGGTTCCCATTTATCGGCCATAAAAATAAATTCGCCCTTTTTGCCCGGTGCAGGCAGTACGTGGGTACTTTGTCCACCATAGGTTAACTTCGCCCCATCTCCCTGGCACGGGTTGCCCATGTAGGTCCATGGCCCCCAAATAGAACTGGCCTTAAACCACCTTGCAGGGTTGGGCGCCCAACCGGTACAACCTGAACCCACCATGTAATAGGTTCCGTTTTTCTTTAATAAGGCAGGCGCCTCAGTTTGTTGCCCTACGTAAATCCTGATAAATTTTCCGGTATGTCCTAAATAATCGGGCGTTAGTTCGGCTAAATGAAGGGTAAAGTTTTCTTCAGATGAAAAGATGTGGTAGGCTTTGCCATCGTCATCTACAAAAACGGTCATATCCCTTGCCATTTGTCCGCCGGGTAAATCCCTGCAGAAAAATCCATCGCTTTTATTGGCAGGTGTTTCGCAGTTAACCTTGTCCTTATCGGCAGTTCCTGCTGCATAGAAAGGCATTTTACCTGGGTTTGGACGGTAGCTTTTGATAAAAGTATATGGCCCTGCAGGGCGATCGGCTACAGCCACTCCTGATCTTGCTGCTGCATAACCTTTACCCAAAAGCTCGAGGTGGAACCACATCACAAACTTTTTGGTTTTCTTGTTGTACACCACTTTTGGTCTTTCCAAAATGCAGCCTTTTGCAATATCGCTCGTTAAATCATCAGAAACAGGAAGCGCAATTCCTTCATCTTTCCAGTTGTATAAATCTTTTGATGAATAGCAATGTACCCCTACCTGGGCCGTATTGCCTTTTTCGCCTTCTATTTTATGCTCACCAAACCAATAGTAAGTGCCCTTATGTTCAACAATACCACCTCCGTGTGCATTAATGTGAACCCCTTTATCATCTTTCCAGATTTTGCCCGGGGTAAAAGAGGTGTAAGCCTGTTGAGCAGAAATGCTTCCATTTTGCAACAGTATAAAAGCTATAAATCCTATAATAAAACTAGTTCCCTTATTCATGTTTTTGTTTTAACGTTATTAAGACGGTAATTTACTTAAGTTCTTCAATTCTGTAGTTATACTACCCTAAATTTATTTTAAGCTTGCGCTGTGGTCGTTTTCGAAGTTTTCTCCGCTCCATATTTTTTGTGCACTCCACTTCTCTGCGGGGCTGGCCCAAAAAGGATCGCTTTCTGGCAAACCCAATGGCAAGAAGATGTTTGAAGCGATGTACGGACTGCCCTGGTTATTGTAAAAATCGCCAAGATTGGGTTGATCGCCGTATAAGCCGATAGTTAACCAGCCATTTTTATAGGTACTTGGGCTTTCTAATGTTTTTCTGATTACTGCTGTTAAGGCGCAACGTACCTGTGCAGGGCTTAACTGCTTCGGCAAAGCTTTTCTCCAGGCCATATCGGCCAGATGATGAAAGGCTGCACCGCGGTAAATTATAGAACGGCCTGTTGCCGGATACGTGCCATCGGCATTGATTAACCTTTCCTGAATTACAGCGTACCTTTCGTTCCTTTTCTTAATCTTATCGAACATATCTTTGTAGCTGTTCGTTTTGGCACCGATAATATTGGCCAAAGTTGCCAGGTAAGGATGGATGACGTAGCTGTTGTAATAATCAAAAGCGAATGATGTTCCATCTGTATACATGCCATCGCCGGTGTACCATTGCTCCATTTGTTGCAGGGCATAATCTACCCGCATAGGATCCCAACTGTAGCCAAACCTAGCCAAAAAAGCTTCATTCATGGCCGAGAACAGCAGCCAGTTAGAAAAAACAGGTTTAAACCTTCTGGTGGTTACGATAGATTGCATCATCAACTGCTGATCTTTTTTATCCAGGTTTTCCCATAACCAAGGCGCACGCACTAAGGCCAATGCCACATAAGAAGCATCTACCAATTGCTGACCGCCGATATCGAAATTCATAAAATCCTTGGCGTTAGAATCTAAAGCGTTTTTCAAACCTTTTAAAGCCCAGTCACGGTATTGTTTTCTTAAAGCTACCTCTTCGGCACTGCCACCTTCTAATTGTAGCCATGGGGCTATGCCACTTAAAACCCTGCCTAAAACCTCTACATATTGCACTTTAATGCGGTGTTCTTTATTATCGATATGGATAGAGGTAACCTTTGGCATGGCAATCCGTAAGCTATCTTTTGCCAGGTTGTACAAAACAGGCTTTACCATTTTATCCATTTGCTGTAACCAAAACTGCCTGTCGGTTAAAACGGCATTTTTAGTGTTCTTCGCTTTTTTCTGGGCAAAAGATGATCCTCCGACCAGCAGAACCAACAAAGCCATTAGGTAAATATTCTTCAATTTCATTTGTTGTGATATTAGTTTTTGTGTGATAAGTAACGGTACATTTCGGAACCGGCAAGTAAAAATGCACCAACGCCAAAATTTGCTGTCGAGTTGGCATCAACCACCTGCCCGGGAATAGCTTTCTCCCCTATGGGCTGTACGTAACCCAATTTTCCGTTGGCCTGCAATGCCGTTTGACTGAGGTATTGCCAACCTTTTTGTGCTGCTGGCAAATAGGTTTTTTCTTTTAAATAACCATTGTTAATGCCCCAGAGTAAACCATAGGTAAAAAAGGCTGTACCGCTTGTTTCGGGCCCTGGTGCATGATGTGGATCGAGCATGCTCCTTGTCCAATACCCTTCTACCTGCTGACTTTTTACAATTGCCTTAGCCATATTTTTATACTTGGTAAGATATTCATTACGGTGCGGATCGTTAAGGGGTAAATCTTTCAAAACTTTGGCCAGGCCTGCAAATACCCAACCATCGCCCCTTGCCCAAAAGTCTTTTTTGCCATTTACACTTTTATGCTGGGGATAAACATATTTGGCATCGCGGTAGTACAGTTTTTCATCTTTATCGTACATTATGCTGTTGGCATACATAAAATACTCGTACAGTTTATCCGAATACTGTTTATCTCCGGTTAGTTTGTAAAGCTTGGTCATAACAGGCATTACCATATACAAACCATCGGCCCACCACCAGTAATCGTTATTGGGCGTACTCATTTCGTACTGCATTACCTCTTTGGCCCTCGCAATTTTATAGGGTTCGGGTTTAAGGTGATACAGATCGATATACGTTTGGAAACAGATCTGCCAATCGCCAAACAGCACATACTCATCTGTTTCGCCATATTTGTATTTCCATTTGGTTTTATCGGTCGATTTTGCGCCCATCCATTGGTTATACTCGGCCCAATCTTCTGAATATTTACGGTAAGTTTGGTTTTGGGTAAGTGCAAAAAGCTCCATATTACCAGTGTGATAGGCAGCATGGTCCCAAAAAGCACGCACCTGGGCTTTATTGTTGTTTTGCCAATAGGCGTTTGCACGGTTAAGCGCTTCAAGCACATCAGTTTGTTTTTGTGCATGTACCGCAAAATTTGCAAAAAGCAGCAGGGCAATGAGGCTATATAATTTTAAATTCATTACTGTATTGGTTTAATGCCATTTATGGTTGGTATTACCGGTTTAATTGTTCCATCTGCATTGAATTCCATTTTGTCGATGCAAACTTCGCGGTTGTAGCCAGCAGCGCGTCCCATCAAAATGCCTTCTGGCCTTGTAAAACGATGATAAACCATATACCATTCATCTTTTCCATTTATTTTGATTACACTATTGTGCCCGGTTCCGTAAATGCCCTGAGCTGCGTCTTTGGCTAAAATTAAATTGTTTTCGGGAATGGTGATCTTACCCGTGGGCGAATCAGAAAAACCATATCTCACCCGGTAATTTTCGCTTCGGGTATCGTCTTCAGACCACAGGAAATAATATTTGTTGTTTCTGTAAAAAACCTCTGTCCCTTCTCTAAAACCATTATTTGGGGTAATAATTTTAATGCCATTGGTATCTATCGTAACCATATCCTCATTTAAGGGCGCAACTGCCATGTAACCATTGCCCCAGTAGAGGTAGTTTTTATTGGTTTTAGGATCGTTAAATACATCGGGATCAATTTCCTGACCACCTTTAATACCTTTTGGCTTCGTAGAAATCAAAGCATGGCCGCCATCCTTAAACGGGCCAGCTGGGTCATCGGCAACAGCCACGCCTATTTTTTGGGCAGCCGTAAAGTAATAGAAGTATTTATAGGCCCCGTTAATTTTCTGTTCGATAATGGTTGGTGCCCAGGCATTTTTTTTAGCCCAGGATACATCTTTTTCGAGATCCAAGATTTTACCTTCATCTTTCCAGTTAACCAGATCGGTTGAAGAAAAAGTTTTAAAATAAGTTCCGCTCCAATTGGTAAAGCCATCGCTTGTTGGGTAGATATAATATTTAGCGGTTTTATTGGAATACAGTATTTCGGGATCGGCGTAATAACCTTTTAGAACTGGATTATTGGCTACCGCAACGTTTACCGTAAAGGTTTTTGGCTGCTGGCCAGGAATTTTAACCTGTACTTTTACCGGCCCATTAGTAAAATCGAGCTTACCCTTGGGCAAAACTTCAATCTGGTTAAAGGTATTAAACTGCGGATCGAAAGCCTTTAACGCTGTTCCGTAGCTTACTGGCAGGTAAAGTTTCTGGTTCAGGCTATCCAGTACGATATTATGCTGATTGATAGCTTTGTTATTCGCACTTTTCAGCACCGATTCTACCGTATACCATTTGGATAGCAAGCGGTTTAATTCCAGTTGGTTAATGGGCAGAATTGTACCATGCCTAGGGTGAAAATCCATGGTAACCTCTTGGTCTACCACACTAAAGTTTTTGAGATCGCTGCTTCTTGTAAATTGATAGCGGCCTTTCATGTACACATCGTACATCAGTATGTATTGGTTGCTATGGTTCAGCTTAAAAACACCAGCACCCTCTACCGCTTCTTTGGTTTGCTGCAGGTACCGGTCTTCCAGTACATAGCCTCCTGTTAATTGATCAGAAACTGCTTTTTTAATGCCATTGCCATTGCCTTCTGTTTTAAAGAACAAGTTATATTTGCCTTTGTCGTAAATGATATCGCCATCGATACAAGAACCGTTTGTAGGACTAAAAAACAGCTGTTTTGGAGCGGTTTCAAGATCAGTAAAATCGGAATTAGCGTAAGCATAGTAAATTTTATCGGGCTCATCTCCATGCTTCATAGACCAGTACACCATGTATTTTTTGGCAACCGCATCATAAATGGTCTGTGGTGCCCAAACCCTCAAAAGATTACCGTTGTTTGGAAAACGGTTCTGAATATTAACAATGCTGGATTTCCAATTGATCAGATCATTTGATTTAAGCAGAACCATGGCCCTATTCGAATTCCAGCCATTTGCCGAAACCATATCGGTAGCCACCATATAAAATGTTTTCCCATCGGCACCGCGCAATATATGCGGGTCGCGCACACCGCCTGTACTGCTAATTTTTTCGGAAGAAATTACCGGATTGTTGCCGTTCAAAGCTTTATACCGGTAGCCATCTGTACTCACCGCAAAGCGGATGGCTTCTTCTGCCTTCGAATTTCCTGTAAAATAGGTAAAAAGATAAGCCACATTTTCTTTAGCAGCAGCTGTAGCCTGCTTCTTTTGCGCCATAACATCATCTGCTGATACAGCAAACAGCACCATGAACAGCGCGATATGATATTTAATTAAATGAGGTTTCATTGATGTGATAATCTGCTATTTATTATTGGGTTTCCAGTCTAATACCTGTACCGGTGTTGCCGCCTGGTTGGCCCTACCCTCGCCATCTACCTGGGTAACGTGTTGTAGGTATAGACTTAAAATGTTTTTGTTTTTCCACCTTTCGGTATCGTAGCTGGGTTCCCAATCGCCCACGCTGGTTTCGGTTAAATCTTTTATCTTCCAGTTTTCTGAGCCCAGATAATCGTTTATGGCAATTGATGCCCTGTTTCCACGTTCAGCATCTCGGAAAAGCAAACCTGCAGCATAGTGCACTTTGTTTGTCCATACAATAATCTGAGGCCTTGATATAGGAATCTGTTTGGTACCTCCACCGCTTAAACTAAAGGCCGTTTTTCTGAAACCAAGGTTACTCACTTTCCATTCGCTCCCTGTTTTAAAAACCAAATGGTATTGTGGAACTTTTTGGTCAGCATCGCGCCAATAGCCAGCAATAAATACCTTTCCATTGGCATCAGCAAACATAGAGGTTTGATTAATCAGTTCGCTTTTTTGTGGAATTTTAAGTGTGTATTCGGCATTGCCCAACGTAATGGGCAGTACATATTTTTCGCCGGTTGATTTTTGCCAGGTTAAACCGCCATCGGCTGATTTGGCGTAGCATAAGTCGTGGTTGCTGGCCACATCCGGACTTTCGCGCCAAACCCAAGAGAGGTGAATGGTACCGGCCCGATCAACAGCTACCTGCCAGTAGGCATTCCGTTGTCCCTCGCCGTCAATCATTCCATCTTGTATGCGTGTCCATTTCTTTGTTTGGCGGTTATAACGGTTAATCATGAGATTTCCGTTCCCAGAACCGCCATCGCGGTACAAAAACAATAGATCGCCATTGGCAAGTTTATAAAACTCAGGATAGCTTACTTTACTTTCTTTTGCGGCAAGCATTGGTAATTTTTCACCCAACGTTAAAGCGCCAGCCGAAACCGATTTTGCATAGTTTAAATTGTTGTTGTGCAGCCCCCAAACCAAGTGCAGAAAACCATCGCCATCAACCATAATACTGATGGATTTGTGGGCATCGGTTGCGTCTCCTTTGTATGCTGTTTTTTGAGTCTCCCATTTCAACGATCCGGTTTTGCGCTTGGCCAGCACCACATATTGTTCGTTATCGTAAAACGCAGCGTATTGTATATTTTTAAAGGTAACCAATGCATTTTTACGGAAAATAACGGCATTAACGGAATTATTAGACCAGCCATTATTGGCAATGGTACTGAGCTGCGTATCCTGCCCATAGCAGATTAGCTTTACTGCAAACAGTAAAACGGTTAATAAAATAGGCTTGTTGAATTTTAGATGCATTAGATGATTTGGATGCTCAGTTTTTTACATTTGGTAAGGCCGAAGTACCGAAATTTTTAAGCTATGTACAGGGGGCTAAATCATACTTTGCAGGGGGCGTTTTAAGATAAATGCGCTTCAAAGCCCAAATTAGCGTAACTTTTATGTGGTAGCATTAATGTTGTAGTACTTGTGAAAACTTTTCCGGTGCTTCTTGATAAAATCGGAAGGGGTTAATTTAAATAGTTTTTGAAACTGCTCCCTGAAATATTTACTGTCATTTATCCCTACCCTAAACGCTGCTTCGTTAATGTTTAAATTGGTGTTGATTAACAGTTCGGCTGCTTTTCTTAACCTGATAAAACGGATAAAGCCATTTATGGATTGGCCAGAGGTTGTTTTGATCTTTTTATAGAGGTTAGAATGGCTCATGCCCAGATCGGAAGCCAATGTTTTTACATTAAAGCTATCTTCCATCAAGTTTTCCTCAATAATGGTTATGCATTTCTGCAGAAAGCCTTTATCTTCTTGGGATACTTTATGCGTATCGGATTTTAAGGTAATTTCGTTATAAAAATAAGACTGCAAATTGGTGTGGTTTTTAATAATACCATTAATTTTTGCAGTAAAAAGGTCTTTATCAAAAGGCTTACTGATAAAATCGTATGCACCAACCTCTATCCCTTTTAGCTTAACTTCCGGACCAGGATCGCCGGTTAACAAAATTACAGGGATGTGGCTCATGGCCGAATCTTCTTTTATGGCCCTGCACAGTTCGATACCGTTAAGACCATCCATATTTACATCCGAAATGACAATATCAGGCAGGTATTCTTTACATAAACGCAAACCGTCCGAACCGTTTTCGGCCCTGTATATTTTAAAACTATCCTGAAAAATCTGTTTAATGTAATCGATAATCTCGGGATTGTCATCCACAATAAGGATGGAGTGAAGGTCAGAAATCAACAGTTCGAGGTTGCCCACATTGTCAACTTCATTATTTTCTACTTCTTCTTCCTGCGCAATCAGTTCGTTTACGTAAGTGAGTTCATTCTGAAAAACACTGTTATAATGTGGCTGATTTGGCTCTCCGATTGGAATATCGACTAAAAATGTGGTACCCATACCCGGGTTGGCACTGAAAGAAATTTTTCCTTTATGCAGTTCTACAAAGTTTTTGGCCAGATAAAGACCTATTCCAAAACCCATTTTAAGCGATTCGTTGGTCATTACCTTATAAAACTTATCAAAAAGTTTTTCGCCAACATCAGCCGGTATACCCGGACCACTGTCGCGCACCTCAATTTGAACACCTAAACCCGCTGTTTTAACACTAAATTTAACAAAACCGCCTTTAGGTGTAAATTTCATGGCGTTCGAAAGCAGGTTAAACAGCACGATTTCGAGTTTATCTTTATCGGCATAAATGTTCAGTTCTTCTTCTTCGCAATCGAAAACATAATTAATGTGGTTATTTTTGGCCAGATAATTAAAGCACAGGAAAATTTCGTTGGTAAATTTATATAGGTTAATGCTTACAATCTTCAGCATATCGTTCTCACTCTCTGTTTTTCTAAAGAGCAGCAACTGATCTACAAGGCTTAGCAAACGCCGCGAATTCCGGTACACCACATTCAGGTCGTTCTTTTCCTGTCCAGCATCCTTTTTATTCAGGATATCTTTTATCGGATTAACAATCAATGTTAAAGGGGTTCTTAATTCGTGCGAAATATTGGTAAAGAAATTCAGTTTTTTCTCGTTCAGGTCTTTCTCGCGCTCCATTTTAAGGTTGGTAATCTCTACCTCATGCTTTAACCTTCTTTGGCGGTTGCGATAGCTTTGGAAAACATAAAATAGCGATGCGCCAAGCGTAATATAAATGGCATAAGCCCACCAGGTGCGGTACCACGGCGGTAAAATGGTAATAACAACCACTTTTTCGTTGTTGCTCCAGGCACCTTCGGTATCGGTACTTTTAATGTGCAGTTTGTATTCGCCTTCGTTAAGCCTCGAATAATAGGCGGTACTGAGCTTATTTACATAGTTCCAGTCCCTATCCCAACCTTCGAGGTAGTAGGCGTAAGAAATCTGATCTTGAAAAGAAAATTCAATTGCAGCATAATCAACTGATATTACGGCCGAATTGAAAGGAATGGCAATGCGGTCTAAATTTACAACAGAAACGTTTCTGTAGCCCGAATCCTGATCCAATGGAATATTGTTGATCCTAAAATCGGTAAGTACAATTTTAGGTATGCGTTTATTTTTTTTAATGCTATCTGGCGAAAACAGGTTAAAACCTTCAATACCACCAAATAAAAAATCGCCATTGCTCAATTTTAAAGCGGCATTGTAATTAAACTGGTTGCTCTGTAAACCATCACTCGCATAATAGTTTTTAAACGTATTGTTCTTTACATCAAACTTGGATAAACCATTGTAGGTACTGCACCATAAATTGCCCTGTTTATCCTGAAGGATGTTTAAAATAGAGTTGCCCGGCAGGCCATCACTCTGAATGTAGCGCTTTATTTTTTTGCTTTCGGGATTGTAGAGCAATAGTCCCCCACCCTCAGTACCAATCCATATCTGCTGTTTGGCATCTTCGTGGATAGCCCTGATGGGGAAATTGATTTTGGTGTAGCCATGTTTTTTGCCAACTGGATCAATTTTGATCAATGAGGTATAATTTCCGGCCCAAAGCCTGCCTTTCGAATCCTGAAACAGCGTGTGGATATCTTTCAGGCTGTTATCGAAGAGTTCAAATTTATCGAGGCTTTTGTTGTAGCGGTATAAAGCACCGCCTTTGGTGGTACCGGCCCAAATATTCTGTTGCCTATCCTGGTAAAGTTTCCATAGGTTAACTTCATCTAGCCCTTTAACCGTGTTGTAACAGCTGTAGTGTACAAATTTGCCGCTCGTTTTATCATAACGGTCAATCCCACCGCTAAATGTGGCCACCCAGATGTTGCGATCGGCATCGTTTAAAATACTGGTAACAAAGTTACTGGTTAATGAATTGGGGCTAGTGGTTTTGGCATAGTTGGTAAAAGTATTCTGTTTGCGGTTCCAAACACTTAAGCCACCGCCGTCGGTTCCGATCCAGATATTCTTATTTTCATCTTCACTAAAAGAAAGCACGAAGTTGTTAATCAGCGAATTACTCTTTAAAGGATCATGTTTAATGGTTTTAAACTGGTCGTTCTGCTGGTCGATTATATTTATCCCACCCCGTAAGGTAGCAATCCATTTCCGCGATTCGTTATCTTCATATACCTGTGCCACAGAATTACTGCTGAGCACTCCTTTTTCTTTACCTGCAGATAAATAACTGGTTTTCTGAGTTTTGGTATCATAAAGGGTAATACCACCGCCATCTGTAGCTATCCAAAGTTTCTGCTGCTTATCAAGCAATAGGTTCATAATATTCTCGTTGGCCAGTTGCTGACCAAATTTGGTTAACTTTCCAGTCAGTTGATCAAACTGAAAAAGCCCCCTTTCTGTTCCTATCCACAAAGTTTGATTGGCACCTGCCGCAATGCTTGTTGCAGAATGCAGCCCTGCAGTAACCAGTGAAATTAAGTTTTTAGCAGCATTGTACCGGCAAAGGCCAACATCTTTTATAAAAAGCCATAGGGTTTGCTTATCATCGATGCATAAAGCTTTAACGGTAAAATTGAGGTTTTTTCCAAAAGCAATACGGGTGGCCTCCTTACTGTTGTTTTTTAGCAAAAAAAGCCCTTTTTCATCCGTTGCAATATATACTGATAAATCAGATCCTGTTGCGATTGACGTAATGGGGAAACTTACTTCACTTTTTTTGCCTGCTTCTCCATAAAATAAGCGGTGAAATTTCGAATCGGCATAGTCGTAGTAAGAAATTCCTTTTTGTGTACCTACCCATATCCTGTTTTTCTTATCTCCGTTAAGTACAGTAATGTGGTTGTTTATTAACGAATTTTCATCGCCCCAGCCATTTCTAAAAACCTTAAAATGGTAGCCATCGTAGCGGTTCAGCCCATCGTAGGTTCCCATCCACATAAAGCCAAAACGATCAAGGTATAAGGAGTTTACCACGTTGTTAGACAGGCCGTTTTCTACCCCCAAATACTTAATGGTTACAGCAGGTGTTTGAGCTAGACAAATACTTATGCCCATCCACATGAAGAGTATGAAACATGCAGTAATTTTACGAATAAGGAGCATAGAAATTCCGTACCGGGATATACTTGGTATGAAACGAATATACATATTTTCCTAAAAACCCAAGTATATACCGCTGTTTTAGCCTGTATGTTAATCCTTACAGGGCCTACTTACATCCGGTATTTGCGCTAAATCCCTGCCTTTACTGCCTTTTTCTTTTGTGCAGCAATTTTGAGTATTTCATCGTAAGATACAACCCCAGCATAGGCAGCCCATTTCTGGTAAGCTGTGGTTAATTCGGTAACTTTTTGAGGCATTGCTGCTGCCAGATCGTGCAGCTCGGAACGGTCTTTATTTAAATCGTATAACTCCCATTTGGTTGGCCGGCCTGAGCCGTACTCAGTAACCAGTTTAAAATTGCCCAAGCGAACTGCAGCATTTCCTTCGTGCTCCCAAAAAATGGGCTCAGTATGAATGGGAATTTCTTTACCAGAAATAACCGGCCACAAACTTTTGCCTTGCAAGGGTGTAATGGTATTGCCTTTATAACTGGTAGGATACTTGGCCTTACTCACATCTACAATGGTGGCCATGATATCGGGTAAGAAGCCATACTGATCGGTAAATTTTCCAAGCTTGACCTGCGGTATGGCTTTAGGCCAGTGTACAATTAAAGGAGTACTAATGCCCCCCTCATTAATCCAGTGCTTAAATTTTTTAAAAGGGGTATTGGAGGCATTTGCCCACGATTGTCCGTAGCTGAGCAGGTAGCCCAGTTTTGTACCCAGGTTTTGTGGAAGGCCGCCGCCCAGTTCTCCACCTTCGGCACAGGCCCCATTATCGGATAGGAAAAAGATGAGTGTATTATCCAGCTCGCCAGAAGCCTCCAACTGCTTAATTACACGGCCAATGTTCTGGTCCATGCGGTCGATCTGTGCGGCATATAGGGCCATCCGGTGATCCATTTCATCTTGCTTAGCCGGCGATAACTGATCCCAATCGGCACCATCTGCTGCACTGAGCAGTGCATTGCTTTTAATTACGCCCAATGCTTTCATCTTTTCGTAACGGGCCTGCCGAAGTGCTTTCCACCCTTTTTGGTATTGGTGGCGGTATTTTTTCACGTCATTCTCTAAAGCATTTAATGGCCAGTGCGGACTGGTATAGGCCAAATACATAAAAAAAGGCGACTTATTTTCTTTTTTGTTTTCATCCAGAAATTTAACTGCATAATCTGTAATGGCATCAGTAAGATAAAAATTATCACCTGTTGGTTGAATTTTATCGTTCATGAGCATTAACCCACGACCGCCCGAAGGGTTGAAATAATTGGTTGCACCAGCGAGTAAGCCATAATATTTATCGAACCCACGTTGTAGCGGCCAACGCTGCTCGCCATGATAACCAACATGCCATTTACCACTCATTAAAGTTTGGTAGCCTTTCGATTTTAAAACTTCGGCAATGGTTACACATTTATTATTTAAGCTGCCCTGATAACCTGGCAGGTTGTAATTAAAGCTGGTACTATCTTCAGGATCGTTGGACATGTGCCCTATACCTGCCTGATGTGGGTACAAACCGGTAAGCAAAGCAGCACGTGTAGGGCAACAGCGTGCATTGTTATAAAACTGCCTAAACCGAATGCCATTTGCGGCAAGCTTATCCAAATTGGGGGTTGCAATTTCACTGCCGTAGCAGCCAATATCCGCATAGCCCATATCATCGGCCATAATCAGCAGAATATTAGGAGACTTTACTTTTTGAGCAGGTTTTGGTAAAGTGCCGCTGAAAAAAAGTAGCAAAGCAGCACAACTTAAAATAGATATACGTTTATTCATAGCTAAAGGTGATGGTAAAACCATAGGTAGGGGTTAACCGTTATTCCAATCTAAACATAAGGTTTTATTATCCGCGATAGCGTAACACATTAATTACCCTATCTAAATAAAAAACAGAAGCCCAATTAATATTGAGCTTCTACTTGAGTTAACACCTCAAATCGACGTCATGAACGGGTTCGAACCGCTGTAAAAGGTTTTGCAGACCTCTGCCTAACCACTCGGCCACATGACTATTTATGGTCAAAAGCTTTAAAACGCTTTCAACAATACAAATGTATATAATTTCTATAGAATTACTATGCTTTATTTAAATAATTTTATTCTGCTTATATAAGGAAATAGATTAATCGATATTTATGGGAAGTTCTACGAAAAATATAACGCCCTTAGTTTTCCTTTCGAACCAAAGTTTACCATTGTGGGCAGCAATAATCTGTTTAGATATTGCCAAACCCAATCCGAAGGGCTGCTCCCCCCCTGTACCGGCACGTTTCGCATCGCTGAACATTTCGAAAATTTTATCTTCAATTTCAACTGGTATACCAATGCCTTCGTCGGCCACTCCAACACGCACCTGGTTGCCATATTGTTCTATTGTTACTTTAATGGTAGTGTTGTTTGGACTAAACTTAATGGCATTTGCAATTAAATTGCTCATTACACGCCAAAGTTTTTCGCCACTGGCAAAAACAACAATGGGTTTAAAATCGGTAAGTATCTGTTGTGCTTTGGCATCGGCACTGCTTTTTAACAGGGCTACACAGTGCCGCAGCAATTCTGCTAAATTAACCGGAATTTTATCCAGCGTTTCGGTTCTAAACTGTGCCTGCAGCAGCTCGTTAACCAATACAAGCGAATCTTTACTCGAATCTTTAATGACTTTAAGCATTTCCAAATCATCTTCCGACCTGTGATCATCACTGATCATTAACCCACTTAATGCATGTATACCTGCAATGGGACTGCGGAGATCGTGAGCTACAATTTTGAGTATATTGGTATTATCTGCCTGACTTTGCTCTAAAGCGTTAAGTGCTATTTTCATTTTATCATTTTGGTCAATTACCTTTTCGTTAAGCTTTTTGGTATGCTTAAGGTTTTGCCTGATAACCATTGTAATGGCGATAGCCAGCACGCAAGCTATGGTAATAACAACGAGTAGCATAACCTGATACTTTGAGCGGACCACTAAGGCATCAACCTCATGTTCTTTGCGGGCATAATCTAAGTAATCAATACTTAACAGGTTATTTACTTTTTCTTGCTCTTCTCTTAATAAAACGAGTTTGCGGCCATAAATGCCTGCTGAAACGGTATCCTTTTTAAGGAGATAAAAATCGAATATTTTTTTTGATACATTTTGACTGTAAACTTGAAAATCATTTTTATCGGCAATAGCTAATGCTCTTTGATAATAATTTAAGGCTAAAGCTGGGTCATTTACAACAAACTTATCGCCCATATCGATCAGCATACCGATTGAACCGTAATAAAACTTTTTATGGATTGAGCTATCTATGGTTTGGTTAACTAATGCCAAACCGGCTTTAACCTGTCCGTTAACGATAAGTTCGTCGGCTACAAGCTTATCCATTGCTAAAATCATTCTCTCATCATTGTATTTTAAAGCAATGTTTTTTGCTCTGGACATGTATTTAACCCGATCTTGATTTTTTAGCTTTTGCGGAAAATATAAGAGGTAATTAAAGTAGACGAGCGACATAATAGAATCTTGTTTTAATTCTTTTCCGGCCCGTACCGCCCTATCGAACCACTTGAGTGCCCGATGGTTTTTGCCTGTTTCTTTATAGGCAATGGCAATATTCATTATGGCTTGAACACTGTTACCCTGATCTTCAATACTTGTGTACATGTTGTAAGCCTCGTTAAAATAACGGAGAGAAAGCTGCACGTCGCCCTTGATGCCAAAAAAAATACCCAGGTTATTGAGGGCATCTGCTTTTCCTTTGGTATAATTATGCCTATTGGCAATTTCGCGGGCTTTCCGGCCAAAGTAAAAGGTGCTATCGATATTATACTCGTACATGAGTATGGCCAATCGGTTCAATGCATTTACATAACTAAGGCTATCGGTAGTACCTTTTAATGATTCCTTAATTTTGCCTATTTCTCGAAATTGACCATAACCAATGAAACTCAAACAAAGCAGCAGCGGTAAAAACAGTACAATTTTTCTTATCATAACTTTAATTAAAACAGGGAGTGATTTAATTATTGTAATTATAAGGATATTTTGGATTGACAAAGTTATGCTATCTAAGCCATACCTAAGCTTTTATTAGCATTCTGCCAATATTCTCATTTATTAACATCCGAATGCCCCAAATGCATGCTAGGGTTTACCTCATCGCGGATAAGCTGTTTCAACTCTTTAATTTCGGGAAAACGCTGCATCTGTTTTCTATCGAAAATTAATTTTTCATCCACTTTTATGGTGAAAACCCCTGCTGTTTCGCTAGGCAATAAAGCTACACCCTTTATCTCTTCGGTAAATGTAGTCAAAATCTCTTGGGCCATGTAGGCGGAGCGCAGCATCCAGCCACATTTTGGGCAATAGGTTATGTTTATCAGTGGTTTTTCCATTGTAATTTTTTACAAGGGTACAAAAAACAATATAAACATTAAAGTGGTACGTTCAGTTTAAACGGGCTAGTCATTTCCTGAATATCCATTTACATATATTGTATAGCCGGAACTATTAGCCGGTGTGAAAGATATATAATTTATCGATATAATATCGCTTGGATACTCTATGATATCTGAAGATTCAACGTAGGTAGTGCCGGCACTTAATTGCATGAAACAACTATCTGTGGGAGATTCAAAATTAGAATTATTTCGTACAGTAAATTCTACCACTACACCCAGGTCATTAGCAATCGCACCATCATCTGCAGTTAATAGCAGCCTTCTACCTGTTTGGTAAATGCTAAAGTTTTTAGAGAAAGAACATGATCCTTTTTCTGTAATTACTCCATATGGATTAATCCGAATCCATATTTTTTGTCCAAATTCAGAATAACTGATATATGAATAATCTATATTGATGATATGGTATGCACCCGAATATTGCACGTAAAGTGTATCACCAATATTAACATATCCAAAGGCATTTGTAGTAAATAGGGCAAAATATTCATCTCCGTTTGGCTCTATTGTGCAGGCATCTACTGGCGAAGAATAATTTGCATAAGCATTTGAATCCAGAAGATAATAATTTGGTTCGATACCTATAGGGATTTCTGTAAAAACATCATCCATCCATTTGCAAACTCTGTTACCAGCAAGGATAAATACAGGTTTGCGGGGATAACCATTACCATCTAACGAAGGATATTTTTGAGCAGACATACCTTTGATATCAGACATCCATGATGGTATACTTAAAGTTTTTTCTACATTCCCAGTCCCATTATTTACATGAACCCTTAAATACCCTCCAAAAACAGATATTAATTTTTTAAAGCCTGTACCAACATTAAACGGCACCCACAAAAAAGCAAATGGCGAATAAGGTTCAGATCCTGCATTTTGAATCCTAAAGGTATCTGTTTGACCACTATCAAATCGATAAGATCTATAATAAAAGTTAAAATTACCACTTTGAGCTGTTACATAGTTAGCTCTTAGAGTTCCTATGTCGGTATACTGTATAAACATATCGTCATAGCCCGAAAAATCATAATTACCATTGGGGAAATTATTGGTAAAGGTTAAGCCACCATTGTTTAAATTAGCAGTTCCAATGGTTACAGGTTTATTACTTCCAGAAGAAATTAACCTACAAGAAACTAAAGACTGTAAACCGGAAGCAGCTGAAAATACTTGACCTGACACATGTACCGGCTCATCGAAGCCTGTTGTATTTTCAGTAGTTGCGCAGTTAATTATGGTTGTTAAAAAATTATTTCCAGGAGTACCAACTGCACTACAATAAACAACTCTTTTATTACCAGAATCAGCTATCATTAAATAGTTATTTACAATATCCAATCCAAGAGGACTATTCAGCTGATAATCTCCTGCTCCTGCATTTCCATTACCGGCAATTACAACGCCTTTCCCGCCAGCGATGGGATACCTAATCACACGATGTTTATCTTTTTCGGATATAAATATGTACTGCTCATTATTACAGATCATAAAGGCACTGCTATCGGGCACGCTTATATTAGTATATACAGGTTTGGCTATAAGTTCATTTTTTAAAACCAGTTTTTGATCAGTAGGAATATCATATATTTCAATCAATAATGAGACCTGTTCTCTTGTGAGGCTTTTATTACTATTTGGTATACTCTGGTTTGGTTTTAAAACAAACACATTTGCACCGATGGCATCCAGCAAATTATTTCCCGAAACAGTTTGATTGCCAGCTAAACTATTCCAACTCATATCCCCTGCCTTAAAACGTTAATTTCTTCCTCTAACCGCTTAACATCTTCTTCTAAATTGGCTACTTTGGCCACCAGAACCTGTGTGTAACTTAGTGAAAGAAACCCGTTGTTATTATGTTTAATGGCATGTGGCATTAGGGGCTCTACATCTTGTGCATAGTAACCGGTTTCTAACTGGTCATTTTTGAAATAGGAATATGCCTTTATATTTCGGGCATCAAATACTTCATTTGTTTCTGTTTTTAATCTTTTATCTGAAGTATCATAAAAACCACCAGATGCATTTATAAATCCATTAACTGTTAATTTATTATTTGTAATGTGCAGGGTATCCTGACCACTTCCTGTTCTGAATACAAAGCCTCGATTCACACTTGTCATTCTAAAATACATATTATAATCATTGGACCCATCGCCAGAAAGGTTACCACCATAAGTATTGGTATCTCCCATCCAAATTGAATAAGCTCCAGCAGAACCACTTTCCCAAAAGCCTATTCCGTTTCCATTACCAGCTGCAATATTAACACCATTTCCATTTAGTTTAGTGTTTGCGACGTTTCAAAATAGTGCACAAACAATATCATGTGCCTGATAGGTCATAAAACAGAACAGTATTACCGTTTAATATGCTGACGACTAATATTTTAAAACCTTAAAGATTAGGGTTTTTAACTTTGTAGATAAAAAATATCACTTAATTATTAATAGCTACAAAATACAATTAACCATACATTTAGGTATTATATCTATACAATTACTAATTTTGATATTGAGTCTAATTTTTAAATTTTAAAATTACACCACTAGAGATAAAAACTCTTTTTTGATCCATTTATTATCCATCGAAATTTTATATCAGTTATTTTTTTCTTCGGTACGAATACTTCCTGGTTTTTGGATAGGGAGGCAACTTTGGGGTAAGCAGTACCCGGACCGCTACGTACATTCAAAACATCTGCATTTACGCTATAGCGTTTTACATCTTTGGTATAAGAAGCATTTACCCAATCATTAGCGGAAGACGATATCCTGTACCAACCATTTTTAATTTCATAAACCCTTAAAATAGCACCTGATACTGCTGCCTCTCTTCCTTTTACTTTTTTACTTTTGGCACTGGCGTCAGCTCTAATGTTTAGTATGCTTACAATAACACAAACATATTTTAATACTGGTATAACCGTAAGTGGAACAACCGCATTTAACGCATCGGCAATCAATGGCAGGAAATTTTCCTCACATTCGGCCACTTTATTGCCACCAAAAAAATTGGTGCCGGGGCAGCTCTTATTATTCTTGGCGCCATTATTCCGCTCTCCGGTTAGTAAATTGAACCAGTGATGATACACAATCCTATCGCTATTAATGGTAAAATTAAACTTCTTGCATAAAGCAGCTGTAAGCCTAACAACAGTTTCTTGCTGTGCAGCTGTCATGGTATCTTTCCCAAGATCGAAATTACCCAGGTTTTCGATGCAGATGGCATTGGCATTAAAACCATAAATACAAGCTGGGCTCTGTTCTAAACTTCTGCCGGTTAAAATACTACCATCTGGAAAAGTGGTAAAATGCTGACCAATATCCATCCACCCATTATGGCTTACATGGTAATTTTTCATGGCCAATTGTAGTTCAAAATGGTTGTTGTTGTGAAAAGAAATGTAACTGGGATTCCAGGTATGGTGCTGTTGGATATACAGGATTGTTTTGGCCACTCTTAAGTTCGCAATCCACTCTTCAATTTCAGAAATATTAAATTTTGTAAAGCCTGATTTAGATATCATTGTATTTTTCTTATGGTAGATTTCAGTTAATAATTTTTAACCCAAATATTTACGAAAAGAAAATTACAGCTTTTTTATTTTAACATATCCATTATTTTTTTTGACAACCGTTTTTAGGTTTTATCCGCTTAAAATAATTAAAACGGAAATAAGCAAAAATACTCGCGTATAAGCTGGAATGAAATGATCTGATTTGAAGAAAAAGGGTCAGCATTTTCACATTTCCATTTATCTCTTCTTTTCCCTGTCGGGCTTAAAAATAATGTAAAATACCACTATACCTGCCAACAAAAAAATAATGCCGAGAATTAAATTTGCCCTATCATCCATGCTAAAACAACACAGCTTTAAACAAATAGTTGAAATTAGCGTACAACCTGAAAGGGTGAAACCAAATTAATACTGAACAAAATGAACCAAACAACTTTTAAAACCCAATGTTGTAAAATTAGGAAAGGGTAGACACATCCATATCTACCCCTTTCCAAATTACTCCCGTGTTAGAGGAATTAGTAATACATTGATTAAGCAGTTTTGTTTGCTTTGTCTATATCATTATACACTTTGAATCTTAAAAAGACAGGAAAATTGTATGGAAAAATTTGAGATTAGTCTTTTCGCCACCCTTAAAATGTCTTAAATCGCCCTTAATAAACTGCTCATCAACAGTTAATTTTAGCCAACAATTTCAAGAAAGATGGATAATGAAAATATTATAATAGCCAGCGTAACCATAAACCAACCAATTGAGCTGGTTTGGGAGCTTTGGAATGATCCTGTACATATTATAAAATGGAATGCCCCATTTGATGACTGGATTAACGAAAAGATCGAAAACAACCTAATTGTTGGTGGTAGTTTTTTATACGTTATGGTAAAGAAAGATGGTAGTGAGAGGTTCAACTTTAAGGGAGTTTACACTCAAATTACCCCACACGAAAGCATAGCCTATACCCTTCATGACGGCAGAAAAACACTCATTGTTTTTACCGGTAGCCAGCCAGTTACACTTAGTGAAACCTTCGAACCTGTTGCCCACCTCAATTTAGCCATGCAGCAAGAATTCTGTCAATCGGGATTGAACCAGCTTAAAGATTACGCTGAACAGCTATAGCGCTTTCTTTTTGGGTTTCTTTCTCTTCTTCCACCAGATGATAAAACCTGTAATGGGCAAGCTTGCAGCAATTAATGCGGCAAAAAACGAAAGGATTTTATTGGGCAGGCCCAAAAGCCTTCCCGTGTGCAGGTCGTAATTGGTTGCTTCGATCAAATCTGCACCGTTAAAATCTTTGTACAGTTTGGCCCTGATCATGGTTCCGGTAGCTTCCTCGTAAAAAAAGGTATTCTGTTTTCTGGCCCAGCGGTATGGATAAATCAGCCTGAGCCTTAACTCACCCTTCCCCCTCAACGAAAAACTGCTTGAAATAGCACCGGGATACTTCGTTTTGGCTTCAGTATAAATTTTATTGTAGCGTATCGGCAACGGATCGATTTGAACAGACTTAACCGAAACAACTGCTTTACCCTGACCCAATTTACTGCCCGTAAAAAAGCTCGCCGCAGTTTTTACACCTTTAAAGGCAAAATAAAGTCCGCTTAAAGCAGTAACCAATAATATAATCGATGCGTAAAAGCCCATTACGTTGTGTAGATCGTAATTAAGCCGTTTAAAAGAAGCTTTTCTTTTAATGGTTAACGATTGCTTTAGCAAACGCATTTGCCCCGGAAACCACAGCACCAACCCGGTGATGAGCATCAGTACAAAAATAACCACCGACCATTGCATGATAAGCTCACCGGTTTTGCCCAGCAATAGCGAAGTATGAATATGCTCAACAACCCCGAGCCAATCTTCGCTACCCTTTTTCACCAGCGATGCATCATACGGGTTAAAATAGTAAACAGCACTTTTTTTGGAGGTAATTTCTACCGTGGCATTTGGAAATCCATCTTCAATCCTGATCAATTTTAACTGATCTTTGGGTGAAATTTTCCCGAAGTTGACAATAATTTTATCTAAACCTACAAAAGGCTTCTGTTGGAGAGTTACATAGCGGAAATCTTTTTGTGTAACTTCCCTTATCTCCTCTTCAAAGATGTAAAGTGCACCGGTAATACTAATGATAAATACCACCAGGCCCGTTGCAAGGCCTAGCCAGAGATGGATGTTCCTAATGGTATTTTTAAACTTCTTATTTTTCATACGTTAAAAAGCGTAGCCCAGCGCAAGGTTAAACCTGCGGCCGTTTCCACGAACATAATTTACGTTGCTACCGTAAAACTGCGATATTGCCGGGTAATACACTTTATTTAACAGGTTTTCTACACCTAGCGATAATCTTAAAGGCTGGGTAATCTGGTATGCTGCCGCTAAGTTAAAGAGGTTGAATGCTTTTACAGGGCCTTCTCCGATGAGGTATTTGCCCGCAGCATTCGTTTTAAAACGGTCGCGGTTACCTACCCGCATCCAGTTTACATCTAAACTTAGGTTTTTAATACCTGTATATTTCAAATAAACGGTTGTTTTTGATGGTGGGATACGTGTAGTGTTCAGGTAAACATCTTTATCACCGTTAAAATTGCCATCATCATCTACATCGCCTTTCCCCTCAACCTGGGCATAATTACCGCCAATACTTAAATCGCGCAGTACCTGATAATCGGCCTGCAGTTCAAAGCCATAAACACGTTCAGGAATGCGCTGCGAAATATAGGTACCGTTAACTTCCAATAGGTTAGCGCCCAATTTAGAGGTGCTGTAATAGTAAGCCGCACTGAAGTTTAATTTGCCTATGGCACTGCTAAAGCCTGCTTCGTAATTGTTTACAATGATGGGCTTGGTTTCTAACTGCGATAACGTATTGCTTTTGGCAGCCCTAAGTACCCTGCCCAGCTCGAATACTGAAAACGACTGTGCGTAGCTGATAAAAGGATTAAAGAATTTAAATTTAGAATAACGGGCGCCGGCATTAAATACCAAAGCATTATAGTTTAATTTTCCGCCCTGTACTGCAATGCTTCCCGCCCCGTTGGCACCTGTAGCCAGTGTATTAAAATCGTCCACATCAATATTGATATTTTCTACCCTTAAGCCTCCTTTTATAGTTAAATCGTTAAATACCGTGGTAGAAGCCTGTAAATAGGGTGCAAAATTAACCATATTCATGTCTGGGACCCATAAACGCCCATCGGTTAAGCTCTGGGCAGTTTTATCGTTCATTAAATCTAAACCGTAGTTTAATTGCACCGGTACCGAAGCGCTTAGGTTAAATGGCGTATTCAGGTTTACCCTTGCACCTTTTTTGGTAGAAGTAATGGCCGATTGACCACCACCAAAAAACGAAGCCGAATTAGAGTAAATGGTATAAAAATCCTGGTAATACAGGTTGGCCGTTAAATCGGTTTTACCAAAAATCTGTTGGTTGGTATATTGCAGGTTGGCATTGTGGTTAAACCTGGTACCCTCATCTACTCCCAGCCTGGCACCATAAATACCAATAGCAGGCGATTGACCATAAACACCATCTTTGGTAGTGTACTTAGAATGCTGCCTAGAACTGAAATAGTTATACATCACTTGCAGGCGCTGTTTTGCCGTAAAGTTATAGCCCAGTTTAACAAAACCATTGTACGATTTGGTTTCGCCCAAACCATACTCTGGCGAAATTACCAAACCATCGGCATCGCGGTAAACACCTGTTTTTTCGAACATGCCACTTACCAGATAATCGAACTTATCGGCCTTGCCATAAAGCTGCTGAGAAAAACGGTAGCCCAAAGTACTATCCCCTTTTAAATTTCCGGTAATACCGGCCTGCGAATACCCACCGAACGATTTACCCTTATCGGCCTTTTTGGTAATGTAATTAATTAAACCGCCCTCAGCGCCATTGCCATAAATAGCCGTTGCACCTTTAATCACTTCAACCCGTTCAATAACCGAAGGATCGATACTGCGGATATCCCTTCCACCTGCCCTAAGCGGCGTAGATTGTGGAATACCATCGATTAAAACCAGTACGTTACGGCCACGCAAGGTTTGACCCGAGTTGCCCGTTTGGTTGGTAGAAAAACCTAATCCGGGTACGCTGTAAGAAAGTATATTGGCTAAATTCGGACTTATGGTAGATTGTGTACTTAATTCTTTTGCAGTAAGCACGGTTACCGATGAAGGTGTTTGCGATAACGACTCAGGGCGCCTGCTGGCCGAAACAATTACATCGTTAAGTCCTTCGCTCTGCTCCTTCATTACAAAAGTAACTGTAGCCGTATCGTTAACGGCAACCACTATACTTTTCTCCAACTGATCGAAACCTGTAATCGATATCCTTAACACCTGATTCCCTACCGGAACGGCGCTTAGCTTAAAAAAGCCTCCTTTATCAGATGTGGTTTTAAGATTATGTTTTTTCACCTGTATATTGGCAAATGGAATACTGTTCCCTACCGAATCGACCACCTTTCCATTAAGTGTTCCCTTTTCTGTTTGGGCAAAAAGACTTGTAGAGAAGAGGGTTAAAAAAGCTGCGAATAAGAATGGTATAGATAAGTGCTTCATGAAAATTGAAATTTGGGCAAAGCTAACATTATTTAGACTTGTTAAAAATAATTAATCAAAAAAGATAGGTTAGGGATATTGATTATGAAGATTTATTTGATATTTGTGTTAAATCACATTGATAAAGATGCTGGAAACACCAAGTACATACGCACTGATAACGGGAGCAAGTAAGGGGATTGGCCGCGCAATGGCTTTTGCTTTGGCCAAAAGGAAAATTAACCTGCTGCTTGTTGCACGTTCTACAGCCGAACTGCAGGAATTGCAAACCGAACTTAAAAGCAGCTACGGTGTTAAAGTTGATATCTTATCCATCGACTTAAGCACTGCGGAGGCACCTCATGAAGTGTTTAACTGGGTAAGTGAAAATAACTATCGGCTCAACATCTTGATTAACAATGCAGGCTATGGCCTTTGGGGTAAATTTAGCGAATTGCCCCTAGCCGATCAGTTAGCCATGTGCCAGTTAAATATGGCCACCCTAACCGCTTTATGCCACTTGCTGCTTCCTAATTTGGCTAAAGAACGTGAGGCGTATATTCTTAACGTATCTAGTACTGCGGCCTACCAGGCTGTGCCTACATTGGCCATTTACTCGGCAACCAAAGCCTATGTTCTATCATTTAGCAGGGCATTGAGGTTCGAGCTTAAAAATAGCCCCGTTTCGGTAAGCTGCCTTAGTCCCGGACCTGTTGATACCGGTTTTGCACACCGTGCCGGCTTGGATGCTTTTAACAAAATGGCCGAAAGGTTTAATATGAAGCCAGATGATGTAGCTGAAATTGCGGTTAAGGGTCTTTTCGCCAAAAAATCTGAGATTATTCCGGGTTTTACTAATATTATCAGTGTATATGCCAACAGGATATTGCCAAAAGGCTTTATTGAGAAAATGGCTGCAGGCATTTATAAAACTTAGATTAGGTTAAGGTTTATGGTTTTAGTAGCTTAATTTCCTTGGATAGCTAAAAATAATTCAACAATGTTTAATCGGTTAGGAAATGAACAGTTCAGTGCTTATGGCAGCTCCAGCCCCGCTTTACATTTCAAGTCCGCACTCATACTTCGTTTACGGGCTTTTCATTCCAATCGGGTTTATTAACAGCGGTTGCTACAAGTCAGAAACATAACTATAAGTGGTGTAAGGTGTTGACAAAACATAACGAACGTCTTAAGATTTCCTACTTTGCTGGGATTGACGGAATTGTCTGAAGCGATTCTCGATTGATCCCTTTCAAAAAGATCCTTCCACCACGCTCAGGATGACAAACGGTAGATAAAGCAATCTATACACCTTCCTAACCCGCATAGCAGAAAGGTAATCAACCACAGTAATACCACTCCCCTGCTATCAGCTGCAAAGTAATTCTATCTAAGCTTACCGTATAAAATTCTGAATCAGCACAAAAAAAAATAAAAAAATAAAATAAAATTCTTTGGAATATTAAAAATATGTTACGTTTGTATTAAATACTACTAAATCTATAGATTATGTCGGATAAAACAAATCTGTTTTATTTTCCTTCAGTACCGAACCACTCGCCAATGCGAATGTGCTGTTGCTGCGCATAACTATTACTCCTATACCCATTTCTTAAACTTTTAACTTTTTTCACCATGGCCACATCGTATCCAACCTTTACCTTATCTGAACAACTAACCCAGCAACAGCTCGATTTTTTCCATACCCATGGATTTATCCATTTCAAAAATTTCATTAAACCCGAAACCGTTTCTTCTATTATTGATGCTTCTAAGCAGGTAGAGCAAAAATGGATAGCGCAAGATACCAAGAAAATAAATGGCGTGCCCATTAAATACGGAAAAGACCTGGATGGCGCTCCCATTGTACAGCGTTTTGCCTTTATCAATCAGCAGCACCAAACTTTAAGCGGTTTACTGTTAGATCCGCGTTTTAATGCACTGCTGCAACTGGCAGGCGATGGTGCACGTTTAGGTACGGAAGAAAAGGACGGCATGGTATTTAACCACTACATTAACGGACCTGAGAGTAAGTTTACCAAAATGGGCTGGCATACAGATGGTTTAAGGGATATTTTTTATGGTGCCAAACTAAACCCGATGTTAAATGTGGGTATCCATTTAAGTACTTTACAACCCGAAAATGGTGGCTTAAAAATTATTCCTGGCACACATAAACAGAGTATTTATCAAATGCTTTTCCGTAAGAAATATTTCTTGGATAACAAACCCGATGCACAGGAAGTTTCGATACTGCCCGAAGCCGGAGATTTGACCATACACGATGGCAGGCTGTGGCACAGGGTTGCAGAATCGGCGGTGCGTGGCGAAGAAAGCAGAAGAAGGGTAATTTATATCCCAATTATTGCCGGGAAATATGCACCGAAAAATGAGAACAGTCCGACAGTATTTTACCAGCGCTTTGCAGGCATCGTTAAATAATTCATGCTGATTGTTTTACTAGTTAGTTACCTGGTTAGATCAGGGAAGCTAAAACGGCTTGGCGATTTCTCAAAGGGCATCCCAAAGAGAATCAGCTTAAAATTCTATAGGCCAGAAACGGTCATATTTTTCGGTTTTATTGTAGCAGGAGTTTAAATTGAGCGATAACATCACGCAGCAAGAGGCGCAAACCGTTGGTAAAAAGGTTTTTTCAGACCGCGAACGGACCAATATTTTACATAAGGGAGAGCAGCGCCTGATCCTCTTTTTACTTAAAAAAATTCCGGACTGGGTAACGCCGAATATCTTAACAGGCATTGGTTTATTGGGTTCAATTATTGTTTTTGTTGCTTTTTTAATGGGCAGTTTCTATGTACGGACCTACTTATCCATTGGGGTTTTAGGTTTGGCCATAAACTGGTTTGGCGATTCTTTAGATGGCAGGTTGGCCTACTACAGGCAAACCCCACGCAAATGGTATGGCTTCGCCCTCGATATTATTATGGACTGGCTAAGCATTATCCTGATTGGACTGGGTTATTATTTTTATGCAGATGGCCCTTCGCAGGTGTTGGCTTTTCTGTTCGTGGTATTATATGGCTGGTCGATGATTATTTCGCAGCTCCGCTATAAAATTACCGGCCAGTACCAAATAGATTCGGGGTTATTGGGACCAACAGAACTCCGTGTAATTATTTCAGTAATCCTGATCGCCGAAATATTGATCCCTGGTGCCATTATCTATTTTGCCTCAGCCATTACCATTTTGCTATTGGTCATCAATATAATTGATACCCTTAAATTATTAAAAGCCGGAGATGCGAGAGACAGGGAGGAAAGAAGATGGTAAGCTGGAATTCAATTAAGCTTTTTTTAAAGGCTCAGGTATCTGCTTTTTCTGGCGGCGTTACGGATTATGGCTTAATGATACTCTTAACGGAGTGGCTAAATATCCATTTCACCATTTCGATCTTAATCTCGGGTACTGTTGGCGGTATTGTAAACTTTTGCATCAACAGGTATTGGGCGTTTAAAACCGATAGCGGCTACCACAGCTCCACAAGCGGACAGCTTATCCGTTTTTTTACCGTAGTTTTAGGCAGCATCACGCTAAAATCGGCCGGCACTTATTTACTGCACAGCAGTTTAAATTTGGATTATAAAATTGGCAGACTCTTGATAGATAGCATTGTTTCTTATGGTTTTAACTATCCACTGATGAAATATTGGGTATTTAGGCTTAACAAATCGGCTGATTTTGATTACGACGAGGAAGATTATTTTGAACCTATAGGTAATAAACAGCGGGTTTAGGTGTTAAAAGGTAATTGCAAATTTTCACCACAGATTTAAATGGATAAAAAGCGCTGATTTAAACGGTCAAAAGGCTCTTCGGCCTTGTTAAAATTAATAGTAAATGCGTTTTACATCTGCTAATCTTTGGCTAAACTATCAGCCGCTCCGTGTTTTCCGTGCTTCCGTGGCCATTTACATAGCGATTGGTCAATTTAGATGCTTCGTTATGTCACCTTTGACAGACCGAATAGAAGAATTGATATTTCGATCCAATAGCTATCAGATCGAGCCAGCCAACTTTTCACTGGCGGCGGAACTGAGGAATATATTGAGACAGATTTCTCGGCTACGTTGTACTCCGCTCGAAATGACGATCTGGAGTAGCAGTCATTCATATTAAATTCAGTAATTTATACTTTGATGATTCTTTGCCACATAAGATCTCACCCAGATGAAATAAAAGGTAAAAAGGACGCCCAGCTCAAACGATGAAGCCTAAAAAACCGGGCACCTTACCTTTACCTTATTAATTTAATATTTTTGTTCCTTCGCCGATGCGGTCTTCGTTAATCTTTTGGATAATCTCCTGAAACCTTGATTCTTTGGCCATGTATTTGGTCAATAAATCGATCTGGTTTAAACCGCGGATTAAGTTATGCTCTGGATAAGTGGTTTTATAATAAATATCACCGTTTAAAAAATCGGTAATAAACCTTACGGCCTGCATGTAAATCATAAATTTACCCGCATAAATAAAGAACTGTTTTTCGGCAAAGCCTAGCACCTGGTCCATCTCTTCCATATAGCCTTTATGTATGGAGGCAAAAACGTCTTCCCTGATGGCTATTTTACTGAAATCGCGTTCTTCTTCATTCGCTTCCGAAAGATAGGTACGCATCATATCGCCCACATCACTGATAAAGTAACCAGGCATTACGGTATCCAAATCGATTACGCACAAGCCCACACCCGTATCTACCTGTAAAAGTACATTGCTAATTTTGGTATCGTGATGCACCACACGTAAATTAAGCGCGCCGCTATCAACCATGTGTACATATTGTTCTTCTATATCGTAAAGCCTAATAATTTCCTGAATCGGAAACTTGGCCTCGATAATCCGCTCTTCGGTTGCATTTTCTAAAGCCATTTTAAACTGCTCGATGCGCAGTGGAAGGTTATGAAAATCCTCGATGGTTGGTTTAAGTTTCTTCACATTGAAGGCACACAGCATCCTGGTAAATTTACCAAACTGCTTGGCAGCGTGGTAAGCCTGCTCTGGCTTGTGCACAAAATCAATTGAGCAAGAATTTTCAACAAAAGGGAAAATGCGGTAAAAGTGATCATCGATCACTACGTAATCATCGCCGGTTTTGGCGGTAATGGGTGCAACAAATAAATACTTGGGAGCGGTTTGATCCAGATATTTTTTTATTGTCTCAATATTTTGGGCTATGTTTTGCGGCTGGCGAAAAACCTCGGTATTAACTTCCTGCAAAATATAGGCTTTTTCGCTGCTGTAAACTTTCCAGGTATGGTTAATCAACCCCGAACCAAAGGGTTCAATTTTAAACTTTTCTACGTTAAGTCCATAAGCACCTAGAACTTCTTGAAACATAAGATGGTAATGTATTTGAATGAAAATTGTTTCAGGTAAGCCCTAAAATAACTAGCCTGAATAAAGTTGTGTTAATAATATGCGGGCATGCCTTTCAGCGCTGCCCGCAACCGAGACTAAAAGCCGCTATCGTCTAAAGCGAATGTATTTTTACGGTCTTTCCATTTTCCTTTGGTAAAATCAGGGAATTTCTGTGGCATATTCCCTTCTTTTAATGATTTGGTAGAAAGTGGTGTAATTACACTCATGGTTACTGAATCGTAAACATCAATAGGCGTTTGTTTTTTCTGTTTAACTGCTTGGATAAAACCGTTGAATACGAACCAGTCCATACCTCCATGGCCTGCGCCTACAGCTTCTGCTTCGTATTTTTTCCAAAGCGGGTGATCGTATTTATCGAACCATTCTTTCGCAGGATCCCATACATCATCTTTTTTAGATTTATGATCGATGTATACCGATTTGTTTACATCCATCCAAAGCCCTTTTGTTCCCTGTACCCTGAAACCGATAGAATACGGGCGTGGCAAGTGGGTATCGTGGCTTAACAAAACTGTTTCGCCGTTTGCACAGTTGATCAGTGTAGTGGTAACATCACCGTTTTTATAGTTGATTTTAGCGTTAGGGTGACCAGGAGAAAGCTCTTCTACGTATGCCGCCAATCCTCTTGCTTTTGAGCTGAAAGATACCAGACTAGTGAAACTGTTACCCCTGTTGATATTGGCATATTGCATTAATGGGCCTACGCCGTGCGTAGGATACAGATCGCCATCCTGATCGATGTTGAACTGGGTACGCCATTGTGCTTCGCTCAAAGCTTTCGGGCCGAACTCTACCCCACCGCCATAATAATCTTTACCGTTGTTAAATAATACGTTTCTTAAATTGTGCTGATAACCACCTTCTAAGTGAACCAATTCACCAAATAAACCCTGGCGTACCATGTTTAAGGCAGCCATTACATCTCTACGGTAACAAACGTTCTCCAAAGTCATGTAAGGCATTCCGGTTTTTTCAGAAGTGTTTACAATATCCCAGTGATCCTGCACGGTTAAGCCCGCAATAACCTCACAACCAACATATTTACCCGCTTTCATGGCATCAACAGCCTGATCGCGGTGAAACTGCCATGGCGTAGCAATAATTACTGCATCTATATCTTTACGGTCAATCAACTTTTTGTAGGCATCTACACCGCCAGTATATTCTGTTGCTGCAGGTCTTCCTTTTTTAGCAATATAATTACGGCAAACTTTAAGTGAGCTTTCCTGGGTATCGCAAATTGCCACAATTTCTACATCATCTCTCAATACACCTTCAGAGATATGGCTCATACCACGTGCACCAACACCGATATATCCTAGCCTAACTTTTCCACTGTCTGATGATGCAAATAAACTTCCAGTTGGCAGGATGGTTATACCGGCCGCTGTAACTGCACCATTTCTGATAAATTCTCTACGTTCCATTTGTGTTTCTTAATATTTGTTATTTAGTTTTTGTTGATTAAATTTATTTGAACAAACGTTTTACTTGAGGCATTTCAGCACATTTCTTTTTTTAAAGCCATTAATTTTCAAAGCCTTATTCATATTAGGTTTTACAGGTTTTTAAAAAGTTTCTGATCGAAATATAACCTGTAATCTTTAATCCTTCCGTTTGCGTTATCCTGCCTTGGCAAGAGTTTTAATTCTTTTATAGTGTAATTTTTTCCTAAATCTATAACCAGCTGATGTGGTGGTTTTGGCGATTTACTTTCCCATTGGGTATGCCATATACTGGTAAACTGCAGGTCGAAAACATTGGCTGCATTGCCATCATCGCCGCCCAGCTCCTCACTATCGGCAAAAACTATTTTCCAATCACTCCGTGGAATTTCATTTCCTTTATCATCTACCAGTACAATTTCTGCCACTGAGGTGTAGGGCTGCCCTTTTTGTTCTGTTAAGGCTTCCAAGCAGAAATACCTGGCGGTAACCAGCTTAAAAGCAACTGTTTGCCATTTATTGTCGTTTGCAAAACTGCCTTCGGCATAAGCTTGCTGAGTGCCCTGCACCCAATTTTGGTCTTCTTTTCGGTGCAATTGCGGCTGTTTTTCATTTACCACATCCAGAACAGGTTGATCTAAAAAGCCCAAACTCGGTTTTTCCGTGCCGAAGAGATCAAAAACAACAACTTCATTCTGGCCTTTTTTAAGCCAGCTGCCCGGTACCAACATGGTTTGCGTTGGGCCGATATTCCAGTACCTGCCCAAGCACATCCCATTTAACCAAACTAATCCTTTATTCCATTTCCCCATATCGAGGTAAGTATTTTCCAGTTTTTGGGCGGTAAAACTACCTTTGTAAAATGCAGCCGAAGCGGGCTGGTGGTTAAGCTTCTCGTACCGGAGCGGTATGTTAACTTCACCAAGCCTTACCGGATAGTTTTTCCAGCCTTTTACTGCAGTCTGTTTTCCGTTTTCAGAAAGGTATACTTCGCCATGTATGCCTTTTCTATCGTGCATCTGGTATCCGTAATTAACCCTTCCGGTGGCTTCTACCAAAATCTTTAACACACTTTTACTGTTGCGTGCCGGAATTTCGATGCTGAATTTGCCTTTGCGCCTATCCAGCTCTCCTATTTTAGTACTATTTACATATACCAATGCATAATCGTGCACATCCTTAAAAATCAATGTTGCTTTTTTACCTGCGTTTAAATTGGTTTCGTATACCACACAGCCAAAATCCTGATCTAAATCTTCCATCAATATAGCCGTATCGGCCAGTACAGGTTTTGGCAGGTTTTTGTCCAGCACCGCTACAGCCGAAAAGGTAACCGGTTGCAGTTTCTGGATCTTATTTGCAGCAGGCACTTCGGGCAGCACCTCTCCTTCTTGCAGGTAATTGCCAAACAGTTTACGGATGGCATAAAATTTCTCGGTGGCTTTGCCGGCCTCATCAATAGGTGCATCGTAATCGTAGCTAGTGGTTTGTGGCAGGTATGGCGGCGCATTTGCCCCGCTGTAAGTACCGAAACTGGTACCGCCATGGGCCATGTAAATACTAAAAGAAGCTTTTTGATCGAGCATGTATTTCAGTTCGGCCACTATGCGCTGGGTATCGCCTTTGTGGTGCGGCCTGCCCCAACTATCAAACCAGCCGGGATAATATTCGCCGCACATTAATGGTCCAGTAGGCTGTATGGCCCTTAAAGCTTTAAAATTAGCCTCCGGACCGCTGCCAAAATTTACCACGGCAAATAAACCATCGGGATGGTCGTTTTTTAACTGCGATGGCCCGTCGCAGTGAAATAATGGAACGGTAAAGCCTGCTTCTTTCAAATTGGCTTTGATGATATTCATGTAATCTTTATCGTTGCCATAGCTGCCGTATTCGTTTTCTACCTGCACCATAATGATATTACCACCACGGCTAATCTGCAAGGGTGCCAGTTGTTTACCTACTTCGAGGAGGTATTTTTTCGATCGGGCGAGGAAATAAGGATGCTGTGTGCGCAAACGGATGCTCTTATCTTTAAGTAGCCACCAAGGGAAGCCGCCAAACTCCCATTCGGCACAAGAATATGGCCCCGGACGTAAAATAACATACAAGCCTACTTCTTTTGCCAAGCGGCAAAATTCTGCTGCATCACTTTGGCCTGTCCAGGTAAACTGATCGGGCTGTTTTTCGTGCATATTCCAGAACAAGTAGGCACAAACCGTATTTAATCCCATTGCCTTGGCCATTTGCAAACGCTGTTTCCATTCGGCTTTGGGTATGCGGGCAAAATGCATTTCGCCGCAGCGTATTACATATGGCTTTCCGTTCAGCTCAAAAAATTCGTTGCCTATAGCAAAGGAAGCCTCTTTTTGGGCCCAGCTATTAATTGATAAGCCAATTAACAGTGCTACAGGAAATATTTTTTTTAGCAAATGGATGCGCATGCGTAATGTTTTTGTTCGGTTTTGTCGATTTGTATTTTTTAAAATTAGAACAAGCAAACGAGCAAAACAACATAAATAACAGCGCAAACGATTGACTAATTTTCATGTTACCTGATTGTATGGATTAAACGAAAGCGCGGAATGGCATTAGCATGAAAGTGGTATACACTTTTTAAGGACCAGCCGGCTTCCATAACTACGGAAGTGCAGTTATGAGGGCATTTTACGGATATAAGGTCAAAAACGAACTAAATTGTCTATGCTTCCGTGGCAAATTTTTAAGCACTCAATTAAAATCTGTGGCCCTTTTCTGCAAAAATCTGCGGGAAAACAGCATTGCAACGCTCCCCACAGAAATAAATGGATAAATAACGCAGATCTACATTAAAAATCCTATAGATTTTATAGAATTAAGTAATCTCATCAAGATTACGAAACTGTTAAAGTGCATTGTAAAAAAACCTCAAAGATTAAATAAAAAAAGTGCCGGGAGAAACACTATCTGCTTCCCGGCACCCTTATATTTTTGCGGTAATGGTTTTATTTTCCTACTTCCAGAATTTTAAAACTGCCAGCAACACGGTGTGGCCGCTCGCTTGCATTGGTACTTTTTTCGAAACTGGCTGTAGGTAAGAATAGATGGTGACTGGTCAAATCAATAGCAATAGTTCTGGCACCTGCTGCTGTGCTTACCGTTTCGTGCACCATAAATTTATTTGCAGAGATTTCTTTCACCACAGTAATATTGCCCACTCCATTTGCACAGTAAACCAATTTGGTAGCCGGATCGAAAACTACACCATCGCAATTATCGCCAATAGGTAAAGAAGCGATCTGTTTACCTGTTTTGGCATCCAGAATAAACATTAACTTGTTGGCACAAACAGTAAACAGCCTGGATGTCGAACGGTCGATAGCAAGGCCTGATGGTTCTTCTCCTCCACTTAGTTTATATCTTGACAAAACTTTATAACTGTTGCTGTCAAAACAAACAATTTCTCCCGTATCTTCAATATTCACGTATATTTTTCCTTTCCGGTCTGATACGCCCGCTTCCGGTTTACCACCTAAAGCAATGGTCGCAATAACTTTATCTACTTGCGGATCGATAATACTGGCATCATTACTTTTGCCATTAAATACAATCACTTTCTTGCTGTAATCATCAAAAAAAGTGGCATCAGGGTTCTGCCCTACCTTAACCTGGCCTAAAACCTTAAAGTTATTTAGGTCGAAAACCGTACAAGAACCAGCCTTGCCATTAGTGGTGTAGCCCTTACCGAAAGCATTGGCTATTGTAATTCCATGTACACCTAACGTATTGGAAATTACGCCAACCGAATCGCCGTTATTCTTGTTCAATACATTTACCTGATTGCCGTGAGAAACAAAAAGGTTGTTATGCTGCTGATCGATGCTTAGATAATCCCAACCTCCATCGCTCTGAATTTTATGAACGGCCAGTATACGCAAACCGCTTTTTTGCTGTGCAATTGATGTAAGTGAAACGGCAATAAGAACCAAAACGGATAAGAATTTCTTTTTCATTTTTTTTTTAATTTAAGGTTGATTTATGGCTTGGCTTTAAAAATGGTTATGCTTTAACAGAATCTTCTGAAAGTTGGGGCGATTGATAGCCTTTTCTAATTAGGCTGGGCAAAACAATGAGCAACAATGGTAATGCGACTATAAAACCACCGATTACAGCTATGGCCAATGGCTGATGAAGCTGTGCCCCTGCCCCAATACCTAAAGCCAAAGGCATTAAGGCGATAATTGCACCTAAGGCAGTCATTAATTTTGGCCGCAAACGGGTAGAAATAGCAAAAGTAATGGCATCATCAACACTTTGATTGTGCAGCGATTCTTTAAACTGTAAAAAAGTAAATATGGCATTTTCGCCAATAATGCCCACAATCATGATCAAGCCTGTATAACTGCCCACATTTAATGGTGTATTGGTTAAAAACAGGGCTAAATAACTGCCAGAAATCCCCAAAACCGAAATCAGCAAAATGAAAAAGGCAATTTTGAAATCTTTAAATAGGAATAGGATTACACTAAATACCAGCAAACTTGATGCAATCAGAATGGTTAGCAGTTCGGAGAAAGATTGTTGTTGCTCTTTATAGGCACCGCCATATTCGATGTGATAACCTGATGGCAGGTTTATATTTTTATTTACAGCTCCTTGCAGATCTTTCATTACGCTGCCAAGATCGCGGTCATCCAGTCTTGCAGTAACTACCCCAATACTCTGCAAATTCTCCCTTTCCACTTCAGCATTGCCCGATTGCAGCGTAACCTTGGCCATTTGCCCTATCGGAACGGCTGTTCCATCTGCCAGGAAAATTTTAAGTTTATTGATATCGGCCACACTAAATGCACGGCTGCCGGGATAAACCATACGGATGGGTGCTAGCTGTTGTTTATCGTATAAATCGCCAATTAAAGTACCTTGCATCGCCGTTTGAAGCTGCGATTGAAAAGCGGCCGGACTAACTCCATACTGCGCCAGCATAGCAAAGTTCGGTTCGATATTTACCGTTGGTCCCGAACGTACAATACCATCAAAAACATCGGCTGTGCCACTTATATGCGAAACAATACCTGCAACCTTTTTAGATAAGCCCTGCAGTTTTTCCTGATCGTTACCAAAAATTTTCACTTCAATGGGCTGGGTAGAACTCATTAAATCGCCCAGCATATCGCCAATTACCTGCCCAAAATCGATAACCAGTGCAGGTTGGGTATTTTCGATGTGCGTACGTATTTCTGAAATCACCTCTTCGGTACTTTTCGTCCTGTTTGGTTTAAGCTGGATGAGATAATCGCCTGTATTGGGTTCGGTGATAAAGAAACCCATCTGCGTTCCTGTTCTACGAGAGTAAGCCTGTACCTCGGGTATTTTAACGATTTCTTTTTCTACTTCTTTAAGCATCCTGTCGGTTTCTTCGAGCGAAGTGCCCGGAGGCGAAGCATAGTCCAAAACAATACTCCCTTCATCCATTTCAGGCAGAAATCCGGTTGCTAGGCGCGGAAAAACCAACACGATTGAACTCACTAATACCAGCAGAAATATGATAGAGACATAGGGCCGTTGTATAAAATAACGCACCCAGTTTTGCGGTTTCACCTCGTGTACCTCCACTTTTTTATCTGAAACGGCATGACTACCCCCTTTGCGGGTAAGTAAAAGATAAATTACCGGCAAACCAATCCAGGTAACAAAGAATGAACAAACCAGGGTAATAATCATGGTATTGGTCATTACCTGAAAATAAGAACCTGCAACACCGGTCATCAACACAAAGGGCACAAAAATTACAATGGTACTAATAGAAGAACCCAGCATCGCCGGAAAAAGATAACCAACGGCTTTGCTCAGCAGGCGCATGGTAAGCTCTTGCGGATGTTCTTCGTGCGTGCGGTGAATTTGTTCTACCACCACAATGGCATCATCTATAATTAAACCTATAGCTGCAGCAATCGCACCTAATGTCATAATATTGAGCGAATAACCGATAAAATAAAGCACAATTACGGTTAAACAGAGGGTAACCGGAATGGTAATCAATATTGTTGCACTTGCCTTGAACGACCTTAAAAAAACAATCGCCACTACTATAGCCAGCACTAAACCAATTAACAAGCTATCGCGTACACTTTTTACCGATTCGTTTACAAAATCGGCCTGCACATAATAAGGCTTAATGGTTACTCCTGCTGGCAAAATATGCTTCAATTGTGCAACCTTGCCATACATCTCGTTAGAGAGATCGACCAGGTTGGCGTTGGGCTGTTTAATTACCGCAATCAGGATTCCATCTTTTCCATTCGCATTGATGCGGGTATATTCTACACTCTGCTGAATATTTACCTTTGCAACATCCATCACCCTGATTATACGGTTGCCTTTTCGGCTCAGCACCAGGTTTTCTAAATCGCTTTTGTTTTTTACGGTAGCATCGGTTACGGACAGATATAAATAATTATGATCGGCCAGGTAGCCGTTAGATTTGATAAAATTGGTTTGACTGAGTGTGCTGCTGATCTGATCGGGCGTGATGCCCAGCGCCTGCATTTTCTGTACATCAAGTTCCAGCCAATATTCTTTGCTTTTACCGCCAATTACACGGATCTCGGAAACCCCATCCACCTGCGAAAGGAATGGCTTTACGGTATAAGTTGCAATTTTTTTCAGCTCGGCGGGCGAATAGTTGTGACTTTCCAGGCTATATCCACTTACCGGGAGGATAGAAGGGTTCATTTTTTCGACTGAAATATTAACGCCGGCCGGCAATGAAGCACTTATTTTGGCAATCTGCGATTCTATGCGCTGCTGGCTCAGATCGATATCGGCGCCAGGGTTCATAAAGGCCGAAAGCTCGCAACTCCCACGACTGGTGGTACTTCTAACCAATTGAAGATCGGGAACTTGTTTTACTGCATTTTCTAAAGGGCGCGTTACGGTAACCACCATCTTATCAACAGGCTGCAGTTCTGCGTCGGCAATAATCTTAATCTTTGGAAAGGTAATTTCAGGGAAAAGACCGGTTTTCAGCTGACTAAAAGAATAAACACCACCTACTATAATGATCAGCAGTACGGCCAGAATTGGGTTTTTATGGGAAACGAAAAACTTGTTCATCGTTAGTACTGGATTTTAACTTTGGCCGTATCGGCTATACCATAATTCCCCGAAGTAATGATCCGGTCGTTTTTCGAAAATCTGGGTTCGAGCACTTCAATGGTTTGCTGACTTTCAATTCCCTTTTTCACTTTTACCTTTACTGCGGTAGAATCGTTGATGAGTTTCATTACCCAAAACTCATCTTCTGTTACATTCGCCAATACTGCCGATTTTGGCAATACCTGTGCCTGCGCATGATTTACCTTGGTTAATCTCACCTTTGCAATCAAACCCTCGGGTATATTTTTTCCTGCGCTAACTTTAAGGATATAACGCTGGGTTTGTGCAACGGAATCGACCGAAGGCATCGTGCCCGAAACGGTTCCGTTCATTTTTGTGCCATCGGGCAGCAGAATATCCACTGTTTTGTTCTGGTTAATCAGCCGGTTATACTCGTAAGGCAAATCGAGCAAAAAAACAAGGCTATTGCGGTTACTGATGGTTGCCAAGGCTTCTCCATCCTGCACATAATCTCCTTTCTGATGATTTACCTGAACAATAGTGCCCGCCTGATCGGCCCTGATATTGGAAATACCCGAAAATTTAAATCCTGCATCAAGCTTGTTTACACTATTGCCGATGGATTTTGCTTCTTTGGTAATTAAACTAAACAGCAATTGATGACTGCCAACCTGCTTGCCCATTACGGCTTGTGTACTTTGTATATAACCATTGATATTGGCCTTTACAAAACTCTTTTCCAAGTAGGCAGAAACCGCCGAAAGCTCTACCGATTCGGCAAGTGAACTATCCTGCACAGTTGTAACCTGAACAGGTGTAACGGGCGAAGGTTCATCAACCGTATCTGCCGATTCTGAATGATTACATCCCGAAATGATAAGCAGGGCGGCAATGCAGCTGCATAAAAAATTTAAATCGCATTTCATCGTTAACGGTTCCAGTAGTTAAATTGATTGATCAGTTTTAAACGGTTAATATTGGTTTGGCGCAACAGATTCTGCGCTGCCAGGTAATTGTTAATGGCAATTACAAAATCGGCAACCTTTAAATCGCCGGTACGCATCAGTTTACGGTCTACATCAATTAAACCTTTGCTAAAACGGATCTGTTCGTTTATTTTCGGAAAAAGCGCATCTGTTTGATCAAGCTGTTGCCTGATCAGGTTTAACTGTTGTTGTTGCTGACGGGTAAAAAAATTGCGGTAATCGGCTATTGTTTTAGCCGAAAGATTAAGCTTTTGGTATTGCATCTTTTTTTGATGGCCATCGTAAATAGGCACCGAAAAAGTAAAACCCACACTTGCCCCAAAATTTTTATAAGGCTGTAAAACAAACGAAGAATTATACCCTCCATTGGCGTACACACCGAGTTTGGGCTTATAGCTGAGATCAATTGCGTTTTTCTGATTGCTGTTTTTTAAACTGTCAATCTCAAAGCGTTTACCAAAAAAGCTTTGCGCAATAGTGGCTACACCTGTTTGTAATTGTGGATCGGCCAGTACAACCTGTGCAGTATCGGTTATGCCTGCCAGGTAATTTAATGTGGCGTAATCATTTTTAAACTGCAACTCTGCCTGTTTTAGCGCCAATTGCTGTTGTTGTAACGTAACCAGAAAAGTTAAATACTCTGATTGTTTGTAAATATTGCTTCTGGTTAATTTCTTTAATAATGTTTCTTCCTGCTCCAGTAACGAAATCACCTCAAGGTTAAAACCTACCTGCTGCTGACTGGCATAGGCCACAATGTATTGATCGGCAATGGATCGCTGCAAATCAAATAGCGATTGCTGACCAGCATATTTTATAGAATCGCTCTGGATCTTAATCCCCTCCAATTGATTATTGATCCGCTTTTTATTTAGGAGATCGTAGTTAACATTGAGCAGAGCTTCTAAGGCTTGTCCATTGGTAAGTACTTCATCGTAACCATAACCCCGTATTATGGGTGCATACATCCCTGCAGCGCTTCCCGTAACCTGTGGACCTCCGGAAGCACGAACAATTAAACTATCTACCCCGTTAGCACGTTGCTGGTTTTTAAAATCTTTAAGTAAGGGACTATTTGATTCGGCCTCTTTTAAATAATAAGCAAGATTTTTTGAAGGTGCCTGAGCCACCTTACTTGCAGTAGAGGCAAACACACAAAGAACCAAGCAGGTTAATTTTAGCTTCATTTTATACATTAATTCACCTCAAATATTTCTTTTTTAATACTTTACAACAGCTAAGCAGGCCTAAATTACCAATCAATTATGAAGAAAGTCTGTAGCTGATTTTTGAGCAGCTAAAAATTAATCGCACATCCATTACCACCTTAAAACCTGCCCGAAAGCATCAAACCTGTACTTCCCTGTTGGTGAAAAGGCATTAAAGTAAAGTTCGTGTCTTTCTTTGCTGTAAAAAGGCTTTTAATGTACGGATACACCAGATAAGATATTTTTGTAGAAGCAATGCCGAATCCTGCGCCTGCCACCACATCGCTAAACCAGTGTTTATTGTTGTACATGCGTAACGTTCCGGTAGCCGTGGCCACAAAATAACCAGCGTAACCAATCCACGGGTTAACGTCTTTATACTCTTGGTGCAAAAACTCTGCGGCCATAAATGCCGATGCCGTATGTCCGGATGGGAAAGAGTTTTCGCCGTTTCCATTAGGCCGTTCCCTGCCCACACCCTGTTTTACAAAATGGGTAGAAACGCCCATAATAGCCGCCGAAGTAACATACAGCATAGAGGCATCGAACAGGTTGTGTTTACCTTTTACGCCCGAAAGATTAAGTGCATACACCGCGGCGGCGGGTGCAAATTGTAAATAATCATCAACATGGGCCGCAAATAGAGGATGGTCTTCCTGTAATTCTGCTTTGGTACTCAAGTCGAGCTGTTTTAAAGCGCCATGATCGTAAACCGCAGCAAAACCATAGCCCGCCAATACTACAGGCACAATAAATGCAGCTGTCTTAAATCTTCTTTTTGGCACAGCATTGCCTGTATACCACCTTCCTAATGAGTCGGTAGCATTATTATTAATGGAATCGATACTTTGACCTGCACACGAAAAAGTAACGGAAAGGAAAAGTATTGTACAATGGAAGAAATTACGCATGATGACTATTTTACAGGATTTCCGTTGGGATCAAATAAAAGATCTTTTCCTTTTACTTCGGCTTCATAATATATGGTTCTATCTGCTTTGGTAATTTTAGCAGCCTCGGTAATTTTTGCTCCTTTTAATTTAGCCAGAACTGCAGCTGGCAATTCGGTAGATTTAATTTCCACTTCTGTTTCTAACAGCAAGCCCTTAGCCGAATAAACTTCCGAAGTTTCTTTACCGTTCAAGGTAAAACCGGCTTCGTAATCGTGCTTTTCCCTCTCCCATGAAACTTTCGTTCCGGCATGGAGTTTTGCAAATGCGGCTTTAACTTCGGCAGGTACTTTAGTTGCATTTAGTTTTTGAGCCTGAGCCAAGCTAACCGTTCCGGTTGCGAGCAATAAAATTCCAAAAAATGTTTTCATAGCTTTAAATTTTAATCAAAACTATAATTCAATTATGTAGAAAATCTGTAGTTAACTGCTTGTAGAAAATTAAAAGCGTTTTGGGCTAGCCCTACGAAATTCCGGGATATCTTTATGGTCTGCAGGCAGATATTTCGGTTTAAATTTCCCGTTGATCAGACAGATTTACGCAAAATGGATTTTTTTATGGCATAGAAGACACCATCGTCCTCGTTTGTAACGGTGATGGCTGAGATATGCCTTTGTAATGCATGATAAGCTATCTCAACTCCTAAATAAAATACTTTTAAACTTACGCGATACAATCGCGGTTCACAATTATCCTCTATACAAACGAGGACAATAAAAAATTTGCGGTAATCTTCTTAATCTGCGGGCAAATATTGCAGTTCAAATCTCCCGGTGACAACACAAATTTACGCAGAAAAGATTTTTGCATAAGGTGCATTAAGCAAAATAAACCACAAATACATGTTCCCCATTTCCTTCCCGGTAATCGATCCGAAAGCCGTAAAGGTTGCATATCTGTTTGGTGATGGCCAAACCTAATCCCATGCCTTCCGAGTCAACAGATTTTGAAAAACGATCGAAGATTTTGTTCTGCAGTTGCTGTGTTCTACCTGAGTTGGAAATGGTTAAAGCCTGCTGGTCCAACTGAACATTGATGTATCCACCACTAACATTGTGCCTTACGGCATTGCTATAAAGATTGTTCAACAGAATATCGGCCAAATAGCGGCTCATTTTGATTTCTACCGGCTTCAGCGTTTCAGCAAGTACCAGCCCATCCTTATCCAATAACTCTTGAAACTGCCGGCCCTTCGACTCAACCATTTCTTTGAAATCGATATTTTGATAATCGGGGATGAGGTTATTTTCAATTTTAGCCAGCAGCAATAAAGATTGGTGCAGCCTTGATAGCCTGCCTGTAGCATGGTAAATGTCTTCCAACAATGCACCCTGCTGCGCCGTAAATGATTCGGTTTGCAGTAAAGAATCCAACTTAGAATTAATCACAGCCAGCGGGGTCATCATTTCGTGCGAAGCATTGTCGGTAAAACTTTTAAGTTCCTTATAATCCTGCCGTACCCTTTCGGCCATGGCATTTACCGATTGATTAAGTTCATTAAACTCATCAATTTTGGTCGGTTCGTGCTCGATGGTATCCATGCGGGCAACTTCAAACGATTTCATACCATTCAAAATAACATAAAAGGGCCGCCAAAGCCTGTTAAGTACCAACCTGTTGATTAGCAGCAGCGAAAGCAATAAAACAACCGTAATACCCACGGTGATAAGCAAGATAATCCTTACCAGATCTTCCGATTCGACCCTCGATTTGGTTATTGTAACCGCTATGGCTTTTCCATCCAGGTGAACAACTGTAATTAAACTCCTTCCGGGTTCGTTTTCCTGTTCTTTAGGGTTATAATAGGTGGTATACAAAAATTCACGTTCCGGAACAGGTCCATTAAGGGATTGATAAGAAATCTGTTGATCGAGATAACTGGCAGGCAAAGGAAGTTTATGGAAGGTATTTACATATTGGGTAATTTCACTTTCTTCTACGGCTAAATCCCGGTCCAGTTTTTCGGTTAAGATAAAGTGGATTACCACATAATAAATAATGCCGGTGATGATTAACACCACAATGGAGGTTAAAATATTTACCCTGTTGTAACGGTTGGCCAGTTTCATATATCGCCAAATTTATAGCCTATCCCATAAACAGAACGCAGATAATCGGCAGCTCCGGCCTCGAGCAGTTTTTTACGGAGATTTTTAACATGTGTATAAATAAAGTCGAAATCATCCGAAAGATCCATTTCATCGCCCCAAAGATGCTCGGCCATGGCGTTTTTGGTAACTACTTTATTGCGGTTGGATAAAAAATAAACCAAAAGATCGAACTCCTTTTTGGTTAATGTTACAGGGCTTCCATTAACCGTTATTTTCATTGCCGATACATCGACCGTTATCTCATTAAAGATGATAACATTGTTACCATCAAAATTCTTCCTACGGATAATGGCACTTACCCTTGCTTTAAGTTCTGACAGGTGAAAAGGCTTAACCAGGTAATCATCAGCACCAAGATCGAGCCCAGCAAGTTTGTCATCCAAAGAGTGCCTGGCCGAAATAATCAGCACACCATCTCTTTTTTTCAATTGTTTAAGTCTGGTTAATAGCTCTAGTCCCTCGCCTCCCGGCAAGCCTAAATCCAAAAGTATACAGTCGTAATTGTAAAGTGATATTTTTTCATTGGCAGCAGCAAAATCAGTGGCCTGCTCACAAATATTCCCCTCACCTGTAAAATAGGTCAAAATACTCTCTAGCAATGCCTGCTCATCCTCAATGACTAAAATTTTCATGATAATAAATATGGTTCGGGTAAGTTTAATTCAAAACCTGAATTTGAATATACAGTTTTAGTATGGTTAGGTAAAACGCTGAATTAATTTTTCAATGTTCAGCATCTTTTTCTTCTGCAATATCTTTTTGCCAAAATCGGTAAAATAGGTATGTTCGGCTAGCATATCCAAATTAATTGCATCCCACTCCCGATCATTGTGCATCAGCTGCAGGATTTCTTCCCATTCTCTTTTCAACCTTGCTGCAAAGCTAATGTAATCAGGCAGGGAGAAATGATAAAAATCAGCATCACAGATAATCTTCTCCAGGCTATTTTGAGGGAGCTGGGGGTATCTGGTAGCGATAATAAGCTTGCTTACTATTTCTATATCCTTCTCACTACAGCCGTTTTCGAGTAAAAATTTTTGCGCTATTTCTACACTGGCCTGCTCATGGCCCAGGTATTGGCAGGTATAGCCTACATCATGTAAAAAAGCGGCCAAGGTAAGCAGCTGTAAATCATTTTCGCTTACATTGCTTTGCTTACCGATCATTTTAACACCTTCTACCACCAGCAAAGTATGTTCAAAATTATGAAAGTACATGTTGGCCGGTAGCTTTTCTGCTAAAAGAACTTTAACAAAAGCCTCAACACTTTTGAGCAATGCGCCCCGCTCCTTTTCCATTGATCAACCTTTATAAATTTTAATCATTTTATCAACTTTACTGCATAGATACACTTTAAATCTGTCGGAAATTTGAAGATGTACAAAAAATCTATGGTTCAGATTCTCTACAGAATTTCATTCTAATTTGCCAGCGGAAAACTTATCGATTATGAAAAACTACAAACGGATATTAAAGCTATTCTGCTTTTCTATATGCTTACTGGCAGATGATATTTGTGCACAGGAAAAACCCATAACTGTATCAGGACAGGTTAAAGCGGCAAAAGATAAAAACACACTTCCCTATGCCAACATCATTTTAAAAAAGCCAAATGATGAAAAATTTCTTTTGGGCACCATTAGCGATAATGAAGGGAGATTTGCAATAAAGGATATCCCATCGGGCAATTACCAACTTTCAGTGAGCATGATGGGTTACCAAACCATTAAAAAAGAAATTAATATTGGTACGCTCAGCCCATTTCTGGATCTCGGTATTTTTGAGCTGAGAGAAGATGCACAGAACCTTCAAACCGTTAACATACAAGGCACCACAAATGAAGGTTTGGGTAATAAGCTCGACAAAAAAACTTACGATCTTGCCAAAAATACCAGTCAGCTGGGCGGCTCGGTGCTGCAGGCCATGCAAAACCTTCCGGGCATTACCATTCAGGATGGAAAAGTGCAACTGCGTGGAAACGATAAAATTGCGGTACTGATTGATGGCAAACAAAATGCAATTACAGGTTTTGGCAGTCAAACCGGTTTGGATAATATTCCAGCTTCGGCCATTGAGCGCATCGAAATCATCAACAATCCTTCTTCCAAATATGATGCTAACGGCAATGCAGGCATCATCAATATTATTTACAAGAAAAACAAACAGGAAGGTTTTAATGGTAAATTGGGTATGAGCACGGGTTTTGGAGCCTTATGGCTGCGCAAAGAAAACCTTCCGGGAATCAGTGCACAATATCAGGCTACGCCGAAGTTTAACCCTTCCTTATCTTTAAATTACCGTAAAAATAAACTCAACACCTTTTTACAGGCCGATTATCTGTATACCCAAACCTTAAACAAGAACGAATTTTCGCAGCGGATATATGATGATGGAACAATAATTAACCAACAGGTTAAGCGCAACCGTACCACAACGTTTACCACCGTAAAAAGTGGGTTCGATTACAATCCTAATGAACACAACAGCTTTACCTTATCAGGCTTTTTTAACCGCGAAAAAATTGGTGACTTGGGCGATATTCCTTATTTCAACAGTGATTTCACCATTAGAAACCGGCTTTGGCAATTTGTAGAAGATGAAGTGAAGTATACCGCTACTGGCTCGGCATTGTATCAGCATAAATTTGCACAGCCCGGCCATACGTTAAATGCAGGCTTTAACTATACCTGGCATAGGGAAGATGAAAAATATTTTTTCACCAATATTATGCCCACTTTTACTGGTTTAGATGCTTTTAAACTGCTTTCTGACGAGCATGTTGCCGATTTTAACCTCGATTATGTCCGCCCACTAAAACATGGACGGATTGAAGCCGGAGTTAAATACCGTAACCGCTTTATCCCAACGGATATGCAATTTTTCCCTGGCTTAAATTCTCCAATCGATGTAAATGCAGGCGGCTGGGCCGATTATAGCGAGAACATACCGGCAGTATACGGCAACTATGTTTACGAAAGCCAAAAAATTGAACTGGAGGCTGGTTTGCGAATGGAGTATGTAAACGTAAATTATAAGGTAAACCCTAACCACAACACTTATAAAAGCGATGGCTACGAATATTTTAGGCCATTTCCCAACCTCCGCTTTGCCTACAAAATAAACGCGACAAACAAATTAAGTGCTTTTTATAATCAACGGGTAGACCGCCCAAATGAGGTAGACATTAGGATATTCCCCAAATACGATGAGCCTGAACTGCTGAAAGTAGGAAACCCTACCCTTCGGCCACAATTTACACATGCCATAGAGTTAGGTTATAAGAACAGTTGGGATAAAGGCTATTTTTATACCGCCGCCTTTCATAAAATTGTTAACGGAACCATAACCCGCATTGCAACCATTGTTCCGGGCAATGCCATTATTTACAACATTTTTCAAAATGCCGGTAAAAGCTTTAATTCGGGTGGCGAATTGCTTCTACAGCAAGAACTTGCACCATGGTTTTCATTTAACCTCAGCACCACAGTATATCAAAACAAAATTAATGCCTTTACAGTAGCCAATCAGTATCCTGTACCAACCATATATAGTATGCCTGAGCAGTCTATCGTTTCTGGCAATGCTAAATTTAACGGACAGTTTAAATTACCCGGTAAAACAGATATTCAGCTATCAATGGCTTATTTGGCTCCGGATATTATTCCGCAGGGAAAAATAGGCAGCCGTTTTTCAACTGATCTGGGGATTAAAAAACAGATTCAAAATGGAAAAGGCGAAATCTTTTTAAACGGAAACGATATTTTCAACACTTTAAAAATCGAGAAAAACATCAGCGGAAATGGCTTTAGGTTTAGCAGCACAGATTTTTATGAAACGCAGGTTTTTAGGATAGGTTACAGTTACAAGTTCTAAATAATGGGTTTAAGGGATAAAAAAAGGGCCTGCTCATCTCAACTTCAGAATTGCTACAGAATTGAAACTTACATTTAAAATCAGTAACTAACCAAATCTGATATCCTTAAAATCAATGATGATGACAAAACTTTACCACATTACAAGCGCACTGCTGGTAGTAGTGCTTTTTATGGGCTGCACCAAAAAAGAGGTAGCGGCAGATACTAAATTGAGCTACAGTTTTAGCGCAAGCAATTTAAATGCATCATTAAGTAGTACTGCAAGCGCCAGTGGTGCTGTGGTTGCCGCCGGCACCAATGGCAGTATAAACTGGACAACAGCAAGCATCAATGTAGCTAAAATCGAATTCAGCGCCACTAAATCGGGCAGCGGAGCCGTAAACCTCGAAACCAAAAACCTGTACCTGGTAAATGCCTTAAGGCCCGATTCATTATCAGGCACGGTGGCCATCGCATCTGGCGTTTACGAGCACAATGAATTTAATTTAACCTTAACCAGTTCAGTAACCAATCCACCATTATTGCTTACCGGAACTTACATAGAAGCTTCGGGAACAAAAATTCCGGTACGATTCGAAATGAACCAGTCGCAGTTGATTAAACTCGAAGCCCAAAGAGTAGAAGTTACTTCCGGAACATACTTGGCCAGGGTTACCGTACAACTTAATGCATTGGTAGCCGGGCTAACGGCAAGCGATTTTGGACAAACCACACGCACAGGCACCAACAACATGATCATAATATCAAGCACCATAAACAGAGCCTTATACGAAAAATTAACTGCACGTTTTACCTCAACACTGAGTGTTAATTTTTCGAAGCAGTAACAAACACTGGTGTTAACTAAGTATTAATGGATTGTTAAATCAATTCATTAATACTAATTTAGGACCGCTAACCAAACATTCAGAATTTCTTCAGAATTGACACTTACCTTCGGCCTTTGCAACAACAAAGTCTAGCTAAGCGTGTAAGATTTTGGATGGTCCCAAATTATGAGCATTAAAGAGAAAACAAGTAAATTATTAGAAACCAGGTTTGGTCCTGTTCTTTTAGCTACCCTATTGTTATGTAGCATTTCGTTATTAACCCGCATTAGCCTGTTAATTTACAGCGCCCCATCTTTTGATTGGTCTGTTTTAAACCTCTTAAAAGTTTTTATAATCGGTTTGTTTTACGATCTGGCCGCAGCCTCTTTTGCCATTACACCGCTGGTTATTTATCTGTGGCTTTTTCCATCAAAAGGCTATACAGGCAAAACCAGCAGGGTATTGTTGTATATTTATTTTTTCGTTGTTATTTTAAGCCTCATTTTCAATGCCATTTCCGAGTGGTTCTTTTGGGAAGAATTTTCGGTACGCTATAACTTTATTGCGGTCGATTACCTGGTTTACACCACCGAGGTAATCGGAAACATCCGCCAATCGTATCCCATTAATACCATTTTAACCGTATTGGTTATTTTAACGGCAGTTATTGTTTACCTGTTAAGGCGCATTATTACAGTATCCACGCACCAGCAAACCGCTTTCGGGCAAAGAACCAAAATTGCCCTGATTTTATTGTGCCTGCCCGTTTTTACCTATTTCTGTGTGAGCCACAAATGGAAAAACAACAGCAGCAACCAATATGTAAATGAGTTATCGGGCAATGGCATGTACGATTTTGGCTTTGCGTTTTGGCACAATCAGCTCGATTACGATACCTTTTACAAAACTCTGCCGATTAAAACAGCCGAATCCATTCTCGGCCATTTATTACAACAAGATACTGTTGCGAAAAATACACCATTTAAAAATACCGCAAGAAATATTGTTAATACCGGCACCGAAAATAAAATGAATGTGGTGCTCATCAGCGTAGAAAGTTTAAGCGCAGAGTTTTTGGGTACCTTCGGCAATACACAGCACCTAACACCACAACTCGATTCGCTGGCCAATGCAGGTTTGCTGTTTAATAACCTATATGCTTCAGGTACTCGCACAGTTAGGGGCTTAGAGGCACTTTCGCTTTGCATTCCTCCTACTCCCGGCCAATCGATTGTTAAACGGCCAGATAACAAAAACCTGTTTACATTGGGTAGTGTATTCCGCTCTAAAGGTTATAACAGCCGCTTTATTTATGGTGGTTATGGCTATTTTGATAATATGAACGAATTTTTCTCGAACAATGGCTATCAGGTAACGGATAGAAGTGCCTTACAGGATTCGGAAATCCATTATTCGAACATCTGGGGCGTTGCCGATGAGGATCTGTTTACGCTATCGCTACGCGAACTGGATAAAGATTATAAAAATAATAAGCCATTTTTTGCGCAGATTATGACGGTTTCTAACCACCGCCCCTATACTTATCCCGAAGGAAGGATCGATATTCCGTCGCATACAGGAAGAGAAGGCGCAGTAAAGTATACGGACTATGCTATTGGCAAATTTATACGTGAAGCCAAACAAAAACCTTGGTTTTCGAATACTTTGTTTGTTATTGTGGCAGATCATTGCGCCTCAAGTGCAGGCAAGGTTCAGCTTCCGGTTGATAAATACCATATTCCCATGATTTTTTATAGTCCGGGACATATTGCACCGGGTAAATTCGAAAAACTAACCGCCCAAATTGATATCGGCCCAACCATTTTAGGCTATTTAAATTTCAGTTATAACAGTAAATTTTTCGGTCAGGATGTATTTAAAATGAAGGATACCGACGAGCGGGCATTTATCAGCACTTACCAAAGTTTGGGCTACCTTAAAAACAATAAGCTGGTTATCCTCGATCCAAATAAAAAAGCCGCAACTTATAAACCCGATTTTACTACGGGCAATGCAACAAAGTTGCCGGCCGACCAAAAATTGATCAATGAAGCCATTTCCAACTACCAAATGGCTTCTTATCTGTACCAAAACGGTTTGTACGGTTCAAATCCAATCCGAAATAAACCATTAAAAAGCTTAAACTAAATTAACACATGGCAATAAATATCGGATTGGTGATCTGGAAAGAGATGAAGGCTAAATCCATCAGCAGAGAACAACTGGCGCAAGCGGTGGGCATTAGCAAGCACCGGGTAGGCACTTTGCTCAAATCAGACTCGATTGATACCGCAATACTCACCCGTTTTTCCATTGCACTGGGCATTAATTTTTTCGAGCAGTACCGTAAAGATGAAGATCTGGCCAAATTCGAAAGTGGCAACACTGCTGTGCAGACAGATGGAGAACTAAAGGCACTGAAAGAAATTATTAAAGAGAAAAATAAACTGATTGGCCTTTACGAAGAAACCATTAAAAGCCAGCAAAAGGCCATTGGCAATTTAGAAAACCTTTTACAGCTTTAAAAGCTACTTACTTATTTCGAGCTGATAATTCCATTCGTTAACCATTACTGGTTGTTGGAGCAATTCTTCATCGGTTAAATCCGGTTCTGCTTCGCCCAGTTTAAAATTGATGGTATCGGTTAGGGCACTACTGATGTTTAATAAATGGTCTACTTCAGGATCGTTTAAATATTCTAAAAGCTCAAATACTGCACATCCGGCATTTAATGCATAAGTGCCTGATGGTTCTGTAAATTCTTCTGTATCCGGCAAAACATCTTCTATAGCGGTTAGTAACTGTTTTACACGCTCTTCATCAGCCCCAGCCGAAATGCTACTGCTACAATAAGTAATGGCTTCTTTTAATATTGCTGGATTGCCCCATTGGTATTCATTGTAAAAATCAACATAATCAACCAAAATCCTTTCGCAAATATCGAGTCCAAAGGCAATCCGACGGTTTTGCGACAATGGGGTTAACTGGTTGCTTAAGCGCTCGTAAAACTGGGTAGAATCCATTTATCTAAGTATTAAAGCTGGCTTATATTTCGAATAAGCCGATGGCGTAAAGATACGCGTAATTCCTAAATGCACTCTGTAGCAATAGCGAATAATCTGATGGTAGCGCCTTGACAATCGATAGTTATTTTATAAAAAAGAGATTTATCGCTATAGATAATACAGCTTGCGGTATTTAACAAAAAATATAACCGGGGATAAAAACAAAAAATCCCCCAACTTTCGTTAGAGGATTTTTGGTGATCCCGCTGGGATTTTTCGCACGCACAGCCCATCCTTGCCCTGCTCAAGAGAAAGTTCGAACCCAGGCCTCCGCTTCTGTTCGAATCCCAACGGGATAAAAACAAAAAAGCCCCACATGTCTGTGAGGCTTTTTGTGATCCCGCTGGGATTCGAACCCAGGACCACTACATTAAAAGTGTAATGCTCTACCAGCTGAGCTACGGAATCTTTATGTCCCTTTCGGGGCTGCGAAGTTAGAAATTAAATCCGTTCTTGCAAAATATAAATTAAATCTATTTGCTTTTATTTTGTTAAATTTAGCAATCAGAGAGGGTAAACCAATAATATTCATTTAGTTAAACGCCATAAAAATATTTTAAAATTCATCCGTTTTTTTTCCGAATTTGGAGCACAATCCATAATCCCAAAAAAATAATGAGGTTTTTACCTTTCAAAAAAATCAGCTGTGCTTGCTTAACACTTTTACTTTCTACTTCAATATTGTGATGGCGCAACAACTGCCAGGCAAACACGGAAGCAGTTACAGCATCCCTCTAAATTAAGTAGCCAGAACAATATCATTATAAAGGCGGTGCTGAACAATAAGGATACATTAAGCCTGATGCTAAGCCTGTAACTTATTCTGTAAACCAATTTCTGTAGCAGTATCCATTTTAACCGGATCAATGTGCTGTTCTGCATCAATAAATGATTGCCTGGTGATTTTTGCTGTTTTATGCTCGCCGGTATGGCTCCAGCCCGGAGGCATAAAAATGTAAAGCAGCTTGTTTTTAAGTCCAGGGGCAGCAATAATATCCTTACCTAAGCAAACAAATTCGCCAAAATACACATCCCAGATACTGTTGGGATTCATTTCGCGGGTTATACCATATTCTATTTTAATATCCATGCGCTCATCCTGGTAGGTTTTAAATATACGGTCCCAGATATTAAGCAGGTTGCAGAAATTGGTATCCATATACAAAGGATTTTTTGCATGATGTACGCGGTGGTGCGAAGGTGTAAGTAAAATCTTATTCAAAAAGCCTAATCTACCGTCTTTAATTACATTTTCGCCAATGTGGATAAAAGATCCCCACAAACCATCGATAAACATTATCAAGAATAAAATGGCTGGATTAACACCGAGCAGTATACAGATTGATGTTCTGATGATATCGGCGTAGGGCGCTTCTAAAAAGAAGTGGGCAAAATTAACCGACATGTTCATGTGCTGTGGCGCGTGATGTGTGGAATGCAGACACCACAGAAGACGTACTTTATGTGCCGCAGCATGATAAACAAAATGCGAGAGTTCCCAGATAATGTAACCGTAAGGCAACCAGTACCACTTAAACTCGGTTTTAAAAATGGCTATAGGTTGAAACAAGCCTATACAGAACCCGATTACGGCTATAGAAATAAAGCCTGAAATAAAACGGTTTAATACAAATACCAAAAAAGGTATGCGGTATTCTTCAATTTTAAAGCGTTTGTAAAAAACAGCCCTTAATATCTCGATTACCAATAATAAGGGTATGGCTGGCCCCAAAAGCGTTTGTATCCCTTCCAGTGTAGCCAACGATCCGTAATTACCTGTTTGTACGATTTTGATAATCCCTCCAACGCCGAAAAAACCTGTAAATTCGTTGTATATCGCTTGTAATATATCCATTGGTTTACTATTGTTTTGTTGTTAAATGATAGAAGTTTTTTATTGATATCTTGTTCGCCAAAGCTGCATCATGTATACATTTATTTCCCACTGATTGGCCACTGGCTGATTGGTAAAAGGAATGGTTGGCATATAACTTGGCGGACCAAACTCTGTTAACATGCTCAGTTTCTTGCCCTGCTCTTTTTTAATGGCCACCACCCTATCCCACCAGGCGAAATGCGCATCTACAGCACTTTTCCATTCAGGTGCCCTTGGATCGCCAATTTGAGGACCTTCGGCATGCCCTACCCTCGAATGTATATGATCGGTACGCGAAATGGCCAGGTTAACTGTTTCTGGCTGATCTTCGAGCAAACTTTCGCTTACGTTACACCAATGGGAAATATCTAAGGTAAGCCTAAGGCCTGGATTGTTTTCCAAATAAGGTACGGAGGCTGGCGCAGCATAAAGCATCCGAGAGCGGTGTGTTTCATGGTAAATTGGCACCCCTGTTTTTGCCGAATAGGCGATGGTAAAATCGATAAACTTTTTATTGTCGGCATAACTGAAAAAGTCTCTTCCTGAATGAACGTTAATGTACGATGGCTTTTGCCCCAGGTTGTTTACTGCATCTGAAAGTACTTTTTTAAATGTTTCGAGCTGTGCAGCTGCATTTTTCTCGTCACCACGGCAAAGATAGCCAACACTTAGCTGGTACTTTTTTAAGGCTTCGAACAGTTCTTTTTGCTCGGCAACTGCTGATGGCCACAAGAGTTCGACGCCATCATATCCATCTGCTTTTGCTTTTTTACAGAACTCCGTTAGGCTTCCATTAAAGCCCCAATACGGTGCCATAATTTCTAAAGTGAAGCCTTTTGATGATTTTTCTGTACCCGGCTTAACAGCGCCGAAAAGATTTGGAGGGGTTAAAAACAAAGCAGTAGCTGCAGTAGCACTTTGTACGATAAAGTTTCTTCTGTTATATGTCATTACATTGGTTAGAGCAGTTAAATTACGGTTTTAAAATAATATTCCGATATAAATTCTCTAGAAATAACTTGATCTAGTTTTGGCTTTTTTTTGAGATTTTATACCATAGTTTGGTTGAAATCCTGTTTGCTCATCCTATTTGAAGGATTCTAAGGATATTTTAATTTGAAAACTGCGTACCTGAGAAATGATTTTAATAGAAAATGTGAGGACAAATTTTTATTCGACTAAATACCAAATTAATTACCGATTAAATGCCTTAGATAGGCTTTGGGATTATCTAAAAACGATTTGGTAAGCGAAAAATGTTCCGTATCCACGTAATTGGTTTCACTCACTCCGTCTTCATCAAATTGAAATATGGTTGCGTCTGGGTAGCAGATGAGGATTGGCGAATGTGTAGCAATTAGAAACTGAGACCTTCCACTCTGCTCCAGTTCATTTATTACCGCCATAAAAGCAAGTATCCTTGCGGGCGACAAGGCTGCTTCAGGCTCATCCAAAATGTAGATACCTGATTCGAACTGATTGTTAAACAATGCTAGAAATGATTCGCCATGAGATTGCGCGTGTAGCGAACGCCCACCATAACCTTCCAGGATTCGCCCATCTTCGAGCGCCAGCTCATCAATGTAAGAAGCAAAATTGAAAAAGCTTTCTGCCCGCATAAAAAAACCATCATTAATTCTTCTCGGTGTCCAAGTTAAATTTAAATGATTTGCCAGTGCCGATTCGTACCCACTAAAACGGTGGCCAATATTGGCATTGTGATTCCGATTGCCTCCCCGCAAGCTAAAGCCACATCTTTCTGCAATGCCTTCGAGCAGGGTCGATTTGCCTGAACCGTTTTCGCCAACAAAAAAGGTGACATTGCTTTTTAAATTGAGCTGCAAGCCATTGCACAGCGCCGGAATATTTTGAAGATAATCTATCCCTGCAGGTGGGGCAAGCGTAATTTGTGACAATGGTGGCATTTGCTTATTTATTGAGTTGAGCAGTTTTTAATGGTTTTACGATGAATTGGTAATTAAAGATAGTAAATAGATATTTATCGGCTTATTACCACAGATCATTAAAGCGCTGAACAGAGCTTAATTATTTGCTCAATATCGTTGTAACTGATTCGGCTGGCAGCAAAATCTGTTTGGTGCTGTTATATTGTTTAAAAGGCGATAAGTTATAGTTAGCCGAGGTAACATAGGTTTGTGCTTTACTATCTCCCTTCCCTTTTATGTCCAAATCCAGCATAATATCCTGTTTGTTCGGGTTAACTGCTACGGTTACCAGTTTTTGATTTTGCTGATACGCCGAGACATAAATTTCGGTATTGGTGGCAGAAACGGTACTTACCTGTACCCGTTGGCTACCGGGTTTGAGAAAACGGCTGTAATTGCCCAAAGCCCATAACATTTTGCTATCATAAACTGCCCCATCTGTTTTACTCTTGTCGATATACACCAGTCCGTCTTTGTAATCGCCCGATGATATGGCTAACCACCATTGCCATGACGTAGCATTTGAGATCACCAGATCGTGGTGGATTAACCTTGCAATAAACAAAGCAGTAACCATGCCCAGATCGCGTTTTTCACCTTTTAATACGGCATCGCCCAGTACACAGTATTCAGACATCCAGTACCTTAAGCCGGGTACTGCAGCCACTGCTTCAGCCGTTTTTTTTCGCGTATCGATAAATTTAGTTACCGGGCTGGTGGTAAAATAACTATGACCTGAGATAGATTTATCTACATGTGATAAATTGCCAACATAATTGGGCGAGGCAGCATCAAAAAATTGATCAACCTGATTGCCTTTTAGCTCGTTATTGTTGTATAAATAATCCAATTGTCCTGCCTCACCGATCTGTATTTTAGTTTTAATCTGATTCTTCAAAAATGCTTCGTTAATGCCCTTGTACAGTTTGGCCAGTTCGGTATTGGTATATGGGCAGCCTTCCTGGTTGTGCTCATTCCATTTCCATTGGGGCTCGTTTGCCGGGCTTAAATAATCCAGTTCAATACCTGTATTTTTCTTTAAACCTTTAATGGTTGCTACCATATCTGCCGAAAAACCGGATAATTTATCGAAGTTTAAATTACTGTTCCCATCGGTTGAGTAAGCTTTGCCATTTTTGGTAAATAAAACATGTGGACTATTTACAAAACCAATAAACTGATTTACCCCACGCTGCTTAGCCGCTTTTAAAAACCAGGTTTGGCCCGGCATAGCCGTCCAATCGTAACTGCCATCCGCTTGCAGAAAAGATAGCTGACGGCGCCATTCGTCGCCAATATCGCTCAATTTGCCTTGGGCAGCACTTCCTGCACCAATACTAAAACGCCACATATTTAACCCGATACCTAGAGGCTGGCCTCTTGTAGTGGTTTTAGTGCTGAAAAGCCAATCGGCCATCTGGTCTTTTTTGGCATCGGGCCATAGGCCAGCAAATTGACAGCTCCATGCATCGGAGGCACCAAAACCCTCAATAGTTTGAAATTTTACTCCCGGATCTATTTCTATTTTTACTACAGTGGGCTGTGCAAAAGTAATTCCACTGAAAGAAAGTAACAGAAAAGCAATCAGTATGTATTTTAGGTTATGGTTTATCTTCATGTATTTAAGTTTATAACCAAAAATACAGATTCTATAAAAAATAAACGCCCCATGCAGTTTAATACATGGAGCATTTAGGATGATTATCAAAAATTGATTAAAATCTGTTAAAATTTAAGGGTATTAAGTTGCTGATCTACCAAAAACCCATCTCTTATTTTAAGGTTAAACTGTACTTTACGCTTGGCTTTTAGTTTGATGATAAACAAATCAGCAGAGCCGGTTAAAGCTTCTTTGCTCCCTAAGTTTACAAATGTTGGGTATAAAACCTTTTCGCCATTGGTGTGTAAGCGGTCGTTCGTCAGGTTATCCATTTGTTGTACATTTAAGCTCTGTAAACTTATAAAATCGAAATCCTGCGCATTGTATGGTAAGGCAAAGCTTAATGCATTTACCGATTTAAGGTTGATGCCTTTTACTTTAACTTCTATCATTTCATCTTTATTATAAGCCTGTTTTGACGTACTGATTTCTAGTTTTCCGGCAAGCTTTTCTATTTTGGCGTTTTTTACGCCACCATCAAGCTGCGTGGCCACAACCGAGATATCGTAAGCATCAATCAGGTTGTTTTTATTGATATCGCCATTGCTGATGTAACCTTCAAAATCGGCATCGCCTTTTTTCAGTCCGGTATAATTGATGTAAGAAGTCAAATCGTTTTTATCAATTAAACGATCATTGTTGATATCGCCGGGCAGGTAGCTCTCGGTACCCGGAACTTTAAACACATACAATTCTCTTCCCGAGCCAAAACCGCCAACACCATCAGCAACCGAAATTTTAATGTAACGGGCACTTGGATGGCCATTGAAGTTGAATATTTTAACATCGCCATTATTAGCCCAATCGAAGGTTCCTGCGGTGGTCCAGTTTTCTTTGTTGTTGCTGTAAAATATGGTTCCTTTGAGTAAGTTACCGTTTCCTCTTCCATTGCGCGGGAGGTAATGGAATTTATCGAGCTGGTTGATGGTTTTTAAATCAATTAACATATCGAAAGGAATTGCCTTGGCACCCCATTTGGTATGCCACATATTGCCTTCATCAAAATCGAACAGATTGGCAATACCCGATCCACCCTGATTCTCGGCAGTTGTTTCGGCCGATATACCCTGAATGGCAAACTCTAATGGGTTAGTTTTAGTAAGCGCTTTAATTTCGGTCCAATCTGAATAACCATCTTTATTTGCTGCGCGTAATTTAAAATTATAAGCTGTTTCAGCCAATAATCCATCAAAAACCAAAGCCGTATCTTTTATGGTGGTATAATGCATGCCATTGAAATCTATTTCGTAGAAATCGGCATTGTTTACTTTAGTCCAGGTTGGTTTAAGGGTATAAGCTTCTGCATTTTTATCGGTAACCATGGCATTAACCGGCGCGGTTAGCTTACCTCTGGTAACGCGCATTTTATCGGCAGGTTGAAATTTAAACCCTTCAACGGTCAGGCTTACCGTATTTGCTGTAATATCTGTTGTGCCAAGTTTAACCAGCATTTGAGGATTTTTGGCTATAACTATTTTCTCAAATTCGCTGCCTTTTGTAGCAAATTGGTTCAGGTTTGGCACAGCATTGTAGAAATATACATTCTCTTGCTTTAAAAACTCTTCCATGGAAGCAACTTCTGTTAAGCGGATTTTCTTATCTGCTATTTTGGCCGTTAAGCGTTTTGGCTTTTCGGTCAAATTTATGACGAACGAGGTTGTCTTCTCTTTTACAAAACCTTCAAAATCGCCTTTAGCGGTTTGTATATTTACTGTTGCAAGGCCTTTTTGATCGAGTTCCGACTCAATTAAAGTTGATGCGCCTTTACCCAGTTTGTAGGCTTCTGTTGCACCATCATCATCATACTCTGTAAATGATGTTTTACCGAAAGGATAAAGTTCGTAAGTTCTGTTTGCTTTATTTATTTCAGAAACGTTGTTGTTTGGGTTCGTCATCGGGATTATTGACCCGTTTTTGACAAATACAGGCAATTTCCATAATGGTGCATCAAAGCTGTTCAAAATGCTGTTGCCCGCATATTTTTCTCCTGTAAAGTAATCAATCCATGTGCCTTCTGGCAGATATATGCCATTGCGGATATCGTTTCCTTTGGCATCGGCTTTGGTTTCCTGGTAAATTGGGGCTACCAAAAACGAAGGACCGTAAAGAAACTGATATTGGGTAGAGCTGCCCAGCGTATAGGCATTTGGATCGGCCAGGAACATGGCCCTGATCATCGGTAAGCCTGTTAAAGCCTCTTTCGCAATGCTATAGGTGTATGGTATTAACTGCGATTTAAGTTTTAAATAGTTGCGGTTAATAGAGGCAACCGGTTCGCCCAATGCATGTGGATACTTTTCGTTTGCTCCCCAGCCATCCATGTTCAATTCCATTGGGGTAAACGTTTTCCATTGAAAGTCTCTGGCGTTAACTGCTAAGTTTTTACCGCCAAAAATACCGTCCATATCCGAGGTAATATTAGGCTGACCGGATAAGCCTGAACCGATGTAAGTTGGGATATGGAAACGGATGTACTCCCAAACGCCGCCGGTCTGGTCGCCCGACCAAATGCCGGCATAACGCTGTGTACCTGCCCAACCATCTAATGAAATAATAAATGGTCTGCTATTATTTCCGTAGTAAGGCATAATCTGGGCCACATCGGCAACGCCGTTTAAACCAAAAGAATAACCTGCGCCTACCCAGGCCACATCGGTTTTTAACACCCGAACCCCGGCATCTCTGGCTTCTTTAATAATATCGCGCTGTAATAAAGCACTTACACCAGGCTTGGGGTGAAGATCGGATTGGGTCCACAAACCAATTTCTACGCCGTTTTTGCGGGCATAATCGCCAAAGCTTTTTAAATTCTGGATATTTCCGTCTAAAGTTTCCGTTTGGCCATAACCTGCGCCGTAACCATCATTGGGCAATACCCAGCCCAAAGGCATATCGTGCTGTTTATAACGGTCTATTACTGCACGTGCCGAAAATTGGTAATTGTTTTTTTCGCCATTAAGCGATTCTTTTATGCCGCCATTATCTTTCTGGCTTTCTTTATAAAATTTGCCATCTTCAAAGCGCGTTCCTTTTTCGTCTTCTTTCCAAAAATCGCGGTTATAGGCATTTAAATGTCCTTGGTAAAAACCAAATTTAGGCAGCAGCACAGGATTTCCGGTAAGCTGATAAAAATCGTTCAACAATGCTACGGCACCGTCATTTACCATAAAAAAGGCATCTAAATAATCGGTTTCGTGTGACAGTTTTACCAAGCCTTTTTCTTTTGCACCAAAATTGTAACTGCCTTTGCTAAAGGTATGCCACAGCATGGCATAACCACCTGTAGACCAATAATAAGGTGTAGGAGAAGCTACTCCCCCATCTGTCCAGCTGTTTTGATTTTCGATGGAAATGGCCTTTCCTTTATGCGAAAAGCGTCCGTTCTGTACACCGCCACCATAAAAATATTCTTGTGGGTTCTCTTTCAGGGTTAAGGTTATTTTTCCCTTTTCGAACTGGATTGGAGCCATTTCTTCTACGGCAACCGTTTGCTTAGCCAGGTTGATAATTTTAATTAAGGTGGTATTTTTATCAATAAGAACGGTAATCTTATCTGTAGAAATGAATAACTGGTTGTTTTCGTCTTTCAGGTTGAGTTTTGATACTGGTCTGCGTGGGTTTTCGACCAGGATTTTAGCTTCTGGTTTTGCTTCCGGATCGCGGATAAACCCACCTGTAGGATCCTGAAAGAGGCGGAAAATATTTTCACCATAAAAATCGAAGGTTAAGCGATCTCCATCAGAAAGCAGTAGTTCTATTGTGGTGGTATTGATTTTTTTTGCACTGATAACCTTTATGCCTTCCTTTTTTAGCTGTTTTACGGCATAAGTTTTTTGATCTGCCTTTGCTGGCAAAGCAGAAATAAACGAGGGGAAGGCAAGTGCCAAAAAGGCAAGTGCAAAAGCACCATTTTTAGGTTTGTTTTTTGGTGTAGTGTTAAAGTTTTTGAAAAAGGAATGCGGGGCCATTAAAGGTTTGATTTGGTTATGTGTTTACAAATAAGCAGGCTGATAAGCTTTGCTATTGCATAAAGTTAAACAAACAGGGCAAAAGAAACGGAAGGTTTTGCCACACAAAAACAGCGCAATCGTTTGTGTGTTTTAATTGTTACGCCATAAATATTTTAGGCAGGCACAAAATGGCTTATATGCAAATAGGTACCAATATCAAATGGTTATTTATTGCTTAAGCAGAAAAAGAAAATAGTGTGTTATAAACGGTTAAATGTCCGAATAATCGGTTGGATAAACGAACCTGGTATCGTTTTTAGAAACATTATGCTGATACTCGGGCATTGCTGAAAGTTTTTTCCAATAATCATCAGCCGAAAAAGCTTTCCAGTGTGCATCTCTGTCGGCCCTATCCTCAAAAGTGGTTAAATACATGAGGTTGGGCATACGGCTGCCTGCAATTACTTCACCATAAAATACGGCATTAAAGTTTAACCTTTTAAACAGTCCTATTTCATCTCCTTTGTTGAACATCTGTACTTTATTCTGAAAATACTTTTCGGTGGGCGCTTCGTAACTTCTCAGTTCGTAAACCCGTTTGGCCATGGGCGATTTCAATTTGGGCAGCGAAAAATTAGGGGCATTTTCAAAAGCTTTTAATATAATGCTTTCTAACCGCTCGTAAGGTGCATCGATATAAAGTGCATCGAGATATGCTTTACCATCATTTTGATACTGTGCATCTTTAGCCAGTTTTTTATCCAGTTCTAAAACCCCGCTTAACGATTTAAACGGAATGAACACATAAATAAGGTTATCGGCAGTACTGGTTTGATCGGTAACAATTGGTTTAAATACCCCAACCGAAGCAATTCCGCAGCGGTGCAGGGCCGGTAGGTAAGCCTGCTGCAAATAATTATCTACAATTTTTTCCTGTGTGGTATTTTTTAAATGATAAACCTTGATCTGATAAAAATCCTGTTTGGCAGCCTTGGCAGAGAAAGCGCACAATAAAACAAAAGAAAGGATAAGTGAAGCCTTGATTTTATGCATGATAAAAAATGAGCAAAAACAAAATTGTTTCAGCGCAACAAAATAGCAATTTGAATCGGTTTTTTGATAGTACGTAAAGGTTAAATGAAACAGCCTTACTTAACCTGTATAATTTTAAAACCGTTGAAAGATCCATAGCCGCTATTTTCGCCATAAGTTGCCTGATATGGACCAACCTGCACGGGTTTGTTCTCCCAATCTGATCTTAACATGGGGCTACCGGGCAACTCCTGCCAATACTTCGCATCCTTACTGCCGCGCAGGTAAAATACATTTCCTTTCCGCTGTATCTGCAGATATTTATAAAAGTTCCAGCCCGATGCGTTGTTCAATTGCTTCCGTCCACGGCTATCCAAATTGGTGGTGATGTTGCCAATATTCCAGCCAAGCATTACACTGTTTTGAACTAAACCGGTTTGGTTGCTCAATCCTTTAACCATCAGCCCAACATCGTTTGCGCCGTTTGCCTTTTTTTCTTTTAAACCGCTAAGGTCGTCCACCATCACTTCGGCTATAAAATTACCTGTTATTGTTTTGTACAGAAACGGACCCATATTTTCCGAACCGTCCCAAGCGCTTTTGGTAGAGACCAATGTTAGTGTTCCGTCTTTTTTAGCCACCTGATCTGCCTTCCCCATCAATCCATCCCAAAAACTACTTACTATACTTTGCTTCTCTTTATCGAAAGTTAAACCTGAGGTATCGTTTTTAATAACAAATAGATTTACGGCTGTATTTACCTTTTCGGGAGCAGATGCCAAACTCACATTCCCAAAATGATCGCGTACACGTACCGTATATCCGTAACTGTTGTTTGCAGCTACAGTGAAATCGGTATATCTGTCCGACTTTATCCAACCGCTGTTTTGGCCGGTGGCGATTTCGGTAAACTGATACTCCATGTTGCTACCTGGCAGTTTAACGGGGAAGGCCTGCATGCTTATCATATTTGGCGAAAGCGCCAGGGGCTTTTCATCGAAAGCTGCCTTTGGTTCGAATGGTGGTAAAGTTAGCTTCCAATTTTTGTACTGTTTCTCGGCCCCTGTTGCATTAAAAGCATAGTTATACAGGTAAAAACCGGCTATGGTTAAGTCTGAGTTTTTACTTTCGAGGTAAAATTCACCTCCAGCAGTTTTTATTCTATCGGTTTGGTGTTGAAGCAGGCCATCGAGGTATAAACTTAATTGCTTTCCGTTAAAAACGGCCAGCACATTGCACCATCTACCCTTTCCATTGATGTTTAATGCACCCAATTTGCCACCCATATTAATCATGAATGATGCGTTTTGATCGGCATAGGCTTGTAAGGCCATTGAAAAAGGCTTATTAAAATCAATATTTGATTTTGCCTTCTGATTAAAATGTAGCCGGTTATCTTTTTGCAATGTTACGCCCATGTGATTGGATACAATGCCCACAACTGGCTTTACAGCTGTTGTAATTAAACTTCCCAATGCTGTTCCTTCATTTTTCCAATCGCTTAACTTTCCTTCTGTTAAGGCTGCTGCATTTAAGTAAACCAGCTCATTTATTTTAGTATCTGAATGGGTTTCACGGATAATTCCGGCTTCGGTTAAGGGGATGTCGTATAACTTTAAACTACTGATGGCGCCAGAGAAACCGGCACTTTTGTCGGTATTACTACCAAGGAAAAAATTACTCAAATTATTGATAAAAAGCATTTTCCGGTCTTCGCGGTCTAATTTACCATCAACAAATAACTTTTCCATTGTACCATCGAAAGTAATGGCAATGTGGTGCCACTTAGCTGCTTCGGGCAGTTTTTTATAAGCCATATCTGGCCAGCCCCAATGAGAGGCAGCTCCCCATTTGGGATGTGAACCATAACCAATAGCTGCATTGGTGAGGTCTACCCCTCCTCTGGCCGTCCAAGCGATAACCGGTTCTTCTGGAGCAATATCGGGGTTGTACACCCACATGGCCACAGTAAAACTGCTATTGCCTTTTAAGGATAGTGGTGCCATAAAATCAGATTTCATCCCGTTTTCGCCATCAAACACCAAGGCTTTTTTACCTGCGAGAATACTTGCTACAGCATTATGCCCAAAGGCGGTAAAACTACCTTTTAGTTTACCTAAATTTTGCCACTGGCGAACGGTTTCTCCTGTTTTAAATTTGGACGCATCGAGGTTAACTAATAGGCCCTGAGGATGGTAGCGCTGCAGATTTTCTGCTTTCTTGATCGTAGTAGCAGTGATAGGCCTATATTCGGCATTATCAAAAACCTTGATGTTCCACACGCCTTTATTTAATCCGGGATACTCGGTTTCTAAAATTTTTAAGCGCAGATACCGTGCATTTACGAAAGCAAAATCGACCATTGGACTACCATGCTGTGTGTTTTTGCTTCTATCGGCATATGTTTTCCATATTTTACCATCTGCCGAGTAATCGATAAGATATTGGTAGTACCAGGTTGCGTATTCGAACTGGGTGTGTATGCTTTTAACCGCTTTTACACTGCCTAAATCTATTTCTAAAGTGGCCGGACCAATATTGTTTTTGGCTTTCCAAAGTGTTCCGTTATTATCGTCGACAGCAAAATCAGGCTTAAAATCACTGCTGTAAAAAGAAGATGCTTTTACCTTAGTACCAAGGGCTAAATTTGCATGGGGATTAACGTTTTTACCCAAAAAACCTACGCCATTGTGCGAAGGTGTTATTTTTTCAATATTTCCTTCTTCATCAAAGGTTATTTTATCGGCAGCAATCTGGCGGTGATAGCCTCCTCCTGAATGTGGATTATTGTGGCGGTGATAAATCATATAAAAATCATCGCCCTGCTGTAAAACAGATTCGTGCCCCGGTCCGTGTACGGTTCCATCGTTATTGGTAGCCAGAATGGGGTTGTTTTTTCCAAATACAAAAGGCCCCATTGGTCCGGTTTTACTGGTGGCATATTGTACGCGGTATGAACCATCTTCGCAATAGCCTGATGAATAGGTTAAATAATAAATTCCTTTGCGCTTAAACATAAAGGGGGCTTCGAAAAAATCTTTAGCCACGGTATTGGGAATCTGGGCAAGCTGCGCAAAAGATTTCATATCTGGATTGAGCAGTCCAACACCACAACCGTGATTGGGATAAATGCCCCAGGTACCCCAATACATGTAATATTTGCCATCATCATCTTTAAAAGTCTGTCCATCGAGCGTAATTACATTGGGCACTAAAAAATTAGGTACAATGGGCTTACCTTTAGGCAGAAGCGATGTCCACGGACCAACAGGTGTATGGGCAGAAGCTCCAAAAATTTCTACGGGCTGGCAATAATAGAGGTAATATTTTCCATCGGCACCCTGTGTTACATCTGGCGCCCAGTAATGGTGGGTGGTGGGCCAGTTCATATCTTGCAGGCTCCAGTTTACAAAATCTTTAGATACCCAAACCTGCGAGGGTCCGAAACCTCCACCGTTGCCATCGGTTGTGGCATAAATGTAATAGGTATCGCCAAATTTCTTTACCGTTGGATCGGCAAAATAACCGGGAATAATCGGATTGCCATTACCCGCTTGCTGATGGGTTTGTGCAGAAAGATTAGGAATATTGGCTAATAAGCATAAAACTAAAGCGCTTACGGATTGAAGGATTGAGTTTTGAATGAAAGAATGAATCCTTTTCCTAATCAACAAACGAAGCATAATTAAATTAACCATTTCTAAATGTGTTATAAGTTGGAGGTTATAAAATGAAACTAATCACCATTAAGGAATTAAGAACATTAAGACATACTGTACTAATGACTAATGAACCAAACACCATTAAAAGATTAAGAACATTAAGACATATTGCACTAATGACTAATGAACCAAACACCATTAAGAGATTAAGAACATTAAGTCGTACTGCACTAATGACTAATGATCAATGAACCAAACACCATTAAAAGATTAAGAACATTAAGACATATTGCACTAATGACTAATGAACCAAACACCATTAAGGAATTAAGAACATTAAGTCGTACTGCACTAATGACTAATGAACCAAACACCATTAAGGAATTAAGAACATTAAGATATACTGCACTAATAAAGCAATAATCCTGCTTGGCGTTTTGCTACCGATTAAACAGTTAATCAATTAACCTACTAATAACTAATAACCAATGAACTTAAAACCACCGCTACTTCGAAACATTTGGGTTTGGTGGTTCGGCGTTTAGTAGGTGTTTTACGAAGAAATCGCGTTTGCGCCTGCGTCCGTAAATACCGCCATCGCTATGGCCCATTCCGGGGATGCTCAAAATATCAAAATCTTTATTGGCTTTAATTAATGCGTCTGCAAGGCGATAGGTAGATTCTGGTGGTACATTTTCATCGGCTTCACCAACAATTAAAAATAAATTGCCCTGTAATTTGGCGGCATTGGTGATATTTGATTGTTCATCATAATGTTTTCCAACGGGATAACCCATCCATTGTTCATTCCACCATTGTTTATCAATCCGGTTATCGTGGCAACCGCAAGCCGAAACGGCGGCTTTATAAAATTCAGGATGAAACAATAGAGCTCCTGTAGAGTTTTGTCCGCCGGCCGATGTTCCATAAATACCCACACGGCTAATATCGGCATTTGGATATTTGGCTGCCATTGCCTTTAACCACAGGATACGATCTGGCAAACCTGCATCTGCCAAATTTTGCCAACAAACATCATGAAAGGCTTTTGATCGGTTTGCAGTTCCCATGCCATCTATCTGTACCACAATAAAACCAAGCTCGGCCATACTCTGCATCTCACTGGCCGGAAGAAAGTTTTTAGGCACAAAACTATCCTGCGGACCTGCGTAAATATTCTCTATAATTGGATAGGTTTTGTTTGCATCCATATTAGACGGGAAACATACTATTCCCCAAATATCGGTTACACCATCCCTGCCTTTCGCCACAAAAACCTCGGGCAGTTTAACACCAGTGGCCAAGTAGGCATCAACCTTACCGCGTTCGAGCTCATTTACCTTGTGTGCATTTGCAGTTAACCTTAATTCGGTAACGGGTGGTACATTAACCAGCGAATAGGTATCGATATAATACTTGCGGTCGGGAGAAAAGCTGAGGTTATGGTTACCTTTTTCGGGTGTAAGGTTTACCAGTCCTTTACCATCGAAACCAATCCGGTAATAATGGATAAAGTAAGGGTCTTCGCCGACATTCATTCCACTTGCTTTAAACCAAACCTGGCGTTTTACCACATCAACACTGTCAACATCCCGCAGTACCCAGTTGCCTTTGGTTATTAATGATTGTTTTCCGGTCAGCGTATTTACCAGATAAAGGTGCTGCCATCCATCCTGTTCGCTGGTCCATAACATTTCATTTGTTTTTGGCAGGTAACGGGTATAAATGCGGCTTTCGTAGATAAAAGTTTTGGTCTTTTCGTCGATAATGTTTTTGGTTTTCCCGGTTAGCACATCTACTTCAATTACCCTGAAACGCTGATGGCCGCGATCTACTTTCTCGTAGGTATAATAACGGTTATTGCCGTTGCGCCAATGCAGTTCTGGCGGACCAAAAAAGTCGATAGGATCTGCATCTACCTTGGTTGCGGTTTTAGCGGCCACATTAAAAACATAAGGTTGATAAGCCGTAAAATCATCACCAGGCTGTGCGTATTCCCTCGATCTTAACTCGCCGCGTGTTGTACCTGGCACCGAGCTTAACACATAATGCACTTTTTTAATTTCTTTCGGGTCGGTTTTGTAAGCAACAATACTCTTGCTATCTGGCGACCATGCGAAATCGCCATAGGGCTTATCGGCGCTGCCATCAGTGCTTAACTGGCTTTCGGCTTTGGTAGCCACATCAACAATGAACAGGTTACCCCCGCGGATCAGGATTTCGGTTTTTCCATCAGGCGATTTTCTGGATTCGCGGTTCCGTTGCCAGCGCGATCTCCGCTGCTGCAATGGCCTCTTGGCATTGTAACGATAAATTGCTGTGTCTTTTGTATCGGTTAGGCTATAATCGCCCAGGTTTAACTGGTACCATTTATCCTGCATTTTAAGTGTAGCGGTATTGCCCTGATCGGCAAAATAAAGCTCGGCAAATTGCAATTTTGAGGGGTTTGTTTTTTTGCCGGTAAGCTTTTCTATATTTTGGGCAAGTTTCTCCTGATCAAAAGCGGTTTTCTTTTTTCCTGTGGCAGCATCAACATAATAATATTCCCAGGTGCGGTTGGGAAGGTTCTTTTTGTACCAGAATGCGCTTCCATCTTTTTTCCAAAAAGGCACAATATCGTTATTGGTCGGAATGTTACGCAAGGCAGTATCCAGTTTATTGGATAATTGGTAGGCATTTACCATATCGGCCGCACTTGGTTCATAAGGATGCAGTGCGGGCTGCTGGGCTGAGGCCCGAATAAAAGTAAAGCTTAATAAGGCAAAGGCTATTGATTTTTTAGCCACAGAATAAATCATCATCACCGATTTTTTTATTGTAAATATACTGGTACGCTTTAGCAGATTTGTTTTAGATATTGATGGATAACATGAATATTTTAACCTCAAGCATCCACCGCTTCTTTAAGCTTACTATCCTGTTTGGCAATATTTCCTTTTATGAGGTAGTAAACCGGTATACCGATTAGGGTAATAATGAAACCTGGCCAGGTAAATTTGGGTTTGAAAATAATCAGCAATACACAGAAGGCAAGCCCCATAACAATGTAAATGATAGGCAATACCGGATAACCAAAGGCTTTGTAAGGACGTGGGGCATCTGGCCTTTTTTTACGGAGGATAAAAATCCCGAAAATGGTGAGCATATAAAACATCACCACTACAAAGGAAATCATATCCAACAGATCGCCATATTTTCCACTGATGCACCACAGGCATGCAAAAACGCACTGAATCCACAGGCCAAAACCTGGAACAGCGTTTTTATTTAAGGTACCTACTTTTTTAAAGAAAAGTCCATCTTTAGCCATCGAATAGTATACCCTGGCGCCGGCCATAATTAAACCGTTGTTGCAGCCAAAGGTTGATACCATGATCATTAAAGCAATAATAACAGTACCTGCCGTACCAAAAATATGGTTGGCGGCTGATACGGCCACACGGTCTTTATCGGCATAGGCAATATCGTGCAGGGATAATACACCAGTATACATAATATTGGTAAGGATATACAATACGGTTACGATAATGGTACCCAGTGCCAAACTTAAGCCAATATTGCGCGATGGATTTTTAATCTCACCGGCGATAAATGTTACGTTATGCCACGAATCGCTGCTGAAAATAGAACCTACCATGGCGGCAGCTATGGCACCAAAAGCAGCCAGTGTGGTGTAAGAGGCTACGCTCCCATCAATAGATAAAGGGCCGAGCTGCCACATGTTTTCCCAATTGGTTTTCCATATGCCTTTATCCATAAAAAACAGCCCGAACATAATTAAGCCGAATAAACTGAGCAGCTTGGCCACGGTAAAGGTAGTTTGGATAACTTTACCACCATTTACACCCCGGTTGTTGATATAGGTGAGCAATATAATAACGCCAATGGCCAATAGTTGTGCTGGAGATATGGTTAAGAAACCCAGATCGATGGCTACGAGGCTTTCGCTGAGTGATGGTATTAAATAAGCCGTAAATTTGGCAAAGGCCACACCTACGGCAGCAATGGTAGCGGTTTGGATTACTGTAAAAAAACTCCAGCCATATAAAAAGCTGATTAAAGGGTTATATGCTTCTTTTAGGTAAATGTACTGCCCTCCTGCTTTTGGAAACATGGCACTCAGTTCGCCATAGCTCAATGCAGCTGTGAGGGTCATAAAACCGGTTATCAGCCAAACGGCCAACAGCCAGCCCGAACTGCCTACGTTGCGTGTAATATCGGCACTAACAATAAAAATACCCGAGCCGATCATACTTCCGGCTACGAGCATAGTGGCATCCATCAATTTAAGTGAAGGTTTAAATTGTGTGGTTTCTTCTTTCATAATTTATCTGCTTGGTTGGTGGTTCGGAAAGGTTGTTACTTAAGTTGATCGTAAAAATGCCAGGTAGTAGTAAAATCGCGTGTAAGTGTCTGGTTGGTCAAGGTTGCGCGGATCATTTCTACCGGAATGAGGTTTTCTTTGATCACAGCATCGTGAAAAGCTTTGAAGCTCATTTTGCCACTATCAACCAGTTCTTTTTTCAGGGCAAAAAGCTGAAGCCCTCCGGTGAGGTAAGCCACTTGGTAAAGCGGACTGTAATCGCCCTGGAAAGACCTGCGTACTTCGCCTTCGGCATTGGCACGTTCATGGCCAACCCTATCTACCAGAAAATCGATACACTGCTGTGGAGTCCATTTACCCAAATGGTAGTTTAACGAGAACAGAATACGTGCACAGCGGTGCATGCGCCAGAAAAGCATCCCCATTTTTTCTTCTGGGGTTTTGGCAAAGCCTTTATCGTAAAGCAAAAGTTCCCAGTACAATGGCCAGCCTTCTACACTGAATGGTGTTTTAAAAGGCTCTCGGTAACTTTTATAGCGGTTGTTGATAAAATATTGGTAATGGTGACCAGGTAAAAGCTCGTGCTGAACAGTTCCCCTCGAAAAATAAGGATTGTTGCCACGCATGCTCATTAACTTATCGTCTTCTTCCATGGTATTGGTTGGATAAGAAATGCTGATTTCGCGGCCACCGGTAAAAAACGGGTTAACGAGCTGGCGTTCTGCTGACATCATCACCATGCCCCAGGTTTCTTCTGCCAAAGGCGGAATGCTGATCAGATCGTTGGCTTTAATAAAGCTTAAGGCATCATCCTGTAATTTCACAATCAGCTCGGCCTGTTTACCCAATGGAACATAACTGTTTTTAATTTTTTCCTGTGCTTTTTTCCAGTCCGTTCCAAACCCCATGGCTGCCGAAGCTTTTAAAAGCTCTTCATCGCAATACTTAAATTCTTTTTCGGCGAGCTGGATCAGCTGTTCTGGAGTGTAAGGGATCAGTTCGGCATTTAACTGCCTGATCAACTCTTCACGTCCGATCGGGTTGCCCTTAATGCCCGATTTATCTACCGCTTTTTTTGGCTGTGCATCACGGTTATTGTTAAAAACTTTCGCATAATTGCTTAGCGCCAGATCGAGTTTTTCGTAAGGTTTTGGTGCCCACCAGGTAAAGCCCGGGTCATAGTTCATGTAGAACTGATAAAAGCCTTTTAAACGTTGTTTTAGGCTATTGGTTACCGCAGCAGCCATTTTTGACTGATCGGCATTCAGATTTTCTGCGCTTTTAAAATTTGCGGTTAAAGTATCAATCAGTTTAGCGGTTTGGTTCATTTTGGCAGCCAGTGAAGATCCTTCCTCGTAGGTGCCTCTGCGCCTTAATCTTTCCAATGCATAAATAGGCTCGGCGAAAGGAAAGTATTTGGCTATGGCGTTATAGTCCTTTTCCTCTTTGTTAAGCAGCCAAACCGACGCTTCAATCTGTTTTTTAAGCAGGATATAATCTACCTTTCCGTAAATACTAAAGCCTTCAAACTTGGCCTGTTTAAGTTTATTCAAATAATCGTTATTAATATCCTGCAGGCGTTTCCGCTGATCGGGACTTTTAAAAGTTGCGAGCGGATAATTGTAATAACCACCTGTGGAGTAAGGGTAATAAAAATCGTTAATGGCATCAATATCCTTTTGGTATCCCGTAATCAGCGTTCCCATTTCGCTGGTTTGCTCGTATAAGCTTTCATTTGGTGTTTGGGCAGAGGCGATTGTACGGAGAAACAGGCTTAAAACTAATAATAGGGCAAAAAAATGGCGCTTGTTCTGCATTTGATATGATTTAAAATTGGGTAATAGGTTATGCCTCCATTTGAAAAAATGGCTAGCTTTTTTGATCAATAAATTGGATGTCGGCTGTTTAAGCGCCCACGTAACTCACCCTACTTACATTGTTATACGTATCGATATAAGCGCGTGGCGATTGGCCGATTATGCTTTTAAATACCCGGTTAAAATTGGTTATGCTGTTAAAACCGGCTTTATAGGCTACACCCGAAATGCAATCGGCTTTTTCGCCAGAGATAAGGCTTTTACAGGCATCGTTAATCCTTACTTCGTTTAAAAAGGATACGAAAGTATGGCCGGTATGTTTTTTGAAATACCTACAGAAAGCCTGCGGGGTCATAAATGCCGCATTGGCCACATCTTCCAATGAGATTTGGTTGTTGTAGTTTTCGGTAATGAAGTTGATAATTTTACTCAGGCGCATCCCTTCGTTTTCTGTTACGTTAGAAGAGTACATATCTGAACACAATGCTTCTACATCATCATTTAAATCCTGTAAACCATTAATCAGCTTTAAAAATTTGAACAGCACATCTACACCGGAAGCATGGTGAACATCAAATAGTTTAGATACGATATCTTTAGCATACCTGGCCGGAACTTTGAAGCCATGTTTGTTCTTGGCCAAAAAAGAGCTGGCCATTTTCATTTCAGGAAGGCTGAACAGCGCAGCTAATATACCATTCGGGTTGAAATAGATAGAGCAGGCTTTTATTTTCCTGGACGAATCGGGAGAAAAATATTCCGGGTTGCTTTTAAACAGGTGGGGAAGCTTTGCACCGATTACGAAAATATCGCCCGATCTGAACGCGTGCATATCGTTTCCTGCTATCAATGTCCCCTCGCCTTTTTCTACATAGGTGATCTGCCATTCATCATGTCGGTGCAGATACTGATAAAAATGTGGCGATTCAATATGCTCCGATATTACACTCTTGTCGTCGGGCACAAGCATGGTAAATGGTAGTACTTTCATGTAGTTGGTTGGTTGGTTTAGGTTTGTTGATTATGAAATGAATGTAAGGATATTAACTTTTAAAAACCAATAAAAGCTAAATAAGGTTAAAATCTTGCTACAATTTGATAAAATATGACGGAATTTAGCCTTAAAACAGGACTCTGCCAACTACTGAAAACTTAGTTAACTTACTGTGATCGAACATTTAACCACTAAATGATATTGTATTTTGAGCAAGTACAGTTACAAGAGCAGATTTTGCAAGTGCTTAAACACGCAAAAAGCCAAGTGTAAAACTTGGCTTTAAAGTAATTTGGGATGAAATATCGTTAATTGAAGTTTACTGCTGGCTACCGTTCTACCGAATAAGGGGCCAGTTTTAAATCGCTGGTTTCGCCGGCAATAATCTGGCTAACCAACAAACCCGTTGCAGGACCTAAACTTAGTCCCATCATACCATGGCCGGTAGCAATAACTAAATTTTCTCTTTTTTTACTCCTACCAATGTAAGGCAAACCATCAGGAGATGAAGGCCTGAAGCCATACCAAATATCTTTCTCTGCTGGCAGTGCTGGTTTTAAATCGGGAAAATAAGCGGGCACAGATTCTACAATCCCCTTTACCCTTTGCATATTGATCCTGGTATTGATTTTATCAAGCTCCATGGTGCCACCGTACCTGATACTGCCGTTCATTGGCGTAATGGCCACCCTTGCCTCGCACAATAAGGCAGGCACAGTTAGGCGGTGCTGTGGTTCTGGCTCCATAAATGAATAACCTTTACCCGGCATTAAGGAGATGTTGATATCGGCCATTTTAGCTACCGCCGGCGACCACGATCCTGTAGCCAGTACATATTGATCTGCTTCCCAGGCCTGGTTTCCGGTATAAACCTTGGTAATGCGGTTACCAGCGGCCTCCATTCGATCAACCTCCTTGCCCCGCTCTATCTTCACACCGTTATCGGTTAAGTACTTTAGCAGAGCATTCATCAGCTTTGTTGGATAGAGGTGTGCATCGCAACGGTAATGTACAGCGCCCAGAACATCCAAAGCCAAATCAGGCTGTAGGGCCTTGCACTGGGCGGGTGTTAGCACAGCCATATCCAAACCAAGTTCGGTTGCCCTTTCGGCCAGGTGCGCTTCTTCTTCGCCTGCTTTCTCTGTTTTGTAAAAAGCCAAAATCCCTTTGTTGGCCAGCTCGAAATCAAAGCCCGGTGCGGTAGCTAAATCTTCGTACAGTTTTTTGCTCAGCAAAGACAGATCGCGCAAAGGTTCGGCCGATTGGCTTACATGTTTTGCGGTGGCATTTTTCATAAACTTCAAGCCCCAGCCAATAAGATTTGCGTTTAACGAAGGACGTACATAAAACGGGCTCTTGCTGTTAAACATCCAGCGGATACCCTGCTTAATCATACCGGGCGCGGCCAAAGGCACAAAATGGCTCGGCACAATCATCCCTGCATTACCGAAAGAACAGTTATCGGTTATATCGCCCTTATCCAAAACCGTTACTTCATAGCCTTTTTTCTGCAGATAATAGGCTGAGGTTAAGCCTACAATTCCACCACCTATAATTAATACCTTCGACATTCTTCTAACTTATATATTGCTGCTATTATTTTAATCGTTTTTAAATTACCTGAAACCCATAGGCATAAGGATCATCTTCGGCATCGATTTTAATGGTATTGTAGCCATAAACCTTCGCCCAACCTTCTACACTTGGTATGATGGCCTTGATGCCGTTAACTTCTACTTCTTCTTCTACGCGGCCGGTAAACTTGCTGCCAATAAAGCTTTCGTGGATGAAATCTTCTCCCAATTTGAGTTTCCCCTTGGCATGCCATTGTGCCATACGGGCAGAGGTTCCGGTACCGCAAGGCGACCGATCTATGGCTTTATCACCATAAAAAACCGCGTTTCTTGCTGTCGAACTTGGATCTAAAGTTTTACCTGCCCACAAAATATGGCTACAGCCATTAATGGTCGCATCTAAGGGATGTACAAAAGTATATTTTTCATTAATCCGTTTTCTGATCACCTGGCTCCAGGTAATCAGCTGCGAAGCGGTATATTTTTCCAGTCCTGGAAAATTTTCCTGTGGATCTACAATCGCATAAAAGTTACCACCATAGGCCACATCGAAGGTAAGGGTACCCAGATCGGGGCATTCTACCTCCATATTTTCGGCAGCTAGATACGAGGCTACATTTTTAAGTTTTACTGATTTAACTTTTTTATTTTCCTGCTTATATTCGATTAGTACCAATCCGGCGGGTGCTTCCATTCTAATTACACCAGGTACTTTGGGTTTAATTAAACCTTCTTCTACAGCAATGGTTATTGTGCCAATGGTACCATGCCCGCACATGGGCAGGCAGCCGCTCGTTTCGATAAAAAGAACTGCTACATCATTGTTCGGATCGTGGGGCGGGTAAAGGATACTGCCCGACATCATATCATGACCGCGTGGTTCGAACATTAAACCTGTTCTGATCCAATCGAATTCTTTTAAAAAGTGCTGGCGCTTTTCGCTCATGTTCGAGCCGTTAAGCTGGGGGCCACCACCTGCAACTAACCTAACCGGATTTCCGCAAGTATGTGCATCTACACAAAAAAAAGTTTTACTCATAAGATTTCGTTAATTTTTGATTAACCGTTCTGAAAATTCCTAATGGGTTACCATCTTTCAGCTCATCTGGCAGTAAGTCCTGTTCCCAATCCTGGTAAGCCAGTGGTCTGGCAAAGCGATAAATCGCTGTTGAACCTACAGATGTAAAACGGCTATCGTTAGTAGCCGGAAAAGGGCCGCCATGTTGCATCGCTGCGCAAACTTCTACGCCAGTTGGTACACCATTTAAAATAATCCTTCCGGTTTTATCCGTTAATTTATTTACCAGAGACTGATAGTTTTGCAGTTCGTTTTTATCGGCCATTAGGGTTACGGTAAGCTGTCCTTCCAATACCTCAATAGCTTTTTCAAGCTCTGCTATATCGGTTGCCGTTACAAGTAATGAATATGGCCCGAAAATTTCTTCACGGAGTTTGGGATTTTTGATAAAATCGGCAGCACTTACTTCGGCAATTTTAGCTTCAGACTGATTTTTCAGTTCGCCGTTTTTCACTGTTGATGCACTTAAAAGTACCACTCCGCTTTCATTCACCACCTCTGCAGAAAGTTTACCATAATTATGGGCAATGCCTTCGGTAAGCATGGTTGCAGATGGAACAGCGGCAATAGCTTCTTTTAAAACAGTTTTAAATTCTTGTAATGCCGGCGATTGAAGGGTTAGCAATAATCCAGGGTTGGTACAAAACTGACCTGCACCCAAGGTAATCGAAGCGGCATATTTTTGCGCCAGTGCCGAGGCCTGGTTTTCAACTGCTTGTGGTAGAAAAATTACTGGATTGATGCTTCCCATTTCGGCAAAAACCGGAATAGGCTGTTCTCTTTGCTGCGCCAGATTGATCAAAGCCATTCCTCCTTTAAATGAACCAGTAAAAGTTACGGCCTTGGTTAAAGGATGCTGAACAAGGCTAGCCCCAATAGTGTAACCATCATCAAACAATAAAGAAAAAACACCTTTCGGCATGCCTGTTTTTTCGGCAGCTTTAACAATTGCTCCACCTACCAGGGCACTTGTACCCAAATGTGCGGGGTGTGCCTTTACCACTACCGGACAACCAGAAGCGAGCGCCGATGCTGTATCGCCACCTGCTACAGAAAATGCAAGCGGAAAGTTACTGGCGCCAAAAACCACTACCGGTCCAATTGGCACTAGCATACGTCTAATATCGGGCTTTGGTAATGGCTGCCTTTCGGGAAGCGCAGTGTCAATAATGGCATCAACCCACGAGCCTTCTGCAACCAGATTGGCAAACAGCCTTAACTGCCCAGTGGTGCGCCCCAGTTCTCCCTGTAAACGGGCCAAAGGCAAACCGCTTTCTGCCGATGCCCTGTTTACCAGCTCATCACCAAGACTGGCAATTTCGTCGGCAATGGCATTTAAAAAAGCGGCTTTAATATCTTTATTTAAATTTCTATACCCTTGAAAGGCTGCTGTTGCAGCTGTTAAGGCATCGTTAACCAAGCTTTCGCTGGCTTTAAAAAAGGTACCTTCAAGCGTTAATCCTGTAGCAGGATTAACAGCCTGAAGGCTTTTTTCATTAACTTCTGAATAGGTACCGGCTACAATATTTTTTCCGTTCATATTTGGTTTTTAAACTATTTACCCCAGCTACCTGCAGGTAATTCAGGGCGTACAGCCAATGCATCGTTTATAATTTTCAATACTTTTTCTCTTTCTGCTCCGCTAATCGGTAAACGTGGTGCACGAACAGCTTCGGTTCCAAGGCCTGTAGCCACTTCTGCCAGTTTAATATACTGCACCAGTTTGGCGTGGATATCGAGCTCAAGCACAGGCAAAAACCAACGGTAAATGGTTAGCGCCTCGGCAATACGGTTTTCTTTGATCAACCTGAAAATGGCAACGGTTTCTCTAGGGAAAGCATCTACTAAGCCTGCAACCCAACCATGGGCACCCATTACGATACTTTCCATCGCCAAAGGATCTACACCGGTAAAGATTTTAAAGCGGTCGCCAAAACGGTTAATCAGCCTGGTTACGTTAGAAACATCTCTTGTCGATTCTTTTATCGCCTGGATATTATCATATTTGGTTAACACTTCGAACATATCCAAGGTCACTTCAATCTTATAATCAACAGGGTTATTGTAAATCATAATTGGCAGGCTGGTGCTTTCTGCAATGGCACCAAAGAAAGCTAAAGTTTCATCGGCTGCGGCATTGTAACGCATTGGTGGCAACAACATTAAACCCTGTGCACCAATTGATTCAGCTCTTTTAGCCACTTCTATTGCTTTTTTGGTAGTAGATTCTGCAATGTTCAACAAAACAGGTACACGGCCATTTACCAATTCTAAAGTATGGGCCAACAGACCGAATTTTTCATCATCGGTAAGTACACTGGCTTCGCCCAAAGAGCCACCTAAAATAATCCCTTCTGCTCCTGCTTCCAGTTGTGCTTCAATATTCAGATCGAAAGCTTCAAAATCCAATTCATCGTTTGCCGTAAATTTGGTTGTTACAGCAGGGAAAACCCCAGTCCATTTGATACTCATTGTAGTGCTATGTTTTTTAATAATTAAGGTTCAAAAAATTAATTAGGAAGTTTAAACCAAAAAATCAGTTTAATTGGCCGAAACACCGCTCAATCAGAATTATCTGATCTAAATTCATTAAGCGATGCTCAAAGTTACTGGATAGCGGCACGGTAATATTGTTGGATTTTAACCAATATTGGCTATAAATACGCCATTTAAACCGGGCATACTTGAATAGCTACATGGCCCCGGCTGTGAAATTGCTGCCACAAAAAAATGGTATCCTTCTAAAAAAGAATACCATTACATCGTTAAGCTATTAATGTACGAAGATCTTATCCTTCGTTTTTAACCTTAACGTAATACATAAATTCGATAGCATTTTTGGTAAACAAAGCCTCTTGCCCTTTGGCTAAAGCAAGTTCCTGCCAGGTTTGTGAAGGAATAATTTTGATGGTTTTCAGCCCCGGCCCGCTTAAAGACAATGGCAGGTTAAACCCCTTAACGCAATCGCTATAACGGTAAAATACTTTACCATTTTTGAGATAATATTCGAATGTAGGAATTTGGGTAGTACGCAGGTACTGATCAAAAACCTTTGCATAATTAAACCCGGCACGTTTAGAAATATAAGCCTCTATCTGCGCTGTGGTAACTGTTTTGTGGTAAAATGTTTGGTTAAGTCCACGCAAAATAGACCTAAAAAGCTCGTCGTTGTTTAAACCATGCCTAATGGCATGCAGCATGTTACCACCTTTTGGATACATGTCGCCACTGCCCTGCGCATTTACCCCGTAGGACGGAATAATCGGGCTATCGTTGCGGATTCCTTTTCTGATCCCGAAATTATATTCGTTACCGGCTTTGTTGCCAAAAATATAATCCACAAAAAGTGTTTCGCTGTAATTGGTAAAGCCTTCGTGCACCCACATATCGGCCAGATCGTTTGTGGTAATGTTATTTCCAAACCATTCGTGACCACTTTCGTGGATGATGATAAAATCCCATTTAAGGCCCCAGCCATCGCCAGCCATATCGCGGCCCATATAGCCAAACTTGTAGCGGTTGCCATAAGAAACTGCCGATTGATGTTCCATTCCGGTATGCGAAGCATCAATCAACTGGTAACCATCTTCGTAAAAAGGATACGGGCCAAACCAGTGTTCCATGCTTTTCATCATTTTATGTACCTGATCGGGCATGTAGGTTTTCGCTTTGGGATAGTTGTAATCCAACACCCAGTAATTTATATCCAGCGGGCCTTTTTCGCCTGCATACTGCTCTTTAAAATTAACGTACTTTCCAATATACGGGATAATACAATAGTTGCTGATCGGGTTTTTAACATTGTACTTATAGGTTGTAGTGCCGTTGTGATTGTCTTTTTTAAACACCAGCCTGCCGTTTCCCACAGCTACCAAAGTATCAGGAACCGTCATGGTTAACGAAGCACCCAAGTTGGGCTCATCACTCTGGTGATCTTTATTCGGGTACCAAACCGAAGCGCCCAAACCCTGGCAGGCCACTGTCATCCATGGGCGCGAAAGCGAATCGGTAGTGAAGATAAAACCACCGTCCCAGGGTGCCCGTTTGGCCTGGTGCACCTTTCCATGGTAAAAGATATGCACATTGTTCAATGCCGACAGCTTTTGCGTCGGAACATGCACATACCAAACGCTGGCCACATGTTCGAATTTTAACTTGGTTTTTCCGTTGTATAAAACACTATCAATCAGCAGTGGTTCCTGAAGATCGATCTGCATCCGCGTTTTTCCATCATTAACCTTTACTACTCTGTACACAATTTTATTCGACCCAGTTATACTTTTATCGTTATAATCGGGCGTAACAGAAAGTTCGTAACGCTGTACATCCCACCAGGTACGTTCGGCGTTTAAACTTCCCCTTAAGGTATCGGCCAAAGTATACACTTTTTTAGGGGCCTGTGCAAAAAGCATGGCACTAAACGTTAAGAAGAGTACAGTTAAGGATGTTGTTTTTTTCATATCTTTTTGCTGGTTATAGTATTGAAATCGCGTCTTATTTATTTGAAAAGCAGTTACAGTTTTCCATCGGCGGGTGCAGTCCTGCTATCCCTCCTGCTCCGATGAAGGATCGGGAGCATCCGTTCTATCAGGTTTAGTTAACCTTGGTTAAGGCTTACTACCGCTGTGCTTAAAAAAATCCTTACAAAATTTAAATGCCATTCACTAGTAAGCTGCTGCTCTTATCGCCTCTATTTCATCGGTAGTTAAGGCCAAATATCTACCTAACATCCTGCTACCGCTTTCAGTAACCAGAAAATCGTCTTCTACCCTAATGCCGCTAAAGTTTCTGAACTGCTCCAATTTATCGTAATTGATAAATTCGGTAAACTGATTTGCCGCTCTCCAACGGTCTATCAATTCGGGGATGATATAAACCCCAGGCTCAACTGTTAACACGTAACCTGCCTCGAGCGCTTTGCCCAACCTTAACGATTTTAACCCAAACTGCGTGGTGTTTTTGGTCAGCTTATCGGTATAGCCCACATATTGCTCGCCCAAATCTTCCATATCGTGTACATCTAAGCCCATCATGTGCCCAGTCCCGCATTGAAAAAACATGGCGTGTGCGCCTGCCTGTACGGCATCATCAACATTACCTTTCATTAAACCCACATCTTTTAAGCCCTGTGCCAGCATTTTGCACGAAGCCAAGTGTACATCCAAATACCTTACACCAGGGGCCAATAAATTTTTAGCATGGGTATAGGCATTGAGTACAATATCATACATATCTTTCTGCTCAGCACTGAATTTTTTACCAACCGGGAAAGTACGGGTAAGATCTCCCGCATATCCTAAAGCTGTTTCCACGCCCGAATCGTTCAAAACCAATTGGCCATCCTGTAGCTGATTGCCATGGTAATGGTTATGCAAAATTTCACCGCGTACGGTTAAGATAACCGGATAGGCCAGGTTACCACCATTGGCCAGAGCAGCTCCCTGAATTTTCGCTGCAAGTTCGCGTTCGTACATGCCCGGTTTTGCCTGCTGCATTACCATTAAATGAATGTCGGCTGATATTGCTGCTGCACGATCGAGTTCTTCAATTTCCTCAACCGATTTAATTGAACGCTGTGCAACAACAGCTTTGATAAAATTGAGCGATGCCTTTTCTTTCAGCTCACTTATCGGTAAGTTAAACCAATTGGCCAGTTTAATTTTATTTTCTGAACGGTATGGAGGTAAAAATTGAACCTCACGCTTTTTTTGCTGATAATTTTTCAGATAGTTATCCAGTTCTGCCAAAGGCAAAACCTTTGTTAAGCCAGCATCCAAACTCTTTTCTTCAAGCGTTTTCTGCCTGCCCATCCACACAATATCGTCAATGCTCATTTCGTTCCCAAAGAGAACTGTTTGGTCTTCATCCAGGTCAATTATTGCGGCCAATGATGGCTCGCTGATCCCAAAATAGTATAAAAAGGTACTGTCCTGCCTAAAATGATAAGTATTATCTTTATAATTCATCGGGCTATCTTCATTGCCCAAAAAGAGCAACACGCCCGAATTTATTTTTGATTTTAATACTGCTCTCCGCTCTTGGTAAACTTTCTTTTCAAACATATTAATAAGTGTTAGGCAAATATCCCAAAAGCGATCTTCATTCGATAAGAATAAAATTGAATGGCTAAAATATGGGTGGTATCTGCGAATTATAAACTATGGTTATGCTGTAAAAGTCACCATTAATTTAATCTTATCGAAAAAATAAAGGTAAAATTTCTGCCATTACAGCTTGCAGCATTCAAAATATTTCCGTGCTTTCCGTGCTTCCGTGGCAAAACAAATTAAAACAAAAAAAGTCAGTGAGACATAGTCCTCGTTACAAACGAAAACGATATGAAATTACAGTTCGTGGCGACACGAACCGAGGCGATAGAGAAGGAAAAATTCTTTTCTGCAGTTATTTGTTAGTTAAAATCTATAGTATAAAGAAATTCAAAAAGCTAAATATCATTAGCTAAAGTATTCATATAACAGAAACGAAGCCCAAAAATAACACAAAATGCTTTTTTAACAATCTAGCTATGAGCTTTAATAATTTATAAATCAAACAATAAGTATCATTTATATCTAGTTAAACAAAAAACAACTTACACGTTCAACTGATTATCATAGGAAAACAAAAAACAACTTACATATTCAACTGATTATCATAGGAAAACAAATAAAAAAAGGCCCCGTAAAATACATTTAGGAGGCCCCGACAGTAGATGAATTGATATTATTTTTGAAGAACTATTTCAGTTGAGCTATCTTTAGCAAGTTTAATCTGGTACGCTCCCCTTTCCATTACCTCATTGCCTTTTACCGAATAAATGGCAGCACCTTTAACCGCCGTAGGTTGAGCAATTCTCAGTATCGCATTCGGGGTATAATCATCGGTTTTACCCAATTTCAAACTGATCTGACCATTAACTGTATTGTAAACCACCTCATCAATCGTACCTGCATCAAGGGTAATCCAAAGTTTTGCAGGCGCAATATACACGGCAGATTTAGCCGCAGTAGTTAACTTTACCCGTACGGTATTTCCGGTTTTATCCAAGTTACCACCAAAGGCTAACCAACCAAACTCTGGGTGATTTAAAATGTAAGATGAGGTATTAACGGCATAACCAAAAAATCCGGAACCATAATCGCCTGTAATGCCATCATTTTTTAAAGTAGAGGGATAGGCATGAAATGCCGCAGGTGCGAAACCATCTTTGGTGATGTTTGAAATAGCACCAAGTAAACCACCGTAGCCTGCGCGGAGCAGATAAAAATCATCAGGGTTTTTACGGTAATCCATCAATACCGGAATGGCATTCAGTGCCGAACCATAGTGGTGTATCATCCGTTCAACACGGGTAAGCTTACCGCCGTACAGAAAATCCCAGTAACGGCGTGCATTGCCATTATAGGCCCAGTGGGGCACTACCGGCATGTAAGCCAATATCGCATCGAGTGTTACATTTGCCTTATCCTGGTAGCCAAAATAGCTCGACCATACATAAACCTCTTCTTGACCTGTCGAATCCCAAGGCATTTCACTACCAAAGGGATATTGCAACGAGCGCCAGTGGTTAGCCCGCTTCTTCATTTCATTTTCCAGCTTGGTTGCTTCATCTGTTAAACCTTCATTTTTAAGGTCGGTAAGGATGAGGTAAAATACGGTGCCCTCCATCTGCCCAAACTGTGCATAGTAAGGTGCAATGTTAACCATGGCCATACCGGTTTCTGCTGCATTGATAAGGTGCTGTTTCCAGCTTTGCGCTTCTACAAGGCCACTATAATTACGGGCCAAACGGTACATTACCCAATGTGCGGCAGCCACATGCGGATAGTTGTAAGAGCGGCCAAGGTTATCGGCTTCCTTTTTAGGCCAGGCCGACCAGGTTTTAAAATTAATATTGGCAGCATAGGTATCTTTCGGAAGCGAATCGGGTGCGTAGTAAAACAAACTCTTTTTAACCCCGTATTTCTGTGGCCCATCTTTTAGCTGTATCCTTCCGAACATAACCGTATCAACAAACTGCTTCAGTTTATCCACTTCTGCTTTTTCTGGATGCACCAACTGTTTCATTATTGCCCCTAACCACGAGCCTGCCCCACCCTCATCGCTTAAACCCGCAATCCATGCACGGTTATCCTGCGTTACCTGCTGCTGTTTTTCATAATCGTAGGTGATGGCAGAAGGACTTCTTTTAAAAATGGGATCGGGCTGATCGAACCACTGCTTAGTGGTTAAAAAATGGCCATAATTGGCAATCACCTCAGTCTCAGGCTCAATAATTTTGTAATTGATGGTTTGTTCCAGGCCATCTTCGTAAGTGATAGATAGTCTGGCCCTGCCCCAGGTATTCCCCTTTACCGAATAGCTTTTCCAGCCATTTTTGGTAGTTCCCAATACATTTATACTCAGCGCATTTTCGGGCTGTACCTGTATAGTTTTAATTTTTTTGGCATAATTGATAAATAATTTAGCATTAACATCCCTTGGTAATACATAGCCTGGAACCGACATGGCCACCGGCTTTTTATTTTCAATAAGTTTGCTTTCAATATTTTTTGCCGATCCGGAAAGCACGAACTGAAGCGCATAACTGCGTGTTTCGCCCGGTTTTAAAGTAGTTGATGTTGGCGTGTTCCATTGTTCTGCGTTTTTCCACTCGTTGTCGGCATAGGCTTTACTGTATACCATCCACTCGTAAAAACCTTCAAAAGCAATCCCCCTAGGTGTACGGTCGTCGTTTAGCGGATTATAGGCTTCAAATGGCGTAGTTCCTACCGGCATAACCAGCAAGGATGGTGCATGCCCGCTTAATCTGGTTACCTGCAGATACCCTGCATCTTTCCCAATGTAAGGGTCATAAAAAACATTTTTAGCGTGGGTTTGCTCCAGTGTCCTTCCTTCTAAAATATTATCGAAAATCATTGGGATGCCTAATGCGCCAATTTCTACAGGCTTATCGGTTTTATTTTTTAGTTCGAAACGCAGTACGAGTTTACCGTTTTGCATTTCCCAAAGGCGTTTAACCTGCAATGGAATATCGGCAGGCAGTGTTGCCGCCAAATTGGCTGCTGCGAGTACGTTTTTACCGGCACTTATTTTTTCGACAGCTTTCCGCTTTGCGGCCGTGCTGTACGTTTTCCAGGCTTCATCACCAACACTGCGGAGTTTCAAATTAATATCGCCCAAGTGGTATAAGCCATCCGAACTGCGCACTTTTAAGCTATCGCTTGGCACGAAATCAAAATCTTTAACTGTTTTTGGCAGAAGTCCGGCCACCGTTTGTGATGATTTTACCAGCTTTAAATTAAATGCACCGGCATCGTAAGTAGAGAAGCCATTTTCCAAGCCCAATGTTGATGGCTTTTTACCCAGGGCAATCCATGGCGATTGTGCAAAAAGCACCTCAATATTTAGAAAAGTTAAAAGACAGCAAATTATTGCTTTTAACATAATTATGGCGAAAGTTCTATTCCGTTTTTGATTTATGGTTACCATGTTTGCTTAGCGCTTTAGGGATGTTTTATCCAAAAATATATTTTATAAAATAAACCGGAAGCCATTATTAAAAATAGCGCAAAATCGGTAAAGAATTGGTGTATTTAATGGAAGTACCGGCAGCAACCTTCGGAGGATAATTTAAAGAACGCTTTAAGATTCCCGCCTGCGCGGGAATGACGGCATGGTGCAAGTAATAACTTAATTAAGCCCTTTCAAATAGATCCTTTCTACCTCAGAATGACGAGAAGGGCAAAACTTAACTAAATCATTAAATAGCTTTACATTTTTCTTTAAGCCATTCGGCTTCATCTGCACTTAATAAAGGTTTAAGCTTATTGAACACCATTTGGTTATATTGATTTAGCCATGCCAGCTGATCCGCTTCCAGAAGTGCTTTATTTACAATAGTAGTATCAATAAAACATAAGGTTAAGGTTTCAAAAGCAAGAAAATTACCAAATTCACTATTACCATGCTCCACACACAAAACCAGGTTTTCGATGCGAACGCCATGCTTGCCTGGACGATAAATTCCAGGTTCAATAGAAGTTACCATCCCCGGTTTAAAGGCTACATCAACATTGGCCGGACTAATATTCTGAGGTCCTTCGTGTACGTTAAGGAAAAAACCAATACCGTGACCGGTTCCGTGACCAAAATTTATGGCATAATCCCAAAGGGGCCTTCTGCAGATCGAGTCGATCTGGTAACCTTTGGTACCCTCCGGAAAAATCAGTTTTGAGCCTTCAATCAACCCTTTTAATACCAAGGTATAATCATCAGCCTGCCTTGTAGCGCAATTGCCAATTGGCATTACCCTGGTAATATCGGTTGTACCGTAATGGTATTGCCCACCAGAATCGACCAGAAATAACCCGTCAGACTGGATTTCCTGATTGCTTTCTGCAGTTAGGGTGTAGTGTGGCAGTGCGCCGTTGGCGTTAAAGCCTGCAATGGTATTAAAGCTTAAGCCCACAAAAGAAGCCTGCTCGGCCCTAAAACCAGCCAATTTTTCGGAGGCAGACCATTCTGTAATTTTTTCTCCGCCTAAACGGTCTTCCATCCATTTAAAAAACCTGGTTAAGGCCACCCCATCCTGTAGCATGGCCTTGCGGATATGTTTGATCTCGGTTTCATTCTTTATGCTCTTTAAAAAAGTACTCGGGTTGGTACCCAGAATAAGCTTAGCACTTTTAGGCAAAAGCTGGTACAAACCATAGCTGGTGCGCTTCGGATCGATAAAAATCCTTGCATCCTCAGGCAGCTGTTTCAAAGCATCACTTATTGTATGGTAAGGTTTTAAAACTATACCTTGTTTATATAGTGTATCTGTTTCATCTGGCGATAGTTTATCTTGGTTGACAAAGAGCGTAACTTCAGAGGGTGCAACAATGGCAAAGCTCAGAACCACGGGGTTATAATCTACATCCTGCCCCCTGAGGTTAAAAAGCCAGGCAATATCATCTAACGAGGAAATAAAATGGTGGTTAGCGCCGTTCGTTTTTAATATATCCCTTACCTGCGCTATTTTAGCTAAAATACTTAAACCTGCAGCTTCTTCGCTGATTAAAAAAGCTTTTTCAGCCGGTAGCCCTACCCTATCGTGCCAAATTGTGCCAACAAAATCCACGTCGGCCGTCTGTATATCCTTTTGTTGCAAATTGTTTTGCAGCTCAACAGCCAAGGCTACGGTAATAAGCTGATGGTTAAAACCAACTTTTGTACCTCTTGGTAAAACTTCAAGCAGCCAATTGATATATTCGGGTGTGTGGGGTACTTTTAATTTTACCAGTTTGTAACCAGAATCCTTTAACTGCGTTTCTGCCTGTGTAAAATAACGGGAGTCAGTCCAAAGGCCTGCAAAATCGAGGGTAACCACCAAAGTACCTGCCGATCCGGTAAATCCACTTAAAAAATGAATTGTTTTATAATGCGCAGGTAGGTATTCGCTAATGTGTGGATCCGCAGCCGTGATTACATAGGCATCTATTTTTTGTTCGGCCATTTGCTTGCGCAGGGCTTCCAGTTTTTCTACAGCGGTCATAAGGAAGAGTTTTATCGGCCAAATTTAGAAATTCTGGTGATATTGAGGTTAGCTAAATTGATTAACACAATCCTAGCATTATTTTCAAAGATCTGATAAAAAGAATATCTTTAAAAATAAAGAACCAGCTGCAGAACTCACATCATTTTGAATTAAGGATACATTTTATATATAATAACTACAGAAATGGCACATTATTTACAGAAATCTAAATGGCGATTACTAATAGTTGCTATATTTTCTATTTGGTTACCCACTAGAAGTTTGGCTCAGCATCGTTTTAAACTAAAGGTAACGTTTGAAAATAAAAATTTGGATGGTATATTCAGTATTCTTGATGATAACCAATTTATAGAGATCTCCAAAAAAAATATTTTGTTTCAAAATGGTTCTACACAAATAACTGGAACTTTGATAAACCCAAGCGCTTTTGCAAGGATTGGTTTTGTAGAGGCAGGAAAATATAAATCAATCGATTTTGTTGTAGATTCTGGTGAGAATATCTTATCAATTGGATACGAAAAAAACCAAAAAGTATTAACATTATTAAATTACAACACAAAAAGCAATGATATTTTCAACAAACTAAATGAATTGAAAATAACAGCATACCGCAATGGAACAGCCGAAAGAATGGGTACATTTAAAATGTATCTAGCATTTATTGAATCTTACCCTAATGATTTTTTCAGTATTCTTGCCCTATATCAGGCAAGTCATTACAACCGGTCTGTAGCCTACTCAACACTTATACTTAATTCTCTTAAAGCTTTTAATGAAAAATTACAAGCTTCAAGCTTGGGGCAGAAAATTTTGACAGAAAACAACAATCTGATTAAAAGTATAGAAAGCTCCAGTTCAAATCATAAGGTAAAGATATTTAAGGTTAATGACGAACGCGATCAACCTTTCACAAATTTAAATCTCTCAAATCAGAATTACCTGATCGTTTTTTCTGCAACCTGGTGCATTCCATGTCAAAAACAATTGCCCTTGTTAAAAAAAATCTATACAAAATATAAGCCCGGGGGCCTTGAAGTTGTTTATTTTAACTTTGACAATGATATTACGAGATGGAAAAGGCATATAGTAGATAATAAGCTCAACTGGATCAATGTTTCTGAACGATTAAAAGTGAGTGATAGCAAGATTAATAAACTCTTTGGGATCTCTGCCTATCCTAGCTGTATATTGGTTAATAAGCAAGGTATCATTATTTATAACTCCGATCAGGAAGATCCAGGCTTAGTTAAGCTAGATCAAGCTATAGAAACTGCTATTTCATCACGTTAATTATTTTTTTGTTAAATCGATAATATTCAATCATTTTTAGCAGCTAAAATCACAATCACATTAACCTATTCTTTCTTCTAATAAGGTTCTATAAAAACCAGATCAAAAGTAAAGGGCATGTAGCTATTACTAAAACGTTTTTTAAGTATTAATAAGACAGAAATATTCCAAATTAATAAACTTAAAAATTAGTTTGAAAGACAATTAAAAGGTTGATTGTAAATAAGAAATCAGTAAAAAATGTACGGCTTTCTGAAGGTAATTTTCATCATTTGGCCTAGAAAACAACATTTTAACTTCTTTATGTTAAAATCCAATTACCTAATGTTAAAATATGTTAATTTTCTGTAAAATAATGGATATAATTTAGGGATAACTAAACCGTTAACATCCCAAATTTTATGAAACTAAACTTTACTAGAACTACTCCGAAGGTTTTATTTGGAATTTTCTTCTATTTATTAATCCCTTGGCTGGCCTTTGCGCAGACCAAAGTAAGCGGGGTAGTACTCGATGAAACCAAGAAGCCTTTACCAGGTGTAACCGTGGTAGAAAAAGGTACCAAGAACGGTACAGTTACCAACGGAGATGGCCGTTACACCCTCGTGGTAAAACCCAATTCGATAATTGTGGTAAGCATGGTTGGCTACCTGGGCAAGGAAGAGGCCGTGAGCGGCAAATCAACAATCAATTTTTCTTTAGGCGAAAACAACCAAACACTGAGCGAGGTTGTTACCATCGGTTACCAAAGCATTACCAGAAAGAAAACAACAGCAGCCATTTCGAGTATCTCGGCAAAAGAACTGGCCAATTTACCGGCTGCCAGTTTCGATCAGTTACTGCAGGGACGTGTTTCTGGGGTAAACGTTCAAAACTTCTCGGGTGCACCGGGTTCGGCCCCAACCGTATCGGTAAGGGGTAACTCGCAGGTGAGCAGAGGTTATGATGAATTTAATGTAATCAACTCGCCGCTTTATGTGGTGGATGGTGTGCCACAGCCAACAGAATCGTACGTTGGGCCTGGGGTTGGTACCGGAAGCAATTACCTGGCGGGCCTAAACCCTGCCGATATTGAATCTATCGACATTTTAAAAGATGCTTCGGCTGCAGCGATTTATGGATCGAGGGCAGCAAACGGTGTAATCTTAATTACCACCAAAAAAGGCTTAAGCGGCGAACCAAGAGTCTCGATCAGTGCCTATGCAGGTTTAACAGAAAGACCTGACCTGCGCGATGTAACCCTTGGTACGGTAGAACGCAGGCAAAAAATGGAGGTTTTGCAAAGACAGTTGAGCTACGCCGATTTAAAACAGCTTCCTTACCTGTTAACCGATAGTTTAAACCCTGCCTATAACGGCAATACCGATTGGCAAGATTTATTCTACCAAACAGGACGAATCACCAATGGCGATTTAAATGTAAGCGGTGGCGGCGAAAACGGCATGGTTTACCGCTTTAGTGGAGGTTATTACAATGAGGAAGGTATTATTAAGGCAACTGGCTTTAAAAGATACTCGGGCAGGATTAACCTCACCACAAGGGCCTTAAAACAAAAGCTGATGATTAACCCTATTTTTGCTTATTCACGATCAGACAGGGCAAGAGGAAACGGAAGCAACAACAGTCCTATTAGTTTGGGCGCAGGTAACATGCCTTCTTCCCTACTTAATTTGGATGAAGATAAAAAAGCTTTTTATTTAGGTGCTTACAGCGAAAACCTGGATAAGAACATCAGCAACCAACTTACCATTAACCTGAATTTAAGTTATGAGTTTAGCAAACATTTAACACTAACCTCGCAATCTTCTTACTTGCAGAACAGCGCCCGGAGGGATTTGAGTACCAGTAACCTGTTAAACAATGGCCAGGGTAACTCGTCCTATAGCTATGCAGATAATGGTATCAACATCCAAACCTCTAACTTTTTAAGCTACAACAACAAATTCAGCAAACATTCACTTAGTGTTATTGCCGGTCAGGACATTATTTACAACCAATTTCAGTACACTACCGCTTCAGGCTATAACGGCCCATCAGATAACATTCAAACGGTAAGCGGTTTTCAGCAGTCTAAAATTGGTGCAAGTTCTGATTATCAGGCTTTCGGATTGCTATCTTACTACGGTAGGTTGGCTTACGATTACGATAGCAGGTACCTGTTATCTGTTTCTGCCAGGGCCGATGCTTCATCCCGTTTTGGTAAAAACAATAAATGGGGTTTCTTCCCATCAGCATCAGTGGGCTGGTTAATTTCGGAAGAGGCCTTTATGAAAAATTGGACCAAAAATCCATTTACCATGGCGAAAATCAGGGCCAGTATCGGTAATTCGGGTAACGACCCTAAAAGCAATTACTTACAGTACAATTTGTACCAGGTTAACAATGGTGGCTTTGATGGAAATGGTGGTGCAACATCGTACAACGGTGTAACAGCCATTACGCCAAACCTACGCGATGGTGTTGCCCAAAGCAACCTAAGCTGGGAAAAATCAATGCAGTGGAACATTGGTACCGACCTCGAAATCAAAAACGGTAAATACGGTTTAACATTCGATGTGTACAACAAAGAATCGTCGTTACAGCTGTTCAGCTTAAACCTGCCATTAACCACAGGTTACGACCTGGCTTTAACCAATGCCATTGGCGTAAGAAACTCAGGTGCTGAGATTTCGATTACGGCAAACCCTTTTTCTGGAGCATTTAAATGGAATACCAGATTAAACGTTTCTTACAACAAAAATGAGATCATGAACCTGCCAAATGGCGGAAGAGACCTGGTTTTAAGTGGCGATAGATTTGATAAATCGCACATCTTATCGGTAGGTAGCCCAATCAATGCTTTTTACCTGTACAGAACAAACGGCGTTTTCTCTAGAACGAGCGATATTCCGGTTAACCCTTATACAGGCGAACTGTACAGAAACAGTAATGGTACCTATCAGCAGGGAGATTTTTATCTGGCCGACTTAGACGGTGATGGTTTCATCGACATTTTTAACGATGGTATTAACCCTGATAAGTTACCAGTTGGCGACCCTAACCCTAAATATACCGGTGGTTGGACAAACAACTTTACTTACAAGAATTTCAGCTTGGGCATATTCTCTACCTTTACTTTTGACCGCGATGTGTTGAACCTGTTCGAATCAGACCGTTTCTCTAACTCAACAGATGGTAACGCCGTAGGTAATTTTGCTACCTACTCTACCCCTGATTTAAGCAAAATCAATATCTGGAAAACTGCAGGAGACCTTGCCGAATATGCCAAATACGATTTGGGAACCTACCGTTACTATTACACAGGTGCACAAACTTTCTTCTTAGAAAAAGGTGGATACTTCAGGATAAAAAGTGTTAACCTGGCTTACGATCTGCCTGGAAGCACTTTAAAAAAGCTTGGGGTTGGGAAGTTTAGGATTTTCGCAATTGCCGATAACCTTTTTATGTTCCAGCAATCGAAACGCCTGCCTGATGCCGAAGCCGTAAATCCATATGGCGAATATAATGGAGCAGGTTATCCAATTCCGAAAAAATATACGCTAGGTGTCGAAGTTCAATTTTAATAAGAAAGCCATGAGAAATACATATAAAAAATTAAGCATGATTGGGTTGATACTGGTAGTAATCAGTTTCGCCTCGTGCAAAAAACTGCTTGAACAGGAACCAAAAAACTCTACCTATTTAGAGGTTTATTGGAAATCGGCTAAAGATGCCCGCAACGCAATTGCCGGTAACTATGCACTTTTACGTAATGCCTGCACCAACAAAGAAAACAGGTACTACATGTATGGCGATGCTATTGCCAAAAACTATTTCACTATCCAGTACAACGGTGATGGATTGGAAGGGATACAGAACGGCGATTTCACATTCCAGTACAATTTAAATTCGTTGGCCAACTACACCCTTTATTACAAAACAATCGCCATGTCGAACATTGTGATTGCCAATGTTTCAAAAATGACCAGCAGCGAGCTTAAAGATGTAGAAGATCCGGAAACCTTTAAAAACGGTATTATTGGTCAGGCTTTGTTTATTAGGGCCTTAAGCTACTTTATGATGGTGAGGGTTTGGGGAGATGTACCTTTGGTAACAGCTGCATACGATGATCCGATTACTGCGCCTCAATTACCAAGAAGCAGCAAAACAGTAGTGATGAAGCAGATCGAAGACGATTGCCACAACGCTGCAAAAATGCTAAGCTGGAGCTATGAAAGTGCTGGCGATGCAAAAGTAACAGCAAACCGCGGTTCTGTTTATGCCCTGCTTGCACACCTTTACCTTTGGAGAGCAACAATGACTGATGTGAGCACAGATGTAGCCAACTTGGTTGATGTAAACAGTGCCGATACTACAATTAATACTTTAATTGCACGTGGAGGTTATACCCAAACCGATACCACCAATTACTCAAATACGTTTATCGGCAGATCGCCAGAAGGAATTTTCGAGTTGAACATGAGCGAAAACACTTTGGAAGGTTCTTCGAGCCATATCGGAACACGGTTTTTAAATACAAGTTATATCAGTTATTACAACAATACCCCAAGGTTCTATGTTGTGCCACGCTATCTTACCGATCAGTTTGGAACGGGAACAATAACAGATATCCGCTACCGCAAAAACTTCGACCTGGTTACGCCTGATAAACCTTTATGTGTAAAATACAGCAATGTGATTTACCGCAACCCTGGTCAGAAATTAGATGCTTATCTGAGCAACAACATGATTATTTTCAGATTGAGCGATCTTAAACTGTTAAAAGCAGAAATTGCTTTATATAAAGGCGATGCGGCTACCGCAACCACCATTATTAACGATTTTAGGACCAAATATGACAAAGTTCCTAAAAAAGTGGCTGCTGGCCTTTCAGTTAGCGCTGTAATGGATGAGTATATTAAAGAACGCGGCAAGGAAATGTTTTTAGAGGGGCACTTGTTCTACGATCTTTTAAGAACCAGAAAATATGGCAACATAGTAGATTGGTTGCCTGTTGAAAGGTTTAGAAGAGAAGGTTTTTACTGGCCTATAGATCCGGCATTATTTAGAGAAAACCCGAACCTTAAACAAACTACTTATTGGTTAGGTAAGGTTTAAGCACAACAATCAAAAAACAGAATCATGAGAAATTATATAACGATATGCGCGGTACTACTTGTAATGATTGCATTTGCATCGTGCAAAAAGGACGACTATAAAAACGACGGTGGAGTAAGCAACGCTTACGTAGATATGACCACTTACGATTACCTAAAATCAAACCCTAAATTCGATTCATTGGTAAAAGTAATTGATAAGGCTGGCCTAAAAGATGCCATAAACGGCAACATTACCTTTTTTGCCACTACAAACTACGGTATTGTAGATTATGTTTCGGCCAAGAAGAACCAGATTGCCATCCAAACAGGTAATGAAAACTTCAACTTCGGCATTAAAGACATTCCACAAAAAGAATTAAGCGATTCTTTAAAGACCTACATGTTTGCCGGAAAAATAAACCGCGACCAGATTACGCTCGGTGGTAAGCTCTACGATAGCGCATTAGGACCAATTCCAAACGTACAGTATATGATCAAGTTTAGAAGAAGCTTTGATTATAGTGCCTATGTAAGCTATGTTGATTATGTAACCTATACCAAGGTGATTGGCACCAGAGATGACAAGGAGATTGATCAGAACGCCATTCCAGATAATCAAAAAGACAAAGCTGTGGATTGCCAAACCTCGGGCATTATTACCCGTACCGGAATTGTACATGTATTGAACGGAAACCACAGGTTATTCTTTAACGCCCAACCATTGGGAAATTAATTTAATCAATTGTTTATCAGCACTGTTATATAACATACTGATAAGATTTGTTAAATACTAATAATTAGATAATGAAAATGAAATACATTTTAGGTTTGATGATGCTGGTAAGCATTGTTGCCTGTAAAAAGATAGAAAAGGGCTTTCAAAGCGATGCCATCCGCTACAAAGACAATAACCTTTTTGCCAAACGTGGTCTGATCCTTTACCAATCAGACCGCTTGAATGCCGATGGCTCTACCCCACCCTATACCTTTAAAATGCTGAACCTGCGCAAGGAAGATGGCAGTCCGGCCCCGGTAGAATTTAACACCACTTACGATATTGTGGTTTTTAAAACCGGTATGTCTTTCGATGCGACAACAGATACCACAGTGGCCCTGTTAAACAAAAAGCGTGAAACACAGAAAAGACTGCCGATGTACTTTAATGAAAGCAGCGGACAGTTAACCTTTAACAAGGCATCTGCAAACCTACCTTTGGGCAAATACGTTTTTGATGTAGAAATGACCAACGTAACAGGCACAAAACTTTATCCTAAGCTGGCTACCATTAATGTGGTAGATCCTTCAACGGAAGATTTGTTTGTAATTACGGATAACGTAGCCAATGCTTTTAACGATATCACTGGTGCGGCAACGCCAATGCGGAACCCAACTATTACCTGCACTAAAATCTCCAACAATGGTGCAAGGGCAATTTTAAAAATGGTTGATAAAAACGGCAGAACATTTAATCCAAAAGCCGGAGAAATTATTGCAAGGGGCGATAGGCCGATTTTTGAGAACTATGCCAAATTTAACCCGGTTATTAAAACCGATACCGCAATGATCTGCGATTTTGAAGTAGCACCATTCCCGTTAACCAAATACGTAACGCCAACAACCGACTGGGGTTTCTTAATGTATTACAGGATTCCAAGTCAGTTTGTTACCGTGGATAATTTCCCAGCTTCTTTAGGTACTTTCTCGGTAAATCCAAGGTGGTCTTGGCAGTTAAAGCTAGAAGGTACTTACGTAATACAGGTAAAGTTTCCTGATGTAACCAAGAAATAAATAGAAATAGTTAGTTAATTAGTATTAAGGGCAGATACCGGATGGTTCTGCCCTTTTTCGTAACTGATGATTTTTTCAATAGCTAATTTTATGCTTTAATTAAATAAGTTAAACAATTAGGGTATCTAAACTTAACCCCTTTCTTTTATCAACCCTCATCAGCTTTTTTACCGCTAAAGCCTATATTTACACCAATTATTGTAATTGATGAAAAAGATACTTCTGGCAGCCCTAATCCTCTCCGTTTTAACTACCCATGCACAAATTGTAAGAAAAAGAACTACTCTTTTAATGGGCGGGCGTTTCGATATTACCATCTCGGCTCAAGATTCAATTTCTGCCGAGCACAATATAGATTCGGTTATTGCCGAGATCAGCCGCATCGAGAACCTCATTTCAGACTGGAAAAATGATTCTCAGGTTTCGGAAGTAAACCGGAATGCAGGGATTATGCCGATAAAAGTTGACCCCGAAGTTTTTGCACTGACCGAACGTGCCATTGCGCTTTCAAAAGCTACAAATGGTGCTTTTGATATCAGTTTTGCAGCAATGGACAGGATCTGGAAGTTTGATGGCTCCATGAAACAGATGCCTACTGCGGCTGCCATTAAAAAATCGGTAGAGAAAGTGGGTTACCGCAATATTATTTTAAACAAATCAGCCTCCACTATCTTTTTAAAGCTAAAGGGCATGAAAATAGGATTTGGTGCATTGGGAGAAGGCTATGCAGCAGATAGATGCCGTAAAATGATGCTGGAGAAAGGAATCAAGGCTGGAATTGTAAACGCATCAGGCGATATGAGTACCTGGGGCAAACAACCCAATGGGAAAGATTGGACCATTGGCATTACCAACCCCATGCGCGAAGATACCCTATTGGCAGTGCTCCCCCTTAAAAACAATGCAGTGGTTACATCAGGCAGTTACCGGAAATTTGTAGAATTCAAGGGCAAAAGGTATTCGCACATCATTAACCCAGCTACCGGTTATCCAGCCACAGGCCTCATCAGCGTAACCGTGTTTGGTCCAAGCGCCGAAATGGCTAATGGATTGAGCACATCCACCATGGTTCTAGGAAAAACAGCAGGCGAACAATTGATCAAAAAATACCCGCAGTACAGCTACATTATTATCAGCGATCAAGGCCAAATCGTTACTTCGAAAGATATCAAACTACCTGCCCATACCCTGGCAAGAAATTAAATAATTGGTCTAAAGTTGGTCGCGATTTGCAATCGCGACCTTATGTGCTGAGGATTTGTAATCCTCAAAAAAACAAAATTTTACAGAAAGAATGTGGATTTAAAATCCACGGTTATAATGACCCCGATTACAAATCGGCGCCAGCATCCACCAAGGTTGGTCGCGATTTGCAATCGCGACCTCATGTGCTGAGGATTTGTAATCCTCAAAAAAACAAAATTTTACAGAAAGAATGTGGATTTAAAATCCACGGTTATAATAACCCCGATTACAAATCGGCGCCAGCATCCACTAAGGTTGGTCGCGACTTGCAATCGCGACCTCATGTGCTGAGGATTTGTAATCCTCAAAAAGATATTAATAACAATCGGTTAATACCTGATTTCTGGATTGATAAAAAGATAGCGGTTTACCGGTTTTTTCGACACAGATTTCTTCCAGTATCCTTACAATGTCTTTTTGCATAGAAAGTGAGCCACATATCATCAGTACGGCAGATTCAGCCAAACTTTTGGCTACAAAATCAGTATCAATATTAATCAGATCGCTTACATACTGCTTAATACCTTCTCTTGAGTAAGCAATTTTAAAATCAAAAATTTTGGCTTCAGCACGCATATCATTTAAAAAGTCATGAAAAGGGCTAAAAGATAATGTACTTCTAAAACCGCAGAAAAGATAGCAGGGTATTTTTCCTGCATTCTGGTTAATCATGCCTAAAAATGGAGCAATACCTGTTCCATTCGAAATCATAATTACCTTTGGTGCTTTTTTAGGGAAATGAAAATGCGGGTTTTTAACAATCCTTGCCTTTACAGGTTCATTCTCTTTCAATTTATGTAAAAATCCTGAACCTAAACCATCGGGGTGCAAGCGCACGCTGAGCTGTATCGCATCATTTACCACACCAATAGAATAAAGCCGTTCTCTATGGTCATTTGCCGGATAAATGGCCAGTAAATCGCCTGATTTGGCTTTTAAACTGCGTAAGGCATTTAACCTGATCTGAAAAACACCTTCGCTTATTGCTGTACCGGTATTCGATTGAACAATAAAATCTTTCAGTGGTTTTTTCTTTAGTTTTTGCTGCTCCAAAAACCCATTAACTTCCACTTCGCTCTTTTGCGACCATGCTTCCTCCCATAATAAGAGATCCTCAGGTGATTTATCGTTAACCGTATGGATATCGATCAAAGGAATCGCCCACTCCTGTTTGGAAAGCTCGTTATGCACATCAAAAGCGAATTTACAAAAATCGGGGTATGCCTTTGATCCAAAGCCCAGAACTGCATAATTAACCTGCTGCAGCTGTGGTTTTTCTTTAATCCGCTGTAAAAAACGGCTAGCATTGGATGGTGCATCGCCCAAGCCATAGGTTGATGTAAAAATAACCAGCTGTTTAGCATTAGGATAAATGCCGTAATTATTTAAGGCCGTGAGGTAAGACTTTTTACCCTGTTTAAGCAGTAATTTATGCAGGGCGATGGCATACCCATGTGTGCTCCCGTTTTCAGAACCTATTAAAACAATATACTCACATTCTGCAGCTTTATATTTGTTTTTAGAACGTTTCGATATTCTTTTTAGGGTAATGGCAAAACCCGAATAAATGAAAAATAAAATCCCGATTGAAGAAATCCCCAATACCACTGCCCACAGCACGTTGGCCCTGCCGGTATGGAGATCCAAACTTAAATTGGTAGCCAATACTGTAAAAGGATACTTGTTTTCGGCTAAAATAGCTCCGGTAAGCTGATTTACGGCAATTTCGCGGTCTTTCAGTGTAAGTATGAAATAATCTTCCACATCTTCAGAAAACGGAAATTCAATCGTTTGAACCTCCGCCAAACTGATGTGCTTAAAAACCTCAAAGTCTTTAATGTTTTTTACCGGAGCTGATTTAATGGCATCCAGATTTACATCAACACCCTTTTTTACTGTTTTTAAAATCCCGAGCGTATTGAGTGATAAATAGGTGCCGCTTAGGGCAATAACCAAAATTGGGATAAGCAATAAACGCCCTAAAATAACATGATAGTACTGTGAAAAACCGTCTTTCTGTATCTTTGCAAAAAATCTTCGAATCCCCCGTTGCCTTTGTATGGTGAGCAAAATACCTGAAACGGCAATCAGCGACAGTAAAAAAGCGGTCAGTCCAATAAAAAACCGCCCGGTTTCGTGCATAAAAAGAGAGCGGTGCAAAGTGGTTACCCATTGAAAAAATTCATTCTTTTTGCCCGGCGTGCCCAGTACAGCGCCAGTTTTGGGATCTATATAAGCTTTTACATCATCGCCGGCATTGTTAATGGCCTGAATTTGTACAAAACGGCCGTTCTCTACACTTATACTCGTAATTTCGGAGTATTTGGTTTTAAGTACGGGAATAACCGTTGCAACGCTTGTATTGGCTAGGTTGCCAACACCATAAGGTTTAACTTTTTGGGTAATGGGTTCAACCGAAAGGATAATTCCGGTAACCGAAGCAAGCAAAAGAAAAAGAAAAGAAGATACAGCCAGTGTTAAATGGCTGTATCTCCAAACAGTAGTGGTCATAGTTTTAACTGAATTTTAATTCGCGCTAAAACGTACATACCTGATAAATCCTGTACCATCGGTTTTGGCAGAAAGCGCCTCAGTAGTTAATGGAATTTCAAGATCTTTAACGAAATATTCTTTGTCTTCAACCGCAGTTTCGAAACGCAGTTTGTAACCGGCATTGATTTTAGCTTTTTCGATTTCGATTACCGAAACGCCGCGGTCGCCACCTGTTAACGATGCGCCGGTAACAGCACTGATATTGGTTGGTTTCTGTGCGTAAAATTTATGCCACTCTTTTAAACTGTTGTACCATTTTTTATCAGAACCCAGCACATAAAGCGTTTTGTTATACTGTCCTTTGGCATCAACCAACGAAATAACGATGTAAGCACCTTCGCCCATGTAGCTCTTCATCTGGATCATGCATTTGTATTTCGCGGCATTTTGTGCGTTGGTTGCTGTAGGCTTAAAAAATGCAAGCGCACAAAAAAGTAGTGTTATTTTAATTAAGTTGTTCATATTCTATTTTAAAAAGCTTAGTGATACATTTCCTTTGGTTAGCGATTCATTTTCGCTGGCTAAATCAAAAGCACTCTCATCGAAACTGGTTTTGGCTTCTTTTTTAGCACCAATAGATAACAGGTATTTTAGCATCACATCATCTTTTGATATCATTGCTGCCTTGTGCAAAGGCGTAATTCCTTCTCTGTTCGGACTGTTTACATCAATTTTGAAATCCTGTATACGTTTTACCAAACCTAAATCGCCTTTGGCAACGGCTAAATGGTACAAGGTATTGCCGTTTTTCTGCGCTGTAGCCAGGTTGAAACCTTTGGCTTGCAACAATTTAAGTTTACCTTCAAATTCTTCAGCTTTTGATGGTCCACCAGCATTGAAACCGCGGCCCGCCTCCGCACTGCTGTAAGATTGGATTAAATAATAAGCCAGGTTATTGCCTTCTTTATCAACCGTTTTTAAATCGGCACCTTTTGATAGCAGATAATCTACTATAGCCGGCGAATTACTGTTAACCGCTATGGCCAAAGCACTCAATCCCTTATTATTTACCTGATTGATATTTTTCACCTTTGGCAACAACAGCGCAAACACACTTGTATCGCGGTTGCCCGAAGCAGCATTCATTAAAGCGGTATTGCCATCATTATCAGCTTGGTTTACATCTACTCCAGCTGCAATAAAATGCACAATAATATCATTCTGTTTAGGTTTGCGCACCAAGGCATGCAAAACGTTTCTTCCTTCTTTATTGGTATTGGTAGGTTTAATTTTTAAACTTTCCAGATATTCGTAAACCTCAATACCATTGCTACCCCTGCGGCTGCCTTCGCTGGCAGTAATTAACGCGCCCTGATCTACAGGAATACCTTTTTTAATAAGCAATTTAAGGATTTCGATGTTACCGCTTCTGGCAACGTAACCAAATGCATTCAGTCCATCAGCATCTGTACTTTTTAAATCAAGTCCCTTCGAAATAAAATAATCAGTCAGTTTTAGTTCTTTATCGTTGCCAATGGCCAAAAGCAATGCATTTGCACCGTTTCCGTTTACATCGTTTTTTAAATTAACGCCCTTGGCTAAAAGCAGGTCGTATATTTTGGTATTCTGTTGACCGCTTCCGGCAGCAAAAGTTAGCGCAGTAACGCCATGGCTATCTTTTAAGCCAACATTGATTCCTTTCGAAAGCAGGTAGCTTAATACTTCGTCGTTTCCTTTGTTTGCAGCCCAATGTAAATATGTACGGCCATCGTGCGTAAGTTTGGTTACTTCGTTTCCAGGCTGGGCCAATAAATATTTGATAGTTTCGTTAGGAGCATCGGCATTTATGGCCATTACAACCGGATCAAAGCTGCTGTTGTTCAATTGAGCTGGGTTTGCTCCTTTTTCAATTTCGGCCTTAACCGCATTTACATCTGGTTTGCTTTGCCAGAAAGCTTGATCGAGCAGGCTGTTTTTTTGTGCCTGTGCCGAAATAGACCATAGCAGGGTTATGGCTAGTATAAGTTTTTTCATCGTTTGGGTATACTAATAAGATGATTTGTATGATAAGATTAGAATAACGCCCCAAAATTAACAAGAATTAGTCTAAATAAAAACCTTATTTCGATTTATTTTGGCCACTTATTTAATACAATGTGGTATTAGGATGATAGCAAACGTGAAATGTTGTGGCAATTTACCAATTACAGAACTGTATGGCATAAAAGTTTATCGTACGCGGAGCGAGTGATTGAAAATCTATTCAAGCATAGAAAACCAACAGATAAAAAATTAAAATGGGTGAAATGGTTTTAGGAAGCGTAGCGATCTGCAGTAGGCGTTTTAATCACCTTAAACTGCCCAGCGATATTATAACGGCAAACGTTAAAAACGATTTCGGCTTCTCTTTTGGCGAGTGCATAAATGCCCGGAGTGAATTTTAACTGAAAGCGTTTGGGACAGATATCTTTGTAGCAAACTACATTATAAGCACCTTCATTTTCCACAACCACTTCTTTTACATCATCTGGCCATTGCTTTTTAATTAAATTTGGCAACCAGCTAAACTGTTGTTTCGCAATAAGCTCGCCCATTCCCTTAACTGCCGCATTGGGTATGGCCTCGCCCGCAATCTGCACCCAGCTATCGCCACTTTTATCAATAATCCCTACTACATGCGGTCCGGAAAGCACTAACCATGGCGCATCCATTTCAGCACGCATTAATTGGTATGCGGTATTTCCTAAAAATTCCTGTTCAAAAGTGTAAGAGAGTTCGATCATGGCTTAAGCGTTATTTATGCAAGATTATTGAACCTGAAAAGATTTTGCTGAAAACATTTACAAAAATTAATCTGTTCTGCCTATCATACAGTATAACAGCACAATAGCTTATTTAGTTCTGATAGACATACAAATTTTGTCAATGTAGACCGCATTTCCTAAGATACTCCGCAGAAAGGGTAAAATTACGGTAATGCGACTACGCATTAACAGACAACACCAATAGCTTAAACATTTAAAATAGAGTCTGTTTGTATTTTAGCAAAAAAAATCCATCAGCTGCAAGGGTAAAACCAATGCATAACTGATGGATAATAAAATTATATTTTAATATTCAGGATTTTGCACCAAACTTTTATTGGTTTGCACCTCAATAGCCGGAAAAGGCCATAAATAATCTCGCTTTTTGTTAAAAATCTTGGTTTCAATAACCCGCATATCGCCTTTGTTGCTTACACCACTGTAATCGGGTGTTCCATTGGCATCAATTACCGGTGCATTGGCCAAAAGCCCTTTCGGAATCCGTCCGTAAACTGGCCCTGTTAATACCTGCTCTGCAATTTTCCAGCGCCTGATATCGGCAAGCCTCAAACCTTCCATGGCAAACTCATACTTACGCTCTTTACGCACAATAGAGCGGAGTTCTTCTTTGGTTTTACCGGTGGTTATGGCAGGCATATTTACTGATGGCCTCCGGCGCACGAGGTTAATGGCATCGTAAACGCTGGCATCAATTTCGCCCAGTTCTATTTTGGCCTCGGCGTAGGTAAGCAATACTTCGGCATAACGTACCAAGATAATGCTCAGCTCAGAATTCTGCACATCCGTACGGTCTACCTCATCGCAGTATTTGCGCCAAACATAACCTGTAAAAGTGGCAAAAGCATGCGTAGCTTCCGTATTATCGATCCGCACAGCTGGATTTACGTTATAGTTCCAGATTTTTAAACTATCCTTGTGGGTTTCGAACTGGTAGCCAAAAATAGTACTTCCGGGCACTACAACGGTAAAACCTAAGCGGGGATCGCGGTTTTGAAAAGGCTTTTTCGGATCGTACAACGGAGATTTATCGATTGATAAGCCATCGGTACATTCGTACGAATCGACAAAACTCTGGTAAGGCACTTTATCGCATACACCACCGGGCAAACGCGGTAAAAAATACCTTGGCGTGGTATGTGTGTTCACATTTTTCATGTACTGGAGCGATAAAATGATCTCTTTGGATGATTCGCCGGCATATTTAAAAAGCTCCCCAAAATTTGCATGAAGCGAATATTTTCCCAGATCCATCACAGCTTTCGCCGCTTCGGCCGCAATGGCCCATTTTTCGTTATACAAAGCAGTTCTGGCCTTAATGGCCAATGCAGCGCCTTTTGTTGCACGGCCATCGTTCATTACCGCCTGGTTTAAAGGAAGATCTTTCGATGCCGCATCCATTTCGCTGATGATGAAATCGGCTACCTGCTCTTTGGTGCTTTTTGGAAGCTGTGCTTCTTCGGTTGTTAAGCTCTTGGTCACCAAAGGCACCCCACCAAACAGCGTGATGAGGTAGTGGTAATGCAAGGCCCTGATAAACCTAGCCTCGGCTTTGGTTTGATTGTAAAGCGCAACAGAAACTTTATCTTTTACCTTATCAATATTATCCAGCAGAAAGTTGCAGCGGGCAATACCTTTGTATGCCTCGGTCCATTTTACTTTTACTACACCATTATTGGCATCAATGCTTCCTTTTCCCAAATCCTGAAGGGCACCATTTGTACGGTCCCAGCAGATATCGGTAGTTGCATCGATAAAAATATGCCACGGCACCCTTAGGTTACCCAGCCCATAATTCATCTGCTGGTAGTTTAACTGCTGGTAACAACCATAAAGGCCCATCATCAGCTCATCCTGATTGCTGTAAAACGATACGGAAGAGGGACCAGATAATGGATATTTTTCGAGATAATTTTCTTTACAGGCAGAAACGGATAGCAATACCACGCCTACTATACCTGCTATAATTTTTTTATACAACATAATCTTACAAATTAACTTCTAAACCAAAACTGTACACTTTAACCTGTGGATAGGTATTTCCGGTACCCACCGGCGCTTCAACATCGTAGCCCTGCCAAAAATTATCTACCGTAAAAAGATTACTGGCATTGGCATAAACCCTCAATCCTTTCAATCCGATTGAACTGGCTAGCTGAGGGGAAAACTTATAGCCCAACTGTAGATTTTTCATGCGTAGGTAAGAGGCATCTTTCATCCAAAAGCTGGAGGTTTTTTCGTTGTTTGATTCGCCGAATGCCAAACGCGGAAACTTAGCATCCCTGTTTTCGGGAGTCCAGTTATCTTTATGCTGCTCGTGCACGGTTCCACCATTGAAAAATGGCATTACAGACTGTTCATACAAATAGCCATTTGCTTTACCAACACCCTGCATAAAAACACCAAGATCGAAGCCTTTGTAACCCAGATTTAAGTTTAAACCAAAGGTATAGCGCGGAATGGTGCTTCCGATAATTACATTATCCAGATCGGTAATTTTACCATCACCGTTTTGGTCTTTATAGATAATATCGCCGGCCTTTACATTACCAAACTGTGTGGCATGCTGGGCAACTTCCTGGTCGGACTGAAATATGCCGATAGCCTCAAAACCATAAAGCGAGTTAATGGCATAACCTTCGTTGCTTACTGAAATACCGCTACGGCTTACCCCTTTCAGATCAAGCACTTTGTTTTTCACATCCGATAGGTTTGCCCCAACGGTGTAGGTTAAGGCATTGATATTGCCCCGATAATTTAAACCGAACTCCCATCCATTGTTACGCACCACACCGGCATTTTGAAAGGGTTTTTCCTGACCAATGATCAGTGGCACATCTAAATCGTACAAAATCCCTTTGGTTAACCTTTGGTAATAATCGAAAGTGATGTTCAGTTTGGAGAAAAGTGTCATATCCAGACCGATATTCTTCATTTCTGTAGTTTCCCAGGTAATGTTGTTATTGGCCATCTGGTTTAAGGCGCCCACAGTATAAATCTGGTTACCCATCGAGTAAGCGCCCAATTCGATAAGCGACACTGCCGGATAAGTACCAATATTCTGGTTACCCAGCTCACCCCACGATGCCCTGAACTTCATTTCGGAAATGGTTGACTTTAGCGGTTTGAAAAAAGCTTCTTCTGATACGCGCCAACCTGCTGAAACAGAGGGAAAAAATCCGTAACGGCGGCCTTCTGCAAAACGCGATGAACCATCGTAACGGCCATTGATTTCGAGCAGGTAACGCTCATCAAAATTATAGTTTAACCTGCTGTATACCGATTGAAGTGCCCACTCTGATGCGGTACCGCTGTTTAACTGGGTTGCCGAAGAACCAGTGTTAAGCACTGGATACTGCGGAAAAATAAAAGTGGTACGCGATGCAGAAAGGTTATCGTTACGGTAATCCTCGCGTGAGGCACCTATCAAAAGTTTTAGACCATGTTTATTAAAAGTATGACTGGCGGTTAATAAACCACGGATATTGTTGTAAAAACTCCTGCTGTTACCTACCTCTAAAGAAGCTAAAGCCGGCGAGGTAAAAGCTACAGAGCCATCAGCCTTGTAGGTTTTCATGGCAGTAATAAAAGTATTATCGTCGGTCTGGTCGTACCTTGGCGCAACGGTTAAATCGGCCTGCAACCATTTTAAAGGCTTGTAGCTTAAGGTAGAGTTAAGCTGCAAACCCGGGCTAACGGTGCGCGCCAAACCACCTTCTGGTCGGCTGTAAGCAATTGGATTGTTCCCATTTGAGCCTTCGCCATAATTGCCATTGCTAAATATGCCCACAAAAGTTGGGGCAATGCGGTTCATCTGGTTAAATACCGATGCTGTACCACGGCCCGGTTCGGTAGTAACCCTGTTAATGAGCTGAATATCGAGGCTCATGCTCAATTTATCAGAAAATTTTACATCAGCATTGTTTCTTAAAGTATAGCGCTTAAACCGCGAAACTTCCAATAGTCCCTTTTGATCAAAATAGCCCAAAGAGGTTAAAAAACGGACTTTACCGCCACCGCCATTTACCGTTACCACATGGTTTTGCATAAAACCTGAACCTGTAAGTACTTCTTTCTGCCAATCGGTATTGGGATAGAGATCTGGATTAACTCCATTTCGTGTATTTTCGATTACGGTGTTACTGAACAATGGCGCCCTGCCTGTATTGGTATAGGCCAGGTTAAGCAAAGTCATATGATCTACTGCATTAACCAGATCGGGCAGATTGGTTAACTGCTGAAAGCCGGCATAAGGTGTATAGTTTACGGTCAACCTATCGTCTTTTGCTCTTTTGGTGGTAACCAAAATTACCCCATTTGCCGCACGCGATCCATAAATAGCAGCGGATGCAGCATCTTTAAGAACAGATACAGACTCAATTAAGCTTGGATCGAGGTTGTTGATAGAACCCTCTACGTTATCGATCAGCACCAAAGGATTGGCATCGTTAAGTGTACCAATTCCCCTAATGCGGATTGTTCCGGCATCGCCACCGGGGCGGCCAGAACTTTGAACCACAGTTACGCCCGGCGCTAAACCCTGCAAAGCCGCAGTAGTTTGCCCCACTGGCCGCAATGAGAGATCTTTTGAAGAAATAACAGAAACAGCACCCGTAAGGTTAACCTTTTTCTGCGTACCAAAACCAACCACTACCACTTCTGATAAGGCCTGGCTCTCTTCTTTAAGCACAACTGAAAGGTTCGCACTGCCCTGAAGGGCCTTTTCTTGCTGCTCGTAACCAACAAATGTAAAAATCAAGGTTTCGTTTAGATTTTCTATATCGATAGAAAACTTACCATTTACATCAGTTGAGGTTATTTTTTTTCCAGATTTTGCTTTTACGCTTACCCCTGGCAGGGTTTCGCCCTTTTGCCCTTTCACCGTTCCGGTTACCGTATTCTGGGCAAAGGCATAGCTACTTAAAAAAAACAAGCAGCAGAAAATGAGCTGCCACCTGCTTTTGATATAAAAGCTTGATACTTTGATCTTCATAATATGTTTATTAGTTTATATTGGTTTATTTTATTGCACAATCTCAAATCGGCATATGAGTGGTGTATAAGAAGGAATTGCCTTTGTACCACTTACGCCGTAAGCCAGCTTAGAAGGGATAATTACCGTGGCTTTTGATCCTTTTGGAATCAGCATTACAGCTTCCCTAAATCCAGAAACGGGATTTTTTTCTATACCTACCGCCAATGGCGCATACGACCTTTTTGGATGGTAGATACCTGCCTTTTTTGCAATGGCTTCGTTATTGGTTTCGAAAATCTGGTTATCAAGCGAACTGATGATATAATTTACCTTCACGGTATCGCCTGGATGACTTTTTACAGTCGGATCCATATTTTTCGGCAATAACAAACCTGTAGGCGTTGCTTGTAAGTCCATTTTTTTCTCCTGCATAAAGCGGCTGATTTTTTGTGGCTCGAGCTGCCCTTGATGCTCAATTTCTGCCGCTCTCAGCTGCTCAATCCGGTTCCCGAAAACTTCATCCTTTGCGCCATCCCTTGCCACTACTTTATTGATCCTGATCTTATAGGTAAGGTATTTTGATTTATCGCCTTTGGCTGGCTGATAACCTTGATAGCGTTTTAAACTATCGACACTTATTTTTACAATTGCACTGTCCCCTTCACTCAAATGAGCTACTGCACTATTTAAATCGCCTTTAAATACCGGCTGGTTTTTATACATGAAAGCAGGCCTCGAATCAAATTCGCCTGTTGATTTTAATAATTTCCCCTGCTCATTCTCCACTTTATAGGTAGCGGTAAAAAAACAGAAGTCGCGCATTTCTGTTCCTGCCCTGTCCTCTACTAACTGATAAGTCATATTGCCTTCTCCTTGCTTAACACGGCTACACGAAAACAGAAACAGGATTACGAACAGGTATAAGTATTTAATTTTCATAAAGAATAGGTCAAAGTCTGGCCCATTGCACTCCGTCAACAGGCCAGAAATTTTATAAGAAATTAATTGTACAATCCGTCGCTGAACTCGCTATCTGCATCAGTTTCAAGAATATTCGGACCTGATTTTGGCGCAAAGGTTCTTACCCCTAAGGTTTGTTGGGTTTTGTTGAATTTCATTAAACGCATATTTCCGTTACCGCCAGCTGGTCTGCCCTGGAAATCGGCCAGATAAGTTTTAATAATATGGCCGTTGTAATTGGTTTTCAAGAAACCTTCTCCGGTTTTATGTCCGCAGAGCATTAAAAATACGTTTGCATTGTTTTTGGCAATCAGATCGTAAATCTGTTGACCTTGTGGGGTAAATGCACCAGCAGCATTATTAGTTGCAGCATTATAATCCTGGTGATTACCAGAAGTACTCGGTTTTAAAATACTATGGCTAACAATAATTGCCTTATAGGTAGGATAAGTAGCCAATATGCCGTTTGCCCAAGCCGAAACATCGGTCGTAATATCGGCACGGTAACGAACCGTTGGATCACTATCTGTTGTGTAGCCAGGCTCATTAAATTCGATGTAAAGCACTAAATAATTTACGCCGTTAGCGGTAAATTTATCATAGTGGTTATCGTTGTTATCCGAACTGCCATAAGCACCACCATACCATGATTTACCTGTAAAATGGCTTTTACCAAAATAAGCGCCATAACCGTTATTGGTAGCCCCCTGACCGGCATCGCCAAAAGGTGTCTGATCGTGGTTACCAACAGCTAAACCATAGGGAATGTTATCGGTTTCGAGCTTGTAGATTTCATTTTTTGCCTTTACCCATTGGTTCAGGTCGGTTTCTCCATCATCAACAATATCGCCAACATGGGCAACATAGCTTATTTTAGAGGTGGTTTTGTTGGCTCTGATCCAGGTAATCTGATCCTGGAACATGTAATACTTACCATCATGGCTATCTTCAGACATGTAATACTGGGTATCAGGGATAACTGCCATCTGGAAATATTCATCTTCTGCTAAAGCCTGGTTAGCAACACTTTGCCTGTTCACGGTAAGCTTGGTTTCATCGGCAACCACTTGTTCTTTTTTACAGCCTGCAAAGAGAACCGAAAAGATTAAGCCGGTTGCTACGAGCCTTTTGCCCAAGGTTGATTTTGTTTCGAACTGCCCGACAGCATCTGCGCCAGGAAACCCAGCGCCAATTGAGCCGCCGTAGTTGTTGTAGAATTTTCTCATCATGTTTGTGATTCTTTTTTTAACCCGTTTATTTATTTTTAACAGATCAAATACTTACAAAATGTTTAATTTAGTTTCAATTTACAAATTAAAAACAATATTATGCAATATATATAAACACAATATTAATTAATCATTAACACAAAAGATAAAAACACACTAATCTAACACCAACACAAAATACTAAAAAACAACTAATTAAACATAAATAAAGACAAAACTAAGCTTAACACTAACGAAAAATAAAGTAAACAAATTGAAAGAAAATTAAACCTCCAAATAAAACAACACTTCTAATCGATTTTTTACAGCAAACTGTAGGATATCGAGTCTAATCATACATAAAAAAAGCCTGATCATGTGATTGATCAGGCTTTCTTTTTAAGGTGATGACTGGTTTATGAATTGTAGAAATTATTTACCAGCATCAATGTGCACTTTCAACTGCTTTAATATTTCCAAATCCTTTTCTCTTAACCTACCTTCGGTTGTTGGCGGGCAATTGATAATCAAGATATTATCCTGTGCTGTAGCAATTTTATAAGTTTTATAAAGTTCGTCGGCCGATTTATAATCCTGGTCTTTAGTATTGTAAAACCATTTCCCAGATAAGCAAATGGTACTTTCCCAGGGCATATAATAATTTTTTCCATCGTGGCTGAAAATTTTCGGATCGGGATTAACCGGCAAATGCGGATCTCCCAGTCTAAAATCACTTGGAAAATATCTTATCGGGTAGCCATCTTTCTGTTCGTAAGGATGTACATTATGGGCATCGGGCTTGCCGGGAGCGCCAATAGACCAGTTTATACCTATCTGACAATCGGGCTGCTGTTTTTTAATGGTATTGTATATATCCTGCACCGGCCAACGCGTATTGGCTTTTACCCAGCCGCCATCAAACCAAAACTCCACTATTTTTACTTTTTCCTTTTTGGCAATAGCCAATAGTTCATGTAGCTGGTTAATCAGAAAAGTGTTATAGGCTTTATCCAGCTGCTCATTTTTAACCGCCCCGTTTTCATGCCTGTCCCATAGCGAATAATACAAGCCAAGTCCTACGTTATACTTTTTGCAGGCTTTTGCCACAGCTTCAACTACATTTGTTTTGTTACCTGAGCTGGCTACATCGTAAGTTGTGTACTTACTGTCCCATAAACTAAAGCCATCATGGTGTTTGGTAATTAAAATCACATACTTCATTCCGGCATCTTTTGCACCTTTTATCCACTGTTCAGCATCAACTGCTGGCGGATTGTATTTCGCTGCCGGTATTGATCCATCCGTCCACTCCTCATCAACAAAAGTATTGATGCCAAAATGCATAAACATACCATATTTACGGGCTATTTGCTCTTTTTGTGCTTTATTGGGTTGTGTAGAGGCCACAGGAAAAATATTTTTCTGCGCATGGACAAAGAGAACTATTGCACAAAAAATAAGGGTTAACATGCTTTTTTTCATGGGATACATTATTTGGTTGTTCACAAATTTAGGCCAATGGCAAAAGTAAAACTGCCTCAATTTTCATATTTACCGAATGTATTTTTGCTTATGGTTCTTATCATGTTAAAAGGATATTTTTTTGAATAATTTATTGAAGCGCAGTAAAATCTCATTTTTTTCTGAGCCGACAAGTTATCCGCGCTCGCTCTTTGCTACTTAATATCGGATTTGATGTCGGCTTTAACCATTTCTTTCAGCAGTATTTCAGGTTTTTCTGTACCAAACTGATTTCCTATGAGCTGAACATTTGTACAGCCTAAAAAGTTAAATGCAGCACGAAGTTTTCCAACAGGCATAAAGGAAGATTTTTCTATCCTATTGTGATTAAACTTTAAACCATTGGTGCTTTTGGCTGATAATAAGGGGTAGTCATATAGTTTAAAGACATTGTTCTCGATAGTAATATTTCGATGTACATAATAATTTTTCACAAACTCACTGTTTTCGGGATTAATCTTGATGGCATAATTATTTGGCGCACTATTAAAACCACATTCTATAAACTGATTGTTACGGATGGTTACATCAGTTACAGGCCCCGATTCGTACCAGCCCATGGCATCATTTTCGATCAGGATAGCGTGCATCCCCGTTCGGTAGTACACGTTATTTTCGATAAGCACTTTGCGCCGCGTGGTGATTAAGGTTCCGCGAGAAATGGTGCCTTCGAACCTGCAATTGGTAATTTTTACTGAAGGTGTCCAAGTCACATTTTCTAAAGCATCGCCCACTTTTAAGGTTGCTGGAAAAGGCTTTTCGAACGCGACCAGCATTTCCCGTTCTGAAATTAATTTAGCAGTTTTAACTATGCCCTGTGCAAAAATCTGCAGGGCGGCACTGTGTACATAAGCAACGGTATCGCCAGGTATAAAGGCATTAAAGCCATACGTTTGGTGGTGCATAAATTTCAGTTTTAAGGTATTTGGCGATACAATTTCACTTACTTTTAAATGGATTCCATGCACATTAACCGGGTCATCGTGCATGCCGTTATACCGGCAATTATTAAGCGTAATCTGCCCTTTGCAACCCGAAAAGTGCATTCCATCTGCCGACGAGGCTATTACACGGCCACTCCCTGGCTCTGGTGCCACTGCAACATTATCGTAGTTCAGGTTTTCGCAAAATTGCGATACGATGCCTAAGCCATGCATGGAATACATATTGATGTTTTGCAAACTGATATTTTTAGACCTGTTGTTAAAGGCACCTACATAATCGCGGTAACGGTCTCTAACAGTGAGCACATCGCCCGGTTGGGCTTTAAACCCAGAAAAATTGCCAGTAAACTTCACTGTGCCTGGTGCAATCTGCTCGGCCCTACTTTTGGCAAAAACATCCCAGTTGCTGTAAAATAAAGTACCAGCAGCTGGCCTCACCAACACGGCATGATGGTTTTTGGTTATCCATTTTTCGCCATACCACTCCAGTTGGCCGTTAATAATGGCGAACTTACTATCGGGATGCACTCTTGCCGTAACAGATGTTGGGGTCATTTCCTGCAAGGTCATTTCCGACATCCCTGGCCGTTCGTAATTAACTGAAAGATTCTGAATACGGATATTTTCGCTGCCATCGATTACCCAGGTAATCATTTTGCCGTGGAACACGAAAACAGAGCCATTGCCTTCTAACGTTAGGTTTTCTAAATCTTTGAGATATAAACCCACCCTCTGTTTTTTTAACGGAAATTCTACTTCCGACGAGCTGTTTGAAATATAATAATAGGTTTCTACAGCACTGTCGGGCCAGAAATCGTATCTCCCCTTCGGAAAATTCAATACTGTGTTGGGTTTCCCCTTTGCTGTTTCTATTGCTTTTTGCACACTGGCAGTGGCATCGGCAAAACTATTGGGCATGGCACCAAATTGGGTAACATCAACGGTTTGGGCATAAAGCTGATAGCCCATGCAACAGAGCAAGAGGATAATATATCTTTTCATTGTATATGATTATTGTATAGCTTTAGCTAAGCAAAAAAGCAGGTTCTTCATCTTTTATCGTTCAAAGCGGAGATATCCGGTTATTTTTTCAAATTTATAATAGTTTGGTACTGCGGAACAGCTTTAACTGAAATAAATCTAGTTCCTTTGGCCTTAATTTCCTGCACCAGATCGGTTGGTACGCCAGTTGTTTTATCGTCCCAATCTTTTAAATTCAGGCTAAAGCTCCCTGCTTTACAAAACCTGTTGAGGCCGATTTGCCAGGTTTGGCCATTATACAAGTTATCCGTTTTAACAGCCCCTCGCTGAACCAGATTGCAGGCATCTCCCAAATAATTTACATTTAAGATCACATTAGTTACATTTTTAGGTAAATCAGGGTTCAAAATAACTTCAGCAATTGTAGCTGCAGGGTATTTTATGGCTATTTGTGGTTCATAAGCACCAGACTGCCATTTATAGATATCGAAAAGTGTATCGGTAGCCTTTACGGCGCCAGTATTTAAAGCATGTAAGCCTTTGGGGTACACCATCATATCAAACACAGGTTTATTTAATTGCTTTAGGTTAATCTGATCTTTTTGCATGATAACATCTGCCGGTGTAATTAAAAGCGCATCTTGCCCCTTCAATTGAGTGCGCCATGCATTTTCAGCCTGCTCAGCGGTAATAAATACTATTTTTATGTGCTTACCGCTCACATCTGTAAAACTGCAATCGGCTCGGCTACCGGCAACCAATTGTAACTGATTACCGTTTTGACCAACTTTCCAGCCAGCGACATCTTTATTTTTTAATGTTCGGCTATCAAGCGCCAACTGAGGGTTTACGCTATTCAAACGTTTAAAGAACAGGGTAATATTTTTACCATTCACCAATTTAGCAAAGGGCTGTGCAGTAACATACTTAATTAAAACCGAACCGGCTTTTAAATTGAAAGGTAAAATGGCTGTGGTTTGTCCCTTCAACAGCATTGAAGGAAAATGAATGGTTTCATTGGGCAGGTTAACTTGCATTGAAACCGTTTTGTTGGGCATGGTGATGCGCACCTGCGTATTACCCAAAAACAAAAAGCCGCTGTTGCCGCTAGCCCGTGCGATATACCTTAAATCCTTGGTGTTCTTTTCATCGCGAACCGGATTTTTTGGTTCGTAAACCTGCATTGGCGCTAATTCGTTGCCAAAATCGTTAATAAAAGTATGCAATACCTTAAGTTGCTTGTACGAAGGGCGCAGCAAACCAAATTCATCAATAGGCGCCTGAAAATCGTAACTTTCGGGATGGCCAGGCTCTTTTAATCCAGGTGTTTGTGTACCGCCATGAAACATGTAATATCCAATAAGGTTCATTCCACGGCCTATCTGGTTCTGCAAATGCGCTGTGATTACCGCTGGCTCTACTACAAAACGGTTACGGTAGGTCATCTGGCTTCCGCCTCCCTGTTCGCATAATCCTCTGGGAAACTTATTTACATCGTAATAAACTTTGCCCAGGGCATCCGTCATGATCCATTGATCGTTACCATACAAAAAATCTTTTGTGGCTACACCACCGGCCTTTTCCCATCCTCTGTAAGCATAAGCACCTTGTAAAGGTACTACCTCCATTTTGCCGTCATCGAATACGGTATTGGCCGTTACAGTCCAATAAACCGGATTAATTTGTGCTTTTTGAGCCATTGCTTTCAACGTGCTAATGTGTTCAGCTTGTCCGCTGGCATATTCATTTTCTAACTGAACGCCGATAATCGGTCCTCCATCAGCAAAAAACAAGCCTTTGGCCTGCTGTCCAATCTGGTTAAACAATTTCTCGGATTCTTTTACATATTCGGGATCATTGCTGCGATGGCCTTTTAGGCGTTGTATCCAATCGGGAAAGCCGCCATTTAACTGCTCGCCATGGCTCCAAGGCCCAATCCGCAGCCATACATATAGGCCGTGTTTCTGGCAAAGTAGGATAAATTGATGAAGATCGCGATTGCCTGTCCAGTCCCATACCCCTTTCTCCCTTTCGTGCTCATTCCAGAAAATGTAGGTTGCCACAATAGATAAACCGCCACTTTTCATCTTTAAAATTTCTGTTTCCCATTCTTCAGGTCGCACACGGTTATAATGCAGTTCTCCCATTAAAGGAAACCAGGGCTGATTGTTTTTAGTGAAGTATTGATTGTTTACACCTAAGCGGGTGCCTGAGGGGTTTATTCCCGACATTTTTATAGCTGTTATAGCTTTTGGGGAATTACCTATATCAATTTGATAAATCTGACCGCGGACGAAAAGAGAAAAGGTTAATAAGACTGTTAAAATTAATGTATATTTTTTCATTTTTTTTCTATAGGAATGTGTCAGCCTAACAAAGTTTTGGCTTAAGGAATAGGCTTTTTAAGGTTTGAATAAGCAATCTTTGGTATGCTAAATCAGTATCGTTACTTATATCAAATTAAAAGTAATTGTATAGCGCTTTTTAGCTTGCGTATTTATTGTTTTTATATCTGTGCCGTTCTTTATCTTACATACGCCACCAAAACGGGAAAATACTTTCGCATTTACCAATTTTCCCTTTTTCCATTCCATATCAATAACGAATCCTCCCCTGGCCACTATTCCTGTAATTTGTCCATCGGGCCACGCTACCGGTAAGGCTGGTAAAAGTTCTATGTACCCTTGATGGCTTTGAACCAGCATTTCTGAAATGGCTGCCCCACTTCCAAAATTGGCATCGAGCTGGTACCCATGACCGAGCAGATTTGGATAGCTTCTTAGTGCAATTACATTTTTCAGTGCATCATAAGCTTGTTGTCCATCTTGAAGCCTTGCCCATGCATTGGCGCGCCAGCTACTGCCCCAGCCAGCAGCTATATTGGTGCGGTTATGTAGGGTATTTCTGATTGCATTTGCCAATAGTGTATCTTTAGAAGAAGTAATATTATAACCTGGGTATAGCCCAAACAAATGAGATAAATGGTTATGCCTTGGATCCTTATCATTCCAGTCATGGTACCATTCCTGTAAGTTTCCTTTCTTACCGATGTGATATGGATAAAGTTTGGACAATGCTTCTTTTACCTCTTTTTGCATGGCCAGGTCGATATTGAGCACTCTAGCAGAGTTTAGGTATCCTACAAATAATTCCCGAATCATTGCTAAATCTGCGGTACCGCCATAAGATGTTTCTCCAGGATAATTTTCGGCAGTAAGAAATGTATTTTCTGGCGATGTAGATGGAGCGGTGATCAGGTAACCATTTTTATCCTGGATTAAAAAACCAAGGCAAAACCTTACAGCCCCTTTTATTAGTGGATAACCTTGCTCTTTAAGAAAAAGTTTATCCTGGGTAAAGGTGTAGTGTTCCCACAGGTGAGTAGATAGCCAAACTCCCCCCATTGGCCAATTTGCCCAGCAGGGATTGCCTTCTCCTGCACCAACTGGGTTAGACATTGCCCAAATATCGGTGTTATGGTGGCAGGCCCATCCCCCGGTGTTGTAATAATTTTTCGCCGTTGCTTGTCCTGATTTAGCAACTTTACCAATTAAATCAAACAAAGGTTTGTGCAACTCTGTAAGATTTGCGGCTTCTACCCCCCAATAGTTCATTTGGGTGTTAATGTTAACGGTATAGTTACTGCTCCAACCCGGGCGGAGTTGTTCGTTCCATAAGCCCTGCAGGTTTGTGGCCAAGCCTCCGGGCCTAGATGAACTGATAAGCAAGTACCTGCTGTACTGATAAAAAAGAGCAAAAAGACCGCTATCCTCTTTTCCTTTTTTAAAATGGATTAAACGGTTTCCGGTAGTTTCATTTTCATCATTTGGTTTGCCCAAGTTAATGCTTACACGATCAAAATACTTTCTATAATCTTTTACATGCAATGCCTGTAGCGCTGCAAATGTTTTTGCTGAAGTTTTTTTTAAATAAGATTGGGTTAAGGCTTTTTCGTCTTTACCCGCTGTACCTGGATTTTTATCGTAACCGTTATAACTTGTAGCCATAGCTAGCACGAGTACAACGTTATTGGCATTATTGATCCTTAAAGTTGTGTCAGTTGTCGATTTTTGCCCATCTGTGCTAAGCACCTTAAGTACAGCACAAAAGCGCATCCCGTTTTTTAAATCGTAAATAATTGCCGGCGCTACTTTTCTGTAATTCGGTTCGGCATGAACAGGTGCCCAACCTTTCAATTGCAAAGAATTAAAGTTTGCACTGCTGTTTGCCCTTAATAAGCTATTAAAATTGCAGGTAAAATTTAATTTATCTTTTCCTTCGGCGGTAAATTTAATTACAATTACGTGATCGGGATATGAGGCAAATGTTTGGCGGGTATAGTTTGTACCATTTATGGTGTAACTAACCCTTGTAATTGCATTTTGAATATCCAACTCCCGTTTATAATTTACAGCATTACCCTTATGCGCAAAATTAAAGTAAAGGTTGCCCAGCGGTGCGTAAGATTCGGAATAAGGGCCCTGCATAAACCGCATCAGTGAATCTGCCTTTTTATAATTTTCTCCAAAAAGGGTTTTGCGGACCAGGGGCAGGTATTTTTTGGCATCTGGATTGATTTTACTGGCATCAATAGGGCCTCCACTCCAAAGCGAAGCTTCGTTCAATGATATTTTTTCTGTTTCGATTCCTCCATAAACCATAGCGCCCAACATGCCATTACCTATTGGAAGTGCTTCTTCTGACTTGGCAGCTGGCTCGGTATACCATAGTTTTAATTGATTTGACCGCTGCGCCAGAACGCTATGGTTGAAAGCCAGGATAAGTATAACAAGTATTAAATTTCTATTCTTCATGTTGTTTTTATTTATGCCGATCTTAATTAATTCGGCAACAAAAGGCTGTCTCATCAGCTTCCTGATAAACCGGAACGAGTAACTAAAATGCTTTGCAAAGCCGCTAATCATGTCATTCGACAGCGTCAGAATGACAATTCCACACTTATGACACAGCCTTTTGTTCTTATCACCTACACTAATTATTTGTAAATGAGGTGATATTAATGGTCCATACCCTACTTGTTCCATTTGCTGCCGTTACCACATATTTTAGTGCTTTCGTTGCATCTGTAGGGTCGCCAAGTGCTGGCGTACCACCAGTGGGCGAAACGGTTGCTGCGGTAGAAATATTCAGGTAAAACCACAAATTGCTTTGTGCAACCTTTGCTTTTTCGGCAGCCGTAAACTGGCCACTGGCTGCAGGTACTGATATGGCTAGGTTAATCGTTGCATTTGCTTTATCAACTGTTTGGGTTACATTTAATTTCTGGTAGGCCACAATGGGCTGCCCATTCATAGTTGCCGAACCATTAAAGCGATATTCGGCATTAACCAATGTAATTTCGTTGGCATCAAAGGATGCGAATTCAGGAAGGTCTTTTTTAATGCAGGAAGATAGACCGGTACCCAGCAGCAATACGATACATGCGATTGCTAACTCTAATTTTCTTTTCATAACTATTAAAATATTGTTTACCATCCTGGATTTTGAGGTCCGAATTTTGGGTTATTATCGATTAAGCTTTGTTGAATTGGTTGCAAATAGCGCCTCGAGAAATTAAACTGACGCTGATCATAAGCAAAGTTAAATGCGCCGGTTACGATTTGAAAAGATTTGCGGTCTTTGGATACATCCATAACCCTTATTGGTTCTGTGAGGTTAGCAATAGTTCCTCCCGGCGTTACACCATCATTAGCGTTGCCGCCATATCTACCCCATCTCAATAAACTATAGTAGTAATCATTTTCTTCTGTTAGCTCAACCCTTCTTTCTCTTTTATAATCTTTCCACGCCTGTGCCATATCTGTTGCTTTTGATGAAGGAAGTTGCCCATGTACTACTCTTGTTTTGTTAAGGTTAATCAATGCATTATTCAAATCGCCTTTAAGTAAATAGGCTTCGGCCAGGTTTAAATATACCCGTCCTAAACGCATACATACGCTATGGTAATCGGTAGCAACAGAATTTAAAAAACTTGGCGAAATGTTGGTATACATGCCCTTGCGGAAATACATATTGGTTACACTTGCGCCCCAATCGCCACCGTTAACGCTAATCCATCTGTTTGCGTTGCCCTTAACATTGGTTGTAAAAAGCTCACTCGCAAAACGTGTCGAATCGCTTATGATGGAAGCTCGCCATCTGGCATCACGGTTTTCATTTGTCAATGTCCAGAAAGTCTCTTGGCTCCCGGCCTTAATCCTACCTTGCTTTACAACAGCTTCATTTCCTCCTGAAGGCACTTTATCATTGGGGAAACCAGTTCTGGCATAAGCGCTACGTACATTTACACTTTCATCTACAGCCCCCAGGTACTGCGATGTTTGATTCCATGGCAATGCTTTTGTTGGATCAGATTTATCAATAGTCAAATAATCATCGGTAAGGTTTTGAGCGGGGAAATATTCGGGCCACACTTCAAAGGCAACAGGTTTAATAAATAAGGGGCTTCCATCAAATTTCTTTACCTTATCATTTGACATATTTGGCAAAGCCCTTTGTATGGGTGTATTTTGAACAATATTATTTATGGCTTTTTTATAAATTGCATAAATGATTTCTGGCGAGGTGCTTTTTGTTTCATTGAACATTCCCTCATAATCTGTTTCTAAGGCATAACCTCCCGAAATTACGGTCTGCGTGCTGGCAATCACTTCATCGAGCAGGGGATCATTCGGATTTACATTTGCCGCGGCCGGATAGTTTTTATAGGCCAGGGCCTGCAAACAAACTTCTGTTAAAAATGCCGCAGCAACATATTTATTTGCTCTCCCTGCCAATTTGGTTGCTGGCAGATCAGCCACAGCATCTTCCAGATCTTTAACGATATAATTATAACTATCTGTTGGTGTGGCAACTGTAGGAAGTTTAAGATCATCATTTTCAGTCAGCACCTTATCTATCCAAACAATACGGCCAAATTTGCGGGCAACATCAAAATAAGACATTGCCCTTAAAAACTTACCTTCAGCAATCAGCGATTTTTTATCTTCGTCAGTTATCCCGGTTGAAGTGGCTACTCTTTTAATGATCAAATTGCAGCGACGGATAGCAGCCCAATTGTCGAAACCAAAATCAGCTGCATTGGTAACACTTTCGCTAAAAACCGGAAAGGCACTTCTTGCAGTTCCATCTGTTGCTAAAATATTGGATGTTCGAAGGTCCGCACCAGGATCTGTTCCGATTGTTAAATTATTCATGATTGAATAGGTACCGTAGATAAATGTTTCGGCATTGGCCTTAGAACTCCAAACCAGTTCCTCGCTCACTTTATCAAGCGGTTCTGCGTTAAGAACTTTTTTACAAGAATTTAGCATGAACATACCTGCAATAATCCCCATTATTAATATTTTCTTTTTCATTTCAGTAAAAATTAATGATTAAAACCCTGCATTGATACCAATTGCGAACGTGCGCTGGATAGGGTAGTTATAATTGCTTGGATCGGCCTCAGGATCTATAAAATACTTTTGGCTTTTTGCTGAGGTAAGTATATTGGTACCCGATACAAATAAACGCAGCTGCTGAAAAGGGCTTCTCTGAAATACGCCTTTTTTAAAATCGTAGCCTACCTGTAAATATTTTAACCGCACGTATTTCGATTGGATTAGCCAAAAGTCGCTGGTTTGATAGTTGTTGCCGCCATTTACTCCGGCAGAAGTGGTTGCCCGTGGAAACAAGGCATCTGTATTATCAGGACGCCAGTAATCTTCCTGAAAACCATAGGTCATTAATTTACCTGTTTGCCCCGTTAATGAGCTGCCCAAATAGCGGTCGCGGTTTCCAGAGCCTTGAACTACGGCACTAAAGAAAAATCCTTTATAGCCTAAATCAAGGGTTATACCGTAGTTTGTACGGGGGAAAGTATTGTTTCCGATTGTAGTCTGATCATCAGCCGTAATCTGTCCATCGCCGTTGGTATCGATGTAGCGTAAATCTCCTGCAGCAACTCCACTGGCACCTGGCAAACGGGCTCCGGATAGCAACTGTCCATTGTCGGTATAAAAACCGTTGTTCTTGTATCCATAAATGGCATTTCCATTCACATCTACTAAAAAGCCAGCCAATTGGCTCGATCTTCTTCTGAAAGGATTTTTTAAATCAGCATCGCTATCACTAGCATTACGTTCCCAAGCGGTATTAAAATAATTATAATTGAACCCAATTTTATAACTCAGTTGACCTTGTTTGGATTGCCAGTTCATATTAAAATCGAAACCTTCTTTTCTTGCCGCGCCATCGCTAAAATTTATCAATGGCAATTTGATGCCCAGTGTGTTGGCAAATCTTGGATCGCTTGTTACATAACCAGTGGTGCGCTTATAATAGTATTCTACTGTAGCGGTTAACCTGTTATTGAAAGAGGCTAAATCAATTGCAATGTTCCGATCTGCAATTTGCTGCCATGAATAAGACTGGCTTGGGATAGATGTTGGCTCGGATGTGCCCTGAACAGCCTTGCCATCAACAAACCATGCAATTGGCGTAACGGAATAGGCAGATACATAACGAAATGGATTTATCCCGTCTTTATTTCCCAATATACCATAGGAACCTCTTATTTTCAGGAAATCAAGAATGTGTTTATCTTTTAATGATTTCATAAAACCCTCTTCTGATAAGGTGTAGCCAGCTGAAAGCGCAAAGAAAGTTCCCCATTGGCTACCTGGAACGAATAGATAATCTCCATCTCTCCTAACAGATGCCTCAAAAGAATATTTTGATTTATAATTGTAGCTCAAGCGCCCTAAAAGTGCAGCCCTGGCATTTTCAGACTCTCCACTCAAAAGATTTCCATTACCATCAAAAATATTGATCGATTGGTTTTCTGTTGGGCCGGCAATTAACTGATCGTAGAGGATCTGATAATTAGAGCGGGCAGCATTTATGGTAAAATAATTTCCCTTGGTTTGCTCATATACAGCCGTAAAATCAATAGCGTGATCGCCAAAAGTTTTATTGTAGATCACATACCCCTGCAGTGTGGTCATATTTCCTTTGTCGCTGCGTACAGTCAGGCTTGGGGCATTACCGTAAACAGGTGCAGTACTTCCAATTAAGTAACCTGGGGCTAAAAAATTCCACACTTTACCTTGTGTATTGTAAGTATTATATACGCCATTTATTTTAAATTTTAATCCTTTCAAAAAATGTGCGCTATACGCTAAACTTAAATTTGCGTTTAATACATTTCCAGCCCCTTTATTATAGCCTGAAAGTGGATCAAGCTCCCGAACTGGGTTATCAGGGATAGGGGTTGGCAATCCAAATTCGTTTTTAGCCAGTTCGTACGATAGCCTATCTTGTATATGGCTGTAAATACCTGCATAACCCGCTACTGGCACTATATTTTTTTCAATAAACCCATCCAAGCCTACATTAACTTTCAAGTTTGCCTTTTCAAAATCGCTTGTTGCGTTAAGCCTGTAAGTTGTTCGCTTATTGCTGTTTTTATCGGTTTTAAGTATTGTACCCTGATTATAGTAAGACAGAGATGCATAATAACTTAATAACTTGGTTCCTGCTGACATGGAAAGGTCGTGACGCATTTCTGGAGAAAAGTTTTTCATGGTCAAATCCTGCCAATCTGTATTTGGAAACCTTAGCGGATCAGCGCCATCACGATATTTTTCTAAATCCTGTGGCGCAATTGGGGCCGGCTTTCCTTCATAAACAAATAACCTGTTAAGCGCTGATTGCTGCTCGAAAGAACTTAATCTGTCAGGGAACAAAGTTGGTTGAGAAAATATTTGGTTATAGGCATAGTTGATACTCGTTTTACCTTCTTTGCCGCGTTTGGTAGTAACCAACAAAACACCATTAGAAGCAGAAACGCCATATAGCGCTGTAGCGGCTGCATCTTTTAGCAGTGAATAATCTTCAATATCATTTGGGTTCAGATTTGCAAAATCACTTTCTGAGCGGATTACATTATCAATTACAAACAAAGGCGTACCTCCTCCACGTATTGAAATTGAACTTTTTGAGCCAGGGGCACCATTGGTAGCAGTTACAGTAATGCCTGGCAAACGACCAGCTACCCCATCATTAATAGACTGAACAGGTATAGATGCTATAGTGGTCATATCTAAAGTACTAATAGAGCTGGTTGTTTTACGCTTTGTGGTGGTACCATAGGCCTGTACAACTACCTCATCCAGATTATTGCTTAGCGCTTTCATCACTATATTCATTGAACCTGATGCAGGCTCTTCTACAGTTGTAAAACCAATGGCAGAAAAAACAAGGATGGAGCTGTTTGGTACTTTGATGCTAAATTTACCATCACCATCGGTAGAGGTACCTATTCCTTTTATCCCTTTTACGGTGATGGTAACCCCAGGCAGCCCAAGGCCTGTACTATCTTTAACCACACCTTTTACTACAACATCCTGATTGGTCATTTCGGCTTTCAAAATGGTAATGAGGTTATGCTGTTGCACTGTAAAGCTCAGGGAAGTACCAGAGAGTAAGCTGCGCATCACTTCTTCTAGCGATGCCTGGTTGGTTTTGATACTGATTACCTTATTGAAAGGTCCCTCTGTTGGGCTATATACAAAACGGTAAGAGCTTTGTTTTTCAATGGTTTGCAGGGCCTTTTCGAGCTTAATATTTTTAAGGTCGAGCGTAAGTTTCTCTTGCGAAAAAACCTTTGCAGAAACATTCAGGCAGGTAATAAAGACTAGTAAAAATGCAATCTTCATTTGAATAATGACTTTGGAAAGCAGCCTGAGCCATGGCGAGGCTTGACTAATGTAAATTTTAATCATATTTTTGGTTTTTGATTGGTTTATTTGGGGCTACGCATTTCCAGTGAGGAACCCCAGATTAGAAAAAAGATCAAAAAAAATCATTGGGGAATGTGTTCGAGCACTTCCCCTTTTTCTTTTTGATACAGGTTTATTTTGGTTAGTTTGTTTATTTGGTTATGGTTATGTGCTCTCCTTTCTGTTTAAAATTAAACCGTTTCACTTTTTTTAGGGTATTCAGAATAGTTATCAGATCCTCGTTTTCAAAGTGTCCGGTGTAAGTATATCCGGCCAGCTCTTTATCTTCAAACTCGATGGTAACATTAAACCAGCGCTCCAAGCGTGCTTTAATATCTCCAAAATTATCGTTTGCAAAAATGAGGTTGTTATTGGTCCATGCCGATTCTACCACCTCCTTATTGAGTAGTGTAAGGTTATTAACTTCAATTTTTGGCAGTCTTTCTGCAGCATCCATTGCCGGAAGGCGCGGATTTGTTAGCGCTTTTAGCAAATGGTAAGTAATTTTCTGACCAGCTTTAAGAATGACGGTATTTTTATTTAAGCCAGTATTGTCTTCGAGTTTAATGGTTCCCCGTACCAGGGTTGCCGCCGATTCATCCTCATTGGTATAGCTCTTTACATTGAAAGCTGTACCTAAAACACTGATTTTAAAATCCTTGGTCTGCACGAAGAAAGGTTTGGAGGCATCGTGTTTTACATCAAAATATGCTTCGCCGCTTAACTTTACACTTCTTTCTTTTTGATTGAAATCATCTCCAAGCTCAATTTTACTATCGGCATTTAGGTATACCAAAGTACCATCGGATAAGGTAATTTTCTTCTTCTCCCCTCTTTTGGCTACAATTTTTTTGGCATAAGGCAGCATGTTGCCCTGACGTTGGTAAAGCGTATACATTAAGCCGGCAAACAACAGCAACAAAATAGACGCGGCGATGGCGTAATGTACAGTCCTGAATCGCTTAGGTTTGATTTCAGGGTTTAAATGACGGTTTAAATACTCGACCTGCTGATTAACAGGCTTTAAATTACCACTTAAAAGCTGGTATAATTTTTTGGCTGCGTATACTGTTTTACGTTTTTCAGGATGTTCGGCTATCCATTTTTCCCAGAAAACCACACATTTTTCATTGCTACCCTCACAATATTGCTTGAAGGTATCATCCATTAAAAAATCTTCAGGGTAATTATATTCATCAACCATTGAACAGGCTTTTTAATACCAGTGCACGAAAGATGTTTTTTTTACCAAGTATTTTTTATTTTTTTTGAATTTATTTTACAAATGGGGCCTTAATGGCTTAGGAAAGCTAAAATTTAAGCTGGGTGCGCAAAAATTTCAAAGCACTATAAATGGTATTATAGGCTGTTCTAACGGTTAATTGTGTTCTCTTAGCCACATCTTCATAACTTAATCCATCATAAAACCGCAATTGAATTAATTTTCGTTGTTGAGGGCTTAGTTTTTGGAGTGCAGCAAACAAACTGTTTTTAACAAGTTCATCTGATTGGATTTTTACGATTAATTCTTCATAAGGCATTTCAAGCAATGCTTCATCCTCAGTTACCATTACCGAAATAGCTTTATTTAAGCGTTGCTCGTGTGCAATGCGTTTTAAAATTTTACGCTTCAGTATGGTACGGAGATAAGATTCTACCTGATCGACCCTTGGCAGGGAATCGCGTTTTTCCCAAATCTCCAGAAAAACCTGATTTAAAACATCAGTAACTATATCTGCATCATTATGTACACGAAGGCCAAAGCCAGCTAAACTACGGTAAAGACTTTTATATAAATTCAGAAAGGCATCTTTTTCGCCAAGGCACATGGCCTCCCACCACAAACTATGTACGGAAATGTGTTCTCCCAAAATATTTTTTTTGTCCATAGTGAGTGGATCTGCCCTATTTGGTTATTTTAACGATACATATGCTACCCCATCTGAAAATAAGTGATCAACAGCGGCTACTGATCCTTACGTTCATCATCATTAGGATGCACAAATCTGAGGGTATAAAAGAAGTTTATTTCTTGTCGGGCACGATAAACTTCTTCGACATACTTTTCAAAAGTAAAATTTTAGATCAATATTCCAATTTTTTATTAGATACAGGCATAAAAAAGAATACAAAACATTTCTGATGAAGCAAATCTGTTATAAATAAAGTTCTCATCCCAAGGAATAATTAATTAAAAAAAATCAATATTCAATGTTAGCCTCCCGATGAACAACCGGGAAGCAGAATTTGATAATTTGAGTGAGATTTCAAGCTTATAACACAGCTTAACTGGGAAAATCGCTTGGTTAATATTTCATTACAAAGGCATAAACTAGATCAGCTGGGATAAAAAAAGCAGCAGTTCTACTAAAGCGGGCAATATTAAGCCCGTAAAAATCTCCTTTGCCATTAAACACTGCGGTGCCTGCCAAATCAGGGGTTAAAGCCAGATCATGTGCATAAACAGTACTAAAGCCATCTCTTCTGGCCGATTTACCACCTGCAAATTTTTCTGCTGGATGGTTGGAAGCCCCTTGTGCCACCCCACCCAGTTTAATGTTTTTAGAGAAAAGCTTTCCCGCGCTTTTCCAGCTGATATTCACTTCATCATCAGGCCAGTATTTAGTCATAAATGGACCATAATCAGCAGCATTAGTTATGGGCTGGCCATCAATGCTCACCAGTTCATCGCCCACCTGTATTCCGGCTGTTTGAGCAGGGCTACCTGGTTTTATCAATGAAAATAATACCGGACTCGCGTTATACACTACCATGGCCCCAAAATACGGCATACTTGATACTTTTGGCAGGCTCAATTTACCACTGCTTAAAATACTTTGCAGGTAAGTTCCATCCTGTTTTAAGGTGAAAAGTATTTTTGGATCGTTATGCTCAATCACCATCTGCTTCAAGCTTGCTAAAGGTATTCCGCCTTTAATTTCAATAGCTGCCTGTAAAAGGATCAGATCGTTTTCCTTATCGCGGGCAATTACTTTGGCTGCAACTGTTTTACCATCAACACTTAAGTTAATCTCGTTCCCAATCATGGAATTTTTACTGACCAAAAACTGTTTTTTCTGACCTTTCGCATCAACCTGGTTAAATAGTGTAGCATTTACAGTTTTGGCTACTCCGTTTATCAAGCTGCTGATCAAAAAACCGGTATGCTTAAATTTTGGGGCAAATTTTACTTTCTCAAAATCAACTTTTCCGCTCAGTACATCTTTCTTGATCTGATCAGCGAAACTATCCTCATTTACCGCATCAGTTTGTTGGGGCAAAGCCGTGTAAACTTTTTCGGTCTTTAAGGCGGTCCAATATTTCCGGTACAAATCAACCGGGATCTCAAAATTCATATCCTCTGCTACATCAATGGCACTGTGCAGGCCAATTACCCTACCAAAATAATCGAATAATGGTCCTCCAGAATCGCCTGGTTCCATTTTACAGGTTGATTGGATAAAGCCATATTCATTTTTTACTGCAGCAATTTTACCGAGCCTAATGGTTGGTAAGGTTTGGTTTAACGTTTCGGGATAGGAAATACTCAGGCACATTTCATTTTTAACCAAACTGTGTGCGTAGCCCATTTCGGCAAAAGGCCAATTGCCCTTGGTTAAAATTTTCATCAGTCCAACATCGGGTGCACCGGGTGTTTCCTTCACTTCAATTTTGCCTAATGCCTCGGCAATGCAGGTTTGCCCATCAGGGAAAAATACCTGATAGTTTTTGCCCGGCTGTGTTGTATGGGCGGCTGTTAAAATATAGCCATCGGCACTCACCACCACACCACTAAACTGGGCCGAAGTACGCTCGTTCCTTGTGGTATCAAAACCCCACATCCTCACGCTTGCAGGATAGGCTTTTTTAACCCCAGCAGAAATGATAGTTTCTAACTTGTTTATGGCTTTTTCTTGTGCAATAGCCTTGGTAAAGCATAAAACAGCAATTAATACGGATACCCTCAAGTATCTATTCATAATTTTTGTGTATTGAAAATGGGTTACATTAAAAAGGCATGCCAGATCGATCCGGCATGCCAAGCGTTGATTTATTTGTTTCTTTTTAATTAAAAATTTCTGCCAGTTTTTTGTTCAAAGGCTCACCCCTTAATCCATTGGCAATAATTTTCCCGTCTTTATCTACTAAAAAGCTTGCCGGCACGGCCCGTACACCATATAAACGGCCAACTTCGTTGTTCCAGCCTTTTAAATCTGATACGTGCAACCAAGGTAAACCATCCGTTTCTATGGCTTTTAACCAGTTTTCTTTTACATTATCCAACGAAACCGATAAAATTTCGAAGCCTTTATCTTTATACAGGTTGTACTCTTTTACCAGGTTAGGGTTTTCTGCGCGGCAAGGCGAACACCAGCTCGCCCAAAACTCTACCAATACAACCTTACCTTTTAAGCTCTCCAACGAAATAGGTTTGCCAACCACATCATTTTGCGTAAATAAAGGTGCTTTTGCACCAATGGCTGTGGCACTGTTTGCGGCAATTCGCTGTTCAAGCTCTTTACCTAAATCGGTTTCGCGGAGCGCTTTGCTCAAGGCTTTAAATACGGGTTCTACTTTGGCTACATCAACTTTGGCTCCTGATGATTCGGATAAAGCCACCAGGCCAAAAAACGAGTTCGGATGATCTTTGGCAAACTGGAACTGCTTTTCTTCCCTCGCTTTTACTTTGTTCCTATACCTGGTATCAACCGCTTTCATATAGGCAGGATCTTTTTGCTGCTCGGGTGTTCCGCTGTTAAAATCGGCATTTACGGCCTTGGTTAATGACATTATGGTACCACCAATAACCTTATTGTAGGCCACATATTCGTTGTACACTTTTGATCCGCTAAAACTTGCGTTTTCCAGTGAATCTTTTGAGCTGATTAAAACCTGCTCTTTACCGAAGTAAAAATAAATTACATCTCCGGTATAAACCGCGCGCTGCTTACCGCCACCAGTATGATCGAGTGCCATACGGGCATAAGCAATGCCCGATACATTTCCGGTAAAACGGAATGCACCGTTTACCAGCACCGTAGAATCTTCATGGCTTACACCATTGTCCATATAATCGATATAGGCCTTAGCTGGCGCATTCAATGTGCCTATTTTGCCCGATAAACTAAAATTTGGTACCTGCGCCCAGGTTAAAACCGGTAATAGAAGGGCCAATGCCGCTAACTTTATAATTTTCATCTGTTTATTTTTTTAATTATTTACTTTCCGTGGCCGCGATTTTGAATCTTCCCGGCCACGGAAAAACACTATTTTCTAATGGCCATATCTACTGGACTGCCTGGAATCCCCTCAATCTTTTTTAGGAGCACGCCATTAACCCCGGTTGCTATATTCAGGAAAGAAATGGTCTGTTCAGTTCCTACCATCAGCGTTTCTTCATCATCGGAAAGTTTTAACATCGTAATGTTTTTCCCGCTAAAACTGGTGGCCAGTTCTCTCAATTCTTCATTTACAGGGTTGTAACGGTAAACTTTACCAGCGTTGGCAATATAAATTACCCCATTTTTGGCACCGCTCCATTTTGTACTTTCGTTAATCAGCTCCTGGCGTACAAAAAGCCTTTTGTGTTGCGGCGTAAAGGTAAATGGACCGTTAAACTGAACATTGAACTTCAATTCATAAATTTTTCCATCAGCGCCTTTGCAATAGGCAAAACAATCGGCGTTATTAAGCTGCTCTAAATGAACAAGATCCATCCCTACGTTTAGCGGATCAAAAGCACTTACCGTGGTAACTGAATATTGTGTACCAAAATAAACCGGTGCTCCGTAAAGGTTAATCCGTACAAACTGTTTTCTGTTTTTATCGAAACCGATAAAATAGGTAGCCGATTGGGTAAAGCTCATCACAAAAGATGGGGCAAGTTCGTAATCACCATCTGCAGGTAAACCAAACATACCATAGGTGGCTGCCTGATCCCAGGTGCTGGTGGTACCGCCGTAAAATTTACCGTTAACAACGCCCATCATTACACCCTGCGGATGGGAAATTAGCGAACCAACTTCAAGCCCATCAGGCGTGGTAAAGAAATTATCTTTTAGTGTGTTCGGATATTTTGGATCTTCCTGCATGGTATTCGGATCGAGCCTAATGCCGCCGTTTTTTGTAATAATCCAATAACCCAATAATGTACCACCGGTAAATGTATTTCTAAGCAGAAATAAGTTTCGAGGGTTTGCAGGTAGATCTTTTCCCTGCATTACCTTGTACAAACGTGCCTGTACGCTTCCATCGGGTTTTACAAATGAAAACTGTGTGGTTCCGTTTTCTACGCTCAATACCGTTGTACCACTGGCAAATTCAGTTCCGCCATCGATATAAAACTTATGGAAATATTTCATCCCATTGGCTTTATTGTAAACGGTTAGGCGTGCAGGGTATCTTTTAGACTGCAATCCGAATATGATCCTCAGGGCCGGGCCGGTATAATTAACATCGTTCCCTTCTATTACGGTAATGCGCCATTGAAGTTCGATATTGGCCGCGTCGGCACTTTCTATTTTGGGTTTAATGATCAAACTGTCGCCTACACTGGCGGTATAAACCGAATCGAGGCTTAACACCTTTGGTTCGATGGGCATCGTGATATCATAATTGCCCAGATCTTTATGGCATGCGGCAAGTGCAACCACAGCAGTTATCAAAAGGATTATTCTTTTAATATCCATGTTCTTATGTTTAAATAACCTCATTTCCATTTTCATCTATAAAGTAATATTTACCATTCTGCATATTTTTCCGTAAGAGTGTTTTCTTTGCCGGATTTTTTGTATTGTAGAAATAATAGCTATCGGTATTACCGGCAGTAACCTCTTCAATTACGTAACCTTTTGCCTGATTTTTGGCTACCCAGTTAAATGGATTATTTAACATGGTGGTTAATAATCCTATATAGTACAGGTTTTTAGGGGCATCCAATCCGTCGGTAGTAAGCGAGGTTTGTCCGGTTACCAGGATAAACAGCTCGTGCTTGGTGCGCGAATACGGCGGAAGCGGCCAGGTATCCCACCAACTTGGTTTTTCGAGTTTGGATGAGAATACCACCTTTGCCCTGATCATATAAGGATTTTCAATACCCAGATCTGATGTACCGGTTAATTTGATCAGTATAGAAACCGATCTGTTCTCGAGTTCCTTATCCTTGTTATAAATCACCACAGGAAGATATCCTATCCCCTTATTGGGCAGGATTGAATATTGTGTTTTTAAGGCTTCGTAATGGATGCCGGGCTTTGCTGTAGAAGAATCAACATCTACTTTTGCACTAAATTTCCGGTCTGCATCTGTTCTGATGCCTGATAAGCGTACGGGTAGCCATACGGTATCCTGAGCCAATGTAGGATTATAGGCAAAGGTTCTTACTATACTGTCCTTATCACCGTTATAAATGTCGAAATAAACATTGGCACTGTGATCAAAACGCATCTCTTCTGCTTTTTTGCAAGAAGCGAGGCATATGATTGCGAATATTAATATATATATTTTCATAACTTTCTATCAATAAAATTTCTAATGTTTATCTGCCGCCATACACCACCTCATCGTTAGGCAGCGGAAGTACAAAAATATTATCAGAAGGCGGAATAATTACACCGGTTTGCCCCACTATCCCCCTGTTAAGGCGTTTGTACATATAAAACAGCTGCCCTTCTGCCAACCATTCTTTACGGGCATCTTTAAGCAGTTCTTTTACTAAATCTTCTTCGCTGTTTATCGCTAAAGGATCGCCTATCTGCCTTGCCTCGCGCACCTGTTTAAGGTAATTTACTGCGGTTGCTGGATTGCTGGCGTACGAACACTCGGCGGCGATGTAATACATTTCGCTAAGCCTGATGGCCGGTGCCATGAGATAATGTAAATTGGCATTTGCCTCGGAACTTAAGGGGTTTCTGCGGTATTTAACAATATCGTACGATCTCGACGATTGGTTCGATGTAGCGGATAGCCAGTATTTATACCGCGAATCGCTTGCTCCGGCCGTTGCCTTTTCGTAAATGTAATCCGCGGCATCCTCAATCAGGTAAAAACCCCTGGTACCGCTCTGAAACCAGTTATCTTTGATTTCTTTTGCAGCCCCCGGAATGTACCATCCAAAAACAAGCTCTTTGTAAAGGATACGGTCTTTCTTGGCATCTTCGAAAGCCTCAAAATCACTTTTTGCCGTCCATGGGAATTTTTTGGAGTCGATTACCTCTTTTGCATTAAGCAAGGCCTTAACCTTATCGTTTTTATAAAGGTAAACCCTGGCGAGGGTTCCGCAAACGGCATAATAATTAAGACGGTGCCTTCTGTTCTGCAAAAATAAACTTGGGTTTTTCTCTTCTGTATTTTTAAGCGAATCGGTAACCAATGGATAATTTACAAGGTAGCCTGCACTCCTGATCGGATCGGCAAGCAGCAGTTGTTTCGATTCTTCCAGATCTTTGGTAATGAGATCGATGGTTTCGGCCACGGTAGAAACCGGAGTAATTTCTTTGGTGTACCTGTTTGCATAAGGAATTGCTTTTGCAGCAGGGTTCCGCAGGTAAGAAGGAGCAAATAAACGCAACAGATCGAAGTGCAGATAAGCCCTTAAGGCCAATGCCTCGCCTTTTACGATGGCATAATTGTTACCCGTAAAAATGTTCTTTTTTGCATCCACATTTTCGAGGATCAGGTTACAGTTTACAATTGCATTGTATAAACCGGCCCATATTTTATCTTTCCGCTTGATAAACTCGCCATGTTTGTAATTGTACAACGAGGTTTGCCTGTAATCCTGTCCGTCATCACGCATCGAAAAATTTTGGGCCAGCACTTCTGTTGTACCGAAGGTAAGTTCTTTACCGTACAGATCTGATTCTGTACTGCGGTTATATATGCCGTTTATCGCTTCCATAAAGCCATTTTCGGTGCTGAATAAAATTGGGGCAGCTATTTCCGACTCAGGCTCTACTTCCAGCCATTTTTTGCAGGAACTAAACAATCCTGTTGTAATGATGAGGCAGATTAACAATCTAATTTTCATGTTTTTATATTTTAAATCTGTTAACTAATAGCTTAAAATGCTGCTCTAACAGTAAAGGTTAAACTCCTGGTAAATGGGTAATTAATACCCCTTTCTTCTTTCACTGACGACCAACGCACCACGTCATTGGCGGTTACCTGAAACATAAGGCTCGCCATGGCTAATCGCGCGGCCATTTTTTTATCCAAATCATAAGAAAAGTTAACTGACTGGAGGTTGATCAGATTATCGGGCTGTATAAACCTCGAGCTTACATCAGTTTCGCCATTATCGGCTATGTTTTTATAAAAGGAAAGATCGCCAGACTGTTTCCATTTTTCTTCAAACACGCGCTTATCAACGTTATACCTTGGATCGGCATTCTCAACACGCTCTACCAAGGTTAGGTTATATTTATCGCCCCCGAAATAGGTTTGAAACTGTACATAAAGGCTAAACCTTTTGTAATTAAACGTTCCGCCGAAATAGCCGCTTACTTTTGGATTGGGATCGCCAATTACCACATAATCGCGCTTATCGTAATCGTAGGTAAGCGTACCATCTTTTTTAAGGTATAGCTCACGTCCATTTTCCGGATCTATGCCCAACGAGCGTACACCATAAATGGCATTAAAAGGCTGCCCTTCGCTAAACCTTAGCAACGGGATACCGCGGTAACCACCATCGCCCGGTTTTACCGATTGTAGTTCGTCGGCCCTATCGTTGTATTTCTTTAATGCATTTGAAATTCTGACTACTTTGTTTTTGTTGGAAACCAAACTGGCGTTCAGGTTTACCGACCAGTCTTTGCTTCTTACCGCATCCACAATTATCCCCAGCTCGGCCCCTTTGTTCTCCATATCGCCAAGGTTTTCTTTGTAGGATAAAAAGCCTGTTGATGGAGGTAAGGTAATATCGGCCAAAATATCTTTGGTAAACTTCTTGTATATCCTCGGTGTAATCAAAATACGGTCTTTAAACAGGCCGATGTCGATACCGATATCTGTCATCCTGGTTTTTTGCCAGCCCAGGTTTTCATTTCCGTAACTGTTTACACTGGCACCAATACCCGATGAATACCAGTTTCCGGTATTATACTTATAAATGGTTTTGGATAAATATGGATCGAACTCTACCGAACCTGTAAGTCCTGTAGAAGCCTTGATCCTCAGCTGGCTGATTACGCTATTATCGCGCAGAAATTCTTCCTGGTGTACATTCCATCCCAATCCGAACGACCAAAAAGGAGCCAGTTTATTGTTTACCCCAAATTTTGAAGAGCCATCAATACGAATGGTTCCATCCATTAGGTAACGGTTTTTGTACGCGTAGTTCATGGTAATGAAAGAGCCAAAAAGCCTTGCCCTTTCGAGCTTGCTCAGCGGTTTTCCATCTTCGGCATAGCCCTTGGCAAAACCAATGCTGGTAAAGCGGTCGTTTGCAAATCCGATAGCGGTAAATTCTTTCTGATCGCGCAGCTCGGTACGGGCATTAACACCAATCAATGCGTTAAAAGAGTTGTCGCCAATCTGCTTCAGCCAGGTTAACCTGATATTGCTGTCCCAGTAGGTTTCTTTCATTTCCCTATTGGTGTATTCGCCCTTTTCGTCTATCTTATCTGTGGTGTACAGGTAATATTTGTTGGCCAAGGGAGATGTAAATATATCATCCGAATTCGATCTGGTGGTAACACTCATCTGGGCCCTAAGCCTAAGGTTTTTTGCTACCTCTAAATCTGCAGAAAGGTTATCGATAATTTCGGTGTATTTAGATTTATTGAAACTGCTTAAATTGGCATCAAACAGTGGGTTAAAAACATATTCTTTAGATCTGTCCTGCTTTTCATATACATCCGAGATCCGCATCGCCATACCATTGGCATCCTGTAATGGATAATAAGGGTTCATCCGCACGTAATTGGAAAAATCGCCATATGGAGATTCGGTAGCACCCACCTGGGTGATGGATAATTCGTTTCTGAACTGAAGTTTCTTTACGTTATACTGAAAACTCATGCCACCCGAATACTGGTCCCTTTCTGATCCTTTCATGGCCCCAGGTCTTGTTTGGTAGCGGAGGTTTACATTATACCTAAAGGCTTCCGATCCGCCATCAAGATTTACACCATGCTTATGGCCAATGGTGTTACGCAATGGCTGCGATAGCCAGTAACTGTTAACACCACCCACAACATTTGCTTTTTTGTGGTAATAAATTTCATCGAGCTGATCTTGAGGTACCTGCTGTTTTGCCGAGCTGTATAATCCTGCCAATACTTCGTAATCAAGCTTTTCGGCTGCATCTAAAACCTGATAATCGCTTAGGTCTGCAGCAGTAAGGTTCAGTTCGTAATTATATTCTACCCTTAATTTACCTTCTTTTGGTGTTTTAGTGGTAATTACAATTACACCATTGGCCGCACGCGAACCGTAAATGGCCGTTGCCGCAGCATCTTTTAAGGAAGTAACGGAAGCAATCCTACTTATATCTAAATCAAATACTTTCTGCACACTTACTTCGTATCCATCGAGCATAAAAACAGGCATATTTACCGTTCCCAAAATTTCATCCCTTCTTAATACCTGCCCATCGCCGCTTGGCAGTGCAGATGCGCCCCTTACGTTGATAGATGGAATCCTATTGGGATTGGAGCCGGCAAGATTGTTATCTATGAGTTTAAAGGAAGGATCGAATGTACCGATACTCTGCAGTAAATTTTGTGGATTTACCCTCCGCAACTGATCTCCGGATATAGTAATGGCATTACCGGTATAGTTATCTTTCTTAATGGTCTGGTAACCCGTTACCACCACATCGTTCATCTGCGTGAGTTTGGAAACGAGTTTTATGGTAAGCAATTTACCGCCTGTGGCTTTTGCTTCCTGTATTTCGTAGCCCACGTAGCTGAATACCAGCGTGGTACCTTCATCAACAGTAACCTTGAATTCGCCTTTTTCGTTGGTAACACCGATACTTGCGCCGTTTTTTACAGAAACGTTAACCCCAGGCAGGCTCTCACCATTGTCTTTATCAACAACTTTACCTTTTATTTCAATTTTACTTAAAACAACCGCTGCCGGGATAGCTAGGTTTTCTTTATCACTGATCACAATTGTTTTATTAACAATGTTGTAGTTTAAGTCCATTCCTTTTAACGAAATGTTAAGCGCATCAGTTAGTGTTGCATTTTTTAATTCGACGGTAACCTCTGGCTTGCCCTGTAAAACCTGCCCTTTGTAAAAGAAAAAATAACCTGTTTGTTTTTTAATTTCTTTAAAAATGGTTTTTAACGGAGCTGTTCTACGGGATATGGTTACCGTTTGGGAAAAAGTAGCGGCCGAAATATGTAAAGTGCCGACCAGTAATAATATAGCAGTCAATTTCATGACCAATAAAAATTTAATCCTTACCCTCCATATAGTGCATACGGGGTTGTAAAGGGTAGTTAATTTCATACCTTTGTTTAAAATGAGGTTAATAAATAGCAGCTGGGTTCAAAGCAAGCTGCTGTGTCCAAAATTTCTACCGGAAGCGTTGCTGCGCTTTCGGTTTTTTTTGCGGTAGGAAATTAGATTTCAGGTAATTTTTTCATCATACAGTTTAGTTTAATAGTTGATTAATAGTTCGGTTTATTGCCTTTTTAAGACGGGCAAGGTCTATCTAGTTTTTGCTGCCAGATACAGTAAGTACTTTACCCTTTGCATCAATATGAACGTGGTTAAGTTCCAATATTTTGAATACTTCGGATAAATTGCTGTTTCTTGGGATTTCCCCTATATATTTTTCGTCGGTAATTTTGCCTTGATAAACAATGTCAAGATCGTACCAGCGCGATATTTGCCGCATAATGGTTTTTAGGTCATCATTGTCAAAAGCAAAAAGATCGTTTTTCCAGGCCATCTCTTTATCTACGTCTACATTGGCATTGAGGCGCAGTTTTGCATCGGCATAGTTGAGCTGTGCCTGTTGGCCCGGGCTAAGTTTTATGCTATTGGTGGCGCTGGTTACATTTACCGATCCTTCTAAAAGTGTAGTTTTTACAAAATCTTCATCGCTGTAGGCATTAATATTGAAATGCGTACCCAAAACTTCTACCGTTTGCTGCTTGGTACTTACCCTAAACGGTCTGCTTTGATCTTTCGATACTTCAAAATAAGCCTCGCCCTGTAACTCTACCCTACGTTCATTTTTTGCAAAAGAGGATGGATATCTTAATGTAGAAGCTGCATTTAGCCATACTTTTGTTCCATCGGGCAGGCTAACCTGATACTGTCCGCCCCTAGGTGTCGAAATTAGGTTTACGCTGGCAGCCTGGTTGGCGCTGCTTCCTTGATCCTGAATGATATACTCAATCTGCCCATTGGCAGCCTTACGTACAATTATTCCATTCTGGTTGGCAATCTGTCCGTTTTTAGCACTATCCAGATCGATCACCGAGCCATCGGCCAATGTTAAAACCGCACTGTTGCGCCCTGGCTTAACATCACTTAGTGTTTTACCAACAACCAAATGTTCTTTTTGCTGTTGGTTAAAAACATAAAAACCAATGCTAAAGCAGATCAAAATACTTGCTGCCACAGCTATACGCTTAAACAAAACAATACGCTTTGCCGCATGCTGATGCTGGCGGATACTTTGCCAGGCTTCGTTCTTACTGTTTTCAATTGCCTGTTGCCCTGGAGCATTACCATTAAACGGCAGCTGTAAATACCATTGCTCTACAATTGCTAGTTCTTCGGGCGTACAATTGCCAGACAAGTATTTTTCCAGCAATATTTTTGCATTTTTCTCCATTCAACAGAAATCTTTTTGGCTTAATTAATAGGTATACGGCGAAGTGTATCCCTTGGGGGTACTCAAAGTTATTTTTTTTCTAAAAATAATTTCAACCGGACTAAATTTGGCTGAAAAAGACAAAGAAATTCAAAAATAACAGCTCAATTATAAGTTTTATAGATAAAAACAAAGTAAGCTAGCAGTCCCAAACGCGATCTTAAAATTTTAAGGGCTCTTTTTACCTGGGTTTTAACTGTTAATTCGGAAATTTCAAGCAAAGCTGCTATTTCTTTATGTGTTTTATTCTCCATCCGGCTCATCAGAAAAATTTCGCGCATTTTGGGAGGCAGTGCAGCTATTTCGCGTTCAATTAATGAAGCCATTTCTTTTTCGCGCACCAAATAATCAGTTAAAACATGCTCTTGGTTAAGATAACCCTGTAACGAATCGATGTATTTATTTTCTACTTTTTGATGTGCATAAATATCGATTACCCTATTTCTTGTAGCGGCATACAGATAAGCCGCTAAATTTCCGTCAGGAGACACCTGACCGCGCTTAATCCATAAAGTTTCGAACAACTGTTGAACGAGATCTTTAGCCTCCTCTTCGCTATTAAGGCGTTTGTGGGCATGGATAAACAATAAACCATAAAACCGGTTGTAAATTTCGGTAAATGCGGCCTCATCATTCTTAGTTAGCAAGAAAGCTAATTCATTATCTGAAAATGAGCTATATGTATCCATCACAATCGATTGCAAAGATAATATTTCTTTAACAGTTTGTATGGCTGCTCAAAGAATTGCTCGATATATAGCAACAAGTATCGATTTTTTTGGAATATTAAAAATTTAATCTTTACTTTGAATTACAAAGCACTTTTAAAAACACTTCTTACACGAGAATCCATGCTACAACCGTTCGAAAAATTAAGGAGCCAAACTAAAATATGCATCTGGATCATTATTATTGGTTTAGCGCTAAGTGGCTTAACGGCATTTCCGCTCGAAACAGAAATTGCTTACCTGCTTAAACACACAGGAGCATTCCCTATTGTGCTACAGAACTGGTTGCTAAAGGTTTATGAAGGCATTAAAAACTCCAACATCCATTATCCTTTTTTAAGCTACGGTACCGATTTGCTGGCTTTTGCGCACCTTATGCTGGCCATTTTATTTGTAGGCCCCTTAAAAGATCCGATAAAAAATAAATGGGTGGTAGAGTTTGGCATTATCTGCTGTATAAGCATCATCCCATTGGCTTTAATTGCCGGAAACATACGCCAAATACCTCTATTTTGGAGATGTATAGATTGTGCTTTTGGCGTTTTAGGCATTATCCCACTGCTGCGCTGCCACATTAATATCAAGCAAATGGAAATTTATACCCTAAACCAAAAATCATGTATTTTGTAAACGAAGATTCGGTTGTACGTAAAATATGGGGCAATACAGATGTAATACTTTTCATCTTTGCAGGTGCCGCTGCCGAGTTTAGCTTAAACAAAGCGGTTGATTGGCTGTATTTTACCGGCAAGCTTCCACAAGATCCATTGGGGAGGCTGTTTTCTACGGTAGCCTACGCCCAGCAGATTGTTTTTTCTTCTACCACCAAAGCACACCAGGCAATTGATCAGATTACCATGATACACAAGCATGTAGAAACAGCAAGGGGAACTAAAATTCCCGATTGGGCCTACCGCGACGTACTTTTTATGCTTATTGAATACTCTATCCGATCGTTCGAGGTATTGGAAAGGCCGCTAACCTTTACCGAGAAGGAAGAAATATTTACTACTTTTTACCGCGTTGGAGAAAGAATGGGCATTATTGGCCTTCCAACTACTTTTAGCGCCTGGCAACTGATGCATGAAAAGCAGCTAGCGGAAAATTTAATTTATGGCCATTTTTCTCATGATCTTTTTAAACAGTATAAAAAGCACCTGGGCTGGATGAGGTTTTTACTGATGCGTAAAATACAGGCCCAAATTGTACCCCTTAAAGTAAATAAACTGCTCCGATTGGGAAAAGGAAAACTGATTATCCCGGTTCTTGCGCTCTATAAACTCAGCAAAAAACTGAATGTACATCAATTTTTAAGAAGCCTCATTGTACCTGCAGCCTATAAATCGCAGGTTTTAAGCCTTGAAATATGAGCTAAATGACAATTTACAAAGGTTTAAACTTATTTAACCGGATATTTTAGCGCTACCAAACAAAAAGATAAAATTTTAAAACCCATTTATAGTTTTTAGCGTTAAAAGCGATAAGCTTTTTGCTTTAATTAAATGGTTTGTCGAAATTTGAGCTTCAATGAATTTAAAAAACGAACTAGGCGATCGAAAATGGGACAATTTTGGGGGAGCTTCACCCCTAATTCAGGTATTTAAAGCTTTCCACCCTCTTAATGATGCTATTGAAAAAATTATCAATGAGCATACCTTTCCGGTAAGTTTTGCCAAAAACAAACATATCGCCTCTCCTTTAAAGAAAAACCGCTACATTTATTTAATTCTGCAGGGTTCGGTGCATGGTTATATCAAGTTGGGGGGACAGAAAATTACCACATGGATAGCGATTGAGAATGAACTTGCCGGAACCATCAGAAATTTGTGGACCGAAGAGGGATCGGATGAGTATATCGAATCTATCGACCCCGTTGTAGCCATTGCCATACCCCATTCCATGTCGAGGTTTCTTTACGACAATTTTGCCATAGCCAATTACGTTGGCCGTAAAATGACCGAAATTTATTACCGCAGCGCATCCGAACGTGCATTTATAAGCCGGTTGCCCACAGCAAAGAAACGTTACGAACGTTTTTTAAAAACCTATGGCTACCTGGCAGACCGGGTTCCGCTAAAATATATTGCTTCGTTTTTGGGCATGCGGCTCGAAACCATGAGCAGAATCAGAAGCGGAATGGTAAAAGGAAGTAATCGTTAATTTTCTGTAAAAAGCTTAGGTGCTTTACACCAATCTTTTAATTTGTTGTTCATTTTTTGATCATCGCAATCTGCCTTGAATGTTAATGTGTTTGTGTTAGGATGTGGATCTGAAGATAAAAATAATAAGCGCTGCCCTTTATTGAGCGTAACCAACCCCCAATAAAGTCGTTTTTGCCCCTATCTAATTTGCTTTTTTACCAGCAAATTTGTTAAAGCAGATGTGGAGCAGCAACCACTTAAATAAACGGGCGAAACGAAAAGCCACACGAGTAGGATCACAAAAATCTATTTTATGTCAAACAACATGGTTTCATTGCACAGGGTGATTAAGGCATCGCCCGAAAAGATATACCGTGCCTTTACCGATAATACAGCAATTGCGGCATGGTTGCCACCTTATGGATACCTTTGTACGGTTCATCAAAGAAATGCCGCAGTGGGCAGCAGCTATAAAATGTCGTTCCAAAACTTTACAACAGGCAATAGCCATTCGTGGAGCGGTACTTTTTTAGCTTTACAGCCCAACGAATTCTTAAAATATACAGATCAGTTTGATGATCCTAATTTGCCCGGCACCATGACCACTTCGGTTTCGATCCGTAAAACATTGGTAGGTACCGAATTAAAAGTAACACAAGAAGGGATTCCAGATGCCATACCTGTAGAAGGCTGTTATCTGGGCTGGCAGGAATCATTAGAAAAACTGATCAAACTGGTAGAACCCGAAATTCAGGAAGGTTAAGTTTGCTAATAAAAATAACTCGAAAAAAGCATTATCGAAATCCTAAGAAAAGCCATGAACCCATGGCTTTTCTTTTAGCCGTTCATCCTGTAAAAAAAATTATCTGCGATAATTTTTCCATCTTTTACTTCGTATACGCAGATCTCGCTCATTTTCATACGGCCATGTTCTTTGTAGGTGGCATCAATATCCATTACTACAGCAAAATGGTTATCTGCTACAATCGGCTCTGACAGCTCCGAACTGTGTATTTCGGCAACACTTTCTTCCCATTGTACAGTTTTACCCTTAACTGCGGCTTTACCTTCGGTAAATTCCATCGGCGAACCTTTAGGCTCACGGCTCACCACATCATCGCTGTATAGCTCATCAATAGCTTGCTCGTGTTTGTTTTCGCGGCACAACTGAACCAGTTTTTCCGCAACTTCTTTTGTATTCATAATTATTTATTTTTGTTGTAATAACTAAACAGTTTTAAGCCAAAAAAAGTGTTAAAAATCTTCGCCAAAAACCAATCTGTTTTTTACACAAAAAATAAATATGGGCTTGCATTCATCCTCTTTGTCTACATCAGTAAAATGTGTTTGCCAATAGATAACTAAAAATTGAGTCATCAAGCAGCAATAGCAATGATCAGCACTCGGCCAATTGCAAAAACCGAGGGTAATCAGGGAATGCTCGGCTGGTCCATGTGGGGAAATTTGAGCACAGTTGAGAGCGGAATAGTGATTAAGGCACCAGTCGCTCACCACCATTACGCAGCCTGCTTTGCGTAATAACCAAAGATAAATGTTTCCTGGCAGTAACTGTGGCACAAGCTCTGATTGGCCAGTGCAAAGCTAATAATAAACAATTTCCCGTCTTTCAAAGGCCTGGCTGTGATAATCGTCGCTGTCGTAAAAGTCAGATCTTTTGATTACCCAGTTCTGTTTGGTATCGTACTCATAACGGTACTGCTCCCTACCTCCGTTGCCGCCATCTCCATGATAAGAATATCGTTGCGAGAGCATATTCCCAAATGGATCATAGGTATAATCTGTTGTACTGCTCTTTATCCCTTTCTCAAAACCGATTTCCTGCTCGGGTAAACCGGTTTTATCATCAAGCTTCCTTTCCGAAATATGGTAGCTATTCTTCATCCGGGATTCATTTCTTACCACCCTTCCTTTGGTATCGTACTGAAGGCTGTTCGTCCACCGTTCTTGACTGTAGGGAAAGAGGATATTGTAATTAACCAGTCTGCCCTTGGTATCATAGCCAAAGGTCTTTATCGAACTCACCGCGCCACTGAAAGAAGAAGCTGTTTCTTTTACCATTTTTCCTTTGCTATCATAGCTAATGATCATTCTGTATATCGAAGAGTTTTTCTCATTGGGCGTATTGTCGATTACTTGCGTAAGCCGTCCCAACTTGTCGTAACTATAATCTTTTCTACTGGCAATACTGCCATTAACCCGGTACTGCGTATAGCTAATCATGTTCCCTTCCCGATTGTACTCGGTAACAAAATACATATCCAGCTTGCCCGGCCTGTCTAGCGTATCGCCTCTTTCTGGGCTGGTGTTTTTGTAGCGGTAATCTCTTATCACCTTAACTTTTCCCTTCAGGTTTTTAAACTGGGCATGGGTTTGGTTAAGGTTGAAAATTGAATAATTGTTCTGGCCAAAGCTTTTAATGTAACCTAACGTTAAAAGCAGCAAAATAAATGTGGTTTTCTTCATGAGATGAGCGTATGTAAAGCCACAAAATTAAACATTGTTGGGAAAAGTTTTAATTATTTGGTAAATCGTCGGTATTTGGGACAAGTAGTTCGTAGTTGACAGTTGCATCAGTTCCAAATTTGATAATTTTATAAATGCCTCTGGTTTTGTAGCCGGGATAATGAGCAAAAAATCGAATATAATTGTCCTGCCCGGGCTCGATCCTGAATTCCAGGATAGTATCTAGAGGTTTTGCCGGGAGCTTTTGCTTTTTGGAATTTACCACGACGCTTAGGCTGTCTGCGGTTGTTTTATCTATTTTTAGATGAAATTTAAGGTTATTGAACTCTGTCGCTTTGACGATGATTTGATTATCTTTTCCGGTAATTAATGGGTAACTGAAATATCCGAAGGCTGATTTATAGTCATCTGTTTGAAGAAGCTGAAGCTCGTAGCCTGAATATCTTCCGTTGGCGGTAAAGTTGAGCTGAAAATTTCCGTCGCTTCCAGCACTTGTTAAAGCAACCTGATCACTGCATATTTCCCCTCCGGCAAATGGGTGGATTTTGCAGCCAAGTATGGCGATTTTTGCGCCACCAATACGTTTGTTTTTGGCGGTATCGGTTACGTAACCAGATACTTTGGTTTGGACACCTTTGGGAACTTTCTTACAGGCTAGGGCGAAGAGCGTGATTGCGAATAGTGCGTAAATGGTAAGTTTTGAGTTCATGAGCGTTTTTTATTTGATAAAGAAACGCAGATAATTGGCTTTGCGCGACAGACTGGAAAAAATTTAATAATTAATTAACACCAACTTGGCGGGCCAAGTTTGGCCTATGCTAGAGAAAAAAATTACTTCCAAAATTGGTCAACAATAAGAAACAGGTTAGGAAAGTGATATTAGTAGAAACTATAAAGGCTTCAGAGAACACTGAAGCCTTTTATAAATGGTATGGTCTAATTGCTCAAAGTGCGAGCCTCTACGATTAGGAAGTGTGCTACACGTTCTTTGATAAACCATTTTCCGTCTTGGAAAACATAATTGTCATCATATCTTACACTATAATCTGAGAGGATATCCTTTCCTTCGGATGCTCTGATCATCTTGATCTGGGTAAACGAAACTCCCGTAGCAGTTTCACCATCAATTTTAACCGTATGCTGTCCGTTTAGGGTGAAGTAGGTCTTTACAATCGAAGCGTGTCCGATAAATTCTTTTTCCAGGTTGTCTCTTCCCTTCGTGTCTCCCACAAAAGTTCCGTTCATAAATACGCTATAGGTAGCATCCGGTGTAAAAACACCTACCATCTGAGTGATTTTTTTCTCATCTCCTAATGATGCATAGGCATCTATTAAGTCTCTCAGTTCTTCTTTGGTTTTTAAAATTTCTAATGTCATGATGTTATTGATAAATTAATATTTGTGGATATGTATGTTTTGCTAATTTCTTTGCTTAATTATGATGCTCTTGCTACGCCCAGGAAAAGGGATTTATCACGCAGAAATGCCGTTATCCAAATCAATGCGAGCGGAATAGCCGGATTGAGCATAGAACCATCGTGTGATAATTCTGTCGCCATTGCACCTGATAGGTAGCAACTGATCAAAATAAAACCGATATGCATTGTTTTTGGAAAGGCGAATAATAGAATAAATGCCATTTCCATTAAACCTAAAAAGGTTGCTGAATTGGGCAAATTAAATTTTACCAAACCTTCCACCGACCAGGGTAAATGAATTGCTTTCATTAAGCCACTAATACCAACCATCACTGTTACCAAAACGGTAAGGCCGGTTGTAGCCATTTTCTTTACATTATTTGTTGCCATAGTTTTATCGATTTGATTGATTATTATTAACCAAAATTAAAGTATATTTGCTAACAATTTGTTAGTGATTACCTAAAGGTTACTAGGTTACTTAAACGTAAAAATGGAATCGAAGAAATTAATACCTGGAGAAGGCAAAGGGTTTACCGAAGAGTGTACAAAGGTTTTGCTCGCTGTAAGCGATGCCTTATATGTAATTGGCGGTAAATGGAAATTGATGATTATTATTGCTATGGCCCGGGGCAATAATAGGTTCTCAGAGCTGCAGAAACAAGTTACAGGAATTTCGGCACGGGTGCTTTCGAGCGAATTAAAAGAGCTGGAAGCTAATGGATTTATTATTAAGAAGGTTACATCAGGTTATCCTGTAACAATTGAATATGAACTTCTGCCCTACAGTCAAACGCTTGAGGAATTGGTAGAGGCAATGACAAGATGGGGCATGCAGCACAGGGAAAAAATCAAAAATGAGCGTACTAACAGTACTGCTCATTAAATCGAAGGCTTAACGGCCTTAATAGTTTTTAGCGAAATACACAGGTAGATATCTTTATACTAGTAGTTGCCGGTTACGCCTATCTCTAAGCCCCTTAATTCGGCCAAACCGCGTAACCTACCAATTGCCGAGTAACCTGGGTTGGTTACCTTCGCCAAATCATCCAACATCTGGTGGCCATGGTCTGGGCGGAACGGGATGGATTTATCGCGTAAAGCATTCTCTTCGGTGAGCGCCTTCATGATTTCGTACATGTTTACATCGCCGCCCAAATGATCGGCCTCGTAAAAACTGCCATCTTCATCTTTGGTAACGTTACGTAAATGCGCAAAGTAAACCCGTTCTTTAACGGCATTAAAAATTTCGAGGGCATTATTGTCTACCCCTGCACCTAATGATCCGGTACAGAAACAAACACCGTTAAAGGCCTGATCTACCTCTTTAATGATGTAATTAAAATCCTCTAAAGTACTGGCAATTCTTGGCAGGCCCAAAATTGGATAAGGTGGATCATCCGGGTGGATGGTCATTTTAATGCCTTCCTCGGTACAAACCTCTGCTATAGAGGACAGGAAAAACTTTAAATTCTCTTTCAGTCCCTGTGTACCGATGGCTTTATATTCGTTAATGCTGTTGCGCAGTGTTTCCAGTTCAATTTCCTTTTCGTTCGGGATCCCCATCAGCACATTGACGCGCAGGTCAGCTAAATCCTGCTCGGTTAACGTAGCAAATTTATGTTTCGCACGCTCCAAAATAGATGCTGAATAATCAGCCTCTGCGCTTTCGCGCTTTAAAATATACAGATCAAAAATGGCCAGATCGATCCAGTTAAAGTAAAGTGCCTTAGATCCGTCGGTCATTTCCAGGTCCAACTGCGTGCGTGTCCAATCCAGTACCGGCATAAAATTGTAACATACAATCTTTATCCCACAGGCAGATAAATTGCGCAAAGAGGTTTTATAGTTTTCAAGGTACTGACCTGCATCGGCCCTACGGGTTTTTATGGCTTCGTGCACGGGTACACTTTCTACTACCGACCAGGTTAAACCGGCAGCTTCAATAATGGCTTTTCTTTCCTGGATATCTGCCAAGGGCCATACTTCGCCATGGGCAATGTGGTGCAATGCCGATACAATCCCGGTGGCACCCGCCTGTTTAACATCCTGTAAGCTTACCGGGTCATTTGGACCATACCAACGCCAGGTTTGTTCTAATTTTTTATATTTGTTTCCCATTGTTATATTTAGATAAAAGCAACTTAAACAGCTGCCAACTGCTGTTTCAAAAAAACGGCATCTTCCTTAAGCTGGATATAAGAAGATACAATACTCAGCATCATTTCGTAATGGCGATTGGTGTATTCTTTATTACCGCATAACGAAAATAATGTAGCATTCGCATCGGTAGTTTGGGTATAGGCTATGCTGAAAGTAGTTTGAAAAAGCCACCCCGGGAGATTTCCTTTGATCAAAATCTCACAGTCTGCTACATACACAAGCGGTTGATCGCAATCAACACGCATGGTATAAACTATGGGTAAGTCAATAATGCCCAAATCGGGCAGGTCAACCAGTACATTTATCTTTTTCTGCATATATTTCTTTCCGCTCACACTTAAATTTTAATCTTATTATGCTCAATGGCTTGCCTTAAACTTAACCATGCACTGCTGGTATTTTAACTAGCGATGAATCGCGTATTTCTAATTTGGTATCCAAAATGGCCTTAATCTTACCTTTATCAGTATTATCGGATAACCTATACATTAAAATTTCCATAATCCGATCTGCAATTTCTTCTAACGGCTGTGCAATAGCCGTTATGGAAGGCAGATAGTACTTAAGCACCTCCAGGTCATCAAAGGAAACCATGGCAATATCTTCGCCTATTTTGAGGTTAACCTGGCGTAGTGCGTCCAAACCATCCATAGTTAAATAGTTACAGGCAAAAACGACGGCATCTATCTGCTTGTTGTTTTGCAGAAACTGCACAATTTCAGCTACACTAGATTCTTTATCCTGATAATTGATTCTTTTAATGTGCGGTTTTAATCCAGCTAAACCAACTGCCCTTTCATAGCCTTTTGTGCGGTCAAGCATCTGCGATTGATCTGTTTCTATGGTAACAAAAGCAATTTCACCATATCCATTATCAATAAGATGGCTGGTAGCATCTGCAGCGCTTTTTTCATTATCTATTAATACGTAATCACTTTCAAAACCCGGGATGTACCGATCAAAAAGCACTACAGGTATATCGCTGGCAATTACTTCACTAACTTCTTTTTCAAGACCATTTGGCAAGGCTATGATAAAGGCATCCACATGGCGTTCGTTAAACACCTTTAAAACTTCTCCGCCCCTTTTTTTAGTGTTTTTTGTACTGCTGAACAGGATATTATATCCAAATGCAGATGCTTTTTCATCAATATATTTCGCAATCCCAGAGAAAAAGGGCTGTGCTATTTCATCAACAATAAAACCAATGGTCATTGTTTTACCAGTACGGAAACTTTTGGCCAATGTGTTGGGATGGTAATTGAGTTCAGACACTAACTGTTCAACTTTTTCGATAAGTGCAGTGCTGATATTTTTTTCCTTTGCTTTCCCATTAATCACAAAAGAAACTGTTGTAGTTGAAGTTCCCAATTGCTTGGCAATATCAGTTATGGATAGCCTTTTTCCTCTCACTTTAATATATTTTAGTTCTTAACTGTAGCCGTACCATCAATGCATTGTGATCTGAATACTGCCTTTAACCATCTTGTAAACAAACACCGGCCACGGCTTAAGCAGTAGGCCAAATATTAATCGTTATATATACGGTTATATAGTACGAAATTGTAAAAAAAAGTAGGTCTTTAATTGAAATTTGGGGATTTTATTTGCTTAAACGTTTAAGTAAAATCTGTGTTTTTTTTTGATGATATGTAGCATTACCAGCACCCGGCCAAGCATTTTAGTCGAGGTTCTAGTATATGCCCATAATACCCGGCACAAAGGTTTAACCCGCGTGCTGGATAATTTTGCACAGTGTTTAACATAGCCTAAGGTTTTCTGGCAGTTTAAAAAGTTTATTTCAAACTCGTTTCACCAAAATTTACAGATTTTAACTTGCTTACGTTTTTTTGTTCTAATGCTTTCCCTGCGTAATCGGGCTTATTTATTCCCCAAACCACATTGCTGTTGAGTAAACTGATGTAGCCGGTATTTTCGAAATAGAACCCAGCAATCGGACTTTTTACCAGCCCTTCTACATTACTGGGCCTACGGTCGTAAATCCCACCTGTTTCTTTGGTCGTTTTATCAAGGTGCACACTCACCTGATCGAAATAAATTTCTGAAATTTTATCCTGCCCCTCGCCGCTGATGTAGACACCGCCCTCTCCTGTGCATCGGATATTGCTGAAATAGATATTTTTGACCGCTCCTACTTTACCCTTGGTCTGTCCTTTTGGTAAACGCCAGCCAGCATCTTTATTATTACTGGTTGCCCTTGGGTATGCGGTAATGTAAATAGGTTCGGCTTTGCCCCACCATACATCTGAAAATAATTTTGATTCAATAAGCAGATTGGAAAAAACCACATTACTAACCGTTCCTTCATCGCGGTTTTGGATACCTATACCCCTGTTACTTTTTCGGATATTGCAGTTATTGATGAGCACATTGCTGATACGGTCCATGTTTTCTGAACCGATTTTAATGGCGCAGGAACTGGAAGTCATGGTACAGTTACTGATTACGATGTTTTCGCAGGCACCGTACGCTTCGTATTCCCTTCTATTTTTCAGGCAGATACAGTCATCGCCCGATTCGATGTAGCAGTTGTTGATCCTCACATTTTTACTGTGGTCTAGGTCAATCCCATCGCTGTTACGGATCTTAATGCTGTTCAACAGCGTAATATTGGATATGGAAACATCATTACAGCCAACCAAATGAACAGTCCAATAGGCCGAATTCTGAAAAGTAACACCATCTATATTCAGCTTGTTACAACCGATCAAAGTGAGCAGATGCGGTCGTGGATCTACAATATTAAATGGCTTCAGCACATACGAATCGCTCAGTTCTTCGCCCATAAACGAAATTCCATTGCCATCAATCACGCCTGTACCGGTAATGCTAACCTGTTCTAGTTTTTCTCCACTGATCCAAATGGTGCCTTCACCTTTATTTTCTTTAAAGGCACTTTGCGTATACAATTTCTCATCCGGACTGGCCAAGAGCTTAGCGCCACCTTCAACCCTTAAATCAACAAATGATCTTAAGTTAAAAGGACCGCTTAAAAACACATGCCCAGCCGGCACAATTACCTGTCCACCACCAGCAGCAGCACAGGCATCAATTGTTTTTTGGATGGCCACGGCATCATTGGTCTTACCATCACCAACTGCACCATAATTTTTTATATTGTAGAATTTATTTTGGCCAACTGCGCCAAAAGAAACCAGGAGTACAAAAAAGAATAATATTCTAGTCTTCATTTTCAAAAAGGATTGGGATAAATAATTAAAGCTTTGTTATACAATGTTTTGATTACCAAAAAACGGTATAAAGCGCTGCAAGGATACCGCATATAATGACCGAGGCAATGGTAAATGCCGGGGTAACCTTAAACATGCTGCTATCAATTTCTAATCCCTGCGGGTTATCCTTACTTTTCGGATCGCTTAGCGTTACTATGATCATTAAACCAATAATGATCAGAAAAACCCACGACATCCTGTTTAAAAAAGGAATTGCTGCTATTGCGCCACCGCTCAGCGTAGGTAGAAATTTAAATAAGGTAGATAAGGGTATGGTGAGCAAGGCTGCTGTAAGCGCTGCCCGCGAAGTTGTTTTTTTCCAGAAAAAACCAAGTAGAAAAATGGCAAAAACGCCCGGCGAAATAAATCCGACATACTCCTGGATAAACTGATAAACCTGATCGAAACTGCGCAATGCAGGTGCAATAACAATGGCAATTAATGAGGCGATAACCACCGACCAGCGGCCAACTGAAACCAGGCGCGTTTCTGATGCTCCGGGCTTGATAAACTTTTTGTAAATATCCAAAGTAAAAATGGTGGCTATGCTGTTGCATTTCCCGGCAAGAGAGGCCACAATAGCAGCTGTTAGCGCAGCAAAGGCAAGTCCCTTTATACCTCCGGGCAATAAATTCATCAGTACCGGATAAGCATGATCGGGTTTAACCGTTCCGGCTGCATCAAGCATTTCTGAATGGAAATAGCCACGCTGATAAAGTACATAGGCCGCAATACCCGGAATTACAACAATTACAGGAATAAGTAATTTTAAGAATGCGGCAAATATCAATCCGTTACGGCCTGTTTTTAAATCGGCTCCCAATGCCCTTTGCACAATGTACTGGTTACAGCCCCAGTAGTTTAAATTGTTAATCCATAAGCCACCTACCAATACAGCAATACCAGGCAGTTCATTGTAAAATTTATCACCTTTTGCGAATATCATATGGAAGTGATCGGAGGCTTCAACCTTTAGCAAGGGCAATGCAGCCAATACAGTGGGTGCATCTAATTTTTCGGATACGAGTTTCAGTGCCATATAACAGGTTATTAAACCACCGGCCACCAGAACAAAAACCTGTATAACATCAGTATAACCAATTACCTTCATGCCACCCAAGGTTATAATGGCAGAGAAAACCGCCAAAAATATGATGCAGATATTAAATGGAACCCCAGTAATGGTTTCGATGGCAATAGCACCAAGAAAAAAAATGGAAGTTAAGTTTACAAACACATATACGAGCAACCAAAAAACTGCCATGAGTGTACTTACCGTGTTGTTATACCGGTTAGATAAAAACTGTGGCATGGTGTAAATTTTGTTCTTGATATAGATGGGCAAAAAGAAAACAGCCACAATTATTAAAGTTGCTGCTGCCATCCATTCGTAACTGGCTATGGCAAGCCCCATGGCAAAACCCGAGCCAGACATGCCGATAAAATGTTCGGCAGAAATGTTCGACGCGATAATAGATGCCCCGATTGCCCACCAGGTTAGCGAACCTTCGGCCAAAAAATAATCTTTGGTATCTGTACGTTTTTTTTTCTTGCTCCGATAAACCCAATAGCCATATGCCGAAACAATAATAAAATACATCAGGAAAACGGCATAATCGAATGCAGACAGGTGGTTCATAGAGATCTTTTATATTTGGTTTTTTTTAAAAGTCAGAAAAAATCCCAATGTTGCTGGCTTAATTCTATTATTTAATTACGTAAACGTTTTCGGTCAAAAAGCATACTTTGCAAAATTAAAATGAGTTAACAGCCGGTAGATTCACGTTTGATCAGCATTGATTTTAATACAATATTCTGTTCATCATCCAACTGTTTATTGTTAAGGATTTTGAACAGGCACTTGGCAGCTTCGCGCCCAATTTCAAATGCTGGCTGGGTAATGGTTGTGAGCGAAGGATTTAACAGCTTTGCTGTACTCAGGTTGGAAAAGCTCAATATTTTTACATCTTTCGGAATAGCCAGTTCCAGTTCTTTGCATGCAGAATAGGATGGAATAATAAACTCTTCGATAGACGAAAATAGTGCATCTGGTTTATGTAAATCCAACAGGGCTTTGATGTGCTCGAGATTAAGCTGTTCATCATCGTGGTATTTGATAACCAATTGTTCATCCACATCAATTCCATGTACTTTCAGGGCATCAATATATCCTGCAAACCTGGCCTTGCCTGCCGGAAGATTTTCAAGACCGTATAAGTAGGCAATTTTTGTACAGCCACATTCAATAAGGTGTTCTGTTGCCTGGAACGCAATTTCATAATCATCAGTAGTTACCTTAACTGCATCGAGGTTTTCATACACACGGTCAAAAAACACCAAAGGTATTTTCTTTACCAGATTGGTGTAGTACTCACTGTTATACTCGCTGCTCGATACAGAAGTAAGAATACCATCAACACGGCCATTCAGCAAACTGTTGGTAAAGGCAACCTCCGATTCTATGTTTTCGTGGGTTTGATAGATGAGTACATGATAGCCATACTGCCTGGCAATTTCTTCGATTCCCTTTATCGATAAAGAGAAAAAATTATTGGCCACGCAGGGAATTACTACGGCTATAGTTTTGGTTTTGTGGCTCCGCAGGTTGCTTGCCGCTGGATTTGGTGTGTAATTTAATTCCTTAGCCAAGGTCCAAACCCTGTTCTTAGTTTTTAAACTGATCTCATAACTATCGTTAAGGGCCTTTGAAACGGTTGCTATAGAAATATTCAACTCTTGGGCCAACCGCTTAATATTTACTGATTCCGCCATGTTTAATAAAATATGTTTTGTTAGTTTTTCAAGGCTTTTTTGCTATTGCAAATAGCTCAAAGCCTAGTTCTTCACCAGTAGCTTAATCAAAACAAACAACAGCTTAACAACTTTAAGCAAGGTTTATGTTCATAACAAGTTATTTGGTTACAGCATTTAAATTCCCTTTCCGACTACAAAAAAGGGATTTGGCCTGAAGCGAAAATATAAAATAATCGTAACATCAACGTTTATTTTTTTTCTTTTGATCAGCTCGTGCGGGTATACCACGGGCAGAGGTAGGATCCATTATATCAGTAATTGCCGTAACGTATTAAATTTAAGCAAATTATTGCTGATTAACTAGACCAAAATGAAGTTTTACGTAATCGTTTACGTAAATAAAATTGGCAAAATATAAAAGTTTAAGCTTTCAAAAACTCAACTTTAACTTAAGAACAAACAAAAAACTTTAACCAAAATCAATTTCTAGCCTTATGAGAAACCAGAGCGCAGCATCAAAGGATAACCAAAATCCGTTGCAAAACCTTGATCAATGGGAAGAGGATATTTTGATCCGCTACCCCGACCCAAAAAACATCAATACAGAAAAAACAGAAGAGCAGTTTAGGAATTATGAAGAGACTGAAAAGGATAGCGTAAAAGAATTTTACAGGCTTAACCATACCTATCAAACATACGATTTTGTAAAACAGAAAAAAGCAGACTATTTAAAATTCGATAAACAGGAAATGCCGATATGGAGTGCCTTCGATTTCCTGAATAAACTGGTAGATGATTCTGATCCCGATACAGATCTGGACCAGATGCAGCATCTTTTACAAACATCAGAGGCTATCCGCAATGATGGGCATCCCGATTGGATGGTACTGGTAGGTTTAATTCATGATATGGGAAAAGTACTTTGCCTTTTCGGAGAGCCGCAGTGGGCCGTTGTAGGCGATACATTTCCTGTGGGCTGTGCCTATTCGGATAAAATTGTTTATCCAGAATTTTTTAGCCAAAACCCAGATTTTAGTAACGAAACCTACCAAACCAAATTAGGTGTTTATACTCAGAACTGTGGTTTGGAAAATGTAGACATGTCTTGGGGCCACGACGAATATGTGTACCATATGATGAAGCCCTACCTACCAGAACCGGGATTGTATATGTTGCGCTACCATTCTTTTTACGCACAACACCGCGAAAATGCTTACGACCACCTGATGAATGAAAAAGATCACGAAATGTTTAAATGGGTAAACCTGTTCAACCCTTATGACCTTTATTCTAAAAACCCCAACCAGAAAAGCTGGGCTGAACTAAAACCATACTACGAAGCGCTTGTGGCTAAATACTTACCGGCTACCATTAAATTTTAACATTCTATCTCAAAACAATATATAACCAAATTAAAACAAACCATTTATGAACCTAAATTTACAAAAATCATGAGATTTACATGTACAAGCTTAAAGTATGGCAGTATCTTTTTGCTGTTCTTACTCATTAGCCAGGCCTTTAATACGGCCTTTGCTCAAACTGACCGAAAAATTACCGGAAATTTAGTAGACAAAGACAATATACCTATTATAGGTGCATCTGTTTCGGTAAAAGGAACCAATAAGGCAACAGTTACCACCGACAATGGTGCGTTTAGTATTACCGCAAAAACCGGCGACAAGCTTGTTTTTACCTTTATGGGTTACGAGCCTAAAGAACTTACCATAGGTGCGGGTTCGAATTACAAAGTAACCATCAGCGAAGCCAATACCTCACTTACAGATGTAGTGGTGGTAGGATATGGAAAGGGTTCGCGCAAGGGCTTATCAAGTGCCATTACTTCGGTAAAGCCCGAAGAATTAAATAAAGGTGCTATTGCAGATGTTGGCCAGTTGCTACAGGGTAAAGTTCCGGGGTTGAATATTAGCTCAAGCGGCGACCCAAACAAGCCTGCTGCAGTAATCTTGCGTGGTGCATCTACCATTAATAGCCCTGGGGCACCTTTTTATGTGATTGATGGTATCCCAGGAGCCGATATTGCAGCAATTGCACCAGCCGATATTGCATCAATTGATGTATTAAAAGATGCCGCAGCAACTGCCATTTATGGTAACCGCGCAGCTAGTGGTGTAATTATCGTAACTACTAAACGTGGTAAATCGGGCAAGCCACAGTTAAGCTAAAGTGGCTACGCAGCTGCCGAAAAAGTGAGTAATCAACTTGATTTAATGGATGCTGATCAATTGCGAGCTTACCTTACAGCTAACAAGGTTACATTTTCGCCAAATGATGATAAGGGAGAAAATGTAAACTGGATGAAAGCCATTGAGCGATCTTCTGCATATTCGCAAAACCATAACCTTTCCTTTAGCGGAGGTACCGATCACAGTAACTATAGTGCCAGCTTAAACTATTTTAACAAAGAGGGGATTCTAAGTAAAAGTTCATTAAACCGCATTATTGGAAGGTTAAACATAGATCAATACGCGTTTAACGATAAAGTAAAATTCAGTTTAAACCTGTCCAATTCAAGCAGCAAGTCTATTAACGAGCCATTACAGAATATTGTGTTGTTACAGGCAGCCAAGCGCTTACCTGTTTCTCCGATTTACAATGCCGATGGAAGTTATTTCGAAAACCTAAATAATACAGGGTATTTTAATCCGCTTGCCATTGCCAACAATGCCCAGGATGAAACAAAATATAACGTTTTAATCGGTGGTTTTAATACGGAAGTTAAATTGCCCTTCGGCTTTACCTATAACATTAACTTATCATACCAGAAAACTACTGCTGCGCACGGTGAGTTTTACAGCAGTTATTTTGGCAAATACCCAACATCGAATTTTTACAATAACCCCGATCCAGGTATTGGAATTGCACACACGCTTATTGGTGGGGTATTTGGCACCAACGGATCTGCTTTAAGGAGCAACTTTGAAAACACCAATAAAATATTGGAAACCTTCTTAACCTGGGACAAGAAAATTGGCGACCACACCTTAAATGCGGTACTGGGCTATAGTTATCAGGATAATATTGTTGGTGATGGTTTTCAAACTTCGAGTACGAATTTTCCAACAGATTACGTGGGTTTTCAAAACCTTACCCTGGGTAATCCGTATGCCATTTCTTCTTACCGCATTAATTTAGGGAACGACCTTACCTATGCGAGGATTCTGCTGATCTCTGACTTTTTTAGGTTAAATTATAATTACAAGAGTAAATACTTTCTGCAAGGTTCAATCAGACGTGATGGAAGCTCCGCATTCGGAAAAAATAACCAATGGGGTTATTTCCCGTCTGTTGGTTTAGCCTGGAGGGTAAGCGAAGAAGATTTTATGAAAGGGCAATCGTTTGTTAGCGATTTAAAATTCCGAGCCAGTTATGGTGTTACCGGTAATTCGGCAGGTATAGGTGCCTATAACGGACAGTTAATTTATGGCATTAGCGGCACGTATTACAATAATGGCGTTCAGGCCGCTGCATATGCGCCAATTCAAGGTGCAAATCCTGATTTGAAATGGGAAAGAACATCAACCAAAAACCTGGGCGTTGATTTCGGGATTTTAAACAACAAAATTACCGGTAGCGTAGATGTGTATGATAAAAATACCATTGGCATGCTTTTCAAATACAATGTACCATCAGCACTTGTTCCGGGCGGCCAATTGTATGCGAATGGTGGCAGTATCAACAATAAAGGTATCGAAGTAAGCTTAAATGTATCGCCAGTTACAACCAAGAATTTTTCATGGTTAAGCACCATTAACATGGCTTACAATAAAAACAAGATTACTAGCTTACAAGGTCCAATATCAAATGCAGATTCTGTTCGTTACTCAGATCCTGAAGGACCGGGCCAAACCAATGCAACTTTACAAATCCTGAAAGTTGGCTACCCGCTTGGCCAGTTTTTTACGCTGAAATATGCAGGTAAAGATGCTAGTGGTAACTCCCTGTTTTATAAACGCGATGGTTCTACAACAACTACACCAAGCATTGGAACCGACTATTTTTACCTCGGCAATGCACAACCCAAAATAATTATGGGCTGGAACAATACTTTCAAATACAAAGAATTAGAGCTCAATATCTTTTTAAGGGGAACCTTTGGCAATAAGATATTTAACGCCACCAAAGCTGATTTATCTTATACCGCAGGTGCAGCAGTTAATAACATACTAAACAGCGCTGCCGACGATAAAGTAACGGATACAAGAAATTCATTCTACTCAGACCGGTATATTGAAAGTGGTTCTTACGTGCGTTTGGATAATGCAACGTTGGGCTACAATTTTAAAAACCCGGTTAAGTTTGTAAGTAATGTGAGGGTTTATTTATCAACCAATAATTTATTTACCATTACCGGATATAAGGGAATTGATCCTGAGATTAATCAAGGCGGTGCTGCCCCGGGTATAGATTATAATAACTTCTATCCTAAAACACGTACTTTTTTACTAGGTCTTAACGCATCATTTTAAAACACAAATTTTAAAAACATGAAAAAGATATTATATGGAGTATTATTTGCGCTAAACGCAGCATTAATATTCACCTCCTGTCAAAAACTTGAGGTACCTGTTACATCAGAACTTACACCAGAAACCTATCCCCAAACAGCAGCGCAGTTAACATCGGCATCTGGTGCGGTATACATCAATTTAAGAAGTGATTATGCTACCACTTATTTCTTTTTACAAAGCTGCTCAACAGACGAATCGGTGCTGCCGATTTTTGCTTCCGACTGGATTGACGGAAATAAGTACCTTGAATTACACCGCCATACCTGGACAAAAGATAATGCATGGGTTGCAGCAGGCTGGTCGTACCTAACCAATATTATCGGTACAGCCAATCAAACCATTTCGATTATCAGCCAATCAGCACCAGCGGGTGCCGCAAAAAGCACCAATATTGCAGAATTAAAAACCATGCGGGCTCTATCCTATTTTATGATGATGGATTTATACGGCAATGTACCATTAGATACGTTGTATGGCGCTACAGCATTAAAAACAAATTCGACTCGTACACAGGTATTCAATTATGTAGAAAGCGAACTTAAAGCGGCTATCCCTTATTTAAAATCGACTACAGGGACAGCGACCTATGGTTTACCAACCAAATACCTGGCTTATTCTATATTGGCAAAAATGTACTTAAATGCCGCTGTATACACCGGAACGCCACGCTACGATGATTGCATCGCAGCCTGCGATCAGATGATCAGTTCGGGCTTGTATAGTGTAGAACCCATGTCTACCTATCTGCAAATGTTTTACCCTACCAATGGACCATCTCAAAAAGAGTTTATTTTCGCCATTCCATTTGATGCTGCAACCACTTCGGGTAATATGTTCTTAGCCCGTTACGACCTAAACAGGAATCTGGGCATCCGTTACCTCTATTCGGGCTCTACACCAGGCTCATTTACCAATCCGGTAATGAACCAAAGCAGTGGCGGTGGTCTATCAAACAATAAACCAAGCGGACCAAGAATGACCACAACGGAGTTTTATGCCAATTTTAACGATGCGAACGATATCAGAAATAAACAATGGCTTACCGGCCCGCAGTACTGGCCAGACGGAAGTCCGATTATGGTGAGTACCACTAATTTAGGTTACGATCAGTTTTACACCGGAAGTACTCCGGCAGGAACGTTAACGTATGCACTCAATTTAACTCCACTTACGGCTTCGCGTTTGGCTCCAGGTTCTTACGATCTAGGCAAGGATGAAATTGCCTGGAACACTGGCTACCGCAACATTAAATTTATAGCTGATTACACCAATCCAACTAACCGGAACCAGAATAATGATATGCCGTTATTCCGCTATTCAGACATCATTTTGATGAAAGCAGAAGCCATATTTAGAGGAGGAACCCCAACACTGGGTGCTACTGCATTGGGGCTGGTAAATAGCGTAAGAAGTAACAGAACAACCTCTGCGCCATTGGGTGCGCTTACCTTAGATATACTTTACAATGAGCGCAGCAAAGAATTTGCCTGGGAAACCTGGCACCGCAACGATATGATCAGGTTTGGAAAATTCGAGAACGCCTATGGCCTGTCGAAAACCAATACCGATACCTATCGCCGTATATTCCCGATTCCGAGTACAGCTATTGCGACGAACAATACCTTGGTGCAAAACCCTGGCTACAACTAAGTCAAAGTTTGCACAGCATCCTAAATTTCCCTGGTGTAGGTACCAGGGAAATTTTTATTTTTCCGATCTTGTTTAACAGATCACCAGGCCTTTTTAAAAGATCTTAAACTTATATAAATGATTAGAAATTTACTGTTATTGATTTCATTATTATCTACCTATGGCTCCCTATGTGCACAGGTTTTATTAAAAACACCATCAGACACCTCTCCCACTACCAAAATTTTAACCAAAGAAACCTCGTCCCTTAACTTTATTGCCATGGGCGATTGGGGGCGAAATGGTGCCGATCATCAAAAACAGGTTGCCAAACAAATGGGCATTACCGCAAGCGAAGTAAAAGCTAATTTCATCATTTCTACCGGCGATAATTTTTATCCGAGCGGTGTAATCAGCGCTCAGGATCCTTCTTTCAAATATTCTTTTGAAGATATTTATACGGACTTTTCGCTGCAGTGGGACTGGTACCCGGTGCTGGGCAACCACGATTATAAATCGAACCCTGACGCACAGATAGACTATTCAAAAATCAGCCGCCGGTGGAAAATGCCTGCCCGTTACTATGCTAAAAAATTCCCGATCAATGGCGACCCCAATAATCAGGTGCTCATTGCTTTTATTGATACCAACCCGCTCATTCCAGAATTTTATAAAAATGCAGAATATGGTCCAAATGTTAAAGGCCAGGATACTACACAACAGAAGCGATGGCTTAGTAAGGTATTGGGTGATAAAGACCCTAGCATTAGGTGGAAAATCGTTGTCGGCCACCACCCCATGTACACCGGAGGCAGCAGAACAGAAGCCTACGATACCAAAGCGATCCGTAACTCGCTCAAACCAATTTTAGACCGCTATGGTGTAGATGTTTATCTCACCGGGCATGAACATAGCCTCCAGTACATTAAACCGGAAGGCAAAACACATCACTTCATTTCTGGGGCAGCTTCAGAAAAAACACCTGTAAAACTCATCTCAGATGCACAGATGGTGGCCTCCATTTATGGTTTTATGCTTTTCTCCATCAGCAAAGACCTCATCCGGATGCAGGCCATTAATGATGAAGGGGAAATTGTTTACCATACAACCATAAAAAAATAATTTCCGTCATCATATTCCAAATACAACATGAACACTACCGCTCAGCCAAAGGATACATCATCAGCACAAAAGAAAAGACTGTTTTCTTTAGATGCCCTGCGTGGCTTTGATATGTTCTGGATCATCAGTGGCGAAGGTATTTTTCATGGCCTGGCCAATGCAATAATGAAAAAACATTCCCTGGTTAGAAATCCTAACGATTGGACCATTGCCGCCAATGAAAGCCTATCATTCTTCGAACGCTTATCATTGGGTATCAGTAATCAGCTTCACCATTCTCCATGGAACGGATTTACTTTTTACGACCTTATTTTTCCACTCTTTATCTTTATATCGGGTGTTTCGATGCCTTTTTCTTATGAGAAACATTTAAGTACTGAGCAGGATAAAAAACAATCGGCCCGGCGTATTTATTACGCCTTGATTAAAAGAACTCTGATTTTGATTATCCTCGGCATGATAGTGAATGGCCTATTACAGTGGCAGGGTTACCAAAATACCCGTTTTGCCAGTGTACTTGCCCGTATTGCCCTATCTACTTTTTTTGCAGCACTTATTTACCTTAATTTTTCTTTAAACAAACAGATAATTTGGTTTGTTGGTATTTTGGCAGGTTATTATGTATTAATGATTACGGTACCAGTACCTAATTTTGGAAGCGGTGTTTTAACACCCGCTGGTAATTTGGCGGCTTATATAGACCGCCTGTGGCTGCCGGGCAAACTCCATCGGGCCATTTACGACCCAGAAGGCTTGTTAAGCACCATTCCAGCCATTGCTTCAGCAATGCTGGGAATATTTACCGGATCTTTTTTAAACGATAAAAACGAGCGCTTTAACCCTGTTAAAAAAGCATTTATCTTATTAATAGCCGGCTTTATACTGGTTATAGCCGGATGGTTATGGAATGTATTTTTCCCAATCAACAAAAACATGTGGACCAGCTCATTCGTATTATTTGCAGGCGGCTTTAGTTTACTTCTTTTCGCTTTCTTTTATTACGTTATGGATGTTAAACACTATAAAAAATGGGCCGTGCCATTCATTTGGATAGGTACAAATTCAATTTTAATTTACGTTTGTGCACATGGACTATTCAATTTTGAAGCCACAGCACTGTTTATATTTGGTGGGATCATAGATAAAATTCCATCCATGTGGCAACAGGCAGGTTTGTGGCTGGGTGTTCTTATCATCCAGTTGGCCATATTAAAATTTCTTTATGCTAAAAAATGGTTTTTAAAGATTTAACCCAAGCTGGACATTAAAATAAAACTGACTGATGAAATTAAAAATATACACCACTATTACTGTATTTATATTATGCTGTTCTGCAGCTAAGGCACAAGTGTACCTTTCTTCTTCCGATGCCCTGATCAAAAGAATCTTACCAAAACAGCATCGGTCGTTTGTAACCGAAAGTATCGCTTCTGATAATGGCCTGGATGTTTTTGAAATTGAAAGCAGAAAAAACACAATAGTATTAAGAGGAAACAGCGGCATAGCCATTGCTTCTGCTTTTTACTACTATTTAACCGAATATGCACACTGCCAGATTACCTGGAATGGAGTTAACCTTAAACTGCCGCTAAAGCTTCCGGTGGTTAAAAACAAAATCAGAAAATCTACCCCGTACGAATACCGTTATTACCTAAATTACTGTACTTTTAATTACAGCATGAGCTGGTGGGACTGGGCCAGGTGGGAAAAAGAAATAGATTGGATGGCGCTTCACGGCATTAACATGCCACTGGCCATTACCGGAGAAGAATATACCTGGTACCTTATTTATAAAGAATTGGGCTTCACAGATAATGACTTAAAAAATTTCTTTACCGGACCTGCTTATTTTTCATGGTTTTGGATGGGAAATATAGATGGCTGGGGCGGTCCGCTTCCATTAAGCTGGATGAAAAGCCATTTTGAGTTACAAAAGAAAATTCTGGCCAGACAGCGGTCGCTCGGTATGAAACCTGTGCTTCCTGCGTTTACCGGTCATGTTCCAGCAGCATTTAAAAAGAAATTCCCCAACGCTAAACTAAAGGCTACCAATTGGACAAATGGTTTTGCCGACACCTATATTCTTGATTCGGAAGATCCGATGTTTGCTCTCATTGGAAAAAAATTCCTGCAGAAACAAACCGCTTTGCTGGGTACCGACCACCTCTATTCTGCTGATACGTTTAATGAAAATGAACCCCCGTCAGCAGAGCCCGATTTTTTAGCAAAACTAAGTGCAAGGGTTTATGATGGCATGTCGCAGGCAGACCCTAAAGCCATTTGGGTAATGCAGGGATGGCTTTTTTATAGCGATAGAAAATTTTGGAAAGAGCCACAAACCGAAGCGCTGTTAAAAGCAGTACCCAACGATAAAATGATTATTCTGGATCTGGCCACAGAAATAGAGCCGGTATGGAAACGTACCTCCGGTTTTTATGGCAAACCGTGGATCTGGAATATGTTGCACAATTTTGGTGGCAACACCAATCTTTTTGGGCGCATGGATGTAATTGCAAATGCACCTGCCGAAGCTTTAAACCATGCACAAAGCGGTAAAATGAAGGGCATTGGCCTTACCATGGAAGGCATTGAACAGAACCCGGTATTATACGAACTCATGATGGCCAATACCTGGCGGTCAAAACCTATAGATTTAGAAACCTGGTTACCGAACTATGTCATTGACCGTTATGGAAAAAATAATTACCATGCTCAAAATGCATGGAAAATTTTAAGAAAAACCGTTTATAACGTTCCCATAGATAAATATATCCGAGACGGTGCCGAATCGATTATTCAAGCACGACCTACCCTGGATTCGATGACCAGATGGGCCAAAACCAAATTAAATTACCAGGAACGCGATCTGCTCCCAGCATGGGATGAACTGGTAAAGGCTGCTCCTGCCTGTCGCACCAGCGATGGTTTTCAATACGATATTGTGGATGTAACACGGCAGGTGATGGCCAATTACGCCATGGTCATCCATCATAATTTTGCAACCGCCTATTACAAAAACAACATCCCTGCTTTTAAGGCCGAAAGCCAAAAATTTATACAATTGATAGATGATATGGATCAATTATTGGCTACACGCAAAGATTTCATGCTTGGCCCATGGGTAAACCAGGCAAGGACCTGGGGAAATACCCCCAGTGAAAAAGCACTTTACGAAATGAATGCAAAAGACCTGATTAGCTTATGGGGCAACCAAAAGAGTCCATTAAATGAGTATGCCTGCAGGCAATGGAGCGGCTTGCTAAACGATTTTTACAAGCCTAGATGGCTGCGTTTTTTTGAGCATGCCTCACTGGCCTTAAATGATCATAAAGCAATCGATACCCAAAAATTCAACAATGATGTAAGCGCATGGGAGTGGAATTGGGTAAATAAAAGAAAAGACTATCCTATTAAAACAGTTGGCAGCCCGGTTGGTAAAGCAATAGCTATGTACAACAAATACCATCAATTAATTATAAAGGCATATCAATAAATGTTCTATTAATGAAAATCTTTACCTCCATCCTTATCTTATCGATATCTGCTTTTAGTGCCATTGCGCAGCACAAATCTTTCAACATTAAGGATTTTGGTGCTAAACCTGGTTTGCAATATTCAAATACCAAGGCCATTCAGCAAGCCATTAATGCTGCTGCAAAAACTGGTGGGCGCGTAACGGTACCTTCGGGCCAATTTGTTACCGGGCCCATCGAAATGAAATCTAACGTTACCCTGTACCTTGCCGATGGTGCAACATTACTGGGCAGTATTAAGCGCTTAGATTATGGCAAAAAGGATGCACAGGCACTCATTTATGCTAAAGGCAAATGCAATATTGGCATTGCAGGAAAAGGCAGTATAGATGGCCGTGGTGCCGAAGTTGTGAAAAACCTGATAACACTGTTGCATGCCGGTATTTTAACTGATGACACCTGGTTGGTTAAACGTCCATCCGAAAGCAATAGACCGAGGTTAATTGCCTTTGTAAATTGCGAAGATATCTCTGTTAAAAGTATAATCGTAAAAAACAGTGCCGGCTGGGTGCAGGACTATACAAACTGTAACCGCTTAAATATAGACAGCGTTACCATAGAAAGTACTGCTTATTGGAATAACGATGGCATCGATATCGTAAACAGCAAAAATGTAAGCATTACCAATTGTAATATTGATGCTGCCGATGATGGCATCTGTTTGAAATCGGAAGGAAGTCCCGGCATATGCGAAAATGTTTATGTGGCCAATTGTATCATCCGATCGAGTGCAAGCGGTTTTAAAATCGGCACTGGTTCTTACGGTGGTTTCAAAAACATTAAAGTTCATAATATTACTGTTTACAATACCTACCGCTCAGCCATTGCATTAGAAGCTGTTGATGGTGGATTTATAGATGGTGTTGACATTGAAGGTGTTACCGCAAAATACACCGGCAATGCTATTTTTATCCGTTTAGGCCATCGAAACAAAACGGATCGGTACAGCAGCGTAAAAAACATACGCATTGCTAAGGTAAAGGCAGATATTCCGAATAATAAACCCGATGCCGGTTATCCGCTGGAAGGGCCATTGCCCAAAACAGCACCACATAATTTATTGCCTGCCGCTATTACCGGTATTCCGGGCTACCCGGTCGAAAATGTATTGCTCGAAGATATTCAAATTACCTATGGTGGCGGTGCATCAGAAAAAACTGCACATATCCCAATTGATAAACTCGATAGTGTGACAGAGAATGAAGCCGGTTACCCTGAATTTAGTATGTTTGGTGAATTGCCCTCTTGGGGCTTTTATGTGCGGCATGTTAGTGGTATATCTTTTAAAAACATCAGATTAAATTACAGGGCCTCCGATTTTAGGCCGGCAATTATTTTTGACGATGTAAATACAATCAATATCGATGGGTTACGGGTTGAAAAAGGGGAAAACCCTCATCAGATTATCTTCAAAAAAACAGAAAAGGTTTCCATTAAAAACGCCAAATTACCCTTAGATAACAAACAGGCAATACAAGAACTTCCATAATATTATCTTATATACATCAATATGTGCTTAGCTAATTTAAAAAACAAGGCTTCTAAATATAAAAGGCATAAAATTTTGCTGTTTTTACGCTGCTTTTGGGCAACAGCAATTTGTACAGGCCCGGTATGTGCACAGCAACAGCAGCTAATTCGCTATGTCCAGCCTTTTTCTGGCACCGCTGCCAGCACTACACTGGCCAGTCAGCATATTGAAGATAAAACAGAACGTTTGGCTAATACTATTCCAGCGGTTGCTCCACCATTTAGCATGACACAGTGGACCCCTCAGACGCAGCTCACCGAAAAAAAGTGCCTAGCCCCTTATTATTACAACAACAAAAAGTTTTACGGCTTTAGGGCAACCCACTGGATCAGCGGTTCGTGCATGCAGGATTACGGAAGTTTTACCATCATGCCCATCTCCGGGCATCTTGAAACCAAACCGAACCACTATGCCGAAGATTATGTACATGAAAACGAAGTTTCCAGCCCATCTTATTATAAGCTGAAATTACCACGCCATAAACTGCTTACTGAAATTACGGCCACGCTTAGAAGTGGATTAATGCGCATTACCGCCTTAAAAACCGACAGTGTTTATATCTTGGTAAGTCCGAACAGCGATCAAAGCAAGGGTTTTATCCAGGTAGATGCAAAAAAAGGCGAAATATCTGGATATAATCCTGTTCACCGCATCTATCAGGGATGGGGAGAGCCAGCAGGCTTCAGCGGTTATTTTTTTATCCGTATAAAAAAAGCCTTTACCACATCAGGGGTTTATAGCGAAGGCCATATTTCCAATCAGCTAAGCATTGGCCAAAAAAAGGATATTGGTGCTTTTGCAGGCTTTAAGCTTCAAAAAGGTGAACAGCTAGTCGTTTACTCGGGCACTTCTTTTACCAGCATAGCTGCTGCGAGGGCTAATTTAGAAAGTGAAATTAATACTGAAAGCTTTGATGCGGTTTTAGGAAAAACCAACCAGGCATGGGAAAAATCGTTAGCTCAGGTAAGCATTGTGGACAAAAATGAAACAGGGAAAAAAATCTTTTACACAGCACTTTATCATGCCATGCAGCATCCAAGACTATATAATGATGTAGATGGTAGGTACCCACAATTTGCAGGCAAGTACCAAAACCTCACTATGCGCAAGGGCAGCTATTACGACGATTTTTCTATGTGGGACATTTACCGTGCGCAATTACCTTTGATTGAAATACTTAAACCTGATTTAGCAAATAATTTGGTTAATTCGATGGTACTTAAAGGCAAGCAAGGTGGTTGGATGCCTATATTCCCTTGTTGGAACAGCTACACGGCAGCAATGATCGGCGACCATGCTGCTGCTTTCATTGCCTCTGCATACAATAAGGGTATTAGGAATTATGATGTGCAGGAAGCTTACATATTGATGAGACAAAATGCTTTTCAAATGCCAGATTCTACAGATTATCTGAATGGAAAAGGCAGGCGTGGCATTAACAGCTACCTAAAATATGGCTATATACCGATGGAAGACAGCATTCCGAACGCTTTCCACAAAAAAGAACAGGTTAGCCGTACCTTGGAGTATGCTTACGATGACTATGCACTTGCAAGCATTGCCAAGGCACTGGGAAAACGCAGCGATTATCTCGAACTCTCCAAACGATCACTCAATTATCAGCGTATTTTTGATCCTGAGGCCGGTATGGTTAGGGGCCGGTATGCAAATGGCGAATGGTATAAACCTTTTTATCCCGATCACCGCGAACCCTACATTACCGAAGGCACCCCAAGGCAGTATACATTTTATGTTCCACATGATATGCCCGGGCTGATTAAATTAATGGGAGGAAGTAAAAACCTTGAAAACAATCTTGATTCACTATTTGCTAAAAAAGAATATTGGCATGGAAATGAGCCGGGCCACCAGATCCCATTTTTATACAATTATACATCTTCCCCATGGAAAACACAGTTGCAGGTATCGCGCATTTTGGCCGAAGAGTACAGCGATGGCGCTGGTGGCTTGAGTGGCAACGATGATGCGGGGCAAATGTCTGCCTGGTATATTTTTGCTGCACTTGGTTTTTATCCAGTTGATCCGGTTTCAGGAACTTATCAGCTTACAGGCCCATTGTTTAAACAAGCCACAATACTTTTCCCCAATGGTAAAAAAACAACAATTCAAGCGGTAAAAAAGAGCAACAATTCCATTTACATCACCAAAATCAGTTTTAATGGCAAAGTTTACACCAAAAACCATATTACCCATCAAATGCTTACCAATGGTGGAAAGATTATTTTCTATTTGGAAGATCATCCGGTAAAGAAATAAGTGCATTCCAAATACTGGCTATTACATCCGCTACCTGTTGTATTATTTTAAGCAGTAAATAAACGTGCTTCGATGAAGTTTATTTAGCTTGAATTGGGAATCTAAATTTACGCTGAAATACAGCATGCAAAAAAGGGGTTGCCGATTTTTTCCGGACAACCCCTTTTCACATTATAAAGTATTCAGTTCTACAATCGATTAATGTACATGCTTACTAATAACCCGGATTCTGGGTTAACTTTGGATTGAGTTGAATTTCCCTGGTTGGTATAGGATATAAAGCCAATGTGGGCACTATATTTCCAATTACACCATTTGCAGATACATAATTGGTTTTATGGGCCTGCATCACATTAACCATTATTCCCCATCTGATCAAATCGAACCATCTCTCTCCCTCGAAACAAAGCTCTACCCTTCTTTCATGCTGGATAACAGTTCTTGCATCGGTTTGCGACAATCCGGATTTAGCAGCGAGATTGGAACGGGTGCGGATAAGGTTTAGCTGTGTAAGTGCCTGTGGAGTTTTACCGTTTTCGTTCAGGGCTTCAGCATATAGCAGAACAATATCACTATACCTCAAAACCGGCCAATCATTATCGCCTTCACTATTGGCTCCAACACTTTGGTATACAAATTTTTTAGCATAATAATAAACCAAGGTTCCCGCACTATACACACCAATTGCGGTACTGAGGCGGTTATCTCCCGGTTCAAAAGTATCGTATAAATCCTTTGTTCCGCTGTTGTTACTGTTACCTGTTACAGCGGTAATGGTTGTTCCTGATGGCTGTGGCACAAAACTCCGTGCAAAAGTATTTCCCTCGCCAAAACCACCTCCAAGATATTGCACTGAAAAAATGATGTCCCTATTGTTATCTTTTCCCAGGCCGAAAACCTGGTCGTATGGCAACAGGGTGCCTGCAGTTGCAGCCACGGTTGCTAAAATGCTTTCAGCCTCGGTATATTTATTTTGAAACATATAAACTTTACCCAACAGGCCATTAGCGGCAATACTCGTAGCACGGCCAATGTCGGTACCCGAATAACTTGCAGGCAACACTGCTGCCGCCTCTGTTAAGTCTTTTTCTATCTGGGCGTAAACAGCTGCAGCAGTTGCGCGGTTGTAAGAATAGGCCTGTTGTTCTGAAGTAATCTCATTTAATACCAGTGGAACCCCGCCAAACATCCTTACCAAATTAAAATACATTAAAGCACGAAGAAACTTTGCCTGCCCAATGTAGCCGTTACGGTTAGCAGTTGTCATAGGTGGGGCAGCAACATGGTCGAGCACAATATTGGCATAAGCAATGGTTGCGTAAAATCTGGCCCATGCGTTCTGTAAATTGGTAGAATTTGCAGTCCAGGTCAGTTTATCCTGCTCGCCATAAAGCACTTCGCTTTCGCCGTATGTTTGTGCATTATCAGAAGGAAGTTCGCCAAAGCCATACTGTTCATTGTAAATAGGCCGCAAACTGCTATATGCACCTGTAAGTGCCGATTTGATATCAATCTCTGTAGCGTAAAAAGTATTAACGGGAACGATTCCCTTTGGGGTTAATTCTACAAAAGACTTTTTGCAGGAAGTGATAACCATACTCAATGTCAGTAAGGAAATACTGCATATGATGATTTTATTGATTTTCATGATCGTTTTTATTAATGCGGTTAAAAGCCAAAATTGATACCTAAAATAAAAGTGCGTGCCGTAGGGTATGTGCCCTGATCTACACCTGGCGTTGTAGGATCACCCCCCATAATATTGGCCTCTGGGTTATATCCCGAATATTTGGTGATCAGAAATGGGTTCTGAGCAGTAACATAGAACCTTGCAGATTGTATGGAAAGTTTGCGCAATAAGTTTTCACTTAGCCTGTAGCCTAAAGTGATATTTCTAACACGCATATATGAACCGTTTTCTACGGCCAAACTGGTTAATGCAGGTCCCGGTAATGCGCCTGTACCTATTGGGCTTCCGTAAAGCACCTCCCTATCCGGAAATGCTGGATCATAATAATTATTAAAATATTTGGCTAAAGAATTTTGGTTATGATTGCCAGTTATGGTCTGCCTGTTGTTGCCATTGATAATATTTACCCCCTGTACACCTTGGATCAATATACTCAAATCAAAGTTTTTATACTGAAAACTATTGGTTAGCCCGTAGGTAAAATCTGGCAGTCCATGCCCCAGCTTGGTAACATCATTGGCATCAACTTTCCCATCCCCGTTCTGATCTTTTATGATCAGATCGCCAACGCTGTTTCCTGTAGTAACCTTTGGATAATTTGCCAGATCGCCTGCATTTCTAAATACACCGATAATCTCATACCCGTACATGTAACCCAATGGATCGCCAACCTTTACCTGGTAAACATTGTTCCATCCATTAATTGCCCTTACTGCAGGCAGGGCACTCGGACCGCCCAAATCCAGCACTTTGGTTTTGTAAGTTGAAAAATTTGCATTGGCATTCCAGGTAACTGCCCCAAGTTTAAAGTTGGTATTGGCCGTAAACTCAAAGCCTTTATTCTGAAGTTTACCTAAGTTGGCCTGGTAAGTTGAATTGTAAACACTCGATTGTAATGAAGAAGTATATCCAATGGCTAAGGGCAGCGCTTTGTTGAGCAACATCCCGTTCGAATTACGGATAAAATAATCGAAAGTTAAAACAATCCTATTCTGCAAAAGGCCGATATCAGTTCCAAGACTGGTCTGATCATTTTTTTCCCAGGTTAAATCGGGATTGGCAAATCCTGCCTGTTGTGTTCCAAAAAGCCTGCTATTGCCTGATGCATAGTTTGTATTTAAATTAATCTGATTGACATAAGTAAAACTGCCAATATTGGCATTTCCCGTACGGCCGTAACCACCCCTTAATTTAAATTCGTTGATACCAATTTTTAACAATGCATCTTTTAAAAATGGCTCTTGAGCAAGTCTCCAACCCAACGAGAAAGATGGAAAAACGGCAAATTTGTTGTTTGAACCAAAGCGCGATGATCCATCCTGGCGTACAGCAGCAGTTAATAAGTATTTTTTATCATAATCATAAGTAAACCTACCTGCATAAGAAACGAAAGTATTGGCATCAAAGCGCTCAGTACCTACTGTATTTGGCGAAGCCAGTGGGCTTTGCACTGATGTGGTGATAAATGTTCCAGGCAAACCAGCTGTGTAATTGATCTGCGATTCGTATTTCTGAGCTGAAAATAACCCCAAAATATTAAAATGGTGCTTACCAATCTGTTTATCATAGTTCGCGGTATTTTCCCACACCCAATCAAAACTATTGCGTACATTATCTGAAGCAAAAATACCAGCCAACTGAGGGTTCGCCCCAGACGCTGTGGGTGCTGAACTATAGGCCATAGTACCCGGAATATAACCATGAACCTGCTCGTTTTCCAATGTTGCACCGATGTATGTTTTCAGTTTTAGCCCAGCAACCGGCGTATACTCTAAAAATGCATTGCTTAAAGTCCTGAAAGCTCTTGACCGGTTAATAGACTGACTCAGAATGCCTACAGGATTGTAAAAATTAGATGCTGAAAACACTGCTGTGGGAGAAAGATTATAGTTCAACTCCCTATCGTAGGGTTGAGCAAAATCACCGTTAGCCCGATAAACCGGTACAATTGGTTGAAAAGTTAAAGCCTGGTTAAGTGGACTGGGCAAATTCAGATCTGCAAGTAATCCTGGCACACCGATAATAAAATCATTTGGATTTGCGCCGGCACCACTCGCCTGCCCCGACGAAGGCTGCCTGTACTGTTCTGAAAATGATGGAGAAACTGAAAAACCAAATTTTACATTCTTAACAATGTCTGCATCAAGATTTAGCCTGGTGTTGTATCTGCTATATTCAGTTCCGATTAAAACACCTTTTTGCTTAAAAACACCGGCCGAGGCACTGAAACGAACTTTCTCACTACCACCAGATGCATTAAACTCGAAGCTGTTGATGGGTGCGGTCCTAAAGATTTCTTTTTGCCAATCCACATCAGGAAGTGCAGAAATATCGCCATCCAAAATTGCCGGATACTGTAAATTTTTAATCCTGCTGAGGGCTTTTACCTGCTGAACGTACTGATCTTTGCTTAAAACATCAATATATTTGTTTACTTCCTGAATACCCGAATAGGCCGAAACCGAAAACACAGTTTTCCCAGCCTTTCCTCTTTTGGTGGTAACAATAACAACTCCATTTGCTGCCCTCGATCCATAAATAGCAGCAGAGGCAGCGTCTTTTAATACTTCTACAGATTCGATGTCACTGGGGTTGATCAAGTTAAAATTTGCAGCAGTTTCAAGTGGGTAACCGTCTACCACATAAAGCGGATCATTAGATGAACTCAGCGAGCTAACCCCGCGTACCCTTATGGTTGGAGCGGCGCCCGGTTTGCCGCCCTGATCGGACTGAACCTGCACCCCGGCAGCAAGCCCTGCTAAAGCTTCGCCAGGGGTACTAACCGGCTGGTTTCCTATATTTTTGCCTTCTACCTTGGTAATGGACGAGGTAACAGTAGTACGCGATTGGGTTCCATAACCCACTACTACTACATCACCAAGTGATTGAGGGGTATCGGCCAGTGTTACGTTAATGGTTGTTCTACCCCCTACGTTTATTTCCTGGCTTACCATACCGATGAAAGAAAACACCAAAACTGATTTAGGATCAGCCACTTTAATCGTATAAGCTCCGTTATTATCAGAAACCACACCAGTTTTTGTGCCTTTTACCAGTACACTAACACCCGGCAGGCCTACCCTTTTTACATCAATAACCATACCTGTTACCACAATAACCTGTGGTTCGGCTTTAATAATCTGGGCTTTCTTTTTGATAACGATTGTTGAGTTATCGCCAAATACCATTTCCACGGTCTGGTTAGAAAAGCAGGCTTCCAAAACTTTTTGTAGTGGGGTATTTTTGAACTTTACAGTAACCAGGGCAGAACCGTTGGTCACACTGGCATCACAGATAAAATTGTATCCGGTTTGCTTGGTTAATTGACTCAGCACTTCCCGCAGGGGCCTATCTTTAACATTGATGCTCACCTGCTGGGCAAAACTCCCGGCACTGACCTGTAAAAAGGCGACCATAATCAAAATGACTGTAAGTCTCATAACTCGAAGGATTTTTTGCGTATAGCAAGAGCTATCCCCGCACTGAAGTGCAGTAAAAATTTTATACATTTGGTTAGGATTAAATAGTTGTTGTTTGAATGATTGTTGCGATCCAATTAGTTATAGGCTAATCAATTCCGGGAGTGGTCTCAAGCACTTCCGGTTTTTGGATCTGCTAAAGTATTTATATGACTATAACGATGACCCTCCTTCCTTCGGTTACAAACCGAACTTTATCTGTTAATTCAATATTCTTAAGCAGGCTTTTAAGTCCTTTGGAACGCGAATAATTCCCATCAAAATTAACCCCAGATACAGCGCCTCTGTATTCAACATCTACATCGTACCACCTCGAGATTTTTTTCATGATGGAAACAATATTTTCATTATTAAAAATGAACATATCATTTTTCCAGGCCATTACTTCGTCTACATCTGCGGTAACAACTTTTAGTTTTTGCTGTGGGTTGTTTATTGCCATTTGCCCCGGTTTGATCAACGTTGACGACTTATTGCAATTTATTTTCACCATTCCTTCTAACAGTGTGGTATTAATATCCTGTTCTCCATCAAAAGCGGTAATATTAAAATGTGTACCCAGCACTTCTACTTCCTGTTTTCCGGCTATCTCTACTTTAAATGGTTTTCGTTTATCCTTGGTTACTTCAAAATAAGCTTCGCCAGTAAGCAGAACCTTTCTTTCCTTACCAGCAAATGCCGTTGGAAAACTTAAGGAAGAAGCAGAATTAAGCCATACGTGGGTGCCATCAGGAAGGATAATATCGTATCTACCACCTCTTGGCACCATAATCCGGTTTAATACATTAGTAGTGTTTTTACCGTTTGCGGATATAACGAGTCCGTTGCCTGATTTAGCAATATGGGCATCCCCATGCATCCCGATAACACCATTCTTAGCACTATCAAGTTTAATACTTTCTCCGTTTGCAAGTGTGAGTACGGCCTGTTCAGAACCAGGTAAAATATCGTTATTTTTAATTTTCTTATTTACAGCAAGTGCGGTAGAATCCTTGTTTTTTTGTGCATTAAAAAATTCTGAACCAAAATAAACAAACACCAAAAGCGACGCTGCAATTGCGGCCGCAGCCTGCCATTTGATGCGTAATGGATTATTCTTTGCTGATTCTGCTTTGATGCTGTGATTAACCCTTTCACGCAGTATTTTACCCAAACGTTCCTCATCTTCCTTGCTGATTGAAAGGTTAGACATCCCATGCGTATCCTGATAGGCGGATAGCATATGCTCTTCTTTGGGCGTACACATCCCCTTGAAATATTTCTCACAAAGAGAAAGATATTGATCTTCTGTCATCACCAGCTCAGCTACTGTTTAAATTTGGTTCTTTAATAGTATAGACACCGATTTACTGGCGCACACACATAAAAAAATAAAAAAAAATAGAAAAAGCCTTATACGCCATCAGAATAGCAATAATCATTTTTTATTTTGATTATTAAACCATAGCTTTATTTCAAACAAACTTATGCCCACAAGCGATTATACCGATCCCGAACTACTGCAGCTTATACTTTTAAATGATGAAAAAGCATTCAATTCATTATTTGAACGTCATTGGCCAAAAGTTTATGCAGTATGCTACCGGTATGTCAAAGATGAAGAGTCTGCCCTTGAGATTACCCATGATATATTCTTGAATATCTGGAATATGCGCGGGCAGTTAAGCATTAGCTCTTTTAAGAACTATGTACTTACCAGCGCAAGTTATCGTGGAATCAGAAAAAGGCAGCAGATTAATGCTATACCCATAAGTTATGTAGAAACCTACATTCATGATGAGGATTGTTATAACATAAACCACCCCTATACAGCAAACACTGGGGAGGAAAAGATCAGTGAGGAAGAATTTGAAAGCAGGATAATGCTAATGCTCGGTGGGCTACCAAAAAGATGCCGTGAAATATATCTTTTGAGCAGAAAGGAAAATCTGACGATCAGTGAAATTTCAATCAAACTGAATATCTCAAAAAGAACGGTAGAAAATCAGCTTACAGCCGCATTAAAGCATTTAAGGCATGCGCTTAAATATTCTGGAATTCTTTTGATCTTAATGTAGGCAATTCCTTAATACTCCTGCAAACAACCATTACAAAACGTTGAAAAACAGACCATAACAAACTAGAGGCCAAAAACGATATTGTCGGATTAAGGATTACGCAAAAGCTGCCCCTTGAACCATTTAAACGTAAATCGCATCTATTTTGAAGAGAAATAAAAAGATTTAGGATTTGCGTTTCCTTTGAGATTTGCCAGTCATATACTGCTGGGTTTTGATGTTTTCCCACATGATAAGCTTATCCTCGATCTTCGAAAAAGCCCTAATATCTCCATCCTGCGATATCACCAGACCCAATGCAGATGGATGGTTCCAGCAGTATGCAATCATAGATCTATGCCTCGTCCCATAGTGCTTTGGATCATGCGGTGCCAATGATTTAGGTGTTGCGGTAGCAGTAGAAGAAACATATATTTTCCGGGGCATTTTCTTAGCTCGGAGTACCCCACCAAAGCCATTACTGATCATGCTGCTGTTGAATAAGACAACCCCATCAACGCAGGTTTGTGAGGCAATAAAGCTGATTGCACCCTTGATCTCATCCGCAGTTCCTTTTTTGTCATAAAAAGAGCCAGCCTCCTTAAGATAAAGCGCCCTGCTTACCGACCTTTTACCACGAACCAGGTCTTCTTCAATAATCCTTTCGGCCACGTAATTATCAATAGATGCCCTCGCGTGCGAGACCATTGCAAGCGTTAAGCGTTCATAATGGATCCGGTACTTCACATCCAGGTCGGCATTATCATCAGTAATCAGAATCGCTCCTCCATGCTGATAGTTCTGTATTTTTAATAAAAGCCGCGAAAAAGTCTGAATCCAAAGGCCATCCAAAAAATCTTCCCAGTCTGCATAACTTTCCTCCGGATAAACTTGCTCTATATATTCCCTTAGTGTAAGTTTTAGAAATTCTGCATTTTTCCTCAGGATTTTAGAAATAGGTCCAATGGTCAATACATCCAAGTATCTTTTAACTAAAACATTCTGCTTCAAAGTTGCCAAAAGTTCATAGTCAAATAGCACATTCAGCGTTCCAATTTCACTAATCGAAACCTGAAATAATCCTGGCTGTTCAGAACCGGTATCTGATTCATAATTCAGGAAATTTTGATAGTGCATGGCCTGGTCAATCATGCCCCATATGTAAATTTCACCATTATCGTTATAGTAAACTGCCAGTGATGAACTCCCCGGATCTGCGGCTTTTGAAAGCTTAGCCAGCGCCTTTGTCGTCATTTCGATATGATGATCGAAAGAAATACAGCTCCATCGCTCAGGAACTATATGCCCCGGAGGCGCGGGATCCGGATTTTCTGGATCAATGAAAGTGATAGTGACGGTGATTAACTCGCTTTCTTCCTTGCACATACTGGAATAGAATAAGCACTCAAAAAGATCTTCGAGAACTTTCAGATTAGGAAGAGTAGATTTTGCCTTTTTCAGCTTAAGTTTGTTTTGCACTAATAAAGCCAAATCTTGCGGACGCGAATTTTCCAAATTATTTCAGATTAACATTAGTTAGCTAACAAACATCTGTTCCAAGAAATCGTTTGCCTACAACATATTTTTTTTGCACAACACGACTACATATTCCCGATTAAAGCATTATGAATTACTGCGCTTTTTTAATCATTTTTCCAATCATATAGGCCATTTACTAATACAATATTTACGAGAAAAACAACCACATAGATTTACGTAAAAATAACCTAAAGGTGTTTTTTTACGTAATGATAGGTCACGGAATGGGTATTTGCCTTCGCCGTTAATCAAATTAGCCTATTATTTTTTTTCGCTATCAAGTTCAAATATCTTATCCATTAATATCCACTTCTCTCCCTGCTTTGCCCATGGCAGGGGCTTTTGAAACCGCCACATCAGATTTTCCCATTCCTGAACTTTTTCATTACGCGCATCCATTTGCTGCTTGCGGGAAAAAGTAAAGTCTTCTGTGGTTTCCATCAGCATAAACAGGCGGTTGGAAGTCCTAAAAATTTCCATTTTTAAAATCCCAGACCTGATAATGCTTTCGGTTATTTCAGGCCAGCCATGTTTATGATAATCTTCATATTCAGCAATAAGTTCAGCATCATCGATAAGATCGAGCGCCAAGGCATACTTTTTCATCTTATTCTTGTTTAATCTAAAATAATTCTTCGGGCATAAGTTGTCAGAAAGCTATTCACTTCCCATCAATTTCACGTCTTTTTTGAGATTGATGCTTTTAAATCTATGGATCAGGGATAAGTATGTCGTAAAAATATTACACATAACGATGAGATCATCAACCGTTTGAACATACGTTGATATTTAAACAATCATCAAGGGGTTGGCGTAAGATGCTGCAGGCTGCTCTCGAGGAAAATATACTTTTAAGCCTTCAGCATTTCTTTCAAATTTCAATTCCTGCCCTGTGGCAACGAGTTTAACACTATTTATTTTTTCGGGATAATTTGAACTTCCTTCCTGTAAACTGGTAATCACTATTGCCCCATTTGTGGGCCAGGCAAGCACAGTAGCAAAAAGAGCCTTATCTTTTACTGCAAAGCGTATATCTTTTTCTCCAAAGGGAACACCTTTACCTTCGTTAAATCCCTGGGCTGTTAAGGCCGCAGATTTAGCCTGTGCCGGCCCTTCACCAAATATTTTCCATGGACGCGTACCGTAAATGCTCTCTCCATTGGCATTCATCCATATACCTATATCTTCCACAATTTTACGCTCCAGCTCATCAATTGATCCATCTCCACGTACTGGGATATTCAGCATCAGATTACCATTTTTGCTAACCACATCAACCAAAGTATGAATTATAGTTTTAGCAGTTTTATAGCCTTTCCTATCATAAAGCCCACGGTCGTAATGCCAGTTGCCTATGCAGGTATCGGTTTGCCATGGCAGGGGCTCTATGCTATTGCTCTGCCCGCGCTCTATATCCCAGACCATTGCTTTTTTCTGCTCATCATTTAAAATTTTACCGGTAATAACGGCAGAGAGCTTGCCCTTATCTTTAATAATCTTGTTATAAAAATGTGCAGCAATTTTTAAACCTGCATCGCTGATGGGCCACATCGGAAACTGCGAATCATCAAAATAAATCATATCAGGATGATAGTGATTAATCAGATCTATGGTCCTATTATAAAATTTGTCTATATAGGCCTTAGTTGGAGGAGTAACACCATTGCCCCAATGCCATTGCTTATGGATCATGCCGTTATCTTCGCTGTTTTCACTCAACTTATGATTTTGGGCATAGAGTTCCTGAGGATCAAGCCCTTCCCACCATTTGCCTTTCCCATCCTTTTTAGTCTGTTTACCATCATATGGAACTCCAGCAAAAGGCCCTGTCTTATCAGATCGCTGAGCGGTTTCAAACCAGCTCCAGGTATGCGCAGCATGAACACTAACCGCAAATGGTAAACCATGTTTTTTTGCCGCCGCTGCCCAGCCCCCAATAATATCTTTTTTAGGCCCAACTTTTAACGAATTCCATTGCTTTTGGTATTTGCTGTCGTAAAGGTCCAAGTTATCATGATGATTGGCAAGTGCCATAAAATACTTTGCCCCAACACTTTTGTATAATGAAACAAGCGCTTCAGGATCCCATTTATCAGCTTTCCAGGTATTGATTACATCCTTAAATCCAAATTCAGAAGGATGACCATATTTCTTCAAATGATACTTGTATTGCCAATTTCCCTCCATGTACATTTCCCTCGCATACCAATCTCCTGCCTCAGGTTGGCACTGTGGTCCCCAATGTGCCCACATCCCAAACTTAGCATCCCTAAACCATTCAGGTGTTTGGTAATTGGTTAGCGATTCCCAGGTAGGTTTGAAAGGGCCATCCATAATTTTTTCGACAAATTCTTTTACAGCTTCTTCAGCTACTGTAAAAGCAGAAAGTTTGTTGCTGATTAAAATCCCGGGGATGCCTAGGGCAAGGCTTTGGATTAGTTTTCTACGGTTCATATCGATTTGGTTAGCGTATCTGTGTGCTTAAAACAAATTTATCGATAGAAGCATTGATAAATTTATAATTAAAAGACCTTTTTTTATACTAATCCGACTTTTGATGCGCTTTACTGCTTTGTAACTGAATTTTTATACTACGTATTACAGTAAGCTAATATTGCATGACAATAACATGACGTTTTCTTAACCTTCTGGTTAACTGGAGAAGGTAATTTCGGTTAAAACCTTTCAACAGATGATTAAACGGATCAAGCGCCTTCCTTTATATTTTATTGGCCTCGCCTTAATCCTATTATCGGCCGTTATAATTTGTTGCAGCCTCAGCAAAGCCGAATCCTTTTTCGTACTGAATAGTTACCACAATCCTTTTTTAGATCTATTTTTTCGCCTGTTTACCAATCTTGGCGATGGGTTATTAAGCATTTTGCTTGGCATATCACTACTGATCCTAAAAAAGCGCAAAAAAGCCATAACATTACTGCTGGCCTATTTCTACTCGAGCCTGCTGGCGCAAATTGTTAAAAATTTATTAGACCGGCCCCGGCCCAGATTGTACCTGGAACAAATGAAACTGGGCTATTCAAACTTCGTAAGCGGCATAAACCTTCATGACCACCACTCCTTTCCATCAGGCCACACCACTTCGGCCTTTGCCCTGGTAACCGTATTAGTGCTGGTGTATAAAAAAAGAAAGATTTCAATCCCCTGCCTTTTGCTGGCTACAGCAATTGGTTATTCGCGTATTTACCTGGCCCAACACTTCCTCATCGACGTAATCTGTGGCGCAATGATAGGTTCGTTTAGCGCGCTGCTGGCTTTTGATCAGGTTTATGTTCAAAAGCTTTTCCGGCCGGCCAAAGCCATCATGCGATTGAAAAGATTAAGAAAAATTGAACCCAGTGCACGATGAACGCTGCTAAGTTTCCGTTAAAGGTATGGTTGCTCCTTATTTTTATGGCTACCATAAAATTCGTATTGGCCGGATCCATCAACCTGGGCAATGATGAAGTTTACTATTGGACCTACGCCCTGAAATTGCAATGGAATTATTTTGATCATCCACCCTTTGTAGCCTGGCTAATCAGGGCTTCTACACTAAACCTAATTGTGCATCATGAACTGGCGGTCAGACTGGGTGCAATTCTTTGCTCATCAATCTGTACGCTAATCATCTTCAGCCTCGGCACATTCCTTCGCAACCGGCGCGTAGGTTGGTATGCAGCGCTGCTATATTCCAGCTCATTTTACTGTAGCATTATTGCCGGCACCTTTATCCTTCCTGATAGTCCTCAAATGGTTTTCTGGTTGGGAGGTATCTACCTGCTGCTTAAAATCAACAGAGGTATTGCTGACGGGAAAATGAACCTTGGGCTTTGGTGCTGGTTTGGACTAATGGTAGGTTTGGCCATGCTCTGTAAGGTTCACAGCATATTCCTTCTGCTGGCCATGGCCATGTGGATACTGTTCAAACAGCACCGGTTAATTGGCTATATTGGGCTTTATACTACCATATCAATTGTCTGCATACTTTTCCTCCCCGTATTGGTGTGGAACCTTAACCATGGTTTTATCACTTACAGTTATCACAGCGAAAGGATAAACATCTTTCATAACGGCATTAATGTCTTGCCGTTTTTAAGGGAAATTTGTGGGGAGATTTTTTACAATAATCCTGTCAATTTCGTTCTGATTTGGATGGCGGTACTAAGTCCGGGCTACAAAAATAACCTACTTCAGGAACAGGACAAACAGATTCTCCTTTTCTGTACCTTACCGCTCATGCTAACGCTGATGGTTCTTTCGCTTTTCCGAGACACCCTGCCACATTGGTCTGGTCCTGCTTATGCAGGTCTTATCCCCCTTGCTGCGCTAAAACTGGAACAATGGTCCAAGGCTCGTGCCCGGCTTTGGATTCGGATTTCAGCAGGCTTTTTTTTTCTTGTGGTGATATCGGGCCTGCTTGTAATCAATTGCTATCCGGGAACCATTTCCAAGAATAAGGATAATTCAAGTCTCGGTAAAGGCGACCCCACCCTTGATCTTTACGGCTGGAAAGAAACTGGCAGAATTATAGATTCGGTTTATCAAAAAGATCACCGTACTGCAAAGAAAAGGATAACAACAATTATCGTAACCAAATGGTTCCCCGCAGCCCACCTTGATTTTTATGTAAGCCATGGCAACCTGTTAGAAACTTATGGCATGGGAGATGTTAATGACTTGCACCAATATATTTTTTCCAATCAGCTTAAACGGAAACCCCAGTTTGAAGAGGATGCCTTCTACATCATTCCATCCAATCTTTTTGATCAGGCAGTACTTGAAAAAGTCAAAAAAAATTATGTTTACTGTGATCTTTACCCTGCTGTTCCAATTTACAGGAACGGTAAAATCTGTAAATACATACTGATTTTTAAGCTCAGGAAACATAAATAAATACTCGGATACCAAGAGCTTTCACTAATTATCCATCGCTGGCGGACTCGGATAGTGATTAAAACAGGTTCATGCAGCTTAAAATAAAAAAAGCAGCTCTTTAAGAACTGCTTTTAAAACTCGGGGTGGCTGATGGGGCTCGAACCCACGACCCTCGGCACCACAAACCAATACTCTAACCAACTGAGCTACAGCCACCGTGTTTTTTGATGTCACAAAAGTACGACTTTTAATATTCCTTGCAAATATTTTTCCCAAAGTTTTTACAACTAATTTTTAATTCCTTAACGTTCAATTATTTGAATTTAAAATATTTTTTCAGCAACCAATAAAATAGGCTATTTTGATCCTAAAAACATAACTTTACCACGTTTATGATCGAAATTTATACAGACGGAGCAGCTAGCGGAAACCCCGGACCAGGTGGTTGGGGCACCATTTTAAGGGCAGGACAACACTATAAAGAACTGAGTGGAGGCTTTAGGATGACCACCAATAACCGCATGGAGCTGCTGGCTGTAATAAAAGGATTAGAAGCACTAAAAAGCTTAAATCAGCAGGTTACCGTTTATTCCGATTCGAAATATGTGGTAGATGCGGTAGAGAAAAAATGGGTTTTTGGTTGGGTAAGCAAGGGTTTTAAAGACAAAAAGAACAAAGACCTCTGGTTAAGGTTCCTTGAATTATATAAACTGCACAAAGTGAAATTTATATGGATCAAAGGTCACAACGACCATCCGGAGAATGAGCGTTGTGACAGACTTGCCGTATTTGCATCGCAAGACAAGCAAAATTTGGCAATTGATACTTTTTTTGAAGTAGAAAGAAGTAAAAATGCACAGGCTTAATCAATTCCGCCCACAACATTTAAATCTTCCAGTTTAGTTTCTACATTGGCCTCCACAGAGAGCGATTTAGCCGTGTATAAAAGCATCATTTCTTCTGCTTTTTCTACCATCTGTTTCGATCCGATAAAAATCGGCACTCTTTGGTGCAGCTCTGTTGGGTTAATGTCGAGTATGCGGTCAAAACCTGTACTGGCCTTGCCCCCGGCCTGCTCAATAATGAAAGCCATTGGGTTACACTCGTACAATAACCTCAATTTTCCGTTAGGAGAACGTGAAGTTGTTGGATAAATATAAATACCACCTTTAATCAAGTTGCGGTGGATATCGCCCACCATCGAGCCGATATAACGCGAAGTATAAGGCCTTTTGGTTGCTTCATCTTCCACCTGGCAATATTTGATGTATTTTTTTACCCCATCAGGAAAGTGTACATAATTGCCTTCATTTACCGAATACATATAGCCCGTTTCAGGTATTTTCATCTGTGGATGCGAAAGACAGAACTCTCCTATAGAAGGATCGAGCGTAAAACCATTAACGCCTTTACCCGTAGTGTACACCAACATGGTAGATGAGCCATAAATAATATAGCCTGCAGCTACCTGCTCGGTTCCTTTCTGAAGTACGTCAGAAATACTGGCTTTTCCTTCTACCGATTTTCGTCTGTAAATAGAAAAAATAGTACCCACCGCTACATTCACATCGGTGTTCGATGAACCGTCCAAAGGATCGATACAGACAATGTACTTGGCATTTTGAGAAACGGGCGAATCGATATGGATAATTTCATCTTCCTCTTCGGTGGCCACAATACAGCACTCACCACCGCTAGTTAAGGCCGCAATAAACTGTTCATCAGCATAAACATCCAATTTCTTTTGTTCTTCGCCCTGAATATTGGTGGTGCCCATATCGCCAAGAATATCAACCAAACCGGCCTTATTGATTTCGCGGTTTACAATTTTGGCCGCAATACCAATATCCCTTAATAACCTCGAGAGCTCTCCTTTAGCATATGGAAAATCTGCCTGTTTTTCTATAATAAATTGTCCTAGTGTTTTAACGCCACAAACCATACTTAGTGTATATTTTACATTATCTACCCGATAACTCTATAACCTCTAAGGTATGAATATTTTCGTCAGTTATGCAAAACCTGATCAAGGTTCTCACTTTATGCCAACCCTGTTTTCCGGCCGCACCGGGGTTTATATGCAAACATTTTATTTTTTCGTCGAACATTACTTTCAAAATATGCGAGTGCCCAGTAATAAATAATTTAGGAGGGTTAGTGTATATTTCCGGCTTCACAAAAGACGAATATCTACCCGGATAACCACCAATGTGCGTCATCCAAACATCAACCGCTTCACAGCTAAATCGATTTTGTTCCGGAAACTCATTTCTAATCACTGCATCATCGATATTTCCGAACACGCCCCGCAAAGGTTTAAATGCAGCCAAAGGTGCAGCCACATCGGCACCAAAATCGCCTGCATGCCAAATCTCATCTACACTTTCAAAATGCTTAAAAACGGCATCATCCAAAAAACCATGTGTATCAGAAATTAATCCTATTTTTTTCATTATGTAAAGTTAATTGTGACCATAATTTACACGGCCAGCCCACATCAAATACCAATCCTAGCTAAAAGTTCAATAAAAAGCCATCATAAAAACGGCAATAAATAATAACAATTACCTACAAAAAGGCATTAAAATAATTGTACAATATTAGCATCGGCCAAAGGCTTATTAAACTAAAAAGCCAAAAAGAAATCTTTAAGCAAATCTTGATAGGCCGCTGTATGCACTTTCAAACCTTCATAAATATAAAAGTGGCTTTCCTGTATCTCTTCCCTGCCTTTGCCCAGCTTAATAATCTGCCTAAAAGCAGGTTTCGACGCATCCGAATGGATATGCACTTTTTCCAACAGCCATAAACCATGCTTATCAGCCAATTGCACAACTTCTTCTGCCTGCTTTAGCGGAAGAATCAACCATAACGCGCCCTCAGCTGATAACAGATCATTTGCCTTTTCTACCAACATGCTAAAGAAACCCTCGTCTGCATGACGGGCAATGCCCTTCTTTTCTTCCGCACTCTTCAAATCATTCACAAAGAAAGGTGGATTGGAAACGATAAGATCAAATTTTTGATTGCACGCAAATGCCTGCACTGCCGTATGATACACGCTTAGCCGTTTGGCAAAAGCCGATAAACGGAAATTTTTCTCCGCAGTTAAAGCAGCTTGCTCATCAATTTCTACAGCAGATATAAAAGCTTCAGGAAAACGCTGCGCCAACATTAACGCAATTACCCCTGTACCCGTACCAATATCCAGGATATGCCCAGGCCTTTGCGCATTAACCATCGCACCAAGTAACACCCCGTCGGTATTGATCTTCATGGCACAACCAGTTTGATCGACCTCAAATTGTTTGAATTTGAAAATCCCCATCTTAAACCTCGTACAGCTCTAAAGGCAAACCATCCGGATCGGCAAAAAAAGTAAAACGCTTATCCGTAAACTCATCAATCCTAATCGGCTCAGTTATAATACCATGTCCTTTTAAACGCGAAATCTCCTTTTCAACATCCTCAACTTCGAAAGCCAAGTGCCGTAAACCTTGTGCCTCGGGCCGCGATGGCCTTGCAGGCGGGTTTTCAAAAGAAAAAAGCTCAATCTGGTACACACCATTCACCGCCAGATCCAGCTTGTACGATTTCCGTTCTGCCCGGTAAACCTCTCCCAAAACAGTAAAGCCCAATTTATTTACATAAAAATCTTTCGATATGTCGTAATCAGAACAGATAATGGCAATGTGGTGGATGCGAAGCATAAATAAATAATGAATGAATTAGAGAATGAGTGTGTGATTGTATTACAAAGGCAAAGTTGCAAAATATCCTCTTCAGTTATCAATATTATTGCCAGCTTTTTAACATGGCCTTACTTGTGCCCAATTATTCAAAATTCAATAAATACGGATTACAGCATTCTATCATTCAAAATTCAATCATTCTAAATTCAATCATTCTAAATCCAATCATTCATTCATTTTTTGACATTCAATCATTCAAAATTCTCTCATTCAATCACGATATCACACCAAGAAAAGGCGTCATCTCGACCGAATCATCGCGGAGTGAGGAGATCAATCTAGACAGATTTCTCGACTGCGTTGCACCCGATAGCTATCGGGTTCGCTAGAAATGACGTTGATTGGAGCAACATTAATGTCAAAAGTAATAAAAGCACAATTATATTGCTTACTACAATAAGCTTTTTGAATTTTTAACACTATTTTTGCAACTTCAAAAAAAAAGCATGATTCATTTCTTCCTTAGTCAATCGCAGGCGGTTTTTGTTTTACAAACAGACAAAGCGCTTTCTACAACTGATATTACTAAACTCGAATGGTTATTTGGCGGCGCCAAAATCTCGCAAGAAACAGCTCTAACAGGCTTTTTCGTTGGACCAAGAGCAGCAATGATTACTCCATGGAGTACCAACGCGGTAGAGATTACCCAGAACATGGACATGCAGGGAATCATCAGGATTGAAGAATTTAAGCAGGTTGATGAAAACTTTGCTGATTATGACCCGATGCTTTCTCAAAAATACAGCAAACTCGATCAAGAGGTGTACACCATCAACATCAAGCCCGAGCCGATCTTAGAAATAACCGATATTGCAGCATACAATAAACAAGAAGGACTTTCTTTAAGTGATGAAGAAGTAGATTACTTAAATTCATTGGCTCAAAAACTGGAAAGACCGCTAACCGATTCGGAAGTATTTGGTTTTTCTCAGGTAAACTCAGAGCACTGCCGCCACAAAATTTTTAACGGCAAATTTGTAATTGATGGTGTAGAGCAGCCAACCTCCTTATTTAAATTGATCCGCAAAACTTCGGAAGAAAACCCTAACGATATTGTATCGGCCTATAAAGATAACGTGGCTTTTATTAAAGGTCCTAAAGTACAGCAATTTGCACCAAAACGTGCCGATGAACCCGATTTTTACGCCATCAGCGATTTCGATTCCGTTATTTCTTTAAAAGCAGAAACACATAATTTCCCAACTACTGTAGAGCCTTTTAACGGAGCCGCTACCGGTTCTGGTGGCGAAATTAGAGACCGTTTGGCTGGTGGACAAGGCTCATTGCCTTTAGCCGGAACTGCAGTTTACATGACAGCCCTTTCGCGCCTGGCAGATAACCGCCCTTGGGAAAAAGGTGTTGAAGAAAGAGAATGGTTATACCAAACCCCGATGGATATCCTGATCAAAGCATCAAACGGTGCTACCGATTTTGGAAATAAATTCGGCCAGCCATTGATTACCGGTTCCGTTCTAACTTTCGAACACGAAGAAGACGACAGAAAACTAGGTTTTGATAAGGTAATTATGCTTGCCGGCGGTATCGGTTACGGTAAAGCAAGTCAGGCACAAAAACTTAAACCAAAAGAAGGCGATAATATTGTTATTCTTGGTGGTGAAAATTATAGGATCGGAATGGGCGGTGCAGCAGTTTCATCTGCAGATACCGGTCAGCACGGAAGCGGCATTGAGTTAAATGCCATCCAACGTTCTAATCCCGAAATGCAAAAGCGTGCGGCGAATGCCGTTCGTGGCATGGTAGAAAGCGATCACAACTCGATTATCTCTATCCACGATCATGGTGCTGGTGGCCACTTAAACTGTTTATCAGAACTCGTTGAAGAAACCGGTGGCTTAATTGATCTGGATAAATTGCCTGTAGGCGATCCTACCCTTTCGGCCAAAGAAATTATCGGTAACGAATCGCAGGAAAGAATGGGATTGGTAATTGGTAACGACCATATCGAAACCCTACAAAAAATTGCTGATCGCGAGCGCTCACCAATGTATACCGTTGGTAAAGTTACAGGCGATCACCGCTTTACCTTTAAATCTGCAACAACAGGTTTAAAACCAATGGATTTAGAATTGGCTGCCATGTTTGGCAGTTCACCTAAAATCGTAATGGACGATCAGACTGTTGACCGCAAATACGAAGCCATTACCTATAACCCTGCCGAGTTAAATACCTATTTAGAGCAGGTGCTTCAATTAGAAGCCGTAGCCTCAAAAGATTGGTTAACCAACAAAGTGGATAGGTGCGTGGGTGGCCGCGTAGCCAAACAGCAATGTGCGGGCCCGCTGCAATTGCCTTTAAACAACTGCGGTGTAATGGCTTTAGATTTTCAGGGTAAAGAAGGTATTGCCACTTCTGTGGGGCATGCACCTATCTCGGCCTTGATTGATCCGGCTGCAGGTAGCCGCAATGCCATTGCCGAATCGCTTTCGAACATGGTTTGGGCACCTTTAAAAGATGGCTTAAAAAGTGTTTCACTTTCAGCCAACTGGATGTGGGCCTGTAAAAATGAAGGCGAAGATGCAAGGTTATATTCAGCAGTTAAAGCCTGTTCTGATTTTGCTATCGATCTAGGAATCAACATCCCAACCGGGAAAGATTCGTTATCGATGAAACAGAAATACAAAAATGGCGATGTAATTGCCCCAGGAACGGTAATCATTTCTGCAGGTGCTAACTGCGATGACATTACCAAGGTTGTTGAGCCTGTCCTTCAAAAAGACGGCGGTTCAATTTATTACATCAACCTTTCTAACGATACTTATAAATTAGGTGGCTCATCATTTGCACAGATTTTGAATAAAATCGGCAATGAAACCCCTGATGTTAAAGGTGCTGCTCAATTTAAAACAGCATTCAATACGCTACAACAATTAATTAAGGAGGGAAAAATCCAAGCCGGACACGATATTGGCAGCGGCGGTTTAATTACTACCCTATTGGAAATGTGCTTTGCCGATCGCGACCTCGGTGCGTCGATCGATTTATCACCACTTGCAGAAGCCGATAGCATTAAAGTATTGTTTGCAGAGAACATTGGTATCGTATTTCAGGCCGACGCTTCAGTTGAAGACACTTTTGCCCAAGCAGGTGTTGCTTTCCATAAAATCGGAGAAGTTAGTACAAAAGCCAAATTGGAAGTTAAAAACAGCACCGAAAACTTCAGTTTTGACATTGATCACTTACGCGATGTTTGGTTTAAAACCTCTTACCTGTTAGATAGCAAGCAAACCGGTAACGGATTGGCAAAAGAACGCTACGATAATTACAAAAACCATGTTTTAAATTATAGCTTCCCACTTACATTTGATGGTAAAAAACCGGTAATCGATTCAACTCAACCACGACCAAAAGCTGCAATCATCCGCGAAAAAGGAAGTAACTCTGAACGCGAATTGGCAAATGCCATGTATTTGGCCGGTTTCGATGTAAAAGATGTCCACATGACCGATTTAATCACCGGCAGGGAAACTTTAGAAGATATCCAGTTTATCGGTGCAGTTGGCGGTTTTTCTAACTCTGATGTTTTAGGATCGGCAAAAGGCTGGGCCGGAGCATTTATGTTCAACGAAAAAGCGAGAGTGGCTTTAGAAAAATTCTTTGCCCGCCCTGATACCTTATCTGTTGGTATCTGTAATGGTTGTCAGTTATTTGTTGAGCTGGGCTTAATCAATAAAGACCATGCAGAAAAACCTAAAATGCTCCACAATAAAAGTGGCAAGCACGAAAGTATTTTTACTTCCTTAACCTTACAGGAAAACAATTCGGTCATGTTATCAACCCTGGCTGGAAGCACTTTAGGGGTTTGGGTATCGCATGGCGAAGGCAGATTCTCGTTGCCATATACCGAAGATAAATATAAAATTGTAGCCAAATACGCATACGAAACATATCCGGCCAGTCCTAACGGCTCGGATTACAACACCGCAATGCTATGCGATGAAACCGGCCGTCACCTGGTAATGATGCCACACATAGAACGTTCACTGTTCCAATGGCACTGGGCCAATTATCCAGCAGGCAGAAAAGACGAAGTTTCGCCATGGATGGAAGCCTTTGTAAATGCCCGTAAATGGATTGAGAACAAAGGATAATAATTGATGGAAGATGTAAAATGGATGATGGGATTAAAACCATCATCCATTTTTTTGTTTAAACACATTCTTCATCTCGGGCGGAGTGCTTTATGGTGACGTCATTTCGACTGAAACGTCCCGAATTTTCGGGAGAGAAATCTGCCTCTTACCCATGGTCTGTGTCCTCACAGAACATCGCCAAAACTAAAGATGCAAGATTTTTTACCCATGGTCTGTGTCCTCACAGAACATCGCCAAAACCAAAGATGCAAGATTTTGAAAGTGTCTTGATGATTTTATTTTCATGAAATAAGCGAACAGCATTTCAAAGCCACTGTAGCCTCGCCATTGCTCATAGTCCTCGTTCTGCTGCGCTCCACTCCGGGCTAACCGCGCTGTCGGGTTTATTGAACAACGGCCCGTACTTATACATGAGGCCTGCTCCTGCAACCTTCATAAACCCCTTACCCATGGTCTGTGTCCTCACAGACCATCGCCAAAACTAAAGATGCAAGATTTTGAAAGTGGTCTGTGAGGACACAGACCACAGAGTAAGATCCACAGCTAACAAGGCATGCTAAATGATTTTATTTTCATGAAATAAGCGAACAGCATTTCATAGCTACTGTAGCCCCGCCATTGCTCATAGTCCTCGTTCTGCTGCGCTCCACTCCGGGCTACCCGCGCTGTCGGGTTTATTGAACAACGGCCTGTACTTATATACATGAGGCCTGCTCCCGCAACCTCCATAAACCCCTTACCCATGGTCTGTGTCCTCACAGACCATCGCCAAAACCAATGATGCAAGAACTTGCATGTAGCCTGTTTCCTGCACCTGCCATAAACCATTAATAGCCTTACCCATGGTCTGTGTCCTCACAGACCATCGCCAAAACCAATGATGCATGAACTTGCAAGTAGCCTGTTTCCTGCACCTGCCATAAACCATTAATAGCAGTACCAGCCCTGCCCCCTAAACCCGACCGACGTGGAAAACCCACAGCCCGAGGCACGAGGGCGAGGATTTGAAACAAAGGGCGGGACTGCCTGAACCGAAAAGCACTGCATTTGCTTTCCAAAAAAATGATGCTAAATAGACCCAGATCCCGATGTTAAACCAGATAGGGTGATGGCCTCCAAATAAAAAACGGCCTGGGTATCCCCCAAACCGTTTCAATTTACCCAACCTCACATCTTCCTAAAAACGAGAACATTAATAAAAAGCTCATCATCCAAGACCTGTTCCCCATGGTCTGTGTCCTCACAAAACATCGCCAAAACTAAAGATGCAAGATTGTGAAAGTGGTCTATGGCGACACAGACCACGGAGCAGATTTACCCAACCTCACATTTTCTTTAAGCGCGCTGTTTAGAAAAATTCAATTTAGTACAACCATATCCTCCCATCTTCCATCCCACATATTCCATCTTACATCATCCATCCCCTCCTACATCATCTGGAAGTTAATCGCCATGCTATACCTCACCCTTACCGGCACACCTCTATTTTTACCTGGTTTCCAAAGTGGCGATTTTTTAATTACTTTCACGGCTTCTTCATCACAGCCAAAACCCAATCCCCTTAATACCTTAACATCCGTAACAGAACCATCTTTCTCTACCACAAAGCTCACAAACACCTTACCTTGAATACCATCTTCCTGTGCCTGATACGGATACCTTAAATTGCGTTCCATATATTTAGACCAAGCTTTGGCACCACCGTTAAACTCAGGGTATTCATCAACCCCTTCGGCTATATAGATTTCCTTATCTTCACCGGTTCCTGCACCGTCTTTGGCGGTACCCGTACCATCTCCATCGCCTTTACTATTATTTACCACTGCATTTGGGCTCACTACACCATCTTGTGTTTTAGAACTAATCACAGCATTTTTTATTTCATCAATTGTTGGAGGAGGCGGAAGTTCTGTTTTATCAACGACTACTACCTGTGAGGGAACTGCTATTGTTTTAACTTTAACCGGATCGGCTTTTGCAGGTTCAGGCTTTTCCTTTGGTTTAGGCTCGTCCTTTTTCATTTGGTGAATTGGATCTGGTGGAGTTATTTCTATTACCTTAAAGCCACCATCGCTAATGACCTCGTTTGGAAAAAGCTTCGCATAAATTAAAGGAGAGAAACACAAGAGTACAAATAAGCTGGCAGATACGAAAAGTGCACGCGTCATAATCGACGAAGACTTTGCCCTTAAAGCGTAAGCACCATAGTTTTTGTTGCGGTCTGCAAATACAAGATCGAGCCACTCGGTTTTGTATACGTTAATTGAAGAGTTGAACATAGCTTTTAATTTTTATAGGATGATGCAGCAAAATCTTCAATTCCATAAAACATTCAAAAAATCTATTTTCTTTACAAAAACCGAAATTTTTCATCCGAAAAACATTTTTTTTTTTCATTTTCAATAAAATTCACATATTTCTTACGATTGTTTTACAAAAATTAATAAAATATACTATTTTTGACAAAAAACATAACAAATTAATGAAAAGCTTAAGAACCATCGCATTAAAAGAGGCTCAAAACAGAATTTCACCAGAAGTTAAATCACCTTCAGCAAAAATCTCTGATTTTTACGGCGCTAATGTATTTGATAAGAAAAAAATGAGAGATTTCTTATCTAAGGACGTGTATGAAAAATTAATTTCATCTATCAACCAAGGTGAATTAATTAATTCTGACGATGCTAACCAAATTGCTACAGCCATGAAAGCTTGGGCAATGAGTGCTGGTGCAACGCATTACACGCACTGGTTCCAACCATTAACAGGTACAACTGCCGAAAAACACGATTCGTTTTTTGAGCCAAGTGGCGATGGTGCTATCGAGAAATTTGCTGGTAGCGCATTAGTTCAACAAGAGCCAGATGCATCTAGTTTCCCTAACGGCGGTATCCGTAATACTTTCGAAGCACGCGGTTATACTGCATGGGATCCTTCATCTCCAGCTTTCATTATGGAAAGTAAAGCAGGTAAAACCCTTTGTATCCCTACAGTTTTCGTATCATATACAGGAGAAGCCTTGGATTATAAAGCACCTTTATTAAAAGCGTTAGCTGCACTTGATAAAGCTGCTGTTGATGTTTGCCAATATTTCGATAAAAGCATTACCAAAGTAAATGCATCTTTAGGTATCGAACAAGAATATTTCTTGGTTGATGAGTCATTGTTCAATGCCCGTCCGGATTTATTGTTAACCGGCCGTGCTTTATTCGGACACATGTCTGCTAAAGGCCAACAATTAGAAGATCACTATTTCGGTTCTATCCCTGAGCGTGTATTTACGTACATGGTTGATTTCGAAAACGAAGCTTTAAAATTAGGTATTCCTTTAAAAACCCGTCACAATGAGGTTGCACCTTCACAGTTCGAGTGCGCACCGATTTATGAAGAAATCAACTTAGCTATCGATCACAATCAGTTATTGATGGATTTGATGGAAAAAGTTGCCCGTCGTCACCACTTCCGTGTTTTATTGCACGAAAAACCATATGCAGGCATCAACGGATCAGGTAAACACAACAACTGGTCGTTAATTACAGATACCGGTAAAAACTTATTGGCACCTGGTAAAACGCCTAAAAACAACTTAATGTTCCTTGCTTTCTTTGTAAACACAATCAAAGCAGTTAGCGAGCATGCTGATTTATTACGTGCAAGTATTGCTTCGGTAAGCAACGATCACCGTTTAGGTGCTAACGAAGCGCCACCTGCAATTATCTCTATCTTCTTAGGTTCACAATTGAACGATGTATTGGATGAGATTGAGCACTCACGTATCAGCAAAAAAATCAAAGAAGACAATGCACTTTGGTTAGGTATCCCTAAAATCCCTCAGATTTTGTTGGATAACACCGACCGTAACCGTACTTCTCCTTTCGCATTTACAGGTAACAAATTTGAGTTAAGAGCTGTTGGATCATCAGCAAACTCTTCTGCTCCAATGACGATCTTAAACGCGATCATGGCTGAGCAATTGGTTAAATTTAAAGCAGAAGTTGATAAATTGATCAAAAAAGGCGACAAAAAAGACATCGCTTTATTAACAGTGATCAAAAAATACATCAAAGAATCTAAAAATATCCGTTTCGAAGGAAATGGTTATAGCCAAGAGTGGGAAGATGAAGCTGCAGCACGCGGTTTATCAAACATCAAAACCACTCCTAAAGCTTTAGATGCTTATTTAACTGAAAAATCTGCTGAGTTATTTGCTACAACAGGTATTTATAGCGCGCGTGAAATTCATGCCCGTCATGAAATCATGTTAGAAAACTTCTACAAAAAACTACAGATCGAGGCACGTGTAATGGGCGAAGTGGCAAACACTGCAATTATCCCTGCTGCAATTGCTTACCAAAACTCTTTGATCGAAAACGTACAGGGTTTAAAAGCAATCGGTGTAGACAGCAGAGTTTCTATTGATATCGTTAAAAAACTTTCTGAGCATTTAGAAATTGTGAAAACCAATATCGATGCAATGTTAGAAGAGCGTAAAGTAACCAACAAAATCGAAGATACCCGCGAAAAAGCGATTGCTTACGATGAGAAAGTTAAATCTTACTTCGAAATCATCCGTTACCACGCTGATAAATTAGAGCAGATTGTTGACGATAGCGTTTGGCCTTTACCAAAATTCAGAGAATTGTTATTCATGAAATAATTTAAACCCTAAGGTTTAAACACAGGGCGTAAGGTTTTAAACTTTACGCCCTTTTCTTTTGGTTCAATCGTTCAGTGGTCAGTGGTTCATTAGTACTGCAAACTGCGTAATGGTTAATCGGTTAATTGTTTAAACTGGTTAATTGGTGCTAAGCGCCACACGCAAAACGCCTCACGTCAAACTAAATGATTCATTCGTTCACTGGTCATTGGTTCATTAATACTGCAAACTGCCAATTGAAAACTGCAAACTGGTTATTGGTTCATTAGTCATTGGTTCATTAGTACTTAAAACTGCGCAATGGTTAATCGGTTAATTGTTTAAACTGGTTAATTGATGCTAAGCGCCACACGCCAAACGCCTCACGCCAAACTAAATGATTCAATCGTTCACTGGTCATTGGTTCATTAATACTGCAAACTGCCAATTGAAAACTGCAAACTGGTTATTTATTCATTCCACAAAACCCGTCATTGCGAGCCGATTTTTCATCGGCGAAGCAATCTTATAACGCTCACTATTGATCTAGTTTCCGTTAAATTTTAATCTATCTTTCGCAGCATTCGATCAATCAGGTTTATTTAACAAAAGACGGTGCAAAGAAAAAGCCCCGTATAACGAACCAAACTAAGTGTCCTAAGCCCGATTGTACGGATGCCGTTTTATCCATTAATTGTTTTTCTAACCGACAACTTTAAAACGGCAGTAGGAAAAGCGGGGCTGCAAACCACCATGGAAAACGACCATTCACTTCCAAACCTCTTCTGATTATTTATTTTGCACAATCGACTCCAGACTTGGGACTTCGGATTTTCTATCAACCTTTTACCTTCTCCCCTTTTACCTTCCACCTTAAAAAGTTATCTTTGCGCCAACATGAGTGATAACAGGTACAATCAGCGTGGCGTTTCTGCCTCCAAAGAAGATGTGCACAATGCCATCAAAAACATAGACAAAGGAATTTTCCCTAAAGCATTCTGCAAGATCATTCCCGATATTTTAGGAGGTGATGAGGAATATTGCAATATCATGCATGCTGATGGCGCAGGTACCAAATCATCCTTAGCTTATGTTTACTGGAAACAGACCGGCGATATTTCGGTATGGAAGGGCATTGCCCAAGACGCCATCATCATGAATATTGATGATTTGATCTGCGTAGGTGCTACCGATAATATTTTGTTGTCATCAACCATTGGAAGAAATAAAAACCTCATCCCTGGCGAAGTAATTGCTGCCGTAATTAATGGCACAGAAGAAATCCTGGCCGATTTGCGTGAGCAGGGCATTTCAATTTACTCTACAGGTGGCGAAACCGCTGATGTAGGCGATTTAGTAAGAACGATTATTGTCGACTCTACCGTAACCTGCCGCTTAAAGCGCGAAGATATCATCAGCAACGATAACATTAAACCTGGCGACGTTATTGTGGCTTTAGCCTCATACGGACAGGCTACATACGAAACAGAATATAACGGTGGTATGGGATCAAACGGATTAACTTCTGCCCGACACGATGTTTTTGAAAAATCAGTTGCCAACAGCTATCCAGAAAGTTTCGATCCAGCAGTTCCTTTCGATCTGGTTTTCTCCGGTCAAAAGCAATTGGATGAAGAAATTGAAATTGAAGGTTTCGGTACAACTACCGTTGGTAAATTGGTTTTATCGCCAACACGTACCTATGCTCCGGTAATTAAAAAGATATTAGCAAACTACCGCAACCAGATCAACGGAATAGTACATTGCAGTGGTGGAGCGCAAACTAAGGTATTGCATTTCATCAACGAGGATATCCATGTGATCAAAAATGATTTATTTCCGGTTCCTCCCCTATTTAAGCTCATCCAAGAACAATCGGGCACCGATTGGAAAGAGATGTATAAAGTATTTAACATGGGGCACAGAATGGAGCTATACGTTCCGCAGGAAATTGCAGCCAGCATAATCGAAATTTCAAAAAGCTTTAACATCGATGCCAAGATCATTGGCCGCGTAGAAAAAGGCGAACAAAAACAGGTGACCATCGAAAGTGAAAAAGGCACTTTCGTTTATAACTAATACCGAATAAATTACTGGATAAAGAGGCTATACCATAAGTCGAATTTCGTCTTGATTTGTCACGTTGAGCTTGTCGAAACGCTTTTTAAAGGCATTTTGTTCAAACAAGTTCTTTCGACAAGCCCAGGATGATTGTGCGCTTTTATGATACAGCCTCATTATTTTTTCTTCCAAATAAACCTTTTTTTCAAACAGCAGTCTATAAACAGATCTTTGTCGATACAACTAGAGGTTTTATCGGCACATCATCAACATTTGCGATTATACATGTAAATTCAATTTTAACAGATTACCCCTAATTGGAATAAAAATATGATCGAAGTATATGTTCTAGGTGCAGGTAAACATGCTACAGAAGTGAGCGAATACCTTAACAGCAATGGGCATAATTTAGCAGGCTACGTAGTAAACCTTGAGGGCCATGATACGCATCCAAACATCACAAAACCGGTTATTCCAGTGCAGGATTTTTTAACAAGATATCCGGCTTCATCAGATATCAAACTCATTGGGGCGATAGGCAACTATCAACGAAAATTAATTATTGAGCTATTAGAACTTAGCGGATATAATTTTATCAATATCGTTCATCCGCACAATTACCTTAGTCCAACCCTAAAACTTGGTTATGGCAACTGCATTGCCCCGGGCTGTGTAATTAATGCCAATGTTTATGTAGGCAACCATTGCATCATCAATACGCTGTGCAACATCAGTCACGATTGCAGGATAGAAAATTATGTTACCATCTCACCGGGCGTAACCATTGCCGGCAACGTCCACATTAACGAAGGGGTTTTTATTGGCGCAGGGGCAACCATCATACCCAATATAACCATTGGCAAAGGCGCATATATTGCGGCGGGAGCCTGCGTAACTAAAAATGTACCCGAAAATGTAATGGTGGCTGGGGTACCGGCTAAGGTTAAAAAGGAAGTATATCAGCAATTAAATGCTTCAAATTGAAAGAAACACTTCAATAATTCCATAAAAAGAGGCAAGCTCAAAATTGATCTTACCTCTTTTTGTCCGCGGTTTACAAACTCACAAAAATTCTAAGGTGCTAAATAGTAACCACCGAAAGGAGCAAGAGAATAACCGCTCGTATTATTTTGTACTTCAGTCCCATAAGAATACGTAACATCTGTTATAAAAGTACCTAAATCATAGGAGGTTGCTCCATTAGGAACTAAGAACACCCTTGTTAACTGCGAACTACCAGAATATTCGAACACTTTAACTACGAAGTTATTAGTTGTTGTGTAAGGTATTGTTAAATTTTGATCCTGATAAAATTCCAATGTAAAATTATGACTTAAAAGGGTACGATCATCGCAACATCCAATAAGATAACTATCATCACTTATTAATGTACCAACTTGCTTTACATATACGTTTCTTAACTTAGGATATGTCCCGTTTAAAGCTAATATATCTTCATCGGTAAATGGTCTATCCACTCCATTTGCACATGCTAACATCCAAGACCCACTTACCGGATTAGGCGATGTTCCCCTAATATGATTTGCATTTCCACCTTCATTATTTCCATCCGCGACTATCCCACAACTAAATGCTCTGTCCATATAATCTGTATGCCTAAATCCAATAGCATGGCCAATCTCATGGGCTAAAGTAGAAGCTATGTCAGCATAAAAAGAAGAGGAATTGTAATAATAAGTATTGACCAAAATTTGGTTATACGGATTTCCATTTGTAGGAAAGCCTGATGACATAAGGTAAGCTGTTACATTGTTTGGTTTATTATTAGGATCTATAAATACTGTTGATATTACGATGTCAGCTGTGGAAGAGCTCGTACTTCGTGAAAATGTTAAGCCGAATTCTAATGCATTATACCTTGATATCGCCAAATCAAGTCCATCTTTAATGTACTGTTGGAAGGAGGGATTTATATAAATACTGATATTCCTAATTCCATTATTAGCCGTTAATAAGTTAGATACGTAATGACCAATAGGATCTTTTGATTGAAATAATCTATCTTTAAGGTTCAGGCTAAGGGAAATTTTTGACTTAGGATTTTCGCTCAATCTATCGATATCACTCTTGGTTAAGAAAATATCACCTTCTACTATATAACCATCACCGTGTTCATGTAATCCTTCACTTGTATCAAAACCAGCTGCTTTTAGCTTCTGAATAATTTCAATTGGTATTTTAACTTTATTTTCTAGAGGTTCATTACTTTTTTTGCAACCAAAAATTGTAACAGCTAATAAGAAAGCATAATATATTTTTTTCATGTTAAGATGTTTAATGTGTAATATTTAGTATAACATTAAAACACCAGCTATATAAGCGTGCAAGAATTTAAGGGATGGATTGATCAGAATCTGTTTGAAGAGAGATTATAATTTAGTGTAAAGATTCTAATAAAGGAAGAAGTTTGTTTTCCGAGAGAGCGCGCGCATTTTTAGTATGGTGATTTAGTTTCTCAAAAGTATAAAGCAAAAGCCATTAGCTGGTCTTTTTTACATGAACCATCCAATTTATTACACGAACAGCATATAAAACATACGCAATCAGAAATAAAAACAGACACAAACAACAAAGCCCACGATCAATGATCGCGGGCTTTGTCTGTTATATCTTATTAAGTACTAGTTAAAGTTGTAACGAACTCCAACTTGTGCTTGCCATCTTGAAGCAAATGGAGCTACTTGATAAGCTGTACCATTAGTTGGTGCACGGAAAGTGTAACCACCACCAGTAGTAGCATTGTAGTTATAATTGATTAAAGTAGATGCATTATTAGATAATGAATACAATTTACCCCAATCTTTATTGATCAAATTACCTACGTTGATAATGTCAAGAGATAATTGTAAACTATTTTTAGTTCCTTTACCACCAACAATACCTAAATCTTGCATTAAACGAACATCGAATTGGTGTTCCCAAGGCATTCTAGCACCATTACGCTCTGTATATTGACCTCTTTTGGTACTTAAGTAAGGATCACTATTGATAAAAGCGTCTAATGCAGTCCACTGTTGAGCAGGAGTGAAAGTTTGCGTACCAACAGTTAAAGTTGTTAAGTTAATTTCACTTTGTGTTCTAGGAACATATAATAAGTCATTTTGGTTATTTCCATCTTGGTTAAGGTCACCAAAATATAAATAAGTGAATGGTGATCCAGATTTACCTACATAGAATAAAGAGAAAGTAGTTCCGAATTCTTTGTTTTTACCATATTTCACACTGTAATTCAAAGCTCCAGTCACTCTGTGTCTAACATCAAAATTAGAATAAGCTAAATCAGGATTGTTTGGATCATTAACAATTTGAACAAATCCAAAGTTAGAAGAAGCAGTACTACTAGCGCCTGAATTTACATCTTTAGATTTTCCATAGGTATAAGAACCTGATAAGAATAAACCAAAGTTGAATGATTTTTGTAATTGAGCGGTTAAGTTATAGCTACTTCCTTTGTCTGTATTATCTAAATAATAAACGTTAGTGAAAGTAGTGTTTACTTTTCCAGCTGCTAGAGGGTAGTTAAACAATGGACGACGATCTGCACCACCTGTGATATTAGCAGGGATTGTACCAATTGCAGACTTCATGTTAATGTTTTTATACAATACATTGTTCACAGTTTTACTATAAAGTGCTTCTAACGTACCAGTAATTCCTCCTGGTAATTTGAAGTCAGCAGCAATATTTGTTCTGAAAACCTGTGGTAATTTAAAATTATTGTTTGCCAAGTTTACTTCATATGTTGGTACAGAACCACCAGCAGCTTTTTGATTAGCCGGATCGGCTATAAAAGTACCAGTACCATTTGTAGCATTTACTGCTCCGTATAACATTCCACTATTTGTAAACTGGTTAGATAACCAAACGAAAGGAGCACGGCTAGTTAATAAACCAGCACCACCTCTTAATTGTAGGGCTCTATCACCAGTTAAATCCCAGTTAAAACTCATACGAGGTGATACTAAAATCTGACCACTTGGAGTTTGATCTGTTCTTTGGTTAAGGAAAGTAGAAGCGATTAATGGATTAGCAGCAGGATCATCAAAGAATAATGGTACATCAACGCGTAAACCAGCAATTAATTTAAATCCTGTAAATGCATCAATCTCATCTTGGAAATAAAAGCCTAATTGTGCGGCATTAAATTTAGCAGCCGGAGTTGCATCACCTGGAACTACCGAATAAGTAGCTGCTGCTACGTTTGGTTTTGCATTTGTAACAAAATCATTTAAGTTGCTATAAGTATAACTTCCAGCAAAATTGTTCATAAACAGGTTTCTAAATTTAAAAAACTCGTTATGTGTACCAATTGTAAATGTATGTTTGTTAGCAAAGATTTTCAAATTGTCAGTAAATTCAACAATATCCTGATCTAACTCGTTAGCTGTAGAGCTTCTTTCTGAACCTACCAACACAGAGTTACCAGAAATACCACTCATATTGTTAATTTGAATTTGAGGGAATAATGTTCCTGAAGTAGATCTAAAATCTCTAATCCTCTGATAACCAACAATTAAATTATTTGATACAGTTGGAGAAATAGCGCTACGTAATTCTAATACAGATACGTTCTGATTGTTATTAAATCTATAAGCATTGTTTCCAAAACGGAACTGAGTGCTACTTCTACTAATATTATCATCAAATGCTTTGATGTAATTGTGACGAAGTGTTAACTGGTTTTTAGCATTGATATTCCAGTCTAAACGAGCAAAAAACTTGTTATTCTGAGTTTTCGAATCAATTGCACCTGTTGCTCCAGCATCGTAGCCATATCTAGATTGTAAGGTGTTTGTTATTGTCTGCGCATCAGCTGCAGAAAGTACAGAACCAGGATCACCAACGTTTAAAGTTGTTGGCTGTTGGATTCTTCCCATTTCACCATTTACAAAAAGGAATAATTTATCTTTAACAAGCGGAGCTCCTAAACGGAAACCAAATTGGGTATTGTAAAATTCGGCTGCCTTAGTATTAAGACCATCTACACTTTTACCAATTGTATTTTGGTTTCTTCCAAAGAAGTAAGCCGAACCTTCAACCTTGTTAGTACCAGAGCGTGTTACAGCGTTAATACCACCACCTGCAAAGTTTCCTAATGTTACATCAAATGGTGCTAATACAACCTGTAATTCTTGAATTGCATCTAAAGAAATCGGCTGAGTTCCAGCCTGGCCACCTGGTGCTCCATTACTAGCTAAACCAAAAACATCGTTATTAACAGCACCGTCAATACTAATATTGTTGAATCTATTATTTGCTCCAGCAAATGAATTACCGTTAGCCTGAGGCGTTAAACGGGTAAAATCAGTTAATGAACGAGATAATGATGGTAAATTCTGAATTTGTTCCTTACTGATGTTTGTTGAAGCACCAGTTTTTTTACTATTGAACACAGGATCATTTTTACCAGTAATAACTACTTCATTTAATTGTTTGCTATCATCAGAAAGAACAATATTTAAAACATAAGGATCACCCAGTTTTAAAGTTAAATCAGTAATTTTTTCCTGATTAAATCCAATATAACTAACTTCAACTGTGTATGGACCACCAACACGCATGTTAGTTATAATAAAACGGCCATCATTGTTTGTTGATACAGAATAAACGGTACCAGTTGGTGTGTGTGTTGCTTTTACACTTGCACCAGGCAAGGCGCCTTTGGCATCCTTAACTGTTCCTGTCATTGTTGATGTAGTTACCTGTGCAGTAGCACCAAAAGTAATTCCTACAAATGCAACAATAATCAGTACTAATCTTAAAAGTAAAGATTTCTTCATACTTTGTTTTTTAAATGTTTTTTGTTGTTGAATAATAATCGTAATAAGGATTTTATTGGCGCAAATGTACCTAATAAAATTTAACACATTTTAACATCTAATGTTAAATTATGGTTAAGTCGGTCATAATTTTTCAACATTTAACAAATGCTAGAAGAATTGCATCTTTCAGTTTATCAATCGTTTGACTAGAGAACTAAATTTTTAATAATAAAACACATTAATGATTATTATTTAAGCAGAAAAGAGCGCACAAAAATGATATTTTTCAAAATTTAACTATTCACAATAACATTAAGTTAAAAATAAGACAAAAGCATTAGCATAGCCAAGTATCTCATTTGCCTTTTTACAAATACGAAACCTTTTAAAACCCGCAGTTAATTTTAAAACTACAATATGCAGGCAATGTAAATTTTAACTGCTATCTCAACATTCACGTAGCCAATTAACATTTTTTTTTTAGTTTTGAGCGATTGTTAACAGACGATGGTCTTTTAACCCTTTGTAATGTGGAAGTAGGCAGCTACCAACACGAGATTAATCTGCCCCGCAGAGACTCCTTTACCCAAAGATTACAGATAGCACAGAACATTTTAAAAAACGAATCTCTTAAATTAGATATGAACCGTTCATAATTAAGCGCATCAAACACCAGTTAAGCGGTAATTTAATTATGGAAAGCTCCATCTGACAGATAAAAAATAAACTAAAAGAAACAGATGAATTACGACGTTATTGTTTTAGGCAGCGGCCCAGGTGGTTACGTAGCTGCGATCAGAGCTTCACAATTGGGACTAAAAGTTGCAATTGTTGAGCGCGAATCATTAGGTGGTATTTGTTTAAACTGGGGCTGTATCCCTACTAAAGCACTTTTAAAAAGTGCTCAGGTTTTCGAATATATTAACCATGCTGCCGATTACGGAATTACCACCGCAGGTGCAACAGCCGATTTTGCTGCTGTAGTAAAACGTAGCCGTGGCGTAGCCGATGGCATGAGTAAAGGCGTACAATTTTTAATGAAAAAAAATAAAATTGACGTAATCATGGGAACTGGTAAAGTAAAACCAGGAAACAAATTAGAAGTTAAAGGTGCCGATGGTTCTCAAAAAGAACTTACCGCAAAAAATATCATCATTGCTACAGGCGCCCGCTCAAGAGAATTGCCTAACCTTAAACAAGATGGCAAAAAAATTATAGGTTACCGCCAGGCCATGGTTCTTCCCGAACTGCCAAAAAGCATGGTAGTTGTGGGCTCTGGAGCTATCGGAGTAGAATTTGCCTATTTCTATGCCACTATGGGCACAAAAGTTACCATTGTTGAATTTATGGAGAATGTGGTACCCGTAGAAGATGAAGATGTTTCTAAACAATTGTTGCGCAGCTTGAAAAAAGTGGGCATCGATGTAATGACTTCAGCTTCCGTTGAAGCGGTTGATACCACCGGTGCAGGCTGTAAAGTTTCTGTTAAAACAGCATCAGGTATGCAAACCATCGAGGCCGATATCGTACTGTCAGCTGCCGGTATCGTTGCAAACATCGAAAACATTGGCTTAGAAGAAGTAGGTATCAAAACCGAAAAAGGCAAAATCGTTACCGACGAGTTTTACAACACTTCAGTTAAAGGATATTATGCCATTGGCGATGTAGTTGGCGGACAGGCATTAGCACACGTAGCCTCTGCAGAAGGTATTATCTGTGTAGAAAAAATCGCCGGTCAGCATGTTGAACCTTTAGATTACAACAACATTCCGGGATGTACTTATTGCACACCAGAAATTGCATCAGTAGGTTATACCGAAAAAGCAGCGAAAGCAGCCGGTTACGAACTGAAAATTGGTAAGTTCCCTTTCTCAGCCTCAGGTAAAGCAAGTGCTGCCGGTGCTAAAGATGGTTTCGTAAAATTAATTTTCGATGCTAAATACGGCGAATTATTAGGCGCACACATGATCGGTGCCAACGTTACCGAAATGATCGCCGAAATCGTAGTTGCACGTAAATTAGAAACTACTGGTCACGAAATGATTAAATCTGTTCACCCTCACCCAACCATGAGCGAAGCCATTATGGAAGCTGCCGCTGATGCATACGGAGAAGTGATACACTTATAAAAAGGTTAATTGTATAAACTGTAGAATTGGTTAATTGTTAATAGCAATTAGCCAATTTTAGTTTATAGCCACAATTAACCGATTTAAACAATTAAACAATTAACCAAAAAGCATGAAGCTGCATACCATAAACACAGGATTATTTAAACTAGATGGTGGCGCCATGTTTGGCGTTGTACCAAAATCCATCTGGCAAAAAACCAACCCGGCCGATACCAATAACCTTTGCACCTGGGCTTTACGCTGCCTTTTAATCGAAGACGGCAAGCAACTAATTTTGGTCGACACTGGCATTGGCGATAAACAGGACGAAAAATTCTTTAGCCATTATTACCTACATGGCAACGATACCATGAAAAAATCGTTGGCTGCTTTAGGTTTCGAACTGGCAGATATCACCGATGTTTTTCTTACCCATTTACATTTCGACCATGTTGGCGGTGCGGTAGTAAGAAAAGGAGAAAAACTGGTACCCACGTTTGAAAATGCAAATTATTGGAGCAATGAAAAGCATTGGCAATGGGCAGTAGAACCCAATGCAAGGGAAAAGGCTTCTTTCTTAAAAGAGAACATTTTGCCTATTCAAGAAAGCGGTCAGCTTAAGTTTGTCGAAGAACAGGAAAATATCGAGTGGCAGAAAAACATTAAGATAGGTTTTGCATACGGCCATACCGATGCCATGATGTTACCAAAAATCAAGTACAAAGAAAAAACCATTGTATATATGGCCGATCTTCTACCTTCTGTTGGGCATCTTCCCCTACCCTATGTAATGGCTTACGATATGTTTCCATTAAAAACGTTGACAGAAAAACAGGCATTTTTAGAAGAGGCAGTAGATAACAACTATATATTGTACCTAGAGCACGATCCCGTTAACGAATGCTGCACCTTACAAAGAACCGAAAAAGGTATCAGGGTGCTCGAAACTTTTAACTTAAGCGATATTTAAATGATTAGACCGGCCACGCCTAAAGATGCAGAAGAAGTGGTGCCCTTGATACTCCAGGCAATGGACAAACTGGCTTACAAACTCACCCAAGTTGAAGATAAAGAACAGATCGTCACAATCTTTACTTACTTTTTTGAGCATCCAGGAAACCAATATAGCTATAAAAACACCCTGGTTTTTGAAACCGAAGGAGAAGTACTGGGTTCGTTAAATGCTTACGACGGCGCTAAACTAGCCGAATTGCGTAAACCATTTATAGCCTATTTAGCGCAACATTACCATGTAGATAACAATAATAATCAGGGTACAGAAACAGAAAGTGGCGAATTCTATCTAGATAGTATCAGTGTAAACCCCAGGGCCCAGGGAAAAGGAATCGGAAAAGAACTGATCAAGGCAGGCATTAACTGGGGCAAACAGCTGGGCCACCATAAAATCGGATTATTGGTAGAACAAAATAATGATGGAGCATTAAAGCTTTACGAAAAAATGGGTTTTGTAACCCACAACGAGAAGCAATTTATGGGCGGATTATACCAACACATGGTGTTTCAACTTAAAGCAGATCACTAGTTTAGTTTTTCTAAAACCTACCAACAAGGAAACGCTTAATAGATTCCCTAACTTCGTTACGCTATGCTCGGAATGACGATCACTCCTTCCTTCCCCGCGCCAAACGCAATCCGCTTAGCACTCCCCAAAATTTATTTTCGTTTTTATTTGTATTTAATCTAAATAATGCCAATTTTTGTAACCGATGGAAAAAGCGTGCGTAGATATTAACGAACTGGTTAACGTATTCTCAAATACCCAGGGTTCAATTTATCAATCAGATAAGTTAAACTGCTTTTATGTAGATTTCGGCGGCAAGTTTGCGCGCTATAACTGCCTGTCTCTTCAAAAACTAAAAAAGGTTGTAGAGAACATCGATATTGAAGACCTCCTTTTAAATACACACAAAGCAGATTTCGAACTGGTTACCTTTAATGGTTGCGAACACATCTATTTGTTGAGCGCTTTAGAAATCGTTGCCCTGAAAGATTTACTTCAAGGTGCATTCACCATGTTCAAACTTAACCACCTTATCAGCGATTGCCTTTATAGATTGGTTTATTAGTTCACTGGTTCATTAGCCATTAGTTTACCGGTAAATGTTAATGATTCAAGTGTTTAAACAAGCTAAATGCATTTATCTTTCAATTCTATCTGACACGTCATACTGAACTTGTTTCAGTATCTATCACGCCAGAAAGATCCTGAGCTAAACTCAGGATGACGACCGAGAGGTAAACAGATCAATATTTTTTGATTCTCAAGCACTATTCATTTGGCATTATTCCTTTGTCTAACCTCGTTCATTTAAATAAATCCATTTTCCACTCAATTCCATCCGCCGCGTCATACTGAACTTGTTTCAGTATCTATCACGCCAGAAAGATCCTGAGATAAACTCAGGATGACGACCGCGAGGTAAACAGATCAATATTTTTTGATTCTCAAGCACTATTCATTTGGCATTATTCCCTTGTCTAACCTCCTCCATTTAAATAAATCCATTTTCCACTCAATTCCATCCGCCTCGTCATACTGAACTTGTTTCAGTATCTATCACGCCAGAAAGATCCTGAGATAAACTCAGGATGACGACCGCGAGGTAAAAACCGGCCACTATCTTTCTGATCTTCAACCACTATCCGTCTTGCGTTATCCCTCCATTTTCCGTCATCCATCTTACCTCTTCCATCATCCCACCCCTCTTATTTAAACTCATTACAAATAACTAATTATCAGCAATTTAGACTAATTTCATATTGCAAATAAATTAGAACAGCGAACAAATTCAGCTTACATTTGTATTGTTATTAAAGCACAGTAATATGAAAGATCTAATGCGTATCAAATGTTTAATATCTCAGGATATCGAAACATTATTAAATCAACAAATCAAAAAAGAAGCTCACTCTTCATCACTATATTTAGCAATGTCATCTTGGTGCGACCAAAATGGCTTCGATTTTTCGGCAGATTATTTCTTAAAGCAATCTGAAGAAGAAAGAGTACACCAATTAAAATTATTCAAATACGTTTTGGATATGGGCGGAAACGCGATCTCACCAGAAGTTACAGGTATCAAAACCGATTTCGCTGGTTTCAGAGAAGTTTTCGAAGATGCTTTGGAAGCAGAAATTGCAATTACCCAAAGTTTCAAAAACCTGGCGGCCAAATGCCATAAAGAGCAGGATTTTGTGACCATGGAATTCTTAAACTGGTTCTTGAAAGAGCAACGTGAAGAAGAATACAAAGCACGTAGAGCACTAGAATTATTCGAAGTAATCGGCGAAGAAGGAACCGGAAGATGGGAAATTGATAAACATGTAAATAAAATCTCCTACTCAGAAGAATAAAAACAACAAAACATATATCAGAAAGCTATTCCAATTGGGATAGCTTTTTTTTTGCAAAAATTCAATTGCGAAGTGTATTTCTGTTGGGTAACTATCCTTCGAAAGGTTAAATCATAATCCATTTCCTTTCCCGCAGATGCCGCAGAAAAGAACCGCAGATTTAAAAAGATTAAATATCGCCGCCATTTGCAACGGGCATGGGCGAGATTAGCGATTTTATCGCTACATCGCAACTTTCATTCGCTAAATCTGCTTAACCTGCGGCCCCTATCCTTTTAAATCTGCGGGAAAACTCAACAGCCAATTACTTATTTCAGTAACTCTGCCAAAAAACAAAGATCTGAAAACAACGAAACAATACACAGTTCAAAACTGCTCCAATAAAAGAAAAGCTCCAGTTAAAACTGGAGCTTTCTTAGTTTAGGTTGTTTGGTTTATGTTGATTATGAATAAGTCTTAAATGTTTTATAAAAAAAGCGCCGTTACCAGCGCTTTTTTTAAACCAAATATATAATAATAATTAACGAGCATTACAAAAGTACAAATTTTATCCATAACTACAAGTATTTTTATAAAAAAATTAAAATATTTTATTAAAAAACACATAAATAGCTAAAACACAGATCAAAAAACATAATTAAATTGATTAAAAACATATATTTTTCAAATTTTAATGCAAAAACAATTGAATTTTACTCATAAAATCATATTTTAAAGAAATATTTAAGCAAAATGATAGAAGATTTTATAAAAAATTACTTTAATCATCCCAAAACTTACGATGAAATGTTTCTAAATGGCGATCAATACCGTGATCACTACACCAATTTCATTAATAATTTTTCAAAAGAATCGCTCGAAAACCTGAACAAAAAGGAAGAACTGGCTAAAAAACTCTTCATGAGCCAGGGAATTACCTTTACAGTATACGATAGTGGCGAAGGAATCGAAAAAATCTTCCCTTTTGATATAATCCCCAGAATTATTACCTCTTCAGAATGGTCATTTATCGAAAAAGGAATAAAACAACGGCTAAAAGCATTAAATCTTTTCTTAAAAGACGTTTACAGCAATCAATTTATTTTAAAAGATCAAATTGTACCCATAAATGTGATTTATTCCTGTCCGCATTTTTTGAGAGAGATGCATAATGTAAATGTTCTGCACGATATATACATCCATATTGCAGGGATAGATCTGATCAGAGATCACGACGGTACTTTTTATGTACTGGAAGATAACCTCCGAACGCCATCTGGCGTCAGCTACATGCTCGAGAACAGGGAAATTACCAAAAGGCTGTTTCCAGATCTTATTCCGCAATGTTCCGTAAGAAGCGTAACCGAGTACCCCGCTATACTCTATAAAAATTTGATGGCACTTTCGCCCAGGGCCGTTTCCAACCCAACAATTGTACTGCTCAGCCCAGGCATGTACAACTCTGCCTATTACGAGCACACTACGTTAGCCCGTTTAATGGGTGTAGAACTGGTTGAAGGGAGAGATCTGGTGGTTAAAAACCAAAAGGTATTTATGAAAACCACCACTGGACTGCAACAGGTAGATGTAATTTACCGCCGGGTAGACGATGACTATCTAGATCCACTGGTGTTTAACCCCAATAGTGTTTTAGGTGTGGCCGGACTAATGGGCGCTTACCGCAAAGGCAATGTGGCCATTATTAATGCCGTGGGTAATGGTGTTGCCGATGATAAGGCTGTTTACACCTATGTGCCCGATATGATCAGGTATTACCTTAACGAAGAGCCCATACTTAAAAACGTACCCACTTACCAACTGAGCAATAAAGACGAGCTCGATTATGTTTTTGCCAACATTAACACTATGGTAATTAAAAAAACCAATGGAAGCGGTGGCTATGGCATGCTGATGGGACACGCCGCGAGCGAACAGGAAACCGAAGAATATAAAATGGAAATCCTGAAAGATCCGCGCAATTTTATTGCCCAGCCTACCATTAGTTTATCATCGGCCCCTTGTTTTATCAATGGAAAACTGGCCCCGCGCCGTATCGATCTGCGTCCTTTTGCCTTAAACGGCCCCGATGGCATTTCAATTGTTCCGGGCGGCCTAACCAGGGTAGCCTTGAAAGAAGGCTCACTGGTGGTAAACAGTTCGCAGGGCGGTGGCAGTAAAGATACATGGGTTTTAACTTCTTAAAATACAAATATGTTAAGTAGAGTTGCATCAAGCTTATATTGGTTAAGCAGGTATGTTGAGCGCAGTGATGGGATGCTGCGCATGTTAAAAATAAATTATGCTTCCTCACAAGATACCATACAGGAATTTACCTGGAAGCCCGTAATCCGGATTTTTTCGTCAGATGATGAAAATGAATTGCTGAATATCCAGCACGATAGCCGGGCAGTGATTGAATATTTATTGCTCAACCGCGAGAATCCCAATTCGATCTTAAACATCGTTACACTTGCCCGCGAGAATGCCAGAAGCGTTCAGGAGCATATCCCCAAAGATCTGTGGCAATGCCTAAACGAATATTACCATGCCGTAAAAGACGAAAAGTTGCTCTGGTATGTTCAGAAAGATGATCCCGTTACTGCCCTCGATGTATTGATTAAACAGGTAATGTTATACCACGGCACGGCAGATAGCGTAATGGAGCGGGGCGAAAGCAGAAGTTTCATGAAAATTGGCAAACACCTCGAAAGAAGCATACAATCCATCGACATTTTAGATATCAAATTCAGTTCCATCAGCAGCAACCCCGATCTGTTAACAGATATTGCGTATTGGAAACACTTATTATTATCGTTAGGTGGCTACGAACTGTACCTAAAAACCTACCGACAAGGTTTCGATGCCAAAAATATCATCGAGCTGGTGATGCTCAACAACGACTTTCCGAGGTCGGCCTTGTACGCCATGAACAATATCGAAAGATATTTCAACCGGTTAAAAAGCGAAAGCAACATCGAGCATTACAACAATTTATCATTTAAAATAGGTCGGTTAAAAAGCATGATTACCTATAGCTCCGTAAATACCATGAACGAAGAACAGCTTCACCACTACCTTACCGAGATCAGGTCAGAACTTTTTGGTATAGGGAACCTGCTGAACGAGTATTATTTTGCCAACTCATAAGATCTGCGATTATCCTTTTATCTGTGGTAACAAACATTAACAAAAATCAATATGCCAATTTTCAAAATCAAACACATCACCAATTATAAATACGAATCGCCTGTTCGGGACAGTGCGAACCAGATCATTTTATTCCCGATTAAAGACGATTTTCAAAAAGTGGTCAAACACGACCTCAATATTTCCGGAAGTCCAGAAATTGAAATCTTTATCGATTATTATGGCAACGAAGTCGGAACCTTTACCCAAAACGAACCCCATACCCAATTAAAAATTTTCTCTAAAGTAACTGTAGAAACTTTCTCAAAACCACTCCCACAGGATGATATGTTTAGCAGTGAGCAATGGAACAGCCTAAATACCCTTAAATATGAGGTACCCTTTATCGATTATTTACGGCAGGAAAGCTTTGATGGAATTGCCCAGCTCAAAGAAACAGCCTTGAACATAAAAAAAACTGACGATACGCCCTACCAAACCGCGATAAAATATTGTGCAGATGTTTTCAATAATTTCGAATACATTAAAGGCGTAACTGCAGTGGATACCACCATTAACGAAATTTTGAAGCTTAGAGCAGGCGTTTGTCAGGATTTTGCACACGTACTTACTGCCATGCTGCGCTTAACAGGAATTCCAGCGAGGTACGTAAGTGGATATATTTGTCCGAACAGAGATGGTATGCGCGGAGAAGGGGCAACCCACGCCTGGGCAGAAGCTTACCTGCCCGAGTACGGCTGGCTGGGTTTAGATCCCACCAACAATTGTATTGTAAACGAAAACCATGTCCGTTTGGCTGTTGGAAGAAACTTTACCGACTGCTCGCCCGTAAAAGGCGTTTACAAAGGCGGTTTTGAACACATTATGGAAGTAAATGTTTCTGTAGGTTACAATGATGAAGACTTTAACGATAATGAAACTTATTTTCAGCCAAAGGAAGTAAACTATACCAAGCCTTCGGGCACCATAACCAGTGCCCGGACAAAAAACAGCTATCAACAGTATATGGAAGCCATTCAGCAGCAGCAACAACAGCAGTAGTAGGCAGTTTTCAGTTTGCAATAACCGTCTGCACTGAACTCGTGCAAAAAACTGTCAACTGAAAACGCTTAACTGTTAACTGATGCAAGTTTTTTTTTCTAAATTTGCGCCTTTTACAAATAATAATATGATTAAGAGACAGCAAATTAAAGATTTATTAAAGTCGACAGCATTTGACACAGAAGTAACGGTTATGGGATGGGTTAGAACTTTCCGTAATAATCAGTTTATCGCCTTAAATGATGGGTCTTGCATGAGCAATATCCAAGTTGTGATCGATTTTAATAATTTACCCGATGAGCTGTTGAAAAGAATCACTACAGGCGCAGCAATTTCTGCAACCGGTAAATTGATCGAATCGCTAGGTAAAGGTCAATCGGTTGAGATTAAAGCCACAACGGTAGAAATTTTGGGTGATAGCGATCCCGAAAAATTCCCTTTACAGCCAAAAAAACACAGCTTAGAGTTTTTACGCGAAATTGCACACCTGCGTTTCCGTACCAATACCTTTAACGCTGTTTTTAAGGTTCGCCATGCATTGGCTTTTGCCATTCACCAATTTTACAACGAGCGTGGTTTTGTGTACATGCATACCCCTGTTATTACCGCAAGTGATGCAGAAGGTGCCGGCGAAATGTTTAAGGTTACTACGTTAGATTTCGATAACACCCCACGTACTGAAGACGGTAAAGTAGATTTTTCACAGGATTTCTTTGCCCGTGCAACCAACCTAACCGTATCAGGACAATTGGAAGGCGAATTGGCAGCAATGGCTTTCGGACAGATTTACACGTTTGGCCCTACTTTTAGAGCTGAAAACTCGAATACGACACGCCACCTGGCTGAGTTTTGGATGATTGAACCCGAAGTAGCTTTCGCTGATTTAGAAGATAACATGCAGCTTGCAGAAGATATGATGAAGTATGTAATTAAATATGCTTTAGATAACTGCAAGGATGAATTAGAATTTTTAAATACCCGTTTGGCTGAAGAAGACAAACAAAAACCGCAAAACGAACGAAGCGAGTTTACCTTGTTAGAAAAACTGGATTTCTGCTTGGCCAACGATTTTGAGCGCTTAACCTATACAGAAGCCATCAGGATTTTAAAATCTTCTAAACCGAACCAGAAGAAACAGTTTAAATACCTGATTGATGAATGGGGAGCCGACTTACAGAGCGAACACGAACGCTACCTGGTAGAAAAACACTTTAAAAAACCGGTAATCTTAACCGATTATCCTGCTGATATTAAATCATTCTATATGCGCCAGAACGAACCAGACGCCGAAGGCAGACAAACTGTTGCTGCCATGGATATTTTATTCCCAGGCATTGGAGAAATGATCGGTGGTTCGCAGCGTGAAGAACGTTTAGACCGCTTAACCAAACGTATGGAAGATTTAAACATTCCGCAAGATGAACTTTGGTGGTACTTAGATACCCGCCGTTTCGGTTCAGCCCCACACGCTGGATTTGGCTTAGGTTTCGAGCGCTTGGTACTGTTCGTTACCGGAATGACCAACATCCGCGATGTAATTGCTTTCCCAAGATTCCCGAAAAACGCAGAGTTTTAAGGAAGGCATCTGTTGTTTGGTGTATGGTTTAAGGTTTAAGGTTTAAGGTTTAAGGTTTAAGGAAAAAACAAACCGTTAAACCAAAGGAGTCAAGTTTTAAAAACTTGACTCCTTTTTTTTATGTTCACATGCCGTCCCAGCGGGACGATTGCTGGGTAGCCAATTGCAAAATTGGCGTTTTTTCGTTCCGTAGGAACGTTTGGTGCTCAACACATTACCTTCCATCATCATGCATCGTATCGCCATAAGGATTTGCATGTGCATAATCTACTGCCGAAACTTTGTAATCGGTTGGTGCAAAACTTTGCGAAGTACTTAAAGCCATGCCTAGCTCATAACGCGTTGGATACGGCGTTTGGAGCAAACTACCAGCAGGGATATATGGAAAACTTTCCAAATAGCTCTGCATTACACTAGGACTAACCCTTCTGTTAATGTAAGCGCGGCTTAACTGATGCGTTTCCCTTAAACCTGCTGCGCCCAATAACTCTACAGCACTGGCTACCGTTAGGTTATGGAAATTTTTAACCCGAACCTTTTTATCCTCCACTACGAGTCCTTTCATTAAACTCGGATCTTGTGTGGCCACACCCGTTGGACAGGTATTGCTATTGCACTCTAAGGCCTGAATACAGCCAAGGGCGAACATCATACCGCGGGCAGCATTACACATATCCGCGCCAAGGGCAATATTTTTAACCAGATCGAAACCTGTGGCCACTTTGCCCGAAGCAATAATTTTAATGTGTTTCTTTAAATCAAAGCCATTAAGCACATCATAAACAAAAGCCACCCCCTCGCGCAACGGCATACCTACCGAATTCGAAAACTCTTGAGGTGCAGCACCAGTTCCGCCTTCACCGCCATCTACCGTAATAAAATCAGGGTAGATTTTAGTTTCGATCATTGCCTTACAAATGGCATAAAATTCGCTTTTACGGCCAATACATAACTTAAAACCAACCGGTTTACCATCAGATAAATCGCGCAGTTTTTTCACAAACTCCAATAGTCCGATAGGCGTGTTAAAAGCAGAATGTGCCGGCGGCGACAATACATCCTTACCCTCAGGCACCAAACGGATCCTGGCGACTTCGGGAGTTACCTTTTTAGCGGGCAACATCCCCCCATGCCCCGGTTTAGCCCCTTGCGAAAGTTTAATTTCGATCATTTTTACCTGATCCGTTTTTGCACGTTCCGCATACGCATCATAATTAAACGTTCCATCTGCATTGCGGCAACCAAAATAACCGGTACCAATCTGCCAGATTAAATCGCCACCAGGCTGACGGTGGTAATCACTTATCCCACCCTCTCCCGTATTATGCGCAAAATTGCCCAGCTTAGCGCCACCATTTAAGGCCAAAATGGCATTTTGACTCAGCGAACCAAAACTCATGGCCGAAATATTATAAATACTGGCCGAATAAGGCTTTTTACAATCCGGTCCGCCAACCAAAACCCTTGGATCTAAATTCAGTTCGTGATGCGAAATGGCCGCAATACTGTGGCTTAACCACTCGTAACCATTTTCGTAAACATTCAACTGCGTACCAAAAGGAATAGTATCATTATCGGTTTTGGCGCGCTGATAAATCAAGGAGCGGTTTAAACGGTTATATGGCGTACCATTGGTATCGCTCTCTACAAAATACTGGTAAACCTTTGGCCTCAACTCTTCCATAAAATACCTCAACCTACCAAATACAGGGTAGTTTCGCACAATACTATGCTTGGGTTGGTATAAATCGTAAATACCGAGAATAACAAATGGACCTGTAAAAATGAATGTCCACCATAAAAACGGATGATAAAGGCCCAGCATAATGGTTAGGGCAATTAAAAATGCGGCAATTGCGACGAAAGCTTTTCTCATAAAATTAGATTAGCGGATGTTTTGTTCTTACAAAGATTAGGATTATTAAACAACTGACACCATTAAATTGTTATTTTTACGCTATGCTTATTAAGATATATCCAGAAAACCCCAACGAAAAAGCCATTGAGCAGGTGGTAGAAGTGCTAAAAAAAGGTGGACTAATCATCTACCCAACAGATACCATTTACGGTTTGGGCTGCGATATTACCAATCCAAAGGCGATCGAAAAAATATGCCGTATCCGTGGAATCAAACCAGAAAAAGCTAATTTCTCGTTCATCTGTCACGATTTAAAACACATATCCGATTATATTAAACCGATTGACAATACGACTTTTAGGGTATTAAAAAAGGCCCTTCCAGGACCTTTCACCTTTATTTTTAACGCCAACAACAACGTACCCAAGCTACTTAGCTCCAACAAAAAAACCGTTGGTATACGTGTGCCCGATAACAACATTGCCCGCTGTATTGTAAAAGAGCTGGGTAACCCCATCCTCTCTACTTCCATAAAAGACGATGATGATGTAATTGAATATTCTACCGATCCCGAATTGATACACGAGAAATACCAAGACCTGGTTGATCTGGTAATTGATGGTGGTTACGGCGATAATGAAGCCTCTACGGTTGTAGATTGTACCACCGGTGAGTTTGAGATTATCCGTGAAGGAAAAGGAGATATTACCGAGTTTTTGTAAGCCCCTCTCCAGCGCCTCCTGAAGAAAGAAATCTCTCCTCGTAGTTGTTCACAATGCCAATGCGCTTAGTTTTGTCCACTGCATTTCACTAATCGTCATTGCGAAGAGGAAAAGACAGCCCGCCCCGCTCCAGGCCTTGATTTATGCCTTTTGAGTTACTGTTTTTATAGGCAAGCATGCTTTCGCTGCGCTCAGGTTTGGTTACCTTTTTATCAAGAAAAAAGTAAGAGCCCCTCCGGGTGTGCAATGGAGAGATGCTGAAATAAATTCAGCATGACGGATTGGGTTTGTCTGCTCCCTGCTATCCGGCATAGGAGATTTTCGCCGGAAAAAGCACGGAAATCTTTACCCTCCCTTTCATCCCCCACTGTCCAAGGCAGGATCAAGCGCGTGCGCAGGAATGCGCGAAAGGAAGCGCCTAGAAACTGCCGCTATAAAGATTTCCGTAGGTTTTTACAAGAAAAGATGCAAGCCTTGATCTTTTGTTTCTTTTCTATCAAGAGAAAAGAAAGAGCCCCCGCGGCGGTGAGCGGAAAAAATAATTAAGAGATGCTGAAATAAATTCAGCATGACGACAGCGATAAAATAACGCGTACACTCTTTCAGCGCCTTGCTATCTGCACCCTGCTACCGGCCTAGCAGATTTTCGCCAGAAAAAGCACGGAAATCTTTACCCTCCCTTTCATCCCCCACTGTCCAAGGCAGGATCAAGTGCGTGCGCAGGAATGTGCGAAAGAAAGCGCCTAGAAACTGCCGCTATAAAGATTTCCGTAGGTTTTTACAAGAATTGCGCAGCAATCTTTTATACCTCTACAAATAACATAATCACGTAAAAAACAGATCCAAGCCTTTTAGTTATGCCTTCTCTGTAGTTGTTTTATAGGTAGGCATGCTTTCGCTGCGCTCAAGTTTCTTTCTTTTCTATCAAGAGAAAAGAAAGAGCCCCCGCGGCGGTGAGCGGAAAAAATAATTAAGAGATGCTGAAATAAATTCAGCATGACGACAGCGATAAAATAACGCGTACACTCTTTCAGCGCCTTGCTATCTGCACCCTGCTACCGGCCTAGCAGATTTTCGCCGGAAAAAGCACGGAAATCTTTACCCTCCCTTTCATCCCCCACTGTCCAAGGCAGGATCAAGCGCATGCGGAAGGAAACGAGCAGAGGGAGCGCCTAGGAACTGCCGCAATTAAGGTTTTCGTAGGTTTTTACAAGAATTGCGCAGCAATCTTTTATACCTCTAAAAATAACATAATCACATAAAAAACGGATCCAAGCCTTTTAGTTATGCCTTCTCTGTAGTTGTTTTATAGGTAGGCATGCTTTCGCTGCGCTCAAGTTTGTTTCTTTTCTATCAAGAGAAAAGTAAGAGTCCCTTCGGCGGCGGTGGACCCGTACCGATTTTTCATCGGTAGCCGAGGCAAGCCTGAGCGTTGGGCAAAGCATAACCAACGCTTGAAGGTTCCCACCTACGCGGGAATGACGGGGTGGTGTGATGGAATGGTTCAATTAATCTCTTTAAATAGATCCTTCGCTGCGCTCAGGATGACAAACGATGGAAAGAAAGCCTTTTCACTTTACAATTGGCATTGTACTATTTGCATCCTGCTATCGGCTCCATGCTATCTGCACCCTGCTACCGGCCTAGCAGATTTTCGCCGGAAAAAGCACGGAAATCTTTACCCTTCCTTTCATTCCCCCACTGTTCAAGGCAGGATCAAGTGCGTGCGCAGGAATGAGCGAAAGGAAGCGCCTAGAAACTGCCGCTATAAAGATTTCCGTAGGTTTTTACAAGAAAAGATGCAAGCCTTGATCTTTTGTTTCTTTTCTATCAAGAGAAAAGAAAGAGCCCCCGCGGCGGTGAGCGGAAAAAATAATTAAGAGATGCTGAAATAAATTCAGCATGACGACAGCGATAAAATAACGCGTACACTCTTTCAGCGCCTTGCTATCTGCACCCTGCTACCGGCCTAGCAGATTTTCGCCGGAAAAAGCACGGAAATCTTTACCCTTCCTTTCATTTCCCCACTGTTCAAGGCAGGATCAAGTGCGTGCGCAGGAATGTGCGAAAGAAAGCGCCTAGAAACTGCCGCTATAAAGATTTCCGTAGGTTTTTACAAGAAACGATGCAAGCCTTGGGTTTTTGTTACTTTTGGGCCAAGCCAACCTGCGAAGCAAGCTTGAAGACCTTTAAAAACATAAACACACCTGAAAAAAGTAAGAGCCCTTCGGCGGCGGTGGACCTGTACCGATTTTTCATCGGTAGCCGAAACAAGCTAAGAGCGCTGGGCAAAGCATAACCAACGCTTTAAGGTTCCCACCTACGCGGGAATGACGGGCTCATTCACTACCCTTACAAAACCCTACAAAAAACCAACCCAACGCCCATACAGCCAAAAAATTATTCCGCGTTATATTTATTTTTCCACAATCGGCCGAATTAACATTAAATTAATCTGATAATAAGGCTTTTGCATATACATTTGCTGTAAACTAACAATATTATATGAAAAGACTTTTACTCGTTACATTTTTGCTAGCTTGCCAAATAGTCCGCGCACAAACGCCTGTGCCAATGGCCAGCCAGCCAGGCAACACTTACACCGAAAATTTTTCAGATATTGCCAATTGGACCAATGGTTTCGCCAGCGGCGCTGGGGCTGCAGCTTTTAAAGCAGTACCTGTTAATGCTTCGGGCACCATACCCGACGGTATAAGGATCAGCACTTCAACCGCTACATTTGCGAGCGGAACAAGTGGTGGCGTTCAAAAAGGAACACAGAATATCCTGCTGTTAAGCACTGGAGCAACCGATAATAGCTCATCTGCAGCCATCGATTTTCTGGTCAACTTTACCGGTGTAAATGCAGGCAGCCTCAGTTTTAAATGGGAGCAGGTTGCCAACTCAACCGGTAACCGCAACGGCTCGCTAAGGGTATACACCTCTACCGATGGTGCAACCTTTACCGAACTCACCGCTGCCCAGGTACTCAATTTCACCAATAACGTAACCAGCTCTGGCAACATCAATATTATCCTGCCAGCAGCACTGAATAATGCAGCCAGTGCAACCATCAGGTTTTATTACCACAATGGCACCGGGGGCACCACAGGCTCTAGGCCAAAAGTTTCGATAGATGACCTGAGCATTACCGCTACTACGGCACTTATACCAGCCTTATCAAACAGCAAAACCACATTGGATTTCGGCACACAGCTCACCAATACAACCTCGGCAGAGCAAACCTATGTACTAAGCTCTTCCAATCTCAACGGCAGCAATGTTACCCTAACTACCGCTGCCCCATATGCCCTGTCAAAAACAAGTGGCGCAGGTTTTAGCAATTCGCTTACCTACACCAATGCCGAACTGGCTACGGGCAGCAATACCGTTTACGTACGCTTCACTCCCACAGCTGCAGGCACATTGGCGGGCAGCATTACTACAGCAGGCGGCGGTGCCACTAGTCCACCAACCATATCCTTAACAGGTGTGGGACAGGCTACTTCCCTTACTGTAGATCAGACCAGTTTCGATTTCGGCTCTCAGAATACAGGTACCAATACCACCGCACAAACTTTTAACCTGAGTGCTACAGGATTAACCGATGTAGTGAATATCACTACTGCGGCACCATTTTACATTTCGAAAGATAACCTTACCTACAGCACTTCCCTGGTGTATACCGCCGCAGAGCTGGCCAGCAGTAAAACGGTTTCGGCACGCTTTAGCCCAACAACCGCTACAGCAGCATCGGGCAGCATCACCATTTCGAGTACAGGCGCAACCACACAGAGCATTGCCTTAACAGGTGTTGGCACCACGCCTCCACCGCCGCCAACCCACATTGTCATCTCCGAAATTTATGGAGGTGGCGGTAACAGCGGGGCAACTTATAAAAATGACTTTATCGAACTTTATAACCCGGGCAATACCCCTGTCGACCTGACCGGCTGGAGCGTACAGTACCTAAACGCCACCGGAACAGGAACCTGGGCCAAAACCGATTTAACAGGCAGCATACCGGCCAAAAGCTTCTACCTCGTTCAGGAGGCTATTGGCGCTGGCGGAACCGTTAACCTGCCCACTCCCGATGCTACCGGGACGTTAGCCCTTTCAGGCACAACCGGAAAAGTAATCTTGAGCAGTTCAAACGTACTGCTAACAGGTGCTAACCCATCAACGGCAGTTGTGGTAGATAAGGTAGGATTCGGTCCAACCGCTACAGGTTTCGAAACTGCGCCTACCCCGCTAATCTCCAACACTACTTCCATCGAGCGTAAAGCCAGTGCCACTTCAACCGCAGCTACGCTGGCTGTTGGCGGTGCCGAAGAATTTAACGGTAACGGTTACGATACCGATAACAACAGTACCGATTTTGTGGTTACCGCACCAAACCCGCAGAACACGGTGGTAAAAGAACCAGTAGGCGCTAACCATGTGGTTATTTCTGAAGTTTATGGCGGTGGCGGCAACAGTGGCGCTACCTATAAAAATGATTTCATCGAACTTTACAACCCTACCTTAACGGCGGTTGACTTAACCGGATGGAGCGTACAGTATGCCAGTGCCACAGGTACAGGAAGCTGGGCCGCAACCAATTTATCAGGTTCCATTGCACCCAAAGGTTTTTACCTCATCCAACAGGCTGCAGGTACCGGAGGCACGGTAGATCTGCCAACCCCGGATAAGATCGGTACCCTGAATTTATCGGGCACCACTGGCAAAGTACTGTTGAGCAATTCTACCGTACTGCAAACCGGAGCCAATCCCGTAAGCGCCAACATTATCGATAAAGTAGGCTTTGGTACCGCCAATGGTTTCGAAGGCACTGCACCAGCACCGGCCACCACCAATACCTCATCTATTGAAAGAAAAGCGAGTGCCACTTCCGATGCCACAACAATGGGCATTGGCGGTACTGAAGAGTTTGCAGGCAACGGCTACGATAGCGATGACAATGCCGCAGATTTTATTACCAGGGTACCCAATCCGCAGAACACTTCGGTAACCGAGCCAGCCTCTACAACCGGCCCATACCTAAGTACCGCACCAAAAACACTGGCTTTCAGTAACCAGGCCGTGAATACCGCATCTGCTTCAAAAAGCTATGTATTAACCGGTGGAAACCTGACCAACACCACTACCCTGAGCACCGCAGCGCCTTATAGCATTTCAAAAGATAATGTTACTTTTTCTACTGCAATAAGCTACACCACAGCCGAACTGGCCAGCAACCAAACCGTGTATGTAAAATTCAGTCCTACAGTGGTAGGCAATTCAACAGGTGCTGTGCTGCATGCAAGTGCAGGTGCAACTTCGGTTTCACTTGCATTAACCGGCCCTGCAGTCGATCCCAACCAAACGGCTTTCAATTTTGAAAACTGTACCACAGTGGGCAGTGCAGCCCTATCCGATGGATTTTACCAGTACAGCGTAACAGGCCCGCAGACCTGGGGATGTACCACTACCTTTGGCCACGATGCAAACGATGCAACAGGCGCAGGCAGTGCGGGCAACGCCCTTCAGATCAACGGTTATTCGAGCGGCAATATCCTCAACGAAGACTGGTTAATTTCGCCGGCGTTGAATATCTCTTCATTTAACTATGCCATTTTATCATTCTGGACAAGGTCTGCCTTTGCCGGAGATAAGTTGCAGTTAAAAATCTCGACCAATTATAGCGGTTCGGGCAATCCTGCATTGGCCACATGGACCAGCTTAGACGGCAAGTTCCCTGAAACGGGTACCGATAAATGGACTAAATCCGATAATATAGATTTATCCGCATACAAAGCAACACCCGTTTATGTAGCCATCGTGTATAATTCTACCACCTCATCGGCCAGCCGTTGGACGGTTGATGATTTTGCGGTAACCAATTCGAACACGCCACCAGCAGTCGATATCACCACCTCACCATCAAGCATCAGCTTTGGTTTCCAGGCTGCCAATACCACATCCGCAGCAAGTACATTTGGCTTCTCGGCAGGTAACTTAACAGGCGACGTAACCCTTACCGCTCCTGCTAATTTTACACTTTCAAAAACAAGCACCGGCACCTTCAGCAGTTCTTTAACCTATGCCAAAGCCGATATCAACAATACCTCGCCAACCGTTTACGCTAAATTTTCGCCAACGGCGGTTAACACCAGTTATGCCGGCAACGTAAGCATTTCTACTTCAGGCTCGGCCAACAAAACCGTAGCCCTTACCGGTAACACGTTCGATATTGCCAATACCCTCGAAGTAGTAAACTGGAACATCGAATGGTTTGGTAGCCCTGCACAAGATCCATCAAACGATGTATTACAGGCAGCCAATGTTAAAACAGTGGTAAACAACATCAATGCCGATATTTATGGCTTTGCAGAAGTTGTAGATACCACCCTTTTCAGAAATACCGTTTTACCTGCCGGATACAATGTAGTGTTCAGCGAATTCGGTTCTTACGCCGATGACAAAGCCGATGCCGACTATCCGCTGGCTCAGAAACTGGCTTTTATGTACCGTACCGATCTAATCAAGCCGATTTCTACCCTGGGGATTTTACGGGATACCTATAATCCGGCTGTTCCTGCCACAAGTGCAGATGGAACGGCTTACAAAAACTGGTCATCAGGCCGTTTCCCTTACATGATGCAGGCGCAGGTAAAAATTAACAACAAGCTCGATACCGTTTATTTTGTCGAAATCCACGCCAAGGCCAACACTGGTACCACAGCCGATCAGATCGACTCTTACAACCGTAGGAAACAGGGCAACAAACAGCTCAAAACCTGGCTCGACAATAACCTGGCAGGAAAGAAAGTGATAATCCTGGGCGATTTTAACGATGTGCTCGATGCCGATAAAACCATCGCTCCAATGCCTGCAGGCACCGGAACATCCTACTCCGATTTCACACAGGATACAGAAAAGTATTTCCCCGTTACCCTTCCTTTAAGTCTGGCCGGGAAACAGTCAACCGCAGGTTTTAACACCGTAATCGATAATGTGATCATTACCAAAAGCCTTAACCTCAACTATATCCCTGCTTCGGCCGAGGTTCTGGATGCCGTTAAAAACCTGGTAACCAATTACAGTTCAACCACAACAGATCACTATCCGATCAAAACCAGGTACCTGTTCGGAAATGGTGCACCAACAGTTGATGCAGTTGCAGATCAGGCTGTTTGTTATACATCAGCAAACCAGTCTATTGCCCTTACCGGAATTTCTGCCGGCCCCGAAACTGCGCAAACCACAACTCTTTCCATTAGCGCTGATAATGCGGCGCTGTTCGATGTGTTAACCGTTGCCGCAAACGGAGCCGATAAAGGAACCATTACCTACCACTTAAAAAACAATGTAAGCGGTGTGGCCAACATCAGCCTTACCGTAACCGATAACGGCGGGACAGATTTTGGCGGAGTAAACAAAATCACCAAAACCTTCAAATTAACCGTTACCGCAACTGCTACCGCAACCATTACAGGTACATCGGCAGTATGCTTAAACGGCGCAGCCCAAACCATTACCTTTACCGGTGCAAATGGTACCGCGCCTTATACCTTTACCTATAACATTAACGGCGGTGCCAACCAAACCCTAAGCACAACCGCAGCAAGCGCATCGGTAACGGTAAGCGCTCCGGCTAACGTAGCGGGTACCTTTGCCTACAACCTGGTAAATGTGAAAGATGCAAACTGCGGTCAGCCACAAACCGGTACCGCTACCATAACCGTTAGAACATTGGCTACGGCAAGCATTTCAGGTTCAACAGCCGTTCCAAACCTGGCTGCTGCACCAAACATCACCTTTACCGGTGCCAACGGAACTGCGCCTTATACCTTCACCTACAACATTAATGGTGGCACCAACCGAACCGTTACCGCTACAGGGAACACGGCCACCGTTGCAGTACCGACCACAACAGTGGGTACTTTTGTTTACAACCTCGTAAGCGTAGCGGATGTAAACTGCAGCCAGGCCCAGACTGGTTCGGCAACCGTGCTGATCCGTCCACTGCCAGTGGCAACCATTTCTGGCACTACATCAGTATGTAATTTGGCGGCGCAGCCAACCATTACTTTCACCGGTTCGGTCGGAACAGCGCCATATACCTTTACCTATACCCTAAACGGAGGCAGCAACCGTACGCTGACCACCAACTCCACTACGGCAACCATCAGCGCACCTACAGGCGCTACCGGTACCTTCACCTATACTTTGGTAAGTGTAGCCGATGCTTATGCCAATCAGTTGCAGAGTGGTACAGCTACGGTAACCGTAAATGCCTTACCCGTAATTTCCATCAGCAGCAATAAAGGCCTTTCAATTTCAAAAGGCGATGCCATTATCCTAACCGCTACCGGCGGTACGCAGTACAGCTGGTCGGGTGCCGAAATCATCAATGGGCAAAATGCAGCTGCAGTAACCATCAGGCCAAAACAGAGCGGCAACTATAAAGTAACCGTTACCAATGCCAACGGTTGTACCAGCGATCAAACCATTGCTGTTACCGTAGCCGAAGATTATAAGTTGGAGGCCAGTACCGTGGTTACCCCTAACGGTGATGGTTACAATGATAAATTCATCATTAAGAACATCGATTATTATCCCAACAACACCTTAAAAATATTCGATAAGGCCGGGCGCGTGCTCTATACCAAACAAACCTATGCCAACGATTGGGACGGTACCATCAACGGAAGTCCGCTCAGCGAAGGAACCTATTACTACATCATCGATTTAGGAAATGGCATTGGCACATTTAAAGGTTTTATCAACATTATTAGAGACTAATTACAGACATGAAAGCAATTACAAAAAACATAAAGCAAATGGGTCGCGTAACGTTTCTATTTGCAATAGGCACCTTATTTTTCAGGTCCGCAAAGGCGCAGATCCTTCCGCTTAACGCGCAGTACTTCCAGAACCGTTACCTGGTTAACCCTTCCATGGCCGGTATCGATCAGGGTTTTAACATCAACGGAAGTTTCCGCAAGCAATGGTCCAACATTCCGGGCGCGCCAATTACCCAGAGCGTAACGCTCGATCAGCAGGTAAACAAAGTAGGCTGGGGTGTAAATATCTACAACGAAAAATCGGGCGGTATACAGCGCACCAAAGCTGTTGGTACCTTTGCCTACCACCTGCCGCTGAACAGCGAAGATCAAAAATTAAACTTCGGGATCTCTTTTGGCGCAAGCCAGGATAAGCTCGATCTAGGCAGCGTAAGGAACAGCGACATCAACGACCCCTCTATTGCCCGCTTTAACGACAGGGGTTATTACCTGGATGGAGATTTTGGTCTATCATACACCTCAAAAGGCTTAACCGTTGAAGGGGCCATCCCGAACATGCGTTCCGTTTTCAGGAAAGACGACCTAAACTTTGCCGATAAGCCCACGTTTTATTCGGCTGTGAGTTATAAATTCGCTTTAGGATCCGGCATCAACGGGATCAGCCTGGAGCCAAAAGGCGTTTTTAGGGGCATTAAAAACTACGATAACCTATGGGATGCCGGTGTAAATGCCAATTTTGCCAACGATAAATTATACCTAATGGCGATGTACCACAATACCCAGAATGCCACCTTCGGCTTCGGCATGAACTATAAATCGACCCTGTATTTCATGGCCTATTACAACACCGCAACTTCGGCCATCAGTGGTTATACCGACGGCGATTTTGAAGTAAACATCCGTGTAAATATTGGCAAGAAACCATAATTACCTTTTTACGTCATGCTGAACTTGTTTCAGCATCTAACAAACGGAAAAACAAACCCAAAGCCACAGACTGCAAAATCTGTGGCTTTGGTATTTTATAGAGCTGACCTCCACTTTAACCCCAATCCGCCTATCGGCACCTTTCCCCTAAAAGAGAAGGGATTATTATAGAGATTAATGCTGCTTGCAATGTGGGTTAGAAAAATCTATTACAACGATCGCCATCTCGACTGTAGCCTACCAATTTATCTACAATGCGCATAAAAATCCAGACGCCATCTCGATCCGATATAGCATGATAGATGCTGAAATAAATTCAGCATGACGACAGTAATAAAACAAAGCGTACCCCCTCTCTACGCTATGCTATTTGCACCCTGCTACCGGCCTAGCAGATTTTCGCCGGAAAAAGCACGGAAATCTTCACCCTACCTTTCATTCCCCACTGTCCAAGGCAGGATCAAGTGCGTGCGCAGGAATGCGCGAAAGGAAGCGCCTAGAAACTGCCGCTATAAAGATTTCCGTAGGTTTTTATTCCATTAATCGTCATTGCGAGGAGGAACGACGAAGCAATCTTTTATGCTAATCGATCATTCCTAGAAAGATTGCTTCCCCGAAAATCGGGGCAGGCTGTCGGCTGAAAAAGCCTTTCCGATGAATCGGAACAGGTCCTCGCAATGACGATTTTGTATAAAAGATCCTTCGACTTCGCTCAGGATGACAGATAACGGTAGGTTAGTTTCTGCACACTGCTATCGGCTCCATACTATCTGCACCCTGCTACCGGCCTACCATATGATGGAAGGAGATCCTTCGACGACGCTCAGGACGTTAAAGCTTTTAGAATCACTCGTATTTACCACAAACAAGGCAGCGCGCTCTCCCCGATTTTTCATCAGCCTGTCCCAAAGATTATTCGGGAGGGCTTGCGCTGCCGTCCTTAAAAGCCTTAACGAATTTATCCGACATCAGATCCAAGCCTTTTAGTTATGCCTTCTCTGTAGTTGTTTTATAGGTAGGCATGCTTTCGCTGCGCTCAAGTTTGTTACTTTTGGGCCAAGCCAACCTGCGAAGCAAGCTTGAAGACCTGTAAAAACATAAACACATCTGAAAAAAAGTAAGAGCCCCTTCGGCGGCGGTAGACCTGTACCGATTTTTCATCGGTAGCCGAGGCAAGCTTGAGCGTTGGGCAAAGCATAACAACGCTTTAAGATTCCCGCCTACGCGGGAATGACGGGTTAGTGTAATGGAGTAGTTTAATTAACCCTTTCAATAAGATCCTTCGCGGCGCTCAGGATGACAAGTTATGGCAGGAGTTTATGCAAGCAGCTTTCAGCTCAATGCTATCTGCACCCTGCTACCGGCATAGGAGATTTTCGCCGGAAAAAGCACGACAACCTTTGCACTGACTTTCATGCCCTTACTGTCCAAGGCAGGATCAAGCGCATGCGGAAGGAAACGAGCAGAGGGAGCGCCTAGGAACTGCCGCAATTAAGGTTTTCGTAGGTTTTTACAAGAAAAGATCCAAGCCTTGATCTTTTGTTTCTTTTCTATCAAGAGAAAAGAAAGAGCCCTTCGGTGGCTAACCGAGGCAAGCTAAGAGCGCTGGAAAAAACATACTAACGCTTTAAAGTCCCCCCCTACGCGGGAATGACGGATTAGTGTAGTAGAATGGTTCAATTAATTCCTTAAAAAAAGATCCTTCGCTACTGCTGTTTAGCATGATAGATGCTGAAATAAATTCAGCATGACGACAGTAATAAAATAAAGCGTACCCTCCTCTACAGCTTGCTATCTGCACCCTGCTACCGGCCTACTATATGATGGAAGGAGATCCTTCGACTACGCTCAGGACGTTAAAGCTTTTAGAACCACTCGTATTTACCACAAACAAGGCCGCGCGTCCTCCCCGATTTTTCATCAGCCTGTCCCAAAGATTATTCGGGAGGGCTTGCGCTGCCGCCCTAAAAGCTTTAACCAATTTATCCGACATCAGATCCAAGCCTTGATTTTTTGGTCCCTTTTTCATCAAGGAAAAAGGACTAGCCCCGGCGGCAATGAGCCGTACCAATATGACTTAATAACTTTCTAAAAGAGATCCTTCGACTACCTCAGATAGCTATCGGACCAGCATGACAAATAATAACAGATAACCTCATAAAATTCCCTACTTTTACCCCATGCCAAAACTGATCAACCTAGAACCTTTCAAAAGATTTTTCCGTTCAGAACAGATAGGCGGATTCCTATTACTCATTTGCGTCGCCATCTCCCTCATCATCGCCAATAGCTCTGCAAAAGACACTTTCATTAACCTGTTAAATACCCAATTGGGCTTCGGCGCTATAAACTACAGCATACTGGCCTGGATAAACGATGCCCTCATGGCCGTTTTCTTCCTCTTGGTAGGCCTAGAAATTAAACGCGAATTAGTAGAAGGCGAATTATCTTCACTCAAAAGCGCCGCTCTGCCCGTAATTGCGGCCTTGGGCGGCATGCTCGTACCCGCATGCCTTTACACCCTCTTTAACCACAACGGAACCGCTGCCGCAGGCTGGGGAATCCCCATGGCTACCGACATTGCCTTTGCCCTCGCCATCATCGCCATGCTGGGCAAAAACGTACCCGCGAGCTTAAAAATCTTTTTGGCCGCACTCGCCATCGTCGACGATCTCGGTGCAATTCTCGTCATTGCTGTTTTTTACACCAACCAAATTCATTTCCAATACCTCGCCATGGCCGGTGGTATATTGGTGTTATTGACCTTAATGAACTACTTCGGCGTAAAGAAACTCGTATTTTACCTCATCCCCGGACTATTCCTCTGGTATTTCATCCACCATTCGGGCATACATGCTACCATTGCAGGCGTATTGCTGGCTTTTACCATCCCAACCAACGAAACCGCTGTCGAATCTCCTTTAGAGAAACTCGAGCACGTGCTTACCACCCCTGTAAATTACATCATCATGCCGGTTTTTGCTCTGGCCAATACCAATATCACCTTTCAAAAAAGCATGCTGGCAGGCTTGGTTTCACCCTTAGGCTTAGGCATTGTACTGGGCTTATTTGCCGGGAAAACCATTGGCGTTAGCCTCTTCAGCTGGTTGGCCGTGAAACTGAAATGGGCCAACTTACCTTCTGGCGCGGGCTGGAAACACATTTTAGGTTTAGGAATGCTGGCTGGGATCGGTTTTACCATGTCTATTTTTATTGCCCTGCTTTCTTTTAGCGAGGCTACGCATGTTGCAGAAGCCAAGTTTGCGATTTTAACCGCTTCGGTTTTATCGGGTATAGCTGGGTTTGTGTTTTTGAAGGCGGTGAAAACTCAGTAGAATGTTTAACCGAAGGGCGCAAAAAAACAGTTATTGAATTGGTTTAGCTAAGAGAGAAAGTAGAGATATTGAAAAATAAATAGAAAAGTAGCTATAAAAGTAAAAGCCCGATCAGAGGTGATTGGGCTTTTACTTTTTACACAATTAAAAATAGATTTATTCAATCCTTTCATAAGGAAACACATTTTTAAAATTCCTATTTAGGTAAGAGCCATGAGAAGGTGCCTCCAATAGATTTTGGAATTCATGTTGAGGAACGCCCTTATAGATGTAAAGGCTTCCGTTTAAAAATCTAACATAGACAATTTGATTTGGTTCATCATAACCAATACTATCAATGTTAGATGAAGTGACTGGGGTCATTTCTGTTGAGCTCATATTTTATAATTTTTATTACGCCAAGATTTTAATAGTTTTTTATATTCATTTTCTGTATTATCAATGGTTTCCAACCATTTTTCAGAAGCTTTGGGGTCTGAACTTTTAGGTGCATTCGCAATTTTAAAGAATTTAACCCGAGAAGGTATTTTTACTGCTTCGCCAGATATTAAAGCCTCGCCAGTTCTCAAGCTTGGCAACAAATCAACCATACTTTGCAATTCATCCTGAACCGCTGAACGTATATGACTTCTATCTCTAGAGTTATTCATCCTAAGAGCAATCATAGTTCCACATTGACTTAATACCGTTTCATCCAATTCTGAAGGTCTTTGAGTAACAAGCAATAATCCTACGCCATATTTCCGACCTTCTTTTGCTATCATTTGCACTGTTCTTGATGAAATTGAATGTTCTCCAGATTTTAAATAACTATGAGCCTCTTCTAAAACAATTAGCAAGGGTTGGTTCTTTCCTCCCACTTTAGTATTAACTCCCCAAAACAATCCATCATAAATAATTTTTAAAAGCGTTCCTGAAATAGAAGACATTATTTCACTTGGAATGCCAGATAAATCTAAAATTGTTATTGGTAGCTTGTTTCCTAGCCAATTCAAGAGCATTGTATCTAGATCTTCTTCTATTATTCCATTTTGATCTGGTGTCAATTTCCCCGGAGAAAATAAAAAGCTATAGCTAATATCGTTTAGTTTGTTGCGCATACTATCCAAAAAACTCAGTAAACCTTTTGCCTTTTGGTTTAAGAACGGAGCACTATTTCCTAAACCAGCTATTGGATATTCATTGGATTTAAGTTTTTCTATATCACCTTCTATAATCTTATCTGTAACTGTTATTCTGTCCGCTCGAAATGTCTTTCTTTCAACATCATCCAACTCAAACCACAATCTTTTTATGCTAAATGGAATTGGTGAGTCAGCCGTAATAGATTCTTTAGCAACCTCTATTTTATTTTCTTCAGCACTTTTAATTTTTGCTTCAACAACTTTTTCCCTTATATATTCTCTGTTTGGATCAGTAAGAGTTCCAGAAAATATATTAATTAGCTCGTTAAAAGATAATGCCCAAAAAGGTATGTGTAATTTATTTTCATCTTGTAAGGAGTTAACTTCTATTACTTTAGAATATTTTGAAAGTGCATCATTATATTCCCCGTGAGGATCGATCACCAAAATTCTCGAACTTGGAAACTCTCTCGCAGCGATAGATTGGAGTAATACGGAAACAGAATTTGATTTACCACTACCAGTTGAGCCGACAATAGCACAATGTCTGGATATTAGTTTATTCAAGTCAATCTTAGCATCTAAGCTTTCTGATACGCTAATATTTCCTACAGTAATCGAATTAGCATCTTCATATCCTCCATAAATTACATCCAAATCATTTATCGTTACAAGATGAACTTTATCACCTGTTGTAGGATATTGAGTTACACCCCGTTCAAATCGTTTCCCAACCTGTTCCCCCGCTAAAACAATATTTATCCATCTGGTATTTTTTAAATGTTCATAATCTTTTGCAACAGCCTCTCTTAGGCTTTCAGGAATTGCAGCAGAGCCGATTTGTGTAACGATACCGTATAGATTAGCATATCCCAATGGAATCCTAACAAAGGAACCGATTTGTCCAACTCGGTAAACCACTCCATCAATAATCGGCATGTTGGATTTGATATTATCAAAAAGCTTCACAGAAATACTATTTCCGCTGATACTATCTATTTCACCGATTTCAGTTATTTTACTTTTTGACATTTGCTCCTAATTTTTTAATCTCGTTATCGCTTACCATAGCATTCAGAAACTTTACAAGCTTACTAAAATCTGGAAGTATAAATTCTCCCATTCCCGTCCATATCTCCTCTCCTTTGGCTTCTGTTTTTTTCTCATCTTTCGGATCAATAGCGGCATCCTCATCAAAGTATAAATCTATATTCACTGAATCTTCTTTTGAAGGCTCAGACTTCAATTTCCAATCTCCGAAACTGCATCCTATTACGGCATTACGTGAAGCATATATAGATATTTTTGGATTATCTAATCCTATCTTTGAGATCTTTGAATCTTCATTAATCCTGTCGAATTTATCAAAAAATAGCCCTATCACATGGGAGGTAGTGTTTGTTTTTAATGCAGAAATTAAACGTGAATTAATATGCTCGTCTCCCCAAGAGTAGCCACAAGTTATTAATATTGCATCGTCCTGTTTTAAAAAATTAGACAACCTATCTAATAAACTTTCATAAGGTTGCTTCTTAGAATCTTTGTACTTTAAAGTAGAAGGGTATATTAAGATATCTTCATCATCGGGACTAACTCGTAATATTTTTTCTGTGTCCTTATCAAAGTGCCATCCCAAGGAACCATGCATTTTCCACAATTTTGTTTGTAATGGCAAAAATCTAAAATCTTCTACAGATTCTGGATTGAAAAATGCCCTTAGACTTCCACAAAAGCCGTCATAATAAGGTACTTCTTTGTGTTCTAATCCAAGTTCAAATAGAAAGTCATAATTCGTAGTAAATATTTCAATCGGAAATTTTCTTTCAGCTTGTCCTATCCAATTAGCAAAATCAGTTTGAACCAACTCTGAAACTATATCTTTTTTTACGATTTGACCTTTGTCTGAATGAACGCTAACTTTTTCGCGGACACATTTCTTTATTAACGAAATGAGAGTTATAAATTCTTCTTTTGTTAATGAATTTAATGTTGATTTACCAATTACATCAAGCTTTAATTCAAGCTTTGATAAAAGTGTCTCAATATTGAAATTATCTGGTTCAAGTTCTTCTTTTACTTCATTTAAAGCTGTTTTAAATTTAGGATTTACTTTCCCTACTTCATCCACAATTTCAGATGTCATTTTTCCTATTGCAGGAACTGTAAGAGATTTATCATTTTTAGAAGCTAAAGAACTCCCAGCACCAAATAAAAAACCAATTTTCTTTTTATCAGAAATCAGAATTTGCTGTATTCCCCTTATGTATTCAGATGGATCGTGTTTTGATTGGTTCATTATATTTATTTGTTATTTATCCTTCACTAATTCAAATCATCCATAATATCAGCAAAATCAAATTCATGGATTAACATAATTACATGCCCATCCTTTCTCATATTTATCGCCTTTTCAACTTTACGTCCGTAGCAAGAAAAAGCCCATGCAGGATTTCCATTATCGCCAACTATTAAATAATCTGTTTTTAGCGTAATACTGTCAGTGGGTATGCCTCCAAGACTTAAGATTTTTTTCTTCAATCCTTCTCTACTTATTCTCTGTAATATTCCAGTAATGCAGAAGGTTTTGCCCTCAAAAGTAACATTAGGCTCACTAGTACATAAACCAGAGATGTTAATATGCTCTGTTTCTTTTCGAATCTGTTCATTTATGTCTTCATCTTGGAGTTTTACAAACTCTTTGAAATAAGCTTTTAAAACCAATCGTTCTTCTTCATCAATTTTATTATCTGAAAGAACAGATAATATTAAACTCCTTATCTCATCGTAGGGATAATATGTGTTTAAATGTTCATTTCCTTCCAACCACTTGCCGAGATCAATAATTTCCTGATCTTTGATTACTCCATCAGCCAGAATTCCATGGCAAAGTCCTTGTAATGTTTGTAGGTCAGAAGTTATAGGATTATAATAGACGCTGTCGTTCTCATACTTTTGACATAGCCAATACAAGTCTTCTATAGTTTCTTTGGATGGGATTTGTTGGCTAGCAGCCTCCGCTATAATATTCATGAATTCATTAAAAGGATTTCTACCTATTAAAACATCATGTGCATTTGCCCATTTTTGTAGCTCGCTAATTTCCTGTTGGTTTACTTCCCCATCTAAGTTTATCCCAAGCAAAATTCCTTTTAATGAACTAATTGCTTTATCTGCTTGCGCTTTAGATGTGTAGATATCTAAAATCAGTTGGTCTGGTTGTTTCATATAATTACATTCAAGAATAAATACAACAGCTCAATGCAAACAACAATTTGAGTTGTGCGATTAAGTGTTACAATACGGTTATAATAAATTGATTTGAGAGAAAAAAACGAATAGAATGGAGCTAGAATTATTTAGATATCGCAATATAAATGAAGACCTTGAGATTAACAAATAAATAAAATTTTGCTGCAAAAAAATTAAAAAGCTTAACACTTACACGCACTCCGCTCTACATATTCCTTATTACCTTTACTATTATAATAAAAGCAACCTCCCTTTGAGCCCTGATATAATTTCTGACCGCTTTTATACGTACCGCATGGGGTATAAGTTTCTGTATCTGTACCTACTTCATTTTGTTTGCTACAGGCCAGCATACCAATACTTAAAAACAGGATATAATAAAATCTTTTCATAGCACTAAGATAGTGCGCGATAAGAGCTAAACTTTACGGATTTCCGTAACGAATAGAAGATTGTTTTTTAATTAGCCTTTTAAGCCAGTATCTGTTCAAAAACCCCAACAACTTTAAAATCTGTTAACTCATCTTCTACCAATTCAATTATTTGGTAATCCAATTCATCAGATAACGGTTTTAAACTTATTCTACTATGTTGCCAGCCCTCATCAGTCGAAAGCTTTTCGCTGTGGTATTCTTTTACAGTATAACCAGAACCAAACTCTGCATCTTGTATGGCAGTACTTTGTACTAAAACAATTTTGCCATTCCTGCTTCCACCAACATCTTGCCTAAATAAGCAATAGGCTCCATTTGGAATCCGTTTATTCATTGATTCGCCAATAACCTTACAAACAAAATAATCTTTTTTGATAGCGATATTAAAAGGCAATTCTACCCATTCAAAGTCACTGTGAATCTGCAAATCGCTAAAATTACCCGCAGCAGCTGTAATATCTATCAAAGGGACTGCATTTACAAATGGCTTTACCTGGTTAAATTGTAGGATTCTTATAGCTGGCTTTTTATCATACCGGGGAATGTGTTTCTTGAGATATGCTGCCAAATTCGGATTGCAGGCATAAATAAAACAGCCTTTTATTCCGCGATAAAGAATCGTTTTGTAAATATTGATAATATATGCTTTTAAATCTTTTGGTTGAGCTATTCCTTTTTTACCGTTAATATCAAAGTATTGCTTAGGGTCTATCTCAATTTGATCAGTTTGTTTGTTATAATCTATTTCCTTACCAAAAATAACGCCAGTATAGTTAAGATCATAACCTTGGGTAGTATGTATGCAGCCAATTTCGTTAAAAGCATTAGGCGAGTTTACCCAGTCTTTATCAGTTTGGTTCCATTGAAAAGATAAGTTGTCGATTTCAATATCAATTGCTGTTTTATCGTTTTTCGATTGCCATGGCCAGCTATAGCCGGCCACCATTCTGCACAAACCATAATGTTGTTCCTTTTTGCCTAGCTCAGTATATAAATCTGCTAATGAATCGAAATAGCGTAGTTCATAATTTGAAGAGTGATACACGCCATCATCTTTACGGTTTAGGTTCAGCAGATCATCTATAAATTTGATATAATTTTCACCACCCTGAACACGCATCTGAGAATTAAGCTGTAATTTAATTGTGCGTTCATCTTCTAAAAGTGTTGTAAAATGCATGCCAGCTATATCAGAAGGTTTTACGGACTGCGCTTCATCATAAAAGAAAATTTGATTTCTGCTGTTAGCCATAATCCAGTCGAGTTCATTCCCAGTATCACCTAAACCAAGTTTTTGGTTATTCTTTCGAAATGCTCCCATCCAACTAATGTTTTTATATTGGCGCAAACGGTGTGCTTCATCTACAATAAGTAGATCGTATTTCTCTTTACTTTTAAAGGTATCCGATGGGCTAACCACCATCGAAGATTTTAAACCAGGTACCTGTTTAAAAACCTGCTGTAGCGATTCCCGCAGGGAGGTCATTGCCACTACCAAACCGATTTTAGCATTGGGGTATTTTAGCTGAAAATTCCGGATATAATTTACTTCCCTAAGTTCATCATCATTAAATTCTGCTACATCCGTATTGAGGATATTGGTAGCCAATAATTTTAAGAGATAAGTGGCCACTACAGTTTTACCAGTACCTGCACTTCCCCTTACAAAAATGCTATTGCTATTATTTTGGGTTAAACCCGCCAAAATCTCCAATACCGAATGATATTGATCCTCATTTAAAGATTTGTATGGAGAATATTTGAATAACTCAGAATTTTCTATCTCCTTTAACGATTTGCTTACAACTTTTTTATCAATCAGTTTCTTCCAAATTTCTTTGAACAGATCCTTATACAAATCCTGCTGATAATAATTGTGGTTAACTAAACCCGAATTACCGTTCTGTAACTTATAAGTACCTTCTGCTGCAATATATTGGATCAGATTTGATTCAATATCGAGCGTAGCCGATTTATTGAATTTATCGCTCCCGATAATCGAAATTTTATTAAAAACAGATGATTTTACAGGATTGGCCAGATGATTCGAAATACGGCTGTAAGCATTGGTCGACTCACCAACATAGGCCTCAGCAATTGCCTCATTCTGGATAAAATAAACCAATGGCCACTGATTCTTTACCCATGGGTTTTGTTGAATCTTGCTTAAGTTTTGTTTATTGAAATCGTAAGGCTCAGAAACATCTATAGAGAGCTCGAAAGACATGCTCATAGCTCATCATATTTTTTAGCAGTACCTTTTGCCTTAGCTACCGGATATTTTGTATCATTAAGTTTAATCTTATCAAGGATAATCTGCTTAACATCCAGCTTGTATTTGTCGGCCAATAACAATGCATAAGAAAAAACATCAGCAAGTTCTTCTTTGATCTTCTCAACATTGGCATCTTCCGCATTTTTCCATAAAAATAATTCAAGCAATTCAGCTGCTTCAATATTCAAGGCAAGGGCTAAATCTTTGGGATTATGAAACTGGGCCCAATCGCGTTCGTCCCTAAACTTTAATAATGCGGCTGTTATCTCTTCGGTCATATGGCTAATTAGGCCCAATTTAAGAATATAGTGTTGATTTGGGAAATGTGAACACCAAAATTAAAATGTTTTAAATATTAAAGCGCTATTCCTTCCGCTAAGTTCAGCAAGAATTCCGTCTTCTCCACAATCATCTTTTTCATTCGTCCATCAGTTACTTTTTTCCAGGTATTGTATTCGTGCCAATTTTTAAAAGCTGGCTCCACATCATTAAACCAGGCCCACCAATCATTATTCTTTTTACTATTGTAAGGTAATGCTTTAAGCTGCTTTCTTAATTCGTCTGGAATTGGGTGGTACCTTGGGTGTTCTTTACAACAGAAACCAAAAATCATATCTTTATCGTACGACTGAAATTGAAAGCCAATATTCATGAATTTCCATTCCGGTTTAGAAATCCATATACCGGTGTAACGTTCCTTAAAATCTACACGGTAAAAACAATTCAAGTTTTTAGCTTGGAACTCCAGTTCTAATTCCCTGCCAAATGCTAGAGAAACCTTATCAAGGGCTTTATTAATGTTAGCAGCTATAGCAATAGATGCTTCTAAATTATCTTTAATGATTTCTGAAAGTTCCTCTTCCATGGTATGATTAAGCGTTTGATTGGTTAAATACTTTATTAAATTGATGTATTGGGTTATGGATTCGCGGATAATCGGAAGTATTGCACATTCCTTGCGGCACTCTTCTAACCAATCCAGGATATTATTTTTATATGAAATACATTTAAAATGTTCTCCATCTATCAATGTTCCATAACTATTTTTATTGGGTTCGCCACCATTTAAAGTAAGGTATAAAATATCTGCATGTTCGGAATGTTTATGATACCGCACCAATTGATTGTGTTGATCTCCGGCATAAATTTTATTTTCAATGATAATATGGTTATTGTGCCCGTCGCTGATAAAAATATCAATCCTTCCGCCTTCAGTTCTATCATCATTAATAAAACCTGCATGCTTTTCTATTTCAACATTGCAGTTTATAGTATCAATATCCGCCCCTTTAAAACAGAATGCTTTTATAAAAAGCTTCAAAAACGTATCCTTTTGTCCATGACTGCCCTTTGGATTTAACAACTCTGCAATAAATGCCGAGTGCATACGTACTTCAGAGGATTCTAATTTTAGAATTTTAAAAACATTAAAATTTTCGCCAGTTAGCTCATTAACTTTCTCATATTTTGAAATGAGCGAATTTACTTGTCCAAATAAATTTTGGAATTCGCGAGGGTCTATATCCATTAAATAATCTTTTTTTCTGCTCTTCTGTTAAACACACCCAGCTCCCATTCCGCTAAATGTAAATTCTTTCCACTTGCCTGTTCTCTTAAATCAGTAATGTAGCGCATATACTCATCCTCGCAATCCAGTTGTGTCCAACTTTTATATTTATACTGTTTAGAATTTTTTAATATAATACTATCAATAGGGCAATGTGGAGGTATATGCGCTAGCCGGTCTGTACACCACATATATTTCAGGTACAGATTCAATAATTTTTGTGCTGTACCAAAAGTTAATTTGCCACGATTAAGTATTTCATCCTTATTGCTTGCAATAAGCGCCGATATATGGCCAACATGCTCCACATCCGAAACAAACACATGGTATCGCTGTGTGATATCAACAATACACGCTCTAAGCTGCTTTTTAAATGCATCTTTTTTATTGCCGTTTTTATCATCAATATTTTCTTCGTAAACATTGTTACGTTGAAAAGCGCCAGAGATACTTAAGTACCAAAGCTCATTTTCTATAAATTCATTTTTCATCGGGATTAATTGAGAACTAGATAGCTGAATTATTTTCTATTTTTTATCATTCAACTTAAAAATAGACTGCAAAGAATGCGGTGTTGCAGATTCTCGGAAAGAATCAGGGAATATCTGAGAAATCATTTATTGCGTTAATTTAAAATTGAGATGTGCCAAAAGTTGTAATAATTATTTAAATTTCAATTTGTTTTTTCAGATAATTTAAGCGCAGCAACCTTTTAGTTACTGCACCTATTACAACAATTAACCAATTAGGTGGTATGGCATGGTAATGAACACCAATAACAACCATTAATCCGACTTAAAAAAGGATATTTCCTTTTCGCCTCAGCTACTGCCGGCTCACAAGAGCTAAATGTTCCTAGGTCATCGTAATTTTGTTTAGGATAATACCGGCAATCATCCTTGTGAACCTCATAATCACCATTGTTTTGCTGGTTCAGGTTTAATCTGTAATTGGCCATAAAATTGGGTTTTAAAATTTAACAACACCAAACCTATTTAAAGCAATGCATAATATTATACTGTTAACCGTAGGTAGATCAAAAACAGCTTAAAGCGTGTAAATAAATATATTACCTCAACCTTCCTCCACCTCCCAGCTTAACCTATTCCCCTGCTCCACTACCACCCTTTCAGCCTTGGGTTGCCCCACAAAATTAACCACCACCCCATCCCTTAAATGCAGCGCATGAATAATTTTACAGGCATAATAGCGCCGGTCGGCAAAGCGATCCGCACCCACAAAAAAAGAAATACCCATGGCCACAACCAAAGCCTTATCACCCTGGTGTTTTAAGTGGAGGCTTAAGGTTGTTTTTGGGAAGTGAGGTAGGTTTACAGGCACAACAAGATCATTTACATCGATAATTTCGTAGCTACCATTTTCGCCCAGTTCGAAATGAAAGCCCATTACCTGCAAGCGGACCTCGGTGGCTTTAGGATAAGATTTCAATAGCGATTTAAGTTCACCTTTAGGCAAAATAAGTTTTACTAATCCATCCGGTTCCAGACTTAAAACAGTTTCGCAGGTCCATAACTGCTTTAAAGGCTTACTGGCATTAAATTCAAAACCCGCGAGCAAGGCCAGATTTCCATCGATCAGCTTTTTATGGCCTGCGTGTTCAGGTGGAATAGATTTAAAGATTTCAATAAAACGCTTGTTCAGGCGGTTCACCAGATCGCCATAGGCATAAAGCATTACCAGCGGTGCAAAAGCCCTTCTGATGTAAGCCGCATTGCGGGTAGCCGAGCCAAAATCAGCACTGCTTTTCTTACTGGCTTCGCTCTGCTGTTTGTAAACAGCTTTTTGCCGAACAACATCCTTATTTCCACGTTTGTAAAAAACGAGGTCGCCCAGTTGTCCATTAATTTTAATAATTCCATTTTGGATAGCCATAATTTTAGTATATTCGGTTAAACAAAAGGGATGATGCCTCAATTTAGTCAATCCGATTAAGAATCCCAAAAATATCCTGCAACCCCACCTTTATTCCACATTTACGCCACGTTAAGGCTACCTTTTAGCCAGGTTTGCTTGGGTACAGCTTCAGACTTATTAGCAGGCTGCTTTGCTGATACACCAATAAAAATGAAGTGCTAATTGCATTTGCCCAAGCCTTGTCTCTCTAAAGCTTTTGCTGGCCGGGTTAAAGAAAGGTAAATAAAAGGTTAAGCAATAATGGACTAAGCTGCAGCAAGCCTGCACGACAGCTAGAGCCGCTATCTACTGAGCGGCATCTTTCCTCTGATAAAAGAAGACGCAAGAAAGACACGTAGACTTAGGATTTTAAAGATTTTACAATACTAAACTTTTAAAATAGATTCCTCGGCTCCGCTCGGAATGACGGGTTGGTGTAATGGAATGGTTCAATGAATTCCTTGCAAAAAGATCTTCAAATATCCTACCTACTGCTGTTTAGCATGATAGATGCTGAAATAAATTCAGCATGACGGATTGGGTTTGTCTACACCCTGCTACTGGCATAGGAGATTTTCGCCGGAAAAAGCACGGAAATCTTTACCCTTCCTTTCATTACCCCACTGTCCTGAAACGTCCCGAATATTCGGGAGAGAGATCTATATCGAGAAAGATTTAGCTTCGCTGAGCACTTCGTGGTTCTCGACTACGCTACTCTCCGCTCGGAATGACGGGTTGGTGTAATGGAATGGTTCAATGAATTTCTTGCAAAAAGATCCTTCTCTGCGTCCGATAGCTATCGGACCAGGATGACAAATAATGGAAAAGCAGTTTCTGCACACTGCTATCTGCACCCTGCTACCGGCCTAGGATATGATGGAAGGAGAAAACGTTAAAGCTTTTAGAATCACTTTGTATTTACCACAAACAAGGCAGCGCGTCCTCCCAGATTTTTCATCTGGGGCTTGCGATGCCGTCCTTAAAAGCTTTAACGAATTTATCCGACATCAGATCCAAGCCTTGATCTTTTGTTTCTTTTCTATCAAGAGAAAAGAAAGAGCCCCAACGGCGGTGAGTTGGGAAAGACTGAGCAAGGGGAAAAATAGCTATTGCATTAAGATTCCCGCCTGCGCGGGAATGACGGGGTGATGTAATGGAATGGTTCAATTTACTGCTTGCAAAGAGATCCTTCGCTGCGTCCGATAGCTATCGGACCAGGATGACAAATAATGGAAAAGCAGTTTCTGCACCCTGCTATCTGCGCCCTGCTACCGGCCTAGGATATGATGGAAGGAGAAAACGTTAAAGCTTTTAGAATCACTTTGTATTTACCACAAACAAGGCAGCGCGTCCTCCCAGATTTTTCATCAGCCTGTCCCGAAGATTATTCGGGAGGGCTTGCGCTGCCGTCCTTAAAAGCTTTAACGAATTTATCCGACATCAGATCCAAGCCTTGATTTATGCTTTTTTAGTTACTGTTTTTATAGGTAAGCATGCTTTCGCTGCGCTCAGGTTTGGTTACCTTTTTATCAAGAAAAAGGTAAGAGCCCCAATGGCGGTGAGTTGTGAAAGACTGAGCGCTGGGCAAAACATAACCAACGCTTTAAGGTTCCCGCCTGCGCGGGAATGACGGGGTGGTGTAATGGAATGGTTCAATGAAGCTTTTGCAAAAAGATCCTTCGATGAGCTAGCCAAGAAAAAAGATTGCTTCCCCGAAAATCGGGGCAGGCTGTCGGCTGAAAAAGCCTTCTCGCAATGACGATTTTGTATAAAAGATCCAGGATGACAAATAATCATAAAAAAAACACCAAGAACATTACATCCTTGGTGTCTTCGTGTCTTAGTGGTAAAAAACCATATTAATAATATTTTAGCCCGGAAGGTGCTAAACCTACTGCCATCCCCCACCCAAAGAGCGGTACAAACCCACAACAGCATTTAACTGTTCCGTTTTAATGGTCGTTAACTCCAGTTCGCTCTGTAGCAGATTGCCCTGTGCAGTAATCACCTCCAAATAATTCGCCATACCGCTTTTAAACAGTAAGCTCGCATTTTTAGAAGCCTGTTGTAGAGTTTGCGCACGTTTTTCAGCAATGCTGTACTGCAATTTCAACTTCTCTACCTTCGTTAACTCATCAGAAACCTCACCCACCGCATTCAATACCGATTGGCGGAACTGGATCACCGTTTTTTCGCGGTCGATCTTAGCCAGTTCCAGATTCGTTTTTAACTGCCCCCTTTGAAAAATAGGCTGCGTAATCCCGCCCGAAACCAGGCCGAATAACGATGCAGGCACATTAAACCAATTGCTCGCCTTAAACGAATTTACCCCGCCGCTCGCCGTAATCACCAACGATGGATATAAACTCGCTTTAGCCACACCAACCTTTGCATTCGCTACATTTAAAGCCAGCTCGGCACTTTTAATATCAGGCCTGCGACTCAACATCGCCGATGGGAAACCCGCATTCAGCTCCTGCGGAATCGTCATTTTATCCAAACGGCTTTCACGGTTAATCGCTTTCGGCAAAGTGCCGATCAGTACACTCAACGCATTTTCCTGCAGGGTAACATTTTGCTCCAAACGCGGAATCAGTTGCGCCGCATTTAATTGCTGCGCCTGGGCCTGCTGTATGGCCAGCGAAGTAACCTGGCCAGCATCGAACTGTAAATTGATAATCCTTAAAGTACTATCGTTAAGTTTTAAGTTTTTTTTGGCAATCTCCAATTGCGCATCAAGCATCAACAGGTTGTAATAACCCTGTGCAACATTGGCTACCAAACGGGTTTGAACAGCCTTGCGCGCCTCTTCAGTTTGCAGAAAACTGGCTAAAGCACCAGCTTTCTGACTGCGGATCTTCCCCCAGATATCGGCCTCCCAAAACACACCCAAATTAGCGCTGTAATCTTCAATGTGCGTAGAACCCGTAAACTGGTTAAGGCTCAAACCGTTCAAACTGTTATCACTGGGGCGGCTCGAACTCGCCGCAACCTGTAACTTCAGTTCGGGCAGATAACCCAATTTCGATTGTTTGAACAATACCTCAGCCGCATCGATATTCTTCAAGGCGATCTGCATATCGTAATTTTTAACCAAAGCCGTATCAATTAAATGTTGAACAGTGAGGTCGTTGATAAAACTCTTTAAGGGCATAGTGCCAATGCTCGAAGAATCTTGTGGTGCTGAATTTCTGAATAAACCAGGCGCAATATTGGGCAGCGCCGTATCTTTCGAAACCGAACATCCGCTCCAAACTAAAGCAAGGAGCAGGATGGTAACTATATTAAACCGTTTCATAAACTGCATGATTATTTACAGGTTGTTCATGATGTTGAACAACCTCTTTTGATTTTCTTGATATTTTTTCCTGTAAAGCCTGGAAGATGACGAAAAGTACCGGAATGATAAACAAACCTAAAACTACGCCAGATACCATACCCCCTGCCGCACCAATACTGATAGAGTGGTTACCCTGTGCCGACGGACCTGTTGCAATACTCATCGGGAATAAACCGAACACAAAGGCAAGCGAGGTCATAATGATCGGCCTGATCCTTAAACGTGCCGCTTCAATGGCTGCATTCACCAAACTCAGCCCTGCCTTTCGTCGCTGCACCGCAAACTCCACAATCAGGATGGCATTTTTGGCCAGCAAGCCGATAAGCATAATCAGTGCTACCTGTACGTAAATGTTGTTTTCGATACCAGTTAAGCCCAATACCACAAACACACCGAATACACCAGTAGGGATAGATAAGATTACCGCCAATGGTAGGATATAACTCTCGTACTGTGCCGATAACAAGAAGTAAACAAATACCAAACAAAGCAGGAAGATCACCGTTGATTGTCCTCCCGAAGAAATTTCCTCGCGGGTCTGACCCGAGAATTCGTAAGCATATCCCGTTGGCAATTGTTCTCTGGCCGTTTCCTCTATCGCCTTAATCGCATCACCAGAACTGTAGCCTGGTTTAGGGATCGCATTCACCTCGATAGAGTTAAACAGGTTATAACGCGAAGCCGTTTCCGAACCATAAACACGGGTCAGTTTAACTAAGGTATTGATGGGCACACTTTCTCCCGCCTTGTTTTTAACAAACACACGGTCAATACTAGCAGGGTCGGTTCTGTCGGCAATATCAGCCTGAACCACTACACGGTAGTATTTACCAAAACGGTTAAAATCTGATGCCTGCGCAGTACCAAAATAAGTCTGCATCGTTTGTAAGATATCTTTTTTACTTACCCCCAGCTGATCCGCCTTTTCATCGTTAACATCAAGCTGTAATTGCGGATAATCTGCTTTGTATGAAGTAAAAGCATAAGCAATAGCCGGTTTCGCCATTAGCTTCCCAATAAAGTTGTTTGCTACACCGCTAAACTTATCCAGCCTGCCATTGGTTTTATCCTGTAACATTACGTTCATGGCTTCCACGTTACTAAAGCCTGGCACGGTAGGGAAACTGAATACAAAGAAGGTACCTGCAGATATGGCTGCCATTTTAGCCCTTACAATGTTCTGTATTTCGTCGATATTTTTTACCGCTCCCCTTTCCTCATTAGGTTTTAACAATAAGAAAATCTGGCCAGCCGAAGGACTGTTGGATGCCGTTAAAAAGTTATAACCGGCCAACGACATTACGAATCTTGCCGATGGCATGGCCCTCAACTCAGCTTCAGCCTGTTTTAATATTTTATTCGTATTGGCCAATGATGTTCCCGATGGGCTGGCAACAGCGATGGCCACAAAACCCTGATCCTCTGTAGGGATAAAACCTGTTTTTGTTCTGCCTACCAGAAAAACAGTAAGAAGAACGATTAAGGCAAGCCCGGCCATGCTGATCCATTTATGGCGGATTAGCACTTTTAAGCCACCAACATAACGGTTGGTCATATAATTGAAACCACCGTTAAAACCTGCATAAAACTTTTCTACAAAACCTTTTTTAGGCGCATGATGACCACCTTCCGCATGTTTGTTCTTTAAAAACAAGGCCGCTAATGCAGGGCTTAAAGTTAAGGCGTTAACAGCCGATATAATAATGGCGATGGCCATGGTTAAGGCGAACTGTTTGTAGAAAATACCTGTTGAACCAGTCATAAAACCAACCGGTAAAAATACTGCCGCCATTACCAGCGTAATCGATATAATGGCCCCGGTAATTTCATTCATCGCCTCGGTAGTTGCCGCCCTCGGACTCAGCGAAGGGTTTTCTTCCATTTTGGCGTGTACCGCTTCCACCACCACAATTGCATCATCTACCACAATACCAATGGCCAGTACCAATGCAAACAGCGTTAAAAGGTTTACAGAGAAACCGAACAGCTGCATGAAAAAGAAAGTACCGATAATCGCCACCGGAACTGCAATGGCCGGAATCAAGGTAGACCTGAAATCCTGAAGGAAGATAAATACAACGATAAATACCAGTAAAAAGGCTTCTATCAAAGTGTGTTCAACCTGGTTGATGGATTCATCAAGATCGGTTTTGGTACGGTAAAACTGATTGTATTTAATACCCGATGGAAAATCTTTCGATAGTTTCGCCAATAGTTTATCAATGGCAATCTGTATTTCGTTGGCATTTGATCCCGATAACTGGATTACACCAATCGTAATACCATCGTGTCCATTTAAACGGTTTACACTACCATAACTATAAGCACCCAACTCCACACGGGCCACATCTTTTAAACGCAATATAGAACCATCCGAATTAGAACGGATTGCTATATTTTGATATTCTTCAGGCTTGGTAAGCTTACCCTTATATTTAACGATATATTCAAAAGCCTCATTACTTCTTTCCCCAAACCTACCAGGTGCCGCTTCCAGGTTTTTGTCCTGAATGGCTGTGATCACTTCGTTGGGTGTAATTTTGTAGGTAGCCAATTGACTTGGATTTAACCAAATACGCATTGAATAATCTTTAATACCACCAAATACAGCGGCAGAACCTACACCCGGGATACGTTTAAGTTCAGGAATGATATTGATCTGCGCATAGTTGTTTACAAAAACAGCATCGTATTTTTTGGGATCTTCCGAGTAAACACCGATAGCACCAATAAAACTATTTTGTTGTTTGGTAGTAGTTATACCATATTGCACAACCTCTGCAGGCAATTGGCTGGTAGCCTGCGAAACCCGGTTTTGCACGTTAACAGCAGCCTGATCGGGGTTGGTACCCTGTTGAAAGTAAACCGTAATGGCCAAGGTACCATCGTTACTGGCGCTGGAGGTCATGTAGGTCATGTTTTCCACACCGTTAATCGCTTCTTCCAGTGAAGGCGTCACCGAACGTAAAATCGTTTCGGCATTGGCCCCAGGGTACACGGCGGTTACCAATACCGACGGAGGTGCGATATTTGGAAAGCGCTCTAAGGGCAACTTTGTTAAACCCAGTATACCAACTATTACCAATAAGATGGAAATAACAGTCGAAAGTACAGGCCTGTCTATAAATTTCTGAAACATGATTTTTAGCGTTTATTGTTGTTAATTTTTTGTTTTGGCAACAGCTACTTTGTCTGCTGCTTTTTGAGGCTGGATAACCATTCCCTCCTGTAATTTATCAATGCCGCTGAGTACAATCTGGTCGCCAACCTTTACGCCGGTGTTTACCAGATAATTTTCTCCGGCTTTACCCACAATCGTAATGGCCTGTTTTTTCACCTTGCTGCTATCGCCTACGGTAAATACAAATACCTTATCCTGCATTTCTACAGTTGCCGATTGAGGTACCAGAATGGCGTTATCATGCAGTAAACCCAAACGGATTTTACCCGTATTACCAGAGCGGAGAATACCACTGGCATTTGGGAAACTTGCCCTCAAAGTAATGGCACCGGTATTTTTATCAAACTGGCCATCAATCATATCAATTTTCCCTTTAATCGGATAAGTAGAATTATCAGCCAGTAAAAGCTCAACTGCCGGTAAATGTTTAATCCTGTCAGCAGGGGTTTTACCAGGATAGTTTACATTGAAATTGTTGAAATCAGTTTCACCTAACGAGAAGTATACATGTACTTCGTGTATATCTGATAATTGTGTTAAAGCAGTCTGATCAGTTGGAGAAACCAAACTTCCCTGCTTTTTCGGGATGCGGCCAATATAACCGCTTACAGTAGCCTTTACATTGGTATAACCCAGGTTAATCTGCGCCGAAGCTACATTGGCTCGGGCTTGCTCGGCATTGGCCTGTGCAATTTTATAAGCAGTTTTAGCCGTTTTCAACTGAAAATCAGATACGACTTTATTCTGTACCAGCGGGGTTAATTTATCTACCTCCAACTGGGCATTTAAAATAGCCGCTTCTGCAGCGTGTAAACTTGCTTTGGCATTGTTAAGCGCCTCGCGGAAAGGGTTTTCGTTAATTTTGAACAAGGTTTGTCCGGCAGTTACATAAGCGCCTTCATTAACCAGTACACTTTGTAGGTAACCACTTACCTGAGGGCGTACATCAATATCAACAGCGCCCTGAATAGATGCAGGATATTCGATAAAGGTAGTTTCAGAACTGGAGTTGATTGCGCTTACCGGTAAGGCCGGTGGCGGTGCCGCAGCAGCCGATTGTTCAGGAGCTGATTTACAGCCGATCAATATCATAGTGGCAAAGACGACTGCAAAGGCATACTTAACCGCATTAAACTGTTTAACAGTGTTAAGCATTAGAAACAGGGGATGTAGAGATTTCATATGAATTTTAATTATTATGGATTTAATATGTATAAACTATTTAACACTGTTAAATAGAAGGGTAAAAAAAATTAACTATTGATAGATAGGGTAATACCTTTTATAGCATCTTTTAAAATTTGATGGTTAAGTTCATCAGTTGTGCGGCCACCCGGCTGAACCATGTTGATTGAAATTAACCCGTGGATGATTGACCAATAGGTATAATACTTCTTACAGATCTCATCCTCGTTAACCGGTTTCTGGGTGTAAAGTGATTCGATAACTTCTGCCAGCATATCGCCTACTTTCTCCGATTCTTCCATGTTTTTCTGCAGTTCGCAGCAAACCGTACCCACACCGTACATTAACTTGTAAAACTCCTGGTGTTTAAAGGCGAAGTCCCAATAGGCCACCCACATGGCTTCCATTTTATCTGCAGCACTTTCCTGGCTATCTCTGGCAAGCCTGATATCTTTTGCCAGCAGTTGATAGCCTCTTTTGGTGAGCTCCATTAAAATGCCTTCCTTATTCGAAAAGTATTCGTAAATAATCGGGGCGGTATATTCAATCTGATCAGCAATTTTACGCATACTCAATGCCTGCCAACCCTCTGTTTGAACAATGTTCAAGGCAGCATCCAGAATTTTTGTTCTGGTTTCATCTTTCAATCGTAGTATTCTCTCTTTGCTTCCCATAACCTGGAATGTAGGGTTAAATAATCTAACACCGTTAAGCAAATGTAGAACCAATTCTATAATTCACAATCATTCATTTGTCATAAACATTTTATTGATTAGTTTTACAGTTGATAATCAGCGTTTAAACTATTTTAAAAGGCATTTTTAAAACATAAATTAAATTTCTAAAAACTTCAGTTCAATTAACATTTATATGTTGTCATCGTTTTTGGTGTCTTTTGTTTTATGCAATCGTCATGCTGAACTTGTTTCAGCATCTTTCCTGCTGGGCAGACCCTGAACTAAATTCAGGGTGACGACTTGAGCTAAAAATTGCTCCAAAAGATCTTTATAGGCATATTATTAATCAAATACAGAATAAAAAACATGCAAATGATATTCCGCAGCGCAAAAACGGCCGACGTACCTGCCATGCAGATTGTCAGACATACCGTAAAAGAGAACACTTTGTCAGATCCAGCACTCGTTACTGACAAAGATTGCGAAGAATTTGTTACCCGCCGTGGCAAAGACTGGGTTTGCGAAGTGGAAGGTGAACTGGTTGGTTTTGCCATTGTCGATTTACAGGCGCATAACATTTGGGCCTTATTTATCAGACCTGAGTTTGAAGGCAAAGGAATTGGCAAAGAACTGCACCGCTTAATGATGGATTGGTATTTCGATCAAACGCACCAGTTGGTATGGCTGGGCACCGCACCCAATACCCGCGCAGCAACATTTTACACCAAACAAGGCTGGAAAAATGTAGGCATGGTAAATAAAGGGGAAGTAAAATTCGAAATGACTTATGCGGACTGGGTGGCCACTACCAATTAAATATTACCCCAAAGACATTAAGGCACAATATTTACCATTACAAGGAAGCGCTGACCGCGAAGCAACTATTAGACAAATAAAAACAGCAGGAACTGCTAATAAAACACGTTCAGGATGATCGATCCCTGAAATAACCGTCCTTTAGATTTGTATTGGTCTTTTATTTTAAGGATTACAAATATTTAATTTGCTTAAATTATTAATCAGATTACCTAAAGCGGTAGCGGCACATTAAAATGTCGTCAAGGTTTTTATG
>NZ_JBPZIR010000006.1:14850-324955 GCF_051857575.1 Pedobacter sp. GSP4 | reverse complement strand
ATAAAAACCTTGACGACATTTTAATGTGCCGCTACCGCTTTAGGTAATCTGATTAATAATTTAAGCAAATTAAATATTTGTAATCCTTAAAATAAAAGACCAATACAAATCTAAAGGACGACATCTGAAGATCTGTTATCCATATTGATTTTATATAAAAATTTGTTCTCAATTGGTCAGTTCATAAATTAAACAGTTTCTTGTATTCCAATTTAGAAATTATTCGGGTGAAGATAGAATCCTGCCTATGTAATATTTATGCGTATTTAAATTTATACATAGATTTATATTAAATTCGTTATAACTTTGAAACAACAAAGGTTTTTTAACCATTGCTTTACCCACATCCCAACCACATGAAAAAATTATCATTGCTCCTATTGCTCCTTGTTTCGGCATTTTACGTAAAGAGCCAAACCTTGGTACTGGCTAAAGATGCGGCTCAATATGTTGGAAAAAACGTAACCATCTGCGATTCGGTTTACAGCGCCAAAGCTTTAGATAAATTAACATTGATTAACCTCGGTGGTGCTTTTCCGAAAGAGCTGCTTACGGTTGTAATCAATAAAGAAGACCAATCGAAGTTCCCTTCTGAGCCATCGAGTATGTTTATCGGAAATAAAATCTGTGTTACCGGAATAATAACCGATTACAAAGGCAAAAAACAGATTGTAGTTACAGATCCGAAACAGATTATTGTGAAAGAAAGCATGGCTCAGCCATTATAGGCCGGTATTTTACCTGCTTTTGCCGCTTCGATATAAAGCAATACCTGGTTAACACAGGCGCTTAAATTTTCTTTTACCTCGTGCTCCCAAAAGCGCATTACGGTATATCCTTTCGAATTGAGCAGGGCATTAATGTACTCATCGCGCTGCATATTGCGCTCAATCTTCGGAATCCAAAAAGCCGTATTGGTTTTTAAAACCGATTTCTTTTTCTCCCATTCATAGCCATGCCAAAAATCGCCGTCAACAAAAATAGCCAATCTGTATTTGTTGATGGTTAGATCGGGTTTACCGGGAAAATTTTTAGGATGGATGCGGTAACGGACATTTTTGGCCCAAAGTGCCTTTCGGAGTTTTAATTCGGGCAGACTATTTTTAGCCCTGATTTTCGACATGTTTTTGCTCCGCTGAGATGACGTATAAAAACCCGCACTTTCTTCAAAACGCGGAACCTTAATTGCCTTTTCCTCATAGCGGTTAGTGCCCATACCATAAAAACCAACAAATTGAACGATTGTTTATCAGGATTTAGCGGATGCGAAAATTATGGCTAAATCAACCTAGGCACCTCCTCAATTAAAGGAGGTTAGCTTCGGTTGGAGCGTTAACAAAAAAAATATAATTCGTGAATAGAATGGTTAAATGAATTGCCCTTCCAGTTAGCAGGAAATTAATCCTGCTAACCTTCTAAGCATAGATATCCTTATTATCTGAGCCGAAGATTGAAAATCATTTTAACAATTCATAAAGCTTTACACATAAAGCCATATTTCCGTGATGAAACGTTTTATTTCCGTGATGAGTTATACTACAAATTTAATAATGAGATAAGGTAAACCTAATGCTACGGCACCTCCGTAAATAATATCGAGCCAAAAGAAAGACCCCAGTGCACCCGCATAAATAAAACCAACTATCGGTGTAACGATAGCTTTAGATAGCCATGAGCTTGTTTCCGACTTGACTACCGCATTCCATAATGTATTGGCATCGCCTGTGCTTGGAAATGCATGAGCGCCAATCGAAATGGCCAGATACATCAATACATAATCAAGAACATTGGCCGATTCGAATTTAAACTGCAATGCAGCTGAAAAACCAATGATAAAACACAGTAAGGTGTTTATAATAAATGGACCTACTGAAATGAAAACGGTTTGATAAACCTTTGGTACGGGTTCATGTAAAACATAACCTACCGGATTTTCGGTCCTGAAATAACAAACTTCAAAAACCGGAACCTTAAATAACCTACAAAACAACTGATGGGCAAGTTCGTGAACAATTACACCCGGAAACGTAGCTATACTGATAACAATACCTGGAATAAACATACTATCTGATTAATAAAATTACCTGTAAATTTCTGAACCGTTAATAATTGCTGCCAGCCGGGTAGATACGGTACTGTCTCCTGAAACTGCTTCGTGATTTTTGATTTTCGCTAAACTAGCCAAACTCTCTTTCTTCTTCCCGGCGAAGTAATCAACCATTGCTTTGGCCTCTATGGCACTATCGTTTTCGGGATTTAGTGCCAACGCTTTTTCTGCGTAGGCTGCTGCATCTTTATCGTGCTTCCGTTTTAATTCTATCCTTGCCTTTTGCGATATGGCATAAATATCTTCGGCATTCATTTGCAGCATCAAATCGCAAAATGCCAATGCTTTATCGTATTTAGCTGTATTTCTTTTTACTGCCGACATTAAACTTAAAGCCTGATAAAAATTCGGATCTACCTTTAACACACCGTTGATAATGTTTTCTACCCGGTCGTAATCTTTAAAATCGTATAAAAGGCTGGCAATACGTGTTTTTAAAACAATTTCATCCGTGCTGTCGGCTAAGGCGATTAATTTATCTTTATCCTTGGCAACCGCCGAGATGCGTTTGTACAGCACCGTATCTTTAGGAAAAGTTTGCACAATGTAGGCCGAAGCCTCATCTACCTGATTAAGAAAATCCTCATCTTCTGTTTTTTTATCGGCAATACGGTCATAGGCGATTCCATAGGCATTATAATCAAAATTATATGCGCTGGCGATCATCATGTACCCATTTGCGGTCATATCATTAGGAAACTTGTTTAATACCAATACCAGTTCTTGTTGCGCTGTGATGTAATGTTTCTGTTCAATGGCATTCTCGGCCTTGCCAAGGTGTATGGCCGCAGAAATATACTTTTGGGTGCGTACTAAACTGATTACCATAACCGCGACTACGCCTGCGGCAAAAAACTTAATCCATTTAGGAATAGGATATTTAATTAAACCTTGGCGGCAATCGCTACATAAATTAATGGCGTGGCCGGGTTCGTACACATTTAGCTGGCAGTTTGCACATAAACTTTCGTTAAATTGGCTTTCAGCCAGTCCTTCAGCAGATTGGTTTTCTTGCATTTGAGATAAGCGTTAAAAAAATAAAGATAATATTTTTTATTATTTCCAATTTCAATCCAAGCAGAAAATCCAATCTTTTTACGGCTATTCATATAAAATATTTAGTTTTGATTTTTCTGATCCGCCTATGTCTACTCTTTTAAAACGAAATACCCTTATTTTTGCGCTCGTTATCCTCATCATCGCTTTTAGCGGACTAAGTTTTTTTATCGCTCAGCACCCCATATTCGATTTTGACATCAAAACTTCCTTATTTATTCAAAAACACCATGCCGATTGGCTGGATAAAGTAATGCTAGCCATTAGTTTCTTTGGCGAACTGCCCTATTCGCTTCTTTCGGTGGTCATTGTCGGAGCCATATTTTATTGGAAAAAGTATAAGCGCGAAGGGATATTTATGTGGTCGGTATTACTTTCCGGACTGATTATCCTGGGGATAAAAAATATCATCAACCGCCCAAGGCCTACCTCATTTTATGTACGCTTGGTCGAAGTAAACCGGTTTCAGAGCTACCCTAGTGGGCACGTGCTTTCGTACACGTTATTTTTTGGGTTTTTGATTATTTTAATGAATACTTTAAAGGGCATTCCTAGGGCTACGCGGATTATTTTCACCTATTTATCAGCATTTTTAATCATTACCATAGCCCCTTCCAGGATATATTTGGGTGCCCACTGGTTTACCGATACTGTGGGTGGTTTTTTACTGGGATTAATCTGCCTTTTCCCCTTGTGCTATTTCTATTTTAAAAAGAAAATGGCTTAATCTGCATCATCAGCTTTTGCTTTCTTTCTAATTCTGCTCAGCGTTTCTATGCGCATGCCCAAATAACTGGCTAAAAATTTGATCGGCACCCTTGATTTAATTTGGGGATGTGCAATTTTAAATTGCCTGTAACGGGCTTCGGCAGAGGGAATGCGCGACAAGTAAGAACGCTCTTGCGACATGTGGTACTGTATGGCCAATAATTTCCGCGCCAAAACACCCGCCTCCGGAAACTTATCATATACCTCATCAATAAAGCGGTAAGAAAGCACCAGCAGTTCACATTCTTCCAAAGCCTGGTACTGTTCTTCGTAAGTAGGTTTTAGTGTTCCCGGGTTTCTGATACTGCCTATTAAATGGTTCTCATCTGTTAACCAAACCGTAATATCTTTACCCTCGTCTAAAATATAGCCCCTTACGAGGCCTTTTACAATAAAAAACAAACAGCCATCTCCAATAACTTCATTAAGTGCAGGCAGCAAATTGTTCTTTCGTACAAAAATTTTAAATGTTTCGGCTCTAGCGCGCGCAATTAACTCGTCACTGAGTGGCTGCAAATCGTTCAAAAACTTGATTAGAGGTTCACCCTCATGATTAGCAGCAGTCATAATCTTTATTTCGGGTTTTAAAATAATGCAATTTATTACACTAAGCCCGCATTTCCAAATACCAAAACGTAACTCAAGCCTAAATAATTACAGTTGGTGCAAAATATTTCTGCCAGCGGATACTATTTGGAAATTAATCTAGAAAAAATTGATTTATTTTCTTTTTGATGATGCAATTTTAACTTGATCCTAAAAAAAATCTGATATTTTTGCCGCTATGACGAATCACAAATTCAAAGCTTTTCTTTTTGATTTAAACGGCACCATGATTGATGATATGGCTTTTCATAACCAGGCCTGGCACAATATTTTAACTCAGGATTTAGGCGCCAGTATCAGTTTCGAGGCCGTTAAAAAACAGATGTACGGCAAAAACCAGGATTTGTTGGAACGTGTTTTTGGTGCTGGGCATTTCACCCAGGAGCAGATCGATCAGATATCAATTGAAAAAGAGCATAGATACCAGGCAGCTTATAAAAAGCATTTAACGCTTATTGCGGGTTTAGGTGCTTTTTTAGATCGGGCAAAGCAAGCTGGCATCCAATTGGCAATTGGCTCGGCAGCCATACCGTTCAATATCAATTTTGTATTGGATAATTTAAACATCCGTTCGTACTTTAAAGCTATAGTAAGTGCCGAAGATGTAGTAAACAGTAAGCCAGATCCAGAAACTTTTACCAAAGGAGCCGAAATTTTAGGTGTAGCGGCGAGCGATTGCGTCGTATTTGAAGATGCGCCCAAAGGTGTAGAAGCAGCGCTGAATGCTGGTATGAAGTGCGTAGCGTTAACCACTATGCACACCAAAGAAGAATTTGATAACTACCCCAATATTATAGCCTTTATAGCAGATTATACCGATCCTGCTTTGCAGAATCTTTTCTAAAAAATTTTAGAGTTGTCAACTTTCTAGCATCACGGCTATTAAAGTTGACAACTCTTTCAAATTACTTGCTAAATTTATAAATAGAGCTGGTTTTATACACTTGGCCCGCCTTTAAAACTGTTGAAGGAAAAGCAGGTTGGTTTGGCGAATCAGGGAAATGCTGTGTTTCCAGAGCAATTGCAGTCCTGAAATCATCTTTCGCCCCAGTTTTAAATGTGTTTTTACTTTGCATAAAGTTACCACTGTAAAACTGCAAACCTGGCTCCTGTGTGTAAATATCCATTACCACACCCGATTTATCTCCCTTAACCGTAGCCGCATGGTACATCCCCATTCCTTCTGTTTTATTAAGCACATAGTTATGGTCGTAACCTTTACCAAAAGTTAGCTGCTCATTTTTATCGTTTATACGGGCACCAATGGTGGTTGCCTTGGTAAAATCAAATGGCGTTCCAGCTACTTTCTCTATTTTCCCTGTCGGAATTAAAGTAGAATCAACAGGTGTGTAAGCATCTGCATAAATCTGAACCTCATGGTTTAAAATTTCGCCACTGCCATCGCCGTTTAAGTTAAAAAATGCATGGTTGGTTAAGTTTACAACAGTGGTTTTATCTGTTTTCGCTTCATAATCCATTTTCAGTTCGTTGTCATCTGTTAACGTATAAGTCACTTTAACCGCTAAATTGCCGGGAAAATTCTCATCTCCATCTTTTGATAGATATTGAAGCACCAAAGTATTCGCATTAGGCTGTTGTGCATCCCAAACTACATATTGATATCCTTTTTTACCACCGTGCAGTGTATTTTGCCCGTTATTGGTAAATAAAGAATAAGTCTTGCCTTCTAAAGTAAATTTACCTTTGGCAATGCGGTTTCCATAGCGCCCAATTGTTGCACCAAAATATGGCTCTGTCGATTTCTCATAGTCGCCGATGCTTTTAAAACCCACCACTACATCAACAAGCTTCCCATCTTTACCGGGCAACAATAAACTTACCAGTCGTCCGCCATAATTGGTAAAAACTGCTTCTGCATTGTTTTTATTTTTCAACGTATAAAGTGCCGTTTGTTTGCCGTCTATTTCTTTTTTAAATGAATCGGCAACAAGTGTAACCACGGCCGATGAATCGCTTTTTGAGCTATCGGTAGAAGTTGTTTTTTTGGTTCCGGATTGACAAGAGGCAAAGCCAACTGCGGCTATAACTCCTAAGCTCGCTAATGATTTTAATTTCATAGAAATGAATATTTGGTTTAGATTTTCAATTAAGTTTTTAAATATAAGTATATCACTTAACTTTACAAATAAAACGTTTTAGAAGATTAAAAAGACATATTTTTCAGCTAATTTTAGCTCTACCAACACCAATGAGAGAATTTGTAGAAACGGTGATAACGGAATGTAGAACGGTTAAAACCTGTATTTAAATTTTTAGGAATTGGAGTACATAAAATTTAAAAACTGGCACAAAAAATTACCGCTGAGCAAAATATGATCTTCGTACAAGCACACTAATTTGAGCGCTTTCGCTCCACAAATAATAAAGCTAACCAATAATACAAATGAATCTTAAACACTTACTTAAAATCGCTCTGCTCTGTGTGGCCACCACAGGTTTGGCTCAAGAAAAACCGCATTCGGCTGGCCTTGCGCCTCAAAAATCTGCTTTAAGGCAAAATCCTTACATTGAGTTACCGCTTGGCGCTATTAAAGCAGAAGGCTGGTTAAAAGAAATGCTGTTAAGGCAGAAAACAGGAGCCACAGGAAATCTAGATAAACTGTATCCATCAGTTATGGGGCAGCGCAATGGCTGGCTGGGTGGCGATGGCGACCAATGGGAACGTGGCCCCTACTGGGTTGATGGCCTATTGCCCCTCGCCTATATTTTAAAAGATAAAGAGCTGATTGCGAAAACCAAACCTTGGGTAGAGTGGGCAATAAAAAGCCAGCAGCCTGATGGTTATTTCGGTCCGATTAAAGATTACAGTTATGAAGCAGGATTGCAACGCGATAACAGCAGAGATTGGTGGCCTAAAATGGTGATGTTAAAGATTTTGAAGCAATACTATTCGGCAACAAACGATAAAAGGATTATCACCCTAATGACCAATTATTTCAAATATCAACTGAAAGAATTACCCGCAAAACCACTGGATCATTGGTCGTTTTGGGCGCGCTACCGGGCTGGAGATAACCTGGCCATAGTTTATTGGCTATACAATAAAACGCAAGATCAGTTTTTACTCGAACTTGCCGACCTGATCCACAAGCAAAGCTTCGACTTTACCAATGCTTTTGCCGATGGTGATATGCTGACCAGGTTTGGCAGCATTCATGCCGTAAACCTGGCGCAGGGCATGAAAGAGCCTTTGGTTTATTACCAGCAACATCCTGAGCAAAAGTATTTAAATGCCATGAAAAAGGGTTTCAAAGATCTGGATAAATACAACGGTTTTGCCAATGGTATGTTTGGCGGAGACGAATCGCTGCATGGCAACAACCCAACACAAGGCTCGGAGCTTTGTACAGCCGTAGAAATGATGTTTACTTTAGAAACCGCTTTAGAAATTACCGGAGATGTTGATTATGCCGACCGTTTAGAAAAAATAGCTTTCAACACCCTGCCTGCCCAAGCATCAGATGATTATATGACGCGTCAGTACTTTCAGCAGGCCAATCAGGTAATGATCAGCCGGCAGATGCATAATTTTGATGTGAACCACCATGGTACCGATTTATGTTACGGCCTGCTTTCTGGCTATCCTTGCTGTACTTCGAACATGCACCAGGGCTGGCCTAAATTTGCACAGAACCTATGGTATGCCACTGCCGATAAGGGTGTTGCAGCCTTGGTATATTCGCCGAGCGAAGTAAAACTTCAGGTTGCCAATAACCAGCAAATCACCATAAAAGAAGAAACAAATTATCCTTTTCAGGAATCGATAAAATTCTCTTTAAGCATGGCCAAAAAATCGGATGCCATCCACTTCCCCTTTCATTTAAGGATACCGGCCTGGTGCAATACCGCTACCGTAAAAGTAAATGGTGCCGCGCTGCAAACTGCTCAGGGAAATCAGATTGTTAAGATTAACCGCGATTGGAAATCAGGAGATGTGGTAGAACTGGAATTGCCCATGCATATTTTCAAAAACACCTGGTTCGAAAACTCAGTTTCAGTTGAGCGTGGCCCAATTACCTATGCCTTAAAAATAGGAGAAGAAGTAAAACCGGTAAAAAATTTAAAAGACCCGATTGATAATGGAGCTGCTTTCGATGAAATCCATCCTACCACGCCTTGGAACTTTGGCTTATTTGATGTTCCCGATAATCAACTGAACGAAAAATTCAAAATTGAAAAAGCAGCCAATACAACAAATTATCCATGGAACCTCGAAAATGCACCGATCCAAATTAAAACCAAAGCAAAGCGCATCCCATCGTGGAAACTGTATAACGAAATGGCCGGCCCAATTCCATATAGTACCACCTATCAATTGGAAACAGCCAGCGAAACGGAAGAAATCATCTTGGTGCCATTTGGATCAACCAGACTGCGTATTTCACAATTCCCGCTTGTAGGGCGATAATATATCAATATAATTAAAAAAAATTCGCTAAAACTGATTAATATTGCGGCCAATCCATTCCAAATATGAATCAAACTATTTCAACTGACCGTTACGACAAAATGCTGTACCGCCGTTGTGGAAACAGCGGAATAAAGCTCCCTGCTATATCTTTGGGACTATGGCATAACTTTGGCCATGTAAACGTTTTTGAGAACAGCAAAAATCTAATATACACCGCCTTTAACAATGGCATTACCCATTTCGATTTAGCCAACAATTATGGCCCGCCTCCGGGTTCAGCAGAAGAGGTTTTTGGAAACATCCTGCACACTGATTTTAAAGGCTACCGCGATGAAATGATTATTTCGAGCAAGGCAGGTTATACCATGTGGGATGGCCCTTATGGTGATTGGGGATCGAAAAAGTATCTGGTTTCCAGCCTAGATCAAAGCTTAAAAAGAATGAAACTCGATTATGTTGATATTTTTTATCACCACCGTCCAGATCCAGAAACACCGCTTGAAGAAACCATGGCCGCCCTAAGTTTAATCGTTCAGCAGGGTAAAGCTTTATATGTTGGGATTTCCAATTACAGGGCCGAAGAAGCAGAAGAAGCGATTAAAATTTTAAGGAAAAACGGAACACCTTGTTTAATCCACCAACCTAAATATTCGATGTTCGAACGTTGGGTTGAAGACGGCCTACTTGATGTGTTAGAAAATAATGGTGTGGGCTGTATTCCTTTTTCACCTTTAGCGCAGGGATTGCTTACCGATAAGTACCTGCATGGAATACCATCTGACTCGAGAGTGGCTACAAGTGGTATTTTCTTGAAGGAGAGTAACATTACGCCCGAAAAACTAGAAGTAATTGCCAAGCTTAATGATGTGGCTAAATCACGCGGACAAAAGTTAGCGCACATGGCCTTATCTTGGATATTAAAAGATAAAAGGGTGACCACCGTATTGATCGGGGCCAGTAAACCAGAACAGATTACCGATTCGATTAAAGCTTTAGATAATATTGCTTTTAGCGAAGCTGAAATTAAGCTGATTGATGAAATTTTGAAATAATTTCAGATGGAAGTAGTAAAAGGGGCTATATCGAAATCGGCATAGCCCCTTTTTTATGATAATTGGCTTAATTTATCGCGTATTTTCTCTTTCAGTACGCCAGCGGCTTGGGTATAACCACCCTCCGAGCCATCTACAAAATGAATATGGTCGTCTTCCAGATCCCTCACATAGCAAGACATGATCGATTCGCCACTGACATAAAGACCATACATTAGCTCCTTATTTTTTTCCAGCCTATCCAACTCGCGCTGTAAGGCCAAACGCTGTTTTTCTGTACCGGTAATCACTGTGTTTATCCTCCCATCAATAACCAGGGTATCCGACATTTCGACCAATTGCCTAAGGTATTTCTTTCCACTTTCCGTTCTAAAATAAATGTAGCCGTATATATTGATGAACCATGATTTAATCAGCGCAGCAAAATTAATTTTCCCTAAACGGTGCTTCATCTCTTTACCCAGGCTGTTAAAACTTGTTTTAAAAATCAATTTTGGTACAGAGATGGGCTGTCTTTTATCAGGGGCGCCATAAATCTGATCGAGGTGATGGACTACCTTGCTAAATACCGCTGCCTGCTGTTCGCTGCTTTGCGCAATAACAATCAACGTAACCACTTCTTCGCTATTTTCTGGCGGCTCAATCTTGTCCCAGCGGCATTGCATACCACTAAGGTCTAGTTCATCACTTATGCTATCGTGACCCGATAACAGATAATCATCGCCTTTAATCACCTTTTCGGCATAAGCAAGTCCATCGCCTAAAACAATTGGGATAGAAAATGTTGCCGAACTGCTAAACCTACTGATGTGGAGCTTATGGCCCTGTTTATAAATTTCTTTCACAGCAATAATGCCCGTCCTTAAATCGAGGTTAAAATTCTCTCGTGTATTTTCGCGGTATTTTAATAAGGATTTCATCACGTCGCCCACAATACTTGGCGGCAAAATAAAGGTTGCGCCATCTCCCCCAAAGAAAAATGGGATGGCAATGTTGGCTTTAAAAGCAATATTGAGCACAGCCACAATGCTGCCTGTAGCTACAAGGTTCACATTTTCGTGCAGTCCAGAGTTTACGGCCGAAGTTGAACTTTTAATATCGGTAATAATGACATGCCAATCTACCGGTACTGCTTTAAATAACTGGCTTTTAACCAATAACTGGGCTAAGGGCAGCTTATTAATGGGCAGGTTGGAATAGAAATGATCTTCGTTATTTGACATCATACGGCTTAGTACTTGCTAATATACGCATTCGAAAACGTTGTGTACTTCAAAAAATAAAGCAAAGGATTAATCTTATTTAGAACAAATAAAAATAATTTTGTAATTCTGAATCAAAAATGCTTCCTTTGCGCCAACTAAGAATTAATCTAAATAAAGATGAATAAAAAATTTACCCTGCTATTAAATTTATTAGTGGCATTGGTCCTTTTAGGGGCAAATGCAATGGCCCAAACCAAAAACGGTTCAGTTTCTGGTTCGGTTAAAACCAGTGATGGAAATCCAGCAGCCTATGTGAGTGTTGGTTTAAAAAACACTGGAAAAACTACTCAAACAGACGAAAAAGGAAATTATACCATTAAAAATGTGGCACCAGGAACATATACCATAAAAGCATCTGCTATTGGCGTATCCGTTCAGGAAAAATCAGTTACAGTGGTGGCGGGTCAAACTTTTAATGCAGATTTCTCTATCGCCGAATCTTCCTCGCAGTTAGATGAGGTAGCCATTAACGGATACAAAACACCAAATAGAAAACCGGTTAACCTAGGTAAAATCGCAATTGCCCCTATGGATCTTCCTCAATCGGTGCAGATTATAGGCAACCAGGTCATCTCCGATCAACAGGCTAACCGTTTAAGCGATGTGTTGAAAAATGTAAACGGCGTTGCTTTTGGCGAAAACCGTGGTTCGGTAAGTGGCGAAACTTTTTTTGCCCGTGGTTATAGTTTAGGTGCCAACAATGTTTTCAAAAATGGATCGCGTGCTACCAGTGGCGGTATGCCAGAAACCAGCACATTAGAATCAGTTGAAATACTAAAAGGAAGTGCAGCATTACTTTATGGTGGTGTTACAGGTGGTGCTGTGGTTAACTTGGTAACCAAAAAGCCTAAATTCGAATATGGTGGAGAAGTTTCAATGCGCGGTGGCAGTTACGATATGTACAAACCAACGGGTGATATTTATGGCCCAATTACCAAAAACCTGGCTTTCCGTTTAATCGGTACCTACGAGGATGCAGCAAGTTTTAGAAATAATGTAAATTCTGACAGGGTTTATGTAAATCCATCTTTACTTTATAAAATCAGCGAGAAAACAGATATCCTACTTCAGGGTGATTATTTAAAAAGTAACATGACACCTGATTTTGGTATTGGTACTGTTGAGAACCAAATTCTTGATCTCGGTCGTGGAACTTTTGTTAATGCACCTTGGGCATACAATAAAACCAATACCGCTACTGCACAGTTAAATCTTAACCATAAATTTAACGACAATTGGAAATTAAATGTTTTGGCCAATATGCAGTCTTACAACCGTAACTACTTCAGTGCTGAACGCCCGTTTGCGGATACAAAAGCTACTAATCCACTACCTTATGGTTTTGCGGCACGTAACGTAACGCGTTCTAAAACCAAAGAATTTACATACAACGAACAGATTAACTTAAATGGTTCGTTTAAAACAGGTGGTATTTCACACACCTTATTAATCGGAGCAGATGCAGATCAATCGCGTACCACAAGTGGTGGTTTTACTTACGGTACCACTAATGCCACTACCTTTAATTATGGAAATGTAAACTTGCTTGATCCTTCTACCTATTTCGGTTCGGGCATTGAGCCAAGTGTAAACACTGTTTCAGAAACCTTTGCGCCTTTATACCGCATGGGTACTTTTGTTCAGGATTTAGTTTCGATTACTGAAAAATTTAAAGTGCTTGCCGGAGTTCGTTATACTTTCCAAAAAACACCTAGAACCGTTACTACCAATTTAGCAACAGGCGTACAAACTTTAAGTGTAAACAGTTTGGATAAATCGAAGGTAGAAAGCGCTTTTACCCCTAAATTTGGATTAATTTATCAGCCTTTAAAAACAACTTCGGTTTATGCGAGTTACTCGAGCAACTTTGTTCAGAACACAGGAACTGATATTAATTTAGCACCTCTTGATCCTTCAACGCTACAACAGTATGAGGCTGGGATTAAAAACGACTTATTTAAAGGCAGGTTATCTGTTAATTTAACCTGGTATAGAATTGCAAACGATAAATTTGCACAACAAGCGCTTATTAATGCACAAGGTGCGCCAAATGGAGATGCAAACATTAAAGAACTGAATGGAAAATCGTTAAGCGATGGTCTTGAACTTGATATTACAGGAACAATTGTAAAAGGCCTAAACTTTATTGCAGGTTATAGTTACAACTTTATCCGTTATACCCAAACCCGCGATAAAACGGTTTATACCGTTCCTGCTCCTACCTCTACCAATCCAAATGCAACCAGAACAGTAACATTAGGTGGTGTTGTTGAGGGACAAAGGTTGGTAGGTACAACAAAGAATACCGCCAATGGTACCTTATTTTATACTTTCCAAGAAGGAAGTGTAAAAGGCTTAAAACTGGGTGCATCAGCTTATTATACTGGCGCACGTAATGGTGGCTACAATGATAATAAAACCCAAACCTACAGCAGATTAATTCCATTAAGTGCATTTACCACTTTTGATTTCTCTGCCGGATATTCTTGGAGAAAGATTTCGTTACTGGCTAAAGTGGCCAATATTACCAACGAATTGAATTACTTTGTACACGAAAACTACAGTGTTAACCCAATTCCTCCACGCCAGTTTTTAACTACCCTATCTTATAAATTCTAATTTTTAAGACGACAGAAAAAACGGGGCTAGATCAATTGATCTAGCCCCGTTTTTTTTACCTAAGAAACGCTGGCAAAAGCTAAGTAGTTAAAAAACTATTTTAACTCAAAAATGAATGATGCTGATTAAACAATAATTAGAATGGTGCCCGATTTAAGCAGTTTAAAATAATACTGAACTTCTCCAAAACGGTTAATTTTCTCAATGCCGCATACTTTACCCGATTTACCGTATTCATCCGATAACATATCACCAATTTTGATACTGTCTAACTGGTGGATATTAATAGCAGATCTTTTAATTAATGTTGTGCTTTTTTCCATGATATTTGCCATTTCACAAATACCTACGAAATCTGTTATTAACTGGTTTTCAGCGTTTTTAAAAATACTTAATAATCAGTATCAAAAATACAGCTGCGTAATCATTATCAGTGATGAACAAGCTCGTAAACGCGTTTCATGTACAGCGCCTCTTCTACTGTTACAAAAAACTCGCTCCACTCCTTTCGGGTAAAAACCAAGCTGATATCAGGAAATGGGGTAGAAAGAATAACTATCTCTTTTCCATCTGGAGCATGTTCTAAATAATCGTCGAAATTGAGTTTTTTGGTGGCCAGATAAAAGGCATCAAACTGATCAAAAGAGAAATTCATCAATACGCCTGCACGCCATATATTTAATACACCGCAATTTTTGCACTGCGCAATGGAAATGTTTTGATTTTGAGCGAGAACTGTGGATTTACACATAAATATAGCTTTTGGGTACACAAATAGATTAAACAAATATCATATTATTTAGAATAATTCCAAATAATAACGTCAATTTATTTAAAGCAGTATACGGGCTATAAATTGTGCGTTAAAAAAAACTGTACCATAAATGAAGATTGTCATCCAGAGCCCGCCGAAGGACTGGTTAAATGTCTTGATAAAGCGTTTCGACAAGCTCAACGTGACAAAGAGAACAAAATTTCTATTTATGATACAGTCTCTTAAAGATTCTTTAATTATTCTGCGTCGTAAATAACAACTTTATCAAAATATACCCGAAACTCATCTAAGAAAGCTTTATGCAATGGGTGAACCTGGTAAACATCGTGTCCGGCCATATCTTCAAAAATCAAAAGCAGGCTAAAGGTATAAGTAGTATCTACAACAGCACGCTCAATGGGTGCTGGTATGCCTAAGTGAAATGTTTTAACTACTTCAATGTTTTCTAAAGTTTGCAGGCTTTTACGGAAAGCGGCTTTTTGTTCGTCGGTGGTATCGGCTTTAAGCCAGAATAAAACGTGGTGTGCGATCATGATCTAATTTTTTTTCAAATATAACGAAAGCAGTAAAACATCAACATTTCTATCCGAAAACACTTTTAGCTTTATTGATTGCCTTTTTCAGGTCTATTCCTTTTCCCAGTACCCCTTTAAACAGATCGCCTTCTACTTTTAAACGTTCAATAGCATTAAAAATGGTAAAGTCATTCATTTTTAAACCTGGTTTAACTTCGTCCCAGTGCAATGGCATGGACACTGTTGCGCCAACCTTTGGCCTTAAAGAATATGGACCAGCAATTGTAGCACCAGGCCTGTTCTGTAAAAAATCCAGGTACATTTTCCCTTTCCTGGCTGCAACCATACGTTCTAGCGAAGTATAATCAGGTATTTGTTGGTGTACAAGATTTACCACCAGCTTTGCAAACAGCTGGCTCTGATCATAACTGTAGCGCGCATTTAACGGAATGTAGATGTGCATTCCGGTTGAGCCTGAGGTTTTGCAGTAGCTGGGTACATCAATGGCATCTAACACTTTTTTGGTTTCGAGTGCGGCGGCTATAACCTGATCAAAAGTATGTTTATCCGGATCGAGATCGATAACGCAATAATCAGGATTATCGGGGCTTTTGACCCTGCTAAACCATGGATTCATTTCAATACAGCCCAAACTGGCCATCCATAGCAAAGAAGCCTCATCCGTACCTACTAAATATTCTTTCTTTTCTCCTTCCCCATTTTCGTAAGGAAAGGTTTCAGCCCAATCGGGTGCTTTGCCCTTTACATCTTTTTGGTAAAAGCTGGGTCCATGGATACCTCCGGGAAAACGGTTAAGTGATTGCGGACGGTCTTTTAAATATGGCATTATAAATTCTGCAACCTGATGATAGTAGTTGAACATATCCCGTTTGGTTACTTTATCTTCAGGCCAGTACACTTTACTGAGGTTGGTAAATTTAAGTTCGTGCCCTTTAATTTTTCTTACCTGCGTTTCATCTTTCGGGTTCAACAGCGTTTTAGGCCCATTGCTTTTTGGTGGTTTTATGGCTTTGGTATGCTCATCCTCTTTTGCGGTAACGATTTTATCTGTATGTGTTTCCTTTTCGCGTATAACGGCTTTAGCTTTTTTATCTTCTCTCATTCCTTTAAATGAAGGATGTCTGAAAACTCCATCGCTGGTTACTTCAGTAAAAGCCACTTCGCAAACCAGTTCGGGCTTTAACCAGGTAGCTTTTGCATCAGGTGGATTCGGCCTGAACCTAGAGGGCTTATTTACATCAGGAATACTTTCGAAAGGACTTTCATCAATTATGAGCGGTTTAAATTGCTCCATCATTTTTTTTTGCAGTTTATCCGAAAACCCTGTTCCAACTTTGCCCACATATACTAATTTTCCTTTCTCGTATACCCCCAACAATAACGAGCTGAAAGATTTTGAGGTATCGGCATTTTTGGTGAAGCCGGCAATAACCACTTCCTGCCTTTTCTGTACTTTAATTTTAAGCCATTCTTTCGATCTTCTATCGGGCGCATAGGTACTATCCGATTTCTTTGCAATAATACCTTCCAAACCCATTCTTTCGGCGGCATCAAAAAAATCAACACCACTTGCCTTAAATACCTTACCTAAGCGCACACCATCATCGTTGGTAGGCAAAATATCGTTTAATATGGCCTGTCGTTGATAAAGCGGAAGATCCATCAGGTTTTTGCCATCATACCACAGCAAATCGAAAACATAGAAAACCAGCGCGCCATCTGCCTCACTCCGCCAGTTCTGCAACGAACCGAAATTCGATATGCCCTTATCATTGAGCACTAAAATCTCGCCATCCAAAACAGCATTGATTTTCCACTTGCTTAACAGCTCGTAAATAGGATAAAATTTCTCGTTAAATGATTTATTGTTTCTGGATAGGATATCCACCTTTCCTTTATCAATGAAGGCCAGCGCACGGTAGCCATCCCACTTTACTTCGTACTGCCACCCCGGATCGTCAAAAGGTTCATCAACCAAAGTGGCCAACATGGGTTTTATGGCTTTAGGAATGGCAGATTTTGGTGCTTTTTTTAATAAATCTTTAGTGTTTACAGCGGCATTGTCGCCTATTTCTGCCATTGGCTTTTTGGTTTTCTTTGCCAAGGTTTTTTTTTCTGGCTTAATATCCTGTTCTTTTCCCTCTTTCCATACCTTATCTGATGTCTTTTCCATCGTTTGGATGGTTTTACCGGAAAGAACGGATTTATCTGCCTTGGTAATGTCTTTTACGGAAGCATAGTCATCGTTATGTTTAATAAGCAACCAACCATTTTCGCCCATACCATGCGTTTTTACAAGGGCAAACTCACCTTTCAATTTTTCGCCGTTTAATTTAATCTTTAACGATCCTTCATGCAACTGGTGCAGTAAATGTTTTTCTTGGGCTTTCTTGCCTTTAATATCTTCAATCGGCTCGTAAGTTCCTTCATCCCAAACAATTACGGTACCGCCACCATATTCTCCTTTGGGGATAATGCCTTCAAATTTTCTGTAATCGTAAGGATGATCTTCCACCATCATGGCCAAACGTTTGGTTTTAGGATCAGTTGACGGGCCTTTGGGTACTGCCCAGCTTTTTAAAACACCACTCATTTCGAGCCGGAAATCGTAATGCAATCGCGATGCGTCGTGCTTTTGGATTACGTAATGTAATTTTCCCTTATCACTACTTGCCCCGCCCTTGGGTTCGGCAGTTTTTGAAAAATCGCGCTTGGCGGCATACTTTTTCAGACTCATGGCTTTCTCCTACTTTTTTAAATAATCTGCTACAGCATTTGCCGAGGTACCTACAATCTGTACGGTGGCCTTAAGCTTATCCTTGCTCACACCAAATTTATTAGACCAATAATCTACCTCGTAGCTTTCGTTAATGTTGATTTTGCTCCGATCAGCATTTCCGGTTTTTTGTTTATCATCCATAACATTTTGATTAGACGATTATAAAACAGCCTGATCATAAAAAAGGTTTTAACAGCCATTTTGGAAATGGATATTAAAACCTTCAAACGCGGTGATATAACGGTTAATCTGCTAAGGCCGTAACCATTTCTGGCTCTGTTTCTTCTGCGTAGGCGAAACTCTTTTTTGTAATATTGTAAATGATCCTTAACCAAACCAAAAAGTAGGGCAGGCTGATGATAGATAAGGACAAAGGATGCGATTTTGCAAATGCAGGGAAGAGCAGCAAAGGAAAGTTACAGGTAATAAAAAGCAAAACAGGTAAAAGGACCATTTTCATTGCTCTATTGTGCTCTTGCACATACCATAACCCAACCCCAACTATAGAAATAATAAAGGTACAATCTTCAGCTCCGGTACTGAACAAAACAGGGAATATCAGTACAGAGGATAAGATCATCAACTGGAATTTGCGTTTGGAAAAATATGCAATCTGCTTAAATGGGAACATAAATATGAATGCCCCTATAGATAAGAATAACAGGTTGGATATTTCGGGACTATTGAGCAATTGCCTGAAAAACCCCATAATGGAGATATCTATCCCCTCACCTGTAACATTCATTAAATTTTTACCTATCAAAGAATTTTTCCAGTCGATATAACTGTTTGCCACAAAATCTGGCGATGCAAACAGCATGGGCAATAAAAACAAAACAACAAACCACATGATGAGCCATAGGATAAATGCTGGCTTCTTCTTCGCAAAAAAGAAAAATACCAAACCCACTATACCGTAAAGCTTAACAAAAGTACCCAATACCATACACAGCGCAGACCAAATGCCTTTATCTTTATTTACAAGCGTATAACTTAAAATGATCAAAGCGCCTGCCCCTGCGTTAAACTGCTGGTTAAGCATCGATTCAATTAAACACGGAATGGCAATGTAACCGATAATTACTTTTTTATCATCGGCTAGTGGTAATGTTTGTATGGCCTTAAACAGCACAAAACAGTTAAACAGGTTCCAAAACAATAAGCCCAACCAATTGGGCATTAAAGCGAATGGCGCTATCAATACACTAAATACGGGACCGTAGTGGTTGGTATCATCATGAAAAGCAGGATAATGTGCATATAGCGACCTTTCGTGAAGAAGATTTCTAAATGTATTTTCAAAAATGAGGTAATTGTTAAAACGGTGGGTTGCCCAAGAATCTACCACAAAAATAAGCGTGATAAATACCCATAGGAATAATACAAAACGATTATCCTCATAAAATTTTCGACGCTGATTGAGACCGGGAGAGCTGATTAGAAAATGATTTAGCATTGTAAAAAATATATTACAATACAATAATAAATAGGCAGTTTGACATTTCCTAGCTTTTGGTAAAGAAAATGTTACTCTTTTTCGAAATAAATTTTTCGATTAAATAATACAAAGCTAAATCGATTTTATCAGACGTTTAAGCAAGCTGGTTTTGATGATTTTATCGATCGCTTGTTTATTGGTCCGTTTGTCGCGATTTTTTATGTTAAACAACAAAACCAAACACTCATTTTTTTGTTTTATGAAAATTACTAACCAAAAAAAAATTCATACAGATGGAGTATCAATTAAATTCAATGAACACCAGGAAAGAGTTTATCGACATAGCGGATGAAAAAGACCGCAACTATTGGGCTGCCCGTTTAGGCGTTACCGGAGAAAAATTAAAATCAGTGGTAAAAGCGCTTCACAGCATGGAGTTTTCTATTGTGAAAGAATATTTGACGATGGAAAAAATTAAATCAGGCAGTACGTACCAGCGTTTTGTTAACCAGTAAGGCTAAAGAGATATCATTATTTGGCCTTTGATTGTTTAAGTACAGTTTGATATAAGCAATTGATAGCTTCCCTGCTAAAATCGGGAAAACCATCTGTATAGGTTGCATTTATTCCATTGGTGATAATTACGAAGCCAAATTTTTCTTTTGGGTTAAAAAACATGTTACTGTAAAGTCCATAGGCAGAACCTGTATGCCCCTTGAGGTTAACACCCGGTATTAAGTTATTGGCCGTTCTTAACGCAAAACCATAACCTTCATCAGGTGATAATGCTGTTTGCATCTTCTTCGCACTTTTTTTGCTGATAATTTTCACGCCATTTGCAGTGCCATAATTCATGTGCATGATCATATACTTTGCCAAATCGGCAGCCGAAATTTTCATCCCTCCTGTTGGCGAAAAAACTGGCGTACTGTAGCCCATTACGTAGTTGGCAATCTCTGTCCTTCTTGGTGCATATGCCGCAGGCGAAGGTGTATACCTTTTTGTATCGGAATGGTACTCGTACAATTGTACAAAACGCGCGCTATCTAATGAATCTATACAATAGCCACCATAAAGCCCCAATGGTTTTAATATCTGTTTATGGATATAGGTATCGAAACGCTCACCTGATTTTTTCTCCAGTATAGTCCCGATGAGGTTAAAATTGAGGTTACAATAATTAAATTTACTCCCTGGCAAGTAATCGTTGTAACATTTGGCCCAATCTGCATTTTTACCGGGGTTAATTACATCAAGGTTTAAGTAGCCCTGCGAATCGTTTAAGCTGGAAGTATGTGATAAGGCCATTCTTAACGTGATTTTAACTTCTGGAAACTTCGGGTTCCTGATTTTGAACCCCACCAGATCGCCAAAATCATCATCCAAAGAAATCTTACCGCTTTCTACCAGTTGCATAATGGCTGTTGCCGAAAAAGATTTCGAAATAGAAGCAATCCTAAAAATATCCTGATCGTTTAACGGTTTTTTATTTTCTAAATCTTTTAGTCCGAAAGCATGTGTGTAAATAATCTTTCCATCTTTAACTACCGCTACCGAAGCGCCAACTGCACTGTAGCGTTCCATTATTTTTTGAAAATCGGCTTCGGCTTTTTCATTTTGTGCTGTAGCAGCACCGAACATAAAGACCACCAAAAAGGCAGTAAGGAAGTACTTCATAACGTTAAATTTTATGTTTTAGCTTGCTGATTTGGTAAATGCTTTAAACGGTCCGCAAAATTATTTGGCATCGTTTACACCCAGCCAGTGCCCATCGGGATCTTTAAAGTAAATTTGTTTTACGCCGTCTACACGCAGGGTTATGCTTTTTTCTTTTCCTGCCCAATCTTCAAAATTGATATTTTTGTCGTTAAGTTTTTTCACAAAGTCATCAACAGAAGGTACACTAAAACACAGGTGTGCATTTTTATCGAAAACCTGATTGCTTTTTGCGCCCTGAATTAAATGTAACTGTCCGGCAGGCCCTAAGCTAAACCAGGTATGGCGGTTATCTTTAAAGGGTTCGGGAATAATTTTAAGATTAAACACACTTTCGTAAAATGTAGTTGCGCTATTTAAATCGGCTACATAAACGGCGATATGGTTTAACGCAGCAGGTGCATTTGCAGGGGTATTCTGTGCCATGGCTTTTTGAAAGAAGATAGAAAATAAAACAGCTGTGATAAGGAAGATTTTTTTCATGTTTAAATATCTAATATATAACGGAATATTTTTCATAAAATCTGTAAAATCGGGAATTTTAAAGTTTCCCAGCTTGCGCTCGTTTCCAAATGAGTACGGAAATAGCTTAATGATTTTATCGTTGTAAACGGTTAATAATTCAATGCTGGTTATAAACGGGTGTTAGCGCCAGAATAAAGATTCTTCGCTGTGCTCAGAATGAAAAGAAAAGGCTGTCCCAGTTTGGAACAGCCTAACAGCATTATAAGGATGATTGACTTAAAATTCTTAGCTATTAATTGCAATAATATTGTTTAATTCCAGCCGCCTCCCAAAGCGTGGTAAATATCTACCACGGCATTAAGCTGTTGTTTTTTGGTTTCAATAAGCTCCAGTTTCGATTGCAGGGCATCGCGTTGCGTCATCAATACCTCAAAATAATCGGCCCGTGCTGCTTTAAACAAATCGTTAGAAATATCGATTGATTGGGTAAGTGCGGTTACCTGTTTCGATTTCAGATCGTAACTTTTTTGCAGATTGCTGATTTTTGACAACTGGTTGGCCACTTCGATATAACCGTTTAAAATGGTTTTTTCGTAATCAAATACCGCCTGTAATTGTTTCGCATTTGCCGTTGAATATTCCGCTTTAATGGCATTTCTGTTAATCAACGGTCCGGCTAAATCACCTGCCAACGAATAAATCAACGATTCGGGGGTGCGCAGCAAGTAAGATGGATTAAAAGCCTGGTAACCAATGGCAGCAGATATACCCAACGAGGGGTAAAACTGTGCTTTGGCCACTTTTACATCTAGCTTAGCGGCTTCAAGCTCAAATTCTGCCTTTTTAATATCAGGACGGTTGGCTAAAAGCTGTGCCGGCAAACCTGCCTGTACGGTTGGCGGAACCAGATCGGTAAAACTAGATTTATCTCTAATAATGGTTTGCGGATAACGCCCCAACAAGAAATTAATTTTATTTTCTGTTTCAGTAATGTTCTGTTGAATATCAAATTCCAAACTTTTAGAGCTCAATACTTCAGCCTCAAATTTACGTACGGCAAGTTCGTTAACCCGAGTGGCCTGTTTCTGTATTTTCATCAGCTCCAGCGCATTGCTTTGCAGCTCAATATTTTTTTTCACCGTTTCCAGCTGATTATCAGCCGCTAACAACTCATAATAAGAATTAGCAACTTCTGCAATTAAATTGGTAACCACAAAATTCTTGCCCTCAACCGTTGATAGGTAATGGTTAACAGCCGCTTTTTTCGAATTGCGCAGTTTATGCCAGATATCGGCCTCCCAATTGGCCTGCAAACCAAACCTATAATCGGGCAGTACTTCGGGCACTTCTTTACCTGGTGTAATTTCGGTCGAAGCATCTCCGGCACCTGAGCTGGTATAACGGCCTACTTTATCCAATCCGGCACCAACGCCATAACTTACGCTGGGCAGAAGCTCGCCTTTTTTGGCTTTGATTTCATTTTTCGCAATTTCAATATCCTGTAGCGTAATGTTCAGCTCCTGGTTATTTTTCAAAGCAGTATCAATCAGGTTGACCAGATTTTGATCGGTAAAAAACTTACGCCATTGTATGCTGGCAGTGCTTACCGTATCCTGCGTACCGGTAAATGCCGCAGGTACGTTTTTATTTTCGGTGCGTTGGGCCACTTCTGGCAATTTGCATGCTGTATATGCGGCGCATAACATCACTAACCCAAGGCCTTTATAAATATTTTGTTTAAACATTATCTTCTATTTCTTCAGTTAATGGATGTTCTTCTTCAATTTTGATCAGCTTGTGTTTGGCGGCAATCGTACCGAATACATAATACAATCCAGGGATAATAACCACCCCGAAAATAGTACCGAAAAGCATACCGCCTGCAGCAGCCGAACCAATGGTACGGTTACCGATCCTTCCTGGCCCCGTAGCAATCATTAACGGAATTAAACCTGCAATAAAGGCAAAAGAGGTCATCAAAATCGGACGGAAACGTACACTGGCACCTTCCATTGCAGCTTTAAGTACTGATGCCCCCTGACTATGGCGCTGCGCGGCAAATTCGACAATCAGTACGGCATTTTTACCCAGTAAGCCGATCAACATCACCATAGCAACCTGTGCATAAATGTTGTTTTCAAGGCCTAATAGTTTTAAGAATAAAAAGGCTCCAAAAATACCCGCTGGTAAAGAAAGGATTACCGAAAGCGGCAAAATAAAACTCTCGTACTGTGCGGCAAGAACCAAATAAACAAAGCCCAAACAGATTAAAAAGATATAAATGGCTTCATTACCTCTTGATACCTCATCTTTAGAAATACCGGCCCAATCGATGCCAAATCCCCTTGGAAGCGTTTTCTTGGCCACCTCGGTAATGGCCTTAATGGCTTCGCCCGAACTGTAACCCGGAGCCGATTGACCACTGATTTCAGAAGCATTGTACATGTTATGGCGGGTAATTTCCGATAGTCCATACACCTTACGCATTTTAATAAAGGCCGAGAAAGGTACCATTTCATCACGGTCGTTCTTTACCGAAAGTTTTAAAATATCTTCTGGTAAAGCCCTGTACTGCGGTAATGCTTGTACAATTACTTTGTATTGGCGGTCGTATTTAATAAAGCTGGTTTCGTAATTACTACCTACAAAAGTGGATAGTGTATTCATCGCATTATCAATACTTACCCCTTTCTGCTGCGCAATATCGTTATCAACATCCAACATATACTGCGGAAAACTGGCACTGTAAAAAGTAAATACTGATGAAAGTTCTTTACGTTTGTTCAATTCACGCACAAAATCATTGGCAACAGTTTCCATTTTTTTATAGTCGCCACTACCACCCTTATCCAATAAACGGAGTTCAAAACCTCCAGCCGCACCGTAGCCGGGAACAGCCGGTGGTTGGAAAAACTCGATGGTTGCACCTGGAATGGATTTCGATTTTTCTTCCAGTTCTTCGATAATTTCTACTGCCGATTGTTTACGCTCGCTCCAGTCTTTCAGGTTAATTAAACAGGTACCCGAGTTCGATCCTGTACCTTCGGTAAGGATTTCGTAACCGGCCAATGATGAAACCGATTTAACACCATCAATTTCCTCGCACATTTTCTGCAGTTTTTCTGCAATCTGATCGGTACGCTCCAAAGTAGATCCAGGAGGGGTTTGAATAATGGCATAAACCATTCCCTGATCTTCGTTCGGAATAAAACCTGATGGCACACTTCCACTTAATCCCCAAACACCCAAACAAAACGCAACCAAAATACCAAAGGTTAATATCCTACGGCTTACCACCCTGCTCAATACCAGTTCATATTTGCCCGAAAGCTTATTGAAACCGCTATTAAAACCATCTAAAAGTTTATCAATAATGGTTTTCTTTTTTGTTGAACCATGGTGGTTTTTAAGCATAATGGCACACAAGGCAGGCGTAAGCGTTAAGGCCACAATACCCGAAAGTATAATTGCCGTGGCCATGGTAATGGAAAACTGCCTGTAAAAAATACCTACAGGTCCCGACATAAAAGCAACCGGAATAAATACGGATGCCATTAGGAAAGTAATGGCGATAATTGCGCCGCCGATTTCTTTCATAGCCTGCTGAGTAGCTTTCAGCACCGAAAGTTTCCGGTTATGCTCCATCTTGGCATGCACGGCTTCAATTACTACAATGGCATCATCTACCACCACACCAATGGCCAGTACCAAGGCAAACAACGTAATTAAGTTAAGTGTAATGCCAAAAAACTGCATAAACACAAAGGTTCCGATCAGGGATACCGGTACAGCAATGGCCGGAATTAAGGTTGAACGCCAATCGCCAAGGAACAAGAATACAACCAAACCTACCAATATAAAGGCTTCGACAAGGGTGTGTATTACCTTTTCGATAGAGGCATCCAGGAATTTAGAAACGTCGTAGCTGATTTCATAATCCAATCCCTTAGGGAAAGAACTCGATTTAATCTCGGCCATTTTCGCCTTTACATCTTTAATTACCTGGCTTGCATTACTACCATACGATTGTTTTAAAACGATAGCAGCCGAGGCCTTTCCGTTTAATGTTGAGTATAAATTGTAAGCAGCAGCACTAAAATCTACATCGGCTACATCTTTTAAGCGAAGTAACTCGCCATTGGCACTTGCCCTCAGCACAATATTTTCGTAACCTTCTTTTGTGCTAAAACGTCCTGAATATTTCAATACGTATTCAAAAGCCTGCGAGCGTTTACCTGAACTCTCACCTGTTTTACCCGGCGAGGCTTCTAAACTTTGCTCATCGAGCGCTTTCATTACTTCATCTACTGAGATTTTATACGCCTGCATGCGGTCGGGTTTTAGCCATATACGCATCGCATAATCCCTATCGCCCAAAATATCTGCAAAACCTACACCATCAACCCTTTTCAGCTCCGAAAGCAGGTTGATATCGGCATAATTGTACAGGAAATTTTGGTTCATTTTAGGATCTTTACTATACAGGTTAATGTACATCAACATGTTAGATTCCTCACGGGTAATTTTAACCCCTTCGCGAACCACCAAAGGCGGAAGCTTATTGGTAACAGCTGCTACACGGTTTTGTACGTTAAGCGAAGCCTGATTGGGATCGGTACCTAAGTTAAATACCACCTGAATGGAGGCCTCACCATCGTTACCTGCATCCGAAGCAATATATTTCATGCCCGGTACACCGTTAAGTGCCCGCTCGAGCGGAATTACAACCGATTTAATCAAGAGTTCGTTGTTCGCCCCTGGGTATTCGGCCGTAATGTTTACCTTGGGAGGCGAAATGGAAGGAAACTGTGTTACCGGGAGATAGCTGATGGCCAGCACCCCTAAAAACACAATAATAAGTGATATAACGATAGAAAGGACGGGCCTTTGTATGAATTTACTAAACATAAAATAAGTATAGAGGGGTTTAGATTATTCTGTTTTTAATCTCAATTGTTTGATCACTTCTTGAGGCTGCTGAAATTTGAAGGCAATTTTGTCGTCGTCTTTCACCTTTTGTACACCTTCCAGCAATATCTTATCTTCAGCACCTATCCCGTCGCCGATGATGTACAGATCGGGTACCTCGCCCGCAATGGTAATTGCCCTAGAGTGTACTTTGTTGTTTTTATCGATTACGAAAACATAGGTTTTATCCTGAATATCGTAGGTTGCTTTTTGTGGGATAACCAGAGCGTTTTTTAAAGGAACAATCATCTGTATTTTTCCTGTTTCGCCATTTCTCAGTAAGTTATCCGAGTTATTAAACCTTGCCCTAAAAGCAATATTTCCGGTTTCATTATCAAACTCACTTTCGATTACCTCTACTTTACCTTTCGATTTTAGCAGCTCATTATTGGCCAGTAGCAAACTTACCTCCTGCTGCCCTTTAGCTTTTGCAGCGCTTTGGTAGTTTAGATATTCAGGTTCTGATACATTGAAGTAGGCAAAAACCTGGCTGTTATCGGATAAGCTGGTCAATAATGCACCCTCATCTACCAAACTCCCCAATTTTAAAGGAATACGGTCGATGGTACCATCAAACGGCGCCCTGATTTCGGTATTCGATAAGTGGAACTTAGCCAATGAAGTTTCTGCATTTGCCGATTGCAGTTTAGCCTTGGCCAAAGCCAGTTCATTTTTTGAAACGATATTTTTATCAGACAGTAATTTGGTGTTTTCCAGTTCAATCTGTGCCGACTTGGTTTCTGCCTGTGCTTTTAACAGTTCAGACTGTGCCGCTTTAGGCATAATCCTAAACAAAAGCTGACCTGCTTTTACATGCTGGCCTTCATCTACATAAATATTTTGGAGGTAGCCCTTTTCTTGGGCCCTGACTTCGATATTCCGGACAGATTTAATCTGCGAAACATATTCTTTGGTAAACGAAGTGTCCATTCTTACCGGCGAGGTTACCGCATAAGTGACTACTTCTTCTTTTTCTTCTTTTTTCGAGGTACAACCCGTTACGTAAAGCAAAGCACACAAGCCTAGGCATATGACATTTCTCTTCATCATTTTTTCTTGAATGGTTTTAATCTGATTTATTTTTTTCATTAGTTTTCCTTGCCAAACCAATTTTATAATCGCAGTACCACGAATGGACAGGATATTGGACCGATAAATTTGGGTTACGCAATGATTTAATTCGATAGCGAAATAAATACAGATTTATGAAGTTATAATGAAGTTGAAATTCAGGTATGAATCAAGAAAATGATGTTTTAGCGGATTAAAAACCCATTTTAAAGCAAACAACGGATCATTTCGTCCTACTTTTGACTAGGATTACCAATTAACAAGCCAAATTATATGAAGAAAAATGAATTTCAGCATCAAAAACTGGAATTTATTGAATACTGATATTTTTGAAGATAATGATTAATTTAAATTTGTTGACTGTAATTTAACAAATGCTTAATGCTTTTAACGGCCATTTTGAGTGGATCGGCATTGATTCTTTATAACCACAGATGTACACAGATCAACACAGATGCGTGTATCAGCCTTAGCGGAGAAGTTTTTTTCGCCTCGGAAATTCGGAAAGTGCGGATTGTTGTGTACGTTTCTATGTTCCTTAATAGAAAAACAATTATCCAAATCTATCATCTGAGCACAGCGATGAAGCTTTTATCACAAATTTAATTCGCAGGGTGCAAAACCTCAAAGATCTTTCTTCTCTCAGGATGACAGTACAAAGTTGCTCTTGTAAATCTAACTTAACTTCATAACGGTAAATCAGGGAATCTTCTGACCATTAAGGCATTTGTTCCAATTTTGATTGGAATATTGGATAAAAAAAATAGCTTGATAAATATTAGTCAATTGTTTACGGACGGAAAAAGCAGTTAGCCATTGATAAAATCCAGCTAAAATTCTTCTCAATATTAAAATTATGTTAGGTTTGTAAAAATAACTATAAAAAAGATAGATTATGTATAGTAAAACTTTGCCGTTTTATTTTTCTGCCTTTGGGTGCCTATCGCCGATGCGGATATACTGTTGCTGCCCATTAAATTGTTAATTACAAATCTAATTACCTCCTTAATTTTTAAATCTTTACCATGGTTATCCGCTACCTATTATTTCTGCTACTTGTTTCTGCACAGGCATTTGCACAAACAAAAGACCCCTCACCACTAAATTTCCCAACGCCTAAAAACGTAGAGCATATGTTGTTTTACCTGCAGCGCGACCCTAATACCAATACACTTATTTATGCCCTTAACTTCAAAGATAATGGAAGCATTGATTCTGATAACCCCATCCGCCCCTACTGGATCCGCTATGCTGAAAAAGGACAGCAAAAAGACCTTGGCTACATTCAGCGGAAATTTGCCTATGGCATAGATACCAAAGCTCTTGGCAAAGATAAATATGAATTCAGATTTGTATCCTATAAAAAACTGCCCTTTTACTTAAATAAATATACAGATAAAACCTACCATGTGTCGGTAACCATAAACAATATCACCATCCGGGTTAGGAGACTTTTCGTTCGGATTGTTGGTGGATCTTTCTGGCTGCCCAATGTTAAATATGCCGAAATTGAGGGCGTAGAAGAATCAACAGGTAAGGCAGTTACCGAAAGAATCAGCGTAAAATAAACCAGTACCAACAAACAGCCCTATTATTTGAGTTCCGGTTTGCAGTACGCCGGCCGCTATTTTAAAATCCTAAACTTATATTGGAAAATTAATGTTCAGTAGCATTTCGGGAACAATAGCCCCGTTATCCGCTTTAGTCCCGATATAAATCGGGAGCTGCCGCTTCTACCGGGTTTAAACAAAATGGCCTGTACATCAATAGCAAATTGCCTACAAACCTTTCAAATACATCAGGCAATCATTTAATTGCTTAGAACAAATCCTCATCCCGATCCGATAGCGATCGGGTCCGCCCGAGATGAAAGCATTGCGGATGAGCCATCCGTGTACATCTATCGTTAATCAATCATTCTTCACACAAACGTTTGTGTTGAAGCAAAAAATCCCCAAAAAAGGCCCGCAAATTACTACTAATCAAATAGTTTATCACGAAGTTTGAAAATAAATTAACGTTTCAATCTCCATGAGTACTATGTAAAACTACAAGATTTACCAAATTTGAACTACACACAAAAACACTACTTTTTCTTCAACAGGTAAGTGCCTTTTGGGCAAACGTTTGCGCTAAGATTCTTAATTTTTTATCAATCCTTAGTCTTTAACTTCAATTCAGGTTAGTGCAAATAGCATTCTTTTTACGGCACTAATAATCGAATCGGATTAGCGGCTAAGTATAGCGATATCATAAGCGGCGGTTGAAAATGGGGCTTGGTTAAGCAAAAACCAGCTGTACATGCAGCATGGTAATGAAATGCAAACAATTAATAACAACCCAATACTAACCAAAATCAAAAAATGAAAAAAACAACTTCATTTGTTGCAAGCGTGCTGCTAATGCTAAGCTTGTATTCGTGTAAAAAGACAGAAACCCTAGCGGAAACTGAAACTTCAAAAATTAAAAATGCCATTGCCGTTACCGAAAGCCTGGGCGGTTCATCGTTAAATGTGGGCTTAGGAGGCAATGCCTATACTGCAGGCACAGGAGGCTTAATTAACGATACTGGTTTGCACAATTGGACATCCTCCAGCACCATTACCAGTGTGTGGTTCCGATTGGGGCTTACCGGTAACTTAACTGTTGCGGTAAAAGGTACTGTACCTTCCGGAAGCAGCAATATTAAAGTAACTATTAACGGTACGGTGTTTAACAAAACCATTACCGGCACCACGGCTACTACCACTACAATAGGCACCGTAAATATTACAGCAGCCGGGTATGTGCGGGTAGATATTCAAGGCGTAAGTAAAACGGGCAGTTACTATGGCGATATTTCCGATCTGGTTATCAGCGGACCTGCCGTGGCCTCGAATGTACAATATGCCAATACAGTAGCCGATTATTACTGGTCGAGAAGAGGACCATCGTGCCATTTAAATTACACAGTGCCATCGGGCACGGAATGGTTTTACAGCGAGCTGAATGTACCCAGTGGACAAGACAGGATCGGTTCTTATTTTATGGCCGATGGCTTCAGCGGTGGTTATTTCGGTATGCAGGTTAATTCGGCTACCGAAAGAAGGGTACTGTTTTCAGTTTGGGATCCATCAACCGGAAGTACTACCCTGGTTAGAAAAGGTGCTGATGTAACTTCAAACGGTTTCGGCGGCGAAGGAACCGGTGGACAATCTTATCTGTTGTTTAACTGGGTAGCCGGAACTACCTATAAATTTTTGCTTCAGGGCAAACCTGATGGTGCTGGCGGTTCGGATTACACGGCTTGGTTTTATGCGCCAGAAAATGGTGCATGGAAAGTTTTGGCACAATGGAAACGCCCGAATACTACAGCCTATTTAACTGGTGTATATTCATTTATCGAAAATTTTAGTCCTGATCAAGGCTACCTGCAAAGAAGCTGCAATTACGGCAACCAATGGTACAAAACCAGTAGCGGTAGCTGGACAGAGGTTACAAATGCCAGTTTTAGCTACGATGCCACAGCAGCTGCAGAGCAACGGATGGATTACCAGGGTGGCGTAACCGGCAATAGTTTCTACCTAAAAAATGGTGGTTTCTTTGCTACTTATACGGCATATGGAACCGCCCTAAGCAGAACTGCTACGGGTACCGCACCAAGTGTTAATTTAACAACTTTACCATAACACAAACTAATCCCGGGTGCCGATGGCAATACCCGGGATTATATAAACTGCACAAAAAAAAACACCCTGCATCTTTAAAAACCAACCTAGATGAAAAACAACTATTTAATCTTCATTTTATGCTGCATTCTTTATACGGGCTGCAAAAAAGACCATACTATAAATGCAGCAACTGCCACCACTTCTTTAAAGCCCAAAACGCTGCAAAGCACAAATACAACCACTAATCTTAAACTTAAAGTATTACAGCTGAATGTTTGGCAGGAAGGCACAAAAGTAACCGGAGGTTTTAACGGCATAATAGATGCCATTATACAATCGGGTGCCGATTTAATTACCCTGAGTGAGGTACGCAATTATAACAATAAGGATTTTAGCGCAAGGGTTGTATCGGCACTGCAGGCAAAAAACCTTACTTTTTATTCTTTCAAGGATAACAATGTGGGCATTGTATCCCGTTATCCAATTGCTTCATTTAAGGCTGGTATATATGGTAACGCTTTTGATAAGGCCATTGTAAAACTTAATGTAAATACGGAGGTTGCCGTATATTCGGCCCACTTGGATTACTTGAATTATGCCTGTTATCTGCCCCGCGGTTATGATGGCAACAGTTTTCAAAAAATCAGTCAGCCGGTTACCGATGTAAATGCCATCTTGGCTTCCAACCTGCAATCGACAAGAGACGAAGAAATAGCAGCATTTGTTAACGATGCCAAACTGGAAAGAGACAGTGGCCGGATTGTAATATTGGGCGGTGATTTTAATGAACCATCACATTTAGATTGGGTGAGTGCACAAAAAGACCTATTCGATCATCATGGGACCATTGTACCTTGGCAAAGTAGTGTTACCCTATATGCAAAAGGCTACAAAGATGCTTATCGCGTAAAAAATCCAGATCCTGTACAGGCACCCGGATTTACATGGGCCGCATTCAACACCAGTGCCAGTTTATCTTCGCTTGTTTGGGCGCCCGATGCAGATGAGCGCGACCGGATCGATTACATTTATTATGCCGATAACAGCAATAGGGTAACTGTAGATCAATCTATTGTATTTGGGCCATCGGGCTCTATTGTAAGGGGGCAGGGTTACGAAGATCCAACTTACACTAATCCATTTCTGATTCCGAGCGGAACATGGCCTTCCGATCATAAAGGTTTAATTACCACTTTTTCGATTATAAGCGTTCAACCGGCAATCAGCTTAAATAAAACCACGTATTCAAACGGCGAAACAGTAACCGTAACTTTTGCAAATGGTTCTACGGATACAAAAGCCTGGATAGGTATTTACCAAAATGGAAAAGTACCCGGTAGCGGAAGTTATGCTACCACATGGAAATATACCAATGGTGCTGGCTCAGGAAGTATGGCTTTAACATTACCGGCAAACAGTGCTGCAGGCACTTATTTTGTTGCTTATTTCAAAGATAATGGCTACATAGAAATTGCGCCAAGGGTTTCTTTTAACTATGGTGGCTAAACAACATAAAACGATCAGCAGATTTACTATTTAATAGCCCTCAATTTTTCTATTGAGCGTATGTTAATGGTATTACCAGATTTATCAACGATTTTTTCATCCTTAAAATCAGTCAGCATGCGGCTTACCCTTTCGCTGGCTGTACCTACCATGCGTCAAGATCATTGCGCGAAATACGATCAAAGAAGCTTTGACACTATTGAAATGCAAAATTGCTATTGATATGCAATTGTAATAGAAGCTGATGAACATGGAAGCAGCTGTTAATCGCAAATAAGGGCTTATTTAACGCAACACATTTTCTTTTTTAATCCCCAGCTTTTTCATGCGCGATACCAGCGTTGAGTATGGCAGGTTAAGCAGTTCTGCCGCTCCACCAGGCCCGGCAATTTTACCTTTGCATATTTTAAGCACATTTACAATATGCTCAACTTCATTCTGCTCCATGGTTTTAATGGTTGTACCGGCATTTTCCCTTAATGGGCTTACATCTTCAAAAATCGGCAGCAATACGTTGGTAATTATTTTGCCGGGCGAAAGTAAGATACTCCTTTCTATCAAGTGCTCCAGTTCTCTGATGTTTCCTGGCCAATTGTAATTAATCAGGGTCTGCATGGCCTCGTCTGATATCCTTTCGATATTTTTACCCAGTTTTTGGGCATATTGCGCAATAAAATGTTCAACCAAAATAGGAATATCATCTTTCCTCGTTCTTAACGGTGGAACCGCAATGGGGAAAACATTTAAACGGTAAAAAAGGTCCATCCGAAACTTGCCACTGGCCACTTCTGCCTCCAAGTTCCGGTTTGTAGCGGCTACAATCCTGATATCGATTTTAATCGTACTTTTTCCGCCAACCCTTTCAATTTCCTTCTCTTGCAGCACACGCAACAGTTTTACCTGCAAATCAAGCGGAAGTTCGCCAACTTCATCCAAAAAAACGGTGCCTGTATCGGCGAGTTCAAACTTTCCTATCCGCTTGTCATAAGCTCCCGTAAAGGCACCTTTTTCGTGACCAAAAAGTTCTGATTCTATAAGTGAGGCCGGAAGTGCAGCACAGTTAACCTTAATTAAGGGCCCGTTCTTTCTAAGCGATTGTGCGTGCAGGCTATCTACCAACCGTTCTTTTCCGGTTCCGCTCTCTCCTAAAATCAAAACTGTTGTATCGGTAGGTGCAACTAGTTTTACATGGTTAAATACGGTTTTCAAACCTTCGCTTTTTCCGATAATGCCTTCAAAATCCTGATGTTGTATAAAGGCATCTTTCGCTACGTGCTCACTTCTAAACTTAAGTTTTAGCTTCTGCTCGTGCAGGTAATTGGCAATATCGATGGTCACCAGCACATCTTTTTCTCTGAAAGGCTTAACCAAAAACCCATAGGGCTCTGTTTTTTTAGCTTCAGCCAAAATATCCTTATTTGAATTTGCTGAAAGATAAACGAAAGCAATATTCTTTTCCCTGAGCACTTTGGCCAGATCGATGCCTGTTAACTTCCCTTTCAGAAAGATATCAAGCAGAACCAGATCGGGCTTTTCCCGTTCAACAATTTCGAGTGCTTTAGTTACATAACTGGCTATATCACAAACGTAATAGCCTGCGCGGTGAAGGATCATTTCGAGGTTATTCGCCTCAACAAATTCATCTTCAACTATTAGTATACGTTTCTTCATGTCGGTAAGTCCGGTTAGGGTGTTTAAGGGATGAAATGGGGATTGGTTGCCTAAATCTACGACATTTTTTTCAATCAGCAAATATTACTAATCCGCTCATTATCAAATTATTCTAACGCCATAATCAGCAAGCTGTTATTAAGATTTTCATTTCGATAATTGTTGATATTTCGACAGAAACAGCAAAAAGCACAAAAACATAAAATACTTATTTAAAGCACGTTACAAAATCGGCATATGATTGGAACATTAGGGGCATCCAACAGAAAAAAATAAATTTTATAAACTGAAAATATGGAAATTACATCATTACCAAACCTGTCCATCCCATCGGTTTCTGCTGATGCGGCCTTATCAAAAGAAACCAAAGATTTCTTAAATTCCTTAAACAGTTCGGGCGGTCCAACAATCGAATCGCTTGCCCCCATAGAAGCACGAAAAGTACTTGTGGCCGCGCAGGCTTCTAAAGCAGTTGATTTAACGGGCATCACCGAATCGGAAAAAACAATTTTAGCCGATGGTTATAACATTACTTTAAATATTGTAAAACCAGCAGGGTCTAAAGCGGCGCTACCGGCCTTTATTTTTATCCATGGTGGTGGCTGGGTACTGGGTGATTACCCTACGCACAAACGGATGGTTAGAGATTTGGTAGTACTATCGGGCTGTTGTGGCATTTTTGTTAATTATACACCCGCTCCAGATGCGCAATATCCGCAACAGCCCAACGAAATTTTTGCGGCTACCAAATGGATTGCTGAACATGGGGAAGAAATAGGCATTGATGGCAAACGATTGGCATTGGTAGGGAACAGCGCAGGAGGAAATATGGCCACTGTAACCGCATTAAAATCAAAGCAAAACGGTGGCCCTGAAATTAAACTCCAGATCTTGTTCTGGCCAACTGTAAACAGCGATTTTGAAACCGGTTCTTACAAGCGATATGGGCAGGAAAGGTTTCTTACCACGCCATTAATTAAATGGATGTACGAAAATTATATCCCTGATTACGAACAGCGCAAAGAAATATATGCGGCACCATTGCTGGCCAGCCACAGCGAACTTGCCGGGCTGCCACCTACCTTGATACAGGTGGGCGAAGCTGATATTTTTTACGATGAATGTCTGGCCTATGGCCGTAAGCTTGATGAAGCTGGCGTTAAGGTAACCACCATGGTTTACGCAGGGGCTATACACGATTTTGGTTTATTAAATCCCCTAGCAGATACTGCCCAGTCTAAATCGTTGTTTCTGCATGCCGCTGCCGAACTTTGTGCCTACCTTAAGCCCTAACACTCCAATTAGTTATACAACGATCATAAAACCAACAGCACATGAAATCGATAAAATCAAAAACAGTAGTTTTTGTAACCGGCGCCTTTGTTAGCCATATTGGCTGGGATAAATGGGTGAATTACTTCGAAAGTAAAGGTTACACGGCTATAGCACCACCTTGGCCTTATAAAGATGGTGTTCCGGCCGAAATCAGAAAAAGGCAGCCCGATGCCAAAATTGCTTCGTTAAATTTAACGCAGGTAGTTGATAGTTATGCCAATATCATCAGCAACCTGCCCGAAAAACCAATTATCATTGGCCATTCCCTTGGCGGACTAATCACCCAACTGCTGGTACAGCGTGGCCTGGCTGAAGCCGCTGTAATTTATCATTCTGTGCCACCACAGGGCGTTTTATCATTTAAATGGTCTTTTTTAAGAGGTGTTACTCCCTCGTTGGGCTTATTTTCTTCGGTAGATAAAACTTATTTAATGCCTTTTAAACATTGGCAGTACACTTTTACCAATGGTATGCCTTTGGCCTATCAGCAGGAAATGTACCATAAACTGGTTATACCCGAATCAAAACGGGCTGCCAGGGGTGCCCTATCCAGGCAAGGAAAAGTAGATTTTAAAAAACCACATGTACCACTACTGTTCCTTTCGGGTACTGAAGATCAGATTATACCTGCATCTTTAAACTATACCAATTTCAAGAAATACAACAATAGTTATTCGGTAAAAGAATACAAGGAGTATCCAGACAGGAACCACCTAGGTATGGACCATGTAAATTGGCAAGAAGAAACAGATTATATCATCAATTGGCTCAATAACCATTAAAAACCAAGTGGCTGTATTTTATCGCTATCCTGATTTTATTAATCACACATTGGATCAGCTAAAATACAGCCTCTTAGCCCTCGTTAACGGAAACCACTTTTTCTTTTATAATGCCGAGCTTGGCAATTTTCGAATTTAAGGTAGATACTGGCACGCCAAGCTTTACTGCGGCACCATGAGGACCGAAAACCTTGCCACCGCATTTATGCAGCACATTTAAAATATGCTCACGTTCGTTTTCATCAATGGTTTTGATGTAGCCTTGATCTGTTTTTTTCGCGGTACCACTGCCCGCCTGAAGTGAAAACTGCAGTTCCTTAATTACCGTATTTTTGGATAGCAGCACGCTCCGCTCCATCAAGTGCTCTAGTTCCCTTACATTACCTGGCCAATGATAATCCAATAAATCCTGCAAGGCTTTATTGGCGATTGAGGCTACATTTTTACCGGTTTTCTTTGCAAACTTGGTGATAAAAAAACTGCTCAGATCCCGTATATCTTCTTTTCGGTTCCGTAAAGGTGGTATGGTAATGGGAAAAACATTTAAACGGTAATAAAGGTCGCTCCTAAACCTGCCCTGTGCAATTTCTTTGAGCAGATCGCGGTTGGTAGCCGCAATTATCCTAACATTTACCTTAATCGTACCCTTTCCCCCTAAACGTTCAATTTCGCGTTCCTGCAGTACACGCAACAGCTTTACCTGCAGTTCTAGCGGCATCTCTCCTATCTCATCAAGAAAAAGAGTAGCCCGATCTGCCAGTTCAAACTTGCCGATGCGCCGCTCCAAAGCACCGGTAAAACTTCCCTTTTCATGTCCAAAAAGTTCGCTTTCGATCAGGTTTGCGGGTAAGGCTGCGCAGTTAACCTTAATCATCAGTTTCTCTTTCCTACTGGAATTACTGTGTATTGCACGCGCAACCAGCTCCTTGCCTGTTCCGGTTTCTCCAAGTAAAAGCACAGTGCTATCCGTATTGGAAACCTGCGAGATCATTTGAAATACCTGCTTCATTTCATCACCCGAGCCAATAATTTCGCTGTGGCTGTAGGTGGTTTCAATTTCATTTTGAAGATAGGTTTTCTCTTCCTGAAGCTGCTGCTTGTATTGATTGATCTCTTTCAGTTGATCTGCTATTTTTTCGTTGGCCGAGATGTTGGATAGCGCAATAGAAAGCTGTGCGGTAATCCCACCGAACAAACTGCTATAAAAAACATCAAGGTTATCGCCAACTTCAGGTTCTATCCAAAGTACACCAATTGGTCCGTTGCCAAACCTCAAAGTAATGCCCACCACTGTTTTAATCCCAATGGCATACCAAAAACTAATGTAACCTGGCACATTCTGACGGCTTAGCAGCGATTGGATCTGAAACACAAAGGCCTTATCGGCATCCATTAACACATTAAAAATGCCATCATTAATTTCGAATTTGGTATTTAAGGCTTTGGTAAATTCGGGCATTTTTACATAGCGCGATTCGTGGTTGTACATAAATCCGCCGTGTGTTTTTCCGTTTTCGTGTATAACCGAAATCACATAATCTTTAATGTTGCACATTTTTTTTAAGCGCTCATTTACAATGACATTTAAATCGTGCTTGGTTCTAACGGCAGCCATATCATTGCTGAATGACAAAAGAATGGCCTTTTCCTCATCGCGCTTTTTGATTTCTTCGAGGTAAATAATATTGGATACGGCAATTGCGATCTGATTTACGATACCGCACATTAAACTGATAACAGCTTTACTGAGCACCAATTTCTGTTCGAGGTAAAAACTGATCATCCCAAATTTTTGATGCGCCTGCTCAAGCACTACACAGATTAGCTGATTAATGCCCGCGCCAAAAAGCACTGCAGCCTCCCATCTGGCTGAGGTTTCGGCAACTTCTTCCAGATCGAACACCATTGGTGCGCGCTGTGCGATCATGCCTGCAAGGGGATCGTACTTAACAGAGGGCCTCGAATAGATATACCGCTCATATTCGGGGTGTAATTTTAACCGCGGCCCCGGATCGGTAACAAAGTTTTCGCATACCTTTTCGGGATTATTAAACGTACAAATAGACAGGCCCACAAAACCCAAAAGCGGTTTTATTTTATCATTGATTAACCGGATGAGCTCTTCCTTTCCCTTAATATTGGCAATATCCATACTCACAGATAAAAGTATGTTGCTTTGATGATCGGAAAAAATTGTCATACCTTATTGATTTGATTTGTTGCCAAAGAAAATGAAATCGACCATAATCACACCATGCTCGCCAGTTGTGGTTTCGATGGTGTGTACATATTTAAAACAACGGCTCAGTTCATCAAAACCCTGTGCAACCAGCCTTACCACAACTGTATCACTTAAAAAAACAGCGTTGTTCTGCATACATACAAATCCACAATTTTCAATAAATTCATAATCGAACTGATATCCCCTCGCATGCAGATCGATAACCTGTTTGGTTAAAAGGCTGTTCATGGTGTTAAGTTTTACCATCACCGCTTAAAACATCATGCCAAATATTTAACTAATTAAATATCAACAATTTAAATGATATTGATTTTAACAACTATCGAAATATAGCTAATTGTATCCATATATTTCGTATGCTAGTTGTAATAACGATTAATTTTTTACAATTAACGACATATCGCTAGTATCTCCATCCACAACCAAAACAACACACTGAAATACAGCAGATTACAAAACGGCATAACTATTGAAAAATTCATACAAACTAAATTAAGAAAAATGGAACCCACTAAAGAAGTCCAATTATCTGCAATTGAAATACCTACACAATTTATTGAAGTAGGCCTTACTAAAATTGCATACCGCAGCCTTGGCGAAGGCAAAACCATTTTACTATGCAACCGTTTCAGGGGCATATTGGATACCTGGGACCCCTTGTTTTTAGATAGTCTGGCCAGGAAAAACAGGGTGATTATTTTTGATTATCCGGGCATTGGCCTTTCTACCGGCGAACTTCCTGTTACCAGTTTAGGTGTGGCCACAGCAGTTAAAGAACTGGCGGAAGCACTTGAACTTAAAAAATTCACGCTTGCAGGCTGGTCGTACGGTGGAACAGTTGCCCAAACCTTTGCGGCGCATTTTCCTGAACTGATTTCGCACTTAATTATCATCGGTTCGAACCCGCCGGGAAATAATGCCACGCCACCTGAGCAGGTATTTTTTGACGCCGCCCTTAAACCTGTAAACGATCTTGCTGATGAAACGATCTTGTTTTTTGAGCCTGCATCCAAAGCGAGTGTTAAAGCTGCAAAAAAATCGAATAAAAGGATAGCGGCCCGAAAAACTGATTTAAGTATAATGGTTACGCCCGAAAAGTTTAACAATTACTTTTTGGGAGGCGCTGATTTTAAAGAAGATAGCTATCAATCGAGAGAAAAGCTGGCCAGTTCCAAAATTCCGATACTGATTTTAATGGGCGACCACGATCCAAGTTTCCCTGTAGAAAACTGGTTCCCGATTGTAAAAACCTGGAAAACCGCACAGCTCATTATTCTTCCAAGTTCGGGTCATGGCCCTCAACACGAATTCCCTAAACTAACCACCAGATACATGGCTTCGTTTATAAAATGGAGTTAACATTTTAACCCAGGCTAAATCAATTGGTTTAGCCTGAGGTTTTAATACACTTTATGCTTAATTTCTATAGCCTTACTGCCAAAAATACTCACCTGCTGTTCGGCAATTGTTTCGTGCGGACTGCCCAGTGAAATAGCGCTGATTACATCAAGCTCATCCATAACATCATCCGGCAGTGTAATATTTAAAGCATTGATGTAAGCGTTTAACTGCGACAATGTTCGTGGCCCGGCAATGGTACAGCTTGATAACCCATTTTGCCTATCTTTTTGCCTTAGCCAAGCCAATGCAATATCGGACATTTTTAAATTCAGCGCTTTGCCAAACGCTTCTAAGTGACTTAAAATCTGTTTAATCTGGCTATTGGTTTCTTCTTTTACCAATACTCCGCCCCAGGCCTTTTTCCGCGATTCTTCGGCCAGGTTCTGGTTTCTGTATTTCCCTGTTAAAGTGCCGCCGGCAAGTGGCGACCAATAGGCCACACCAAGCCCTAAGGCTTCGGCCATAGGCAATAATTCGCGGTCGGCAGTACGCTCAAGTAGATTATATTCAATCTGAATGCCCACTACGGGTGCCCAGCGGTAAATATCGGCCATAACAGAAGCTGCCGAAATGCGCCAGGCAGGAAAATTTGAAAATCCGCAATACACAATTTTGCCCGCACTGACCAGATCATCAAAGGCCCGCAAAATTTCTTCCATTGGTGTCTGGTTATCAGAAAAATGTGCCCAGTACAGATCTAACCGATCGGTATTAAGTCTTTTCAGGCTCTTTTCTATAGCGTAAACCATATTTTTTCGGCTATTTCCAGTATTTTGGATATGCGAACCACCTGTAGTGAATTTAGATGCCAAAACAAGTTTTTCCCGGTTCCTCTTCATAAACCTGCCCAACAGTTCTTCCGATTCTCCGTATTGATAGCCATCGGCTGTATCGATAAAGTTCCCACCCATATCTACATAGCGGCTAAATATGCTTTGCGCCTCATCGGCCTGACTTCCATAGCCCCAGCGCATACCGAAATTTCCGGTGCCCAAGGCCATCTCTGAAACACGCAATCCGCACTTTTTTCCAAAAATTTTATTGTTCATTGCTTTTAGAATTAGTTAGACAATAAAGGATATAGCAATAGACATACCACAAAATCAACCACCTAAAAAACAATAAGTTACATAAAAAACAACAAAATAAATTATCGGAATAACAAAATTTACGCAACCAATTAGCGGCCTTTCGTTAATATCTAAAATTAAGTGAAAAATAAGGATACCAGCCTTCTTTGGAGTAAGCGGCAACCAAGCGTAAAACCGTTAAGGATGCAGGTGCAAAATAAAGGCCACCGCCTACGCCATGGTGCCACACTTCTGATTTTTCATTGCGTTCCCAAACCCGTCCTACATCATATAAACCCATAAAACCAACTTGCCCAGGTAAAACATAATTTACAAAATCGCCAAGTTTGAGCCTCAGCTCTAGGTTATTGTAAATGCTATGCTCGCCAGCAAACCTAAACTGCCTATAACCTAAAAGATTGCCATGCCCACCTAAAAACTGCGATTGATAAAAGGTTGGTTTACCTACGGTTACCCCGCCACCAATCCGATCTGCCAGAACTACATTGCCTTTTCGATCTAATTTTTGGTAAACAGCCACACTGGGATTAAGCTGCCCGAAAGAATTCGAGTAACTGTTTACTCCCTTATAACCCAATACACCAACATCAATTAAAACACCTTTTGAGGGCAACATCACGTTATTCCGTGTGTCGAAACTGTATTTGAGTATCAATCCTGCAAACATCTTATCCTGATCAACCGTTGCACTATCTGATGAATGCAAAAAGCCTGGATTTGAAATAAAACGGCCCACATTTTCATCTGCATCGTATCGGTAATACTGATACGATGGACCAATACTGAAAATCGATTTTTTGGTACGCCAGCGCAATGCCGCATTTACCTGGTAAAGATCGAAACGTGCGCGGTAATAGCTAATATTATTTTGCGATTCATCAAAAAAGGTTTCATTTCCCAATCCGAAAAAGTTCTGTGTATTGCTTGGTGCATTTATATACGACTGGATTAAAAAATCGGCTTTGCCAATAGCATGCAGCCACTCTCCGGTATAATTAAATTTAAAAGCCCCTGTTGCAAACGAATAGAGAAATGAAAATGATTGCGAATTGCTGTAAGGCATTTTCCTGAAACCCGGATTAATAAACTTTAACGCTAAACCAATGGCCAGTCCATCATCATTATTAAAACCTAGGTTAGGGAATATAAAATGTCTTTTATACAGATCTTTGGGTGCATATGCAAGATTGGCAGAATCTGCAGAAAGGTGTTTGCTTAATTTATTTGCATCAGCCCCGGTATATTGCTGTGTTTTGGCATCGTAAAGCAAAATACGCTTTGAATCGTTAATGGCATAGCTTTTTTCTCCATCGCCACCAATAATCCGCACTCTGACACTGGCTTTGGCATTGTTAACCACTACCTGATCGTTACCGTTATGCAGGTAAATCCTGATCTCTTTGGTTACAACAGGATCGAAGTTACGCGCATAGAGCTGATTGCCTGTAGTGCCATCTTTTGTAAGTTTAAATACCTTAACCAAAAGATTTTTGCCTAACGTATCCGTAAGTCCCACCACTTCATTCTTATTGCTCAGTTCTATATCTACAATCCGGTTAAAGAAATGATAATAATCGTTCATTAGCTTGGGCAGGCTCTCCCGCCTAACTTTTAACTGTTTAAGCAATTCGGCTTTTTTTAGGGTATAACCAGGTTCAGGCAGTTTTTTTAGGGCTTTATCAAAAAGGCCATCTGTCATTAATCCACAAAATTCTTTAACTACAGCATCCCATTGCTTTTCGTCCAGCTCGTTAAACCATCTGCTGTTAATTTCTCTTCCTTCCCATAAAAACCAATTGATATTTTGGATATTCCTTTCGTAACCCTGCATCATGGGTAAATACCAGGAGGCCTGTGCATAGCGCTGTATTTTTCCTTCCGAGCGGTAAAAAACCTGGTCACGGTCTCTTGGAACGGGCATATAACTGATTCCTTTCGGAGATTTTAAGGCCTTCCAGCGCCACTGGTCATCGTGCCTGTCCCAATCGCCCAATAATACATCAAGGCATTTCAGTTTCAGCAACATGGCCGCGTTAATCGTATTATCGTTATCCTCTACAAGTCTTTCGCGCATTTTGGCGGTGTTGTCCGATTTCCCAATAGGCTCCCGTTCTTCCAGTAAGGCTACGGTATTTACAAAATCGGCAGCAAATTCGCCAAGATTTTTATCTGCAGCTACCAAACCGATAATTGGGCTACTGTGCGGTGCACCAATGGCTTCGGCAAAAACAGGTACCAGGAGTGCAGAAAAAGGGTGCTGGGCCGACATATTGTCTTTTATAATATCCCTGGCAAAAGTTTGTCGCAGTGCCGGAGGGAGCAACACCTCAGGATATTTTTCTACGCTGCGCAAAACCCATTCATTTCCATTCTTATCCTGAAGCCGGATAGATTTTGACTGATTCCCCCCACCTCTTTGCACCGCCTTAAGTCCACCTGCAAAATCGGATAAATGAATTACCGGAACTTTTGTTTCCAGTGCATACTCCTTTCGGTAATTTTCGCCGAAAATTTTGCGATGGAAATTGCTCACACTATCATATTTTGGTATTAATCTTACCCACACACTATCAGTTGATAGTTTTTGTTGAGAAAAAGCGGTTAAACTGGTTAAGCACAACGCAAAAAACGCAATGCTGAGCGTAAAGGTTTTTATATTCATGATGGTTTAAGATGGTTATGATAAAGCATGGCAAACAAAACCTATGCCCCAGTGAAAAACACTGTTTATTTACAAATTAGCTGGTAAAATAACATAATAGGTATCGATATTTCGCTAAATTCGGTTTGACTGTCGAAATATCGACATTCAGCAACAAAAATTTTAACCATTTTTTGAACAACAGTAATATTTCTTATTAAAATTATTACTATTTTTAGGGTATAACCGAAAAACTAAGCACAAAAGCCAAGTGAATATAAATTGCAGGTAATTGCCTTGTGTATGCTGCTGGTATCTAACCGTTGAAGATTTTTATTGTTTTATTCCATCCCAAAAAAAGCGGGGTTGCAGAATCTTTTCTCAGTAAGGAGAAGATGCTGCTTTCTGCACTTATTTTTAGGCTTAATGGCATGGGAAATGTAATGCAAGCAAAAATGCTTTAAACCAATTGATATGAAATTACAGGTACTTCTACTCTTCTTATTCGCCCATCCCCTCCTAAAGGAAAACAAAGAAATTAGCGAACTGATATAGGTTTGCACTGCAATAACATTTTATGAAAAAATTTAAATTAACGGTCTTTTTTATCCTGTTTTTTTCCTGCTTCGGAATTAAACTGAGTGCCGAACCGCTTTATGTAGCCGTATCGGCAAAAGATGCCAGCAATATTTTGCTTAGCCTGCAAAAAGCGGCAAACAACAAAGCCAAAGTAAATTTACTGCTCGATCTTGCTTACTACCATCTTTACCGTACCTACGAAACCAAAGTTGGTTTTAAAGAAAGTCTGGATTCTACTGAACTTTACGGCAACCAGGCCCGAACACTCAGCGAACAGCTGCATTATACCAAAGGAATACTTACTGCAGATCTGTTTAAGGGCGTAGCTTACCATCAACAGGGTATGGATCTGCAGGCCTTAGGCATGTACAAAAGAATTTTAGCGGCAGCCCATAGAGCCAAATTATTCGATCTGGAAGGCAGGACCTGGTACGAGTTTGCCATATTGCAGGAAAAAAAAGGACGTTTAAACAGCTACGCCCAAGCAAAAGCCTGTTACAAAAAAAATGGTGATGTTTTTCGCATGAAATATATCGACCGGCTTAGCGAACTGGCCAATGAACTGACTGTAAAGGGTCAGTATTTTCCGGGATACCTGCCAATCAATCCATCCAATATTCCCTCTATCAGGCAAAAAATAGATAAAACGGAATCTAAGCAAGATAAGCTAGACCTCCTGTTGAGGTTAGCCAGTGTTTACATTTATCGGCAGGGAGAAGAAAAAGTACATATAGATAGTGCTGTATTATTGCTTAACCAAGCCAGGGCATTAAGTTTGGAACTGAAAGATAAGCACAGTTATAATGAAAGTATGTTGTTAAAGGCTTCTACGTATCAAGAACGCAACCAGATTGGGCAGGTGCATCAGATTATTGCAGCTTTAACCGATACTTCTAAAATAAAACTGATCATCAACCTGAGCGATCATTATTGGTACGGCATGTTTAAGGTAACTGGAAAACAGAGCACCGTAATGTTAGATTCTACAGAACTGCTTAACAAGCAAGCCTTACAGCTTGGCATGGTGCTTAAAAAGCCTTATTACATTAGGCAGGCAATGGATAGGCTCCTGCGCATTGCAGACTGGCGTAAATATAGAAATCCGAAAGCACCAGAATCGCATTATACCTACATTATGCAAAATGCACGCGCAGCGGGTTACCCATCAAAAGCACGATTATATGGAAGCTTCTGCAATGAATATGTAGATAGGGGCAACTTTTACAAAGGTTTGTATTACGCACAATTGGCCGAAGAAAACCTGAACGACGGACTTACCGTTGAAGATAAAATTTCGGTATATACCGGATTATTAAGCATTTATAAAAACGTAGAAAATTACAAAAAAAGCCTTGTTTACCATAAAAAGCTGATTGATGGTGCCGACGTTTTTGGCAAAAAGATCCTCATCTATTCCATCATTAACAGTTATGCAGAGTGCCTCATTGCCATGCAACTTCCGCAAGAAGCCTTAAATTACGTTCAGCAAATGAAAATAAAAATGCCGCCACACATAGAGCAGGCAAGCATTTATTACCATGTGGCCTTAGGCCATTGTTACAAGGCCTTAAAACAGTATAATCTGGCAGAGGCCAATTATAAGGAAGCCATTAGGTACCGTGAAAGGCAAAGGGCAAACCCAGGCTCGCTATACAACGATCTCGGAAATTTATATGCGCTGACCAAGAACTTTAAACTGGCCGATGAGAATATAAAAATTGCTGAAAAATACCCCACAACCAATGTAACTACCTACATGATCCCCTATTATGCACTAAAATCGCGAATAGATTCTGCCATGGGCAATTATCAATCGGCCTATAAATACCTGGGCATGAGCAAAAGGCTCAGCGATTCTATTTACAGGGTAAGTAAAGATAAGCATACCCAAGAACTGGAATTTCAGTACCAAACGCAAAAGAAAGAAAGCGACCTGCGCCTAAAAGATGATAATATCCGTTTCTTGAACCAAAATGCAGCTTTACTTACACAAACGGCGAAAATTCAGGAAGCCCGGTTAAAAGAAGCGAGACTGCTTACACAAAAGAACATATCCGACCTCAGCTTAAAACAAAAAGATATCGACCTGCTCAACCAACAAGCCAAGCTGCAGGAAAGCAACCTGCAAAAACAGCAACTGCAACAAAAAGTAGCCATTGGAGCCGCCGCCATGTTGCTGCTGCTTACCGTATTAATTTACCGTTTGTACCGGATCAAGAAAAACAGCAACAAACAGTTGGAAAGCCAGCAGCTTAAAATAGAACACAGCAATGCCAAACTGCGGACCTTGCTCGAAGAAAAGGAATGGCTGCTGAAAGAAATCCACCATCGGGTTAAAAACAACCTGCATACCGTAATGAGTTTATTGGAATCGCAATCTGCTTACTTAGAGAACGATGCCTTGGAGGCGATCAGAAACAGCCAGCACAGAATTTATGCCATGTCGCTCATTCATCAAAAACTTTACCTTTCGGATGATGTGAAGGCGATTAATATGGCGCAGTACATACCAGAGCTGATACAGTATCTCAAAGAGAGTTTCGATGTTAAAAACAATGTACAGTTCAATATCGATCTGGATGATATCGAATTTGATGTAGCAGAGGCAGTGCCTTTGGGCTTAATTGTAAATGAAGTAATTACAAACTCCTTAAAATATGCCTTCAAACCAGCGGAATGCGGAAAAATAAACGTCAGTTTAAAACGCACAGCGCCCGATCTTTACGAATTGATTATGGAAGATGATGGAGAAGGACTTCCACTAGACTTCGAATTAAAAACGGTTAATTCACTGGGTATGAAACTAATAAAAGGATTAACAGGTCAACTTGAAGCCGATTTACACATTGACACCTTTGATGGAACCAAAATTATAATATCTTCACTTTCCAATAATTACTTCAAAAGGATTAAACTGATGGAAAGTGAAGAAAGTTGGTAAGGGCTTAAATTAGTGGCGGAGAACAAAATGCGACCTTATTTAGTGGCGCCTTTTGCTGCACTCTCGATTACTTTAGCTACCGCTTCTGGCTGCGACATAAATACCAAGTGACTGCCTTTAATTTCGGTAACCTTTGCACCTGCCCTTTTGGCCATAAAACGTTCGGCATCAGGAGGAATGGTCTGATCTTCTGAAGCTACAATATACCAGCTTGGTTTCGTTTTCCAGGCTGCATTTTCTATGGCATGACCAAACACAGCTGCTGAAACGGGAATTTGGGAATCGGCCAAAAATTCTGCTTTTTCTTTAGGTAAATCGGCGCAGAAACCAGCATGGAATTTGGCCCTGTCGTACCAGATATAACCATTTTCTGGGGGCAATATACCCGAATTAGGTGCCGGTGGCCCCGATTGCAAAAGTTTTAACAATGTTTCGCCATTATCGGGCACAAAGGCGGCAATGTATACCAGGCCAGCAACATTAGGCGCATTACCTGCTTCGGTAATAATGGCGCCACCGTACGAATGGCCAACCAATAAAACTGGTCCATCCTGTCTTTTTAGCACCAGGTTAGTGGCTGCAACATCTTCGGGCATACCTGTATTTGGATTGCCGACAACGCTTACCTTATAACCTTTTTTCGTCAGAATCTTATAAACAGATTCCCAGCCAGAACCATCAGCAAAAGCGCCGTGCACCAGTACAATGTTTTTAATGGGGGTTTGCGCAAATACGTTCAGTGCAAAAAATGTCATCCAAACTGCAAGGGCTAAACCCGTAATTAATTTGATTTTTTTTGAGAAGATTTCCTTTTCCATTTTTCTATTTTTTAGGTTCAACATGTTTTACCTATAGATATGCGAAGAGCGTACCAAACATATAAACAACTCATTAACAAATACTTAAATCTATTAACACATTTAATGACTGGCGGTATTTCGTCAATCATCGACCGTACTATGAAAATGCTGCTTCATGATTAAAGCGCCTGCAACGGTTTCCAGTTTTGTTAAAAAATCACTTATACTGGCTAATTTAAATCGTGATGGTTTCGCCTATTGCCGGTAAATGTAAGTTTATACCGGCCAAGCTGAATTTTTCAAAAGCCTGCTCATGATTGAGTATGATATAGCCAAAAGTATCGTAGTGTACCCCCAGCACATGTTTAACACCCACCATTCCTGCAGCCAAAATGGCATCCTCCACACCCATTGTCAAATCATCACCGATGGGAAATACGGCAAAATCTAGCTTTGTCCATTGCGGTATTAGCTGCATATCCATCGTTAGTGCCGTATCGCCACTGTAGTAAAAGTTTCCTGATGGGGTATCAAAAACAAAACCGCTGGCCGTGCCACCGTAACTTCCATCGGGCATGCTGCTGGAGTGCTGGGCAATAACACATTTTACGGTACCAAAATCAAACTTCCATTTCCCCCCAGGATTCATCGGATGCGTATTTTCTACACCATTTTTATTTAACCAATCTTTCACTTCCCAAGTGGCAACAACCTTAGCTCCAGTATGTAATGCAATCGCCTTTGCGTCGTTAATGTGGTCAAAATGTCCATGGGAAATGAAAATATAATCGGCCTTGATTTCTTTAATATCAATATCCTTCGCCAATGGGTTATCGGTGATATAAGGATCAAAAAGAATGTTGCTGTTTCCTACCTGCACTGCAAAGCAAGAGTGGCCATAATAAGTTAATTTCATATATTTTTTTTAGGGGTTTAGCTTATTCCATCGTTAATTACAAAGGTTTTCTGTCCGGTTACCAAAAAATATGTACGGTTTTTAATGAGCTCGTCTGCCATTAAAAGTACCTTTAAATCGGTTTCCTTTTGTTTAAAATGTGTCCATCCACTGCTGTGTACCGGAAATATCCGTTTGGGATTTAGCACATTAGCGGCTTTTATCAGTCCAAGGCCATCCATGGTATATTTGCCCAAGCCGGTGAGGTACCGAAACTCTACTCCACCAACGTTCATTACCGCTACATCGATTTTGTACCTGCGGCCTATTTCGGCTATTCCTTTAAAAAAAACAGTATCACCCGAAAGGTATATTGCACCGTTTGGCAGTTCGGCGGCTTCGATAATAAAACCGATTACCTTGCCAGAAACAAATTCAGGAATCCACGAAGGCCGGTGCTGTGCAGGCGTAGCCGTAATTTTTAATCCTTTAACTTTTGGGGTATATACAGCATAACTTTGCCATTCCTCCAATCCGGTTATACCTTTAATGTCCTTACTGGCCGGAACAGTAGAAATGATGGTTTTTACCTGCCCTAAAAAAGCCCTGCCCTTGGTATCGAGGTTATCTTTATGTTGATGATGGCTTAGCAGAACCAGGTCAATATCCTGAAGCTGATCAGCAGTTAAGCCAGGATTTGCTGTTTTCCGCGAAAACGCACCAAAGCCATGGTAATATAAACCTCCAGCATCATCGAGCGTTGGGTCGGTCAAAATCCTGTATCCGTTAATCTCTAGCAGTACGCAGGCGGTATTGATATGTGTGAGGCTTACTATCATTGTTTTCTTTATTAAATATGCTGATGGCTGTTCGGCTCAGCGTTTTGTGTATACCAAACACCAAACCAACACATAAACAACTGTATTACAGCCAAATAAACCAAAACAAAATATAGCCATATGTCGATATATAAACATTTATCGACATATAGTCTACCACATAATTCGCTTAATTAATCTGCTAAGGGGTACGGATATATTACACCTGCAAAGTCGATATATCAACTAAAATTGGAATACCGTTATTCCGCAATTGCACACTCAAACCATAACCAACTGTATTACAAAACCTTAATTAACGGCACTTCATTAGAAAACTAAATGAATACAGCAGATAATCTTTTAAATGAAAAACGATTTTAAACACAAGCGAATTATGAAAACATTAGCACTTTACCTTGCCTTAGTTTTAACACTTGGCCATTATGCTTTACCTGCAAAGGCGGATCAACCCACCACAACATTTTTAGGGCTTAACGCAAAGCACAAAGCCACGGTAACGGCCGTAAATGCCCCTACACTTTACATAAAGGCTGGAAAAAACAAAATCGGCTATCGAAGTATAGGCAAAGGCGCACCACTTATACTCTGCAACCGGCTAAGGGGAATTTTAGATACTTGGGACCCACTGTTTTTAGATCAACTGGCTAAGAACAACCGCGTAATTATTTTCGATTATCCAGGCATAGGACTATCGACAGGCCAACTAGCGCCAAGTATTTTGGATGTTGCCGGCGATGTGAAATCCTTTGCTACAGCGCTTAAAATTAATAAATTCAGGTTATTGGGCTGGTCGTACGGTGGTGCCGTTGCGCAAACCTTAGCTGCGCATTTTCCAGCAATGGTTTCGCACCTCATCCTTATCGGTGCAAACCCTCCAGGTAAAAATGATACGCCAGTTGAAAAAGCCTTTCTTGATGCTGCCTTTAAACCTGTTAACGACTTAAAAGACGAGGAAGTTCTTTTCTTCGAACCTGCATCGGCCAAAAGCAGGGCTGCTGCCAAAGCTTCTAACCTCCGTATTGCAAAAAGAAAAAAAGACCTGAGCAAAATGGTCACGCCAGATAAATTTACCGATTACTTTAAGGGCATTGCCGATTATCAGAAAGACAGTTACCAATCAAGAGAAAAATTGGCCAATACTCCCCTGCCGATCTTAATTTTAATGGGCGATCATGATCCAAGCTGTCCGGTAGAGAACTGGTTTCCGCTGATCAAAAAATGGAAAACTGCAGAGTTAATCGTAATCCCGAATTCTGGCCATGGCGTACAACACGAATTTCCGGCAGTAGCTGCAGCTCAGATCCAGCTTTTTGTGCATTACAATTGAATACGCTAGTTTACGTATAACCGAAACATCGAAACTTAAAAATGAAGGTGTCTTTTTGGTGATGGATAATGGCGAACGAATCAGGATCGACCGGATTATTACCTTATTTGGGAAACCTGGTGCAGCTAATGATGATTACGGTGCTTCTGCCAATGCCAGTATGAGCTGCCTGGGCGGCTACGAAAAAAATGAGCTTTAGTTTCATCTACATCAACCTTCAAAACCGCTTTTTGCTCTTGATATGGCTCTGCATCAGTAACATGTTGATTACGGTGCAGTTCTTTAACAAGCTGTGCCGTATTTTTAGGGCACACACAAACACATTCATGAAGGTTTTTATTAAAATGGCCTGGCTGCTCCTGTTCATTGCAGGTTTTTACTCCAGCAGCAGTGCTCAAAATTATGCCATAAAAGGCACCGTGCTGGATACAGCAGGACAACCGCTTCCTGGCGCTGTTGTAAGGATTAAATCGGGCACCGATAGCGTGGGCATTTCTGCCAATCCCGACGGAACTTTTACTTTCAATAAAGTTAAATTCAAACAGTTTACCTTATCGGCCGCTTTTATCGGTTACGATACTTTTGTAAAACAATATCTCATTAATAAAGGCCTTACGCTAACCATTGACAACATTAAACTTAAACCCTCGTCCAATACGCTCGATGCCGTAGTAATTTCGGGGGTACCACCTGTAAAAGTAACCGAAGATACAGTAAGTTTTAACGCCAAGGCTTTCCCGGTAAGGGATGGAGATGCTGTTGATGAAGTGTTAAAAAAGCTGCCCGGAATAAAGGTGGATAAAGATGGTAATGTAACCAGTCAAGGCGCACCAGTAACCAAAATACGTGTTAATGGCAAGGATTTTTTTGGTACCGATGTGGCTACCGCAATTAAAAACCTGCCGGCCGATATCATCAAGAATCTACAGTTTATAGATGATTACGGCGATCAGGCCAAACTTACGGGCATTAAAACGGGCGAACCCGAAAAAATATTAAACCTGACTATACAAGAAGATAAAAAGAAGGGCTACTTTGCAAGGGCATCGGCAGGTGTGGGCAACTCAGACCGCTACAACACCAACATCAGGGGAAACAGCATGAAAGGCGAAAGACAGATTTCTTTTGATGGAACTTCGGCCAATGCCAACATGCGTGGTGGTGGTGGCGATGGGGTTACCACCAGGAATGCCGCCGGACTAAACTACAAAAACGAGTTTAATCCTAAAGTTTCTGCTGATGCCAGTTACAATTTTACCAACGATAAAAACAATACGATAAGCTCTACCTATACGCAGAATATTTTGCTGGATGCCGGTCAGAATCCGATAACCCGTATTGAAGATGCCAACAACAACAACAATAGCAACAATTATAACCATTGGATGGGCGGTAACCTGGAGTATAAGATCGACACCATGAATTACCTGAAAATTTCTCCAAATATCAATTACAGCACCAACAGTGGCAACAGTGCAGGTGGATCGATTACCAAGCAGGATACTTTAAGCATACGGAGGGAAAACACCAATTATAGCAGTTCCAACAACCTGAATTTACGCACCAACATTTTTTACAACCACAAATTTTCGAAAAAAGGCCGTAATTTAAGTGCTTGGAGCAACATTAATTATTCGAACAGTGGAAACGACAGGGATGTATACAACGCATACATTAATGCACGTCGCAATGTAACCGACTCAGTGCAGAATCAGTTAAACAACCAGGATAGCCGCAATTTAGGGCTTAACGTTGGGGCATCATACATGGAGCCGCTATGGCGTAAAACTTTTATTGAGGTAAACTACAGCTGGAACCGTTCTACCACCAATAACAACCGGACTGCTTATGATATTGCGAACGGCAGCGAAGTATTTAATCCGCAACTGAGCAACATTTACGATTACCAGTTTATGATCAATAAAGTGGGTATGAACTACCGTTATATTGGCGAAAAACTAAACTATACCCTTGGGCTAAATGCACAACCGGCTGTATTGAGCGGACAGAACTTAAGCCGCGACATTACAACGGTTAACCGCACTTTTAACCTAATCCCTTCTGGCCGTTTTTCTTACAAATTTTCAAATCAAGAATCGTTGGATATCAATTATTGGGGCCGAAACAACCAACCAAGCTTTTTGCAGTTGCAGCCGATATCCGACAACTCGAACCTACAGAATATTGTTACCGGTAACCCCGATCTTAAACCAGAATTTATCCATAGCGTTAACGCACATTATAAACAGGCCGATTGGAATGCGGGAAAAGTTATTCTGGCCAATTTTAGGTATGAACAAACCAACGACAGGATTGTTACCATTAAACAGCGCGTGGCCGGTACGGTTAACCAGCTAACCAGTTATATCAATACCGATGGTTATTACACATTACAGGGCGATTACAACATCAGTAAACCGCTTTCCGCTGAACGTAAATTCACCATTGGTTATTCGGGATCAGGCCAGTTGAACAATAACATTTCTTTTACCGATAACAGTAAAATTACCGCAAAAAACATGTCGTGGCGTCAGGAGCTTGAATTTAGGGTAGATTTAAAAGACATCACCAATTTTGAAATCGAAACCTCTTATTCCCAGAATTTAACCACCTACTCAAACGATTCATTTACCAGCCGCCAATCGAACCGGTTTGAGTATGGTATTGAAGGCCGCAACTATTTCTTTAAAGACTTAACCCTAGGCTACGATTTTAGTAAGCAGATTAACTCGGGTTTCGACAACGGATCGGTACGCAACCCCACTTTGCTGCGCCTATCAATGGAATATAAGTTTATGAAAAACGATATGGCCGCCATCCGTGTTGAAGGATTTGATCTTTTTGACCAGAATTCGGGAATTTCAAGAGATGTTTTCGATAACGTGATTATTGATAAGCAGGTAAACCGTTTAGGCCGTTATTTTATGCTTTCGCTGATCTACAGGGTACGTAAATTTGGTTAGTAACAAGGGTAAATGGAGTAAAAAGCTATTTTAGGCTGATTACTCCAGCCCATCAATTGATTAAGATTATAACTGCCAACGCTGGATTGGATCGTAACGCAGTTCCTCAACCTTGCGGCTAAGCGCTGCTACAAAATCATCGCTAAAATCGTTATTGTACACGGCAAAATGGATTGGCCATTCATCTTTAATCATAGCGGGAACAAATGTGGTAAACATCCGTTCAAATGTTTTAAAGTTAATAGATGGCTTGCATATCACCATGTATTCGCTATCCGATTTCCGTACCACTTTTTCGACCAGTTTGGGCCATCTGGCACTGATATCGCCTGGAAGATGATTAAAATGCTGTCCATCTATTAACAATCCAGCGTTTTCTATCAGCTCAGCTGGAAATGGATCGCCTAAAATCTGCACCCATTTTCCTTCTTGTTTTTCAATCCGTCCCAGTAGTTTGTCTCCTGCAACAACCGCCCAAAATCCATTGTCCGTAAACATCATCAGCCGAAACACTCCGCCGTGGCCATATGATGGATCAAAGAAAAAATCGAGTTCGGTCATAAAAAAGGGATATTGCTTAAACCCAAATTTACAAAATACTAAATTAAATAGCAAAATATATTTAAGGTTCGAAAGCAGGCTCATCTGTATATCAAAGAGATCAAAAACCTGAAATTCCAATAGATCCATATTGCTATAGGATGGTTCAAAATGCAGTTAGACTTGCATTAAAGCTTGTATTATTGTTAAATTTGCCGCCAAAATTGGCAAGCGGCTGCCACTTAAGCCGAAATTATTAAACCTTATATTACATGGAAGAAAACGATTTCGTTTCTATCTGGTTAGCAGAGAGCGGAAACCCTGCTATTGAAGAGCTATCGCGATTAAATCTGGAAATGGCCAACAAAACAGCTAAAACCCTAACAAACAATGGCTTTTCGGCGCAAGATTTGGCCGTATGGCTTGATATTAATCCCGACGAAGTTAAAAGGTGGTTAGTGGGCAGGCATCCATTCAGTATGAAAATGTTGAAGGAAATTTCTACCGTGCTGTCAACTCATTTGGCCCAAACTGTGGCAGCCCAATAGCTTATAGCTTTTCTTTTAAGGATAAAAACCTTTAATTGAGTAACAGGTTTTCATCCTGAGTGCGAAGGTTTTTTTCGGTCTGTGAGGACACAGACCGAGGAGTAAGAAATTTCTACCGTGCTGTAAACTCACTTGCCCCAAACTGTGGCAGCCCAATAGTCTATAGCTATTCTGTTAAGGATAAAAACGTTTAATTGAGTCACAGATTTTCATCCTGAGTGCGAAGGTTTTTTTCGGTCTGTGAGGACACAGACCGAGGAGTAAGAAATTTCTACCGTGCTGTAAACTCATTTGGCCCAAACTGTGGCAGCCCAATAGCTTATAGCTTTTCTTTTAAGGATAAAAACGTTTAATTGAGTCACAGATTTTCATCCTGAGTGCGAAGGTTTTTTTCGGTCTGTGAGGACACAGACCGAGGAGTAAGAAATTTCTACCGTGCTGTAAACTCACTTGCCACAAACTGTGGCAGCCCAATAGTCTATAGCTATTCTGTTAAGGATAAAAACGTTTAATTGAGTCACAGATTTTCATCCTGAGTGCGAAGGTTTTTTTCGGTCTGTGAGGACACAGACCGAGGTTTGAGAAGCAATGATTATAGCTTTTCTGATTATTTAAAATCTGGTATAGGGAATATATAACCCCCGAATAAGATATAAGCCCATAATAAGGTCCAGAAGATGTTAAAGATCTGCGCGGTTACAAAGGTAAATGCAGGTTTGCCACCTTGCAGTTTTACCAGTGATGAAAACTTGGCTTCCATACCGATTGAGATAAAAGCAATGGCAAACCACACGGTACGCAAACCGTTTAATGTTGGCGCTACACTTTTTGCATTTGCAGGTGATAATAAGAAAGAAAACACTAACGATGCGGCAACAAATCCCAGCACAAATTTCGGGAAACGTTCCCAAACAATTTTAAGCCCAGGGCTTTGCGCTTTAACTAAAACCTCTCCATTTTCGCCTTTTGGCTTTTTATAAGCCCACCAAATGGCGATAAAAAATGCGGCTACCCCGATAAATACATTCTGAGAGAATTTAGCAATTACCCCAGCCTTAACGGCAATTGACCCAACCAGATCGCCTGCCGCGGTAACTGTTGCGGTGGTATCTAATGTACCGCCCAACCAAGCACCGCCAATAACATCCGGAATGTGGAAATACTTTACTGCCCAAGGCTGTATAATCATCATGGGTATGGCCATTATTAACACCAAGGTAGTTACATAAGATAGTTTTCGTTTATCGCCATTAATAGCTCCTGCCGCAACTATAGCCGCAGAAACACCGCAGATAGATACGGCAGAGGCTAAGATCACGCCGAATTCATCATCCACTTTTAACTTACGGCTTAACCACAGCGAGAAAAACCAAACTGCGGTAACCACAATAACAGCTTGAACAATACCTGGTAAACCGGCTTTAATTAAATCGGCAGATAATATGGTGGTTCCTAGAATAACCAAACCGGTTTTAATGTAAAATTCAGACCGCACCGCTTCTTTTAACCATTCGGGCAGCTTTATTACATTGCCCAAAAAGACACCAATGAGGAGCGCGAATACCACGTATTCCAATCCGAAATAAGATACGTTTTTGTTGCCGCCAATAATAAAAGCGATAATGGCAAAAAAGTAGATCAGCGAAAAACCTGCAGCAAACCGGACTACATTACCACCCGAAAGTCCAATGGCGGTGGCTGCAAGCGCCAAAAAGACTGCTCCTGTTTCTAAAATGAGCAATAAATTTTGTCCAGAAAGGATTTTACCAAAAAGGTCTTCGGAAGTTGCCCATTTATAAGCGGGTAAAGTAATTGTTATACCGCTATTGGTTAAATAAAGTACAGTGGCAATAATAATTGTTCCTAAAATTACCGCCCACCAATCTTCGGTAATCGATTGTAGAAATGTTTTTTTGTCGGGTGTTATTCCAGCATCTGTTAAAGCTTCTGTGGTTCCTGAAGCATTGTTCTGTATAGACATCGTTTTTTCTTTGTGGTTATCTGATTTTTATATTGAAAATATCTCTTAATACTCTTTTTCCGGCGTTGTAGCCGCACATGCCATGTACACCACCACCTGGCGGCGTAGACGATGAGCAGATGTATAATCCTTTTGCCGATGTTTTATAAGGCGACCACCTTAGCGCCGGGCGGGTAAACAACTGTCCGAGATCTAATATCCCGCCGTTAATATCGCCACCAATGTAATTGTGGTTGTGCGCTTCCATCTGTTCGGTATTCATGGCGTGTTTGGCTATAATCAGATCTTTAAAGCCCGGTGCAAAACGTTCTACCTGATTTTCGATAATTGCGGTCATATCCTGTTTTGAACCATTTGGAACGTGGCAATAGGCCCAAGCCGTCTGCTTTCCTTCGGGCGCACGCGATGCATCGAACAAACTCTGCTGTGCCAAAAGCACAAAGGGTTTTTCTGCCTGTTGGCCCCTACTGGTTGCCAGTTCGCCGGTTGCTATTTCTTCGAAAGTATTGCCCAGGTGAACCGTACCTGCTCCACTACATGCTTCGGCAGTAAACGGAATAGGCCCATGCAATGCCCAATCTACCTTAAATACGCCCATGCCGTAACGGTAACGTTCGAGCTGCCATTTGTAAATATTGGAAAATTTATGCCCTGCTAGCTGCAATAACTGTTTTGGGGTAATATCAAAAAGCACGGCGTGGGCAGAAGGCAGTTGATTTAAGGAGGTAACAAAAGTTCCGGTTTCGATTTTCCCACCCAAAAATTTAAAATAACCAGCTAAGGCTTCTGCAATAAATTTTGATCCGCCTTTGGGTATGGGCCAGCCTTTAAGGTGCCCAGTAGCCATTAATACCAAACCTATGGCTGTGGTGCTGAGGTTGCTCAAAGGTTGTATGGCATGTGCGGCCATTCCGGCAAAAAGTCCGCGGGCCTGCTTTTCTTTAAAGCGTTTAACAAAACCTGTAGCACTGCTCAATGCCTTTAGTCCAAAGCCTGCCATTGCCAATGGGTGTTTGGGGAAATGCAATGGTCCAAGGGCATCCTCATCAATCAATGGCCATGTAGCCGTGATGTTTTCCATCAATGCAGTATAAGTTTTGGCATCTCCACCTAAATATTCAGCGGTTTTTTGGATAGATTGATCCAATATAGTCGCTGTACCATCATCAAAAGGATGTGCCGCGGCAAAAGTGGGCTGCAGATATTCCAATCCATAATTGGCCAAAGGAAGGGTTTTAAAAAACGGCGAAGCCAGTGCCATCGGGTGGATTGCCGAGCATACATCATGTGTAAAGCCAGGCAAAGTGAGTTCGTCAGAGCTTAATCCTCCACCGATTACATTTTTACCCTCTATAATTAAAACGGAAAGCCCATGCTGCTGCAAGAGGATGGCCGCAGCCAATCCATTTGGCCCCGATCCTACAACTATTGCATCATAATCCCGTTTTTCTAGTTTCATCTGGTTATTTTATTCTCTCCGGCTTAAATAATGGGCATTCAATCCAAAGCTAAACATTCTGAATTTATCTTTTATAGGCTGGCTCATTTTTATGTTCCTCCCTCGATTAGGAGTGATTCTGCTATCACTAAAATGGCGGCAAAAATTATTTTTATACATACTTATTGGGGGTTACGGCCAAGCAGTATTTTAGGTCAACCCTCAAAAATGCACATTCAACGATTGGCATAGGCTACTCAGCGAATATACTTCGAACCACTGCTAAGCATAGCCTAATTTTAGGATACAAAGGCTCACCTGCTACACGCGTGGGCAGTTCAAATGAAAAAAAATTGCGATTATGAAAGCAAACATTGGAATTAGCGGAGCAAAACGCCAAGAAGTATCAAAACTGCTCAGCTCGCTTTTAGCAGAGTTTCCATTTCCAAAAAGCTCCGGTTCAATTAATTGATTAAAATATTCTGTTTCGTAAAATCATTTAAAGCCTGCGCTCCTCAGCGCTAATCTCCAGATCGTTAATACTGGCAAACCTTTTCTGCATCAGTCCATTTTCATCAAACTCCCAGTTTTCGTTACCATAGGCCCTAAACCATTTGTGCTCTGCGGTGCGGTATTCGTACTCAAACCTTACAGCAATACGGTTATCGGTATGGGCCCAATATTCTTTTTTAAGTTTATAATCCAGCTCTTTCTCCCATTTTTTGGTGAGGAAGGTTACAATTTCTGCTCGGCCATTGATAAACTGATCTCTGTTTCTCCACTCCGAATCTGGTGTATAGGCTTTAGAAATCCGTTCGGGATCACAACTGTTCCAGGCATCTTCTGCAGTCTGTATTTTTTCTTGCGCTGTTTCCATGGTAAAGGGTGGAAGCGGAAATTTCTGTTCCATGTTTTGATTGATCTGTTAAGTATTTAAAATTCTGCCGGCACCGGTTATTTTTATCCGCCAGCATCGGGCTGGTGCCGCCTAATCTGTATCTTAATAAACTTTGAAGCCGGCATATTCGATTCGGCCACAACATTATTGATGGATACCAGCACATTGGTTTCAGGAAAATAGGTTACGGTATTGCGCTCGGGGATGCTGTAAGGAACCACCAGGAAAAGTGGGGCAATGCGCTCAATACCATCATCGTAGTTAAAAAGGTCCACCTTATCTTCGGCCTTAAAGCCTTCCCTATCCATATCTTTTTGGTTCATAAACACTACCCTCCGCTCATTTTTTATTCCGCGGTAACGGTCTTCCAAACCATAAATGGTGGTATTAAACTGGTCGTGCGTTCTGGTGGTTGCCATCATATACTCATTTTCGGCAAGTTGGTTAAAAGGCACGCCCGAAATGGTAAATGCGGCACGGTTACCATCTTTTCCGGTCATAAACTGGCCTTCTCTGGCGGCATTGGGCAGATAAAAACCACCTTTGTGCCTTACTTTTTCGTTATAATGCTCAAAACCCGGAATGCACTTTTCTATCGCATCGCGGATTTTATCGTAATCTTCGGCATAAGCAGCCCAATTTACAACTGAGCGATCGCCTAAAGTAGCCATGGCCATGCGGCATACAATGTGCGTTTCATTCAATAACTGATCGGATACTGGTTTTAAAATACCTTTGGAGGATTGCACCACGCCCATGGAGTTTTCGGTGCTGATAAACTGATGAACCCCTCCAACCATATCAATATCGCTGCGCGAAAGCGTTGGCAAAATAAGGGCTTCTTCGCCATGCACCAAGTGGCTACGGTTCAGTTTTGTAGATACATGTACAGAAAGTTTTAACCTGCGAAGGGCTTCTGCGGTAAAGGTAGTATCAGGAGTGGCCGATAAAAAGTTGCCTCCCATGGCAAATAGCACTTTTACTTCCTTGGCATGCATGGCTTTTATAGCGCCAACCACGTCATAACCATGTGCCCTGGGCGGCTCAAAGCCAAATACATCCCTAATCCGGTCTAACTGCTGGCTGGTAGGTTTTTCATTAATGAGCATGGTGCGGTTTCCCTGTACATTGCTGTGGCCCCTTACCGGGCAAACCCCTGCCCCAGGTTTACCAATGCTTCCTTTCAGCAACAGTATATTCACAATCTCACGGATCATATCTACCCCGTTTGGTTGCTGTGTAAGGCCCATCCCCCATGCAAATATAATGCGCTTATGCTTTGCAATAATGGCTGCAGCCTGCTTAATCTCTTCAATGTTAAGCCCTGCAGCTTCCGCAAGATCTGACAAATTGTAATTTTTCAACTGGGCCAGATAAGTTTCAGCTCCGGTGGTTTTTTCGGCAATAAAATCGCGGTCAAAAACATGGCCTGGCGATTCCTCTTCGGCTTCGGCAAGCAATATCCCGATTGCTTTTAGCAGCGCCATATCTCCGTTAATCTTTACGGGAAGGTACAGGTCGGAATAATGTTCGCCAATACCCAATATGCCATTCAGGGCCTGTGGATCTCTAAACCCCATTAATCCGGCTTCGGGCATTGGGTTAATGGCAATAATTTTTGCCCCGTTCTTTTTTCCCTTTTGCAGCGCACTCATCATCCGCGGTGCATTGGTGCCCGGATTGTGGCCGATAATCACAATTACCTCAGCCTGATAAAAATCATCAAGCTTTACCGTACCCTTACCAATGCCGATGGTTGGCAGTAGCGCCGTGCCTGAAGTTTCGTGGCACATATTGGAACAATCGGGCATGTTGTTGGTACCAAATTCTTTTGCAAATAATTGATATAGAAATGATGTTTCATTGCTGGTACGCCCCGAAGTATAAAATGCGGCCTCATTTGGCGAACCGAGTGCATTGAGGTGTGAGGCTATTTTTTCGAATGCCTTTTCCCAGCTTATGGGCTGGTAATGGGTACCTCCCTTTGCTAAAAACATGGGTTCGGCAAGCCTGCCTTTCTTCCCAATTTCAAAATCAATTAATTGGGCAAGGTCGTAAACACTGTTTTCGGCAAAGAAATCGGCTGTAACTTTTTTAGATGTTGCCTCCTCGGCCAGTGCCTTTACCCCGTTCTCGCAATATTCGCCAATGGGCGAGCGTTCATCATCGGGATCGGGCCAGGCACAGCTGGGGCAATCAAAGCCTCCCTTTTGGTTCATGCTGAACAGTGCACGCATGCCGCGCAAAGGTATACGCTCTTGTAGTATGTCGCTAAACGCTGCAACAACAGCTGGAATACCCGCAGCCCAGGTTTTTGCAGGTGTATATTTAAGGTCCAGTAATTTAACTGGGTTTTCGGGATCTGGTAATACTTTTAACTTTTTCATTTACTTTCGTTCAAAAGTGGGTTCGGATAATTATCGCTCTGATCTTCTTCTACCTGATCAAGGCAGGTAAAATCCTTTTCCAACAGTATACCCAATGTGCCATCCTCAGCTTTATAGCCAACCCGATCGGTAGTTTGCCACTCGGCCAACCATACCGAAGGGAATTTTAAGTTGATTTCGTCTCCGATAAAACTGGCCGACATATTATTATCAGCAGTACAGGTGATACTATAAATGAGCTTACGGCTTCCAAAGTCTACAGTTTCAGCCAAAGTCTTGTTTTCTGCCAATCCATCCACTTCAGAGCGGGTTAACCTATATCTTATAAAATTGCCTTTGATGCGTATTTTCATGTCTGTTTTATTTAATGCGCTCAGCGCCAGTATAAATATTGAAGCTTCTGCCCCGCAAAAAGCCGATAAGTGTGATGTTAAATTCGGCGGCAAGCTCAACTGCGAGGCTTGATGGTGCGCCAATTGCTGCAATAACGGTTATGCCTGCCATGGCCGCTTTCTGCACCAATTCAAAACTTGCCCTACCACTCAGCAGCAAAATATGCTCACTTAACGGCAATATTCCATCAGAAAAAGCTTTACCTATCAATTTATCCAATGCATTATGGCGGCCCACATCTTCACGGAGGCCGATCAGTTCTCCATCCGGGGTAAAAATACCGCAAGCATGAAGTCCACCGGTAACCGAAAATAACCGCTGTGCCTTGCGTAAGGCATCAGGAAGCGTGAGCAGGACGTTGCTATCGATGTAAGCGCGCCTCGGCTCAATAGGCTTAAACTGACCAAGTGTACGGATAGACGCAATAGAAGACTTGCCACAAACCCCACAGCTAGAGGTACTGTAAAAATTACGTTCGCTATTGGAAAGATCGGGCACAGAGCCGCCTTCGATTAGCAAAGTGATGGTATTTTCACGACCTTCTCCGCATATAAAAACATCACTCTTTTTCAGATTGGCATTGGAATCAATAATCCCTTCGGTAAAAAGAAAGCCTTTTGCCAGTTCTTCATCGTTGCCTGGCGTTCGCATAGTAACCGAAATACTTTTAACAACCTGTTCTGTACCAGCCGCAAAAGCCAGTCTAATTTCCAGCGGTTCTTCAACAGCAAGGGTATCTTCAAAATCAGCTTCCAGTTCGTCACTAATCTTTCTTACCTGTACCGCAGAGGTATATGTTGGGGGAACAGGCTCCCCGAAAAAGGAAACTTCAAAAGGGTTTTTCATATTGTTGAGATTTCCATTAAAATTATACGGTTTTGGGACGTTTACAGCACTATTTCATACAAACTGTTGCTTACACTAATATAAGTATTTTGCCTAAATAATACCGGGAAAGAAAGTGCTTTACCGCTTGAGGTGACAAAAAATACTGTCGCTAAGCTCATTAATCAAACTGCTGTGGAAGCCTGTAATTGCTAAAAATGGCTTTTACAGGGGAGTAAATGGTGAAAGCAGTAACTTCCAGATAGAACAATACCGGAACAATAAAAATGAGCAACGCTGTACTATAGGTCCGATCAACCACTGTGAACAAAGGTACCGCGGCAACAATTAGTAAACCACGGATAATTGCCTCTTTGGTGCTTACATTTTCGCTGGTTTCGCCCAATGTCCAGTGCTGTTTTTTTATAAACGCATCTCTTTTTCGACTGGATTTTAGCCCGGCTGCAGTAAGACTGTTGTTGTTACAATATCCACTCTGAAATTAACAGCGCCACCTTTGTTGATCGGTAAAGTTTTCATGGTTCTTTAGGATCAGTAAGTTATCTGAATTTGAAAAATAAAATCCTCATTATAAATCATTTAACCTACAAAGTACAAAAACGTGATATGAAGGACTTGGAGCGCACAGGCAGCTGTTCTTAAAGAAATTCGTTTATAATATCCCGGTAGAAATGGCTATAATTCCAATAATTACTATGGGTAAAACTAAATGTGCCGCTGGCAAATCTACAGTTTACATTGGTAAGGTTGGTATAATAATCTAAACCACCACTTACGTAATCCCTTCCATCATAATAATTCCGCCACTTAATTTCTTCCAAAAAGCGTTCAAGCTTGCAGGTAGTTTCTACGTAAGCTAAAATGCGGTCTTTAAAAGGATCTAAATCGCGCATTTTAAAACCTTGATAATGGTGTATCATCTGTTGTTTAATGTATTGCTGATCGGCAACATTCTCCCTTAAAAAGAAGATAATTTTATCGAGCGGACTGCCAAAAGTGATGAAACCACTGAGCTGATCGGCAAGTTTTTTATTTGGATTTGATAGCAGGGTAGCATTGGCCGTGTAGTTTTTAATTTCGCCCTGATTAACCAGCAGGTTAAGTTTGTTAATGGCATCGTAAGCAATCTGACTGCCCAATGAGTGCCCCGCCACAATTACCTTTGGATAATAATTCTGCGGGATATCGCCATCGGTTTGTCCGATAACTTTAGGTTTCTCAATTAAATACTTCAAGGCCGAAACGGCACCAGAGGCAATCTGTTTCTTGATGGCATAAAACTTTGATTTGGGATCGACAACGTTGTAAATGGCAATATCACCCGCCACGTTGGTTAGGCTGTGCATAGAAGATTCTACATAACTTTCTGTCCAGCTGCTCACCAATTTACCCAAGAAAGGAATTGGAAGAAAGGTAAGCAGTTTGAGCAGGCCACCAACTGCAATATCAAAGGCCATAAATATTTTGGCAAACAGCGAAAGGAAAATCTGGTAGCGCCAAGCAATGAAATTACCGTTCTGATCAAAAAATATGCTCTTGTCTTTATATTCTTCGCCCAGCGATTTATTCTTGTTGTAAAAATGTTTGGCCCCCTTTACCACGCCCTGAAGCCACTTGTTGAGGTCGTTCCATGATGACTTATCTTCTGTATAGTTTGCCCAGTAATACTCGTAAATATCGATATAGTTTTCACTATCAGCGTGTTTAATGCGCAGCACATTATCAAACCAGGTTTCGTTGCCATCCTTTTTGGGCATAATTTCGTGGCTTAAGCTAAGTTTATCCTTGTAAACCGTTTTAAACTCTCCCACAAAGCCCCTTGCAAAATCATCTAAGGTAGAAATCGGAAACTGATCGCCTATACCATGCACAATCAGCATCGCTGTGGTTTCATTTACCCATTCTTTTAATTCTACAACAGGATCTTTTGGTTTAGGAAGCTCTTGCGAATCGTTACTTCTAATGGCTGTTGTTTCCATCCTATTGTATTTTATTGATTTAAAAGACCGGTTAAGTATTGGTAAATATCTTTATTGAAGAAAAGACGGTTATTTACCGTCGGATATACGTGTGGTTCAGTATAAATTTAGGCGCTTTATACTGGTTTACAAATACTTATATTTAAACAACACAAAAATGCCTGTTTTTTTGATTTAGATCAAAAAAATTATCATCAAAACTTAATTATGGATAGCTTGGAGATTGATATGGTTAGATAAAACCTGGCCAAATAAACTTGGCCAGGTTCTTTAAGGGATAATAAGTGATATTGAGCGGTTAATTCATGATGTAAGGTGTTATTTTCTTTCGTTATAAACTCCCAGTTCGGCAATAGCAGGTGGGCTATCAAAACCAGAAATGGTTACTTTGATTTTTTCGCACCAAGTACGTCCAAACCTAAAAATGTTTACCTTTTTTTCTCCTTCGTTCTTTGCTTCTATTGGGTTCCATTTTCCATTGGCAAAATAAGATAAGCTATAGGTAGCTTTTCTGTTGCTTCCGGCTGTAAGTACCACCATGTTGCAAGGAGCAGCCTTATCGAATGTAAGTTCGTACCAAGGTGCACTAACTGTTGGGTTTGAAGACCAGCTCGAGCCGAAATTATCATCGTTTGCAAAGTCCATAATATTCATATCATCGCTCCAGCTGCTGTTGCTTCTGATGTGTTTGGCAATATTGCTCGAAATAACGGGGGCTGCATAAGTGCCAAGCTTTGGAGGGTTGGCCGCCCTTTGGTAGCGCTTACCAATTTCTTTCAATGCTTCTAGGGCATTATCATCAATGAGGCCGTTCGCATTTGGGGCAACATTAAGTATAAAATTGCAATAAGCTCCATTATAAGGGATGATAAACTTATCTACCAGCTCAGGTACATTTTTTACCGGGGTAGTAGGAAACGATGTTTTCCAGAACCAGTTGGCCTGTAAAGGCAGGCAGGCCAGTGCCGGCAGTTTATTGTGTTCTTTGGAGATAAATTGGCCTGCACCTTGTTCGTAAGATTTGATATCGGTATAAAAAAGTGCTTCCGTTGGATATTTAGCCGCATTTAAATCCATCACTAAACAGTTTGGCTGAAGCGTTTTAATCAGGTGATATAAATCTTCGAAAGGCACATCATCATAAGAAATCCTCGACCACGGAGCATCCCAGCCATCTATAATCAGCGCGGTGATTTCACCGTAATTGGTTAACAGTTCGGTTAACTGATCTTTGATCATTTTGATATGTGCTGGGGTAATCTGGTTCGGACGGATTCCATGATGGGTATCTAAAATGGAATAATAAAGCATAACCTTTAAACCATTTTTGCGGAAGGCATCAGTATACTCCTTTACCACATCGCGTTTAAGTGGCGTGTTCATCACGTTGTAAGGGGTGGTTTTGGTATCCCATATCGGAAATCCACTGTGGTGCTTGGTGGTGAGGCAGCCATAGGTCATGTTTGCCGATTTAGCCGCTTTGGCCCACTGGTCTGCATCTAGTTTTGGTGAGCGGAACAATGAAAGCGCTGCATCTGGGTCAGACCAATCCTGATCCATAAATGTTGGCATGCCATAATGGATAAACATGCCCAAACCCAGGTCAACAAAATCCTGTTGAAGCGAAGTTAGGGGTTTATTAGCCGCTTTCTGCTGTGCCATTGCCGGACATAGGGCTGTTGTTACTGACGCAATCAGTAATAATGATAAAATCCTTTTAAAGGTCATTTCTCTTTTTTTTGGTTATGTTATTTGTGTTATTTACTTGAAAGATGAGTTACTGTAACTGCATTTACCCAGGCTAATTGGTTAATATTAATCTGGTTAATGGCTGTAGCCTGCTTTTAATTATCCAAAGCTACACCCCACATTGATAAAATTTGTTGAACGAAACCGTAACAGAAACCTAACAAAAGCTTAACGTGATCTTATTTATGAAATAATAGAACTATTTTTAAAAGGTAAATGAAAGATCGTATATATAAAACGGTAGTATTGATTAGTTTTGTGATATTGCTATTGGTGCAGCTCAGATTAACATATAATTCTTACGTTTTAAGAGACAGGGACTATAGCTTAAAGGAGAAAGCGCTGATTATAGACGACTATGGAAAAAGTATTGCTGAAGATAAGATCTATAAGGGCGGGGGCAAAATTATTGATTCGGTACTTTCCATAAATATGCCACAGCTCAAAGCCGCTTACCTTACGGACAAAGGTGAATTTGAAAAACTTTCGAATCGTGTTAGCGGCTCATTGCTAAAAGAGCTGCAAAAGAAAAGCTCTATGGATAGTGTTTTCCGTTCGATTGTAAAACGGAAAGGACTTGATACCACACTGAAATACTTACTTACCTTTCAGCAGATAGAGATAAATTTTGATACCAAGATTGGAAACATCAACATATTCGATAGTCGCCATGATAATTTATTTAAAGCTAGGCAAAAAACGCCCTTTGGCCTGATAATAAGTGGAACTTTGGCCGATCCTACTGTTCAAAACTGTATTGCCAATCTTTCCATCAGTGGTAAACTGGTATACGACTTCAGAATTACCTATAGCCTTTTTGTTGATGCACCTGGCCGTAACCTCAAAGTTGCCTATCAAATGTTGCCCACTTTTTTACTGGTTGCTCTATGTATCATCATTATTGTGGGGATCAATTATTACACGTATATCAGTTGGATGCGCCAAAAAAAAGAAACTGATGTTAAATCCGATTTCCTTAACAGTATAAAACACGAGTTTAACACACCAATTACTACCATTTTGGTCGCCAGTAAAAGTTTGGATGAAGATGAAGTGCTCAACGACAGAAACCGCGTAAAAGCACTTGTACACATAGTTGACAGGCAGGCCAGAAGGCTTCACTCGCACATAAACCAAATGTTGGAGGTTTCGGAGATCAACAAGAATATCAACCTAGAGGAAACCGATCTCAATTACGCCGTGCTTACCTTAGTAAACGATTATAAAATAAAAGTTGAGCAGCCAAATAGCCTTACATTTGACCCATACCATTCGGAAATATTGATCATGATTGATCCATTTGTGTTTACAACCATGCTGCAGAATATTTTGGATAACTCGTTTAAGCACAACCATAACGATGTAAAAATGACGGTGCTCTTTATCACCTTGCAGAATGATAATTATATTCTTCACATTAAAGACAACGGAAAAGGAATTGAAGAAGCCGTAAAGGATAAAATATTCGATAAGTTTTTCCGTGCAGGGAAAGATAAAACAATTGCTGGCCTGGGGCTAGGATTATATTATGTTAAACAATGCCTAGCTATACATGGCTGGGATATTAGCATAAAAACCGAAGTGGGCAAAGGGACCGAATTTTTGGTTCACATTCCTATCGGGCAAACTGTGGGCCATACAAATCATTAATCCAAAGAATTTTATGCTTTATGATATCGTAATAATTGAAGATGAAATAGACCTGGGAAACGTGATTTCAGAATACCTGAAGTTAAGGGGATTTAGTGTACTGTGGTTTAAGACCGCCTTGGCAGCACTGGATTATTACAGCGCAAACCAGCACAGCAACAAGCTGATGATAGTGGATGTGCAGTTACCCGATATGAATGGTTTTGATTTGGCAACTGAAATGGTAAACATCAACCCAAACCAGCCTTTTTTCTTCCTTACTGCACATAACGAAAAGCAAGACCGCCTTAAGGGACTCAAAATCGGCGCAATAGACTATATATCAAAGCCTTTCGAAATTGAAGAACTGGTTTTACGGATAGGTAATATCATCAATAAGTTTTCCAATAACCCCAGTGCACCAATGGGTTCAAGCCCTGGTTTTATCAATATAGGAGATATCAGATACCAAAAAGATCAGTTGTTTGTACTAATGCCCGATGGCAGGGAAATATCCCTTACTTTGAGAGAATCGGAAGTATTGGATTGTTTGGCGGGCAACATGAACCAGGTAGTTAAAAAGAAGGATATTCTTATGGCCCTGTGGGGAAACGATGATTATTTTAATGGCAAAAGCCTCGAAGTTTTTATTTCTAGGCTGCGCAGGCTTTTTAAAAGCTCCAAGCAGGCCAGTATCGAAAATGTGTACGGGCTGGGCTACATCCTAAAAATAAAATAGTAGACTGAGGAATATCTGTGCTACCAAATTTTTTGACAGCGGCAATTAGTAAAAATATATTATGGAAAATTTTCAGCAACTAAAAAAGGTAATTGCATCATTAGAAACCGATGCCAAAAAGTTTGACGATAGGAAAAACCGTGCATCGGGTATACGTTTGCGCCGGGCCATGCAAGAAATCAAACGCATTGCCCAAGAAATCCGTTTTGAAATTACCGAAAGGAAAAATAGTGCTAAATAATGCTATTGGGGCTTAAAAAGCTGTACGCCATGCGAACATCTTTTATCATCCACCCAAAATCTGACCGGCTAGCATTCTATTCTTCCAAGACGGATAGAATATTGCCATCTGGATCTTTAAACCAGGCAATATTTGGCCCGCCATTGCCCCTGCTTATTCCTTTTTCATCCGTTTTGAAATATTCTTCATCGTAATGCTCGAAGATAATTCCCTTGCTGTTAAGCTCAGCTACTGCCTCATCGATATTAGCCACCGGGAAATTCAACACAGTGAAAGTAGCGGGTTGATAATCAGGTTTGGGATAGATTAAAATGGGGGTTCTGTCTGCGATCTGCAGTTCGAGTACGCCCATTGGATTGTCTTTAACCGCTAAGCCTAATATATTCTGATAAAAATCTTTTGCTTTTGCAATGTCGCTTACTGCAAACGAACTAAATGCTTTCGAATTCTTTAACATAATATTTAAATTAAATTATCTTCTTTTAAGATTTCCAATTCCCTAACAACCGCCGGATGACTATAATTTCGGCAGTATGATAAGCGTTATGATCTGCAATCTGTAAAGCTTCGCGCAGCACAGTCTGCCCATTTCCATGCTTAATTGGCTGAAAAAGATCTTTACCGTTCAGCAATTCTATAAAGCTGTTACGGTCGGCCGAAATCTGTGCCAAGCACTTATTCCAATCTTCTTTGCTATTCGGCTCTAGCTCTTTTGGCCAATATTCATCAGGCCATTTTGGCGATTGGTGTGCCGGGTTTCTTGTAAATTCAAGCATATCCCATTGTGCAATGCGGATGTGCTCTACCAATTGCCAAATGCTGTAAGGAAGCTGGTGCGGCTTTATACCAATCTGATCTAACGGCAAGCCTGATATTGCTTCTTCCAAACTGGCGTGGGCTGTACCCCCAAGTAAAAGTTTTTTAAGCTCAGCAATTAATATCTGGTTGTTTTCCACTGCTTTAACATTTATAATATAACAACTGAAGCCCAATCGGGTTTTAAAAATACAAGGCTTATAGTACATCTCTGGGTTAGCCATAAGCCAACCTGTAAAAAAACATTAATCTACTTTCCAAACTGCATCCACAAAATATTGATGCTGATCGGTGAAATATTGTTGCACTTTAAAGCCCGAGTCTTTAGCCAATTGTTCAATATCAATTAGTGAGTATTTCTGCGAAATTTCCATAAAAATGCATTCGTGCTTTGCAAACGGAATACGCGACGAACCGATATTAACGGCCTGGTTACTAAGGCTTACCAGATAACTCTTGCAGGCTCCGCTTTCAGGATCGTAGGTGGCATAATGGTCAAAATGCTCCAGGTCAAAATCAGCATTAAGTTCGCGGTTGATACGGGTTAACAGGTTAAGGTTAAATTTTCGGGTAATGCCCTGTTTATCGTTATAGGCAGCCAAAATCTGTCGAGGGCTTTTCTTAAGGTCGAAACCAATCACCAATAAATCATCAGGAGCTAAACTGTGGCCTAACTTGCGGCAAAACGCTTGGGCACCTGCTATATCCATGTTGCCAATATTAGCGCCCATAAAAAGAAGTACTTTTTTACGCTGTGATTTTTGGGTAACATCTTCCAGCATCTCAAAATAATCGCCGTTTAACCCTTCAAAATCCAATGCCGGAACCTGCTGCGGAAGGCTATTTTCCAGCAATGCAATTACGTTTTCAGAAATATCGATTGGAAAATATTTAAAATCTACACCTTTATCGATGAGGGCTTTCAATAAATGAACAGATTTTGTTGCATCGCCGGCACCAAGTTCGATCAGATCAAAGGGTGTAGAATCAGCTGAGATTACATTGGCTAGGTTGCCGGCCTGGTATTTCATAATCTCCATTTCTGCACCGGTGAGATAATATTCTTCCATATCCATTATCTGTTGGAATATATGGTCGCCACGTTCATCGTAAAAGTATTTTGACGACATGAATTTAGGCTCAGCACTCAATCCGCTTAACGTATCACTAAGGAACTGGGCATTGGTGGTGGTGGTGTTTGCTGTTAGGATCATAATGTTGTTTATCTAGCCAGACGGATACCTGTATATTGCCATCTTAAATGCGGGTGAAAGAAATTTCTATAACTGATACGGCCATGACCAGCCGGCGTAGCCACTGATGCTCCCCTTAAAACCTTTTGGTTAACCATAAATTTTCCGTTATACTCGCCAAGCGCGCCTGGCGCTTTGTTAAAACCGGGATAAGGTAAATAGGCACTTTCGGTCCACTCCCAGCGTTCGCCCCAATCCATTTTTTGGGCGGCCACTTCCCATTCAAATTCGGTAGGCAGGCGCATGCTTTTCCAACTGGCAAAAGCATAAGCTTCGTAATAACTTACATGGCTTACCGGGGCATCGGTTTGCAAAGGTTTTAAACCGGCCAAGGTGTAATGTAACCACTGGCCATCAAGTTTGTACCAATACATTGGGGCGGTAATATTGAAATTATTTACCCATTCCCAGCCTTCGGCATGCCAATGCCTAAAGTCCTGATAGCCCCCATCTGCTATAAAGGCTTGGTACTCGCTGTTGCTTACCAGCGTGCTGCTAATCGAAAATTCATTTACATAAACCTGATGCCTGCCAAGTTCGTTATCGAAGCAAAAGCCTCCGCCCTCATGCCCAATGGCATATAAACCTTCTGCCACATGCAGCATTGGGTTTGGCACCGGAGTGATTTTGGTATGTTCAACATAATCTTCGGCATAAATAGGAAAAAGTGGATTGTGCCCAAGAATGTATTTAATATCGGTTAAAAGCAATTCTTGGTGCTGTTGCTCGTGGTTAAAGCCCAAAAGTAACACCTCAAGCATTTCTTCGCTTATATCGGTAGCCAATAAATTTAACATGGCTTCATCTACATAGCTGCGGTAGGCATAAATATCATTAACACTAGGCCGGCTTAAGTTCCCTCTATCCGTTCGGATTACACGCTTGCCAACAGATTCGTAGTAGCTGTTGAATACGAAATTATAATCGGCATTAAACACATTATAAAATGGCGAATATGGCAATAGGATAAAGGTTTCAAAAAACCAGGTAGTATGCCCCAAATGCCATTTAGGTGGACTTACATCTGCAATGGGCTGTACTACATAATCTTCAGGCTGTAATGGCGCGCAGATCTGCTCAGACTGTTTGCGGATGCCAAGGTATATTTCAGCAAAGTTCATTAATTTTTATCGAGATGGTTCTTAAGTTCTGTTATGGTATTAACATTCAGTTCTGCCGATTGTTTTTGCCGCATCATTAAAGCGTAGGCATTGTTGAAACCGATCGGCTTTAACCATTTAATGCGGTATCTTTTCAAAAATTCCTGCTGAACATAGTAGTAGGTTTTGTCCTTATCTGGCGTTATCTTAGCAACAATATGGCTATCAGGTTTTAAGATCGCCAGTAGGCCGGTGCCGGTATATTCGGGATAAAAATCAATCTGATCGTTTGTTAAGGCATCGAAACAGATTTTGGTGCCGCCCAGGCCTGTTTTGGTTTCTACCTGATAACTGGTGTTCCCCCTAATCAGTAAACTGTAGATTTCTGCCAATATATACTGCTCTCCAAAAATTTTTGAACCAATCCGTACGGTACTACCACTGGCCGGTTTGGGAGATTGATAAAGTCCATTCTTCACTAAAAAATCTTTTGCAACCCGTGCAGGTGTTTGGTGCAGGTAATCGGTGCGGTAGTTAAGATCGGTCATAACCGAATCGTTTATTTTACCGGCCAAAAGGTTCAGTGTTTTTTCCAATTCCGGAAATTTCTGCAATGCAGCTGTGCTCACAATCGGCGCGGCGTAATATGGAGGAAATATCCCCCGGTCATCTTTAAGGATTTTGAGTCCAAAGGCTTTCAACCGGCCATCAGTAGAATACCCGCTGATGATGTCCAGTTCCTTTTCAAATGCTGCTTTATACATCACCGCATCACTGATTACCACTGTATTGATTTTTAAACCGTACACTGATTTTAGCCCCAGATCGCCATCTGGCCTTCCCATAAATTCGGGTGTAAAACCTGCCTTTAAACCCGAACCATAAGCACTTGGAATTAGGTAAAAAGCGCTCAATAGTAAAACGAGGAAAGGAAAAACCGACATTACTTTACGCAACTTTTTGCTGCTTAGGCGTTGTACGAGCGAAAGTAAGCTATCCAGAACAACTGCCAGCAAAGCAGCCGGTACAGCGCCTGCCAGGATCATGTTGGTATTATTAAGCGATATGCCACCAAAAATAAATTCGCCCAGTCCGCCAGCAGCAATGAAAGATGCCAGGGTGGCTACGCCAACATTGATTACTGTTGCGGTTCGGATACCGGCGAGGATAACCGGCATGGCCAGTGGGAGTTCGACTTTTAACAGGACTTGGATTTTGCTCATGCCCAAAGCCCTTGCAGCTTCTGTAATATCGGCATTAATCCCAGTTATACCGGTATAGGTATTGCGGATAATGGGCAAAAGGGCATAAATAAATAGCGCCACAATTGCAGGTTTGGCGCCAATGCCTAAAACGGGGATCATAAATCCCAGCAGGGCTATACTCGGCACTGTTTGCAGCACACCGGCAATACCCAAAACCGGGCCAGCGAATATTTTTTTCCTCGCAATAAATATTCCCAATGGCAGGCCTACCAGTACGGCAAGAACCAGTGATATAAAAGTTAGACCAATATGCTGTAAGGTTTGGTTAAGCAGTTTATCCGATTCCATCGACATGAACTGCCATAAACTTAGTTCCTGCTCATTCATCAGCTTTATTTTTTTGGTATTGGTTAAAGGCCAGGCTCAACTGATCGGCATTTGTGCGTTTGCATTTCCCCTTTCCATCCTGAAAATACAGTTCGGTAACGTGTTCTTTCTGAAAGGCTTCCATCGTTTCCCAAACATTATGATCTGCCGACAAACAAGTTCCGGATGGATGATCTACCTGCTCAAAAGCATCCCATATATCATTGATTTTGACCACCCTGAAAGCAAGCTGTAAACGCTGGTTATCGAAAAATGATCTAGCAAAGTCGTTAACCGGACGGTAAAGCAGCTCTCTTGGTGTTCCAATCTGTACAACCCTTCCGCGGTCCATCAGGCAGATACGGTCTCCGAGATCGAAAGCCTCCTGAACATCGTGCGTAACCATAACCACTGTTTTGCGCTTAAACTCTTCCAAGTGCTTAAATTCCTGCTGAATATGCATCCTGGTTACGTTATCAAGTGCGCCGAATGGCTCATCCATCAATAATATCGGAGGATCGGAAGCCAATGCCCTGGCTAAGCCTACCCGCTGCTGCTGCCCACCGCTTAGTTCGTGTGGATATAAGCCTAAACTGTTTTGTGGAAGATGGAGTTTTTCGACCAGCTGACGTACGCGGTCCGAAGTTTTATTTTTGTCCCATTTCAATAATTTGGGCACTATTGCAATATTTTCTTCTACGGTGTAGTGTGGAAAAAGGCCATTGTGCTGCAGTACATAACCTATGCCTTTTCGCAAAACCTCTACAGGCTGCTGACGGATATCCTGTCCCGAAACCGTTATTTCACCGCTATCGGGCTCAATAAGCCGGTTGATCATTTTAAGCAAGGTTGTTTTTCCGCAGCCGCTTGTGCCTAAAAGGATAAGCTTTTCTTGCGCTTCAATGTTGATGCTAACCTCTGAAACGGCTTGGGTGGCACCATAAGATTTACTTACCTTGTTAAGCCCGATCATAAATCTTGTATTTTCATAAATAGGTTATTAAGCGATTCTGAATAGGTTGGATGTGCAAAAACACAATAGCGGATACGGTCGAAAGTGATTCCGCCTTCCATAGCCATCTGTAAAACTGACATCACTTCGCCTCCTTCGGCACCAATAATGGCTGCGCCCAAAATCTTTTTACTTTTTACATCCACTATTGCTTTCATCAGTCCTAGTGTTTCACCTGTTTCTATGCCCCTTGCAACCGAGGTCATGGGCAATACGGCCACTTTATACTGCAGGTTTTGGGCTTTCGCCTGATTTTCTGAAATCCCTACACGTGCAAGCTGCGGATCGGTAAACATGCAGTAAGGAATAGGCCGGTCAGCAGTATTATAGTCTGTTCCTTCTATTAAATTGCGGTAAACAATGGTATAATCGTTATAAGCAATATGCGTAAAAGCGGGGCCTCCGTTTACATCTCCTAGCGCATATATCCCTTTTATATTGGTTTCCAACTGCCCATTTACCGCGATATAGCCTTTGCCATTTAATTTTACCCCACATTTTTCCAGATTGAGCTTTTCTGTTTGTGGTTTGCGTCCGGCGGCAATTAAAAGGTGGGAACCTTTAAGCTTGATGGGCTTTCCACCGTGTTTTATTTCCACCTCGATATGTTTCCCACCTACCTTTTTAATCTGACCGATCTCCGTATCCGTTAATATCTTAATTTCTTCTTTTTCCAGAATATCTTTAATTGAAGCCGAAATATCTTCGTCTTCATGGGCCAATAACCTGTCTGACTTTTCCAGAATGGTTACCTGACTGCCAAAACGCCTGAACATCTGCCCAAATTCCAGCGCAATATAACCGCCGCCTACAACAATCAGGTGTTCGGGTATTTCTTTAATTTCCATGATCGTGGTAGAATTGAGATAGGGTACCTCTTCCAGGCCAGGGATATCTGGAACTGCAGGACTTGCACCTGTGTTAATGAAAATCCAGGTTCCCGAAATCCGTTCTTCCTTTCCTTTCTTTGAATAAATGATAATTTCTTTTTCGGCAGTAAACTTTGCTTCACCTTCGTACAAATCCAGTCCTTTAGTTTCGGCAATCCCCTTTTCGGCCCCTTCCCTAAACTGCTTTACAATCAGGTTCTTTCGGGTCATTATGGCTTTCAGATCCACTTTAATTTCGCCGGGTATAGTTACGCCAAGGGCTGATGATTTACGCGACTGATAAGCAAGCCTGGCCGAAGCTACCATAGCTTTGGTGGGGGTACAACCATCGTTGATGCAGGTTCCTCCGATTAACCTTTTTTCAATTAAAGCTGTCTTTTTACCGGCCATAGCCAGTTTTTTAGCCAGCGGCACGCCTGCTTGGCCCGCGCCAATTACTATTGCATCATAATGTTTCATATCCTGCTTGTGTAAACCAGTATTTACTACTAATCTAACCAATATCTATGCACAATGTTCGCGGTTTATTAAAAAATATGAAGCTAGATTGAAGAAAGCATACGCGCTGTACTACCCGCCTGGTGTAAAATCATGAAAGCCACCAAATGGACCATTAATTCATGTTTGGCAGCTTTTTATGTATTGAATTTTAGCGCGATTTGGCTATTTCAATCCTTGTTCAATAAATAATAAGATTCTTTTTATAGAATGCTTAATAAAGCCTTTTGTAGAAACTAGGCAAACACGTAATAAAAACAGTAAAGCAAAATGCGTAGCCTGATATTCTTTAGGCTACGCATCGCATTATTAATTTTCAGTCCAGCGGATTTGGTTATCCGTTGATTTACTTCCAGCCCAGTGCAGGCGCAACATGTTCCAGAATGGCAGATAGTACGTGTATATTGTAATCTACGCCCAGGGTATTGGGTATAGTAAGCAGCAGTGTATCGGCTTCCTGTATCGCTTCATCCATAGCCAGTTCTTTAATAAGCTGATCGGGCTCAGCAGCGTAGCTCCGGCCAAATACCGCCCGTTTATCGGCTTCGATATAACCAAAACTGTCATCTCCTTTTCCCTGCTGGCCAAAATAATACCTATCCTGATCGTTCACCAAGGCAAAAATAGAACGGCTTACCGAAACCCTTGCTTCGCGCTCATGCCCTGATTTTTTCCAGGCTTCTTTATATAACCTGATCTGCTCAGCCTGCTGGATATGGAAAGGTTTGCCACTTTCGTCGAATTTTAAGGTAGAGCTTTGCAGGTTCATGCCGTTTTCTGCTGCCCAAATGGCGGTGGCATTAGAGGCTGCTCCCCACCAAATCCGTTCCCGCAACCCTTCTGAATAGGGTTCTAAGCGCAAGAGACCCGGTGGATTGGGAAACATTGGATAAGGATTAGGCTCAGCAAATCCATTACCTTTTAATTTATCCAGAAACTCCATAGCATGGCGTCGGCCCATATCGGCATCGGTTTCACCAGCTTCTGGTGCATAACCAAAGTATCTCCAGCCTTCAATTACCTGCTCTGGAGAACCGCGGCTAATGCCCAATTGCAATCGTCCACCAGCTATCAGGTCGGCAGCGCCGGCATCTTCTACCATATATAGCGGGTTTTCATAGCGCATATCAATTACGCCGGTTCCGATTTCGATAGTATTTGTTTTCGCCCCTATTGCTGCAAGCAGTGGAAATGGCGAGGCCAATTGCCTTGCAAAATGGTGAACACGAAAGTACGCACCATCCAATCCTATTTCTTCAGCCGCAACAGCTAAATCGATAGATTGCAGTAAGGTATCGCCTCCACTACGTGTAAGGTATGTTGGATGGTCGGACCAATGCCCAAATGATAAAAATCCTATTTTCTTCATCTAATTGCTATTTGAGTTCAAATTTAAGGATATGCCTATATCACTCGGGTCACAGCCCAGTCATAACGGAAATAACGCGCCCACTGGGCATTTGCGTTAATTACCAAAAAAAATCACTTACTGGATGTACACCTCCAATATTGGCAGCGCTGATGTAATCCCCTCCTTCAGCTCGGCTATAAGGCCATAAAAGGTATTGAAATCAGAACAGGCGGTATTCTGCAGTCTTCCGCTGATTCCTGCTAGGTTTTCAAGCCCGGCAGAGGTAGACATTCCGTAAAGCCTGTGTGCCAGCGAAAGTATGCGCTCGCAATCTGCAGGCCCAATTTCACCGTCAAGCTCTATTAGGGCAGCACGCAGCTGATCGATGGTTATCCCAATAATCCTGCGTAGTTTTGCACTATCTCCCTGAAAATACAGCATTAATTTACTGATATCAAAATGCGGACGGCTTATCCCATCTGCCTCTGTTTCATCTTCAAAAGTATCCACAGGTCGCACCAGCCATTTATCTGTTATAAGCGCGATATGTTCTTCCATAACCGGTTTCGTTATAAAATCATCCATACCCGCAGCAAGGCTTTTCTCTCTTTCGCCCATAACATTTGCCGCTGTAAGGGCAATGATGGGAATCCTTGAACCTGTCTCTACCGACCTTATTTTCCTGGCACACTCATATCCATTCATTTCAGGCATCTGTATATCCATAAAAATAAGGTCGAAAGTTCCTTCCTGAAAAAGACGGAACCCAATAGCTCCATTCTCGGCCTCGGTTACTATGCTTTTAGGATATATTCCTTCCAACAATGAACGGGTAAGGAACCTGTTTACCGCATTATCCTCGATAATCAAAAACCGGTAGGCCAAACTTTCCTTTGAGGACGAAACGGTAGCATGCTGGGCGCTTTGATTGGTGGCCTCCCTTGTTCTTATCCTAGTAAGGGCAAGGTACAGATCGTTCATCTTGATCGGTTTGATCAACCTGTTGTCGATATGAAGGTCGTTACAGGCTTTAATAATCTTTCCATCATCTGCAGAGCTGTGCAGCAGAATGATTGGAATTTCTCCGGCATCGAAAGAAAAATTCTCCCTAATCTTGGCCGCTGTTTCCAGTCCATCCATATACTGCATATGGTAATCCAATAAAACCGCATCATAAACCTCTCCGGTGGCCAGTAGCTGCAGGGCTTCAAAACCATTCGCAGCTTGTACCGAGTCAATATTTTTCAGGGCAAGCATATCAGTTAGGATCTGCCTGTTGTTCACATTGTCATCTACAATCAGCACCCGGTTAATATTTTCCATACCCAGCCATTCAACCTGTCCGCCCTTTTCGGTAGGCAGCTTAACATCGAAGTAAAAGGTACTTCCAACACCCGGTTCGCTCTCCAGGTGTAGGCGGCTGTTCATCATGTTCAACAGTTTATTGGAAATGGTAAGCCCAAGGCCTGTTCCCCCATATTTTTTGGTTGTTGAAGAATCTTCCTGAGAGAAAGCCTCAAAAATCTTTACCTGTTTAGCTTTGGCAATCCCAATGCCGGTATCGCGGACAGAGAACCTTAGCAGATGTTCTTCGCCCTCGTTTTGCAGAGATTCGATCTTCAGCTCAATTTCTCCTTCTGCCGTAAATTTCGCCGCATTTCCCAATAAGTTAATCAGCACCTGCTTCAATCTGAGCGCATCTGCCCATATAAACCTTGGTAAATCTGGATGAAGGTTCAACAGCATCTCCAGGTTTTTGGTATGCACCTGGTAATTGGTAATATCGCTCGCCTGCCAGGCAAGTTCATACAGATCGCACCGGTCTACATCAAGTTCAAACTTGCCGGCCTCTATTTTAGAGAAATCAAGGATATCGTTGATGATCCCGAGCAAGGCATTTGCTGATTGGTGTACAATTTTTAGATACTGCTGTTGTGTACTGTTCAGCTGTGTTTTTAATACCAGGTCGGTAAAACCGATTACGCCGTTAAGGGGCGTCCGGATTTCGTGGCTCATATTGGCCAAAAACTCCGACTTGGCAAAATTGGCCACATCTGCACGCAACCTTGCCGCTGTTAACTCCTGCCTATGTTGAACGCTTGCAGAAATATCGTGCGTAAAAATCATCATCCCGCCGATAGCTGTATCGGAATGGTACCATGGGGTCATTTCCCATGCAATATGGTGAGAGCCTTTGTCTTCGGGATCTATATAAACATCTTCATCTTTTTTGACTGTTCTCCCCTTCAACACCTCCTTATGTACATCTTTGCGCGCTTGGGAAAGATCAGGAAACAGATCGTAATAAGACATGCCCTTAATACTGCCTTCGATTTTTGTATAGGCTTTTATCCATGTCCTGCTTGCAATCAAAAACTTCATATCGTTATCAACCATGGCTACCGATGCCGGAGCATTTTCGATAAAGGCCAATAACAGCGCTTTCTCCATTGCAAGCTCTTTTTGGAAAGCCTCTTTTTGGGTAATATCAACCGATATGCCCAAATAACCAATGGTATCGCCACCGCTGTTCTTTATTGAAGTAATAGACAGTGATACCCTCACCCGCTTGGATGTTTTGGTAATAAAGGTAAAAACCCTTTCGCGCTCCGGGCTATCTGCACACTGTGCGTAAAAACCAAAACCTGATACTTCTTTCCCTGCGCTGTTACTAAAATCGCTACAGATTTCTGAAATTTCCTTTTCATCGTGGAACATGATGGGCGTTTGTTTGCCCACCATTTCTTCTGCGGTATAGCCCAGCATGCGTTCTGAACCTTTATTGAACACCGTAATCGTGCCATCCAGATCTGTAGCAATAATACTTACACCAGTGGCTGCTGAGAGCACTTCATCCAAGAGTTTTTTAGATTCGATAACGGCAAGCTGTGCACGTTTCTGTTCATCAATATTCTGAATGGTGCCATAAATGCGTTTTGGCACCTGATTTACCATTTCGGCTTTGCCAATAGCCCTTACCCATATTTCGCGGCCATCAAAAGCGGTGATCTGTAACTCCTCATCCCATTCTGTTCCTGTACGCATACATTCATCTATTGCATTCAGGATTTTATCTCTATCGGCCCCTGGCTTATAAAAGGCTATGGCATTATCTACTGTGGGTATAAATCCATCTGGTACGCCATGGATTTCACGTGTAATTTTTGACCAATGAAGCTGATTGTTGCTCACATTGAGTTCCCATCCCCCTATCATGGCCAGGCCACTGGTTTCCTCCAGCTGATCTTTGGTGTGGGTGAGATCCATTTCCAGCTTTTTTTGGTCTGTAATATCAACTGCATTGCCCACTATATATGGCTCACCCTGAAGGTCTTTTTGCAGGATATTTGAATACAACCACAAACGTTCTTCTCCTGATTTGCGTTTAATGATCATATAACCTGTTGAATGGCCTTTTTGGGTAATATCAAGCAGGTATTGGCGCAAGAAATTATGTCTTTCTTCGGGGATGATATCGAAAAGGCTTTTATTCGCCAGTTCTGTTCGGCGGTAGCCCAAAGATCTTGCGCCCGCAGGGTTTAGTGAGATCAGGTTTCCCATAATATCGTGGGTACACATCAGTCCCTGAGAGCTTTCAAAAAAAGCTTTCAGCTTCTGCTCACTCACCCGCAGCGCATGGTTTTTCTCCATCTCTGCGGTTACATCCCTGCCAATGGCAAACACATCACCGCCCAGTTCCTCAACCGTGGCGGTCCATTCTATCATCCTGTGTCCGCCCTCTTTTATGGCTATCTGATGGGTTGGATCTTCTACCTGCTCCCGGTTTTTAAGTCTTTGCCAGATGTTTTTTGCCTCCTCCAGTCCTTCCTCCGGTACAATATCCAAAAGCGTTTTCTTTTTCAGTTCCTGATCTTTCCAGCCCAGTTTTGTAACAAAGCGCGGGTTCGTCCGCTTAAATTTTAAGTCTTTATCCAAAATACAGATCAGATCGTCTGAATGCTCAAAAAGCAATCGGATATTCCTGTTTTCTGATTTTTTAATGCGTACATGGATGAGAAATTCGATCTCCCCGGCAAGCAGCGATAACTGCCTTTGCTGTGAGGCCGTGATCTTTTTTGGAAGGGTATCCATTACCGATAACGAGCCCAGAACTGTCCCATCGCTATCTTTTAGCGGGTAGCCTGCGTACGACCTTATCTGTATTGCTCCAGCGGATGGGGTATAATCTTTAAAACGGTTATCAAGCAGGATATCCTCCACGGCAAAAATCTCGCCTGTATTAAACGGGTAGGCACACAATGGCAAGATAGCCGGCACTTCAGCTTCGCTCAGGCCAATAACGGCCTTGTGCTGCAGTCCGTTGCCATCAGAGAAAGTAATCAGTGATATCCCACTATCACAGATCAAAGCGGCCATCTCATTGAGCCTATTAAAATCACCTTCGCTGTCCCCCTCTATAATTTCATAGATATAGGATCTCCTTATGCCTGTTTTTAGATCTTTCTGCATTTACACTATATTTTATCCAGCAACCACCGAATCCTAAGTTCAAATAACCGCGGATGCTGTTAAGATCGGAAAAAAAAGGTAGCTAAACCATAACTGATTTTCTTTTTTTTGGAAGGGCGGTGTTTTTTTTCAGGACAGGCAGACGAGTGCCATAGTAAATTTCCTATATTTTTGCATAGGGAATATACACTAAACATTTTCTTTTTGGAAAAGTGCGGGTACGGTTTTTAAGATCAGCCTGATGTCGTTCCAGAAACTCTGCTTCAATGCATAGGTATTATCGAGCACCAAGCGCTCTTCCTCGCTCATTTCCCCCCTGCCACGTTTTTCTACCTGCCATAAACCTGTAATACCTGCGGGTGCGGCAAACCTCAGCACGTACCTATCGGTAGTGAGTTTCTCGGCCTCATAAATTGGAAGCGGCCTGTTCCCTACAATACTCATGTCCCCTTTTATTACATTCCACAGCTGTGGAAGCTCATCTATACTGGTATTGCGGATAAAGTTACCAACCTTGGTTACCCTCGGATCGTTGGCGAGCTTGAAAAATGCAGATCCGTTTTTTTGTGAGCTCCTGTACACGTCGTCTTTCTCACACCACTGTGCTCCATCAGCATAAACCGGATACTGGCATTTCCCTAGCGCGGTGCAGGAACTGCAAAGACCAAATTCAAGCTTGGGTATAGCTGTTTTTTCCTGTTCGGCGCCATATTGGTTCAGGTGCATAAGATCTTTAACCTTCTGATCGGCATTTACATACATCGACCTGAATTTATAAAATCGGAACACCCTAAAGCCTGTACCGGTTCTTAAAGAATAATAAAATACAGGTCCCCTCGATTCAATCCATACTGCAAAAGCCACCAGCACAAGTAGCGGCAACAATAAAATAAGGGCAAAGCTGGCAAAAAACAGATCAAAGAGCCGCTTGGCCATCCCGATCTGGTATGCCGGCCTATTGGCCAGTTCTACCTCTTTGTTTAAAGGGGTCCAGTTGCGGACAATAAACTGCACTCTTTTTTCAAGGCGCTGCGTATTCACGGGCAATCTGAAAACATCAGAAACACCCGAGCTTAGGGCAAGCACCCGTAAATTGGGATTAAAATATCTTACCACTAAAAAAAAGGGAACCCTTGGCATCTGTCGCCTTTTAAGGGTTTCGAGCAAAGATAGTCCTCCATCTGATAGGATTTCGCTGTTGGAAATGATGGCTGCGATATCCAACTCTTTATCGGTCCATTCCTGTACAAGCTTCAGCCCGTTTTCAAAATGGGCGAGCTGTATATCCCCAAAATTACACCTACTGAAATCAATGTGTGCATACCCCTCTTCAAATCCTACAAGGGCAATTCTGGGATTGTTCGTCCCTTCCTTCCTCGCTGCATTTTCCATCATGAAAGATTTTTACCTGCGCGCCTCAATACCATTTTGATCCTGGCTTCGAGTTCAGCCGGATTAAAAGGCTTAACCACAAAATCATCTGCCCCGGCATCAAGACACTTGATCCTTTTATCCGAACTCTCTTCTCCTGAAAGGATCATAATGGGCAGGGAATGAAAGAAATCGCTAACTTTTAGCTGCTCTATCAGTTCAAGTCCGTTCATATTCGGTGTATTTAGGTCAGATATGATCAGATCGGGAATATTTCCGCTCTGCAGAAAAGTTAGTGCACTTAATCCGTCTGGCCTGATATCGATCTGATAGTTTGCGGTAAGGATCTCTTCAAGTACTGCTTGCATAAATTCGTCATCCTCAACCAGGAGTAAACGAGTTTTAGGATTATTATTCTGGGTCATCATAGGGGACGTCTACTTACGCATGATAGCCATAGAACCGGCACGGAAAAAGATAATGGCCTAACAGTCCCTGCGGAAATGTTTTACCCTTATACATTGCCCTAGCCAATCCATATTCAAAACAGAAAACCAAAATCAGTAGTCTAAATTTGATGATATCAATGTCGTTGTACAATTATAAAAAAAAAATCGCTTTACTTCCTTATTATTTTCCATTTGCTTGTAAAGAATGATAAATTAGTGATAACACTAACCTGAAACACAATATAATAAACGCATTAATTTAAGTCAGACATACCCATGTGTATCCTTGCAGATACCATACTATCAGATATTAAAGAATAATACCCCTCAACCACCTGTTTTAAGGATGTATTTTTTTTTATACATTTAGCCTATATTTACCTTTACCTTGATGAACACTTTTTTTTTAGCCCTCGACCCCACCCAGTTAAATAGGCTTTTTCCCTATTTTCTCCTGCTGGATACAGACCTGAAGATATTGCAAACGGGCAATAAACTGAAGGCTATCAGCGCAGATTGCCTGGATAAAAATCTTTTTGAGTATTTTGATTCTGATGATCTGGACTTTACCAGACTTGGGGAAACGGAGCAGCAAACGTTCATCAGGCCTAAACAAAATGGCGGAAAGGTTTATGGAAGCTGGGAAAAATTAACCGAAAACAAACTGTTGTTTTTCGCCGGGAGAAATTACAGTCTGGATGCAGAAAAACTGGATGGGCAGAAAAGCGAGGTTATTCTCCAGGTTCAGAACACAGGGCTATTGGATGTTGCGCTATTGCCCAACACCCGTAATTTCGACAAAGTGATTGGAGATATGGGTTTTGGTTTTGTAGAAATGGATTCCGATGGCAGGATACGCTATGCCAACGACCGGTTTTGCAGCATGTCGGGCTATCATCTGGCAGAAATGAGCGGCCAAATACCCGGACTGTTGTTTGATAACGATTTTTTCCAGCAAGATTATGTGCGGGAGCTGACCGGTGGAACTGATGCCGGACTGCATGAGATCGTATTTACCGATGCACAGGGCAACCAAAGGTTATGGCTGGCGGGCCGAACGGTAAACTACGACCAAAAAGATGAAAATATTGGCTGGGCGAGTATATGTTTTGATGTGAGTGCACATAAAAGCTTTGAACAGGAGCTTATAACAGCCAAAAAAGATGCCGAGCGTACAGCCGGTATCAAGGCGATGTTTCTGGCCAACATGAGCCACGAAATCAGAACACCAATGAACGCCATTATCAGCATGGCGGGTTTGCTTTCCAAAACCTTACTGACCGAAGAACAGGATTACTATCTACAGACTGTACAAACAGCTTCGAAAAGCCTTTTGGTAATTATTGATGATATTTTGGACCTCTCTAAAATTGATGCCGGAAAACTCAATCTCGAGCATATTGGTTTCAGCCTACCCATGGTGTTTACCGAGGTAATGCAGGTAATTACCCATAAAGCGGTAAAACGGGGACTGGAACTCAGCTATCTTCCGCCAACTGGCAATGCAATATCGCCTGTGCTAATGGGAGATCCCTACCGGATTACCCAAGTGGTACTCAACCTGATGACCAATGCCATTAAATTTACCGAAAAAGGATCAGTACTGTTAACAGCTATTGTGCTGGAAGATACAGCGGACTTTCAGGAGATCGAAGTATTGGTAAAAGACACCGGGATAGGAATGGATACAGAATTTCAAAGCCGCCTTTTCGACAATTTCAGTCAGGAATATGAATCGGTAACGCGCCAATATGGTGGCACCGGACTGGGCATGAGCATCTCGCAGAAACTGGTTGCGCAGATGGGTGGCTACTTTAAGGTAAAGAGCGAAAAAAATGTGGGCTCTGAAATTTCCTTTGTGGTAAAACTGCAGAAAGGACAGGCTGCCGATATGCCTGCAGAAACAAGGGTTGTTCATCATGAAGATTTATTTGCCGGACGCAAGATTCTTATTGTGGATGACAATGAAATGAACCGACTGGTAGCCAGTACCATTTTGCTTAGCTATGGCCCACAGGTAATTATTGCTGAAAATGGGGAAATAGCACTTAAGATGTTGGAAGATGAGGTTTACGATCTCATCCTGATGGATATCCAAATGCCAATACTTAACGGTTATGATACGACCAAAGCCCTCAGAAAAAAGGGCTATGCGGGAGCAATTATTGCGCTTACCGCCTCTGCCATAGAGGGCGAACGGGAGAAATGTTTGGCGGCCGGAATGGATGACTACATCACTAAGCCCATTAATGAGGAGCTGCTTATCAGCATGGTTGACAACTGGATCCAAAAAAAGGCTGCCCCATTGCCACTTGTTGCCCCTGAACCCAACCTACCTTTGTATAATCTGGATGGGCTGAGGGAAATTAGCAAGGGACGGGAAGATTTTGTGACCAAAATGATCGAAATGTTCTGCGGACAGATGCCCGGTTCTTTAGCAGAACTAAACCAGGCCCACTCAGCCGGCGATATGCAACAGGTTTCCAAACTGGCACACAAACTCAAGTCCACCATTGATCATCTTGCCATTATTCCGCTTCAGCGTACCATCAGAGAAATTGAGGCGGTGGGTGATGAAAACACCCCAGCTGCTGAGCTAGACAGGATGATAGAAGAAGTAAACCATGTACTTGGGCAGGTAATGGCCGAGCTTAATGCAGAAATTGCCATCAGAAACCCAAAATAAATGGGTTAGGATTATCGGCGCAGTAACTTTCTGTATAGACCAGAGAGGAAATCAGAAATCCTTTTGCCAAGCAAACGGTTAGATAACCTGCCAATAACGCTGTCTCCCTGATCTGAAATCCAGGAGGCTGCAAAATGATGTATGCAATAGGTATCTGCTGTGATATTGATTTTTAGGGTTTTCCAGCTTTTAGGACTGAAAAATGCACTGGGATAAATAGTGCAATATCCATCAAGCTGTTGGTATGAGTTGTTCAGGCGCAGTCCTTTTTTTACTTTCATAAACGCGGTAATACTTTCCGTATTAGGTTTTGTATCCGGTTTTCCGTTCGTTAAGTAAAAACTCCTTCCATCATAATAAGTTATTAGGTCATTTATCCAAGAACTATCTTTTACACTTCCCATAACTGCTGAAGTAAGCAGTAAATTACCCTCAAAGCCTGTAAAAGCAACACTATCGAGCATTTGCACGTCAAAAGAACGCAGCAGCTCCACGTCCGTATCGAAGTAAATACCGCCCATGCTTTTCAGTGCATACAAACGGCAAACATCTGAAACAAAGGCAAATTTACGCTCCCGGTAGGCTTCTGCACTATACTGGTACATGTTCACATCAAAATTATCTTCGTTCCATTCCACAATCTGGTAGCCGGGAAGATATTTTTCCCATGATCTCAGGCATCTTTGAACAAGTTCAGACATCTCTCCCCTGCCAAACCAACAATAATGGATTATTTTTGGTATCATATCTTTCCTTTTTTGAATATCCTTTTATACCCCTCCATCAGTGTTGCACGGTTAAACTGTACTGGCAGGGTAATAATGAGCAGCACAGTACCGATGATGGCACAGTTTAAAATAAATGTGGCCCAAGAACCCACTGCTATCAGATCTGCTTTTTTCCAGCAGTAGGTTACTGCAATAAGCACGGTAAAACCAATCAGGCCTTTGATGATCTTTAAAAAAAAATAACTCTTTTTCTCTTTTAAGCAGTGTGCTGCATAGAGCGGGGTAAATGTAAGGTGACTGAATACACCGCTTATGGCTGCTGCAAGTGGAATAGCATAAATACCTAAACTGCTGTAGAGGCAGAGCAATATTACCAGCACAAAGTTTAATACCGAAATAAAAATGCCCCAAATCGATGCTACCTTTAACTTGTTGGTAATCACAAAAACATGATGCACTGTTTCCACTGTTCCATGTACAATAAAAGGCAAAAGGGTAATAACTGAAAGCAGATGTAAAGCCTCTGCATCTTGTGTAGGCAACCAAAGCCTGAAAAAATCTCCTCCATACACAAAAAACACCGCCAAAGGCAAGAGCACAACCAGAAAAATAGCTTTGAATGATAAGTCAAGTGTTTTCTTTAGCTTTACCATATCATCCTGAGCATAAGCTTTCAGCATTTCGGGCAAAAATATAGGTACCACAATTCCCAATAGGATATAAATGGCATTGGGGATAAACTTGGTGAGCGAGAGAAAACCCATGCCAGAGGCTCCAAAAAAATGGTTTGCGATTAAGAGATCTAACTGGGTATTGATTACATTGGAGAGCGCGATAATTGAATTCCACATACCAAAGCCAGCAACCAGCGAAAGTGCTTTCCAAGAAAAAAACGACTTATCGATCACCACCTCCGGAAGCAGTTTTTTGGTCAGCCTGTAATTGGCATACAGCATATACACCGCCGTAAGTGCGGTTACCACACCCAGGAAATAGATTTTGGGCTTAAAAAAGTAAAACAGCAGCACAACTGCGCAGAGTTTTACCGCATTGGATATGATGTTGATGTACGCAAGCCTATCGAACCTATTGAGCGCAAATGCAGCCACCGAAAAAACAGCCGAGGACACATTGATAACGAGGCTGAAGAAGATAAACACAAAAAGCAGTCTCACATCTTCTAAAAGGCCTCCCGGAATATCGAGTACATTATTGATGAATAGACAAAACAGGGCACTTAAAGCAATAAAACCTACTGAAATGGCAATATTGCCAAACAGGATAGAGTTGAAATACACATTTACTTCCTTGATATCCTTTTTTTCCAAGCTGATGGTAATATATCGGCTGGACATGGAGTTCAATGCGGTGGTGATAATGCCGGCATACATCACAAAGTTATTGGACAGTGGAAAGAATCCGTAAGCTTCCCTGCCCAGATGTTCTACAATGTAAGGTGTAAGAAAGAAGGAAATGCCCACACCAGAGAGCGCACTGAAAAAATTGGAGACCAGGTTAACTACAAAACGTCTTCTATCCATAACTAGCTGCCCTAAAGTAAGGGTTTTATTTCAATTTAACCGGCGCTGAAATGCATTATCCAAAATTTTAGTTATTTTGGCCTATCAAAATATTTAATCCCCCGTCAGCTTGGAGCCACTCGTATCAATTGTTACCCCCTGCTATAATTCCGCTTCCTTTATCAGCGCAACCCTTGAATCAGTTGTTAGCCAGGAATATAAAAACTGGGAGCTGATTGTTGTGGATGACCGCTCTACTGATGACACCTGCAAAATTGTAGAAGTGTATGCTGAGCAGCACACTGGCATACACCTGATCTCTTTAAAAGAAAACGGTGGGGTATCAAACGCCCGCAATATTGGCATGGCAGCGGCAAGGGGAAAATACATTGCATTTTTAGACAGTGATGATATCTGGTTCAAGGATAAGCTGTCCCGTCAAATAAGCTTTATGGAAGAAAAAGGATTGCCCTTAACCTTCTGCAGCTATAAAAGGATTAATGAGGAAGGAAAGGTTATTTCCGCGCAGATCCCTGTTCCTGCTACAGTTGTTTATAACAGCCTGCTGGCCCATAATGTGGTAATTTTTTCAACCTCCATGATATTAAAGGCGGCCATAGGCGAATTGCAGTTCGGCCAGGCCGGGCACGAAGACTGGATTTTCCTGCTCCAGATATTGAAAAAAAACGGTACTGGTTATGGCATCAATGAAACCCTGGCTTTCTACAGGGTTAGAAAAAACTCGGTATCTTCCAATAAACTCCAGGCTATAGGATATACCTGGAATATTTTTAGGAAAAGTGAGGGCATCGGTTATTTGAGATCAACATTTCTGCTGGCCAGATATGCCGTTTCTGCTACATTGAAAAGATTAAGGTAAAAACTTTTAGGGCAATACCATGCCCAAATCTGCACTGCTGCGCTTGTGCGTGAAATTCCACCAAAGCCCTTTGAGCACCCACTTGGCCAGATCAGCCCTACCATGTGCATAATAAGAAAGTACCGCTTTAGGACAGGCGATAAGACAAAAATACAGCGAGAACAGCAAGTTGGTTGCCCATCCGGTATTTTTTCTGATAAAGAGCATCCTGTTTCTGGTCATAAAATATACCTTAATTGGGCTTTCCTTCCCTACGCTGACCGATTCTTTATGATAAACATGCGTTTTTCCGGTAAACCAGATTTCTTTACTTATCCGTTTGAATTTCTCACACCAATCGAGTTCCTCGTAGTACAGAAAATAATTTTCATCCATTAGTCCTGCGTTCAACAGATCGTGCTTGCGGCACATTACCGCTGCACCATGGCAAAAGGCAGTTTTGTAGGTCTGCGTAAATTGCCCGCTGTTTCGCTCAAACTGGCCGATGTAGGCATTTCTGCCGGTAAAATAGTTTAAAGGCGTAAAGCCTGCATACTGAACCAGATCATTCTGATCAAAATAAAGTAACAGCGGCGATATCAGGCCAATTTTTTCATTGCTATCGAGTTCCGTCTGCATGGCTTCTACACATCCTGCAGGTATTTCGGTATCGTTGTTCAACAGGAGGATATAATCTCCAGAGGCCTGCTTGATGCCCAGATTGTTGCCACCGGCAAAGCCAAGGTTTTCGCCTGAACGGATATATTTGATATTTTCAAAGTACGGGCTAAAGATATCACCCTGATCCTTATCTGCCCCGTTATCGACCAATATAACTTCTACGTTTCCGCCATGATAAGCGCTTGCTATCGACTTAAGCAAATCGATAGTTACTTCTTCCTGATGGAAATTAACAGTTATAATAGAGGTTAAGGGCATAGTTGGCTTAAATTTACGGTATGTTGAACAATTTGGGATACAGCTACTGTTTTATTGGAATTACTCCCCTGAAATGATCAAACCTCCTTCGATCTTATTTATCATTTTGTATATTTCCTGGGCATTGGCCTCCCAGGTATGCGTAGCAGCAAACTTGATCCGCTCTTGGGCGAGATCCGGATGATCCTCAGCAAGTGCTTTTTCTGCCAACTGCAGATAATCTTCTTTGGTATCGGCAAGATAAACGTGATCTTTAAATATATCCATCGCTTCGGTTTTAGTGGCTAGGGTCGGCTTGCCCATGGCCAGGTACTCATCAATTTTACGGGGATAATTTCCGATGGTAAGCGGATTGATTACCTGAGGATTAAGGCAAACGTCAAAACCTTTGATATAAGAAGCCAGCGCATCAGGGCTTTTGGGACCCAAAAAATATACATTATTCAGTTTATGAAGCTCGCTCCTACTAAAGTCTTCATCCTGCGGTCCTACCAATACAATATTCCAGTCTGGCCGCTGCTTTGCCAGATATAACAGGATATTTTCATCGAGCCTTATGGATAGCAGTGCACCCACATATCCTAAAACCGGCTTTTTAATGGATGAAAGGTCTTGGGGCACCGCTAAGGTATCGCTGCTGTTAAAAAGTGTGAGGTCACAGCCTTGGCCTACATAAAAGGCATTAGGGTTATATTTCCGGCAATAATTGGCCAGGTATACAGAGTTGGCCACGCATAAATCGCTTTTGCCGATCAGTTCAGGCTCCATGTAACTGCCATGGCGTTTCCAATATGGCGTGGCCACCACATTATCTCTGGAGTAATAAATGCTTACGGCTGGATTTAACAGTTCTTTTAAATGATAACTTCTAAAAATATCATTATCGTTAAATAAAATGAAGTTTTCAAAACCCAGTTCCTTAACCGCATCCTTAATTGATTTTGCAAACCTTACATTATTGATCTTATTCAACCACCTGAACAAGCTATTGAACCTTACCCAGTTAACCGATTCTACCAGCACACGCGGATAATACACCCACAGGTTGGCAGATATTTTCTCCAGGGCTTCTTCTTTGCCTGCAATAATATGCAACCTCTTTTTTACACCTGCTGTACTGCGCTGCAGCAAACTGGTTTTCCGGTCTAAAGGCGCATTCACATACAGCACGCGGTTGTGCTTGCTAAACTCCACCGCCAGATCTTTACAATTGCTGCCAATGGTAGTATCCCAAGGCTGTTGCCCTACAATGATGATATCCCTGTTCTTTAAAATAGACATTGGCTTATGTTTTTTGGTTTGGTGTTTTCATTCCCCTGATAAAGCCAAAAATTCCAGCAACAGCACCGATAATGAGTAGTAACAATATTGGCATAATGTTAGGTTTTAGGTTTTGAAAAAGTGGTATGCTGGTGCGGCGTGGCCATATTCGATCGTTTTACCTTCCCGATACTCAGCAGGGCGATAAGCATCCCGATCATTGCCCTTGGTATTTGCAGCACAGCGATGTAAAGCCTCTTGTCCCTGTAAAAGCGTCCGGGTACCGAGATCAATAAGGTCAGACAGATTGCACTGAACAAAAGGAGCCATAAGCCTTTCCCAGGCCCAAGTGGATTAAAAAATGATTGTGCTGCCATAACAAAAAGTAATCCAAGCAATAAAATACGGGGCATGAGCAGGGTTTGCAAAGTTTTATTGAAAAAACCAATATTGCCCTTAAACAGTTTAACTAACCCTTCGGTGGCATACTCCTTTATAAATTCGATCTGTGATGCTATCCACCGGGTTCTTTGTGCAGTAAAAACCGCTGCATCGCCCACTTTCTCATCATAAACAAATACATCATCAAGATAGAGAACCGCTGAACGGTCGGCAGCTATCAAAAAATCCATTTTCTTGTCCTCACCCAAGGTTTCTCCTATATTTTTTAACAGGGAGTGAAAATAGGCAAAATCAAATGCAATCCCCGAACCGATTAATGCTGGAGAAAAGCCCATTACCGCCTGCCCTTTCCGGTAAATCCGGTTATTCACTTCTTCATTGCAGGCATCCAGAAACGCAAAACTGCTATCGAGGTTTTTTGCCGTGCGGTGCAGCTGGATCACCTTATGGCCCTGTTGAGCGGCACTATTGACACAGTTCAAGCAATCTGCGCCCATCAGGTTATCTACATCAAGCACAAAAGCAATATCGAAGCCCCTGTGCTTTAAATTTTCCATGGCTTCAAGAAGTGCTTTCCCCTTGGTACTTTTTTCAAAAAACACCTCTATCACTTCTGCCCCTTGTGCCCTCAGCTGTGCACAAGTTTCCTGCTTTAAGCCATCTGCGATTACAATAGTTGCAAATTCTCCTTGATAGGTATGCGCAAGTGCTGATTTTACGCTGTCCATAATCACCTCATCGGCCCGGTAGGTTGGAAACAGTACTGCTATTTTCTTATAACTTTCCGAATCCTTTTTGGCACTGGCTAATGGGAAGAGCCCTGCTACTGCAAAAAAAGCTAGGTACAAGCAGTTGAACGACAGGTAAATTGCCAGTATCCAGAGCAGCACATGTGTAATGTTATATATCAGTTCCATCAGTTTCCAGTTGTATTTGCTGCCTATCGAGTCCCGGTGCGATAAAAATAAAAGCCCAAGACATAAACATAATTACCGACGAAGGCATGCCGTTCATCACCTCGTTGCCATAGCTGCAGATAAAACAGGCTACGGTGCCAGCGGTGAGCGCTATCATTTTGACCCTTAATTTTGGGTCGCGGATTTTCCAGGCAATGCCCCCGCATTTCCCTATAATATAACAGGTTAGCGCAAACCAAATGCTTAGCCCCACCACACCGTACATTACCCAAACTTTCACCCAGTAGCTATCGGGTGGTATATTGGCTATCGGCCGGTCTGCATTATAAGTGGTACCGTTCATCCCGCTCATGCCAAGGCCTGCGCCAAAGGGCAGTTCATCAAGCAGGTAACTCAGTTTATGTTGGTTTTCCAGCCTAACGGCCAATGAGGCATCCTTTGGATCGAGCGCAGTACGCAAGCGGTGCACCTGGAAAATATGGTCTCCAATATCCGTATATTTCAACAGCCCAAACCCAGCTGCGCAAAAAATCATGCCCACCACGAGTACCGCAAAATTTCTGCTTAAAAAAAGTGAGGCCACAAGTCCTGCCGCCAATGCAAACAGCGCCCCCCTTGTTCCGGATATGGCCATGCCATACAGAAAAACGAGTGCAAAAAAGGCAAAGGTTACTTTTTTTACAAAGCTGAACGGTCCAGCGGCCAATGTGAGGGCGATAACCGCCATAATGGCTTGAGAGGCACCGAACTGGCCTGCATCCGAATACATTGAAAATACCCTTAGCTTTCCGTTTATGATGTGTGTACCTGCGTTTCCTGCGTTCATCCAGATCTGTTCGCCCTGCGAAAGCCCCAGATAAAGCTGCTTCATTCCATATAAAGTAGCTACCAGTGAAAGCAGCAAAATACCTGTAATAAAGCGGTTGAGATCGGCTATCCTGTTAAAGAGCAGAAAAACAAATGGCGCAACAAGCAGCCAGCTTAGGGCCGCAAAGCGGAGTTCATTGAACCAGCCCAAAAAACTTCCCCCATAGGGATTTAGAAGCTGCAAAATACTGATGGCAAACCAGACCAGGGAAAATAATACATGTTCGTTTCTGAGCCTGCTCCAATCGAAATTTTTCATATGAACCAGTATGCTGGCCCAGGTTAACAGCAATATCCCATCCAGTGCCAAACCTACCGGGATCTGCAGAAAATATTTTACCAGAAAACCCAGCACAAAACAATAAACCAGATATACCCAAACCCCTGTACGTGGATTGCGGAACAAGCTGACCATAAAGATGCCCAGCCCCGCAATGGCCAGTACCGACAGTGGCCCCAGCAATCCAAACGAATAGGTAGAGCCTACCACCAACACCGAAAGGCAGAGTGAGATGATAAAAAAAACTATCTTTTTTTTATGGTCTAGAATATATGCATTTAACCTATTGTGCATTGGGCCTGCCTATGGTTGTTTTACCCCTGTTATCATCCAGCCGGCAAACTTTTCATCTCTGTTCAACTCTACCAGTTTTGCTTTCTGCTGTTCATTCAGCGTCGAACCTGCGGTAAATATAGCGGTGTACTGGTCTACCATCGAAATCCATTCCCTGTTACCCTTCCCTTCTTCTAAAGGTTCAAAATCGATAAGGATCAGATCAAAACGGCTCCTTAAATGATCGAAAGTTTCAGAAAGTCCTGCCCTGTCCCTGATTTCAAGTAGTGAGCGGCCTTCCAAATCATTTTTCACAAAAGAAAAAGGTTTGGTTTCGCTAACAGATGTGCCTTGCAGTACCGCAGTAATGGTCTGATCGGCGGCAATATCCAGTTTTTTCAAGGTAGAAATCAATTCCTGCCCACCAATCAGTAAAACATTTTTGCCCATAGCCGCAAAAGCATAAGCCAGGTTGATCACCGTAAAGGCATCACCAGCCGAAGAATTGGCAGCAGTTAATCCCAATACCTTGTGGTTGTTTTTGAAGAGCAAACTGTCCAGCTCAAAACGCAGTGTACGGAGCTGGTTCCTAAACACCGCAAACGATCCCTCAGGCTGCCTTTCAGTCCATATCTTAGTAGTATTATTCGGATCGGCATCAATAAATCCCAATTCGCCGATCAGTTTTGCCTGTAGCGCTGAGCGCAGTTCGGCCCCATTATTTATCGAACGGTCTAAAACCGATAACAAGAACAGGGTACAAAAACAGATGGCTAAACTGGCAATGGCACTAAGGGCAAGGAATATTAGTTTTTTAGAGTTTTCTGGTGTTGTGGGAATGCCTTCCTGCACCAACTGTAATCGTAGACCAATATTTTTATCCAGACTTGTCTGATTATAGCGGGACAGGATTTCCAGGTATTCTTTCGTTGCCACATCGGCATTGCGTTCAAAATCCTGTACGCCCGCATCAAAAGGAACCATTCCGCTGAACTTTGCATTGAGCTTGGCCAGTTCCCTATCAATATCATTTATCCCTGCTGTTGCCCTTTCAATCTCTATTCCCAAAGAGATTCGGCGTTGCACCAAGCTCTGTTTGGCAATAAGCGGATCGCTAACATACTGGTCATTCGACTTGATGAGCCTAGAGCTGAGCTGCTGCTGCAATGAATCAACTGTTTTTTTATCGGCGGCCTTGTATCCATTCCGTAAATAAACATCTTCTGCTGCCTGTATCTTATTTTTGATGCTGATGATTGCCCGGTTATCTTCTAACACTTCAGCACCGAGGTACTTATCATTGGATCTGCTCGCCAATTTTTCATTAACACTCTTCAATGCGGCCTGCGCTGCCTGTTTATCAATCAGGGCCTGGTTTTTTCGGGTTTCGTTATCGGTAATCTGCTGATAAACAATCTGCGACTGCTTATCCAGGTTCAGTACGCCATTTCGGATCTTATAGTCTTTCAACTGGCGTATCCTGTCATTCATTACCGCTTCCTTCTTTTTAAGCAGCGAATCTAATACCACAATTGCGGTATTTTTATTACCGATCTGCTCTACACTATAATTATTGATAAAATCTTTTGAAAGCGTATTGACCACAAAAACCGAAAGCAGTGTATTGTGGGAGGTAAAGGCTACCGAGATGAAATCACTGTTCTGCTCATGGCTGATATCGAGTTTTTTGCCTATGCTCTTTTCATCATAGCCCATAGAGGTAACCATTTGATAAAGCCTTACCCTACCCGTATCTAAGGGTGTAAGCACCTGCTTTCTGTTTAGCCGTTCTTCAAAAATGGCAATCGCTTCTGTACGCTGCTGGGCACTTAAGCCCTTTAGTTCTTCACTCCAAGGCCTAAAAGCTGCTTTTTGATCTTTCAGGTCGTGTAATATTAACCTGTAAGAAAGCAAACTGATGTTTTTGGGCATCTTCATGATGTCCATGATGGTAGAAAACTGCTGATTAAGCTTTATAATTACATCAGGCCCTGTATAGCTGGCATTATCTGGGGCCAGTTGTCTGGAGGGATCCAGCAGTCCGGTTGAAAGTTTTGCTTCAGACCTGTAATCGTGCGGCAGGTTTCTGAGGAAGAAAAAACCCACAACCATGGTCAGGATGAAAACCGTAAGGATCATCCACTTGTATCTTTTTATTGTTTCTAAGGATTTCTGTATGTTCATCCGTTTTTATTTCACATTTTCCAGTACTTCGCCGATCAGTGCTTCAAGCGATTCTTTTGCCTTTAAGAGATTGAGCTCTGCAAGCAACCTTTCCGAATTGGCATAGGAAGTTAGGGTTTTGGCCTTGGTATAATCATCAAGGGTAGATTCGCCTTTCTCAAATTTGTATCTCAAACCGTCGCTGGCTGCTTTATTGTCTATATAGGTCTGCGCCTTAACCCGTAGGTCGGCAGCTTCCCTAAGATATTCAAAATAGGTCTTCTTCACTTCAGATTTTAGCAGGATATCGTATTCCTGTGCCTGAAAGAATTTCTCGTTATGTTCCTCCTTGGCCTGGCGAACCAGTGCTGGCGTGCGGAACAGTATGCCCAAATTGAAATAGATACCAAACTGTATCCCATTTAAAGTGTAAGGGTTTGCCGTATTGTACCTGGCGGCATTGTTTGGACTATAATTATAAGATGCGGTAAAGGCATCGAGATAGGTTGCCTTGGCTACGCCAATTTTTGCCTTGGCACTCAGCTCGCTGGCCTTGAACATTTTCCTTTTGGGATAATTTTTTAGGGCAAGGTCAACGTACTTTTCCAACAGTTGATAGTTAATGTCTCCGATAAAGCTCTCTTGAGCCTGGACAACATTTAGGGAAGCAAAAAGAAAAATAATAAATAGGATAGTCCGGGTCATTGATTATTGCATTAAAAGCTCCCCATCAAAAGGGGTATTTCTTTGGATACATTCCAAATCTAATTAAATAGAATGTTTTTTTCGTAAAATCCTGTACTTTTTTCTTCAGCAGTTGATCATTGTATTGAAAGCCAGCATTTACAATGGATAAAATAAGATTTTGGTACGAGAATAGATGCTAACGCTTGGATGTTTTTAGCGCAGAAATAGGGTAAAAACAAAAAACCCTCTAAATGATGAATTTAGAAGGTTTTTAAGGGATTTTAAATCCTTTTAAGTCGGGATGGCAGGAATCATCCAATAACCTCGTAAAATACTATACTACAAACAGTTACGAGAGCTCAAAAAAGCCTGGTTACTGCAAAGGGAAGCCCTATTTTCGTGCCAAAACGGCATAATTCCAAACTCATCCGAGCTTATACTTTCATCAATTTTTCAATGTTTTTTCCATAGTCTAACTTAAGAAAAATATGCAAAACATTCAAAATTTAATCGGATCACCCCGACGCCTTTTTTTTTGAGCTTTACGGAAAATTATCATAGGCTAAATTACATATTTCAATGAAACTGGTTCTTCCCCATTATTGTTGGTTTTTTAGTTGCTGACCACTTAAATGAATTTAATAACAGATTCTCTACAACGTTCTCAATACAGTTATTCTTTCATATGTAAACTGGATAACCATTGGCTTTTTAATTCCAAGAACAAAATTGCTTATCAAATTGTTAGAGTGAATTCCTTTCCGTTGCATTGATTGTCATTTTAATGATCTTCCTGCGGCAAAAAGGGTCTCCGGAATCTAAGCCTGTAGATGCTCCACATATGCAGACGGGAAAATTAGGTAGGTGCCCCTTATCAGACCATCCAACGTGTAAATTCAGGACGCAATTCTTGTAATGTTATTTCCGTTCCTGATTAGGTTCCAGGCGCGTTCTCCTTAAAACATGCGGGCATAGTCCTAGAACCCTGCTGATCTATTTATTAAAAATATTATTTTTAGTCCTATGAAATGGATTACCCGTGAACGCCCTAAAATTGACCGGATTGCATGCCCTTGGCTGATCAAACGTTTTGTCGATCCAGATGCGGAAATAATTTATGTGCCCTATGCCCAGGTAATGGCAGAAGCCCAAAAACTGGACGCCATCCCCTTTGATTTACCTGAGGTCGAATATTCTCATTATCAGGACCAGTGTACTTTTGATTATATCATCAAAAAACACCAGTTGAAAGATCCCGCTTTAGCACGAATGGCCCATATTGTCCGGGGTGCAGATACTGATCGCCATGACTTCGCCTCCCAGGCTGCTGGTCTGGAAGCGATCTTTTCTGGCCTTGCGTTTAATATCTGCGATGACAAGGAACTTTTAAAAATAGGCATGATCATCTATGACGGTCTTTATAGCTGGGCTACGCACTTGTTCAAAAGGAAGCACTCGCAAGATGGGCCTGTTGAGCAATTATTGCTGCAGGTTTACCATCAATACCTGAAGCAAGACCGGAGTAAAAAGACTCCGGAATGGGCCCAAACGTTAAAAGAGATGATTCAGGACCAGTTGGACACCAATATGTTTTTAAGTTTACAGCAAGCCTCAGAGGAACTGGAAATCAATCCGGCTTATCTTTCCAGGGAGTTTTCCAAGCACTTTGATAACCTGAGTTTTGGCGATTATATGCGCAAAATCCGAATTGGGAAGGCTCTTGAGCTTATCGAAATAACCAATCACAGTTTGACCGAGATCGCTTATCTAACCGGTTTTTCGGATCAAAGCCATTTTAACCGGATTTTTAAAAAGGTTACCGGGCAGAGCCCGTCAGCATACCGAAAACTGCGGAAAAGTAAAATTCAGACCAAAAGTTAAACCAATACAATTTTGCTCCCACAAACATGGATAAACTTGCATAAAAAAAGTTTTATTCATGAGATTCACCCCTACGATTTTATTATTTCTGTTTCTGCTGATTGCATTTGACTCAAAAGCGCAAACGATCCCAGTTCAGAGCTACCCCAGGATTGCCGGTTATGTGGGCATCCTCCATCCTATAATCACCTTTAGCAGTGCAGGCACTGATACTAATTTTGGAGATCATTATGTGGTAGGAATGCCTGTTGGCATCAATATTTGGAAAAGCCAGAAAATCGGCTTTTCCGCGGAATTCGTGCCTTCGATCAGAGTTGAGAACGGTAGTAGCAAAATGGCCAATTTTACTTTTCATCCCGGAGTATTATTCGCTTTGGGCAAAAGCTGGACTTTGGCAGGGCGGGCAGCTTTTGAGACCTCGGGTAGATATGGACTGACGCCGGTGATAAACAAAACGGTTATCAAAGGCAAGGGCGCCAGCTTATTTGCTGCAGTGCCATTACCTGTTCGTTTTGGTAACGACAAACCTGCATCTTTCACCGCCGGTTTTCAATTTGGAATTGCTTTTTGATATGAAACCAAAAAAATATACATTGAGGGAAATCACCCTATATTTCCTAAAACTGGGTGCCTGGGGCTTCGGTGGACCGGTTGCCCTGGTTGGTTACATGCACCGCGATCTTGTGGAGGAGCGGAAATGGCTGAGTGAAGAGGAATACAAAGAAGGACTGGCACTGGCCCAACTCGCGCCGGGCCCATTGGCGGCACAATTGGGGATCTACATTGGATTTGTGCATTATCGGCTCTTGGGCGCCACACTTGCAGGACTTGCATTTGTGATGCCCTCATTTATTATGGTTGTACTGTTAGGCATGGTATATCAATCCTATAGCGGCCTGAGCTGGGTGCAGGAGGTTTTTTATGGGGTTGGCGCTGCTGTGATCGGTATTATTGCCATCAGCGCCTATAAATTGACGCTCAAATCGGTGGGCAAAATCAATTCATCAGCGATGAAAGCCAATTGGATGCTTTGGCTTTTCTATCTGATAGCAATTGCCGTTACCATAATGACCCAGCAGGAACAGGTATTGTTATTTATGGCCTGTGGCCTGCTTTATATGGTGGTAAAAGTCCCACCAACGTGGATGAAAAGACGGGCCTCATTACCTATGCTTGTAGCTACGGGAATAGGTTTTTGGGATTATTCGAAAAATACTTTGATCGACATCAGCCTGTTCTTTCTAAAAGCGGGAACCTTTGTTTTCGGAAGCGGCCTGGCAATAGTACCTTTTCTACATAGTGGTGTTGTCAACGAATATCACTGGTTGAGCGAAGCCCAGTTCGTGGATGCAGTAGCAGTTGGCAGCACTGTCGACTTTCTTACCCTGTTTTCTGTTTACAGTGGTATTGGCTCCGTATTTTAACAAGATTGCCAAGAATAAAAGTATTAAAGCTTTTGTTGACGGAATCACGACTGCAGTAATCGGAGCGCTCGTCGGATCGGTCGTTGTTATCGCAACACGCTCAATCACCGATATCCCTACTGCCCTTATTGCCGGCGGAGCAGCTGTTGCTTTGGTTTATGTAAAGAAAATCCAGGAACCGCATATCATTGTAATCGCTGCATTATTGGGTATATTGATCAAAAGCATTTAAGAAGACAAAACGCAAATACGCCATGTTAAAGCAAGCTGGAATCAATCCACGAAATATGCTCAAAAGTTTTTGCATCAACAGGAAATGTAATTGTTTGATCCACCAGCCTTTTGATGAAGTCTGCGCATGAATTTGATATGTCTGCAAAATGGCAATGCCAAAATGACTGAGTTTTTAGCCTATTGTTTTTTCTCTATGTGTGTTTTTATCCTATCGCCTGATCATACCCATGTAAGCGCTGCTCTACCAGTAGAAATCTAGGCCCAGCTCTTGTAATAGATTTTACTTAAAACCTGCTGACTTATGATAAGTCAGCGGGTTTTAAGTTGTGTTTTATGCCAAACTGGTGCTTGGCGAATAAAAAGTTCGTCATTTGAGCTTATTGGTCATTAAAAGAGCCCAATTTGCATCTGTTTATTTAAAATCCGGTACCGGGAACAGATAACCCCCGAACAGGATATATGCCCACAGCACGGTCCAGAAGATGTTAAAAATTTGGGCCGTAACAAAAGTAAATGCCGGCCGGCCGCCTTGCAATTTAACCAGCGATGAAAATTTAGCTTCCATACCAATGGAGATAAAGGCAATGGCGAACCAAACCGTACGCAATCCGTTTAAGGTTGGTGCAACACTTTTTGCGGTTGCTGGCGACAGCAGGAAAGAGAATACTAGCGATGCAGCAACAAATCCGAGCACAAATTTCGGGAATCGCTCCCATACAATTTTAAGTCCGGGACTTTCGGCTTTAATTAAAACCTCACCATTTTCTGCTTTTGGTTTTTTATAGGCCCACCAGATGGCGATAAAAAATGCTGCTACCCCAATAAATACATTCTGCGAGAATTTGGCAATGACCCCTGCTTTAACTGCGATTGGTCCAACCAGATCGCCAGCCGCTGTAACCGTTGCAGTGGTATCTAATGTTCCACCCAGCCAGGCACCACCAATTACATCCGGAATATGAAAATACTTTACCGCCCAGGGTTGGATGATCATCATCGGGATGGCCATAATCAATACCAGCGTAGTTACATAGGACAACTTGCGTTTATCGCCATTAATGGCCCCTGCGGCAACTATAGCAGCAGAAACACCACAAATGGATACCGCTGAGGCCAAGATTACTCCGAATTCATCGTCTACCTTTAACCTACGGCTTAACCATAATGAGAAAAACCAAACTGCTGTTACCACAATAACTGCCTGCACAATTCCAGGCAAGCCTGCTTTGATCAAATCGGCAGATAAAATGGTGGTTCCTAAAATTACAAGGCCGGTTTTAATGTAAAATTCGGAACGAACGGCTTCTTTTAACCAATCAGGCAGCTTTACCACATTACCCAAAACGATACCGATGAGCAAGGCGAACACCACATATTCCAATCCGAAATAAGATACGTTTTTGTTGCCAGCAATAATGAAAGATATGATGGCAAAAAAGTAGATCAGTGAAAAACCTGCAGCAAACCTGGCTACATTACCACCTGAAATGCCAATTGCAATAGCCGCAAGTGCCAGAAAAACTGCGCCGGTTTCTAAAATGAGTAATAAATTCTGGCCTGAAAGGATTTTACCGAATAGGTCTTCGGAAGTAGCCCATTTATAGGCGGGCAGCGTAATTGTAGTACCGTTATTGGTTAAATAAAGTACGGTGGCAATAATAATTGTTCCTAATATTACGGCCCACCAATCTTCGGTAAGCGATCGTAAAAATGTTTTTTTGTCGGGTGTTATACCTGCGTCTGTTAAAGCTCCGGTAGTTCCCGTAGCACTGTTCTGTGTTGACATAGTTTTTCTCTGTGGTTATCTGATTTTTATGTTGAAAATATCTTTTAATACGTTTTTTGCGGCATTGTAGCCACACATGCCATGTACTCCACCTCCAGGCGGGGTAGATGACGAGCAGATGTATAGGCCTTTGGCAGCCGTTTTATATGGCGACCACCTTAAAGCCGGACGGGTAAACAATTGTCCAAGATCTAGTATCCCTCCGTTTATATCCCCGCCGACATAGTTTCGGTTATGTGCTTCCATCTGCTGGGTGTTCATGGTGTGTTTTGCAAGGATTAAATCTTTAAAGCCTGGGGCAAAACGTTCTACCTGATTTTCGATCAGGGCGGTCATATCCTGCTCAGATCCGTTGGGAACATGGCAATAGGCCCAGGCCGTCTGTTTTCCTTCTGGAGCGCGCGATGCATCGAACAAACTCTGCTGAGCCAAAAGCACAAAGGGTTTTTCTGCCTGCCTGCCTTTACTGGTCATCAGTTCGCCTTCGGCTATTTCTTCGAAAGTATTGCCCAAATGCAGGGTACCTGCCCTTCGGCATGCTTCGGCAGTAAATGGGATAGGTCCATCCAAGGCCCAATCTACTTTGAACACCCCCATACCGTAACGGTAACGCTCGAGCTGCCATTTGTAAATACTGGAGAATTTATGCCCTGCTATTTGCAAAAGTTGTTTCGGGGTTACATCAAAAAGCACTGCATGGGCAGAAGGTAATTGACCTAGCGAAGTAACAAAAGTTCCGGTTTCGATTTTTCCGCCCAGCGATTTAAAGTAACCCGCCAATGCCTCTGCAATAAATTTTGATCCACCTTTAGGTATCGGCCATCCTTTAAGATGTCCGCAGGCCATTAATACCAGACCAATGGCTGTAGTGCTTAAATTGCTTAATGGTTGTATGGCATGTGCAGCCATTCCGGCAAAAAGTCCGCGGGCATGCTTTTCTTTAAAACGCTTAACAAAACCTGTGGCACTGCTCAGCGCTTTTAATCCAAAACCAGCCATTGCCAATGGGTGCTTAGGGAAATGTAAAGGTCCTAAAGCATCCTCATCGATCAGCGGCCATGCTGTCGTGATGTTTTCCATCAGGGAAGTATAGGTTTTGGCATCGCGCCCCAGGTATTGAGCAGTTTTTTGGATAGCATGATCCACTATGGCTGCACTACCATCATCAAAAGGGTGAGCAGCAGCCAAAACAGGTTGCAGGTATTCCAATCCATGCTCAGCCAAAGGCAAGGTTTTAAAAAAGGGCGAAGCCACTGCCATAGGGTGAATAGCCGAACATACATCGTGCGTAAAGCCAGGCAAAGTGAGTTCGGCCGAGCTGAGTCCGCCCCCAATCACCTCTTTACCTTCTATTATCAAAACGGAAAGCCCCTGCTGCTGCAAAAGGATGGCCGCAGCCAATCCATTTGGCCCCGATCCTACTACTATTGCATCATAATCCCGTTTTTCTGGTTTCATTTGGTTATTTTATGGTTTCCGGTTTAAATAGAACGGTTCCGTCATTTTTGATCTGCCATGCAGTAATGGGATTCATGTGGTACCCCCCCAGGTTTACACCACGGGCTTCTACCAATTGTGCTAAAGTTGGCTGTAAGTATCCGGTCTCATCGGTAACACGGCTTAAGATTTCAGTAGCCTCGCCTTTCCAATCCCACAGGCACCTAAAATAAGTATGTGCTTTACTTAGCACTGGCTCCTGCAAATTGGCCAGTTGCCATGTTTTTCCCCCGTCCGTACTTACTTCTACCTTTTCTACCTTCCCCCTACCACTCCAGGCAATTCCTCGGATTTCTACCCAGCCCTTATTTATCTTTTGCGGGTAAGATGGATAGGTAATGATGGAACGCGCATCCAATTCAAAGCTAAACATTCTGATTTTATCTTTTACCGCGTAAGTATATTTTGAAGTTTCTTCCCTGGTCATGTAGGGTTCGTCCGAAAGTTCAATACGCCTTAGCCATTTGATATTCATGTTACCTTCAAAACCGGGTAAAAGTAATCTCATGGGATAACCCTGCTCAGGCCGCATGGCCTCACCATTCTGGGCATAAACAATCATGGCATCATCCCAGGCTTTTGCTACGGGGATGGTACGGGTCATCACCGCTGCATCTGAACCTTCGGCTAAAAACCATTTGGCTTTATCACTAACGCCAACCTCGTTAAATATAGTGGAGAGCATTACCCCTGTCCACTCGCTCTGACTTGTAAGGCCGAGGATATCCTGCGGGGTCATTTCGGCTTTACCTGTACGGAAATTTCCGGCACATTCGATAAAACAGGTACGGGTAACAGATGGAAATCTTTTGATATCGGCAAGGGTAAATTTCATCGGATTATCGACCAGTCCATGAATGAGCAATTCATGTTTTGCAGGGTCGATGGTTGGAATACCTGCATGATGGCGTTCAAAATGGAGATCGGCCGGGGTAATGGTACTGTGCAGATCCTGCAATGGGGTACGCGAAGAAATATCGGAAGGTTTGCGCAGTGGCTGCTCAAATGTTGAGCGTTTACCCAAAGAGCTTGGCCCGGGGCCTACGATTTTGGTCGGATCGTCGGCAATATCCGCTAGCGCAGTTGTTTCAGTCTGTATTTCATCGCCAAAGAGCGATTGTACAGGCAAAACTGCAGCAGCAATTACTCCTCCCAATAATGTACGCCTGCTGATTTTACCAGTGGCTGTTTCCTGATTATTATTCCTGCTCTTTTCCATTATTTTATTTCAGGGCCTCCTTTACGATCGTCCATAATAAACAGTTTTTTAGCTGGCATTACCACTTTGTACAGGTTTTTGGCATCGAGCACCACATCTGCTTTGATAATTTTGTTGGCATTGAGCAAATAGGCCGTTATGCTGTAAACCTCATCATTACTCAGGGATCCGGGAAGATTGTAAGGCATGGCGCGGCGCATATAATCGAACAAAGTTGTGGCATAAGGCCAGTAGTTACCAATAGTTTTAGGCTTGCTGGTGGCCGATGTATCGCCAACCAAAGCATTTCCCGGAAGTTTTACGCCGGCCTTTTCGGTACCCTCAGCACCATGACATACTGCACATTTAAGCGCATACAACGTCTTGCCGGTTTTCACATTTCCCTGTCCTGCCGGCAATCCTTTCCCATCCGGGCGAACGTCGATATCCCAGACTGCGATTTCCTGAGCGGTAGCCGGCCGGCCAAAACCAAATTTAGCCGGTCGCTTTAAGCTGTCAGTTAAGGGCAGTTGAGCCTGCCTGGGTATAAAAGTCGTTTTTAGCGACATCAAAAGCAAAGCTACCGGAAATGCCAGTATTCGTACCGTTTTTTTGTTCATCGCCTTAATATTTACCTGCGCTCAAAGTGCTCTTTGGCAGTACATATTGTCTATCATAACGATCTAGTACCACATAAATCGAATCTTTGCGTTCGTTAATCCCCGAAAGAATCACCCTCGAACCATCCGTAGTATCGTATTTCAATACCATCCGGTGGCGTTTCACTTCTCTTGGTTTTTCAGCAAACTCACGATCCCTGCGGGTAGACCAGGCCGCTTTATCGATCATTTTATTTTCATCACCGATGTGCTGCCAAGCCGTTTTACTGATCCAGTTATCTCCTTTTGGTTTCGCCTCTTTTGTCTTATCAGCATCTTTTGGTCTGCCCCTTAAAGCCATCACATTTTTATCCTGCAGGTAAAGTACTTTATCTACAGTATCAGCATAGTAATGAAACGCCCTTTGTCCTCCGGCAACACCGCTGATTTCGAAAGTACGCTGAATATCGCGCATCGGGCTACCCCCACCGTTTGACGGATCGATAAGCACCGGACGGTTAATTTTGAAAGTCAGCGTAGTCCAGTTTTCGAAAGTGGCCTCCTGCCAGCGGGTAGAATCGAGCGGATTAAATGGAATCGCCTCTCCGTTGATTTTAAACTCGGTTACATGGTAATTCCCTCTAAGTTTTTTAACCCCGGCAGTTGCCGGTTGTTTATAGGGATCGTATTTAAAATTAATGACTTCGGTATAGGTAAGCACGCCGAAAAAGATTACAAAAGTGAGCACCTTTAAGGTAATACGACTGTATTTAAGCCACGGCTTTCTGAAATCGGGATAAATCCTGAAGGGAACGGTATACCGTTCGAGAATGAGCAGGTTGTATAATTTACGAAAATCGTCGGCCGCGATAAACAAACCGAGCAGCACAAAATAAAAGGCATATACGTGTACACCGCCATCGTAGGCATAATTTACAAAGGTGATATCGCCTAGCGCTGCTGCTAAAAGTATAGCTCCATAGGTACTGGTTTTCCGGAAGAAAAGCAGCAAGCCGGCAACAATTTCGACCACGCCACCAAAAACCTGATACCATGGCACTACACCAACCGAAAGCCAGTATATTTTTTGGGCAGTAAAATCGCCAAAATTACTATTAAGCAAGCCCAATGATGGGTATGGCATTTGCGTGGGAAAAAGCTTGGTAAAACCAAAACCAATAATACCGATCCCGGCGCGGTAACGTACTACCACCCTGATCCAGTAGTAAAGAATATGGTAAGATTTGCTTTTGCGGTCGAAAGCAGTCCAGATTAATGCACCTAGCAATGCAAATACCAGTGCAATACCCCAATCTATATAATCGGCTAGGAAGCTTCTTTTTGGAGGTAAAACTGCACTCCGGTCATTTTTGGCTTCAGCCTTTTTAAAATCAGCCTTTTCTGCTTTATTTTTCTTCGCGCCGTCTTTTTTAGCAGTTTCATCGCCAGATGGAGCGTCGGTAATATCGCGCGAACGCTGTCCGCCAAAAAGTGATAAAAAACTGGGCTGGAAACGCGCGATATCGTATAGATCGCGGTAATGCGGTCGCGACCAATCTAAGGTAAAAACGTTTTTATACCAGTTGGCAGAAAACGGGATAGACATGGCCAGGAAGAAAATAAACAGCACGCGGAAGCCAAATTTCTTTGACCATGACCATGGCTTTTTAGCCTCGGCCTGCTGCGCCGTTGCTTCGTTTTCTATATCCTGTTGTTTTATTTCAGACATAACATTAAGCTTTTTTATAGTTTAAGTGCTTTGCGGCGGCTAAGCTTTAATGGATATTTTTTATCGATTTTGTTCAGTACCACATAAATAGAATCGCGGCGCTGATTGGTGCCCGAAAGGATCACCGTAGCGCTGTCAGGACGGCTATAATTTAAGCGCAACTGCTCGCCTTTGTAATGATGATTTTTATTCTCCAATAACAATACATGCTTTACCGAATCGACAGTATAGCTGTAATAATGCCTTCCGGCGGTACCTGCCAGCTCATAATTGCGGTCTTTATCGTTTTTAAATACCTGCTCGTAATTTGCCGAATCGACAATTACTTTCCTATCGGAGCGTACGCTGATGGTGGCCCATTTCTCGAATACCACATCTTTCCAGCGGGTTGAATCTGCGGTAGCATAAGGCAGTACACGACCGTTAATCCTGAATTCGCTTACATTGTAAATACCTGCAGCTTTGGCCAGGCCTTTGCCCCGCGGAAACTGGTAAGGATCATGACGAAAACCCGAATAGGTTTTAAAACCATAAAAGAAAACAAAAAAGAAAATAACTACAGTCTTCAGTACCAAACGCAGAGTTTTGATTTTTCCCACGAAATGTGGCTTAAAGCTATTCGGTGCTGTTGCCCGCTCAAGCGATACGAGGTTATAAATACGCTGTGCATCGAACCACAGTACGAAAAGTGCAAAAGTGATCAGGTAAGTGGCATACACAAATTCGCCGCCTTCGTAAGCCAGGTTGGATATAAAAACATTCCCGGTAAACACCAGAATAATTGCTGCCCCGATGGTTGCTGTTTTGCGGAAGAACAATAATAAACCGGCGAGGATTTCTATTGCACCCAAAAATGCCTCATAAGAAGGTACAATGCCCAAACTCATCGAAAATATTTTCCAGTCGGTAAAGTCGCCGTAACTGGTATTTAAATTACTGATGGAAGGGAAAGGTGCCTGTAGCGGGAAGAACTTAATAAAGCCATAACCGATGATGCCGATGGCCAAACGGTAACGTACCACCACCCTTAACCAATAATTCAAGCGGTTGTAATCGATGTTTTGATATTTCGTTCTGCCCCAGGCCAATACACCGGTTAAGGCAATTGCCGCAACAATGATCCAGTTGATAAAACTATCGGCACCGGGAAGAAATTTCGCGGATAAACGGGTAAGATTAAAAATATCCCCATAACTAATGAGAAACCAGTTAAACCCAAAAACAATTTTAAAAAAATCGACGCTTAAAGGAATGGCCTGAAGGATAAAAAAGAGGAAAAAGAACCTGAATATCAGCTTTTCCCTATCTGTCCATGCAGGTGGCGACGGTATATTCGTGTTGCTCATTGCTTTATTTTTTAAGATTATCGGTTGGAAGCAGGATTAGCTGATTTGCGGGCTTCTTTAATCACCACTCTTTTGGCCAGATCGTATTTCTGACCTGCTGAGAGGAAGAAAAAAGGTCCGTTTGAAGCCGTAAAATCTTCTCGGTTGTTTACCACATGTTTTTCGCCATTGTTTATGATCGTATTGTAATCGTAAATGGCCACAAAAGAATGTCCGAGCACCTGCAAGGTATCGCGCTGTACCAGAATGGCTGTTGCTTCATTTAAACCAATGCCGATAAAATCGGGTGCCTTCCTGATAAAATCAACCAGATCGTACTGGCGGTTGCGCACCAGTAAATGCTGATCGATGGCCGAATATTTAAGGAAACCGAGGCCCTGGGTATGATCGCCCACTAAAACCTGTGCACCATTGGTATCGCCTCTCCACAGAAAAGATCCAATAATACTGGCCCCTGCAGAGCTACCCGCAATGACACCTCCCCTGTTTAGCACATCAATAAAAGCCTGATGGGTAAGCGTGTTGAGGTAAGAATCGGCGATGCGCCATTGGCGGCCACCTTCAAAATAAACTGCGGTTGCATTTTTTAAGGGCGCGATAAATTTCTCGCTATTGGCCTCCTTAAAATCGCTGGTATGGAAAAGGGTTACATTTTTAATTCCTGTTTGGCGTTTTACCTCCTCAACCCCTTTTTTATCATAGGCTGCCGAATCGCCCGATGCGGTAGTAACCACCACCAATACGGCTTTATCTTTACCTCCTGCGAGTTCGGTAAATCTCTCCCAGATATCACGTTGCGAACCCACATTCCCCCCAATAATCAACAGACTGCCTTTCTCGGGACCGTGTCTGGTGTCAGATTTTTTCACGGTAATGGGCGATGATTGGGCAAAGGCCGAATAACAGAATGCGGTTAGGGCCAAAAGAAAGATGCTTAGTTTTTTCATGATCAATTTTTTAATAACCAGGGTTACGGTTTGCTCCCCCTAATTGCGGATCAACCAATGTTTCGTTATAAGGAATCGGGAAAAGATAAAGGTGTTTATCGGGTAGCGCCAGCACAGTTTGCGCACGGTCAGTCCGCACCAGGTTGAACCAGCGGTCAGCTTCGAATGGAAATTCTACCTGACGTTCTTTTTCGAGCGCCAATAAAATATCACTTAAAGTAGCTGCTGTAGTTACTCCAATGCCTGCACGGCTGCGTACCGCATTTAAATCGGTTTGAGCGCTGTTTGTACCGATCAGGTTGCCCTGCTGTGCCCTGGCTTCTGAACGAATGAGATATAATTCGGCAATACGGATAACATAAGCTGGATCGGTACCCAGTGGATTGCGGTAATATAATTTTCCATACCATAAATTGCCTGGGGGCGCGGTTTGTGCAATTAAGGCATTTCGGTTACCACCAATAGCCGGATTATTTAACAAAGCAACCAGCGCGTCGTTAGGTGACCACTCCCTGCGTCCGCCCAAAGCCGGTGGCAACCACCAGTTGCTGTGCCCATTGGTGTTAGATGTAGTATAAGCCAGCTCAAGTATCGACTCACTTGTTGTAACGGCGTTATTGGCAAAAAATGCACTATAAGGTACCACAAGCGAATAATTTGCATTGTCGCCAATTACCGAAGTGGCAAACTGCTCGGCCAGCACCCAGTTTTTCTGATAAAGGTAAAACCTCGCTTTTAGTGCTTGTACAGTGCGCAAACTAACCCGGTTGCGGTTTAAGGTAGTTGGCACCAAAGTTTCCGCAGCGTTTAAATCTTTTAGCACTTGTGCGTAAGTATCAGCCAGGCTACTTCGCGGAATATCGGTATTATCTGATGCGGTATTAGTTGGCTTTAAGATCAGCTGTACGCCGCCCCAACCGCGTGCAAGATCGAAATATGCCAGCGCGCGCACAAAATAGGCCTCGCCAAGATACTGGTTCTTTAGCGTTGGAGTTAGCAATGGATCGCTGACGGCTGGAACCTTATCAATGATATAATTGGCCTGTGATATGGTTTTGTAAATTGCCGTCCACGCCGATTGCACATAGCCATTGGTAGCTGAAGTAAGGTGTTTGGTAATCTCGTTAGGGTCGGACTGTGAGCCCGACCATTGGATATCTCCGGCAGATAAATAAGAAAGCGCCGGAAAATTCGATCCGTAATAACTGTTGGCGGCCAGCAGGTTGAATAAACCATTTACCGCAGTAGCCGCAGTACCGGCATTGATGATGGCCTGATCCTGATCTACCTGCAACTGGGGCTGTACCTCCAGAAACTTTTTGCAGGAAGTGAAGAGGATAATGACTGCGAATATGTATATAACTTTTTTCATGATTGATTATTCGGTTTAAAAAGTAATGTTTGCACCTATCTGGAAAGTACGTGGCACAGGTGGTGTACCTAAATCGTAACCGAGTACGGTAGCCGATGATGACACATTGATCTCCGGATCCGGACCTTTATATTTAGTCCACAACCAAAGGTTTGAGCCGCTTGCGTATATTCTTACCGAATTCATCCTGGCTTTTTTAATAAAATCTTTAGGCAGGTTATAACCCAGGGTTACATTGCTGAGGCGAAGGAAAGATCCATCCTCAATATTACGGCTGGTTGGACTTAATGTATAATTCTGTCCGTAAGCGGTTAATCTTGGCATATTGGTAATATCGCCCGGTTTCTGCCAGCGGTCTAACTGGTACACATCCATTGCCCTGTTGGCATCGCGGGTACCGCCACCTTCAAGAAAATAGTTGTTATTGTTATACACCTTGCTACCATAAACGAAGTTGAAAAACACCGATAAATCGAAACCTTTATAACTGAGGTTATTGGTTAAACCGCCGTTAAATTTCGGCAGTGCATTACCAACCGGAACAATATCATTTGCATTGATCACGCCATTTTTGTCGGCATCTTCATACACGGCATTTCCGGTCTGCGGATCAACATAAAGCTGGTTGTACACAAAGAAAGTGTACATCGATAAACCCTGAACCATGCGTTCGGCGGCATAAGCGGCAACCACTGGTGTAGGCAGTTTTTCTATTTTATTAATGTTGCGCGAAATATTGAAGTTGGTACTCCATTTCAATGCACCATCGAGGTTAATGCTGCTTATGTTGAATTCCAAACCTTTATTGCTCATTTCACCGGCATTGGTAAGGATTGATGAAAAGCCTTTGCTCGAAGCCAGTGGCAGATTAAGCAACAGGTTACTGGTGTATTTATCGTAAACATCACCACTTAAAGTCAATCGGTCTTTAAAGAAACTTAAATCAAAACCGATATTGGCCTGACGGGTACTTTCCCATTTCAGATCGGGATTAGCCAATTGCGATGGCACGGTCCCCGGATTGTTCAGGTAGTTGGCACCAGCACCCCATAAACCGCGTGAGGCAAAATCGTTTATGCCATTCTGGTTTCCGGTTACCCCGAGACTTCCACGGAGTTTTAAATCCGAAATTATGGCAACATCCTTTAAGAAATTTTCTTTTTTAACACGCCAGGCCAGACCTGCCGAAGGGAAATACCCCCACTGGTGATTGGCTCCAAAACGCGAAGAACCATCGGCCCTAACACTGAATACCGCATAATATTTTCCGCCATAGTTGTAGTTTACACGGGCAAAAAACGAAGATAGTTTATACTGTGTTTCTGAGGCGGATGAAGTGGTGGTAGCTGCAGAGGCAATTTGCTGAAACGAATCGTTAGGGAAATTGGTACCCTGTGCCAGCGTTTGGTTGGAAATTGATCCCTGTAACGAATTACCGATCAAAGCTCCAAAAGTATGGTTGCCGCTAACGTGGTTATAGTTTAAGGTTTGTTCATTGGTCCAGATGGTATTATTGCTAACACTTGAAGTACCCAGGTTTTTGTTTGCAATACCCAGGTTGGTTAAGCTGTTCCAGTACTGAAACTCGTTGTACTGATTATAATCAACACTCCAGCTGGTTTTAAAGGTTAAATCTTTGGTAATATTCACCTCACCGTACAGGTTACTGATTAACCTGTTACTAGTACTGTTCATGTTGGTATTGTTCAGCAATATATCCAGGTTATCGAAACCTGCCCACTTACCCGGCGTACCATCGGCATTAAATTCTGGCAGATAAGTTGGAGTATGCAGGGCCGACTGCAAAATACCGCCCTGAGGGCCATCGCCTACCCGTGCATTGGTGCGGTAAGTTTGGGTAAGGATGTTACTGGTTCCGATTTTAACGTAATCGTTGATTTTCTGATCGAGGTTTAATTTAAAACTTCCCCGTCTGAAATCGTTTGTTTTAAGGGTAGCTTCCTGTTTATTTAAGCCCCCACCAATATAATAGGTGGTTTTATCATTACCACCGGAAACAGAAATGTCGTAGTTCTGCAAAAGTCCGGTGCGGAAGGCCTTGTTCAAACGATCATAGGTATTTTGATCCTGAGGCAAACCACGTGGTGCAGGTGAAGCGGTAGGATTATCGGTTAATGCTCTGAAAGGCTGGAACCTGTAAGTAGTAGCCGGACTTGTTCCGTTTACGGCAGCAATGGCAATGGCATCGGCATTTGAATTGCGGTAAAATTCATTAATCAGTTCGGCGTGCTGAGGTCCCGTAACCAATTCCCATAATTCCGGAGTTTTTGCAAAACCTACATATGAACTTAAACTCACCTTCGGCGCTGTATTGTATTTACCGCGTTTGGTGGTAATTACGATTACGCCATTGGCTGCACGTGCACCATAAATGGCTGTTGCATCGGCATCTTTCAGAACCGTTACTGTTTCAATGTCATCAGGGCTTATATCTGATAAGGGGTTATTGGCCTGCCCCTGGGTGGTGATGCGCTGCAATGATCCGCTATTTACATACACCCCATCGATTACATACAAGGGATCGTTACTGGCATTGATCGAAGTTGTACCGCGAATCCGGATAAACATTCCATCGCCGGGAACACCAGTAGAAGTACTTACCTGAAGACCGGGAGCTTTACCCTGCAGCTGCTCGGCAAAAGTAGCTGTTGGTTTAGCCCGAACTTCATCAACTGCAATGGTAGAAACCGAACCGGTTAACGATTTTCTCGTCTGTGTGCCATAGCCTACTACCACTACATCATTTAACTGGCTGTTTACTTCTTTTAGCCTGATGGTTGTGGGGCTGGTACTTACTACAATCTCTTTGGTCTCGTAGCCAACCGAACTTAATATTAAGGTGTAAGGCAATTTCTGACCGGTTACAAAAACAAATTTTCCATCACCATCGGTTGAAACCACGTGTGTAACCCCTTTAATGCGGACAACTACGCCGGGCAAAGGCTGTTTGGTTAAAGAGTCGATTACCACACCTGCCAGTTTGGAATTAATGAGTGGCGGTGGCTCAACCTGGGCAAAAATTTTAAGTGGAACGGCCAGCACGCTTAGCAGCAAAAATAAGCAGGCCAATAAGAATGGTTTTTTCTTATGGAGAAATATTTCCATATTTAACGGGTTTTATTTTAATGGTTGAATTCATTGGATAAAGCTGGATGGATATCAGTGTGTGATTGGCGTTACAGAACTGATATTCCATAAAAACCGGCGAGGCTTCCTTGCCGGTTATTTTTTTATTGGTATTTTAACACATATTTAAGGGAAAGATGGTGATCAGGGTTTAAAATATAATAGGATCAACCTACAGCTATTTTGGAAGAATCAAAATCAACAGCAACACCTATTCCAAGGGAAATACATAATCAAGATATTAGCTTTGAGATAGGCTTTAATAGTAAAGTAAATAGAGGATATTGTTATTGCATTCATGATGGTTGCAAACATATTGATAAAAATTTAATCTACAAAATCTATAGATTAACTATTAATAATGTTACACCCATGCTTCAAGCAATGACTTTTGCCAATTTCTGAACTTTTCAATATGTTGATTTAATGGGCTGAATTATTAATGATCCCCTACAACAATCTTTGTTCCTTGAAATATTTCCCCATCATTCCCTGTAGTTTCATGGAAGCAACCTTCCTCCCTCAGCCCACTTTTAGATGGAAACCATTCAAACTATACAGGCTGCAATTAAGGGATTAAGATTTTTCGAAAGGTAAGGTTAACCCTTGGTCCCATATGCCGGGATGATTTGGCTATTCTATGATCCCATTTAGTCTGGAGGTCTCCTTTCATCAACAGTAATGAACCATGTTCTAGCCTGATGGTATATTTTTCTCTATGATCAGCTTTCCTGCGAATGTCAAAGCCCCTAACCTGACCAAAAGAAACAGAGGCAATAATTGGATGAGATCCCATTACCGTCTCATTATCACTATGCCAGGCGACAGAATCCTGACCATTCCGGTAATAATTCAGCAGTACACTGTTAAAACTGATACCTGCAAGCGATTCAACCTTATTCTTTAAACTCAAAAGCTCTGTAGTCCACATCATGGGTACCGTTTTTCCCAAGGAACTGTAATCCAAGCTAAGCGGATCTCCGAACCAAGCAGAAAGTCTTGGTGTAATTACCTCTTTATCATACATCTTTACTATTTTCTGCCTCCAGGGCACAGTTTTGATAAAGCCAGACAATAAGCTATCTGCCTCCTCAAAGGAAATAAATCCAGGCATATACTCCAGCACGTCTTTTGGAAGACCTGGTGTTTGTCCCGATTCATTAAAAAAACTAAGCTGCTCCATATCCGATACAAATGTGCAAAATAATTTTAAAATACTAATATTTTTAGCATTATATTTGTCCATGTAAATACAAAAAAAGGAGGGTGATCATGGAACAGACTGCAAAAAACAAGATTATTGAGGAATTAAGGGCAAATATCCTCTCCATGCAGGGTTATAAAACAATCTCCGAAACGCAACAAAACATTTCAGGATTACAGCTTTTTGCATCTGCATTTCCTAATCAAACTTTTCCCCTGCAAGGTATCCATGAATTCGTCTCAGATAGCGCGGAAAATACAGCTGCAAGTAGCGGCTTTATCAGCGGAGTACTCTCCTCTCTGATGAAAGACGGCGGTCCCTGTATCTGGATCAGTGCCTCAAGAAAGTTCTTTCCCCCGGGAGCAGGAAGATTTTCGCTTCATGCCCCATCTATTATTTTTATAGACCTGCAGCATGAAAAAGAGCTTCTATGGGTTACCGAAGAGGCATTGAAGTGCGAAGGACTGGCCGCTGTAGTAGCCGAGATTCCAGACTTAAATTTTGCCACCTCCAGAAGGTTTCAGCTGGTGATCGAAAAAAGTAAAACGACTGCCCTTTTTTTAAGGGAAAACCCCAAAATACTATCTAATACAACCTGCCTTGCGCGCTGGAAGGTCAGTCCTCTTCCCAGCGTTCTTCCAGAGGGTATGCCTGGCGTTGGTCAGCCCAGCTGGAAGGCAGAACTCTTAAAGGTGCGCAACGGCCAGGGTGGTATTTTTGAAGTATACTGGTCTGGCAGCACCTTCGATATATTATGCAGGGAAAATGTAAACATGCTACCTGTCCACAAACTTCAGGCAGGATAACGATGGCAAAAAGGTACATGAGTATATGGTTCCCGTTTTTACTAACAGACTGGATGCTTATCCGCCGTCCGGAATGGAAAACTTCTGCACTTGTCTGCGCTGGAAATAACCATGGCCGCATGATTGTTGTTGCTGCCAATCCTATCGCAAATGCACAGGGTATTCAAAGGGGAATGCCTCTTGCCGATGCGCGTGCAATTGCACGCCAGCTAGAAGTCTTTGATGAAAAAACAGGAAGGGCAGAAAAGTTACTAGAAGGGTTGGCTAGATGGGCCATACGGTATACTCCTCTCACCGCTGTCCATACAGATGGCATTCTCCTTGATATCTCAGGCTGTGCTCACTTATGGGGAGGAGAGGAATGCTACCTAAAGCATATCTTAGATCGCCTTCAATCATCAGGCTATTGCGTGAAAGCTGCCATTGCCGGCACCATCGGAGCTGCCTGGGCTATGGCCCGCTATGGGAAAGGGACTGAAATTATCCCTCCATATCAGCAATATACACACCTACTTTCCCTACCTCCTGCTTCGCTCAGAATACCAGAAGAAGTTAGCGAAAAGCTGCACAAACTAGGTCTAAACAAAATCGAACGTTTTATCCAGATGCCACGCAGCGTTCTGCGCAGAAGATTTGGCGGTATCCTACTCAATCGTATCTCGCAGGCCATGGGTGATGAACCAGAGGAATTCTCCCCTGTTGTAATCATACCCGAGTTTGAAGAACGTTTACCCTGCCTGGAGCCTATCCGCACATCCACAGCAATTGAAATTGCCATCCATAAACTTCTCGAAAATATTTGCCAAAAACTAAAAAAAGAAGGCCTTGGCATTAGAAAAGCTGCGCTTATAGCTTACCGTATAGACGGAAAAACCATCACAAGCTCCATTGGTACCAACCGGCCTAGTGATAATCCCAGGCACCTGCTAAAACTATTTGCCTTGAACATCTCCAGTATGGCACCTGGCATGGGCATCGAACTTTTTAGCTTAACTGCTGAAAAGACAGAAAGCATATCCCATCAGCAGGAAAAAATTTGGGCAGGCCAAACAGGCCTGGAGAATCAGCAACTGGCGGAATTTCTGGACCGCGTAGTTGGAAAGGTAGGTAAAAATACCATTCACCGCTATCTTCCAAGAGCTGATTACTGGCCTGAAAGAGCCCTAAAGCAGGCAAAAGATTTACAAGAAGCTACACCTGTAAGCTTTCATAATCCCCTGAACCGTCCTATACGCCTGCTATCCCGCCCCGAACGAATCGAGGTAACCGCCCCTATCCCCGATTATCCGCCTATGCTTTTTATCTATCAGGGTGAGCGGCATAGCATCAAAAAAGCAGATGGACCTGAAAGACTTGAACGCGCCTGGTGGCTCGAAGGTGGCGAACATAGGGATTATTATACTGTTGAAGATGAAAAAGGAAACCGTTATTGGCTTTTCCGTTCCGGCCATTATGCCGCTGAAAAATCCGCTTGGTATATCCATGGATTTTTTGCTTAAAAACCATATTTAAGAATAAAGCCATGGAATACGTAGAACTTCAAATCACCAGTAACTTTAGTTTTCTTCGTGGTGCCTCCCATCCCGAGGAGCTAGTCGAAGAGGCCGAGCGATTGGGTTATCAGAAAATTGCCATTACCGATCACAATACACTAGCTGGGATTGTGCGTGCGCACGCTGCAGCCAGAAAACTCAACATCCAGATCATACCCGCCTGTAGGCTAAACCTCATGGATGGGCCAAGCCTGCTTGCCTATCCAACCAATACTGAGGCCTATGGCAGACTATCTGCTCTATTAAGCATGGGGAACCTGCGCACAGAAAAGGGCAGCTGCGAACTTTATAAAAACGATGTATTTGAATATGCTAAGGGAATTATTTTTATTGCCATAGCGCCTGACAGCCTTTCAGAAGATTTTGATTTTCAGACTAACTTTTACACTAGCCTTGAAAGTTATAAAGACGCATTGGCTGAAAGGCTATATCTCGCTATAGGCAGAAGCTACCAGGGCGAAGATCAGAAAAGGATGTTCCGGCTGTCTGAACTATCCAAAAAAACCGGCATCCCGCTTGTAGCAACCAATGATGTTTATTATCACAATGCCCAGAGGCGCGAGCTCCAGGACGTGTTGAGCTGCGTGAGGGAAAAATGTACCATCCACAATGCAGGTTATCTGCTTTTTCAAAACGCAGAGCGGCATTTAAAACCTGAAGCGGAAATGAAAAGGTTATTCCGGCAATATCCAGATGCCTTGAAAAACGCGGTTAAAATTTCCGATGCCTGCACCTTCAGCCTGGATAGCCTCCAATACATTTACCCAGAAGAAATCACCTCGGAGGGTAGGACCCCGCAAGAGGAACTGGAATACCTGACGATGAAAGGGGCACATGAAATCTTCGGCGAACGTCTCCCTAAAAAAGTAATGGATAATATCAGCCATGAAATGAAATTTGTACAGGAAATGAACTATGCTTCCTACTTTCTCACCGTATATGACATCGTCCGTTTTGCCAGAAGCGAGCGCATCTTATGCCAGGGACGTGGCTCTGCCGCCAACTCCACCATCTGCTACTGCCTGGGGATTACCTCTGTAGACCCGACTAAATTTGACTTGTTGTTTGAGCGTTTTATCTCCTCTGCCCGCAATGAGCCTCCAGATATTGACGTTGATTTTGAACATGAACGAAGGGAAGAAGTAATCCAATATATTTATAGTAAATATGGCCGTGACCGCGCAGCAATCGTAGCCACGGTAACCCAGCAAAGGCAAAAAGGCGCTATCCGTGATGTAGGCAAAGTAATGGGGCTATCGGTAGATACCATTAACCGCCTCTCCAGCTCTATTTGGGAATTTACCGATGAATGGTTCGAAGGCGGAAAATTAACCGAACAAGGGCTCAATCCCAATGACCCGCTACTAAGAAAGGTACTAAGCCTTACCGCTCAGATGATGGGCTTTCCAAGGCAACTTGGCCAGCATACAGGAGGTTTTGTTATTACCCGTGGTAAACTGACTGACCTCTGCCCTATCCTGAATGCCCGAATGGAAGACCGTACCAATATCGAATGGAACAAAGATGACATCGATACGCTCGGTTTTTTAAAAATCGATGTATTAGCCCTTGGTATGCTCACCTGTATTCGTAAAGGCTTCGATCTTGCCAAAGCACACTACGACCTGGAGTTAACTATGGCCAAGATAAATGAAAACGAAGATCCAAAGGTTTATGATATGATCAGCCATGCTGATACCCTGGGCGTTTTTCAGATCGAAAGCCGTGCCCAGATGTCCATGTTGCCACGCCTTAAGCCAAAAACATTTTATGACCTTGTAATCGAAGTTGCTATCGTACGCCCAGGTCCCATCCAAGGGGATATGGTGCATCCTTATCTGAGAAGACGAAATGGGGAAGAAAAAGTTGAATATCCCTCTGAAGAACTGAAAGAAATTTTGCAGCGTACACTTGGCGTTCCCCTCTTCCAGGAACAGGCCATGAAAATTGCCATTGTAGGTGCAGGTTTTACTCCTGCAGAAGCCGATGAACTCCGGCGAAGCATGGCCACCTTTAAAGCTAAGGGAATGGTTGCCAAATTTGAAGAAAAACTTATCTCAGGCATGAAAAGTAAAGGCTACAGCGAAGATTTCGCCAGGCGAGTATTCAAACAGCTGGAAGGCTTTGGAAGTTATGGCTTTCCTGAAAGCCATGCCGCCAGCTTTGCCCTGCTAGTTTATGTCTCCTGTTACCTGAAATGTTATTACCCCGATGTATTTGCGACAGCGCTACTAAACAGCATGCCCATGGGATTTTATCAGCCGGCACAGATCGTAATCGATGCAAAAAAGCATGGCGTAGAAGTTCGTCCCATTGATATCAATTATTCGTCTTGGGATAATATTTTAGAAGAGAAATCTGGAAAATACCATGCCCTCCGCCTTGGCTTCCGACAGATAAAAGGTATTCGCGAAGAAGATATTGAGGCCTTGACTGCTAACCGCAGCCAGGACTATAAGCAGCCCCATGAACTAATGGATGCCGGAGTTAAGTTATCTACCCTGGAGAGACTTGCCGATGCCGATGCTTTCGGTTCCATGGGCCTGGATAGAAGACGGGCCTTATGGGAGGTATCGGCTATGGCTGACCGTCCCATAGCACTTTTTGAAAACCAACCCTCGGAAAGTACTCTGGAAACCCAGGCCACTCTTCCCCTGATGACTAAAGGCGAGCATGTAATTCAGGATTATGCCACAACTTCCCTTTCATTAAAAGCACATCCGGTACACTTTGTGCGGGAACAACTGACCTTACTGCGGGTAATCCCGACTAAAGATCTCACCGGATTAAAAGATGGACAAACCGTTAAAGTGGCCGGACTGGTATTAGTCCGGCAGCGTCCTGGAACAGCAAAAGGGGTATGTTTCATCACCATTGAAGATGAAACCGGTTTTACTAATTTGGTCGTTTTTGAAAATCTGTTCGAAAAATTTCGTAAAGAAATTATCCAGTCACGGCTTTTGATGGTTGAGGGTAAACTGCAAATAGAGGGAGAAGTGATCCATGTGATCGTTAAACGCTGCTTTGATCTCACTAGCATGCTGCGCATTATAGATAGAACAGAAAGCCGTGAATTTCCTGCTGTAGCTTTTTCCAGGTCTGATGAGCGTACCGCCCCTTACTCCTCAGCGGCTAGTATGGAAAGGAACCATTCTGATAAAAACGCCATGCCAAAGGGCAGGAATTTCAAATAATCTCCTATTAGAACTAAAAATCCACCCCGCCTGCAAACCCGGTGCCGTATTGGACAAAGAATATTTTGGATATAAGCATTAAAAATGGAAACTTCATTATCACCGTAGGTTACTTCTCTCGAATAGCCCATGAAAACAAAACTATTGTTTTGGGATATTGTTGTATATCTTTAGCGTTCCACAATTTAGCTATCTATATATGATCAGGATTATTATTGCTGAAGACCATTTAATTGTGCGTAACGGGTTGAAGATGTTGCTGGGCACGCAGCCGGATTTTCAGATTGTGGGACTTGCTGCCGATGGGCAAGAAGTTTTGGACTTATTAGGTAGGGGAATCGAAACAGACATTGTCCTTACCGATATCAACATGCCAGGGATGGACGGATTGACATTAATAGAAACATTGGTAGCCCAGAAGCATCCAGCAAAGTCAATTGTACTTTCTATGATCGATACTGAGCCATATGTATTAAAGGTTTTTGCAGCCGGTGCCAGCGGCTATGCGCTCAAAAACATGGATGAGACGGAACTGATCTTTGCGATTCGGATTGTGTTTGCAGGACAGCGTTTTTTAAGTACGGAACTCACCTCTGGACTAATCGATAAAGCTGTACATCATACCTTTAACCCACAGCCCCAGACAGAAAAAACTGTCGAACTTTCCGTCCGGGAGCTTGAGGTATTGAACCTGATCGCGGACGGTATGACCAATACGGAAATGGGCGAACAGCTGTTCTTAAGTAAACGGACTATTGAAGGGCATAGGCAGGCATTATTGGATAAAACAGGCTCGAGGAATACAGCAAGGCTGATCCGATATGCCGTCATGAACAATCTTTTGTAGGTAGCGAAATTTAGGAACTCTTATCGGTACTAGTCTTGTAGGTATTTATACGTGAATAAGCGCGAAAAATACGCGATTTTTATTTTCGATAGTGTATCAGGTTTCAAGGCCTTATTTATGCAAGCAAAACAGCCATTGAACTGATTGTTAAACTTTTGGGTACTAATTCGAAACTTCTCTATAGTGCTGTCATCAAAGGATCTTGGATAATTTTGCGTATCTTAAAGATAAGCTGCAATATTCAATATTTGCCGCTACGCCCGGAATATTCCTGGCGGATAAAATCCAAAATAAAGAGGATAATTAATATGACGGCGGGCAAAATACTAATTGTAGAAAACAATTCCAGCAATGCAGAGGCACTGCAGTTATTGCTTGAAAGCGAGCATTTCAATGTGATATCTCTAAAAGGCAGAGAACTTTTAAACGAGGTCCTACAACGTTTCTCGCCCGACCTTGTATTAATGGATATTCTATTAGACCATGATGATGGTAGATTGATCTGCAGGGAACTGAAGCAATTGAGGGCACAACAACAAATCCCGGTGATGTTAATCACAGCAATGCTGGAAAAGGATGCATTGCTTCTTGATAGTGGGGCGGATGCACTGATGTTCAAACCTTTTGAAAGCAGTAACCTTATAGCCACGGTTAGCAGGCTGCTTGAAGCTAACAATAAACTCGCATAATACCAATACCCCAGGAATTAAGGGCTTATTTCTTCATGCTCATCTGCGACAGGCCAGCTCACCCTAACAGTGGTACCTATTTTTTCACCCGAGGTGATCTCCACCCCGCCGTTAAGCAGATCTGCCTTGCTCTCTATCGATGCCAGTCCAATGCCAGTCCTGTTTTTTTGGTTCATCCCCCTACCATTATCGCTCACTTCGATTACAATATTTCCTGATTCGATCCGGATATTGACCGATGCATTGGTCGCCCCTGCATGCTTAAGTACATTTAGCATCAGTTCTTGCGCGGTCCGGAAAACTGCCAGTTGGATATCCTCTTCGAGTTCCTCTCCGCCAAGTTCAATTTTACAGTCAAAACGCACTCCATCCTGCATCTGCCTACAGGTATCCTCCAAGGCTACTTTAAGTCCGAAATCGTTGAGGCTGGTGGGCATCAGCTGATGGGAAATCCGCCGGGTATCACGCATTGCCTCCAAGAGGAGCTGAAGGGCATATTCCCTGTTTTTGTCATATTGCACGGGATCGGAAACAGCTAGCTTTGCGGTCATTCCGCTAATGTTAATCTTAATGCCATAAAGAATCTGCCCTAACCCATTGTGCAGGCTCTCGGCAAAACGTCGGCGCTCCTCCTCCAATGTACTCAAAGTGATTCTGAAAATTTCTTTCTGTTGGGCAGCACGCAATTTCTTCAAATTTTCCTCTGCCTCCTTTTTTGCCGTAATATTGCTGGCGACCCCAAACCACTCCCTGATATTGCCATCTTCATCCATTAAAGGTACTGCCCGGGAATGGGTCCATCCGATTTTTCCATTGGCCATGATAACCCGATGCTCGAGTTCAAACATTGTCTTAAGCGCGATGGCCATGTTAACTGCCGCCATTACCCTGGGCTGTTCTTCTATTGGAATATAGCGCTCAAGCCATTCTTGGTGAGCATCGAGGGTATTCCTTAAAAAATTTTTGCTTTCCAGTGCCCACATTTGCTTCCAGTCGGCGCTCATCTGGTAGACCAGCTCAGAACTGGCAGTCACATAAGCACGGAGCTTCTCCTCGTAGCGATCCAGGTAAGAATTGGCCGTAGCCAGTTCTGCTGTCCTTTCGGCTACTTCCTGTTCAAGCCGGCCTAGCTGGGCGAGATGTTTATCGTTTATTTTCTTTTCAGCAGCAGCTTGCTCAGCAGCCTGCCATATACGGGTACACACATCTTCAATAAGCGCTATCTCCGTGACCGTCCATTGACGGGGGTGGATGTAATGCACCCCCACCATGGCCATCAATATTCCATTTTTGACGAGCGGAACAGCAACGGCCGACCGTGTGCCGATTTCACGAAATACGCTTTTGGCCTTCGAGGTAAATCTGTTATCGCGAAGAATATCTTCGATAACCAAGGTAGATCCAGCGTCGATGGCAGACGGAATAAAATTGCTCAGGCTCATCGTAGCTGGCAGCGAAGTCAATCCATCACAATATTCTGGTCCAATCAGAAGCGCCTCACCATCCTTTAGCACGCTGGAATAAAATGCTCTTGAGGCTCCAAGGTGACTACCAATAAGCTGGATCGCCACCCAGCGGATCTGCTGGGGATCCTTTAAAGGCCTAAGGGCATCACTCATGCGGAGCAGATACCCTTGCTGCTGATGCAAAGAGTGCCCTGTCACATCCCTAAACACCATCATTAACCGCTGTCTGTTTTCATCCCCCAACCTGGAGACACTTACTTCGAGCTTTATACTCTCTGATGGAATTTCATATGTTACTCTTTGGGCCTCTCCTGTTTGCACCGTCTTTTCAAACTGCTCGAACCACAACTGTGGTGCTGTGGGAAAGTCGCGTTTAATACTTTCTCCAATGATGCCACTAATACCAGGTAATCGCTGATAAGCGGGATTTGCAGCTATATAACGATAATCATTGGTAAGTGTCCGTCCGGGTGACGTTCGTTCCAATATGCAGGCAGCTTCATCCAGCGCCATGAAAAATGCACTAAAGTCGATGGGTTGCTCAACAGTATCCATAGCAGATAAACAGTACAGGAATGTTTTTGTTTTGGCCCCGCACTTCAGATATTAGCTACAAAAACTCATTTTTAACACTTCTACAAGCTATCATTTAAACCACCACAGTCAGCCTGACAATAGACCGTAGTAACAGCCGTATTTGTACGATAATTCATAAATCCTCGCTCTGGCCGCTATATTCTTTATAGCTTTATCCCCAAAGTCCGGAACTATCAGGTTGAACACTTAATATACCCTCGCGTCCGGCCAAAAAGAATCGATATTTCCTCAATTTATTTATTACTAATATGCCATTAAGCGCCGAGAGTATTCTGGCAAAACTTCCGATAACCTATTGTGCCATCGATAAACATGGTCTGGTATCCCATTCGAACATTCCCTCACTTCAGGCCGGTTCTCACATAGATGCTTCTTTTGAAACCGCTATTCGCAAAAAGGCAATGTTATTGGTTGAAAATGCATTGAAATTAGGTTTATATGGCGAATTAAACTATCATCAATCGGGAAGCGGAAGACTGACCTATCTAACTGTTGCCCCTACCGTTTACGGCGCACTGGTATCTTTTTTTGATACCGGAATTCAGCCTATTCAACCAACACCGGAAATCCAGACAGACTTTGGGGAGAATTATCCGGAGACATTTTACGGTCCTATCCTGGATAGCTTGCCTGATTATGTCTTTGTTTTTGACCGCCAGGGAAAGTTTGTATATGTTAATAGCTCTATGCGCAGGCTTTATGGTTATGATCTGGATGTAATAGGTAAAGGCCTTTTGGAAATTGGCTATCCAGATGAACTTGCCACGCTGCTCAATGGTTATATAAGCGATGTTTTCACTACAGGAAAAGCGGTTAGTGATGAGGTATATTATACGAGCAGAACAGGTTTTTCTGCATATTTTGATTTTATTTATAGTCCGGTATTGGGTAGGGATAACAAGGTCGCATATGTTGCCGGCGTATCGCGTGACACGACCTCCAGAAAGCTTACCGAGCAAAAGCTGGCGGAGAGCAGGGCCCGTTTATCAGCGGTGTTGGAAATCTTACCTGCCGGGATAGCCATCACGGACAAAGATGGGGAATTCCTATTTTCCAATACCGAGATGGACCGTTTTGTACCGCGCAGGATTATGCCATCGACAGATGATACGAGGCTTTCAGACTGGCAGGCTTTCGATACGCTTGGAAAACCGCTGCCCAGAAGTGAATTTCCTGGAGCAAGGGCATTGCGCGGGGAACATGTAAAACCGGGGATCGATATGCTTTATACCCACCCAGCTGGCAACAGGATCTGGACGAAGGTATCCGCTATACCTCTTATAGATGACCGCGGTTTAGTCAATGGGCAGGTAACTCTGGTGCATGATGTAAGCGAGCTCAAGGATACCATCAGGGCTGCCTTCGACAGTGTAACCGAAATGATCCAGGTATTTAAGGCATTACGGGATGATGACGGCCGGATCATCGATTTCATCTGGGTGCTTAACAATGCGAGCTCTGAAAAAATCTATGGTGATGTTATAGGAAAACGTCTTCTCGAAAATAATCCCGGTGTGGTAAAGGCTGGTATTTTTGACCATTTTATAGAGGTAGTGGAATCTGGCAGGGCTGTGCAGTACGAGAAAAATTATGTATCGGAAATGTTCGATGGCTGGTTCCATCAATCAGTGGTAAAGCTAGGTGACGGCGTGGCTACAACGACAACGGATATCACCTCCAGAAAAAAAACCGAAGTACAGATGCAGCGCAACCTTATGCTGCTAAACAGGGCCGAATCTATCGGTAAAAGTGGAAGCTGGGAATACGATCCCGCCAGCGGCATTTTTCACTGGTCAGCGGGAATGTATCACCTATTCGGCATCACTCCCGGTTCAAGCGTAACTGAAGATATATTGCTTGAAAAAGCTACGAAGGGTTCTAAAAAAAAGTTAGTGGAAATCATCAGGGCCCTACGTAAGGGTAATGAAGATATTGATACTGTTATTGAATTTAATATCAATGGCAAGCCTATCGCACATCAACTAACCGCTTATCCGGTTACTAACCTGAAAGGACAGCATCAAAACAGTAGCGCAATCATGGGGATCAACATAGATATCTCGAAGAAACTGGAACTAGAGCAAAATAACCGCAGGCTTGTGCGCGAACGTTACGAGCTTAAGGAGAAGCAGCGGCTGGATCTATTAACCTCTATCCTTGACGTGCAGGAGGAGGAAAGAAGCCGTTTGGCAGATAGCCTACACAATGGGTTATCGCAAACCCTGTATGGAATGTTATTTACATTAAAAGCACTTTCATTAGCACACGGCACCGACAATTTCCAAGAAATAACCTCACAACTCGCATCATTAAAGGAAATGCTAGCTAATGCGATAAGTGAAGCCAGGCGGATTTCCCACGAACTTACCCCCAACATCCTTCAGCTGTTTGGGCTCAGAGCGGCCATTGAAAAAATGTGCACTACCTATGAGCCATCGTTTTCCATCACCCGAACATTTGAAAACTTACCTGCCAAAAGTCAACCCTATCTGGAAATGGTGATATACCGGACCATCCAGGAACTTTTATTGAATGCAGTACGCCATGCTGGGGCAAAGTCTATTGCCATCCGGCTCGAATATGCAGCTAATCGTTTTGATATAAGGGTGAGTGATGATGGTAACGGATTTGCAGATGGAGCAAAAACAAGTGGAATCGGATTGGCAACCATACGCCAGAGGCTAAAACTGCTTAACGGTTCATTGAGTATTTCATCTTCGAAAGGCAATACCGTGGTGAAGGTAAGCATACCGGACAAACCAAGATCCAGGGAAAAATCATAATTATTTTGTGGCTGAGCGCGATCTTTTTTGATCGCATCACATTATCCTGATTTTCTTTCTATTTTTTTTATCGGACAGGTATTGGCAGGTAAATGGTAAAGGGCGGCTGGGTTTTAGCTATCTGCGTCAGCCCCCTGTGAAACATCGTTTTTTTCAGGACCTTTTTTCAACGTTTCCTGTCCTTCAAAATTCTCCTTTTCAAAATTACCGTTTTCATCATAGGCTTTATCCGCATCACTGCCCCGAAGATCATCGTTCTCTATCAGGACAGCCTTACTGCTCTGCTTTTCTTTGTTTTTATTGTCCATAACAATATTTTCTATCCCCAACTTACTCAGGGACTATTACGGTTAATATTTACTTCTGCGAGATGGCCCAAATTTTCGACACAGTCTAAAGACTGCATACTTTGAAACAAAAAGCCACTTTGTTCTAAACTTATCAGGATTTATTTATTCAGGAATTTCCGCCGGCATTTCCAGCAAGGTCACCACCTACATCTTCCTCATCGTCGGTTTCTCCTGTCAAACCGCGTTGTACCTCATTATCATCCATCTCTTTTTCCTCATTTGGACTTTTCTGCGATTGTTCGCTTTCATTTTGAGTTTCTTTCTCCTTTGGGTCGTGATTTTCTTCCATGATATTGCTTTTACTATTAAGAACATATTCCAGTAGGAATGGTTTTGCAGGAATAGTTTATTAAATTTTATCAATAATCCATATTGCGTGTAAATCTCTAAAGGATTATTTGATCAACTATGCCAAAACGGGTATAAATGGGTAATAGCTTAAAATGCCTAAAATAGCCCAGGCATATGTTTTCTACTCTTCCATCAGTCCAATAAAAAGTGGCACTTTAAATCCGAAGAATGGCCGCTTTTAAATATGCCCAAGGTGTACTATTGTTGATAAACTACTTCAAAACTTCCGTACATGGCCATCTCAGCACTATGGGCGACCATAAGTTTTAGTTTTAACTGACCGATAAGCTCTTTGGCAAAATTTATACTTCGGTTGAGGTCTTTGATCCCGCGGATTTCGATCCCCCTTTGGAGCATCTTAAATTTTGATGGTTCGAATTTTTCAATAAATTTCTCGAGGTCCCGAGCTTGAGCTGATTTATCCATAGTTATATATTTCTATCCTGAACCCGGACTATAGCTCTATTGTTTGTTTTGTGACGATGTTATTTTCCACATCTTAATAAGTAACTTAAGATCAGTCCAATCTTTTTTCCTATAGGCTATATTTGTCTCTTACCAAAGCATTGAAAAACAGCGGTTCACTGTCTTTTGGTACCAGATACTCCAAAAACTGTAAGGCAGACTCAAATTTTTGCAAACGCCAAATATGACATCAGTTGTGGCTGAAAAAATAATATTGCGAGGTTTGAAATAGAATAGCTTAACCCCAGTTCACTCCAGCAAAAGGAGAAAACTTAGTTTTCCATCAGATCCCCTCAAATGCGCCTAAAACCTGAACTCAAAACGCTGGAAAAAGATCAAGACCGAGAATAAAATGCGGGGAAAGGCGTTTCCCCGCATGGTAACAGACACCAACACATGTCAAGCTTGACTTCCAAACGCACAGGAATGTTACCGCCAAAATAACCCATAGAATGGCAAAAAGGTTTCCACAGCGAAAAAATCATACAGCGCTAACACAATTTGGAGATGAGGACATCCTCTATCTTCAACGTAATTATGCCTGATAAACCCGCTATGAGATAAAGCCCTAAATAATAATTTCGAACTCCCGTGTGGGTATTACGAAGATGGGATGGGCCGGTCACAATCGTATTTCGACGCCTCGCAAAACAGAGCCTGGCAGAAAAGCCTCCTTACAGACTTAAGTGGCCTAATAATAACTAACAAGTAGTGGATCAAGATGAATTTTTGCATACGCAAAAAAGCCCGCGAGCGATCACGGGCCATAAATTTTATTTTATGAGGTGAAAAGCAATCCGGTAGAACAGGCCAGACTTTATCTATCAGCGATTTAGGTGCGTTTTTTATCCTTTACGTTCAATCAACCTATATTCTAGAGAAATGGTGAAAGCCCACCTAAAACAAACAAGCAAGATTGTCTCGCCAATACAGGCTAGACTTAAGGAACCGAAAATGCATTTCAGGAACTTTAGGGAAGAATTTACTGGTTTGCTGCAGTGGAAAGACCAAGCGCACCCACATATTGAAACGTTGTAAAAGCATTCCCCTGTTCTTTACGTACAACACCTGTGAAACTTGTCGGATAATCCCCGACCGATTCCCAAACCACTTTTGCCGCATCTGCAAACTGGAGCAGATCGGTATCCTCTTTTACTATAAATGTCATCGTATTATCTCCCATCAGTTTACTCCTCTCCGATCCGATAAATTGGGAACGGTAATAATCGTTTTCGCACTGAAGATCATTCTTTAGCTTATCCAACATATATTTTCTATTTTTCCAGCCTAACAATCAAGGCATCTTAAATTTAAACATGCCCCAGCAGCTAAAAGTTTTCTGAGATGAATAATTTGGGTACCTTGAGCAATGGTATCGAAAACAAGTATTGAAAATTCATATAAAACAAACTTTTAACGATATCCATGGTTGTACCCTCATGGAAAACATCGACCAACTCATCATACCAGCAGCCCGTAAGGGAGAAATAGAAGTATTAAAAGAACTTATCCGCCGCGAAGCAGACCTGAATTATACTGACGAAAAAGGATATACGCCACTGATCATCGCCTGTTACAACAATCAACTAGAAGCAGCAAAGCTTTTGATCGAAGCCGGAGCAGCAATCGACGCGGCCGATCACGGAGGCAATACCGCATTGATGGGTGCGGCATTTAAGGGCTATACTGGTATCGCGAAAACTTTAATCGACAATCGGGCATCCCTTGACCTAAAGCACGGCAATGGTGGGACTGCACTGATGTTTGCCGCCATGTTTGGTAGGAACGAAGTGTTGTCTTTGCTCATTGAATGTGGCGCGGATCCCACGCTGAGGGATCACCGTGGCCAAACTGCGATGGATTATGCAGCCTTGCAGGGAAATGAAGCGGGGAGCGAAATCATAGCCCGAGCGATCGGAGCCTGAGCTAATCCGCTAGAAACGCCCTCACCAGGCTTTTCCATTGGGGATAGGACAGCCCTAGTTTTGCAGCAAGACCAACAACCATATTCCTTCCCTTATCGATTAGACCAACAGTATCTGTATTGGCTACCTCATTGCGGCCATGCTCTTCGGCTGACACCTCATTCCCCTTACGCCTGATAATAAAGGTGGAAGTAGCGGTATCCTGTAGAAAATGGGCGGTTTCTGGACTTCCAGATACAGGATGAGCGCATGGCCTTACCTTCATCGCTACCTCCGCAGTACCATCTTTTTCGAAACTTTTGACCTCTTCAACTCTTACCCAATCATAGCCCATTCCAGCCATCGTACCCGGTCCTGGTATATCGATGCGGATATAGTCCCCCTCCCTCGCCGCTCTCTCGACACTTACGCCGGAGGCATCCATCAGCTGGAATGCCGATACTCCGGCAAGCTTGCCCCATGTATTCACAGCCAGTAAACGTCCGCATGCTCGCTCAAAGATACTATTCGCTTCCGCTATGCTACATGCGCTGCGTTTTTCCTCTGCATCCATACTGCTTCCCCTGTACTGGGGAGGGATGAGATCGCCTTTGAAATTACCTTTTTCCATGATTTCAATTTAAAACGACGGGGCAAACCTTGCCCCGTCGTTACGATTAATTAAGCTGGGATTTTTCTGGGGTTTTCCCGCTCCCAAAACCTATGCTGTGCTATCATCTGCTTAAATAGCTCTGTTAGCTTCCTGGTATCCTCTAAAACAACAAGCCCTTCCCTAAGCACCGTTTCCTTTGAATATTCAGCTGGCAGTTTCTTATAAAAGTATGTAGACTCCAATACCTGCATGGCCTGCGCATCTGCGGCAATGGCCTTACAATGTTTGAATGCCTCATTTAAAAAATGTATCGCATTGGCTTCCGCCTCCAGCGTGGCTACGGAATTGGTGCCACCCGGAAGATAAACCGCATCGTATAAAACTGAAGCGGCAGTAAGGAAACTCTCATCGGGAACAATCTTCTGATCTTCCACTGAAATGACTTCTCCGAGCTTCGGTGCGATAATATGTACCACTGCGCCATCTGCTATCAAAGCATCTTTTACCGTACTTAGCGCTTTACCATCCACGCCATCGGCTGCCAGTATGGCTATTTTCCGCGTTTTGATGTTATCTTTTATAGTTCCAGCCATGCTCAAAGCCTCTGATCTATCCAGGCTGCCCTCCGGGTTGAGCGAAGTATAGTCCTCCTTTTTGCCGTCTGCGGGTACACTTTTGTTAAGCTCTTCAAGACTAGTTTCAGGTATATGTAAACCAAGCGCATAGGCCACCTCAGCGGAAAGTCCCTTATCGATCTGGGCGAGCACAGCAAGCATTCGCTCACGCACAGCAACCGCCTTCACCTTACCAAGCTCAAAACTCAGGGCATCGATAATATGGTTTTTCTCTGGATCGCTCTGTGAATTGAAAAACAAGCGTGCCTGTGAGAAATGGTCAAAAAAGCTACGACTCCTGGCCCTGATCTTTTTAGCATCAATCCGCTCATTGTAACTGGTAAAACCGCCGTCGGCTTCCCTCACCTGCAGGGGATCATTAGCCGCCAACGCGTTCGGTCCATAGCTGGTCTTGCCCCTATTGATCGTCTGGCGCATATAACCATCACGCTGATTATTGTGTACCGGAACAACTGGCCTATTGATGGGGATCTCATGGAAATTTGGTCCACCTAAACGGATCAGCTGGGTATCAGTATAGGAAAATAACCTGCCCTGAAGTAACGGGTCATTAGTAAAATCAATCCCAGGAACTACATGTCCTACATGGAAGGCCACCTGTTCGGTTTCCGCAAAAAAGTTATCTGGATTCCGATTAAGGGTCATTTTACCGATTCGCTGTACCGGTACAAGCTCTTCGGGAATGAGTTTAGTAGGATCGAGTATATCAAACTCAAATTTAAATTCATCTGCCTCCGGTATCACCTGTATTCCCAGTTCCCACTCCGGAAAAGCACCTGCTTCAATCGCATCCCAAAGATCCCTGCGGTGAAAATCGGGATCTTTTCCCGATATATTCTGTGCTTCATCCCAGGCTACAGCATGCACCCCCAATAACGGTTTCCAATGGAATTTTACAAAATTCGATTCACCTCTGGCATTCACCATACGGAAAGTATGCACCCCAAAGCCCTCCATCATCCGGTACGAGCGCGGCAAAGCTCGGTCACTCATCGCCCACATGATCATATGTGCCGATTCCGGCATCTGTGAGATAAAATCCCAAAAGGTGTCATGTGCTGAGGCAGCTTGCGGCATCTCATTATCCGGCTCTGGTTTAACCGCATGCACCAGATCAGGAAATTTCATTGCATCCTGGATAAAAAATACAGGCATGTTATTACCGACCAAATCAAAGTTTCCCTCCTGGGTGTAAAACTTCACGGCAAATCCACGCACATCACGGGCAAGGTCGGTAGAGCCGCGGGATCCGGCTACAGTGGAAAAGCGCACGAACACGGGCGTTTCTGCTCCAGGATCACTTAAAAAAGCTGCACGTGTAAGCTCCGATAAATCTTCATAGACTCTAAATACACCATGCGCAGCTGATCCCCGCGCATGGACAATCCGCTCCGGGATACGCTCATGATCGAAATGGGTAATCTTTTCGCGCAGAATAAAGTCCTCCAGCAGCGTTGCACCTCTATCCCCAGCTTTAAGTGAATTCTGATCATCATTTATCTTTACGCCGTGGTTGGTAGTCATGGACGCACCACTGGCATCCGCTACAAAGTTTTCCAACTGGCCGGTTTTAGTACTCTCCTGCTTTGTAGCTACGTTTTTTGATTTTGGATTTTGCTTCGCCATATTTTTTCTGGGTTATGCCTCCTGAGACGCTTTGTAATTAATATCTTTTTCTGACACCTGGCTAAGGTTATCATCTGCATTTTTTTCCTCTTCCAGTGTCTGCGCCAAAAGCGCAGCCACCTCATCGAGTCCAAGTGTCAAAGCCAGCTGGTGTAAGCCGCCATAACTGGCGATCTCGTAGTGCTCAACTTTCTGAGCGGCCAGGATAATCCCAACATCTCTGGTAGCTGTTCCAGCTGGCGTTTCCTCTACAATCCCTTCAGCTTCTTTGGTCAGCCCTTCCATTGCATCGCATTTTTTGGCGACCGCTTTTTCACCAAGCAGCTCAAATACTTGCTCCAACCTTGCCACATGACCTTCGGTTTCAGCTAAATGTGACTGGATTGCTTGCTTTAGTGCAGGGGAAGTTGCTGCCGAAATCATTTTAGGAAGCGCCTTCACCAGATGGTTTTCAGCCCAGTAGAGATCGCAAATAGAGTCAGTGAACAGTTCTTTTAACGCAGGTGACTCCGCCACAGTGGTCTGGGCAGCAAATTTAGGGCTGCTGCCGGTTTCATTTTTTTTCATGATATGTTCTGTTAAGGTAATGTATGAATAGAACCCTATATCAGCTGATTAAGTTTTGCCAATTTTTCCCTAAATGCTACGGCAAAAGACGGAAAGATAAAAACGGAATCCAGATCGCTGTTTGAGCTGTGCTAGACGGATTTACAAAACTTTAACTCAAATGACACTGTTGCACTTAGAAAGCCACATCTGCAGTGGAAGCAATTTACGCTCCGAATGTTTCCTCCAAACAGTAATAGCGGCCTTATCAAAACTTAAAAACCGTATACCATGAATGACATCAAACATTTTGCACTCATTACCGGCGCAACCAGCGGCATCGGTCTGGAACTTGCCAAACTTCTGGCGAAGGATAATTTTAACCTGATTATCGTCGCCCGGGGCGAAGACAAACTCAGCTCGGTAGCCACGCTCCTAAACAAACAGGGTGTGGAGGTGCTGACCATCAGCAAGGACCTTTCTCAGCCAGGCTCGGCAGAGGCACTTTATAATGAAATCAAGGAAAAGGCCATACAGGTAGAGGTACTGATCAACGATGCCGGGCAGGGTGCCTATGGAAAGTTTATTGAAACAGATCTGGAGAAAGAACTGGCGATCATCCATCTCAATATATCTTCCCTAATCACCCTGACCAAGCTCTTCCTAAAAGAAATGGTGGCCCGGGGAAGGGGAAAAATCCTCAACGTAGCCTCGGTTGCGGGAAAGGCACCAGGTCCTTATCAGGCAGTCTACCATGGCACAAAAGCATTTGTCCACTCCTTCAACGAAGCGGTCCGCTCAGAAGTGGCCGGGACAGGTGTGACCATTACCTCCCTGCTTCCCGGGGCTACCGATACTGATTTCTTCAGAAAAGCAGATATGCTGGATTCTAAAATTGTACAGTCCGGTGATCTGGCCGACCCTGCAGCGGTAGCAAAGGATGGCTATGAGGCTATGCTTGCTGGAAAGGATATGATGGTCTCTGGCCTTAAGAATAAAATCCAGGTAGCCCTTGGAAACCTGACCCCGGACAGTATGCAGGCAGAGCAGATGAAAAAAATACAGGAACCCGCGAAGGGCGACAAAAATTAAAAAGCAGCTGTCTCTATTTCACCCCAAAACCACATACCATGAGCAGTCAAAAAACATACCCCAAAAAGACCTGGTTATACCGCAACGGGCTATCGGTAGTTTTTATTACGATCTTTCTGATCACCCTGATGGCACAGGCACTAACGGGTTGGAGGGAGCACAACAGCGAGCTTGCAGATCACGGTGCGGCAGCGTTAACCCTAAGGGGATATTTAACATCCGGGCATTTCATTTCTGCCACTTTTGAAAACTTCGAAAGTGAGTTTCTCCAAATGATGCTATATGTACTCTTGACCGTTAAACTCCGCCAACTTGGATCTGCTGAATCCAAAAAGCTTGATGAAAAAGAAGAAGTTGACCGCGAACCTACTCCCTCCAAACACGCGCCATGGGCTGTAAGGCAGGGTGGCTGGATACTTAAAGTGTATTCCCATTCGCTATCCATCGCCTTTGGTGTACTTTTTCTCAGCAGCTGGGCACTCCATTTCTACGGGAGCTGGCAGGAAAACAACATTTCAAGGGCCCTGCTAGGTAAACCGCGTATGGCCATGTCGGACTATCTGGCTGAGGCTAATTTTTGGTTCGAAACCTTTCAGAACTGGCAGAGCGAATTTCTTTCCGTTGCCGCGATTGTAATCCTCACCATATTCCTGCGGGAAAAAGGGTCACCTGAATCCAAACCCGTTGATGCCCCCAATCTGGAAACCGGCAAATAAACCTTTAACCTTTAAACAAAAGACACAATGGATACATCTGATATCAATACTAAAAGACGCGATGGCGCAAACACCAGCATCTGGGAAGCAGCCGCTCAAAGACTCACTGTACCTGCCGATGCTAAAAACAACCAGGTATACGATGCCCTGATTGTCGGGGCAGGCATTACCGGACTTACCACCGGCCTTCTGTTAGCTCAACAGGGCAAAGCATGTCTAATTGTGGAAGCCCATAGCCTAGGATTTGGCACCAGCGGAGGCACCACTGCCCACCTAAATACCTTCCTGGATGCTACCTATCCGGAGATTGACAGCGATTTTAGCCCGGAAGCCTCGAGACAACTGGCCAGCGCCACCAGCGAAATCATCGAAATGATTAGAAAAAACATCGAAACCTTCTCGATTGAAGCCGATTTTGAATATAAACAGGCTTATCTCTACTCCCAGAACAAGAAAGAAAGTGACCAGCTGTCCGATATCCTCCAGTCCTCTAAAGCAGCAGGGCTACATGTAGACCAGGCCGATCAAAATGGCCTGCCAATACCATTTGAAAAAGCCATCCGCTTTGAAAAGCAGGCGCAGTTCCATCCCATAAAATACCTGCTCGGCCTGGCCAAAGCATTCAAAGACCTTGGCGGCGAAATCATCGAAAACACCTTTGTAAACGGCAGCGAAAAAGCAGATGGGATCCACATGGTAAATACAGGATCAGGGAAGTTCAAGGCCAAACATATCGTTTATGCCACTCATATACCGCCCGGGATCAATATCCTCTCTCTGCGCAACGCCCCTTACCGGAGTTACGTACTGGGCGTTAAACTAAAGAATGGGCCCTACCCGGATGCGCTATGTTATGATATGCAGGAACCATACCATTATTTCAGGACCCACCAGGTTGATGGGGAACAGTACCTGATTGCCGGAGGAGAAGACCATAAAACAGGGCACGGGGATCCAGAGCAGGCCTTGATCAACCTGGAAGATTATCTCCGTAAGTACTTTGATATCAGCGAAGTAAGCTTCAAGTGGTCATCCCAATATTATGTCCCTGTTGACGGCCTTCCCTATATCGGCCAACTGCCGGCCGGAGATGAGGGTATTTTTGTGGCCACGGGATTCAATGGCAATGGAATGATCCTGGGCAGCCTGTCGGGGAGGATCATTAGCGATGAAATCCTGGGCAGGGAAAACGAACTTACCGAGCTGTTAAGCCCCTCCAGACTAAAACCCTTATCCGGCTTTAAAGAATTTATAAAGGAAAACGCGGACGTGGCCTATCATTTCCTAGCAGACAGGTTTGGCGCAGCCGAACAGCCTATAGCCGATCTACCCAAGGGCAGCGGTAAGCTCCTGGAAGTCGAAGGCGAAGAGCTGGCCGTTTACAAGGATCCCGAAGGAAAAGTAACGGCGCTCAATCCGGTGTGCACACATGCGGGATGTATCGTGCAGTGGAATCCCACCGAGCTGAGCTGGGACTGCCCCTGCCATGGCGGGCGCTTCTGCGTTCAAGGTAAAGTCCTTACCGGTCCGCCCCGTAAGGATCTGGAACAGATTGAACTTAAAAAACCATAACCCAGCCAGAATGCAGTTTCGGGATGCTTTAAGAAGGTTCCCGGATAAGGGATGACTAAACGATACCAATTGAAAAACTCTTTTAACGACATACAAACCCCTCAGGACATGAAAGGATTATCGCCATGGGCATTAACTGCGATGAACGAATTCGCAGCTGCCACCCAGCTACACCGTAAAAATATTGGAGAGACAACCTTTACCATTATCAAGACAGTATCCGCTATATGGATAACGGTGACTGAAGGATCGGCTGAGCCTATCCATTTTAGCCCATGTCCGGTAGAAACCCGCGGCATACGGGGGCTGAAAACCCGGACCGCAGAAAATTCGCTCCACATCCACATTAGCTCGCTCATAGGAGAAATCGAAATCAGCATCAGCTTCGGTGAAGACGCTTTCCGCTTCCTCACCTATACCTGTTCGCTAAGACCAAAAGCTGACTTATTCATTCCCTACTGCCCAAGGGACATCCTGACCGCGCAATTCTTAAAGGACAGCCAAAAATCCTGGGGAGATCTGCACCTTAGCCAAAAGGGCACCCGTTCAGGCATCGCCTATTTTACAAGGGTAAAGAGCAAACTGCGCGTACTCTACCTCCAGAACCTCACCGCATTATCATCTTATGCTGAGCAGACTGGGACCAGCCTATCTGGCGTGGTATCAGGCCAGTTGCCTGAAATTGGACTTTCGCTGCCTCCTGCCACCGAAAAGCCCTTAAAAAAAGGACAGCAATATATCATCTCCGAGGCTTACATTTGCCTAAAAACCCTTACCAATGAAAATAGCGACCTTAGCCTAGATTACCTGGACATGCTCTCGGCAGCTTATCTGTTGATGCCCCGGCCAGAGACCCGGTACCTGCCATGGCCCGAAATCCTGAAAAAAGGGCTTAAAGACCTGATTGAAAACCACGGCTGCTGGTCAATGCTCCAGGGCAACAATTACCTGAATGCCTATGTCAGCGACTACGATACCCCGCCTGAGATCATGGTACAACTAGCCGTATTGCTTCCACTTATCGATTACATGGAATGGAGTGGCGAAAAACTGGATATCACCAGCACGATCAGGCAGGGACTACCCTCATTTTACAGCAAAAAACTAAAAACCATTTTGCGCTGGCACCCGGCGGCAGAAGATAAGCTCACAGGCGAAGAGGAACAAAAAATGCCGATGGTGATGGATTCCTGGTACCTCCATCATCCCCTTTTGAATCTATCTAGAATGGCACTAAAGGGTGACAAAGATGCCCGGAAATTATTTTTTGATTCCATCGGCTACGCCATTAACGTTGCGCGAAAATTCGCGTATCAATGGCCTGTATTCTATAAAATGGATACCCTGGAAATCATTAAAGCGGAGACCGCGGAAGGTGAAGGGGGAGAACAGGACGTTCCAGGCCTTTATGCACTGGTGATGCTCCAGGCCTATGAACTGAGTGGGGATAAAAAATACCTGGCGGAGGCTGAAAAGGCCGCCCGAAAACTTTCAGGCATTGGCATGAACATCATGTATCAGGCCAACAATACCGCTTTTGCGGCAGGTGGATTACTAAGGTTATATAAAATTACCGGTAAAGAACTTTACCTCACCCTAAGTTACCGCTGCCTGGCCTCAATTTTCCAAAACGTTCAGTTATGGGACTGCAATTATGGATTTGGCAAACATATACCCACCTTTTTTGCACTCTTTCCGCTCGCTGATGCACCCTATACCGCCGCTTACGAGGAGCAGGAAGTTTTCTGTGCCCTGCATGATTACTTAAAGCATGCCGAAGGCATTGCTATCCTGCCAAGCCTGAGGCTGCTCTGCACAGAATTTATCCGCTACCTGGTTGAGCGTGCCCCTTATTATTATCCTCCGATGCTGCCCAGGGAAATGGTCTCAACGGAAGTGAAGACCGGAGAACTGGACCCTGACCTATGGATTGCCATTGAGGATATTCAGGATGGAAATAGCCCTAGCGGTACCGTCGGTCAGGAAGTTTACGGCGCGGGCAATGCCTTTGGAATATTACCGCGACATTTTATCCGCACCGATGACCAGGATTTTCTCATCTTCTGCGACTATCCTATGACCGCCGTGCGGCATGGAAAACAGCAGGTCAGTTTCCGCCTGCAAGGTGACCTGCGCATGCAATGCAGGCTGCGAATAGTCCCGGCTGAGGAAAACAAACGCCTAAACGGTGTGACCTTCACTATCCATGCAGACCAGGTAGCGCTCAAAGTACATCAGGGTAAAAAGGGGGAGCTGGAAGGAGAATTAGCAGGAAACGCGAAGGTGCTCATCTCCTGGAAGGCATGAGATAAAGTCTTTTAGGGCGAGTGTACCAGCAAGCCTACTAAGGCATGAAACCTGCAGAAACCAAGGCAAGCGCCCAGTTATAGGCATTAGCACCTTGCTAAACTAACCTTAAATGCAAAGGAAAATTCCGTTAAAGAAACGAATTAATAAAATATTATAAATGCCATTGTCACCAGGATGCCTAGCAAGACGGTCGCCGCCATTAAGCCGGCAATCAGGCGTTCAAAAGAATCCAAACTTTTCATGTTAATGGCAAGCAGATTAGCCTTTGAAAATGTTTGTAATAATAGCACAAAAACCTTTAAACGAATCATTCACAGTATCATATTTTCCTTTTTCTAATTGCGCAAGCGAAGGCAATGTTTTCAGGGGCCAGTGATGGACCCGGGGAAACCCGGTCCATTCCAATTCGGTCAAAAAGTACTACTCTCCCTCAACCCTAGCCAATTCTGCCAAAAACCTCTGCCTGCTGGCCAAGCCAATGGCTATGTTCTGCGCTCAATTCATTTGCTCCCAGCCGCCAAAGCCAGTTACCTGCCAGGCTGCCCGGACTATTCATCCTTGAATCGCTCCCGAGTCCCAGCACATCCTGAATAGGTACGATTGCGATTTTTGCCTTCGATGAATAGGCCATCCTGGCCGCCAATTTATGCACGTTTCCCGCACTAAGCCCAGGCCCTGCATACAACTCTAAACGCTTTTTCCCCTCAGCGTCCAGTTCATTTTCATACCAGCCCCTGACCGTATTATTATCATGGGTACCGGTGTAAACCACACAGCAATCATCAGAAAAGTTATGCGGGATATTGGGTGATACCAACAAATCCTCACCGAAAGCAAACTGAACAACCTTCATGCCTGGAAAGCCAAATCCTTTGCGTAGCGCATCTACATCATCAGATAGCTCACCCAAATCCTCGGCGATGAAAGGGAGCGAACCAAGCGCTTTCTCCATCAAGCGAAAAAACGCCAGACCCGGGCCTTTCTCCCACAGCCCCCCACTTGCATCCTCTTCTGCGGCATCGACCTCCCAAAAATTTGAGAAAGCTCTGAAATGGTCCAGGCGCACGAGGTCAAAAAGTTTACTATTTTGCTCCAGTCTATTCTTCCACCAATTAAAATTATCAGCTTTCATCTGCTGCCAGTCAAAAACCGGCATGCCCCAGAGTTGCCCTTTATCGTTAAAATAATCCGGCGGCACCCCCGCTATCTTTAAAGGGTTCAATTCGCTATCCAGTTTAAACATCTCGGGCTGTGCCCACACCTCAACCGAATCCCTGTCCACGTAAAACGGGAGGTCACCGATGACCTTTATGCCATTTTCCCCGGCATACCGCTTCAATGCTGCCCACTGCCTGTAAAAAATAAACTGCTGCCATTTAATTTCGCTGATCTGGGCGGCATTAGCCTTTGAAAACGACCGTAGCACTTTTTGATCCCTTCCTCGATACTCCCGGGGCCAATGATACCATTCCCTGTTTTGATGATGATTTTTAACCGCTGCATACAGGGCAAAATCTTCCAGCCATCCGCCCTCATCGGTGCAAAACCCCTGGTACTCTTCCCAGAGCGGACTACCGGCCGTTCTCTGAAAGCGCTCATAAGCCAAGCTTAAAAGCCTGAACTTCGATTTTTCCACTGCTGCAAAATCGATCCTAGTATCCTCAATCAGCTTAGCATCTGCTAATTCTTCTTCCCTTATCAGCCCGTCCTCCAAGAGCCCCTCTGGACTGATGAGCAGCACATTGCCTGCAAAGGCTGAATTGCTGGAATAGGGCGAATGCCCGGTATCTGCCTTGGTTGGGTTTAGCGGCAGTATCTGCCAATAGCGCTGGCGTGCAGCGGCCAAAAAGCCGATAAAATCCTTTGCGCCTGGCCCAAGGTCGCCTATCCCAAAAGATGACGGCAGGGAACTGATGTGCATGAGGATTCCAGCCGACCTTTCGGGTTGCTGCTGCCAAAATGCAATCACTGCAATGGGAACCTGCCCAAAGATTTGGTTGATCCGGATCCCCTCATGCAGGATATCTTTAGCTCCGGTCTGCTCCCAAAGTAAATCACGCCACCTCACTGGCAGCGTTTTTGGCAGAACGATCTCGGTATCCAGCCAGTCGAAAGGCTCCTCTGAGATGGAATCAGCTAAGCCTGCCATTCCCAGTGGAACGGCTACCAAAATACATTCGCCTTCAAAGCTCCTTAAAAATGCAAAAATATTTTCCCGGTATTTTCCCCTCACCGTCAAAGGAATGTACTCTCCCTGCTCAAAAACCGCAGGATAGTTGCTCCTAATTTTCATCAGCACACTGGTCAGCCAAAGCTTAATCTTGCCCGAGTAACGCTGCTGCCAAAGTTTTTTAAGGTCTAAGCCGGTCAAATCGCCGAGCATTTCCTCACTTGTTTTAAAATCCACCGGTCTGCGGTTATCCGGATCAACCAGGCTTAGATCCCATAGTTCGCAGCCCTGATAAATGTCGGGTATCCCCGGACAGGTAAATTTAAGCAACAGCTGGGAGAGGCTATTTACCACCGCGAAGTCGGCAATCTTATCTAGCAACTTAGCCATGATGCGATAAGCCTTGCCTTCGGGGCGGATGAGCCTGTTCACAAAATCCTTTACCCGCTCTTCATAGACTTCGTCGGGTCCTGCCCAGTCTGAACGCTTTTTCGCCTCCCGCAATGCCTTCCGGACATATTCCTCTAAGCGCTCGCCGATATCATCCGCCTCTTCTCCAGGCATCGGCAAAATTCCCAAAATGGTCTGGATCATCAGGTAAACATCGTTTGAATGCAGCCAGTTAACCCAAGCGTCTTTTTTTTCAAGGCCCTTCGACCAGTCCGACAATTCCTTCAACACTTTAGCCCATTCTTTGGGAATATCGCTGAGCACATTCAATCGCGCCCTGACATCTTCTCCCCGTTTGGTATCATGGGTAGCGGTTGCATTGAGCGCTAGCGGCCAAAGGCTTTGTCTCTCCTGCATGCGATCATGAAATTCCGCGACGCTTAAGCCAAACGCATTGGGAGCATCGCCCACCTCATTATGCGCGATAAAACGATTGTAAGTGAACATCAGCGTATCTTCAATTCCCTTAGCCATCAGCGGCCCGGTAAACTGCATACAACGCTGGTAAAAACGCGATATTTTTTTATTAAGCGTATTGCTATTACTTTCCGGTTCGGTCAAAAAAAGTGCTTCGAGCAGGCTGCCCGCATCATGCAAAGCCTGCTGTGCAGTAACCTGGTGGAGCAATTCTGCAACCTTATCCCTTTCATCGGCAGGCAAAGGAAAGCTATAGTTGTAATACCGGTAAACTGGCATCGCGATCAGCATTTCTCCTAAGGCCTTTTTCAGGTTTTCCCTGCCGACCTCTTCCACCTTTTTCCGCTCTACCAACTCGAGCTGCAACAACAGGTGAATCAGGTTGTCCAGTTCACCCTTCATGTGACCATACAAAATGGCACTTTTCTTCTCGTGCACCATCGAGCCGACATCCAATTTTTTTCCGGTAACCTTTTGATAGAAGTCATTAAAAGGTTTTCTGGCATTTTGATTGGTGAACAGGTTATTTACCATCGCCAGGAAATCATATCCGGTGGTACCCTGCGCCGCCCAGCCCGATGGCAACTTCTCCCTATCTTCCAATATCTTCTCCACGGTAATATATACCTTCTGCCCAACACGCTGCCTTAACGCCTGCAGGTAAGCCTCGGGATCAAAAAGCCCGTCAATATGATCGATCCTTAATCCCTGAAATACCCCTTTTTCTACCATATCAAAAATATAGGCGTGATAGGCATCAAAAACTTCCTTATCCTGGATATTCAGACAGATCAGGCTGTTCACGGTAAAAAACCTCCTGTAATTGATCCTAGATTCTGTCTGCTGCCAATGGCATGGACGGTAGTTTTGCATGCCGATCACCTCGAAAAGTAAACCAGGATCCCGGTTTACTTGCCTTGTGCCATGGATTTTCAAAAAGCTCAACCCCGATTCATTTACCGGCCAGCTGTGCCCGCCAAACTCAAGGCAATATCTGCCTTCTGCCTTTTTTACCCGGATAGCTCCCGTCGCTACTGCCTCTTCAAGGTCAGTGCCTAAAAAAGGTACCATTATCTTATCGCTAAAATCAATATCAAAATAATTAGCGAACGCTGACGCTTTCCCATGCTTTAGCACATCCATCAGCCAGCTGTTGTCAGGATGAAAGGCCATGTGATTGGGCACAATATCCTGCATCCAGCCAATCCCAAAAGCCTTCAATTTCCTACTTAGGGAAATTAGCTGCTTTTCGGTACCGATTTGGGGGTTGATCATCAGCGGATCGGTTACATCATAACCATGGGTACTTCCTGGCATGGCCTTAAAGACCGGGGATGCATATACGGTATCAACGCCTAGGCTTTTCAGGTAGGGAATAATCCGCTCAAGTGATTTAAAGTTAAAGTCTTTATTAAACTGAATACGGTAGGTAGATCTTGGTTTATACATTTTTAGCTGTTAATATTAAAAGTGATTCGGCTTTAATGCTGATGCCCCCAACAGCGGAAACCTGATTTATCGTACGGCCCGGTCCTCCCCACTTGAGCGAGGATGAATCCAGCAGTGTCTCCCAGTCCTGACTAGTAGTAAGCTGGAAGGCCTGCTCCTTGCCCGAAAAATTCATTAGCACTATAACCTGAACTTCATCGTTCCAGCGTTTAAGTATCAGGCAATTCTGATCCGGTAGCGCTGTGGCCTCTAACCGGGTACGGTCTAAGCAGGCGAGCACGGGATGGTTTTTTCTAAGTGCTATCAAAGCCCTGTAATAGTCTAACAGCTGCTGCTGCTTAAAACCTTTCATACCTGCCCAATCTAACCTCGATTTGATAAAAGTTTTTTCATCCTGGGGATCCGGCGCATCGCCGGATTGATGGAAAGCTGCAAATTCTGCTTTCCTTCCCTTTCTTACCGCGTCAATTAGCCCGGGATCGGAATGGCTGATAAAAAACTGGAAAGGATGCTCCTCTCCATATTCCTCCCCCATGAAAACCAGTGGAACGAAGGGACTGCAGAACACCGCACCTGCCAGCAGTTTGAGCATTTCCGCGCTTAAGAGCTGGCTACTGCGTTCTCCTAGCATGCGGTTGCCTACCTGGTCATGGTTCTGGGAAAAAACGATAAACTGTTCTCCCGAGTTCCCCGCTGCAGGCGCTCCGAAGGTTTTATCCCTATGCTGGGAATATTGCCCATCGTACACATAGGCACATTCGTAGGATTTAGCAAGGTGGTCCACACCATTAAAATCGCTATAGTAACCCTCCTTTGCCTGTCCTGCCGCTACACGCAGCGTATGGTGAAATTCATCCACCCATTGCCCATCCATGCCATAGCCTCCGAAACTTAAAGCATTGATATACCGGTTATCGTTCAGGTCAAGCTCGGCAAAAAGCTGGTATTGTCTTCGGGTCTGTAAAGCAAGCTGGTCAGTATATGATCTAATCTCAGCGAGGATATGGACAGCACCAAAATCCTTAATTGCATGAACTGCATCCAGCCTCAACGCATCGATATGAAAATCCCGGAACCACATCAGCGCATTTTCAATAAAAAAACCTCTCACGCCATCGCAGCCCGCATCATCAAAATTGATTGCCTTTCCCCAGGGAGTGAGATATTTCTCTGTAAAATACGGACCAAAATCACCGAAGTAATTTCCTTCAGGCCCCATATGATTATAGACCACATCCAGTATCACAGCCAGTCCTTTACTATGGCAGGCATTTACCAGCAGTTGCAAATCCGCTGGACCGCCATAGCTATGCTGCACCGCAAAGGGGTATACTCCATCATAACCCCAATTCCTGCTGCCTGGAAACTGCGCCAGGGGCATAATTTCGACAGCTGTGATGCCAAGTGAAACCAGGTGATCTAGCTTAGCTTCAACGCCCCTGAGATCACCACCTTGAGTGAAGGTTCCAACATGCAGTTCGTAAATGATATAATCTTTTCGGGGAATCCCTTTCCACTCCTGATCAGACCAAGCAAATTCCCCAGGATCGAACGCCGACGAACTTCCGCCAAGTCCATCCTTCAAATACAGCGCAGCCGGGTCAGCCCTGACCACCCTGGAGATACCGGAGCCATCTCGCCCGTCTTTGTCCTCCTTCCAGATTTCAAAGGCATAACTATCCCCTGCTTTTATTTCATTTGTAAGGATGAACCAATACCCGCGCTCCAATTGCCCCATTTCCAAAGGGCTGGGTAATTTAGCTGAAATGAGCAATACCTTGCAGGCAAATGGAGCCCAAAGCAGGACCTCTGCACTGCCGTCCTGCAAAAAATTCAGGCCGATTTTTCTCCGGCCGATCGCTATCTGCATAATTTTTAGTAATAAGATTTAAATGTTCGGACAACCGGCAAAGGGCCTCCATGAAATTGACAAGAGCGCACAGCTTTTACTGGTTAAGTGAGAAACTATCCAGAACCCCTCCCGAAGATGATAACAGGTTAATTTTTGCCAGGGTAGATTCATCAATAATCTCTATAACATGGGCCTTAAGCTCGGCAGAGCGTGTTACCGGATTCTCATTCTCAGCCAGGACCAGGTTGATCTCAGCGGCTCCCTTAATCTCTATCCGACCAATACGCCTACGTAAGAAAGCTTTCAGCTGTACAATTAACTCTTCCATATGATCTTTCTTTAAAAAAGCCCGGATCGGGGGAAAAAGTTTTACTATAGAAAAAATTGTTGATTATATCCTGGATCAGTTGTCCACTAAAGATGATTGCGCTTAAAACAAAAGACCTTCTTTTAGAGTTCCACTAGCATGACAGCCTTTGATATCCGAATTTCCCATAACGGGGAACCCACCATCTTAAGCATTATCCCAAAGGATGATTATTTTATCATTACCCACCATGGGCAGATCATTGGCGCAACCAGACGGGAAGGTTTGGATTGGATATTAATGGAACGGACTGAAATTGAAGAATGGCAGCTAGCTGCATACGAACAACACGCCATAGGAAACAGCAAGCATCTAGTTCTCGGCGCAGCAGAAATAAACCTGATTGCAGGTGAAATCGAAAACCACCTGAAGTAAAAAGCCCGACAATCCACTCAGCACTACAATTACCCCCAACAAGAACCTTTACCGGACATTAACCATTTCACCGACCAATCTGCGGAGCGTTTGTAAATTCCCATAGGCATTCCCCATGGTATTATTAAAATATACATAAACCTTTTTCCCCTCCGATAACCAGTCTCTAATATATTCTGCATACTCGCACAGCACGTCCTCGCTGTAGCTCCCCCTGTAATTGCCGCCAGGCCCATGAAAACGCAAATAGCGAAAATCCGTATCGGATCTTTGCACAGGCCCTGCTCCCATCCCTTTATCATGAACAACCATTCCCAGGCTATACTCATCCAAGCGCTCCATTACCTCATCCACATATAGCGAAGGATGGCGGAACTCCAGGGCGATCTTCCATTTTCCCTCCAAATCATTTTCGCGCAGATCGGACATTAGGCGGGAGAGTTGGCTGAACTGGCCTATTCTGACGCTGGGTGGGAACTGCACCAAAAGACAGCCCCTTTTTTCCCCGGCAGCTGAAACCACATCCATAAACCTGTGCAGCTCATCAGCATTATAGCCGAGTTGCGCCCCATGGGTAATCCCTTTGAAAAGTTTAAAGGTAAACCGAAATCCCTCTGGCACTTCAGCTGCCCACTTTTTAACCGTCGCGGACATCGGGATTTTATAAAACGAACTGTTGATCTCGATACTATCCATCAATGAGCTGTAATAGCAAAGCCTGGACTTACCTCTAAACTCCTCAGGATAATGCAGTTTATTGGGTACGGGCAATATCAGCCCGCTTGTTCCCGAATAATAACCTTTGATTTGCTTTTCCATTAACCAAACAACAAGGCCCGCTACCAAATTGTTGCCAGATCGGCGTATTAGATCCTTTTCTGCTTTCCCCATCTCGGTATCTATATTTTAGTAACCTACTGGCAAAATAAAACAAAGCAATATAAGAAAAGGCATAACCCTTTGAAGATCTCTTCAATTTATAAACCAGGACAAAACCGATAAACACTCTGCGGGAACATAACAAAAGACACTGTAGATCAACCACCTGCAACGAGGCTAAAACCATTCACAACAAAATATTGTACTCTGTATAACTTTAAACAATCAACATGAAAAAACAGAACCTATTCGAAAGCATCTCCAACCAGATTACCTGCTGGACAGGTAGCCCCTGGGCCTTTATCATCGCCTTTGGAATCGTAATCATCTGGGCTGTCAGCGGTCCGTTATTCCATTACTCGGATACCTGGCAACTGGTCATCAATACCGGAACCACCATTGTCACCTTCCTGATGGTCTTCCTGATTCAGAAAACCCAGAACAAGGATTCAAAGGCCATACAATTAAAACTCAACGAACTCCTTGCCGCCAGCCGCTTTGCCAGTAACCGCATGGTCGATATCGAGGACCTCACCGAGGCAGAGCTGGACACGCTGCGTAAATATTACCAAAAACTCTCGGAGGTAGCTGAAAAAGATGACGATATCCACAAATCACATTCAATTGATTCGGCAGAAAAGCTTGCAGAGAAAAAAAGCCAGGCACCAAAACGCAAGAAACCGAGTCAAAATTAACCCGCATCCATTTTAATACCTACGATATGTCATCACGCAGCGAAAAGATAAAAGCATTCAACAAAAACAGAATCCATTCCATAATACCTTTAAAATATGCTGCGATGCTGGAAAACGCTTTCCGGTTTTACCGCGGGAGCTGCCACCTTTTTTATGAACGGATCGCAGCACTCAACTCCATGCCCAAATCCCCTACCGGATGGATCAGTGGCGATTTGCACCTGGAAAACTTTGGTAGCTACAGGGGCAATAACAAACTGGTCTACTTTGACCTCAATGATTTCGACGAGGCTGTCAAAGCACCAGTATTATGGGAAGTGGTACGCCTGGTGACCAGTATCTTCATCGCTTTCCAGACCCTGGAGATCGACGGCGAACAGGCGGTGAATATGGCTGCGCTCTTCCTGAAAACTTATGGCACAACACTCGCCACAGGAAAGGCGATGGATCTTGATCCCAGGACAGCCAAAGGCATAACCGGTGATTTTTTAAAACGCGCTGAACGGAGTTCTGCAGATGAACTTTTAAAGAAACGCACTTTAAAAAAGGGAAGTAAACTACAGCTGAATACCACCGACGAACGCCATTTTAAACTCAAAAAAGAACTCAAATCCGATCTGATCTCCTACATGGAAGAATGGCTATCCCAAAATAACGATAGCCCTTACAATTACCGCGTAAAAGATGTGGTTTATCGCCTGGCCGGAACAGGAAGCCTTGGACAGAAACGCTACCTTTTCCTGCTCAAAAGCACACAAAGAAAAGACCGTTACCTGCTCATCGACATGAAACAAGCCTATCCCTCTTCGTTAATCCCTTTCCTCCAAATCATGCAGCCCAAATGGGCCAATGAGGCGGAGCGGATCGTATCGATACAGAAACGCATGCAACATGTGTCCGCATCTCTGCTTTCCACAGCAAATTTCAGGAATGAGCACTATGTGGTACAGGAACTTCAGCCTGTAAAAGACACGCTGAAATTCAAACTCATCAAAGCAGAGTACCGTAAACTTTACCAGGCCATAGATGACATGGCGATGCTCACCGCATCCTCGCAGCTCAGGAGCTCAGGGATGGATGGCTCTGCTACCAAGGATGAACTCAAAGCTTTTGCAATCAAGGGACACTGGCAACAGCAGATCCTTGACATCGCTAAAGAACAAGCTGCGCTAGTAGGCGCGGATTTTGGTGCCTTCCAGCAGGACTACAGAAACGGTGCTTACAAAACTCGGCATGAAAGTAAAGCAAAAGATGAGCTCGTTTTAAGCTAAGGGGCAAGGTTTCGTAATTAAATTTAGCAGACAGCTATGCAAAATGGATAATCTTATTATATCCCAACCAATCTCACTTGATTACCAGTATCGTCCCTAGCCCTCTCTCCAAGCGAAAATAATACTGTACTTCCGCATAACGCAGGAGGACTTCAACATTGCCAACGGTCCCCTTTCTGCCGTCCGCACCCCTAATACGGTCCCCGATCTTTATACGGGCAAGTACGCTCTCACAGGTCTTCTGACCAACCTCAATATAATGGTCTGCAACTATAAACCGGCCACGAGCTACCCTCTGCGGCTTTCCCCATGCCGGGACTAAATGATGGTTTTCTGAACGCATGGATATTATTTTAGAGAAGATCTACGAAAAAAAATCCTTTTTGGCTTCCCGAAGAAAAAAACACGTATAACTACGTGAAATAACCGCTATGACATCACCAGATGTCCCGTAGCAATCGTCCCAGAGGCTGCCTGCAAAACGCCATACCAGGTAAAAATACGTGTAAGCGAAATCAACAAAACTATTGCTGCCAACCGATGGTTCTTTTTCTAGACATAACCTATAAATGACATCACTATGGCAACGACAAAAACAGCAGCCAAAGCCCCTGCTAAAACAAAGGGCACAACGGCATCAAAAACGGGAAAAATTGAAAACACGGAATTCCACGAATTCTTTGTAGATGAACTAAAGGACATCTACTGGGCAGAAAAACACCTGGCTAAAGCGCTCCCAAAAATGAAAAAAGCTGCCACCAGCCCTGAACTAGCATCAGCATTTGAAAAACATACTGCCGAAACCGAGCAGCATATCACAACCCTGGAGCAAGTATTTGAGCTATTGGAAGAAAAAGCCACGGCAAAAAAATGCGATGCCATGGCAGGCCTACTGGAAGAGGCTGACGGGATTATTGCTGATACCGACAAAGGTACCATGATACGCGATGCGGGCCTTATCCTAGCAGCACAGAAAGTGGAACACTACGAAATTGCTACCTACGGTACCCTTAGGGTATTTGCCCAGAACATGGATCGCGAAGATATCGCCGATCTTTTGACCGCAACGCTTGAAAACGAAAAGGCTACTGATGAAGCCTTGACGCAAATAGCCACTGGTACAATAAACGCAGAAGCAGCAGCAGAATAATCCCTTCTAGCCAACTGCCTTCCCACAAAAGGATCATGGAAAAACCTTCCATCAGCTAAGCCAAACACGGGCTGTCCGCTTTCCGGACAGCCCGTGTTTATTATCCGCCCTCCCGGATAAACACCATCACCGATGCGCGCATCGCCAGTACCCCTCACCAGATCATCGACCTGGCCGAAGAGGCTATCAGCGTATTGGCTGACCGCGAAAAAATATCAATGGTACTCACCAACCTAATCAGCAATGCGCAGAAATACTCGCCCATGGGAGCGATATTACTGTTAGCTGCAAACCGAAAGCGGACGAAGTGATCGTCAAAATAGGCGATAAGGGCATGGGTATCCGCGCTGCAGATCAAAAGCATTCCCGGATTCGGGATAGGGCTTTACCTGGTGTCAACTATTCTCGACCAGCATGGATCTTCTATTATCCTGCAAAATGTGCTACTTTTTCTTTCAGCCTTCAGGCCGTTACTGCAGCAGCACCTGCCGCATGATCAAGCTAACATTATTCCAATTCCCCTTCAGCCAGCCCCTCAAGAAACCAGCCTGATTTGTAGTCAAAAAATGCTTCCCGGTCTCCTGCTTCGCTGATCACTCTACCCTTAAAATCATGGGCAATATCCTTTTCCGACTCTAAAACTGATTTGGCCAGTGCTGCATATTCCTCTACATCCAGGCCGTCCCTAACCACGTAATAGGGCTCGCCCTGCTCAGTATAGCGGGTTTCCACTAGCCCTTCTTCAAACCTGGCCCTATCATCACCGCCCACGCTGGGGCTTCTCTGTTTATCTTTCATCATTATTTATTTTATTATCATCATTATCTCTTCCCGAAAGCAATCAACCGTAAACTTTTTTCCAATACGCTTTCGCCTCTCTATAGACAGGATGCTCCTCGGCTCTCATCCAGTAAGCATAGAACACAGCGGCAGCCTTCGCTTTCAGCTCATCGCCCGTTCCCCTCTCTAAAACCGCATAATCTCTGTCCTTATCATACTTACGGCCTCCCTTATAATTCGCATAGCGCCTGGCGCGGGTGTAGCCCATTTGCAGGTATTTCCGCGCAAGATCTGCCCCCACAAAATCTCCATTATCCATAAAGCCGGTAAACATTTCATAAATAGCCTCAGCGCTGGAGCGTGCAATACCGGGATCCTTAAAACGCCACAACGGGCCGAGTAGGGACTTATAAGGCTCACAGATCAATACGCCCTGTTCTCCCTTACCAACCCGGTACAGCTCTGGATGCTCCCGATAATCCACATCACTTTTCCAGCTATAGCCCGCATGCTCAAAACCCAGATAAGACGGCCTGCGGGGCCTGGTACTTTTAGTATCTTTCCCAACCCTCATCCATCTTTCCCATTATCCGCCCGGCATCCTTGGCGCGTTAGTGGTACTATCCTGGTGCGCATCACCCGAAAGCGAATCGGCAGATTTACCGGTAGTATCAACCACCTTATAGGAAGTATCTTTCTGACCATCTTTACCATTGGCACTTTTGCCCATGCATGCAGCAAGGCTGAATGCGCCTGCTACAAAACAGATTACAAACCATTTTTTCATCTTATGCAATTTAAATTTATCACTCTTAGAGCCAGCCAAACCACCACAGCACTTTGTGGCAGTGGTCCTGATCCCTCTGGTTTTAACAACAGTCCCCGCAAAGAAAAGGTTTGCTCCCTATTCCAATCAACCATCCATAATCCTAATCTTAATATTACCCATCAGGCTCATAACTATCCGGTCAGGCTGTTTAGCGCATTACTGCCATTTTCCAGTAAAACAATCAAAACAATTTTTAGGTTCTTTAATAACCTTATGCCTAAAACACCATGTCACTAGAAGAACTGATCGGAACCCCAAAGGATATTGGCACGCTGGCCATCTGTACCAGGGCTGCTGCTATCTTCTTAATTGCATACGTACTGATTCGCTTATCGGGCAGGCGTTCTTTCGGACAGCACAGTCCACTGGACAATATCATTGTAATACTACTGGGTGCTATTTTAAGCAGAGCTATCGTTGGTGCTTCCCCCTTTTTTCCTGTAGTCGCGGCCTGCATACTAATTGTGCTGCTCCACCGCGGCCTGGGTTATCTGGTTAGTATCAGCCCCGGCTTTGGAAAACTTGCTGAAGGAGAAAAGATCAAACTTTACGAAAATGGCAAGTTTATCGGGCGCAACCTTAAAAAATCACTCCTGAGCGAGGAGGAGGTAATGCATGCTATGAGGGCAAAACTTTTCACCCAGAACCTCGCTACAGTAGATAAGATATACATGGAAAGAAACGGAGAAATCACCATCATCAAAACAAGGGACACTGAAAAATAACCCCACATAGCATCAGCTTGATAATAAAACCTGCAATAATATAACCATGGTGCAAACATTCACCCTTAAAGCAAGTTTAGCTAAATATGGAACAGCATAAAAACACAGCACACAACACAAGGACAATAGTCGTTACCGGTGCCTCGAGTGGAGCAGGAAGGGCTATCGCACTCGCCTTTGCCGCAAACCATGACCGGCTGGTTATCTCCTCGAGAAACCTGGTGGCCCTAGAGGAACTCGCCTCTGAATGTGAAAGCCTTGGCGCTGAAGTCAAATGCGTAGCCTGCGATACCTCAGACTATCACCAGGTAATTAACCTTGCAGCTCAAGCGGCAGACTTTAGAGACGGGATCGACGTTTGGGTCAACAATGCCGGTGTACTGGCTATGGGCAGCTTCGATGAGACGCCTATGGAAGTAAGCGAACAGGTGATCCGGACCAACCTCTTAGGCTACATGCACAGTGCTCATGCAGTAATGCCCTACTTTAAAAATCAGGGACATGGTATCCTGATCAATAACATCTCTATCGGCGGGTTCCTGCCCGTGCCCTTTGGCGCAGGCTACTCGGCGGCAAAATTTGGTCTGCGCGGTTTTTCGGCCTCCCTAAAATCTGAACTCCGTGCTTACAAGAATATCCATATCTGTGATGCCTTTCCCGGTTTTCTAGACACGCCCGGCATGCAGCATGCCGCCAACTACACTGGTAAAGCGCTCAAACCTGGGCCACTGGTTTACGATCCTAACCGACTGGCCAATGAAATCCTTAAACTCTCCCTGAACCCCAGACCAGAAAAAATGATAGGCAGTTTTTCCACGCTCATGCGCCTATCACGGGCACTATTGCCAACCCTGACCACTACCATTGCAGGCAGCCTCATCCGCAGCTACCTTACACATGCCAAAACGATAGGCCCTACCAATGGCAATATTTTCAGCCCTGTAGCTTATGGCAACTCTGTTCACGGCGGCTGGGGCATGCCCGGGAAGCCGAAAGCACACCGCAAATATATCGCGATCGCTGCAGGACTGCTATTAAGTGCTTTACTCATTAAAAGGAAATGGTAGATGGCCAGCAAGATTATCTTTTTCGGGGATAGCCTGGTAGCAGGCTATGGGCTTAAAGACCCGGCTACAACGTCCATACCGGCCCTGATCGGCGCAAAGCTAAAGCAGCTAAATTTAACTTACAGCGTGGTCAATGCCGGCATTAGCGGGGACACTACCTCCTCGGCTTTATCCAGGCTTGAAGGGGTACTAGATCAAGAACCTGCCATCTTCATACTGGAACTTGGCGCCAATGATTTCCTGCGCGGCACCAGCCCTGTGCTGATCCTGGCCAATCTGCAACTAATCATCTCAAAAGTAAAATCCAGCTGCCCATCTACCTCGATCCTGCTCTTGGGTATTGAGCTCCCGGACTGGGCAATAGGCCTACATAAAGCGGATTATAGTGGCATATTTCAAGCGCTTGCCGAAAGAAACGGCATCCCGCTAGTGCCCTCGCTGTTAAAAAACGTAGCTGGCATCCATTACCTGAATATGTACGATGGCGTTCATCCGCTAAGGGAAGGTTATCAGATTGCGGCAGAAAATATCTGGCCGGAACTCTACAAGATTATCCTTCAGCGCGAAGCAGCATAAAAACCAACCAGATTAACCATGAGAAAAAGAGCAAGGATCATAGAACAGGAAAAATTAGAAAAGGCAAGGGCTTTCGAACTTGCAGCTGATTTCCCGCAAGCCATTAAAACCTACCGGTCAGTGCTCTCTGGAAACCCTGTGCATTTAAAGGCAGCATCGCGGCTGCTCATTTTGCTGCGAAAAACCAAAGACTCATCTTCCGAGCTAAAATTACTAAAAGCGCTAATCCGCGCCCAAAAGGAGCACCTGGAAACCGTTCATCAAAACTGGATCACTAAACACCCTGGCCTGGCCGAAGATACTGCCCCGCTGGCCAAAATCCTTGGCCTTATCGGCAAGAAAAACCAGCCTATCCCCAAAGATGAAATATTAAATAAATGGCAGGCCAGACTGCTTGCCCTAGAAAAGCGCCTGAACGCTAAAGGAGCGAAAGCACGCGTAAAATCCAGGCTTAAAAAGAGCACAGCAGCGCTTAAACAAAAATCAAAATATGCGAAGGCAACGGCGGGTGATACAACACGGGCAACATCCCCTGCGATATCACCGTCTAAACCGCCTTTAAACAAGGTTAAACAAAAACTAAAAAAAGCAAAAACAAAAGCTGGTGACAAAGCAGCCAAGCCCTTAATCAAAAAGCGCTAGGCCAGGCCCTGATGGCCTATTATTGTTTTCATCCTTGTTCCTTTGCGTTGCTAATCTCCGCATCCACCTGCCAGCCTTTCAGCAGATTATCATCCACAGGGTGCAGGACATTTAGCCTGGTTGTAAAACACAACCCCAGGGAATAATCAATTTCGAGCTTAACAAAAACCATTCATCATATACTTTGTCTTTAAAAGAAGCCCGGCGATTTCCGGAAACAAAATATCAAAATATGGAAAACCTCACATTATCTGAAAACGCGAGGCGTTTCATGGACTACGCTGTCGATACCCTTAACGCCATGGACGGCGCGCCTGAACATACTGCTACGCAAAAGGAAGCGGTACTGGAGAAAATCGCTACACTTAAAACTTACCTGGACCAGCTTGAAATTGCTTACCTGGACAATACGCCCACTGACGCGCAGCGGCCCGTTGACCCTGAATATATTGCAGCTGCCGGGCATAGCTAACCATCTCCCGTTTAAACCTCCTTATAATCCCTAAAACAGACAACATGGGCAAACTCACAAATCTAATCTCAGGCCTGGCAGGGGCGGTGGTGCTGAACATCCTGCATGAATCCCTCAAAAACAAAGACAGCGGCATGCCACGCATCGACCGCATGGGCGAAGAGGCCCTGCAAAAATCACTGGGTTATCTGGGCACGGGAATTGAAGATCAGCACAATCTCTACCTGGCCACCCTTGCGGGGGATATTGCAGGGAACGCCGTTTATTATAGCCTGATAGGTGGGAGAAATAGCCTGATCTGGCCCAAGGCAATCACTCTGGGCCTAGCTGCAGGCATCGGCGCAGTTACCCTTCCTAAACCTATGGGACTCGATCCCAAGCCTATTGCTCGCAATGAAAAGGCCACTGCGCTGACCATTGCCTATTACCTCACCGGCGCACTGGCGACAGCTGCAGTACTGAAGCTATTTAATAAGCACCTCTGATCAAAAAAAATTACCTGCCGTAATATAAAGCTTTAAAAAAACGCTTATTATCTTGATAACGTTAATTTAGATTACACGGGAGCCTCTCTGATGATGGGTTCCCGTTTTCATTTATCCCCATTAAAGAACCGATTAGCCCATCCACAGGTCCGCAATTATGCAGCTTGTTCCTACCGTAATTAATACCTATTTGCCCCTAGCCCCCCTAAGTATAAATACGGACTTTTCCACCCGATCGCCTGTAAACCGAAACCAAAGACCTGCCCCTTTGTTAGCTATTAACCTACATCACCTAAATGAAAACAACATGGATCAAAACGAATTTTGCCTGATCGCAGGCCAACATGCCGGCGCACTTCACACACATGCATTAAAGTTTACCAGGGATGAAGACGAGGCGAAAGACCTTGTCCAGGATACGCTGGTTAAAGGGGTACGTTTCTGTGCCAATTTTGACCGGGGAACCAATGTCAGGGGGTGGCTGTATGTGATCATGCGCAACACCTTTATCAACGATTATCGAAAGGCCCAGAAAAGACAGGCGCTAATCGGCCAGGAAGAAGAAATCAACAGCCCCAACCTGTTGAAAAGCTCAACACGTAATTCAGCGGTTTCCACATTTATGATGGAGGATATCCGCAAGGCTATGGCCAGTATACCCGAAACCTATAGCTACCCTTTTAAACGTTATTTCGAAGGTTACAAGTATGAGGAAATCTCCAGGGAACTTGGTATTCCGCTGGGAACGGTCAAAACACATATCCACCAGGCCAGGCTGCTGTTAAAAAAATACCTTAAAAACTACCGTGACGGGGCGGGAGAATAAACATCCGATCAATTATGATAACAAACGGGAACTGTACTAACAGCCAACCCGTTTGTAAACACCAAATCACCCCTTAGAAAACCCTTAGGGTATGTCTGCTGTTATTAAATGGTAGGAAAACCAGAGCCGAATTGAATGATGATATGATACACAGGGAGAAAATGGAGGAGGTGGGCAAAATGCTCACCACAGGCGGGCTTACCATCGCTTTCGCAGAAAGCGCAACTGCAGGCAGGCTAACTGCTGAATTTTCGCTCATCAATGATGCCGGAAAGTTCCTCAAAGGCGGCATTGTCTGTTATGATGCCTGCCTGAAAGAGACACTTCTGGGTGTAGATCCGGAGCTGATTGAACAGTACACACCTGAATCCATGGAAGTAACCAAGGCGATCTCTAACGGCCTTCACAAGCTAATTCCCGCTGATATAGCCATTGGCATAACAGGGCTAACTGCTCCTGGAGGCAGTGAAACCAGTGAAAAACCGGTTGGAACGATCTTCATTTATGCATCAAGTCCCTGGGCGCAACTTTTCTCGCTGCGATTAAATTTCGCGGGCGACAGAGAGGACATTGTCCAGGCTACAACAGCACGCTGCGCTGAACTTCTCTATGACTACCTCTCCTCGTTGTAAACCGAAAGGTTACAATCGGTCAAGATCCCGATAATAAATCTACCAGCGGTAATGAAACTATTCTACCAGAAAAAAGCCCAGCACCTGTGAAGCCAATTAAAAAGAAAACCTTACAGACCATTCCTGCTGCAATCAAAGGCTTTCAAAAGCAGCACATCAAAACCTAACGCTGGCAAATACCTAAATTATGCTGCCGGGCAAAAGCTCGTAACGAGCTAACCCGTCAAAAGAAAAATGCATAATTTATCCCGCCATGAAAACCTCCTATCAGATAACCAGCCGATGACATCAAAATTTGCTAAATGCACCCTATAGCTCTCAGGTCCATAAAAAATCCCCCTTTTTAGAAAGCAAAGGGGGATCCATTATAACCATCACATCAAAACTGGTGCCGTATATTTCTTATGGCTTAAGCACTACCTTTACACAGTCCTCCTCTTTTTCATCAAAGATCTTATAGCCCCTGGCCGCATCCGCCAATGGCAGCGTATGGGTGATAATATCATCCAGCACCACATCCCCGGCATCAACCAGCGAGATTAGCTTATCGATATAATTAAGCACCGGAGCCTGGCCCTGCCTGATGGTAATCCCCTTATCAAAAATCCTGAACATTGGAAAGTTATCATAGGGAGATCCGTAAACCCCCATAATCGATACCGTTCCCATTCGCCTAACCGCCTCGAAACACATCTCAAGCACCTTGATCGAACCTTTTTCGAAATTAATTGTCGCCTTCAATTTATCGAACAGTGTCCGCTCGGGCTCAAAACCTACTGCATCCACACACACATCAGCACCCCTGCCCCCGGTCATCTCCCTGATAGCCTCGACCACATCAACTTTATGGGGGTTGAGCGTATCTACATTATTCACCGCCTTTGCTTTGGCCAGCCGGTAATCCAGTGGATCGATCGCAATCACCCTTCCTGCCCCATTAATCCAGGCTGCTTTCTGCGCCATCAGACCCACTGGTCCTGACCCGAATATGGCTACTGTTTCCCCCCCTTTAAGCTGGGCCCAGTCTATTGCCGACCAACCGGTGGGGAAGATATCGGTCAAAAACAGCGCCTGCTCATCGCTCAAATGATCAGGAACTATCCTCGGGCTGATATCTGCATAAGGCACACGGACGTACTCCGCCTGCCCGCCGGAGTAGCCCCCATACAGATCGGTATAACCAAAAAGCGCACCACCTTTCTGGCTGGCCAGGTCGCCGTTAGGCCCGTAATTCTTATAATTGGAATTCTCGCAGGCAGGGCTCGCCTCATGGGTACAGAAAAAACAGGTCCCGCAGGCAATAGGAAAAGGCACTACGACCCTATCGCCCCTTTTAAGGTTAGTGATGGCTGATCCCACCTCTTCGACTATCCCCATAAATTCATGCCCCATCACCAATGGGTCCTTCTGGGGAACTGCACCGCTCAGGATATGGAGATCAGATCCGCAGATCGCCGTCGAGGTTACCTTTAGGATCACGTCCCTTGAATCAAGGATCTTCGGATCCGGAACGGTGTCTACCCGGATATCACCGGGTTTGTGAAAAACTGCTGCTTTCATAGATTTGGGATTAATAGGTGAAATTATCTTCCTTCTGGGGACTTAAGGAATGGCAAATACAACTGCCCGTCCCGGTTTCCCTGAAGATCGTTCAATAACACAACATGGTGAGAAAAAGAAAGGTTTGATAAAATGCGATCCATAAAATTTCCATCCCCACAACCTACTGTGCTATAATTCCTACAAAAAACACACAAAAGTCTGACCTGCTTTAAGCCGCCGATCCTTATCTTTACTCCCTGATATGAACATCAACCAGCCACACCATGCCTTGCCCGCCTTCACAGATGACCTGCTTTTAAAAGCCCTCCAGACCTCGCAGGATGCCACCGCAATTTACATCACTGAAGACCTGCATATCCGCTTTGCCAATGATGCGATGCTAAAGATATGGGGCAAACCAAAAACTATCGTAGGCATGCGGCTGGAAGATGCGCTACCTGAGCTGGAAGGACAACCCTTTGGCGAACTGCTTCGACGCGTTTGGCGCACCGGGATAACCTATTCTGTATTTGATACCCCTGCAGACCTGGTCATTGATGGCGAACTGGGCACCTATTATTTTGATTTTGAATACCGCGCGCTCAAGGATGCGGACCAAAAAACCTGGTGCATCATCCACACCACCAAAGATGTTACCCAGCGCAGGGCGCAAATGCTAAGGCTGGAACAAAAGGAAGAAGAGGAACAGGCGCTGACCGAGGAAATGGCAGCTACGCTTGAAGAACTGCTATCCACCAATGAGGAGCTCAATAACTCGCTCACCCTGCTGGCCGACAGCCGCGAATATATCCGCACGCTGATCCAGCAGGCACCTGTAGGCATTTGCATGCTCGAAGGCCCGCAACATATCATCGCGATCGCGAATTCTGCCATCCTGAAAATCTGGGGCCGCACAAAAGCCGAGGTGATCGACAAGCCGCACCGCCTGGCACGTCCCGAGCTGGAAGGACAGCCGGTAAACGGCTGGCTGGATGCAGTTTTCTCTACCGGTAAGCCCCAGGTCAACAGCGAATTTAGGGTCATGCTTTATGCCGAGGGCAAACGTCGGGAAGCCTTTGTCAATTCGATCTATCAACCGATACGTTCTTCTATAGGTGAGATTACCGGTGTTCTGGTGATACTCGAGGAGATCACCGATCAGGTACGCGCACGCAAGGAGCATGAAAAAAACCAGCAGATGCTCAGCATGGCCATCGATGCCGGCGGCCTTGCAACCTTTTACTATGAAACGCAGACTAACCTCTTTTCGGGTAACGCCATGCTCAAATCATGGTTCGGACTGGGCAACGAAGAAAATCTCGATCTAGACATAGCTCTTTCGGCCATTGAGGAAGATGACCGCGGGCGCGTAGCAGCTGCCATTGCCCGCGCACTGGAAAAGGGGTCAGATGGCAACTATGGCATCGAGTACCGCATCCGTTCAATAAACGATATGCCTGCACGCACCATCCAGGCTACCGGAAAAGTATTTTATGACGTGCTAGGCATCGCCACCAGCCTGAACGGGACGCTTCGCGATGTGACCGAACAGAAAAAGGATGAGCAGCGCAAGGATGATTTTATCAGCATGGTCAGCCATGAGCTGAAAACCCCGCTAACTTCCCTTACCGCATATATCCAGCTATTGCAGCGCAAAGCCAAACTTTCCGGTGATACGCAACTACAGTCCACCCTGGACAAAGCGCTAAAGCAAATCCGGAGCATGGCCGCAATGATCAACGGCTTTTTAAATGTTTCCCGGCTCGATTCGGGAAAAATGGCCATCGATGCCGCTGCATTCAACCTGGATGAACTCTTCGGTGAACTTCAGGAAGAACTGCAGTCCACTATCCTCACTCACCACATCCATTTCGGCCCGGCAACTGGACTCAACCTGGTAGCTGACCGCAACAAAATTGCCCAGGTCATCCAAAACCTGGTCGGAAATGCGGCAAAATATTCTCCGATGGGTTCTAAAATTATGATAAACGCCGGCAAAGACCTAGATCAGGTTTCGGTAAGCGTATCTGACCAGGGCATGGGCATCTCGAAAGAAGACCAGCAATTTATCTTTGACCGCTACTATCGGGTAAAAAACCGGCAGATGGGGTCCATAGCGGGTTTTGGAATCGGCCTTTATCTCTGCAGGGAAATTATCGAACATCATCGGGGCAAGATCAGCCTTTTAAGCGAACCACAAAAGGGTACCATCTTCACCTTCAGCCTGCCGCTGGAAACTGATCGAAACCCTGCAAAGAAAAAAAAAATGTTCCAGGGTAAAATCACCATTAAGCAGTAGCCTTGCAGCTTATCTAAAGAGCTTCTGCCTGAACCCCTGTCCTAAAATTCTTCATCAACAGATGCCAAAGCAGCGTTGGTCTTTTAACTAAAGAGCCTTCCATATTTTAAAGGTCACTAATCTCTACCAGGGTCAAGGGGTAAACATATACTTCAGAATCATCATGCTTCCACATAAGTCCTTTAAATCTTGCATTAAAAATCTGCGCCATTAAAGGGGTTTGAAACGACTTTTCATTAAATACGATTATCGGACATATTCCAATTTTTTCATGATCTACACAAGGCATTTAAAAGCACCAAGCCAAACGAAGCACCTCAGATATTGAAATTGTGAGATAGTGTTTTAAAATCGTATGAGGGAAAATATAAGAGGGAAGATGGAGTTGATGTCACTGTTACTTTGACAGATAATGCATTGGTAATAAGGCTTTCTGGAATACCTAATTTACTGCCGCGAACTGAAGAAAACATTTTCTTAATGGATTTGGATGTGTCAGCATTTTTTACAAAAAATAATGACGGAACCGTCAACGCGGTTTCAATAAAAGATCTAGAGAACAATTATCAACTGCCTTAAGGTTGTTGATTAAATCAATCACAGTTCCCTGGTTATTTGATTTCCGATAGTGAAAGAGACGTAAGCGATTTAAGTTTAAATAGCGGATAAAGCACACATTTGTGGGTATTCGGCTAAGAGGTTCTTACCCCTCCCCTTGTAGCACAGCCCTACAACATTCCACAACAGTCCCTCACCAAGAATTCACCGATGCCAAAAAAATCTTTTGGATTGACGGCATATTCAGTCAATGTAATGATGACCATGTAGCCAAGCCAAAAGATGAAATGGAAGAGTACAATCTTTTGTTGCCTCCACATCCCTATCTGTCCTCCCTGGATTCTCTTACATAATCAACCCAGTCGGCAATCCCCTTTGGTATTGTTTTATCCGGTGCGATCCCGATGTTATCGAGCGGGTAAGCCGGGAGTCTCAATGACCTTGCAGCAGGATATCCCAGGCTGTAAAACCCACAGGGCAATTTAGCCTTCACCACCTCGAGGTAATCGATAGCCCCTGAGGAGTTACTGCCATAAAGTTTCACCTTGGAACTCTGTCTGGCCTGCAAGATGAACAGCTCCGCTGCACTTGCCGTATTCCTGTTGACGATCAGGGAAACCTTTTTAGGGTACGGGTGAACCTGTGGCATCTTGATGGTATCTACCGGATAAAGGGTATAAAGCTGGTTGACATGGGCTTTTATGTCCTGAAGGTTTTTGGTAAACACATTTTTCAAGCTATCAGAAACGTTTGTCGGAATCTGGCTGTAATAGTCCCGGATATTTTCTTCGGTGGCGAGCACCTTTGCCCCCTCTGTTAATATCGGACCGGTGTAAATGTAGGGAATCAGTTTATCATAGATCAATACAGAACCACCATAATTATCCCTTAAATCTATGATCAGATGCTCATGTTTATCCAGTTCTACAGCGTTCGCCTTCAGCAGACTATCCATCACGCTTACGTAACTTAAAACAGCATAGGAAGGCATTTGGATCAAAGCCGTTTTTTCATCCAGAATGCTGAACCGCGGACGCGGAATACCAGCTACCGCACTCTCTTTGTTAGCGGGCACGATAACGTTACTTTTATACCATTTTGAGCTCACCGTTCGGTCACCCATGGTTAGGGTATCCTTCTGTTTACTAAATGAAAGCCGGTTTAGGGAATGGTCTACAGCCCTGAAATATTTCAACGAGTAGCCATCTTTATTTTTGGTGATCCTTAACTTTACCTGCCCGGGTATCCAGCGCGCTCCATCCGCCTGAAGGATAAACCCAACAAAGTCATTTCTGTCGTTTCCGTCCCTGACTATGCCGATCCGATAGGCTCCGGTATTGTCCTTCCAGACGCCTTCCAGACCGTCGATGGTGTTTTTATTCTGCATTAGATAATTGCTGAACAAGGAATCTGTCCATTGCGTTTTCTCCTCTTTTGCATAGTATTGCCTTACCAGCTCCCTTGTAGCATTTCCCTCACTGTAGCTGATATTCATGTGCTTATCCTGAAAAAAGGAAAGCCACTGCCTTAGGATGGGCAGGCACTGGTAGGGCCGGGCTGTGGCTGATTCCTTGAGTAGGCTATCGGTAAAAAAACGGAAGCGGGTTTTGTTAGAAGCATTAATTTTGTCGCTATAACCGGCATAGTTGTTTTTAACCCGTTCAATGACAAACTTAAAATTATCGCTGCAACCACAATCCTGGGCGCTAGCTGAAAAAAAAGAAATTAGTAAAATAACGGGAAGGAAATTCCTCAAGTGTACACGCATCATTATTCGCATCGGGCAATTAGTGTAAAGATGTTTTAAAGAATCACAGTTCCAGGGGCGGGTTTATCTTCCACGCATCCGGTCAGCGTAGATAACAGTGGGTTTTCGGATATAGCTCCATTTCCGCTCCTGATCATAGGCATCTCTTCCCTGCTAAAGCCACTAAACATTTTTTAAAATAAACGGTTTTTTTTTCATTTTTCCTGTTTTCATAGTAGTATAAATATTTTAATGGCAGTCTTAAATGTATCATTTCTTTATACCTCTTCCAAATTTAATTTACCAAACAGCCTTCTAAGATGACAAAACCAACCTATTAAATCCTTCCAGCGATACTGCACCGAATTCAGTAGCAATAAAACCTGGTCCCAATACGATCACATTGATATGAAATTGCTTTATTTCAAGTCGCAGGCAATCACTCAGCCCCCCCACGGCATGTTTGCTGGCATGGAACCAGGCCCCCATTGGAAAATACATTTACCCAACCATCGAAGCGCTATTTGTTATAGTCCCCGATTTAGCCACGCTCACCGGAACTAGACAGACTGTACAGTGATCATTGAACATAACCAGCTCCAAAATGCCTTAATTCCTACCAATGTTCATTTTTAACTGGATCATTTGTACTTTTCAAATACAAAGTTTCTTTAATTTGCATCATGATTGATCAACAGGTGAATGGCATTCCGGGATTAAATATCGATGATCTGCAATTGACTGGGTTTAAAGTGCACAAACTCGGCCCATCCAACGAACTGCCCGAGCGGAATGGAAGACGTGACTTTTACAAAATGGGGATTTTAAATGGAGAGATTAGCGTAGATTACGCTGGGGCTTTGCATGAGGTAAGGGGAACAGTTCTTTTTTTTGTCAATCCCAAAGAACCCCGCTCGATTGTGCGCCGTATCAACCGGATCTCCGGGTATGCCTGCGTTTTCACCGATGCTTTCTTAACTACCCGTGATTTGCAGGATTCACCGCTTTTTAGGCTTGGCGATAATCCGATGATACCCTTGGATTCCGATCAGGCTGCTTTTATGACAGGTATCTTTTTTAAAATGGCCGCGGTCTACGAAGGTGAATATCCCTATAAGTCATCCCTGATACGCAATTGTATCTCGCTAATTATCCATGAGGCTTTACGTATACAGCCCCCTAGAGAGAGCACTTCTTTTAAAAATGGGGTAAGCCGTATTAGCCATATGTTTATGGAATTACTGGAAAAGCAGTTCCCCATTGAAAACAGACAGGAGGCGCTGGCTATGCGAACAGCCCAGGACTACGCAACTGCACTTTCAGTTCACGTGAATTATTTGAACCGGGCAGTAAAGATGACGACTGGTAAACCTACATCTGCCCATATTTCAAACCGCATAACCGCAGAGGCAAAAGCAATGTTACAGCATTCAGAATGGAGCGTTGCCGAAATAGCCTATGCTCTCGGTTTCGAATACCCCGCGTATTTCAATAATTATTTTAAGCGTGTAACGGGCACGAGTCCGAATAAATTCCGTAAGGTTTGAATTTCATAGTTTTTGGTTTGAATTTGATTGGCGATCCTCCTCTTTAATGGAGGAACTTTGTGTAACAATTTTTAATCAAGACATATGAAAATTTTAGTTACAGGAGCTACTGGAAAAGTGGGCAGCAGACTTGTCCCGCGTCTTTTAGCAAAAGGATATGATGTCGCCGTTCTAGTAAGGGAGGCTTCGAAAGCCTCAGATTTGGCAAAACTAGGCGCTGTTGTGGTCACGGGTGACCTTTACGATCCCCAAAGCCTGCCATCAGCGGTTGCTGGTGTCGATGCTGTTATTCACCTTGCGGCGCTGTTCCGAACCTTTACAGACAACGAAGGTATTCTCAAAACCAACCATGAAGGTACTTCCGCACTTGCCAAGGCTGCGATTGCTGCAGGAGTCAAAAAATTCATTTTTACGAGTACCAGTAATGTTTACGGTTCAGGCTACCGCAGGCCTGCTAAGGAAGATGAGCTGCTAGATACCAATGATCCCAGGGCTTATTCGGCTAGCAAGATTGCAGCAGAACAGGAACTGCTTGCATTGAATAGTGACAAAAATTTCGACGTAAGGATACTCCGCCTGGGCTTTGTTTACGGAGACAGAGACACACACATTGAAGAAATCATTCCAGTACTGAAAAGATTCAATAAGCATTCGGGTTCACGGATGCACATGGTCCATCACCTAGATGTTGCCCAAGCATTACTTTTGATGTTGAAAACGCCGGGACTCAGTGGTCAGGTATTCAATGTTGGTGATGATGCGCCTATTACAATGTATGAGCTCGCAGATTCACTTGGGAAGGCCAAGGATACTTTTGAAGTTGAAGAAGGGCCGTTAAATGACCCGTTCGAGGGTATCCAGGATATTGCAAAACTCCGTGAATTAACCGGTTTCCGTCCTTTGGTGCCAAGCTTCTACCTTGCACAGCAACTTGACATCCTTTAACCCCGGTGAAGAAAGTTTACCAGTTCAGCTTCCTTCTAAATCAGCTTTGATTTAAACTTTCATCGGCAAGATCTTTGCCGATGAAAGTTTTTTTTGCTCATAAAGTAATATTTCTGCTTTTAAGCCTAAGCTCGCCAGTGCTAATCCCCAATGAAAAAACATTTTCATCATAAACCTACCCGACAAACTGCTCTTATTTCTGCAGTGACTCACCCAAACTTCCTGAAAAGATAAATATCCCACCAACTTCAATTTTATCTCCGAAAAGTCCCTATAAGTATAAGCCTATTCCTTTGCGTGCAACCAATAGAGGATATTGCTTTCAGATAACATGGAAAAATAAATTTTATGGAACATTTATACTAGGTAAAGACATGAATTTCACTGTACAGGGGGTATATACCGGGACCTTACAAATAATAGCCTTGGACAAGACAACTAAAGCAGTGATGGGGAAGTTTTCTTTCAAGGCGCTGGAAAACAGAAGCAAAGCCATTGCAGATATTTCTGAAGGGGAATTCAATCTGGTTTATCAGACCTATTAATCTATTAAAAGATTAACGGCTTACCTGTGATCCTAAATACACCTTTAGGATCTTACCTGTCTGGCTAGATGGGATACGACCAATTAAACCACGTTAACCTAAGCTATTCCAGGATGTTCTGACGATCATCATATCTTAAAGACAAACCGCGAGGGATAATTTATGATGCAGTTACGCTAAGCGAATAATGGCGGTGAAGCTATTATATTTTTTTAATAACTTAAGCCGAAATTCAACAATTATATATAGCTAATGAAATCGTTTTTTAGCCGTCTTTTTGGTGGTGGCTCAAGTGAGCCTGATGTTGATCCCGTGGTCAGTTATACTATGCTGGAGCCCATACAAGTTGCTCCGGATTTAATATTACCTATTGCTTTTGCGGAACATTTTGATAAAGTGAGGTCTTCGGCGCTCCTGACGGTAAAGATTAAGGCTATTCCCGCTGAAGATATCCATTTTAGAAACAGTAGTTTTGGGTCTTATCCTTGCCTGCCCAAAGGCTTTGATTATCCAAGAGATAAAAACGGGAACTTCATGTATCCCCTGGCGCAGATTAATTTCAGTGAGTTTCCTCCTTTAGAAAATTTTCCTAAATCTGGTTATCTGCAGTTTTATATTGCTGCTGATGATATGTATGGGATAAGTTTTGAAGAAAAAGTACCCAGCGACATTAAGGTGTTGTTCTTTGAGGAATCTGATCTCGCCTCTGCGAATGAAGATTTAAGTTTTTTGGATGAGGTATTAGGGTCTGGGCTTTCGCCGGTGGATGAACCTCACGCTTTAAGTTTTGAACTTAAAACCGAATATGATGGACTGGGGGATGTGAACGGCCTAAGTGAGGAAGACTTTAATCTCAATGGCATTTTGGCTGCGAATCCCAAAATCAAAAAGCAAATTGAGGATGCTGTTTATGAGAACTTCTCTCCCACCGGTCATAAGCTGGGTGGTTATGCTTACTTCACCCAATGGGATCCCAGGGATGCTAAAGTTCCGCAAAGCAATTATATATTGCTGTTCCAAATGGATTCAGATGATCATATTATATGGGGAGACCTCGGAGTTGCGAATTTCTTTATTGATCCTGTTGATTTAGCCAATAAGGATTTTTCAAGGGTCTTTTACCATTGGGATTGTCATTGATATATTCCATTGAAGTTGATCCTCGCCCTTAGTAAATTAAATGTATTTAAATCAAAACAATCTCTCATTAGATTGGTTAAGCAGTGTATATTTATTAATTATATTTGGTTATGCTAAAAAAGGCTACCGGTTTTTCGGTAGCCTTTTCTATTACATTCCATTCCTGAGCATTTTACGGGTCATTAACTTTTTTACTGATCTGTTTTCTACCTGTTAAATAGCTACGGTAAGCCGAACGCGCAAGGTCATCAAGGGCTTTGCTGTTATTATACTCCAAACAGCCGTTTATCAAAGCTTTCTTTCCCGAATAGTCCAATATTTCAGCGGGCTGAATCTGATTGCTGTATTCTTTTCCTAAATTATCCGCCTCTCTAATGTAAAACGTATCTCCCATCACTTCCATATTCATTGATTCGGAAATATCACTCTGTAATGTAGCAGTATTAGCGGGTTTCATGCAGGAGATAACTACCTGTTTTTTATAACTCTTCAGCCAATCTTGTTTTTGTTGACTCTTCTGAACCGAACAGGCAGTTAACACCGTGCAGAAAAGCATTGCAACAAAACAAAATCTTTTATCAATTCTTCTAAATTCAGTTCCCATCTGTTAATCCGTGCTGCTCGTTTTTCCCAGTTATGCGGTTGTTTTCCTTGTGTAGTAATAATACAGGCTAAGGCGAATTAATCCGTTTCCGGTGAATAACGATATGCGATTATCACCTCTTTCAAACCTAGAACGATCTATTTCATTTACCTGCTTGCCATTTAAAGAAAGATGATTTCTGCTTGAACCAAAGGAAAACGGTTATATTTTTTGTCAGGTGAGCAATTTTTCGCCCGGTGTAAACGGGCGTTCGTCGAGAACTTATAGCTGTTGGTATAATACGGCTAAAACCGCTGAAACGTTTCTTATCTCCTCACGTCTTATTATTAAAACATTCACAAATTATTATAAAACTATAAAACGAAAATATTATGAAAACTTTATTCTCAACCCTATCAAAATCTTTAATGGCAGCTGTTGTTTTAAGCGCTTCAATCTTTTCTACAAACGTTATGGCTACCGAAAAACAACCTGTTAAAATCTCTGCTCCTAAAAACTTAGATAAAGTAGTAGTAAGCGGAAATGTAGAAGTTACCTTAATCCAAAGCGGAACTGAAGGTATCAGCTATGCCGATGATAACAGCGGAAAAGTAAAAGTGATCCAGGATGGAACGGCTTTAAAAATTACTTCAGCAGATAACGAAGTGGCTAAAGTCACTGTTTATGTAAAAAGCATTTACCGCGTAATGGCATCAGATGATGCGGTTGTAAAAACAGACGGCAAATTAAATGTAACTAACCTTCAGGTGTTCTTAAGCGGAAATGCGGCAGCTAAAATCGACTCTAAAACTGAAAACCTGTACACGGTGATTTCAGACCGCGCAGATTTAAAATTAAGCGGAACTACTCAAAACCACAACCTGGTAATGGGAAGTACCCCTAAATTAAACTTAGATCGTTTTGCGGCAGGAAAAACAGAAATGACCACTCCAGCAGCTGCCATAAGAACTGCAGCGTTGGCTAAATAGGCGGATAAATTTTGATGATGGATAAACGATCTCACCTAAAGCATAGCCGGAAGAAACATCCGGCTTTTTTTATCTCTGATATTTCAAATTCCAATTCATTGGCGGCGAGTGTAATTTGCTGTTCTTATCGCCCTGTAAATTCCATTTTGCTGTCCGCTCTTGCACTTTTTAACGTCATCAATAGCGCTTCCTTGCTCGAAATCTAAGGCCTAAAATTTTAAGGCAAGTAGGCTATAAAAGACTCAACTGTCAAGCTTAAGGATGATGATCGGGTCTTTTAATATGAATTTTTGACATTTAAGAACTGATTTTTTTTCATTTTTTATAATTTTTTTTCAGTGGATTTGTTTTTTTTCGGCATTGGCATTTTCCTTGAAATACCGACCGGGAACCTATGCGTTCAAAAGTTTAATTAATTATAAGTTTTAATCAATAATTTATTTTAAGGAGACAAGACCTATGACACTGGTTAAATTTAATTCAGAGAACAAGAAGAAAAATGCTGTGCCAAGCTTTAACAATGTTTTTGATTCTATCTTAAATGACACCTTTTTTTCAGACCGCATGCTAACGCGCGTCCCTGCGGCAAATATCAGCGAAACTACCGATCACTTTCACATTGAACTTGCTGCTCCGGGATTAAACAAGGGGGATTTCAAGCTTAAGCTGGAAGGAGATATACTCTCGGTATCAGTGGAACAAGATAGCCGAAACAACCAGGCTGAACGCACTTATGCCAAACGCGAGTACAATTACAGCTCATTCCTGCGGGCTTTCACGCTACCTGATAGTGCTAATACCGAGCACATTCAAGCCAGGTACACCGACGGGGTGTTATGCATTGAAATTCCCAAACAACCACATACTGGCCATCTTCCCCCCCACCGCTCCGGGCGTAGCGACCAAGATAATATCCCCGGTAAACCATCCCCGCTTTAATCTCCAAAAGAGTGAAGACCAACAGTGCTAAACGGCCTACAATCCGTAACTTTGCCCCATGGCAGCAGCGATCTCTTCATTACAACCGGACGGCAATAACCTTAACAAAAACAACGGCACCAAAAACAATGGTCTAAAGATCTCCATCGATTCCATACCGCAACAGGCATGGGTAGCGGATAACTCGGGAAATATCATAGCAGTGAACCGGATGATCTGCCATGATTTTGGCCTGGACAGTGAGGATATTATCAGGTCTCGCTGGACAGCCTTCGTGCATCCCGATGACCTCGGGGCCAGTATCGCAAGCTGGCAGCGGGCGCTCGAGACCGGAAGTGATTACAGCACAGAATTCAGGCTGCTCTTCTCGGATGGCAGCTATCACTGGCACCTGGCTAAAGCCATTAGGATCCGCAACGAAGGGCGGGATGATTTCTGGATGGGCATTAACACCAACATCGACCTGCAGAAAAAAAACGAATCTATAAAGGACGAATTTATCTCTGTTGCCAGCCATGAGCTCAAAACCCCGATGACCACCATTAAGGGGTATAACCAACTGCTCATGCGCATGACGGGTGATCCCCTTCCGCTTTCACTGCTTGAGCGCTCGGCATCACAGCTCATCAGGCTAGAAAAGCTTATCGCTGATCTAATGGACGTAAGTAAGATCAATGCCGGAAAAATGGAACTCAACAGGGAAAACTTTGATTTTGCAGCCATGGCACGCGAAACCGTTGCCGGAATGCAACAGATCAGCCCCTCTCACTGCATTGAACTCAGAGGAGAGCTAAAAACCCTATATCATGGCGACCAGTTCCGCATTGAGCAGGTCCTGCAGAACTTTATCTCCAATGCCATCAAATACTCTCCGGGGGCGGAGCTGATCATCGTATCGATGGAAACCCAGCAGGAAAACATCATTGTCTCGGTAAGGGATTTCGGGATAGGCATCGCGCGGGAGCACCTCCACCGTCTTTTTGACCGCTATTACAGGGCAGATAACGCTGCTACCAGGTTTGACGGCCTAGGCATGGGCCTGTTCATCTCTGCAGATATCATCAAACGCCACGGCGGTAGCTTCTGGATAGAAAGTGAACCTAGGCAGGGTTCCACCTTTTTCTTCAAACTGCCCTTAAAACCCTACCGGCCGGCGGTACCATTACAGCGCAGCTCGAATTATTACCGGGATGCCTTCATCGAGATCTCCTGCCCGGAAGGAAGCGATATCATGTCCGTTGACTGGGTAGGCCATCAGGATATGCACTCGGTGAAACATGGGGGCAAACTGATGATTGAATACCTGGGCAGCAACCACTGCAGCAAAGTATTCAACGATAATAGAAAGGTGCTCGGCACCTGGTCGGAAGCCTCGGACTGGGCAGCGGAAACCTGGTTGCCGCAGATGGAACTTGCCGGCCTTAGGCAGTTTGCATGGGTATTTTCCCCCAGTGCCTTTAGCCAGCTTTCAGCGGTAAAAAGTACGGATAATAACAGCAAAAAGGCACGGATTGCCTTCTTTTCAGACGCGGATGAAGCGCGCGGATGGCTTTCATCGGACCAGTAAAAAAGGGTATCAATCCACTTAAAGCTTTTTAATAAGAGGAACTGAGGCTGTAGAATAACAGAAAGCGGCATTCCGGGCCTTTTAAGCTTTACGTGTTGTGGCAAGCAGCTACTTATTCCCCGTCGCAATGCCTTGGGATAGGACGTTTTTGAAGATGGCTAACAGCGCCCGGAGCACGTACCAAGCCATCATATCATAAGTAGAAGACCCAGTAAAACCGGGACTGGAAACAGCCTCAGCTACTTCTTCTGAGCATTTGGTGGACCATTGCAATAAGTTCATCCACATCAAAAGGTTTCGATATGAACTCATCCGCCCCGGCATCCTGAGCGATCGACTCACCGTCCTGGGCCGCGGACATGATGATAACCGGCAGTTTAGAAGTACTTATGTTTTCACGCAATCGCCTCAATATCTCATCGCCATTGATCACCGGCATCCATAAGTCCATTAACAATGCATCCGGAACCAAGTCAAGGATCAGCCCATAAACCTTTTTACTGTCCGTTTCTGTAATAATTTCAAAACCATTCCCTTCCAGGATAAGCTCGAGCATCTCAACGATATCCTGATCATCATCGCATATCAACAACTTTTTAACCATCTGCCTTCTCCTTTAATGGAAGTGTAAAGCTGAATGTAGCGCCCTTACTAGGCTCACTGTCAACCCAAAGTGTACCACCATGCTGCCTTACGATCTGGGCGGAAATATATAAACCGATTCCCATACCCGGAAAATGTTTTTGTACCGAAGACACCCTAAAAAAGCGGTCAAAGATACTTTTCTGATCTTCGATACTTATCCCCAGGCCGTAATCACGTACCGAAATTTTTGCATAATTGCTAACTTCTGACAGCGCCAGGGTTATTTTTGCAGAACCGGGTGCATATTTAATAGCATTGGAAACCAAATTATATAATACCTGTGAAATCTGCGATTCATCTATCATCACCGGCCTGGAAACCGCTCCCTCTATGCTCAGGTGATGGCCTGGATTGCTTTCCCGGAAATCTTCCACAACATCAGCGATCAGCACGCTTAGATCGACCTCCTCGCGAATAAGGGTAAGTTTTCCGGTTTGGATGCGGGACATTTCTAAAAGACTCGTCACGATCTTGTGTAGCCGGTCAACCTGTCCGGCCGATTTTTTAACCATTGTAAGTATTTTCGGATCTATATCGGGCGGTAACATCCTAAGCACCGATTGATTATAGCCTTTAATCGTTGTTAGCGGCGTGCGTAACTCATGACTCGATACAGCTAAAAAATCATCCTTTCTAATCTCTGCGGCACGTATCTCGGTAATATCCTCGATTGCAATCAGAATCCGGTCCTTAAAGTCCCCCTCAAGCTCGATGCGGTGGGCGTTAAGCAGCATCAGCTTTCTCCCGATATGGGGAAACTCATGATCCACCTCGAAATCCAATACAGGATTATTGGTAGGTAAAATCCGCTCTAAAAGTGTTTTAAGCTGCTCGATATTCCACTGTCCATTTCCCAGCTCGTAGAGTGAACGGCCAATAGTATCCCTTTTTTCAACTTTAAAAGTCTTAAAAAAGAAGTCGTTGGCAGAGATTACCCGGTAATCGGGATCCAGCACCAGCAGCCCCTGCCTTATCGTCTGGATGATACTATCCAGATACTCCTGGTTCTCCTTAAGCTCCCTAGTTCTCTCCTGGACTTTTTTTTCAACCATATTGCGTTCATGCAATAGGTTCTCTTCCGCATTTTTTCTTCTTGTCACATCATTCTGGACACCTATAAAATGTGTCACCTGCCCCTCTGGATTTTTGATCGGTGAGATATAAAGTTCGTTCCAGAACAATGTACCATCTTTCCTATAATTCCTAATTTCTACCGTTACCGGATCGCCGAGCCCTACTGCCTTCCTGATGGCCTCCCTGGCAGGCTGCTTACGCTCATTGCCTTGTAAAAACCTGCAGTTGCGCCCGATAACCTCGCCGCGTTCATATCCGCTTAACTTTTCAAAGGCTTTATTACAATAAATAATCGGGTTATCATACTGGCAGTTATCGGTAATAATTACGCCGGAAATCGACGAATCAAGAGCCGCTTTCAGCAGTTTTATATTTGCAGCATCATTTCCAAATAGCGGTAATTCCGTTGAATTTGACATAAACTTAAATTGTGGTTGAAAATATCCATTTAAAAACCGGCCTGTTATAATATTGTTTTCCCAAACTGTAATATTATTTCCCTTTTACTACCTGCCCAAACTTACCGGAAATCCCATTTCTTAAAGTTTTTTTTCATGTCCAAAGGATTGACCAAATTATCCAGGCTCGGACCTGCAGAGTAAAGGTTAAGATAATATTGCCTGTAAACCCCGTTCAGCTATTCAGGCCGGGCAACGATGGAGATGAACTTTAAACGGATCGGCCCACGTATCTGCACGGGATCAACAGGAACACCTTTTTGCGTAATCATTATCTTACCCTGCCTCTCAAGTTCGATAGCAGAAGCCACCACCTCGCCCATATGGGCGCGCCAGTCGTCTGGAAAGAGGAATCGCGCGATTTCCGAGGGACATATACTCTTACTCGCTCCGCGCTCCATGGCGAGCAATATAATTTTTTCTGCAATAGCTGAACCTTGTTCCACAAGGCTATAACAATGAAAGCGCCCAATTGCTTTTATCTGGGTAATATTTTAAACTTAAAACGAATCTGAGCGAAGCCTATTTTAGTGGGTACCAGGCCAGCTACTCCGGGATGAAAGCGGACCCCAAAATAAATATCCGCATATTTTAAGCGCAATACCCAAATCGAGATCTTTGGGAACCTTGTAGCTAATTAATTAGATTATAAGAAAAAACGGAAGGTGACCATGCGCTGATCACCTTCTTATCACTATCCGGCCATCAGGCCATCATTATAAAAAACAACTCAACATTACCGTTTATGAAATATAATGCGGTTTAAAAGTGAGCTCCAGCCAGAACCAGTAGGCAAACTTTTCGCTGGCATCCCTGGCTGAGCGCAAATTGGTAACCTCATAATTTGCAGGAATCTTAATTTCCATGTACTTCCATGCCCTTTGTTCATTTGGCATAGCCATCTCGCTCTCTGTGCCATCACTATAAACGAAGTTAATAGATTTTAACTCGGCAAGGCCATAACCTGGCTGCGAATGGTAAAACCGCAGTGCAACAAATTCTTTATCGGGATCAACTTTAACGGCTTTGGTTTTATTGCCCCCGATTTTACTTACCCTCTCCCCTTTATGGTTATCAAAATTCACCTGAAAACTATCCATGCTGTCCCCGAAATTATAAACGATTTCACTGATCTTTCCGCCCATCTGATTCTCGTTTGCAGGTTTCATCGGGCGTAATTCATTGTCATTGCCCGGAGAGAAGGGGCCTATGGTAATTTTATTGAAAGCAGGATCGATTACCGGCGGTGCGGACTCAAAACCCCTCATCAGGCGGTTGACGTAGAAAAAGGAAGCGTAAGACTGCGCAAAATCCGCCTTCCAGAAAGACATCCAGCCTTCCTTGATTTTGAGCAGTTCTGCTTTTTTATAATCCTTGCCATCAACAAAGCGGCGATTCTCTTTAAATGATCTTTTGGCAAAAATATCTTCCAGCGCGATATCTGTGTCTTTTATAAACTTACCCGTGGTAACGCTATTGTAAATAATCTGCGATTCACGCCATTTGATGAGCTCTGGAATCTGCTCGGTAAAAAATGACTGGTAGTTTTCTATCTGCCGCTGCAGGTCAATCTCCCAGGCATCATCAAACTCGCCATAAAGCGCTTCTCCGGAATCAACCCTTTCTTTAAGAATAGTCAGATGCACCAACGAGAAGGCAACTGTAAATGGGATCAGCTTGTGTTTGTTTTTGGATTTAATTAGCTTAAAATACATCTCATTGCACTTGCTGATCAGCGTATTGAGCTGCATAGCCTGCTCTAATTTGTTTTTCGCCACGACATAAGACACCATGTCGCTTTTGATCGCCATAAGCTCACTCCCATCACGGGTAATTTCAAACTCCAGGATAGCCAGGTCTACCATCCTCTCAACATTTTCACTGACCTGGGCCCAGATATCAGCTTTGGCTTCCTGCCAGAAACTTTTTATTACATAACTAATAGCGCCCCCAATATAAGGAGCCTTGGCTGCAAGCGCAATAACAACTGTTCTTGCTTTGGATTCCCAGCTTGCCTTCGGTGAAGGCGGCGGGAAGGGAAAAAAATCATTGCCGGATAACATCAGGCGTTCATAATCTGTGGGCGTAGGTTTTAGATTTGTGGACATAGCTATAAATTGTTAAAATTGGTATAACGGCAAAATGAAGAGTGCTCTAGGATAATTTATGTCAGATGAGATGAGCGTTACCTTAGAACTCTTAGATATTGAAATCCTAAAATATAAAAAAATCTAAGCAAACACGGACTTTTACTGGAAAACAGGATACCTTAAACCTTTTTTATTCCCTTCCAATCGCGGCAGGTTAAGATTTTTCCATCAAGCGGTTATTTATCCCTACCTTACAACAAAATCCAACCATAATGAAAATTGCAGTTTTCAGCACCTGCTCCTATGACCAGCAGTTCCTGGAGAGATACAATACCGGCCACGAGCTGATCTTCTTTAAACAGGCATTGGACTCTGATAACCTTAGCCTCACCAAAAACTGTGATGCCGTATGCCTTTTTGTAAATGACCAGGCCGACAGGCAGATCCTTTCTGCGCTTGAAAAAAATACGGTAAAATTAGTCCTTTTACGCTGCGCGGGATTCAATAACGTTGACCTTGAGGCGGCGGAAGAACTTGGCATCCGCATTCTCCGGGTTCCTTCCTACTCGCCCGAGGCCGTCGCCGAACATGCCATTGCGATGATCATGACCTTAAACCGTAAAACCCATAAAGCTTATAACAGGATCAAGGAAGGTAATTTCTCTCTGGATGGCTTGATGGGCTTTAATCTTCACGGCTCAAAAGTTGCGCTAATCGGAACAGGTAATATAGGCAAAGCTATGTACGGGATCCTGAAAGGCTTTGGCTGCCATATATCAGCCTATGACCCTTATCCCGACCCACAACTAGCGCATGAGGGTCTTCACTATGCCAGCCTGGAGGAAGTATTAGAAGATACGGATATCGTGACATTACATTCTCCCTTAACACAGCAGTCCTTTCATATGATAAACTAGCAGACCCTGAAGTATTTTAAAAAAGGGGCAATGCTGATCAATACCAGCAGGGGTGCACTGATCCATACCCCAGCCGTTATCGCCTCGCTTAAATCCGGGCAATTAGCTTCCCTAGGATTAGATGTATATGAACAGGAATCGGGACTTTTCTTTCGCAACCTATCCGATGATGTTATTCAGGATGACCTCATTGCCCGTCTAATATCATTCCCCAACGTACTCATCACCTCCCACCAGGGCTTTTTTACCAGAGATGCGATGCGGCAGATTGCTGAGACCACATTTTTAAATGCCGATGCATACGCTTCAGGGAAAGTGCTTAAAAATGAAGTTGAGGGCTAAAGCAGGATGACGAATCTATTTTCTCATACCTTAGACAGTCTCTTTTTTTTAGTTCATGGTAATCTTGGTCAAAACAGAGGCTGGCCATTTATCCAAATTGCAAGGCGACGTTTTCGCTAGCAGTCACCTTACCCTCAATACTATGGGAGATCTCATCGAGAGATTAATAAAGTAAAAGCAGCCTGCCGATCCCTCTGGCGATATCCGGACATGAAACGGGAAGACCTATATTTCCCCTGTAAATTGGCTAACACCTAGCAAATTCTATATGCATGGCAAAAAAAAGCCAGGCCCTGCACTCACCGAAAATGACCATCTGCTGGGATTTATCGGCATTGATCTCATCTGCAGGATCAGATAAGCTATTAAGAAAACTCCAGCCCGAACATACTGTTAGCAGCATAAATCCATTTTTAAGCTCTCGCCACTGAAAAAATTTCAGCAGCAAACTGAAAAAATTTCAGAAAAAATGAAAATTTTTCAGCATTCACCCCTAGATCTCTTCAGAAAGCCCATTGGCACAGCAGTTGATATCCTTAACGCGTGCCCCTAAAAGCTAGGGGTCTATGAGAAAATTAATTGATTTGTAGTCCATTTATTATTAAACCATTAAAAGGAGAAAAAACTATGACATTGGTTAAATTCAATCCGGAAAAAAAGAACAGTGCATTATTGCCAGGCTTTAACGACATTTTCGATTCGGTATTAGGCGACACCTTTTTCAGCGAGCGCCGCACCACCAATATTCCAGCAGCCAACATCTGGGAATCCGGCACTGCCTACCATATCGAGCTGGCCGCTCCGGGGCTGAAAAAGGAAGATTTTAAGGTATCCCTGGAAAGGGACATGCTGAAGATCTCCAGCGATCAGAAGAAGGAAAACAATATGGAGGGAAAAAGCTATAACCGCAGGGAATATAGCTATTCATCATTCACCCGGTCATTCAGCCTGCCCGAAACTGCAGATGCAGACCAAATACAGGCTAGTTATTCAGCCGGTGTACTCAGCCTCCAGATCCCCAAAAAGGAAGAGGCCAAGGCGGTCTCCAGAGAGATTGAAATACAATAATGCCAGGTGCCGCTCAACGCGGCACTTTTTTATGGATAGCCTTTCAAACTCAACTCTAACCAACTATAGCAATAAAAAAATGGATAAGCGCTTTACGGTAAACATCAGCCTAGAGGGGCCTGATGATAAAACAATTACCTATGGGAAGTTTTGCCTGGGAGCAGACAAAGAGCTAGCCCTGGGAATCTTCTCACAACTTTCAGGCAGTCCTGAAAAGCTTAGGGCATTTCCTATCAAGATAGCTTTTCTGGAGGAGCTTATGGGGCTGCCGGTGCCATGCGGTATACTGTATTGTTCACTAGATGAACTCAAAGAAAATATAGCCCTGATATCAAAGGAAATCTTCCGTACCGCCCATCTGGAAAACAAAGATATTGGCCCCCTGATCTAACATTTAAAAACCTTAAGGCACCCATGAGTGTCCGAGGTAAACGACAGCTAAAAAAGAAAATAAGCATCTGAATGGAGCGTAAAAAGATATTGATTATAGAGGACGACCTGGTTCTTTTGGAAATTCTTACTGAAATCTTAACCTCGAGCGGATATAACTGCCGGGGCTGCGATCAGAGCGAAACGGTACTCTCAGTGGCTGAAAGCTTCAGGCCCGATCTTTTTATTATTGATTATATGCTGCCCGAATGGAATGGCGGGGAACTTTGTGGCGCCATCAGGGGAATGGACGGCTTTGAACAAACCCCTATTGTGATCACCTCAGCCTATGCCAAGATTCTGCTTTCCCTTGACGATTACGGCTGCGATGCGATCCTGGAGAAACCCTTTGGTATAGATGAGCTGCTGGGGCTGGTAAGCTCCCTGCTTGGATCCGCCCGCAGTGACAGTGGCCTGCTTCCCCGGATCAAAAAGATAGTCAAAAACGTAATCCCTAAGATTTAAGGCCCTATCATGGCCGGCTATCTCCGCCGTTCCCATCAAGATAATGGGACTGGCGGAGATAGCTTTCAGGAGAAAATCCCATAAAATCTTTGCTAGCTTTAGCAGTGGTAGCTAGTCTTAGCAAGCGGACAAAGCCAGCGAAGCATTTTCGCATAGATTTGCCAAACTTTATCAGAAGGGAACTGTTAGATAAGAAAAGAACTCTCGGGGATATGACAGCAGATAAGAAAGAACAGGCAATTGCCTTATTGAAACAGGCTTTGGAAACCATTCAGGACCGGGCTTACGCAGAGATAGCTGAAATACCCACTGAAGGGCAGGATGATTTTCAGGTCAAATACAGTTTTCTGCACGACCATTTGGAGGGCATTTTCACCGTAGTCGGAAAACTAGCCCCTCGGCAAAGCGGAGGCGCGCCAGACCGTTTTAGCTTATCGGACGAATTTGACCAGGATTCGAGCCAACATAACTTGATAGCAGCGCAAAAAAAGGTTAACCAAGATCTCTTAAGCGCCGAAGCTTATCTGAACGCACAAATCAGCGGGCAAGAAGTGAATATCAGCAGCAACTGATTACTGGAAAAGCCCCTGCTCAGCAGCGAGGATACGGATAATTCCCCGCTGTAATCGAAGGCCTACCCTAAACTCATTCCCGGCTACAAATCCACTTAGCGCCTAGTTATCAGGGAGAAAAAACTGGCAGATAAGGCAGAGATAGCACTGCTAAGCGTTGGCAAAACTGATCTCTGGTTTAACCCCCAACCATAACGCCCTGAAGCGTAACACAAGCGCTGAATGTTAACCGGCATAAGCGCCAAGGCCGATATAACCTTGTTTAATACTCCACATACTTTCCGAAAATAAAGGGCCAAGCAGGGGCTTATCACAAAAATTATTTAATTGCTGAGATAACCCTAAGCAACTTCCTGCCAATAGAACTGCGCTTAAAAAACCTGATCACTCAACTACCCTTCCCCATTCCAACAGGCAAAATACATCAATCTTCTCCAAGGGGACCTAGCACCCTAAAAACACTTCAACAAAAACCATTCATATAGTCTGCTATCCCATTTATTTACCTTCCTGGCTGGCCATATGGAACTCCCCATCATTGCCCGCGATATGGAAAAAATACTTCTCGGCCCCTGACCAAATAAGCCTGACCGGCCAAATTCACAGACCTCAAGCTAATAAGGAGCCATACTCTCAACGCACCGCATTACCTCAAGCGAAGATGATGATAAAAATCCGCCTGTATTTCCCAGGCGCTGCGAAAGAAATAAAAAAAACAAAAATCTTCTGCAGATCAAAACAATCATAACTTTACCCTTGTTACAACCCATAGTTGTATCAATGTAATATAGCTATTGAACAGCCACACCAAACGAAACAACAAAACATATATGGACATTTCCCTGCTTATCAATTACTTTAACAAGATCTCTCCCCTTACAGAAGAAATGGAACAGGCCATAAGGTCCAAGGTCCGCAAGCTACAGTACAAAAGGGATGACCTCATACCTAACAATCCCTATCCTGAACTCCTGTTTGTTATCGAAGGTTTACTAATAGGCTACGTGGACGTAGATGAGCTCGGGATTGCCTCCTGGCTGGCTCAAGAGGGAGAACTGACTTTGACCAGCCAGATCCCGCTCGGCAGGGAATCTGGACCTGAAAGGATTGTAGCAATAGAGGATACTCACGCGCTTGCCATCCCGGCAGACCTCTTCGAAGGCCTTTCCGGAAATCGTATTCAAAGCCAGCGTTTCGAAAGGGCGCTCTGGAAACATTTTTTAAGCACCGCCCGCCAGCGATCGCTACTTGTGAGCCTTCACTCGGCTAGACGCAGGCTGGAAATATTTAGGCTTAATCAACCCGGACTTGAAAAACGTGTACCCGATGAAGCTTTAGCAAGCTACCTGGGGATTACAGTACACTTGTTACGGCGTGCGCAGCAAGGAACGGCGGCCTGATCAACTATATGGCTATATTTCATGCTATTGGAAATTATGAACTATTCCATGGAATCCGCTCATCGGGGCGGATTCCATGGATTTTCTTTAACCGATGGCACTATTCGTAAATTTGGCCCCTAAATCTGACCAAGCCTCCACAAGTTAAGCTCATCTCTATAGCGCATTCCTATACGCTTATTACCGGCTATCAGCCATTGCCAAAGCTAAAGGCAGCCAGCCTTCTAAAGAAACATTTACAACTAAATAAACAAATTAAATGAACATCCTATTGAACATTAATTAAGTATTTTATGTAAAATTATTATTCTAATTTTTTTTATAAAATTAGGCCAACCTTCTATAAAAGAGGAACAATAATTAATTTATTTTCAACTAATTGATAGCTATAAATAGATCAATAGATTTATAAAATCAACATAAAAAACTGTTTTACAAACTAATAAACAATTGACATCTAAAATTATCAGACAGGATTATAGGATCCTACCATTCATCTTTAACGCGCTTATTATTCATTATTGATCAACCTCTCGATGTCCTCATATTTATAATACATCAGCCCTCCTATTTTTGAATAAGGGAGTATTCCATTTCTTCTAAATGCATTAAGCGTGCCTGCGGAAATGGAGAGCATTGCCCTAACCTCATAGCTCTTTAACCATTCCTTTTTAACCGGTTTTTTTAACTCAAGGTAACGCACTCTTCTGATCTCCTCAAAGATTTCTTTTTTAAGGTTCTCAATATCTTCCTTAGTTACAATCTCAGTAATATTCATCTCTAATTCAATTAATAATTATCTCTTATGATTATCTATATAAGCATTTATATAAAGTATTCCTTCATTTAGTCTGATCTTCAATTATGGGCGTTTTAGTGCTCCAGCTCCTCTGGCAACATACTCCCAATTACCTATTCTCTAAGGGAGATCTGCCGCCAATTACCGGGATAAGCCCTTCTGCATCTCTATTTTTTTTTAGAAAATAACACATCTATCTCCCGCATATTAACGCTTAAAGGGATCCCAAACACTTTATAGGTAACCAGCTAAAAAAAAATCACTCATCTGCCGATCTCTCCCGCTCTGTCTTCGAAAATATCCTCTTTTTCGCTACTACTATACCCAATCTGATGAAAAGAACTTATCTGATCCGCGTTATAAATAATTACTGTATAAGGGGCCAAACTTTCCCACTCAAGCAGGCAGGACTCCCAATCCACCCCTATACCCGAAGGGTAATAATCCCATCCTTGCCAAGCTGATTCCAGCGTCATCAGCCCATCGTACCCAAGCGCTTTAGTAAGGTGTTCCTTCTCATTTCCCACCAAATCAAAACTGCTAGCTAATATATCGGCGGCGTTTCTGAAGCTTCTGAGCTGATCATCTTTACAAAAATTAAGGTAACTTTTAGAAACTCCAGCGCGCTCCAAGATATCCCGGACGCTGGATGCGTCCAGGACACTAGTAGCATCTAATATTTTAGTGCTGCCTTTTAATTTGATATTATAAAGCTTCGGATCCAGTGAAGGCCATAGCTCTTCTTCGGAATTGAGTCTTTTTTTGATGTAATCGAGATGAGCAAACAACATTGAAGCGTCTTTGCTAACGCTTGTGTAAAATCCATTACCCAGCGTATAGGCATTCCATCCCACTCCAGTATTGGACTGGACTACTATCTTATCGCCAACAATACCTGTGGTTCCATGATAGAGCTTAAGGCCTGAAGGATTTTCCAGAGCCTTAATGCTCTTTTCTGATGTAGCCCTCATCATCACTAGCTTTCGAAGAGGTAATAGGATAATTCGCGGTGAGCATCTCCACTTTGATTTTTTCCTTTCCTGCCTTTGGATTAACTGAAACGCGCTGCTCGATAGACCAGTTATTCCAACCATATTCTTTGGTATATTTTGCCAGCAAGGGAGAAGGGTAAGAAGACAGTAGGAACTTTCCCTTAATTCTGCTCAATAGAAATAGCAGCGCCTCGTAGTCGCTCTCGGAATACCCGTCATAATGACCGCAATTAGAATTATAATATGGCGGATCGCAATAAAAGAAGCTCTCCTGCGTATCACGGCTTCCGATAATATAAAGCGCATCAGCACACTCGATCTGGCAATTCTGAAGGCGAATGGCCATCTCTTCAACAAAATTTTCTTTTTTTGATTGGATTTTTTTGCTGGTGGTATTAGATTTTTTATCGTAACCCCAATTGCTATCCAGCTGAGAAGAAAAACTCTGTGAGGAAGTAAGCCATATGGCCCAGGCACGCTTTATCTCCGAGAACATATCCGGATTATTATAAATAACAGAAGCCTTTCTATGGAGGTCGCGGCTGTGCAAACTTATCCGGATTTCTTTTTCCAGGGAGACAAAATCCTCTTTAGCCACGCGATAGAAATTGATAAGCTCCTTATTGGTATCATTGATAACCTCAACCTTTGATGGCAACTTAGCGAAGAATACGGCAGCACCGCCAATGAAAGGCTCACAATAAAGGGTATGTTCGGGTATTAGCGATACGATTTTACGGGCAAGTTTCTGCTTCCCACCGTAATAAGTTATAGGTGTTTTTATCTGGATCATAAAGATTGAGCTGATTTAAATCACCTGGTCGATATTAAAATCCACCAGCTGATTTTCGATGTAAAGGGTAATGCGGCATTTGATATCAGGAGTGCCCATGCTATGGATTTTAAAGCGCTGACCATTACATGCTGCATAGGGCGAATTTTTTGCAACACTCAGAACGGCATATCCGCCCAATCTCAAGCGGTCTATCTTTTGAAATAGCTTACGCATAGCGCTAACGGCTTATCTGCTCACCTGTATCCCTTTCCTTATCTTGCCTCCAGGCATCTGAAGACTGCTCCAGGGGCGGCTCGCCTGAGAACGTTTTCTCCTCTCTCCTAGCTGATCTATCGGGGAATATTTCATTCTCTCTGATTGGCACCATTTTCTCTGAATAAACCTCTAAAGCCTTCATCTGTGGATTTGCAACAACGAAAACCGGCACAATCCGCTCATCCACTTTCATGGCCAAAAGCGGCATATTTCCTAATTCCAGCTGTTTTACCGCCGTATCTTTCTCCCTTGCACTTAAATTTTTGAAAGGATATTGATCCAATGTCTGGGCAAGATTAAAATTGTACTCCGGATAAAAGCGCCTCAATGGATGATTTCCATATGCATCCTGAATTTCCTGATCAAGTTTGAACCACACTTTAACCTTCTGGGATGCTGCTTCCCCATTGTTTGATTTCTGGCCAATCTCTTTAAGCAAAGCATTACCAGAAAGCAGTTTATAGGCCTGCTGTCCTGTCATCCGATGATCCCGTTCCAGATCAAAGGTATGCTGCCGCCTGGCCTGCTCGCCATATTTCATCATCGTGACTGTATAGTCATTTAGAAAATAGGTATCATTTTCCTTAGCCCGATTGAAATTGAGCTGATAATGAACATGATCCGCTGCCACACCTGATCCATCGCTAAGCTCAGGGCGACTGAAACGCTTTGAGATGCCCAGCGAGAATTTGGGAATCTCTTTTCTTATCGCCGATTCCATCACTTCGTTCAATTTTGTACCAAAGCCCAGATAATCCAGGCTCTTTTTTAAATACTCGAGATTTTGCTCGTTCATAAATTATGTTTTAAAAATAAATTAGAATAGACTTAAGCTCGCTAGCAGGAGCTGGAGGATCAAAGCCGTTTTCCTTTGCGATAAACTCAGCAGCAGCCAATGCGAACTCTTCGATCCCCTTATACGCTCCGCTCTCCAAAAGCCGGGACTGAAAAAAATAAGAATAATACCCCGTCCCACTTACCGGACAAGGGGCGGCGCGGAACTCAATATGGCTGATCAGGGGATCGATCTGCTCAGGCTCTCTTTTCTCCTGCGAATAAAACCTATAACAAACCTGCACTGGAGCCCCGAAAGCAATGATCTCAAAGGAGCAATTCTGTTTAAAAACCTCTGGGATCATGGTCTTTATTTATCTGGATATTTCTCCAGAGGCACCTTCTGAGCTCATTCGATACCACTCGTCCAACGCGCGGAACTCGGCACGTTTTTCTTCTGTTATCTCCTGGGCCTCCATCATATGCGATTCAAAACCGGTAGAAAAGAAATGAACACTTGGGTGTTTTCCAGGATTTATCTGACGGATATCCTCTAGTAACAAGTCTTTCGGCTCATCCATATCAAAGCGTAATAACAGCTTATCTGTGTCGGAGATAATCCCAAGCGGCTCAATTGCTGTATGCATAACCTCTAAGCCGCTGTGGAGCTCTACCGGCCGGCCAAATCTAAAATCATGCTTCTGGTCCGAGTCCAACTCTTCGCCGTTAATCATAAAAGGGACCTGGACTTTTTGCGGATCATATGAGATAAACTCTTTGGTTTCGCTATCATACTCAACGACAGATTTCACTTTTGAACCATCCTCCTGCTCTGTCTCTATGAGCTTGGGGGCAATACCCCGGCTAAAAAATAGCCCAGCCTCTTCCATTGGGATACGACCATACTGGGGTTCTTTGTATATGGGATGTATTTTTAAAACAACCCTATCGCTATCCTCTCTGCTCAGGGAAAGCTTAGCATCGAGGCTGTCAATACTCGCAGTTCCACTCTTAATCCCGTAAAATTTCATCATCGCTGTTCTTCTGCCACTAAGTAATGCCATAAGATCACTGGCAGAGAGCTTTTCCTCTGGATTTCCATTTAGGCCCAGGCTAGCCAAATCTGCCAAGGGCAGCTCAGCTAATTCAAATGCTGTTTTCATGTTATCACTGTAAAAATTATCTGATTATTTTCTCGGCTGCTATCCCACCACTGCATCTGGTACCGGCTTCCCTGTCGCATCCTCTCTGGCTGGAATTATTTTCCGACAGAAAAAAAAGATATTTCAAGGGATCGATGTAGATCTGATTAAAGCAGATGCTAAAATGGAGATGCTCTCCAGTAGCCCTTCCGCTATCGCCCGTAACCCCTATAAACTCTCCCGCCTTCACTTCTTTGCCCATCTGGACCATGATGCTTGAGAGATGCCCATAGATGCTTTCTAGCTCACCATGGACAATTCTTACAAAATTCCCTAGTATCGGGTGATAGCCACAGGCGGAGACCTTGCCTGGTAAAATGGCAAATACCGGCTCTGATCTCGCCTGCAAGTCTACCCCCTTATGGAAGTCCAGCTTTCCTGTCACCGGATGCAATCTGCTACCAAAAGCTGAGCTGAGCTTAAGGACGCGAAGCGGCAGGGCATAGGTATTCTGAGCTGAGGCTATTCTAGCGGCAATAAACACGAGGGCTGATACCAGAATTACCCTACCTATCAAAGTAAAAGGAATTGTAGATAGTAGGATCACGCTTGGTATCTGCTATTGAGATATCCATCGTCAGCTTTTCTTCTAACGATATAAGGCTATACTCCATCAGCTCTGGAGAACCTTTAGCCATCTCTATGGCATTAGCCATTCGCTTCAGATCGCCGCTGTATAAATCCATGCTCATCACAAGCAGGGATTTATAGGTATCAGGTTCCATTTGCTTGTGATTATTCATCGCAATCTCCCATAACTTGCTGTGGTCTTTTAATACCATCAGCGCATCCGAGGAATACACCCCCAGCTTTGATGTTCCAAATCCGACAGCTATGCTATCGCTTTTAAGGTCTGCCCCTACAATAACTCCGACGTGTCCCTGCCTGGAAACAGGATCTGAAGTCAGCTCCGGATTTACCAGAACCAGACTCCCTGTTAAATTCTGCATATTAGATTGATTTAAATTGAACAATAGCTTATTTAGCCCTCTGGGCTTTCATTGAGGCTTTATCCTGTTTTGGAATCTGAGGGATAGATTCTTTTGAAGCGGCTACAATTTTCGCCACCTCACTATTAATTCGGTTGAAATTTGACCTCAGCACCTCTTCTTTTTTCCCTTTGAAATCGTAATACAGCGGCATTATCTGATAGTTCTCTTCCTCGAGCCTGATAGCTTTCATATTCAGGTCGACCTTGCCATTCACTGCCGAAGTCTGAAACTCTCCCGAAAAATCTGAGGTAGCATCCGATGCCAGCATTCCAACCATTTCGCCCGCTTTGAGCGATGCTATTTTTCCAGCTGGAATAAGCGGTTCCAATCTCTCAGAAAAGGAAACCGATGTCTTCGCCCGATCAATGGAAAGGCTCTCGGACTCTTGCTTCACTTTTCCAAAAAGCCTCTCCAGCCACTCTAGGGTTTCCTTATTTCTAACCGAACCTGACAATACATTCCCCACAACTGCTGTAATGGTACTAGCAGTATCTTTTCCATATTGCTGCTGAAACTGGGGCAATTCCTGAAGTCCCATGAGCACGGCGACTTTGTTACTTCTAGCCGTAGCAATAAGATTTTCTATACGATGAACAAAAAGCGTTGGCAGCTCATCTATGATTAGCGCTGAAGGTAAATTACCTTTAGCATTCAGCAACCTAGTGAGCCGATTAAGCACCAGGGAATAACAGGCCGAATTGATATTCTGCGTATTGGGATCGTTCGCCAACACCAAAATAGATGGGCTCTGGGGAGAAGAAATTTTAAGATTGAAATCATCCCCAGAGAAAACCCAATACGTTTCTTTCGTGGCCAGCCGCGACATAAAGATTTTAAGCGTACCGATCTGGCCTTCAAGCTGATTATATGCCTGGGCTTTATAGGCTGTCATAAACGGCGAAAGCAGGGAAGCCAGTTCCGCATTTTTAGTCAGCGTCCCAAATATCTCCTCATAAGAACAGTTAAGGAAAGACATAATATGCGGGAATGTTGAGTATTTCCCATTCTCAAAGCATGCAAAGAAATAGATACATGATGCCAGGAAGTTTACCGCACTCTGGGTAAAAAACTGGTCGCTACCACCGGATTTATCTCCCTTTTTAAGCGCTTCGACCAGGCCTTCGGCTGTCTCTGAAGCATCGGCCAATGTCCTGATGTAATCTGAACGCAACACATTAATGCGCCTACTCTTCTCAACCTCTGTTAAATTGACCACATGAAAGCCATATCCAGAGCATTTACCTCTCTGTTTTGCCAGCAGATAGTGATAATAGGCCACTTTGGCCAAATCCGGGTTCTTAAAATCATAAAGACAAATGCAAAACTCTTTTGCAATAAGCTGCCTGATAAAGGGCATGACCACGCCAAAGGATTTTCCCGAACCTGGCGTTCCAATCAGCATCGTCCCTCTAAATATATTCTCTAGGTTAATAAAGCCGCGATGGACCTTTTTTCGGTAATAAAAAAGCATCGGTATACTCACCGTGTATTTTCCAACTACTGGCCTGCGGGGCTGCATAAAAGACTCACCCTCTACATTCCAGATATCCTTCCCCAGTTTTGCGCTAATGATTTTTGATATGTTATCCAGCGATATATGAAGCAGGATTGTGCCCAGCAGAAGCAGCGCCATATACGCTATCTCGTAACCATTAAGCTGAAAACAGATTATTTCATCGCTTTTCCCATAGCTCCATAATCCACAGATGAGACAAACTAACCCAGCTGCCATGGGATAAACTATGGCATTTTTCGGATCCAGGTTTCTATTCTTTTTGGCTAATGTGCCTACAGAAGTAAGCAAAATGAGTATCAGGGTGAAACAGCGGCTGTAAAGGGGATGCTGGTAGATGATGATTTTCCGCATTTTCAGCAGAAACTTAGCAAGTCCATAGCGATCCAAAGTGTGCATCTGCTGTAGTTTATCTAAATAGATAAACAAAAGTATATCGAATGCCAGGGAAAGATATATAGCAAACTGTAGGAAGCGGTGAAGGCTTTGCTGTTCCTTTGATTCTTCCATTATTTTAAAATTTAGGGCATAAAAAAACCACCGCTATGGGTGGTTCTTACTATTTCAAAAGTTTAACACAAGGCTATATTAGCATTAATCATTTTTATGAATAATTGATCCCGATCGAGCCAACAGAAAAAAAAATGAGTTTTCAAAAACCATCGTTAAAAAGTATCAGCATTTAACACATCGCCATATCTGATAGATAGCGTAATATTACGACCTGAAAGCTGCTTTTCTGTTAGCGATATATTAAGCAGCTTGTTCTCGGGAAATGTAGCCTTTTTAAGCGCGTATATATTTCGGAACCTACTTTTGAACCGCTCGAAGGGGTATAACTGAAACAAAGGTTGGATTTCTGTGGACTGAACATTGGTAGCCTTGTTGATCTTTTTATCCTCGATCTTAAACCTGAGCTCATCCACATCATAAGGGATATTTGTCCTGTTATTAAAACTGATATCCAAAAACACTTCATCCCCTACTGTGTAAATCCGATTAAGCCTGATCCCGATTCCATAATCATCTGATTGCCTGATACAAGCAGCGCATCTCTCTTTAAGCATTGCCAGCGCATTTGCCTTTCTCTCATTTGTTGAAAGCCCAACAGCGGAAATATCCAAAGGTTTCATATACTCCGGTTGAATATCGATCTGTGAAGAGATAAATTCGGTCTTTTCAGGCGGAAGATAGCAGAGCCTGTATTGGGCAATAAATTTTTCCCCGACAATGGTAACAGTTCCCCCATCCTTTGAATTTGCAATCTTTTCCAGAGAATCTGCAAGCACCTGTAATCTCAATACATTTTTTATAGGTAGATCCCCTTTTATCGCATGGCTGGACAGATCAACATACTGTATAGGCTCAGGAGAGATAAAATGTAGCGAAACTGATTTAGATATTCCAATTACCGGAAGATCCGCAACTTGGGTAGCTCCTGGGTATTGCGCTTTCACTAAAAATGCCTGAAGCATCAATAGCATTAAAAAATATTTTTTCATGTTTAATAACTGTTCTGTTTTTCTTTGAGCTGATCGGGATCGATCAACATCACCTGGGTATTATATTTGATTTTAGCTTTGTTTGATCTGATCAGCTTTCCAACTGCAGCAGTAGTAGACTGGAACATTTTTTGGAGCATGCCCATCACCAGCTGATTGTTATTTTCAGCCATTTGCTGAAACGTTACGCCTTGTGAGGAATTTGCACCAAGATCTTTGGTAAACTCTCTAAATGCTGAGGCCGGCACATAAAGTCCGCGCAATCCGTCATGATCGTATAAATCAAGCTTTACCGGTATAAGCTCGCCTCCGCTCATTATAGAAGTTACACTGAGCAATACCCGTTGCCCTGAAAAGCCGTTGATAAGCGCATATAGATAGGTACCCTTTTTAATCAGGAACTTGCCGGCCAACAGATCATCGAGCAATCTGATACGAAGTCTGGAACCGGAAAAGCCTGTAATATCCTGATCGACTACGGCCGATAAAAACCTATTATCCTCATCTGCCCTAATAGTATTAAAACCTGTAGAGAAACCAGCTCTCACTACACTGACTTTTTTCTGCCCTTTGAGCTCCCTCTCGGCCTCTGTAGCTCTATTCTCTTCTTCCCGACGCTGACGTATCTCAGGATCGTTGGCTTTTCCAATACTATCGACTAATGCCATCTGAGCCCTGAATAGCTGCATGGGATCCGCCTGTCTAGCTGGCGGAGCGGGGACCGGCGGGATAACAGATCTATTGATTTTAGAAAGCGCTTCTGCCAGAGCCCTATCCTGACTGGTACCTTTATTATCGTATCGGCCTGCATTAAAACTGGGAATCTCTCTAGATGAGCCTGACGGGTATCCTGTCCCTTTTCCATATTTTGCCTTCATAACCTGGTCTATGGAATCCAGCATTCGCTTCTCTCGCTCGTTATAAGCGCTTGAGGCCATTCCTACCTTAAGCTCTTCATCCGCTATACTTCCCACTGCAGTATATCCGTCGCTTTTTTTATATTCCTGCCTATATGCATCGAGTTTATCTGCAAGCTCTTTTGTTCTCACCTGGCCGGAAACATCGGCAAGGGAAACCTGCAAGGAATCCTTGCCGGCCGCTTTTGGCTTTTCCTTACCATAGCTACTCTTATAGACATAAAAGAATACAAAGAGAAACGGCATTATAATCAAGGGTATCATATACCTTGGTTTTTTGAAATCTATTTTCATTTCTATTTATTTTAATGACTACGCATTGACTCCACTTCTTTCATAATCCGTCTAAAAGCCACACTATCTGCTGCGCCTAATGTATCTTTCTTTAAAATCGCTTCCAGCTCCTGCTGCAGGCTAAGCATTTTCTGTAAGTTGCCAATAGATAGCCCCACATTTACGCCAGCCCCTGTCAATGGCTTTAAAACTGATTTAGCTTTACTCTTCTCTGATCTTACCCTTAAAACCGTAAAACAGAGTATTAGCGAAGCAGCTAGTAATACCACCATTGACGCAAATACCACTTTTGGATTCCGGCTAAAAAAGAAAACTAAACCTGAAGAGATTTTAATATACTGGCGGGAGAATTCCTTTCTGATCTCAGAGAGGATATTCGGTCTCGTGATCTTATAACGCATTTTTTTCTCTTGTCTCCAGATCCTCATTTTCCAATGTCTTCCATCTTGTTATCAGCACCGCATGAGGATTATTATCCGATCTAGCCTCCAGATCTTTTAAATAACCCTCTGTAACCAGCGAGCGAATGACGGTGGAACTTCTCCTATCTATTTTCTGCCGGCCATAATACCTGAAGTATTTCCTGGGCTCATCTAAAAAAATAGAATCCATCTGTATGCTAAGCACCGCTGAACTGGAAAGGATGCTATTAAAAAATCCCTTTTCCCTCAGGTTATTATACTGCGCAGCCCCGCTTTCATCCACCAGGTACATCGCTTGCTTCATCTGGTACTCGATATATTTATCATCTGGCGTGAGCGAAAAGAACAGCGAATGGAAACGGGCGATATCTGACCGGTATTCTGCAGCCCTATTCACCCTCACGTCTGCCCTATTGGCAAGCAATGGTAGATTTCCAGCTCCAAGGACATAAATACTTTTTCGAGCATCCGCTACCTGCAGATAGGAAAAATAAGCACTGACCGCTGTAATGGCGAGGGAAAGAATAAAGCTGCCAAGCGAGAGGTATGTTGCCAGCCGTATTTTTGATTCAATCGATTTGATTATCATAGCCTATCCTCCTCCCAATACACTAGCTGCCATTCTACCCATATTCGACGCGTTTCTTCCCATCGAGGAAGCCGCTGAACTCACTCCTGAAGTTGACACGATCCAGGTAGATATACTAGGAACGGTAAGCATGGTAAGCGCCCCGATAATAAAAGTAACAATCACCATTCCAAAGGAAAGCACTCCATTGGATGCAAACCAACTGAGTTTCTCTAGACTAGGCCCCGAAGTTCCTACCAGCTCCTGATACCGCGTAATCTCAGCCTCCAGCGCGTAGTGCTGAAATAGCGAGGCTACATACATCACCAGATAAGCAATACCCGAGTAGAGATTCACTGAAGTGAACCTCGCAATCCAAGTAGTGAAAGAATCGCGAAATGCCGGCAAAATACTTACAGCCACAGAAAAAGGTCCCAGAATGATAAGAATGGTAGAAAAAATGATCTGCACAATAAAAATGATATAAACACAAATCCGGAGCAGCCAGATTGCAAGCGTCTCAATAATGGAAGTTGCCAGCAGCTGCAGCCCCACCTGAAGGCGGTTTCGCATCTCGACTATCGGATTCCAGACTTCTGAAAAACCATCTTTGACCGAGGATTTTACCGATTCCCATGCTTTCTCATACCAGGTATCAGCTTCAGCTTTTGCTGTCTCTGTTTCTGCCTGCACGGTAAGCAACTGATCAGCTACTTCGACCATCAGCTTTGCCCGCTGTAAGCGCAGATCATTGACCTCGGTCTGGCTGCCATCGAACATGGCCTCCGTTTTTGCTGCTACCACATCTGTAGGATATGCTACCACTCTGGTAAATATGCCCCACCAGAGAATAACCATTGTAAGGGCAAATGGCCTAAGCAAAGGCATAACTTCCAGCTTTTTATCCCCGGAAATCATCTCATAGGATTTTATAGCAAAGAATATCAGCATAAATATTGCAGCCAAGGCCTGGGCATCGGCAATAAAGGAATCATAATGCGTCCATATCGTATTCTTCATTTCTTTGAGGAAATGCATCATCCCTTCCTCATACACTCCATTGCCTTGCAGGAAATTGAAGGTGTCTTTGAAAGAATCAGGGACGGAAACAGGAGCGGCCTGAAGGATAATCCCCAGGCCGCTGGTAACATTGTTTATCATTGAGTTATAGTTTTGATTTTTTTAAGATCTCATCTGCTATCGAGATATCGCTCTTATGCCCTGGACTTTTTGTAATTGGCTCTGCCCTATCTTTTACCTGCTGAGATTTATTTCTCATAGAAAGATACAAACGGACTTTTTTCTTTTTATCCTCCCAAAGTGCAGACAGTTTGCGGAATTCCAGCAGCATGCGATGATAGGCCAAAATCCGACTCCCCCGATCCACGTTTGTAGCCCTGGCTATATTCACCCGCTCGCAAAGTGCCTTTTTTTCGGTGTTATACCACTCGAGCATCCCTGTCTTGGTCATATAATCCTTCTCCTCTATAGAAAGGCCAAGCAGCGGATCCTCCTCCTGCGCATCGGCCAATGGCTGGAATTCTTTTTTATAGTAAAGCAGCCACAAGGGGTCAACATCTGTAAAATAATAGGAATGCTGCGTACCTTCAGCGTATGTGGTATTGTAAACCGTATCTGACTGGAGCTTATATGCTTCTTCTGCAGACTGCATCGCTGCTACCAATCCCAATCTCTGCATCTGAGGCCCTACTGGGCCTAATGGGCGCAAATCTGTTTTTGGATAATTGGGATGCAGTGCCCAGGTAAGCCAATACTCTGGATTAAGTCCTAGAAAACCGCTAGTGGGGGTAAACTTAGACCGGTCCCACTGCTTAAATACCATTCGCTCCTGCTGATTGGTAATATGTCTGTCGCGTAGAGTAGGCAAATGAATCACAAAATTTAATTATGAAAAAAGTTGGTATTTTATTAGGGCTGTGCCTGGGTCTATCGGCAGCTTCGTTTGCGCAAACTCCAAAATTCTCTAAAAGAGATCAGGCTGAGATCCAAAAGGTTCTTGGTAAAGATTTTACTGCTGTATTGGGTAAAGATGGTCAACTAGCTGTTGTTACGCCTAACAAGGTAGCTGATTTAAAATCTACCTCTAGAGGAGGTTTTACTGGCCAACCAGGTATGGCTGCAAATGCGATCTTGGCTGCTTATGAGAAAGCTTGGGTTTACAAACAATCTGGTGCTGTTTTAAAATCTAAATTGGGTGAGGAGCGTTTCAACCAGTTGAAGACTATTCTCACCGCTAAAGGTTTACAGATGTAATCTCCCGTTGGGTTTGAATCTTGGGCCTATGCGCGTGTGCATAGGCCTTTTTTGATTGTTGCTGGTTTTCATTTTTCGCTTTTTCATTTAGGCTCTTTGTATTATGACTTTAACTTATCGCTCTCTGTTTTCTTTTTTCAGGGAGAATATCTTTTATAAAGTGGATTACCATTTTTCTCATTCTCAGCTGGAAGTTTTCAGGATTCTGATTGCTGTTTTCTGCATGGTGAATTTTTCAACTATTTTATTGGATTATGATGTATTCCTAGCGCCTAATGGCCTGGTAGGCTGGGAAGTTTCCAATGCCAATTCTTTCTGGTTTGAACTTCATCCGCAGAAAATTGCAGATTTACTAGGTGTTTTGCCTGAACGGGTTATGATAGCGGTTTGTGTGGTTTATCTGAGTGCTTTGGGATTTCTGCTTTTTGGGGTGTTTGCAAATATTGCTGCTTTGGTTTCTCTTGTTTGCTTTACGCTGATTACAGCTGTCATTACTCCTTATGCTTATGGCGTGGACGTATATCAGTCGGTGTGTTTGTTCTTTCTTTGTTTCTTTCCAATTGGTTATAGCTATGCTGTGCGAGAGAAAAAGAAGAAAGATAATCTTGCTGTTTTGCAGGCACTGAGTGTGCGGTTACTGCAACTTTATCTGATTATAACTTATTTGTCAGCGGGTTTTGAAAAGGCGGTAATGAGCGGCTGGTGGAATGGAAAATTCATTTTCTTTTTGGTGAATGATCCTACGATTGTAAGCTCTTCGCTGATTCCTAAGAGTGCCCCCCTATTTCTTTATCTTTTTTTTGGTGTGGTGGTGGTGCTTTCAGAATCGCTTTATTTTGTGCTGATCTGGTTAAAAGCTACCCGGCTTTGGATCTTTCTTGCGGTGGTATCTATGCATGTTTTTATTGCGCTTTTCATGGATCTGATGTTCTTTGGGATCCTGCTTACGATTTTAAATATCTGCTGCTGGTATCCGGCTATTGTTTCTGATCTTAAAACTATTCGTGTATGATTTCCAGGTATAAATTATTTCTTCGGGTTATTGTGGTGATCATGTTTCTCTCTATTTTGAAGGTAAATGAATGGGTAGAAAAACATACCTCTTCTTATGCTATGATTGTTGGACAGTCTTTTGTCTTTAGGATTACCAGGCTGAACTGGCAGTATGGTTTTTTCACGAGTAAACGTAATGATTATCAGTTTATCAAAAGTGATATTGCGCTTGTGGATGACCTGGATTCTGCGCGGAGTGTTGTGGTTGCTCGGTCTGGGGGACTAGATACGCTGGTACATGGGATCAATGCAGTGCGGGTGAATACGGCTATTCAGCAGATCGTTAGGGATTCTCTTTATCTGGAGGCCGGGTCTCGTGCTATGTCCCTGTATTTGTTTCAGCAGCATCCTGATTTTCGGAATATTAATTTTTCTATTCAGGCTTATAATAAAAAGATTAGGTTAGATGGGAATAGGTATCGGTTGGTTTCGAAGACGGATACTCTTTTCAATAGGCGGATAAGCTATTAGATTTTTTGGTTACCTAGCCGCTGATTTAGCGGCTTTTTTGTTTTTGCAGGCTTTTGTTTTCGCTTGTTGCCAGTGTTTTTGATTTGTGCTTTCCAAATATAATTTTCTTTTCTGGTTGATTTCAGTTTATTCGGCTGAAGTTGTCTGGCTGCTTTGCTGTTGGAGTTAAAGTTTTGATTTTTGCCACTGGTACTCTTGATTAGATCAAGGCAGCCTCTATTAGTCAGGGCTGATTTCTTCATCAATAGGGAAAGGCGGATGCCGGTTCCTATTTGTTTTTAAGCGGGCCTGGCTTTGTGGCTTTCTCTCTGCATCTGACGGCCAGGCCTCGCTTTTTTCCGATAATTAAATCTTCCAGCTTATTGTGCTTTACTTGTATTCCCTATCACCGATAAGCTCTTTTTTGTACTTTATTAAACGACACCTCTCGTTCTATACGTTCAGAGGGAAAGGAATGACTTAGCAAAAAATCCGGCAGCCAAATTCGCGTACAGTTTGGAGCGAAACGGACTGTACAGTTTTAGTGAAATACGCAGCAAGCACTGCGATATGTCAGCAACAGGATTAATAATGTTTTTAATGAATCGCACATGCAAAAGGCGAATTCGTTCGAACAGCTTGAAGTCAACTATGGAGAGTTCAATAAATAGATCGAAATTGCCACCTGGTTCCAGGTTCGCCTCAGGTCAATCGAGGACATCGTTTCAGGAAGGATTATCATGCGGCTATTGCGATATTCAATCATAAAGGTTTAAGGGAAATCGTTCAGAGAAACTTTTCCAAGTCCGATTATATTGACAATGTACTCAAATAGATACCCACAAACTAGCAGGCTATGCGAGTAGTTAAAAACATGTTGCCGAAGGAACTACTTAACGTGTAGTTTCTCTATCGGTCAGCACAACTGACGAATCTTCTTGATGGGATATTAACCTAATCTGGTCTAAATGTCTTTTGACCTTAGGTAAAGAAATTGTAAATTAGAGCTTTTAAGAGTATAAAAAATTAGAAACATTTAATTAACGCTCATGGGATTATTTGATGGAAAAAAGGAAAAACAGCTTGAATATCTTGAGGAAGAACGAAAAAAGCTTTGGAGCAGAATAATCAATCTGGAAAATGCCAACAAAGCATTGCAGAAGGAAATTCAAAAAAAAGCCAGTGATTCAGAAAAAGAAGCTGCCCAAAGCTCCAGAAAGGCAGCGGAATTTAAGAACAAAGCAGAGCAGCGCCTTGAAGAAGCTGGGACTATTGTTTCCGAAATCAAAAAACATTTAAATTCTGCTGAAAACACTGTTACCAATATTGCTTCGAGTAAAGTTGATGTGGAGAAAAACCAAACCGAAATACTTGAAATAAAGAACCAGCTGAAAGAAACAGAAGCTGAATATCAGGCAAGCCTTGAAGAACTAGATAACAGAATCGCCAAGTTTGACGGCTTCCTTGAAAAATATCCGGACCTTGAAAATCAACTTGAAGATGCAGATGAAAACCTGAGTAAGATATTGGACATTGTCGAAAAATCTAGTGTCAGCCTTAACGCCCTTAATAAACGAAAAAAGGATATTGACGACATGCATCGGGAAATTTTCGGCTACAGTCAAACTGATGCAGAGGGCAACATAACAAAAGTAGAAGGCTTAAAGGACGAACTTTCAGAAGCATATGAAAAGTTATCACTTGAGATAACCGAATCGCAGGAGAAAGTCGAACAGATTAATGTAGATTATAAAACTAAATTTGAAAATTTCGAAAAAGGTCACGACGAAAAATATAAAGCAATAACTGAGGAGATTACAGCCTTACTTCCCAACGCATTAACAGCCGGTCTCAGTGCCGCATTCTCAAAAAAGAAAGAAGAAGAGGTTAGTTCGTCCCACACTCTTCAAAAACGATTTAATTTAGGAATCTATTTGTTAATTGGCGTCAGTTTTCTTCCATTCATACTTAATGGCATTTTTCTTTATCAGGGAATAGGTCTCCAGGAGGCGATAAACAGGTTACCCAGGCTTGTCCTTGCGATTATCCCGATGTATATACCTGTCCTATGGTTCACCTATTCAGCTAATAAAAAACTCAACCTTTCCAAAAGACTGATAGAGGAATATGCACACAAGGAAGTATTGAGTAAAACTTATGAGGGATTGTCTAAGCAAATCAACGGTATCACGGGCGAGGGACAATCGGACGAACTTAAATTTAGGTTGTTATCGAATTTCTTGCAGGTCTCTTCCGAGAATCCAGGCAAACTTATATCTAACTATGAGGCTTCTGATCATCCGATTATGGAAGCCCTTGAACAAAGTTATAAATTCCAAATTGCGATCGATCGCCTGGAAGGCATACCAGGCTTAGGAAAAGTCGCCGCTATATTAGAATCTAAAGCCAAAAAGAAAATAGAGAATAAACAGCAGGTGATTGAAAAAGCTTTGGTTACAGAAACACAAGACGACGAGGAAGAAGATACTTAAATGGTAAAAAAGACGCACTCTATCTACCATGGAAACCAGTCATCCATAAGTAATCAAATGCAGACAACTCATCATTGAACAGTATCAATATGATTATATCGAACGGATTTTGAAAGGACTCGGTTAAAAATTCCTGAAACACTTGGCTCCTGATTAAAATCCTTTTTACTTCATCAACATTTCTGCACCCTATTCGCCAACCAAGTATAATACGTAAACTGAAGCTGAACATTCACAAATTTATAGCGGCTAATTACGATGGTCATCAGAACGAGCGCGTGAGCGGGTGCAGCGGCATCCTTTTGGCACAAAAGATACAGTGCAAAACGCGCCCCTTTAGGGGCACGCCCAAAAAATTAAAATAAAACCTACTTGAAATAGAAACTTAACTGGCAAAAGGACCAACAATACTATTTCAAACAAAAATATTTGCAATCCAGCCCAGTAGCGAACAAAAAAGGGCAAACAAAAATAGCGCAGTCTACCGTGTCACCGGCATGGGTAACATAATAGCTGCCGTTTCTTTGGCAGAAAGCTGAAAGGGCTGAAAAGGACAGTAAAAAAAGCAGGATGTATTTCATGGGAAGCGTTTGTGCCAATAATATAGGAAATCACGAGATTTAAATAGCGGCAGTTGTCGGGCTGGACGGCAACCCTTTCCGACATTGGCCACTCGGCTACAAATAGGGAAAAGACAACATGAGATGGCACTATCCGTTATACCTATAGCAATGTCCAACTGCAATCCACAACATCCCCTCACGGGTAGAAGCAAGAAAGCACCTTTCGGGCGAAACGATTAAGCAACTAAAGTATGGTGGGAAAACAGCAGCAAATTGCACTCCCCCCTCCACTTGCAGCACTATCCTCTGCCAACCCACAACATCCCGTCTCGGGAAAAAGTAAAAAGAAAATGTGCCTGGTGAGGCTGCCCGATTGTGGATTGAAGAAACTGGACGCCGGGTACGATAGTGTGATTGTATTCCTGCTCTGTCTCCTGTTTCGATAGCTGTCTAATTTCATTCCACTTCAACACCAAATCCATTAAATCAACGCCTAATTTAACGATTGTCGAAATGGCACCTGCAATAGCAGCAACGGTAAGAAAAAATGTGATGTAAACCATATTTGGTTGGATTTTAAATTGGCCTGAATTGGTCAACCGCTCCCAATAAGACAAATTTACGGAGAATTTTGGGCGAATTTCGAAAGGGGTTACCTTTCGGACGGAACAAACAGGCCGCGAACATGTAGCGCCAAATTCTTGAACCAATCCTAGGGACAGCATACCAAATATTTCGGTAACAGTTAGCTGGCTTACAAGCCCATAAATAATCTACAATCAACAGATAATGAGCTAAAAAGAAATTAAAAAACTCGAACAAAATACTAAAAATATTAGTATTTTGAAAAAGTAATTTGTACCTTTGATTAATGAAACTGTAGCACACTGCTCAAAATATTGATACCCTAAATTTTTCACCAAATTAACCGCGCTCATGAAAAACATCATTCCATACAATCATTATAGACTTACCCCCTATTTTCAACCGGTAGAACGCAAACAACTTCAAGTGGTCTGTTCTGAGGTTATTCCCGGCCTTACCTACTATCCCAATTTTATTTCTATAGCAGAAGAGCATGAACTTTTGACGATAATCAACGCCCAAGAATGGCTTGGAGACCTTAAGAGAAGGGTACAACACTATGGTTGGAAATACGACTACCGAGCCAGATCGCTTGATAAATCCATGCGCCTAGGCCCTTTACCCCTCTGGATAAAAAAAATTGCCCTACGCCTGAAAGAATGCGGCATGGTCGATGAAATCCCGGATCAGGTTATTGTCAATGAATACAGACCTGGTCAGGGTATTGGCAACCACGTGGACTGTGAACCCTGTTTTGGAGACACAATAATATCACTCAGTCTCTCTTCAACCAGTGTAATGAATTTTGTCAACCTGGAATCCAAATCAAAAGTTGAGGCTGTTCTGGAAGCACGCAGTGCTATTTGTGTTAAGGGTGAGGCCAGGTACAAATGGTCGCATGGAATTCCTGGCCGCTTAGCTGACGATATTTATGGTGTAAGGGTCAATAGAGGATTGAGGGTTTCAATGACTTTTCGAAAGGTAATTGTCTGATAGCTGGTCGATATTCAGGATAAACTCTTCAGCACAGTGAACGACTTTGCGCTATCAGAAGACTGGACAATAAATAGTAAAGCCGGACTTTTCAGGTCAAAAAACGCTATCTCAATACAACTTTCCTAAAGGTCATAGATAAGCGTACAGTTCTTTTGATGTACTGGTTGTTGATCGTATCCGCAAGTCTCGAAGGAATTCCATGCGACCATTTGTACCTGGATTCATCCTTGATGACCACAGCACTTCTGGGTTCAAGCACCAGTTCAATCTTTTCTTTGCTTTCCAGATTAATAAGGTTCATAATACATGCTGATCCAAGGCTTAAAGAAACGATTGAATTTCCAAAACAGGGTTCGCAGTCCACGTGGTTAGCGATGCCCTGTCCAGGCTTATACTCGTTTATAATGACCTGGTCGGCTAAATCTGTTGTGAGTTTGCGATCATACAGCCGGGCTGCAATGTTCGATGCCCACACCGGAAGCTGTCCGAGATACATTGAATAATCAATATTGCGCGCCCTGTAATCATATTTCCACCCGAAATGTTGGACCCTCCGCTTCAGGTCAGTCAGCCACTCATTCTGGTTGATATTCAAAAGAAGTTCGTTTTCTTCCTGCTGGCTAATGAAATCCGGAATATAGGTAAGCCCAGGAACCCTTATTGTGGGACCAGGATTACCCTGTCCAAAATTGTCCGGAGCCGGGTTAAACAAATCAAATGAATGCGTCATATATCTACTGCCTTTGCACTATCACAATTATGCGGCCGAAAATAGCCATTATCTAAAAATTATCACTTGATTATTTCTAATATTTCGTAATAAACTTTCTCATTTGACTCGGAAGAGACCGTTTTATACCTGATAGTCTCCGTGTTCTCAGCCAATCTGTGATGCTGGACAAGTGATTTAAAATCAAGATATTTAGTATTACGTATATCATTATCCGGGTTCTGGAACACAAAATAAACATGGTCCCAAAGTTTGATAATGTCGGCCACGAACGCTGCCAGATCATTAGGTAGAAGCGAATCGCTTGCAAAAAGATAAGAGGCATTGATAATGACCGGGTTGTTTTTTCCAGCCACAGCATAGAGCACACCGAAATCAATGTCGTTCCAACTCTCGTGGTAATAAAAAGTACTATCACAAAATATATCCGATCCCTCGAACGTTTTCGCCCGCCATAGCATTGCTGGAGCGATATCCACTCCAATATAGGTGAACGATAATGCATTTCCTGTATTAGTCTTAATGAGATCCCCCAGTGCGAGCCCCGAGGTCATCGGTCCACAGCCCAAATCAATCACAATAGGGGTGTAATCAGGATTATTGAAGAAAGTCTTTAAGGATGGGAGGATTAGTTCAAATACGGCATACGATGTGTAGAAATGCTTCTTCATATTGAAAAAACAATACAGTAGAACCTTATCATCTGGAGTTATCTCCCCGTAAGCTTCTCTAAAATCTGTCCTTCCCCTTCGCAAAACTTCTCCCAATATCGTTCTGTTGTCGTATCCCCACCAGTTTCCTGCTGGGTGATTAATCTTTGCATGAGCGTAATATTCACTGTTCAGCTGATGAAAAATTGCCTTAATGGCTTCAGAAGGCTCTAGCCTGTCCCGCAATATCGTAACTGGCTCTACAGAAAATAGCTCTTCGCCAGTTATCATTGCCCTGATCACCGGGTGTTCAAGTATTGGATAGGCAGCAACTAATTCAGGATCCGAGCAACATTCATCTAAACGCGTGACATATCCACCCTTGCCCAATTTATTGAATGCCATTCTTGCCTTTTCAATAAAAAATACAAGAATATCGATTAACGACCTGTAATTTGCCTCCTCCCCGATCAACTGCGCTTTCGCCAACAAGGCCAGCACAACTGGCAGCTTGGTGAAATAGTCTTTTGAAACATCCTCTACCTGTGAAAATTCACGAAGCGCTTCCAGCCGGTAACGAGCGGCGTTTTCCGGCAGATGAGCCAAGAGTGTAAGCAACATCGAATCGATCTGGATCAGTGCCAGCCGCTCAGCAGCAACCGAAACCATATCCATGAAAAAGATAAATGGCTCAGCCGTAGAACCACTTGCCTTAAAATTCTTATAGGCTGCTGATTTGGCGATCGAGCTAAAGAATTTGCTATCAAAATCCATCGCATGCAGATCGGGACCTGAAAGTCTATAAAGGAAATTTGATAAGTCTTTTTCGTGTTTATCCAGCCAAATATCGAATTCAGCAGCAGATTTGGTTTCAAGAGCAGTGAGGAGAGCGTTTATATCCATTATTTTCTGTTCTTTAATCGCTTATCAAACTCCATTAACTGAATGAGATCATCAAAGTCTATCCTGGAAGCATTTTCCTTAATCAGTTCAAACAACTGCATCTTAGTCATGCCAAAATTAGCTATCATATGGTGAACTAGAGCCGAACTGGCCGGTACATGATAGGAATAAGTCTTATCCAACGATTCAAACAAGATATCTATTTTATTTATCCTTCGGAATACCGTGATAGGCGCACCTAATAACGAATAAGAAAAGTCCTGATATTCATAAGCGCCGGACCGAACTGTACTTGCTTCCCGAAATTCTGGCCGCTGATAATCAAGAAATGAAAATCCTTTACTGATGTTCAACCCATCGATGGCAAACCGATAGGCACTTTCCATTACGAACCTATCAATAAAGGAAGTTAACCTAAATTTGATCGACTGGTATTTTTGACTGACTGACGCAAAAAAGGGATCAACCAGATTGATATTGGTATCTTCCTTGATCATGGTTTTATATCCATAATAAAGCCCCAATACTGACAACAAGAATTCAGAAACGCTTTTGCTCAATGGAGAATTATTATCCAGGAAATTATTTCTTACCGCCTGTTTATCGGTATGTTGCCTACTCTTGTTGGGAAACCGAGAAAGAAACAGCAATGCGAGGACAGGATAGTTTCTGCTAATCGCTCCATGGAAGGCAACATCTTTATAGGAGATCTGCTTTTCCTGCAATCGTTCAAAGAGTTCAATAATTATCCCTAACTCCTTTTGCTCGTCTATCGTAGAAAGCTCACTTGCCAAAGCGGCTTTTAAAATGGTTATTGCAACATCGATATCCAAATCCACATTTTCATAAATGGCTTTCAGTATCCGTTGAAACAATAGGCGTTGAACAGTAGTCAGCTCAATTTCGCCAGGAAAAATGATGTATTTATATAGACCTATATCCCGGGTAGATTTCGGGACCACTGCAGCATTGACCACACTAAGTGCTGCGAGGTAATTATGCGTATATTCTTCAAATATACTTTCGCGATCGGAAAAAAACACTCCTGCGTTTTTCATAAACGCAAACATCCCCAGTAGTTTATCATATCTGTCCATAATATCATGCCACTGATCAATTTTGGCATTTGGACCAATTTTTACATCATCCAAGTCAACTGTTATGGCTGCTAATCTCGTAGAAACAAAGCATATTTTTTCCTCAACAAAGAAATCGGGAAAGGTTTTAGCAGAGGAAATAAACGTAGATCTGGCCGCTGCTGAGTTAAAGACAATCCCTTTTACTCTTGACAGCGGAATTGGGGTTTCGCTACGAACCAGGGGCGTACCTGGAATTTCTATCAGTTCAAGTTCGTCTGAGAGAATATCAAGTAAGGCGTCATCATCTGAGAACGAATTAATCGGACTAGGACTAAGCAAAATACTATCAGGGAATAAGGTAAAAATATCCTTTTTCCTGTTTTCTTTAACATAAATCTCACTTTCCTCCAAAATAAGCGGATAGATCAGGCCTGCATTAAAGTAGTGAGATATGTTAGACGCTTTTAAATGGATAAAGAGCGTACCACGTTTGGATCCGGGATTGGAATGCAGCTTGGGTTCGCCTACCCCTACAAGTGCTAATTGATTATCCTGAGGATCTTTTTGTAAGTCCCATCCCTTAAGCCTTTTGATCAAAACCTCTTTAGTCCCCTTATCATCTAAATTTCTTTCCTTGCAAAGCGCTTTCAACCGCGTAGTTTCCAGTTTTTTATATTCCATGTCTAGTATGCTTAAAATGGTAGATCATCATCGTATCCAGGTGTTTTTGGTGCGGCAATAATTGGTTTGGTTAACTTTCCAGTTTTTGTCAACTGGTAACTTCCGACGTCAAATTTATTAAAATATTCAGGCAGATTATCCCCTTTAGCCAGCAGAAATAGATTTTCTTTAGCTCTTGTGGATCCGATGTAATAATGTTGTCCAGTCTGATAATATATCCCACCTACAGTTTCCATATTTGGCATTATCACCGTTTGGAATTCTAATCCCTGGGCAGATTTATAAGTCGTTACCAGCACATTTTCTAAGTCATTAACGTGGTCTTGATTGTGGTGACTGGAACAACTTATTCCCAAGCCACTGATAGCTTCGTAGTAGTACCTAACTTCATCAATATGATAAACAATTACAGCTACATTCCGGTCTCCTGCGTCCTTCAAAAGCGTGTAAAGCTGTGCGATCTCGCTGTCTTGATCCGGAACCACAAAAAATGTAGGCTTTACGCTTCTTCCCTTAGGGATTTTTTCGATAGCCCTCTCATTGTTAACCCGCTCGTTTAAGGGCAAAAAGTACCGTGCAAAATTGTATATTTCGTAAGTATTCCTATAATTATACTGCAATTGGACCGGATTTACCGCGCCTTTTAATTTCATTTTTTCGGTGATCTGTTCTGTTGTTAGACCCTTATGAACTTTTTGGGCATTATCTGCTCCTATGGCTATCACTTTACATTTTTCTAATAATATCCTGTGAAATGCCTCCGGAAAGTTCTGTCCCTCGTCAATAATAAATTCGTCGATTGAATCATAATTTTTGAGTTCTTCGGCCATCTCTTCGTAAGTCATTTTCTCGACCTTCTTCCTTTCCACTCCATCCACCTCGGTATACTCGCTTTCCCGATAATACCAGCCATGATACTTCAAAATATTTGGGGCAAGTTCTTTCGTGGCACTATTTTTTAGATTGGTAACCAAAAGATCGTGAAAGGTAATGATGTGAACGTTTTTTTCAAGGTTAATCAGTCGTTCCGCGCGCATCAAGCTAACAGTGGTTTTTCCACTTCCGGCGCAGCCCGTCACCAAGAGGTTTTCCGGCCCGTCATAATCGATGGCATATATCATTTGGGCACCACCCAGACTATTCTCAATATCGGTTCTTGAGATAATGTTAAATTTAAATTGAGGCATAATTAAGATTAAAATTAAGTGTTAAATATAATCGACAAATTGTCAAAATCCCAAATATTATAGGGCAAAGGATAAAATACACATTAATAGGAAGCATTAGCTCCTGAATTTGACATAGGTGGTTCCTTTTGGTAAGTCCAATGATACCAGATTGAACACAATATGAGACAGAATAATACCCAAAGTCATAATAGTATTAAAACACCACAGATAGTGCCATAGTAATAACCAAGGTATGCAACTTTCCCGCTGTCAGAAATTAGAATGGCATACGAAATAACTTGATTTGTTGAAATCTTTCTTTCCTGCTCCTTACCTTCTTTAGTATATTGGCCTGAAAAACGCTCCAACATTGATTTTAACACAAACCTATCCAGAGCAACAGCGATTTTTCCGTATTGCCCAATTGAGTATAAAGATTAGCCGCCATCCGGGCAAATACCCACTTACAGGCTTTTTCTTGGGCAAAACTTATTGTTCCAGGGTATTTAACCATACCTTGGCAAACTGCCTGGAACCAAAGGCACCTTATGATCCATTCTGCTTTGGCTCTAGCGGAACCAAAAAAACAAACAAGTAAAAGTCATCTAACCAGGTCCACAACCCTAACCCCATGCCATGCAGCTTCAAGAAATGATTTCTTTCATAAAAAACAACAGCCACGAGCAGCTCAGTGCCTACTATGGTGAGCTAAAAGAAAGCATACGCGATACAAAGGAAAAAAGTGACAGGCTATATTTCTGGATGATTATCATCGGAGTACTTTATTACCTTTACCGTACTTCAGCTATCTCGGGACTCGAATTCAGTATCATCAAGCTGGACAATATCAGACTGGTGGGCTTGTTGACCGCCCCGGTATTTTCAGCAATGATGTTATTTAACACCCTACTGAATGCCAAACTGGACGAGCTGAGACACTTCAGCAAACTCATCGCCTTCAAACTCTATAACCATGGGCAGGTAAGCCTCTTTGACATCGCTACCTCCAGACAGCCGCATACCTCCAGGCTAACCCAACCCATGTCAATCGGTCTTGAGCTTCTTAAAGAAAGCCCGGCACACAAAACAGATCTTCTGGATCTCATTTTGCTATCCCCGGCAGCACTTATCGGATTAACTCCCCTTGCCTTTATGGCTTACACTAATATCAAACTGATCCAGGAGAACAATGGAACCTCCCTTGGTCTAGTGGTAATCGCCGTTACTACTTATATCAACCTATTTGCCGTCTATAGATTTTGGAGGAAGATTTTCGGAGATATAAAGAGGTCCGAACAGCCCGGCAATAACGCATTAATCTACCTTGATGAGTTTAATTCTTTTTCCGAGAAAAAATAACATGCATTAATTATCGTAAAAGTTCCGTTTCCAACAAATCCTAACAGCCCCATCGAAAGCCGCAATGACAACCCACTTCCACGATAACAAAACACTCAAATCTCTGCTCATTCCAGCGGTAAAGGAAGCGTTGGAACAGATTGATGCCCACCTGAAGAACCGGAACAAAAAAGACCGGTCAGCAAGACTTCCCAAACACTACCGCTATCCGGTCCTCCAGCCAGCAGAGAACGGTCTGCCAAAATTCCGCTATACAGAAACACTGAAAACTGACCATGCGAAAATCTATACAGACAATGCCCCCGACTCTCGGCGACCATTTGCCGATGCCTTTCATGAATATATCATGAACTCAGACCCGATCTGCCAATATTTCGGTATCGGGCCGTACACTCCTGAATCCGTCAGGAAATTCGACGAAATCCTTGACAACTATAACAGCATGCACAGTCATTTCTTCATTGGCCATTTCTGTGACTGTTACATCCACCAATCCGGCTTTGGTTTTGACCAAGCAAGCTTTGACACCTTATACGAACCTTTTTTTCGCATACTATCCTCGCCCACGCTAGAAGTCAACATTTATGTTCCCATCATTTATACCAGCTTTGAAGCCGGCGACCTGGAATTATCGGAGCAGCAAAGCATCGTGAAGATACCAGATAGTATCCTTCTCACCCAAGCTAAACAATTAGATCAAATCACCCCAAGGAATAGAAGTATCTCCATTGCTGCTACACATGCTATTCTATTACAGGGGTGGCAAATTCCAAACGAAAGCGCAAAGGACCTCCGCATTACCTTACACCACCCATCAGCCTACACCCAGGTCAAAAAAACCGTCAATACCATTTTCGCAGCGCTGAGGGTTACCAATCCTACCCTCGATACCGGCTATAGCCATTTCCTTAGCGTTCCGGTAGGCTGGAGAAGTGAGTTTAGCACCCCAATTGCCCAGGCGATCCTAGTCGATGATCCTTACTATCCCCAGCAACTGGAAAATTTAATTTCCTGCCCTGAATCTAACTATATCCCCTTTTCGAAACATCTGGAAATCTCTATCGTTTACCACCAACTTAAACGGCTGGGCAATCTCGAGCTAGCGGTCAACAGGCTCAACAAAGCCTGTATCAATAGACTTGATGATGATTCGATCATAGATATTGCCATCGCACTGGAAAGCATCCTTACCAGCGATTCGAAAAGCGAGATTACCTACCGCCTTGCTACCCGCGCAGCATTACTTTGTAAACTTAATCCATTTGATGGGCACACGGCAGAGGAAATTTTTAACCTTTGCAAAAAAATCTATGACTTCAGAAGTTCGGTCGTTCATGGAGAACCTGCAAAACAGGAGAAAAAGCGCATCATTACCCTTAAAGAAAATAAGACCGTCAAAGCAAACGAGTTCGCACTTGAATTCCTCAAGCACATCATCAAGACCGTAGCCCTCAGCCCCGGTATCAAAAACTCCGCTGACATCGACAAACAACTGTTTTTGTAATCCAATTCCATCAACTAAAAATGAAGCAACAAGAATTAATATCGGAAATTGTCAACCTGCTGATCCAATCCTCAATTGAAGTCCGTGATAAGGGAAAGGTTAATCTTTACGACATCAATGTGATCTCTGAGGACACACTTGCGCCCATACTCAGCATTATCTTTGGTGTAAGCCTTTGTAACCTCAACGAAGATAAAGACAATTATCCGGGTATAGACCTGGCCAGCACTGACCATGCCACCTACGGAGATACCAAAAAAAGGATTGCATTCCAGATCACTTCAACTGCCGGAATAGAAAAAATCAAAAAAACACTTAAGATCTATAAGGAAAAAGAATTTTATAAAGACTTCGGAGAAATATTCATATACAATATTGATGAAAAACAGAACGGCTTCCAACCAAAATCTGTCAAAATGGTAAACGATATAGTAGCCGGTGTATTTGAGTTTGATCTTAAAAAACACGTCATTGACCGTACCGATCTGGAAAAGCGGATCAAAGGGTTGCGTCCTGTAGCTAAGATTGTGAAAATACATAAGCTTTTAACCGATCAGTACGTATACCAAAAAAAGAGTCTGTTTTCATTGGAAATCTGGAAAAGTGGAGACAAAGTTGGGTACGGTTTTTCAAATCTGATCAGCGGTATCGACCAGACTACCTTTGAGACACTGAGTAAGCAAGACCTGCCAAAGCAGGCTCGGGATGTCCTGGCATCGCTTTTTGAGAGCTATAATAAAGAGTTCTCTGCCAACTATGGGCGCAATAATGATGGTAAGTTCCCAAATCTTGGCTTCAACACCTATCTTAAGGCCGCATTTGCACAAACGGAATCTTCGTATGCCCTTATCAGGGACCACGTACCCACGCAGCTAACCACCGTAGAGTTCAGCAAGAATATGGCAAATACACTTGAACAGCTAAGGGCCACTATCGATGAAAGTGATTTTCCTTTGATCAATAATCCTTCAGGGCACCCTGCTGTCCTATTGGTAAAAACAGCAGCGATAAACATACTTTCAGCTGCAGGTGCCAAAATTGAGATAAGGCAGCAGTTTGCCAAAAGCTATAATGAACAAATCCCATCAGCAGTTACCGCTGCGTTTGGGAATGATGAATATGAAAGCCACCTGAAGGAAACTAAAGATAAATGGATTAGGGAAAACGAAATCAAATTCTTAGTTGACCAGAAAAACCTTGCGGCCCTGGGGTTCGCAAAAAATGAAGACCTGCAATACCAACAAACCTTCGGTACATGGGAAGATATAAGGAACTACAATCAGACACATGAAGGAGATCAGTCATCCTACAACCCATTCAGCGAAAACACAGCAAGACAGCAACTGGATATCAGAGAAAAAAACCTTAAACCAATAGAGGAACTAATCGATGAGTATTTTCAGGTCAGTAGTAGAGAACGTGATGGCTTCCTCAGAAATATCCTTTTTTTGATAGCAGATTTTGGGAAGGGAAAAACAAGTTTTCTTCACCACTATGCCGCATCTTATGCACAGCAATACCTGAAAACAAAAGAAGGGCCATTTCCGGTTTATCTTAACCTCAATGAGTATGACCGCTACTCGAATTCCCCAACCCTTGGGGTAATTGCCAACTTTTTGGCGATGGAATATAAAATCGACATTAAAGATGATTATTTCAAAAAGAAGGAATATATCTTTCTATTGGATTCGTTGGATGAGAGTGGGGAACTAAGTGAATCCCATATCGAAAAGGTTGTTAGTGACATTATCCAAATCCAAAACCTGGACAATATCAATCAAAGGAACAACAGGATTATCATCGCTTCCCGGCCGATTTCCAAAGGACTGTCCGAACAAATCAAACGATACTGCCCACATCCATTATTAAAGCAGGGTGATCAGGACAGCAGTCTCTTGGAAAGCACCGACAACTATATTTCGTTCTATGGCTTCAAGCAGCACCAGTTTGACGGGTATATCGAATATGCGCTAAAAAAACTAATGGCGCAGACGGGTCAGTCTTCAAAAGACTTTACCGGAAATCCGAAAAGAATCCTGAAAGCCATTGAGGATAATCAACCGATAAGACTCCATAGTGCATTGCATGATCATATCCTGGAAGACAGTGAGCTGAGAAAACCGATTTTCGCCTACATGATCTATAAACTCATTTCCATGGATACCGATTTCATCAACCTGGGAAAGGTCAGTGTTTATGTTTCCTTTCTCAACCAACTTACCCGGGAAGCCAAACATAAGGACGACTATAACTATAGGCCCAAATTAGAAGAAGAGTATACCTACCGGAATATCCTACATGCCTCTGCAGTACTTTGGCAATATAAGAGACAGAATGGAGAGCAGATATCACTGACCAAAGCTGATATCTGTAGAACAATAGAGGGAAAACAGATCGACACGGATGACAGAATCGTACTAACCCAGTTCCAGGATATTGAATCCATTCATTTTCTCTCGCACTCGTATTTGGGTGAAAAAGAAAATACGCTCCATTTTCAACACCAGTCCTTCGCGGAGATTTTACTTGCGGAATATTACCTAAAGGTATTCATTAAACATGCCATTGAAGATAGCATCGATGTAGAAGAGGCACGGATACGATTAAATATCGGAATACCAACAGATCAGACCATAGATTTCCTAAAGGGGCTGATCACCATGCTTAGGGAATGTGTTGAGGGCAGCAGCGAAAATCCATCTATAATTGCTAAGCGAGAGCTTCTCATTCCCCTCATGGCGTCAATTGCTATAAATAAGCACAATAAAAAGCTGTATTCGACACGGTTAAAAATCCAATGGTTTGAAAAATATGAGAGCGAAATCTACCGGAACAATAAGCTGATCCCAGAGATGATCCGAAATTTTCCTATTACTTTGACTGTACTGCAAAAGATTGAAGAACTATGTCGGGAAATTATCAAATCTCCAACGATATATACCCTTGGGGAGCCCAGGATGAATACCGTATTATTCAACGCCGAACTCAGCGGCAGTCCAAGGAAACACTTCTACACAGCAATTGACAAATGGTTTGCACTGATAATAGGTAATCTGATATGTAATAATATATCATCACGAAAATTCTTTAACAACAAAATAAATTCCGAGATACTGTTTCAACTGATCAGAGACTGGAACTTTGAACATGGAAAAGTTCCTGAATGGGGACGGAACCTTTTTATGGGCATATTGACATCTTATGAAGATCCAACCATAATGCTACAGCGGTTAGATTTAACGGAAATCAATTTTTCCTTTTCCACGTTCAGCGCGATTTATATTAGAGATTCAATGCTTCGCTACACAAACTTCTCACATTGCAACTTCACATACTTCAGCGCTCAGAACTGCGATATCTTAAGGGCAACTTTTGACGAAATAAAAATCTCTGAAAGCGCTTATGAAATCGAGGACATTGAATTTGATGGTCCATTTAGCCTTATATTCAGTTATTTTGATCAAGGAGTAGTCTTTCCAAACAAACTCAACTATAGACTTAAAGGAAGCGATGTCGGATTAGTCAATCATGGACCAGAGACCTGCATGATCGATAATGATGGAAATCTTATCCGTTCGTTTGTCCCATTAAAGGGAATATTCAAACATTTAATGAAAATAGGTACCGATGCGGAGTACATCCTATCTGCTTTTTCATTCCGGGTAAGTCCCTATTTGAAGAAAAACCGTTCAAAGGGTGAAAAGAATTTGAAAAGCGAACTTAAAGAATTTCTCCTAAAAATTGAGCATGAGGTTGAATTTGAGCGTAATGAAAAAGAATGATCAAGAATATTGAGGAAAAATTTCGATGATTAACATTAAATTGCTTAGTATGCTGCAGACCAACCCCGGATCCTGCTCACAGTGATCAGTTCTTGATCGGATTTGGTCATGCTGGGTTATCAATAGCAGTCTTCCATACCTGAAAAACGATGTTTGAGCTATTATTCTTCCTTTTTCAAATGGTTAAAACTGTATTCAATAGCAGGATGGGCACTGGCTGCTACTTTGTTGCTGAACTCCGAAAATTCCCGGTAACACTCCGTTGCGTGGTCAATATTTTCCGCTGTTACAGCATATGCTATTAGCTCATCCTTACTCCCAAATACCTTCGCAATCCATTCGATGTCAAACATATAGTATTTTTTCTCCGGATCGAAATATCTTTTGATAAATCCACCAAGCTCACATGCAGTAATATATTTGCGAAAATATTCTTTGAAAAGGACTTCAGCACGCTCCTGGACTGGAAACTGCCCATAATGATGTTTATCCTTTTCTACAATAGCTGTATGCAGATTCCTGAATTCCATGGTGATACGATCATGACTATTACAATATTTTTTGAAATAGTCAAAAAGCTGATCGCAAATCTGGGTTTCGCTGAGCCCCAGATCCTCATTCCTCACCAGAATTGCCATAAGCAGGTGTGCTTCATAAATATAAGGACTTTCGGCCTGAATAAAAAAATCATTGATGTAAGCAAAATACGCTGCATCACTCACAAATAAATGAACATTATCGAATGATTTTGGGTATTTCAACAGGTCGATCACTGCTGAATAGTTAGCTCCGAATGCGCCCCTAGTGACCATTTTTTTTCTTTCTAGGGCTACTGTCACCATCAGATGTTTCTCCCACTCCTCTTTTGAGGTAAAATCAACCAATGTACTCAGCCTACGTTCCAGTTCAGCTGATAAATCCGGATCTTCAGCCCATTTTAGGACAGCTTCCAAATACTCGCTTGGGCTTCCTTTCCTCGCAGCTTCGAATGCAGCAAAAGAAAGCTTGTTTTCCCTCCCATATGACATAAAGTATTTCTCAAAGTTAACATAATTGATAAACGATTTGTAATCCATACTGGTTGAATCCGTACGCAGTTCTTTATCCACCAAAAGCGCATAAACAATCTCCTTTATGGTACGTTTACCATTTTCATCGGCAAAATCAGTTCCAAGTGAGGTTAAGTAGTGTTCCAATACCGAAATCTTCTTTTCTTCAGGACCCGTTTTGGGTTTTGCGTCTCCCATTAGCTTCCACACCTGGGAAGCCAAGCTGTTTTTCTGTTTGCCGATTTCATCTACCGCCCTCAACCTTAAACGCTGATCTTCTTCAAAGAAAAATATCTGCCGGTTAAGGGAAATGTCGTCATAAACTTTAGAATATCTCAGTTTCAGCAATTGCAATAGATAAAAGTCAGTTAGATTGACCTCTTCTATCTGGCCATCCAATTCAAATAACATCGAGTTTATAAGCCGTACCACCTCCCTTTGGGTTAGGATAACCTTGTCCGTGATGCATTCGCCGGATTCTCCCGTATAGTCTATTGCTGCATCAATTGCATCATGCAAACTGGTATTAGTCAACGCTGCCTTAAGACCGTTCCTGATATTCCTCCTTAGCTCTAGCACCGCTGCGTCTGGCAATTTAAATTCAAACTGGAATATTTTTTCCAGATAGTGCTGGCTCTGATGCGAATTCAGTTCCTTTAGCGATGTAACTACATAATTCCGGTCGTAAGCAACAACATACACCACGTTTTTGAAATTGCCAGTGTTGCGGATGATCCTTAACACCTCCATGATCTCCCTACTATCCAATCGGTCCAGATCATCGATAAATACGATAATCTGTTTATCCACCTTCACCAATGCGCGGTTTATCTCATCATAGTCTACACCAACTGTTGAACTCCCCATAAAGAAATCACTACCGGATTTAATCGACTTTGAAATCCAGTTGTCATCCATTTCAGTTAAGGTCGAAGCGTAACGGCTCATATCCCGTGATAAGCTTCTATCGTATTCACTCAGTTCCTTTGTTAATACCTCAAAAAAATTCTCAATAATCATGCTGGGGGAACTGCTACCCCAGGGATTGAAATCAATCAATATCCTGCCTTCCCCATCAATCTTTTCCTTGACCAGGTTTAGAAAAGAGGTTTTACCGGACCCCCATTTTCCGAGGACTCCGATTGCCAGGGAACCACTGAATTCCTCGATTGGATTGGACTGTATCTTTTCAGCCATCAGCCTTGCATACCTATCCCTGTCAAAAACATCCGCATCGGATCTCAATATCGGAGCATCCACAGTAAAGGGGGAGTTTTTCATGATAGGTTTTCCATGAACCCTAAGCCGCTCTCTAAAACCTAGAAAACCAAGCCCAGCAGCTGGTATCAACAGGCTATCAAGATATGCAACAGCAGGTGCAAATGTTGAACGATAGAAACTATAATGATCACCCGAGATGCGCTGATATAAATAGCAACACAAGAACAGAATACAACCAAAAAACGCTACATCATTAACTTTTGAACGATCCCTCAGCATAGCGATCAACTGGATAATTGCAGTAATCGTTAATGCACATACCGGCCAGTACAACCAATCCCCTCGAAGGCCTTCTAAAAAATTGGCAACAATATACTGATCAAAAAGATCGTATAGTTTTTCATGGAAGAATATAAGCGAAAAAGTGACCAGCAAGAATAGGAGCGTTTTTTTAACCATTGTTTTATTTACCAGGCTTTGTTTCCGGGCGTGCGTGCAATTTAACGAAGATTTTCTTTTTTTCATATCAGCATCAACCGTTTCCCGCCGCTCGCTGACTTTCAGGTAAAGATCCTGTAACAGTTCTTTTGCGACCGTAATCCTAGACCAGCTTGCAGATATTGCTTTAAAATATGTTGTTGTGCATCCGGCACAAACATTGAAAACTGCATCAATTCCTGAAATCATGATGTCAAATCGGTTTCCATACCTGGCTCGATAATAATAACAGTTAGTTCAACTAACATACTCAGGTCCATTAATTTAAGACAAACCAACATCAACTATCACACTTTCGCGAAAGAAATGATTTAATTGAGCATTACATCATATATAACTACGAACAGACCGCAAAAGCCAGAAATATTACTGGCAGGACAACCGGATATAGACTTCAATAGAACAAACCTGAGCGATGAATTGTAAGGAAAACCGGTCAATGATCTTGAGCCCCTTCGATAAGGTAAAGTCAAAGTAGACGAACGATAACTAGTACAACTCTACATGCTCACGATGGATAACAGAGAATTTCAGACTATAGCCATTGAGATGGTTACCATAATAGGAAATGTCGATGATCACCCTGGCAAAACCTTCTTCAAACACTGAGGGCTTGTGAAGTATAACATTAGCATAAATATCAAGTGGAATATCCCTTCCAAAAACTTTCAAATACAAAACTTCAGTTAATCTAGCGAACAAAAAATCGGCATCCCCAACGGAAAATTCATCTGCAACCTCCAACCGTAACTTTAATGAGGTAGCGACGAGTTTGGTGCCAAATACACTGTAAGTCGAGTTAATGCCAGAGCCTGAACCATTAACACGTTTTGGATCGGAAATAACTCCCCATTCCCCACCTCCCAGATCGGAGTAAAACCCCATAGACATTCCTTCTCCAGTCAGGAAATCCTTCGCAATATATGGTGACCATCCATCTTCAATAGATACCAGTGCTGGTTTTTCCTCTCTTTTTTGGGCCTCTTTGATTTCCCTGACAGATTGCCAGATTGCTGTCCGATTCTGATAACTTCCCCTAAATACGTGTTGTCTCCAGCGGTTAAGTCCTTCAATATTATTGAAGAAACTAAAAAACAAGATTCTTTTGGTATAAAGTAAATGTTTTGGAGATTTTATCCTGATCTTTAGGACAACAAATGTCTCTTGAAAACGGGCAAAACACACCAATAGATATAAGAAGGGGATAAACATGACCGAAAGGGTCAGGGGCAGCAAAAATTGTTTGAAATAACTTACGCGCCAATATTCACCAAAATGTCCGACAATATGCCCGACAACCTCAACGATCAGAAATAAGCCCAAAGCGTTACTGATCCACTTGAACAGTTTCGTCACCTTTTGGTTTTTCTCATCTTTCCCACTGAAAGCGATAAGTGCGCCAAGCATCAGGGTGAACGGTACAATCAGAAGTTCTACCCATAGACTAAAAGTATAAAGCCCAAGAACAAATTCCAGTACTATGGTGATCTGAAAAAGATCTTTGAGCGTTGAACCAAAATATCTCTTCAAGTTTTTAGCCTGCATGATACTGTACATCATTGGAAGTGCAGCGAAAATACCCCAAACTATAGTATCCTTTACCATGCTGGTGTGCCATAAACCAATGCGGGAAAGGATAAAACTGCAAAATGAAACGTATATAATGGTAAAGAAATAAACGCGGACGAAGTCGCGCCCAACTAGCGATTTAAGTACTGGCAAAAAGTCCTTTCTTAAACTCTTTAAAAACAGAAAAATAAAACAAACAATAGCACCCCAGATCAGATAGGCAATCTCACGCGTATTAAAAACCTCAAAAAAATTAACCTGCAATTCGTGAATATGAGCGTAATAAAATAACAGTCATCCTTAATCTAATTGAAAGGGGATAACGGCCTTAAGACCACATCAAAATTGGGAAAAATTAATGGATTAGCGTACACCTGAACAAAAACCTCTTTCGGTGAAGTTCCTATTTACACTAAATATTAGCGATATCAACGCACAGACACGTCTCGATGTAACCAGCACTAAACGAACGTTTTCTTGCTCAACAGCCCCACTCAGCACATTCCGGCCATCCTCCCGCAGGGATATATAGCGGAAGACGCTGATCCTTTAGGGGCACGTCCAAAAAATTAAAATAAAAACCTTCTTAAAAACAAGCCGTTAAAAACAAAGCACATAAACAGCCTCCTGCCTTACGATGCTCATGGAGATTACTTTATTTGTCCGGCAGGCAAGCGTATGATCAAAATAGGGGAATCTGAACGTGTTTCAGGTCTTGGCTATAAATCCTAAGGTAAGCTATTATAAAACCGACAGTTGCAAAGGCTGCCCACTCATGGAGATGTGCTATAAAGGCGATGGAGACCGTAAAATTGAGATCAACCATACCTGAAGGGCTTTTAAAGAAAAGGTAAAGCAAAAGCTGTTGAGCGAAGGAGGTGTCAAGCTCAGAAAAAACAGGGCAATAGAGCCAGAAGCAGTATTTGGGCAACTAAAAAGCAATAACCGATTCAATCGGTTCAGGCTACGAACACTCCCTAAAGTAAATGTCGAGTTCGGATTGGCTGCTATAGCGCATAACTTAAGAAAAATGGCTGCAAAAGCAGCATAAAAGCCGCGTCAAACCAATCCGAATCATCATGATAAACCAATTTCAACAGAATCTGATCCAGCAAGCAATTTAACTAACCATAAATTAAAGCTATTCATAAGAAGCTGAAAAAAATCAACTTTTGCTATAAACAAAAATAGGGAGCCTTTTTAGACACCCCCTTTCCCAAAACAGTTTTTGCTGTTTATTTTTCGCTGTTTTTCTTTTCGGTAACCTCAGCTCTGATTTCCTGGGCTAATCCTTTTAGATCCTGCATTGCCTTACGCACGCGGGTTCCCGCAGCTGCATTTCCATTCTCATAGAATTTGGCAATATCCGCTTCTACAGAAGCGATTACCTCTTGTACTTTTTTGAATTTTTCCATTATGTTTTGTTTTTATGTGCAATAATCTGGGCCGCTCTTTGGCCTTGTTTAAGCGGCGCAAAACTACTCATAGGGAGTTTGGGACTTTTTCTTCCAAAATCCGTCCTGCAAAGTATGGCCGAAATATTCGTGAGCATATTTTGATAGCGGTGCCCGAGCAGCGGATTGTGGTGTTTAAGCCAGCAGGCAAATTTGGGTATTTCGGCAAAAGTGTACACGCGTTTCGCATTTAAGCTGACACCCTATTTCGCTCCAAACTGACGGGCTGTTTCGGACCAAGCTGTACGCACTGATCCTTGGATCAGGATTTCTTCGCTCAGTAAGTCCTTTTAATTTTTTAAGCTCAGGCCAAATAAAGGGCTCTCCTGCTAAAATGCTGCTGAATATGATAATTGATCTTTCGGGTGGGATTTAAGGGGTTCAGTGCGCTTTTTGAAGGGTATTCAGATTTATTTCCAGTATTAATCCTTAAGGGTTGCTGGGGAAACTTTTGGATATTTGTCTGGGCATGATGATTGGATGGATTTCCGGAAAGAAGGAAATTTGGGGGTGGTGATTACTTTTGTTCAGAGGGAAAGGGACAATTTAGTTAACCGCCCGGCAGTCAAATTCGCGTACAGTTTGGTCCGAAATGGATTGTACAGTTTTATTGAAATACGCAATTCTCCAGTAGTTATCAAAAATTTAGCATCAATTTTCAAATCATTTGATTTGACATGAAAATGTGGAGGCAAATGGTCATTAGAATAAATCAAAACTTCTAAGCGCTCAATTTTCTTTATTTAAAGAATGAATTATGAGATAAATGATCTGTGAAAATAATTATGTGTTTGCTAAGTATCTGAATTGCTTGATCGTGGCACTATTCGTGTTCAATCTATTATGGCGGTATATTGCCGCTAACGAACCGTTCTATTAAAATTGATCAAATGGAAAATTTAGCGTTACTGGCCCAATTCGAGGCTAAACCCGGTAAAGAACAACAAGTTGCTGACTTCCTTGCAAGCGCTTTGCCTTTGGCGGAAGCTGAATCCGGTACTATTCGCTGGTATGCATTGCAGCTCGGACCTTCCACCTTTGGTATATTCGATACATTTACCGATGATGCCGGTCGGGATGCGCACTTAAACGGTGAGATCGCTAAAGCACTGATGGCTAGCGCCGATGAACTACTTGTTTCGACGCCAGTGATTGATAAAGTAAAAATACTTGCCTTTAAGTGATCTCTAACAAAAGCTGGGAGTGACCGCAGGTCGGCATTCGACACAGGCCGACCTGCGGTCACTTGCCTGCTGAATATGATCTGATCGGATTATGCGGATAATCTCAAATATTACCCGATCCAACCACATAAGATATCGTTGTGATCAATTGCCGATATCAATAGATATTTGGTTTTCAGTTCAGGCCTGCAATAAAAATTAGTTTAATAGGGATCTTATGTACAATCATCGAACAACTGACAGGCTTGAATATTTTAGCGATGCTGTTTTAGCTATTGCCGCAACATTACTCGCCACAGAATTGCCTAAACCGGAAGCCGGAACAGATCTGCTGGGAGAGATATTGAAAAACTGGCCTCATTATGCTGCGTTCGCCGCGTCTTTCCTGTTTATATGCGTTGCCTGGTCCAACCATCACAACATGTTTATTTATATAAAAAAGACAGATCAGTACCTGCTCATATTACATATCTTGTTTTTAATGTTTGTAACACTCCAATCTTTCACTACAGGATTATTGGCACGCCATGTAGGCAAACCAGACGAAAGAACGGCAGCATTGATCTATCATACTATATTGGTGTTAATGACAGTACTTTATAACTGCGTGTGGTGGTATGCCACCAGAAAGAAAGGTCTTTTGGAAGAAAATACAGACCCGGCACTTGTCAAACTGCTGACAAGAGAATATGCGATCGCCCCTGTACTACACTTAGCTGCCTTAATTATTTCTTTTTGGAACGTGGCTTTTAGTATTATTCCCATAATATTACTCTACATCTATTTTGCGCTGCCTCGGTTCAGCGAAAAGAAGATAAGGGAGAGGAACAAGTCGATTCAAGGTTAGCTAACCTATAAGAATCTGCAGAGCAAAGCCCAGCAAATCAGCTAAATGCAACATTCTTGGTATGATTAATGTTGCTATTAAATAGTGATCAGGATTCGTTTTCTGATGACTGAAGGTGTATGTTTTTGATGAAAAAAAAATCGACAATAATCGTGCTGCGATTGGGGAATGAAAGTTTTGTCATCATGCTTTGGATTCTCTCTTCAGTGAACTTTCCTAAAGCCTTTTCATCTCACGGGCAATACTCCGATGTTCAAGTTTACGGTTATCTCTAAGAGCAATTATTCTTTGCTCGTCTTCAGCAGTGACTTTAGTTTTTATTTTCTTTGGGCGTCTGCTATGTTCATTTAAGCCTTCAACTCCTAACTCTTTATAACGATTAAACCATTTCCTAACTGTGGGACGTGAAATACCACACTTCCTGCAGACAACTCCTGCATTATATAATTCAAGGTAAATATTGATCCAATTAAGCCGGGTTTTTATTTCGTCAATTATTGTTCTTAGCACGTTAAATCTGTTGAAGGGCATGGCCTTCAACAGATTTAACGAAAAGTTAGTGAAACGATGTCTGTGAATCCCACAGATTACGGCTTCCTTTTGACTTATCAAGGGACATTATTTCTTTTTGGGCACTTTAGCGCCTTCATTTTTAGCTTCTGAAAGCCCGATGGCAATGGCCTGTTTTTTGGAGGTTACTTTTTTGCCTGTTCCGGTTTTCAGGGTTCCTTCTTTTCTTTCGTGCAGGGCTTTTTCGACTTTTTCGCCAGCTTTTTCTGAATACTTTGCCATAGTGATACTGTTTTTAAATTGCTAAATGGTGATTCGTCCGCCAGTTACCGGTATGGTTGCCCCTGCAACATAACTGGCGTCATCTGATGCCAGGTACACGTAAGCCGGAGCCACTTCGGCAGGCTGTCCTGCCCTTCCCATTGGGGTGTCCTTTCCAAATTCTTCGTGTTTGGGAATGGTTGAGGGGATTAGCGGTGTCCAGATCGGGCCTGGTGCGACTGCGTTTACCCTGATTCCTTTGCCGTCCATGAGTAGGATCTGGCTTAAGTTGGCTGAAAAGTTTTGGATGGCGCCTTTGGTTGCGGCATAAGGCAGGAGCTGTTCGCTGGGAGAATAGGCATTGACCGAGGTGGTGTTGATGATGCTGCTTCCTGGTTTTAAGTGTGGTTCTGCTGCTTTGCAGAGGTAAAACATGGCGGTGATATTGGTCTGGAAGGTCCGGTCCCATTCTTCGGGAGAGATTTCCTGGATGTTTTTTCTGGCCATCTGGAAAGCTGCGTTGTTTACCAGGATGTCCAGTCCGCCTAATTTGCTGATGGCGGTATCGATGATTTCCCGGCAGTGGGATTCCTTGCGGATATCGCCTTTAACCAGGACGGCTTTGACGCCGGCATCTTCAACATAGCCTGCGGTGATCTTTGCATCTTCATCTTCTGAATCATCAAGATAGCTGATGAGTACATCGGCTCCTTCTCTGGCGAAGGCGATGGCTACTGCCCGGCCAATTCCCGAATCGCCTCCGGTGATGACCGCTTTTTTACCTTTTAATTTACCACTTCCTTTATACGATTTTTCACCATGGTCGGCTTTTGGGATCAGTTCACCTTCTGTGCCTGGTGGCTGCTGGTCCTGCTTGGGAAACGGCGGCAGTGGGTATTTGTCCGCAGGATTTTCCGCTGTGTTTTCTTCGTTTTTCATGTTTATGATGTTTTTAATAAGGTCTTTAATAAACCAATGAAGCGCGAAAATGGTTTGGGTTTTTGCTTTAATTATAGATGTCCGAATGTATCGTTCCAGCCTTCTTGTGCCTGTATCGCTTTCCTTACCGCGTGTAGGGCCGGGAGGTCAAGTTCGCAGCCTTGGCTCTCGCAATGGGCGTGGTCTTTTTCGTCGAGTTGTATCGTGCCGATTATTTCCCCGTTTTCTGATATTTGATACCGGGCATTTCCCAGTGGGTTGATCTCGTAGAATCTGCCCTTACCTTCTATTGCTACTTCTATTCTGAACTGTTCCATGGTGTATTGGTTTTTGAGATTAGTGGGTTTTCGTTTTCTGTTTTTCCGCCTATACCTTCCTCAAATTTTGGGTCGAGTTCGTCGGTTTCCGCGGTTATGGCCGGATTCAGCAGTACTTTTTGCGATCCTCCTTCCGCCTTTTGCTGCTTAGTCTTTGATCGTTTTCATGAGGTCTATTTTTTTTATTTCAACAATTTTTTTTCCAAATGGTTCTAAGGAGTAGCATCTTGCATGGGATTTTTTAGCTGATCCAAAACCCTGGCTTAGAAAGGATTGTTATCCTTTAAACAGATAAGCCCTATGGAAAAATATGCCGTAATCATCAGTCCAGAAATTCAGTACCATTTTCAGGTTGGAGCCTATCCGCACCATTCAACAGGCGGCTGTAAGTACAAGATTTATTTGGAGGATAGTTTTGTTGCCAGTCTGGAGCCGGACGGACAGGATTTCCTGCATGTCTGCCAGAATCCCGGAAACATAGATCTGGAGGTATTGCACCTGTTGGCCGAGCATATCGAGCTGCGACACCCGCATGCTGTTCAACTGGATGAGCTGGAGCATATTGAACTCGATGAAGATGATGAGCTGGAAGCTCCGCCGCAAGTTAACTGAACTTTTTGGTGTTAAGTAATGTTACAGTATTAAACTAATTTTTGAGCTATGACTGATCCAAAAGAAAAACCTGCTGGTGAGCAGGAAGAAAACAATGAGGTAAAAGAGCCAACTCGTGAGGATGGAACCAACTGGGAGGAAAACCAGCGTATCGATGAAGAATGCAATGAGCTGGATCCTGAGGACATTAAATGATAGAAAATCGACCTATGAAAAGAATATTAATGATCCTGACCTCGCACGGTGCGATGGAGGATACCGATAGTAAAACCGGGGTTTGGCTGGGTGAATTTACTGATCCTTATTACGAATTTATTGATCAGGATTACCAGGTCACTTTGGCAAGTCCCATAGGCGGAAAACCACCGGTAGATCCATTGAGTGAGCTGACTGAAAACATCACGGCTTCCAACCGGAGGTTTAAAGATGATGCTTTGGCGCAGGGTGCTTTTAACAATACCCAAAGGCTAGTTGGGTTAAAGGCTGAAGATTTTGATGCTTTGTTTTATCCGGGTGGTCATGGTCCAATCTGGGATTTGGCTGATAGTGAATTAAGCGGGCAGCTGATACTGGATTTTCTGGATAAGGGCAAACCGGTTAGCGCGGTATGTCATGGGCCGGCGGCGCTGATAGCAGCAGCTGAACTGCGTCCGGGATTTTTGCAGGGTAAGGTGATTTCTGCCTTTAGCAATGCTGAGGAATTATTGACTGGACGAAGTGGCAATGTTCCTTATCAGTTGCAGAGCAGGCTTGAAGAGCTGGGTGCTGAGGTAAAAACGGCTTTGATTCCATTTACTTCGCATGTAGAGCGTGATGGAATACTCATTACCGGTCAGAATCCATTGTCGGCCGGCCCTACTGCCAAGGCATTGATCGAAGTCTTGGAGTCGCTCCGTGAGCCGCAATTGTAAAGCAATAGAATTTTATACAGTTATCATTATACATTCACCAAAAATTAAATGTTATGCCTAGAGGAACAAAAGTGGAAAGGAATTCGGTATCGAATCAATCACATGAGCTTAAATACGAAGCAGATAAATTGAATGTCAAATCAGCTGAGGTCAAGGATGCGAAAAAAGGTGGATCCAATCAGCGTAAAGACATTGAGAAAAAACTTAAAAATTAAAGGGAAATACAATATTCTCTAAAACTCATCGTATATATTACTGAGAGCGTTAATTTAGATGAACGGGAAAAGGTCGTTATGATCCTTTCCCGTTTTTTTGTTTAGGTGAACTGATGACTAAGCGATCGGTCGAACAATATCTAAACCTGCGAAGACTTTCTGCCAATAAATCCACCCAAAATCGATTATTTCTGTATATACAAGTAGGCAAAAAAACGATTCTTGTCAAAGTTATCAACACTTATACTCCTGAATTTCAGTCGCATAATGCTGTTCAAAAGGTCAGAACCTAATCATTTCAAGTAAATGTCATCCGTATGCGCCTCCGTCGTACCAATAATGTGGACAAAGTGAAATGCTAAATATTTTAGGATTCAGTATTTTTACAGTTAAGTAGCTGACTAATTGATGTTTGTCGAAAAATAAGATTATAGAAAATGATAGGGACTACTGAGGTTATAGTAAAAAAGAAAAAAGTTGTAGAAGATCCAAAATTATCTTTGAAGCAATTTGCAAGGTATCCAGACTCAACGGAAAAAGGGAAAGAGAATATCCTAATTGGCGCCAAATATCCAGGTTCCTATATACCGCGATATTATGAGATAGCCAGACAAATTATGGTAGAGACATTTTCATCAAATTTTGGAGATTATGACCTGTATTTTGATGAATTCAAAAGACATGCAGCAAGGTTACTTAAAGAATCATTGCCTTTTGACACAAAAACTGATGACTACAAAAATCGATTTTTTTCGGCAAAAGCATTAGAGAAATTTGCCTCTCTGAAGGAGGCTATGATTCCAATTCTCGATTGGTATGTGCTCAACATGTGTATTTCAATGAAACTGGCCACCTCGTTTCGGGCCAAACTGGCCGCCAATTTGATTGCCGGGCTATAGCGTAAATAGTTCCTTTCCCTTTGAACAAAACACTAAGAACGATTTCAAATTCTTTAAAGGCTAAAGCCTTCCTTTTTACTTATTGTCAGTGATAGTTACGCTATTCAGTCTGCCCACAGATTGAGGTCTGACAAATTGCATATCCAAAATCCGCTTTAAAAGCCATCAGAACGCTTTTACAATGAAAATTAAAGCCAAGACCTGCCTTCAGCTCCAAACTAGGTCCTGAGGCTTTCATTTTACTTTAATTTAAAATTGATCAGGAAAAGCTATACTTGAAAAGTCTAATCGAAAGATAAGTGCGGCCAGTTTGCTCCGAAATAAGGGGGTCAGTTTGCAGCGAAACAGGGTGACAGCTTAAACGCGAAACGCTCGGCCACTTTTGCCGAAATACCCACTTAAAGTCTCAGGCAAAAGCTACGCTGGGGAATCTGATTATTATTAAAGTCGGTGTGGCCGGTTTGGTGTGAAATAAGCCGGACCGTTCTAAGATTAACCCAGAATAGCTTTTGTTGAAGATATTTCTTTAAAAACTGGTTTTATTTCAGTGCATATCCGATATACCCGCCATCGGCCAATAGCTCAGCGCCTGTAATAAAACTTGCGTCCTGTGATGCTAGAAATAAAACGGCTTTGGCAATTTCTGATGGTTTACCCATTCTTTGCAGGGCTGTGGTTGTTGCAAACTGTTTTTTTACGGTCTCGTCTGGCACAGCCTTGTCGAAACCTTCTGTCTGTGTGGGGCCAGGACTGATCATGTTTACCCTTATGTTTCTTCCGGCAAGTTCATTTGCTGCAATCTGGGCAATCTTGTTGAGGGCTCCTTTGGTTGCGGAATAGACACTACCGTACATTTGGGCGGCTGTTGCCACCGTAGATGAATTGAAGACTACTGAAGCGCCGTCATTGAGATATGGAAGCAGTTTCTGTAGGGTGAAATAAGGTCCTTTTACGTTTGTATTGAACTGTGCGTCGAAATCGGCTTCGGTAGCCTCGGCGATGGGTGCAAAAGTGGCTATTCCTGCATTTAAGAATATTACGTCTAATTTTTGACCGCTTTCTGCTATAGCTGTGGCCAAGGTTTCAATACCAGCGAGGTTTGAGGTATCTGATTTAACGGTCTTAAGGTGATCGCTTTTGAGTATAGCGGCGGCTTTGTCGAGGTTTTCGATGTTTCTTCCTGTAATCCATACATTTGCGCCAGCTTCGATGAAGGCGGTCGCGGTTGCAAATCCTATTCCTGTTGTTCCTCCGGTAATTACTATGTTTTTTCCTGTAAAATTCATTTTTAATAGATTTAATTATGATGCAAATTTAGAATAGCTTTATTTATTATTGTAACTTTGTAACTAAAAGTAACAGTAACATTTGGGTAACTAGGTAACTAATTATGGAAAATATTTGTTGTCCGGCGAATAATGAACGCAATAAAAAACAGATCTTGGCTGTCCACGATGCCATGGATGTATTAAGCGGAAAATGGAAAATATCTATAATATCCTCTGTCTGTTATTTCAACCAGCGTAGATTCTCGGACATTTTAAATGACGTGAGTGGCATCTCAAACAAGATGCTAAGTAAGGAACTTAAGGATCTTGAAATAAATAAATTGATTAAAAGAACTGTTTTGAGTACTCAACCGGTAACCGTTTTGTATCAACTCACTGAATATGGACTTACTTTAAAAACTATCATAGATAATCTTGCAGACTGGGGCAGGCAGCACCGGAAAGAAATCACGGGCAAATAAAGTCTTCTCATGTTGCTTTTCTTTAAGCTGGTTGTAGGCTTTTGGGCGAGAATGTCCGGTTTGGCGCGGGATATGTGGCCTCTTTTGGGAGCATCTCATCTCTGTTTGGCTACCTGGCGTGAAATTAAATGTTTATTTTCTTTAAAGATTTAGACCCTTTCAGCCTCCCTAGGGCACTTTATTATTTTATTCTTTAATAATCTGATTATTTGGCAGTTAATACTATAACGTGGCACTATTCGTGGGGCTTTCTTGGCGGCGGTAATCTTTGCCGCCGATAATCGTTAAATGATAAACGAAATGGAAAAATTAGCATTACTGGCCCGCCTGGAGGCCAAAGCTGGTAAAGAGCAACAAGTTGCAGATTTTATCAAAAGTGCCCTGCCTCTGGCCGAAGCCGAACCTGGAACTATCCGTTGGTATGCACTGCAGATCTCGCCGTCTACCTTCGGTATATTCGATACCTTCGGGGATGAAGCTGGGCGGGATGCGCATCTGGGTGGAGAAATTGCGAAGGCTTTGATGGCCCATGCGGATGAACTGCTGGCTGCGCCTCCGGTAATCGAAAAGGTTGCCTTGCTGGCAGTTAAATAAGTGCAAAATAAAAAGTCTAGATCCCCTATGGATAACATCAGGGGATCTAATCTGGATTGAATTTTCGTTTATATTTCTGCCCCTTAAATAAAATCAAAAAAAACTAGCATCCCCTTTGGTTTGTTTGACAAGATATGCCTTCACAAAAAAATTTACCCAGCATCGTTATCAGGGGTGCCAGGGAACATAACCTAAAGAATATCGATTTGGAAATACCAAGGGATGAGCTGGTGGTTTTCACCGGGGTCTCTGGATCCGGAAAATCTTCGCTAGCCTTTGGTACCCTTTACGCCGAGGCACAGCGCAGGTACCTAGAATCGGTATCTCCTTATGCCAGGCGGCTTTTTAACCAGATGTCGATCCCTGAGGTGGATAGCATTACCGGACTTCCACCGGCGGTTGCGCTGCAGCAGCAGCGCGGAGGAGCCTCGACGCGCTCTACAGTGGGGAGCGTGACGACCCTTTCCAACTTGCTGCGAATGCTCTATTCCAGGGCTGGGGATTATCCAGACGGACAGGGTATCATCTATGCAGAAGGCTTTTCGCCCAATACACCCCAAGGTGCCTGTGGGCACTGCCATGGCCTGGGTAAAGTATTTGAGGTACCCGAGAAGCGCATGGTTCCCGACGAAACAAAAACTATCCGTGAGCGCGCGGTTGCCAGTTGGCCTACTGCGTGGCAGGGCCAGAACCTGCGGGATATCTTAACCTCTATGGGTATTGATGTTGACATTCCCTGGAAAGAGCTTTCTAAAAAGGACCGTGACTTTATCTTGTATACTGAAGAATCGCCCTCGGTGCCTGTCTACCCGGGTTATACGCTGCAAGAGGTGCAAAGGGCAATCAGGGCAAAAAAACAGTTTGATTACATGGGTACCTTTATTGGCGCAAGGCGGTATGTACTGCAGACTTTTGCGACCAGTCAGAGCCAGTTGATGAAAAAACGTGCGCTTTCGTTTATGACTGGAAGGGAATGCCCGGTCTGCGGGGGAAAGCGGCTGAAAAAACAGGCGCTGTCGGTAAAATTCGAGGGATTGGATATTGCCCAGATGAGCCGGCAACCGCTCCAGGTGCTGCAAGATCTTTTCGGTCCTTATGCAGGGCAAACGGCTAAGGGGGGTAATTCAAATAGGCATCATCTGGAGAAACAGCTGGTTACCCAGCGTATCGCAGCTGACCTGTATTCAAGGCTAGCGGTGATGCTGGAACTGGGGCTGGGTTATCTCAGCCTGGAACGGAGTACGCCGACACTGTCTCCGGGAGAGCTGCAGCGGCTTAGGCTTGCTACCCAGGTACACTCTAATCTTTTCGGGGTTGTGTATGTATTGGACGAACCATCGGCAGGACTGCATCCTGCGGATACGCGGGCGCTGCTGGGCATCCTGGACCGGTTAAAACAGGATGGCAACTCGATCTTTGTTGTTGAGCATGAGATTGAGGTCATCCGCCATGCCGACTGGATCGTGGACATCGGTCCCGGTGCGGGCGAAAATGGTGGCAGGGTGATCTATAACGGTCCGGCGGCAAAAATAAGGGATTGCAAGGCGTCCATCACGGCGGGTTATCTCTATCCTAAAATACGATCTGCCAAGGCCAATGCCCTGCCGAAAAGGAAACCGGAACAGTGGCTGGAACTAAAAGGGGTATACAAGAACAACCTAAAGGATTTAGATGTTGCCATCCCGATTGGGATAATGACCAGCGTAACGGGCATTTCGGGATCGGGTAAGAGCAGCCTGATCTCCCAGGTTTTGGTGGACCTAGTGGGGGCAGCGCTTGGACAAAAGCCAGAAGCTGCTGAAGCGGAAAGCGGAACGGACCTTTTGGAGCAGCAGCCTGAGGACGCGGTAAAGGGCGCGATTGCCGGAGGGCTCAAGGGGATCCGCCGTCTGGTGGTGGTAGACCAGAAACCCATCGGCCGAACGCCTAGGAGTAATCTGGCCACTTATACAGGTCTTTTCGATCCGGTCAGGAGGCTATTTGCCAGCACGCCTGGGGCCAGGAAAAAGCGCTATGATGCAGGGCGGTTCTCTTTTAACGTGGCCAAGGGAAGGTGCGCCAACTGCCAGGGCGAAGGACAGGTAATGGTAGAGCTCCTGTTCCTGCCCAGCGTATACACCCCCTGCCCTGTCTGCTCGGGAACACGCTACAACGCGGATACCCTTAAGATCTTTTATAAGGATAAAAATATTGCCGATGTGCTGCAGCTCACCGTGGATGAGGCCGCTGATTTCTTTGATGAAGAACCTGGCATTTCAAGGGCCCTTGAAACGGTAAGGGAGGTCGGCCTTGGCTACCTTAGGCTTGGACAATCTGCCACGGAACTCTCTGGAGGCGAGGCGCAGCGGATTAAACTGGCCACTGAACTCCAGCGCGCGCAGAACGGAAGCACGCTGTATATCCTCGATGAGCCAACGACCGACCTTCACCCGAGCGACGTGGAGCGGCTGATGGCCCAACTTAACCGCCTGGTTGATGCTGGCAATACGGTAGTGCTGGTCGAGCACGATATGCACGTGGTGGCAGGGAGCGATCATATCATCGATATCGGCCCGGGCGCGGGATCCCAGGGAGGAAAAATTGTGGCTACGGGTAGCCCTGCTGAGGTAAGCAGGCATGCTACAAGCCGAACTGCCCCCTATCTAAAAACCTATCTTTCGGGGAAAATTAGCCCATAGCAACCTAGGCATGCAGTTTGATTGCGTTTTTTAATTTGGAGCCTAGCCTTGCTTCTGTGGAAATAGTAAACAAGCTTATCTCTGCTGGCTGGGGATGGATTTAGACTATAGACCGCTATTGCGGGGAAAGGTAAATTTTGGCAGCGGGTTGGGCAGTACATTCTTTTTAGTCAACACTGAGCTAGGACAAAGTTGGATGCGTTTAATAAAGCGAGGCAATTTAGCCCTGGTTACTATTGATTGGCTCGATGATATGCACTCAGAGGGAACTCCGACCCCTTATTGTCAAATGCTTGTTGGATATCATGATAATTCACCAAGGCTTCTTATCTTGACTATACCTAAAATCATCCTTTCCAATGAAAAACGTTACCAAAGAGATTCAAGACCTGATCCAGGTTAATGAAGACCTGGAAAATTATTTTGCCAATACGATTATCCCGCAGTTGTTTGTGGATGAGGAGTTAATATTACGCAAGTACACTCCCCCTGCTATGAAACAATTTAACCTTAATGAAGATTTAATCGGGAAACCGCTTGAAAACATCAAGGAGAATTTTCGTTTCCCGACCATAATAGACAACATTCGCACCGTGATGGGTACAGGAAAGCTGCTGGAAAAAGAAATCCAGACTACCGATCGGCGGTGGTACAAGATGAACATTATCCCATACCTGCTGCGTAAGGAAAATAAAGTAAATGGGGTAATTATTACCTTTATTGATATTACAAGCCGTATCCTGGATCTCAAAGAACAGGAGAAAATGATGGCTGAGTATGAGCTATTGCTAGATTCGCTGGCGCATGACATTAAAAACCCTATTCTTGTGATGAAATTATCTCTGGAATATATCCAGAAAATTCAGCGGGATGATTTTCGTAAACTAGCAAAACTGGCGTTGAACTTGCAAAAGGGTTTGTTGAATATCGAAAATGTGGTCAATAGCATGCTTGATTCAAGATGGCAGCAGCAGCGTTACCAGGCATCAGCGGAATTACTTGATCTGGGAAATATTCTAGAGGACGTGCGCCTCAGCGTTGCCCCTTTAGTTCAGGAATCTGGTGCGGTGATCTCCACAGATTTAAAAGTGCGTGAAATTACCTTCGTTCGCAGAAAGCTCCGGAGTATCTTATATAATCTTTTGAGCAATGCAATCAAATATACGCCTAAGGACAGGCGGCCTGAGATTAAAATTTCCATTGAGCCTAGCGGCGATTATATCCTCATCAAGGTGGAAGATAATGGCGCGGGGATGGATAGTCAGGCGATAGCGCATATTTTTGAGAAATTCAAGCGGTTCAAAACTGATGTGGAAGGTGCTGGCGTAGGGCTTTATCTGGTAAATACTATTGTCAGCTCCGCCCAAGGAAAAATAGAAATCGATAGCAAGGTCAGTGGAGGATCGGTATTTAGTGTGTTCATCAAGAATGTTAACTAGGTGCGATGAGTGGGGTAAGGCTCCTGGAAAAAGGTATTCGAAGTTCTAGGATCTGAAAATGAGCTTTAAAAGGCTCCGCAGTTATATTACTGACTTGCCTTTCCAAATATTATTCTTCTCAAGCGACTGATTTCAGTTTATTAGCCTGAAGTTGGCACGTTGTTTCTTTAGCGAGTTTAAAGTTTTGATTTTTGGGCTGGTACTCTTGATTATACAAGACAGCCCTTTCTAAGTCTGGGCTGATTTCTTCATCACTAGGAATCGGTGGATGCCGTTCCTACTTAGTTTTGAAAGCGGGCCTGGCTTTGTGGTTTTCTCTCTGCATCTGACGGTCAGGCCTTGCTTTTTTTCGATAATTTGATCTTTCAGCTTATTCTGCTTTAGTTGTGTTTCCTATTACCGATGAGCTCATTTTTTTATTTTAGCGCCAGCACTTGTGGTGCATTTATACCGGATAGAGTTTTTCTTTTTTTTAAGTCTGATTCCGCGTACCTCAATGAAACTGGTTCTCCCCTATTTTTGGTAGCCAATTAATCCTTTGGTAGGGATTGCTGGTTTAATGTGCTGTGTTTGCTTCCCTGTGGCTGTTTCTAGATGGCGGGTAAATGAAAACGGATGCAGGAAGGATCCATGCACCCGTTTATCTAAATTAACGCTCTCGAAGGCAAATATAGCTATTTTATTATCCTGACCAAGGCCTTTTTGCCTTTTGAGTATATGTACGGGGATAAGCGCGTAAATGTACGCTATGGGAGTTCCGGTCAGCGAGTATTGCGCTTGATTTGGCCAGGGCTATGCCTTTATGGACGGCAAAGTCTGTAAGCTGCAAAGAGGCTAGTTTCCGAAGGGGAAGATTTTGATATTTAAGCTTCTCTGGATCATAAATGAGGGCTGGTATGGGGATTTAAGTAAGGGTTCTGTTTTTAACTTTTCTTTGCTATAAAAAAGTCCTGCCTTTTGGGGCAGGACTTCCTAACAAACAAATGAGTTAATGTGTATAATGAGTGGCAGAATGGAAACCACACGTATGTAAACCGTTTTGGTTTGATTTTGTTTTGGGGTAGATTGTTTTTTTGATTTTGTTTGTATTTAAGTACTTCGGGCTTGATTTATTTCTCTTTTGCTGTGGTGTTGTCGTGTTTGATTTCTCCAATTTCCAGAATTTAATTCGGTTATTTACAGGTCTTTCAGCTTAATTCCCTAAAATCTTTCGGGTACTCGTCTTATCTCTTTGGGAAACTGAGCTTCGTAGCATGAAAATTTCAATTCGTTTGCTCTCGCTATCTATTATGCTGGTGGCGATGCTTTTTATGGGTGGCTCTGTATCTGCGTATTCTTTTCCTGATAGGTTTCTGGAAACAACTGAGGTAGATTTTAACCGGATTAAGGTATCAGGAAATGTTGAGCTGATTATTATACCTTCTTTCCGCAGCGGTATAGCTTACCAGGAATGTAGCTTTGGAACGGCTAAGGTAATGCAGGATGGTATGAATCTCTCTATTAAATCTATTAGCAGGGAAACGGCCAAGATGGTGGTCTTTGTTAAGGATATTTTCCGTGTGATCGCCTCTGGAAATGCTCTGGTGGAAACCGAAGGGAAGCTTCGCACGCAGTATCTTCAGCTCATCTTAAAAGATAGGGCCTGGGCTAAAGTGAATTCGTTTACTGAGGGGCTTTATACGCTTATTGAGGGGGGTGCCAAGCTGAGGATGTCTGGGACTACCATTGATCACACGCAGGTTATTACCGGGAATGAGCATGTTGTAAAAGATGAGTTTGTGGCAGTAAATACGTATAATATAACTAAAGAAGGTGCTGAGGAACGCACTGGAAAATAAATCGAATCTATCCTTAATATCTATATTTAAAGACGGTGGCCGGTGTGCTGCCGTTTTTTTTATTGTAACCCTTGTCGGATTAAAGTAAGGCTTCTGGTTGAAGAAAGGCTTTATGGCGTATTGGATGCTATTGCAGGTTTTTTTGAAATTAGTTTTTTCATTAATCTGTTTTTCCGCCCACCTTAGATGGTCGAAATCGATTCTTGGTGGAGGAAACACAGCTTTAAAAGAAAATCAAACTAGGATCAATCAGGGCAAATCAAAGGAAGATCATAATCAACTTGTCCTATCTTACCTGACTTTAAGAAAGTTGATCGGTATAGCGGGAATGGCGCTGCCGTTTCTTTTGGCTGTAGCTCCCTCCAGGGCATCTGAATATCTTTTTGACCTTGAACCCTCTATCAGTGATTATTTTTTCACCTCCAGGGGCGATGTACTTGTGGTGGTTTTATGCCTTATCGGTTTCTTTCTGCTGGTTTACAATCGTTATAACCTCGTGGAGCGGTATTATTTTGACCCTTTTGGCCGGTGTCTGTGCAATGGGTGTAACCTTTGCCCCTACTGGTATGGGGGGATTTTTGCCTATGCTAGCGGGAAGCTGGCGGCATCTAGCTTTTGCTTTGGCGTTTTCTTTCTCTGGGTATTATCTCTACGTTTATTTTACCAAAGGTGGGCAAGGGACGACAGCTTGGCGGAAGTTGGGTAGGTTTACCCAGAAGAACAGGGGTAATCTAGCTTATGTGATATCAGGATGCCTGATTTTTGTGTGCCTTATTGTTTTGGCTATTTATTTCATTTATAGGGCTGAAACCAGGAATGACATAAAGCCCTATCCTATTGTTTATATTTTTGAGACTATTGCTGTTGAGGGTTTCGGTTTTTCATGGCTGGTAAAGGGGCAAACGTTATGGCCGGATCCGGAGCATGATTTACCCGGGGGTTCAGAGGAGGGCTTGATATTTATTTGTTTTATAATAAAACTTGTTCTATGACTAAACATGATCTCATTAGCAAAGTATCTGCTAAGACAGGACTGGAATACCAGCAGGTAAGCGTAATTGTGGAGGCTCTTTTCTCTTCGGTGAGGGATGCTGTGATTTTAGGGCATTCGGCTGCCTTTCGGGAGTTTGGGACTTTCTCTTCGAAGATCCGGCCTGCGAAGTATGGCCGAAATCCGTGAGCATATTTAATAGCGGTGGCTGAGCAGCGGGTTGTGGTATTATGCCGGCGGGTGTTTTTAAGGATGAACTGAGGATATCTTTTCGGGTTGAGACTGCGGTGGAATCTTAAACTTTGTTTTTTTTGTGGTACTTTAATTTTCTTCCTTCCTTTAAAGGCATGAAGGCTGCAACGATCCCATTGCAGCCTTACACTAACTTATTACTTTTACTAAACCTAATCATGAAAGCGGCAAGCTCTCTTATCTGCTAATATTGGCATGGATTAAAAAAAACGAAACGTTTTTTTTAAGTTTTTTTTTTAAAAAAAATGCCTGGGAAAAACATTAATTGTATCTCGTTTATTGCGGTGGTATGTGATCTGTTTTTTTTACCAGTAATAGGTGCCTTGGACTGTTGTTGATTTCATGGGAAGAAGGTTCCCGCTTTATCTTTGATTATGGAGTTTCTAAAAAAAACTTAAACTGATGGGGATGGATGGTACAGATTGATATTGATGTCCTGTGCTGATGATCGCAATTTGTTAAAACATTTTTTATCATCTCTGGTTATTGTCTTGATTTCTGCTGGGGCATTCAAGGCCTGTGATTTTCATTTGAATAAATCATTTATTTGTATATTTTTGGAGCTATCTCATTATGATTAGTATATTATCTTGTTATCAAAGCGATCAGGTGACCATAGTAGAACTCGCTCGCGGGGAAAATGGATCTACAGACTATGACTGTAACTGGCTTTACTATGACCATGTTGGCCAACAGCTTGTTAACCTTTGGCTAAGAAACAGAGACTATGCTGGTGAGGTGGCTGAATACTACTTTGAGCAGGGGTACCTGAAGGTAAAGGGATCATCGGCCGTTTTTATAGAGAAATTCAATTTCCAGCAGCATACTTTATCATGGACTGCCGTCAATGGGCAAATTCTTAATCTGTTAAATCCCTACGTTGCTACACCCAGTTTGCAAATCTCGCAACATGGACAGGGCTAAGATATCTATTTTGCTATTTTAAGCCAATATAAAAACCCTAATGATGTCAGAAGAAACAGGTAATCCTTCATCTATCATAAAGTTTATATCAGCTACAGCGGTAATAACGGTTGCGTCTCCAATATCAGCTTTATTGTATTCTGATGCCTTTTGTGTATTTCAACGAAACTGGCTACCTCGCTTCGGGCCAGACTGGACGCCTATTTGATTGCCGGGTTATACCGCAAATAGTTCCTTTCCCTTTGAATAAAACACAAAGAACGATTTCAAATTTCTTTCCAGGCTAAAACCCTTCTTTCTACTTATCCTCAGTGATAGTTAGGCTATTCAGTCTGCCCAAAGATTGAGATCTGACAAATCGCATATCAAAAACCACCTAGAAAAGCCATCAGGGCGCTTTTAAAGTGAGATTTAAAGCCAAGACCTATCTTCAGTTAGAGCCTAGCTCCTAAGGCTTTCATTTTACTGTAAGTTAAAAAGTGATCAGGAAAAGCTATAACATAGCTTTTGGAGCCCCACTGGAAGTTCTACCGCAGGATCCAGTTGCCGGATTCTTAGGTGCTGGGTATCGATATGTACCATCTTATCTGCAAAGTTGGGCAGGACATATCTTTTTTAAAATCCTGTTGGCTTTTTTCTCATGGATTTTCGTATTAAATACATTACCTAGTGCTTTATAATGATGAGCCGCAGTATGTTTAGGCAAGACAATCTACTAAAAAAATTGCATTACAATCTTAATTGCGTTATATTGTCACTATAATCTTTAGCAGTTACTTTTCGTTATGAGAACTTTTCTTATTATTTGCTTAGGCTGTTTTATCAGCTCAGGTGCTTTGCTCGCCTCCACTTCCATGAAAAATCCCTATATTGGCTTTATTGTCGCAGGACTGATCTGGTTTCTTATTTTCCGTTTATTGGCTGCACGTTCCAGACAGTTCAGGAAATATTGATTTAGCTGTCTTTTGCTTCTGGTTCTGCCCCACTTTGTGCTTCGCTCGAGATCTTCTATGCTGTGTAGGACTCCCTCGATACTTTATTCTGTTTGGATGACTAAATTCAACTTATTTCACTTAAATATTTGGCATTTAAAACATTAGACTTATTTTGTTTGGATATTTATGTTAAATTTAAAACCGTGTTTAGCATGTCTTTGATGATGTGTGTAAATAATATTTTGAATTTTTGCTGGGGTTATCTAGTAATTCCCTAACGAAGGTTAATAGTTAATGATTAGATAAGGGCAGTATGGATGTACTACCCTTATTTTTTTTGCGCAGTAGCGATAACGCTGACTTTTTTTTAAAATGTTTTTGTTTAGGGTAAGTTTTGATTGTATATTGCCTCGAATAAATGTGCGATTTCTAAAACAACCTCTAAGTAGATTGGTTAGTAATGCAGCTTTATTTAGATATATTTGGTTACTTTAAAAGAAGCTGTCCTCAATTGGGCAGCTTCTTTTTTCTTTTTGTTATCCGCTGATAAAAACTTTCCAAAGCGTCTTTAGGTCTTCCGGCGACAGGGTTACCATAACAATTTACTGTATTAAACTGTGCAGTCTGAAACGATCAAAGGTGTCGCTGTGGCGCTTTTTCTCCGCAGCCTTCAAGTGCCGGTAGCATAGCGCCGAGGTTTTCCAATGTTTTTAGTGGCTAGGGGAATATTGGCCTTCTAATGGATCTTTTCAACAGGGTATATTTCTTAAAGGTCGATCCTGCCCTGCAGAGATTAAGGTTCCTCGATTCCAAATGCAGACTGCCGATCGGCCTTAGCCTTTTCTCCTGATTTGGAGATATGGATTTATCACAGGAGCAAATCAGATGTTGTCTGCAAAAGGATGTTATGGTTACATGGCTTTCCTATGATCGCATCAGCCTGGCAATCAAACTCACTGATTTTTTGATGTGAAAGGGCGGTCAATAGTATTATTGGGATTTGGCTGGTAAGGGGTGATTTTTTAATCTCATCGCAGATTTCCCTTCCGTCAGCCTCGTCCAACCAAATGTCCATGATGATTAGATCTGGGCTAAAGGTAATGATGGACTCTTTGATGAGCGAGGATTTATTGACCAGCTTCACGGAATATCCTTCATCGGAAAGCAGTAATTCCAAGGAAATGAGCAAAAGCAGATCATCGTCAACTACCAGGATTTTCTTTTTCATAGTCTATATAAACAAGGATGATTGAGGGGTGATTAGGGCAAGATATTTAAAAATCCCGAAATATCAGTTATTTTGCTGGCGCTACAGGACGTTTGTTCTCCTTTTGGGAATTTGTCTTTACATATTCTTAGCAAAACCGTTCAAGCTGTCCACCTTACCGGTTTACCCCCCTGGGATGGGTATTTTTAACTAAGAGGACGGTTTACCATGGAAGCTGAGCGGCCGGGAATGCTCTGGACTGCCTATCGTTTTTTTTTGTTGGGACTGGAAAAGCTTTAATTATCAAAGGAAGGTTTCTAAATTATAGCCTAAGGCAGCTATGCTATAATGTACCCGCATAATCGAGGATGTCTTGGTTACAATTGCCGAGTTGCAGTCTGTGCAATATTCCGTATGAATTACAGTATTTCTACTTTGTAAAAATTGATCATATTTTATAACTTGAGGTTGTAACACATTTAGATGTGTAAAGATGTTTCTTTAAAAACCGGGGGTAAAGACAGCTATTGAACTCGTTAAACTTTAATGATGAAAATGGACAATAATAAAGCAATTATGTGGTTGCGGCAGGCGCTGCTCAAAAAAATAAATGTTTCTGAATTGCAGGCGGACAGTTGCAAGTTGATCTCAATTAACCTTTTTACCGAAAGTGGTGCATATGTAAGTATTTCCACGCTCAGGCGGGTATTTGGGGCTGGGGCGGGACAGCCTGTCCTGAGCGTCCCTCCTGCCATCTTTGATATACTGAGCCGCTATGCGGGTTTTGAAAGCTGGGCGGCCTTACGGGCTTTGGCAGCTGAGGATAGTGGTACTGCCCTCAGTGCACAGGATTTAGCATACCCGCTCTGAGGTTATATTTTTTTCGGTTTCGTGTACTTCTATAATGCTAATGAGCTCGGTGAGTGCCTTTTCGCGCTGGGTAAAGTCCAGGAAGGGAAAAATCAGGGTGGTCTTTGCGGTTTCGATGTGTCTTTCCGGGAACTTCTGGCTGAGGATTTCATCCTGTTCGCCGTATTCGATAAGCTCTTTGGGACGGATAAGCTCTATGGTGCTGATCCTAATATAGGTAGAAAATACCCGTATGAACTGGCCGTGATGTGATAGTATCGCAGCAAATGGTTGATGTTTTTAAGGTTAGGGCGGCAAATATACAAAGGGTTTAGCTGATCGAATTATTTAAACCATTTAGGAGTTTCACTTGTTATGACATAAATCAAGAGTGCAGTGCAAGGGGCTGATCCTCTGAGAGATGATATCCGGTCTGGTTATCCATTGAAAACGCCGAGTTTCCATATGGGTTTTGTATCCATTGGTGGCTCACTGTCCACCTATGCTTCTACGGGTGAATGTTTATCCCATGACGGTTTTTCTATTTACTGCGCCTGGACTGCCGAAAGATAAAACCAGACTATCTGAAAGCGATGGGAATGTGGCTCTTCGCCTTCAGTGGAAGGGGTTTCCTTTTGGCGTGTAGCCTTTTTTAAGCTTGTGCATTTGAGATGGCAGCTCCAATTGGGACTGAAGGGCGGATAAAATGAATGTAGTAAAAAAGGGGTAGTCTACCCCTTTCTTTCCCAAAACAGTGATTTGTTATTTATTATCGCTGTTCTTTTTTTCCGTTACCTCGGCACGAATTTCCTGTGCGAGGTTTTTAAGGTCCTGCATGGCTTTACGAACTCTTGTTCCTGCTGCGCCGTTTCCTGCGGTGTAAAATTTCTCTACATCTTTTTCGATGGAAGCGATAGCTTCTTTGATTTTTGCGAATTTTTCCATTTCTATTTTTTTGGATAGCTAAAATTTGAAGTTCCGAATTTATTATTTTTTTTAAGGTTTCACCTTAGCTGGTTCCGTTTTTTCACTGATTTACAGCAATTGATTACCTTAATGGCCGGGTTTACGTGATATCCTTATGTAGGATACTCTATTTTTCGCCTGAGTTGGGTTTATTCCTGCGAATCCAAAATTACCTAAATTCAAAACAATGGATGCCAATCAGTTTAAACCGGAGATCAATAACGATTCGGCTGCTTTGAAAAGCCATCCGATTGACTATATCAGGGATCATAAAGATGTAGTGAAAGCGTTAGGGCATTTTGACAAGTTTCAAAATGGTCAAATATGAAAGCCCGATTATTCGTGATTTTGAAAAATAAGAGTCTATTTTGCTGCAACATGACCAATAGGCATATCTTAGGCGGTTTTACGCTTCCAAGAAGCATGACCGGACTCATTGACTGTTTTGCATAGAGAACCTAACTTGTCCATGTACTAAAGGCCTTAAGATAGAAAGGTATAAATCTTTTGTTGGACTATTTTCTATCGAAGACGATTTTCTTCAGTCCAAGTCTAAAATGCTCTTTTTAGCTCCCGATGTTGCCTTCTGAGAACCAAGCGGGGATCCGTGGAACAAAAATTACGATACTGTCTGGAAAATGACCAGATCGGGCCGGAGATGTCTGGGTCAGTCTTTAATGTACCATCAAGACCAGAGAAAAACGGGATGTAAAGTCAACCAATGCACACCTTTAGCAGAAGCCCCACCCTCGCCAAACACTATCAGCCAACACCTTATTGGTACACAGCTATTTTTATGCAGGTACGAAAATCGGGCAAGCGGGATCAATCAAATTGGCCGATGCCGATAGGGTCCTATACCCAGTTTTTTACTTGATACCAACTAGGGACTAAACCAAAAATCGGGGGCATAAAAAAACTCGCCAGTTAAATATAACTGACGAGTTTTTTAACAGTACTCGAGGCGGGAATCGAACCCGCACGCCTTTGAAAGCACAGGATTTTAAGTCCTGCGTGTCTACCAGTTCCACCACTCGAGCAATATCCATTACCGGAATCCTCCGGCAGGTTGATTTTAAATATAAATGCCCTCTGTTAGGAAGGCATTTATCAGAGCGAAAGACGAGATTCGAACTCGCGACCCCGACCTTGGCAAGGTCGTGCTCTACCAACTGAGCTACTTTCGCAAACAACACACTAGATGTGTTCCTTTTGGGTCTGCAAATATAGGAATTAAACTTTCCAATGCAAAAGAAATATCATAAAAATCAAAAACAGATCCATTAGTAATTAAGGATCAGTAAATTAAAATCATTTATCAGCTTCCCAAGCATTCTCAAATCAATCAAAAAGGGATATCCAGCGCGCAGGGCCCTATTGGCATGCATATCATCCGGCGAGAGTGTGCAAGTAAACAGACCGGTAAAAACCTATTTGTTTACCGGGGATTTTGATACACAAGAAGGCTTCAGGCATACCAGAGGCGCTCAGTTCATTACCTTTGCGGTCAGATTGCGCCCAGTCTGGATCTCAGATCCCTCATATCGGAGCTGATCTTAAAGTCAATAACTTTAGCATAGTGCTGTGTATGCCTGATGGATGTGTGCCCCAGCATCTTCGAGACTGTTTCCAATGGGACACCATTGGTCAAAGTTACCGTAGTCGCAAAAGTGTGGCGGGCAGTATGAAAAGTAAGTTGTTTGTTTATCCCGCAATCCGCAGCAATCTCCTTAAGATAAGCATTCATTTTCTGATTGGAAAAGACCGGAAGGACAGCGTTATCGGCCCTGCAACGCTCATGACCGGTGTATCTTTGGATAATTTCCATGGCCTGGGGCAAAACCGGTAGCCGTGTGGGCGTTCCTGTTTTTTGCCGGCTGATCGAAATCCACTGCTCACCATCAATTCCCTCAGCAATATGCCCCCTTTTCAATAGTTTCACATCAGCATAGGCCAGACCGGTGTAACAGCTGAACAGAAAGATATCCCTGACCAGAAAAAGCTTTCCCTTTGAAAAACTTTTGCGTGTAAGCCTGTTGATATCCTCCCTATCCAAAAACACACGTTCTGTTTCCCTTTTTGAAAACCTGAAGCCATAAAACGGATCTTTGCCGATCCATCCCCGTTTGACGCACTGGATTATAACTTTTTTAAAATTTGTTAAATACTTCATCGTAGTGTTATGTCCACACCTCTGAACGGATTTCAGCCAGAATTCATAATCACAGATAAAATCGTAATCCAGCATTCGAAGCGCTACATCCTCAGCACCAAATTTCCATCTTATAAAAGCCCTGGTATGGTTTAAGGTAGTGACGTACCGCTGTATGGTCCTACCGGCATAATCTATATCCCTTAGCTCCTCCATCCTTTTATTGTGCGCGGTAAAGACCTCCAGTACCATCCGGCCATCTTCACCCTTCCCGAACAACATATCTTTTATTGCCAGGGCGGTAACCTCGCCGCCCCTTTCCATAACTTCCCGCCTGGCATCAATAACGGATGAGGTGACCCGATCCAGATAGGCATTCAGTTTCTTGGCATCTTTACTACCAGAACTGGCGCGGCAGGCCGGTTGATCCCACATCTCCGGCGGCCATTCCTGTTTAACAGAAAATTCTCTTGCAATACCATCTATGGTAATCCTTGCATACACAGGGCACATCATTTTATGCATTTCCACCGGCTTTTTCAAAAAGAAGCGGAGCTCGAAGCTTTTTTCCAACATAGTTGATCGATTTTAAGTCATCACCTACAAGATAAAGTTTTCAGAGAGAACTTCCGGAAGGAATAGACATCCAGGTCGATAAAGTGTCTACTGAGATGCTTTATAAACTGGATGATCCGAATGGCCGTTTTGCGACCTATACCACCAATAGAAATGCTTTGATATGTTGTTCAGCTCCGCACGCGCAAAGCCGAGTGAAGGTGAAGTCAACCTGAGAAGAATAGACAGATCAAACCGGATTATTTCCCGTACTTTCTGGTATGATATCCCTACCGAAAATGTGGGCCACCAAGATCACCGAAGATCACTTCGGCATCAGGTTTTAATATTTACTAAATCTATATATTTATCTCTATCTGTTTAATCCGGCAAAAATGTTTCCTCAATGATTTTGGTGGCCGACCACCTTATAAAATTATAAATAGTATCTTTGGCGAGAAATAATGAAGATTTGTAAATGAAAAAAGCTGCAAAGAAAATTGAGGTACTTGAACTAAAGTTAGGCATAAAGATCAAGGTAGATCCCGCTCTAGATAATATCGCGAAACTGGTCCCTGAAAAGATGGATGACAGTGCCGCAATTCTAGCCAACTTTAAATTAGGGTTGTAATAGTTATTTTAATCTATCCCAAGGTCATGGCAGCAAACGTGTTCAGGCCAATTAATTATTACCCGTAGCAGGTAGTGAAGCCTAATACTGCTTGCCGGCAGTTTCAGTGGCAGAATGTTCTTGCAGATACAAACTACGGGTCGGGCCTGTACAGATGGGCTCAGTTTACCTTGAATTTATTAATAATCCTGTAAGTCACGTTCTGCCGTCCGTAGACAATCCGTTCCACGATGCCTCTTTTTTCGTAAGCGGTTATATTCGAATTCACTTTGTTTAAAATATCAATTTGACTTGAACCATCCATCCTGGCGATCAATTCTGTCAGATCTTTAACGCTCATTTCATCTCCGAGGGTTTTTAGGATGTATTTGATTTTCGCGGATGATGTCTTTAGGGTACTCCAGAAATTGTTGTCGAGGCAATCCAGCCTGGCCTCCGAAATAAAATTTTCCAGTTCATATAACCATTTTGGCAGATAAGATCTAGCAGAAAAGCCACCTGTCTTTCTAAAGTGCCGTGAGCAGGCCGATAAAAACATAACTCTAATCTTATGTTCTTTCTGAAGTTCTGCTACTGTTGAACTAATCTCCAAAATCCTCGTTACGATCTTTTGTCTGTCTATTTTAGCTTCCATTTTCGCAAATATATGCATAATGGGCCACTTCTAAATATTTTAAAAGGAGTGATTAATTATAACCTGAGAGATAAACTTTGACCTGATTATATATCCATCCTGGATTTGAATTTTGAGTAAGCGCAGACGCCGCCATCAACCAGCGCATTGTGGCAAAATTGAGTATTTCTGCGGACTTTTGCTGGAATTGCATATTTCGGCGAAGTTGTCCGTCTGTTAGGTATTTATGCTGTTTGAAAAGTTAATTCAGGACGGGTTCAATGAACAGCCAAGGGATATCGACCTAAATGCCATAACCAATTGGAACTTGAAACAGATCCAAAAACCACAATCACAGATATGATCAGTATTCCCATCCGTCACGGGAGCACAAAATTTTGGATCAGTAATAAAGCCTTTTATAAAGAGCCGTCCGGTTGCTGCACCGATAGCGGTGGTTTTGGCTGGTATTCGCTTTCATAAGGCCTGTTGTCCCTCACGCAGGCAAATATCCTGCATATCATCTTGAAGCGGACGGCATTCAGTACCGACATTTTGTTCTTGCCTTCAACAGTGGTTTTCCTTTTCCAGTATTCCCGGATATCAGGGATATGACGGACCGCTGACATCGCGGAAAGATGGAGAAGGGACTTTATCTTTTTATTGGCAATGCCGGATATCCTGGCCCTCTTTTTGACCGATGTCCCGGACTGGTAGTTAAAGGGGGCAACTCCGGAATAGGAGGCAAAGGCCCTGGGATTGTTGATGTTGATGAACTCATTGGTGGCAATGATTATTTCCAGCGCGGTAACCGGGCCGATCCCCACCACCGACTGGATAAGGGTCATCAGTCCGGCCAGTCTTTCATCCGTGGACCAGCATGCTTCGATGCGTTTTTCCACCTCGATGATATCTGCCTTAAGTGCATCTGAACTTGCCTGGGACAGTTTGATATTGAGCTGTGATATGCTGCTGTTCTTTCAGTGGCTGGCCCATGGCAGTTTTGATGGAGCTGAACCTATTCCGCAGGGAGGCCAGGCTGGCAGGCTGCTGGATGACCGGCCGTCGCTGCTGATAAAAGGTAACATCCTCTATGTTTTTGATCAGGTACCCCATGATCCGCTTCGCATCCATCTTATCGGTCTTTCACCTGATCAGCCCGAGCGGGTTTCTAATCCTTAGCGGATTCTCCATGGACAAGGTCCAGGGTGTTTTTGGAAATATCGATCCCGATGAAATTGCTGTACTTTTTTGATTTTCCCTTTATCGTGCGACCAGTCTGTTTTTACACCGCTATCGACGGTCAGCCCCCCAAACAGCCAATAGCTTCTGTCTTGTAATGTCCAGCTTCAGCCTGACTGCGACCCCACCTAGACCCTGAGTTCCCAACAGAGCGTTCTTATACCGTTCCTGGTACCGACCGGACAGTACCAGGAACAGTGGGGCCCAGGTTACTTAACTGCACCGAATGCAGCGAAGTAGGAGTTTTTGTGCAGGATCTCTGTAAAACGGAAACCGACTTTTTTCAGCAGCTGTAGCTGGTAATTGAGCGACCTGGGCGTATCCTCATAGGCGATATAATCAAACACCTTCTGCCTGAACCCTTCTCCGCCCAGCCCTTCCAGATACGCACCGTAGCGGCCGCGGAACATGCCATCGATCGGCGGGGAATCGTGGGCAATCAGGTCTGATATCCAGATACTCCCACCGGGCTTTAGGGCATGGTAGGCCCCACTGAACACCAGTTCCCAGTCTGCATCCCCGCGCAGGTGGTGGAAGGTGGCAGCGGCCAGTATAATATCATAATGACTCCCCGGGAGCTTCAGATCGCGCATGTCCTGCTGGATGAGCGTAACGCTGCCTGCCGTTTCGGCCGAAACCCTTTCTCTTGCCCGCTCCAGCATCGGCAGGCTCAGGTCGTTCAGTGTACAGTTAAGGCCGGGGACCTTGCTGAGCATCTTTAAGGTATAGTTACCTGCTCCACAGCCGATATCCAGCAGTTCTTTTGTCCCCGGACTGATATATCTTGCTGCCTCTGTGCAGAGTTCCATGGTCAATGGGGCATCGATCGTAGTCTGCTGGCCGGTATCCAGATTGGAGAAACGCTCCACATCACCGTCAAAACGGGCCCTGATCTCCCCAACGCTTGCTTTTTTGCTGTTGTCTGTATCCATGATATCTTTTTTTGATAAAGTTAAGCCGCTTTATCATATTTGTGAAATATCAATTTTTGCATAAATTGATACTTAATCGGTATTATTAAAATGGAACTAAGGCACCTTTTATATTTTAAGACCGTGGCGGAAGAGCTTCATTTCACCAGGGCAGCCAGCAGGCTTTTTATCGCGCAGCCACCGCTCAGCCGCCAGATCAAAGAACTGGAGCAAGAGCTCGGCGTACAGCTGTTCTTGCGCAGCAACAAGCGTGTAGCGCTGACCGGTGCCGGGAAATACTTCAAAGGTGAAGTAGACGCACTTTTTGCCAGACTGGAGGAAAGCCGGGAAACCGTGCGCCAGATCCATGATGGCCTGAGCGGGGAGCTGAAGATCGGCTACATCAGCTCTGTTTACCAGTCCCACATGGCCGGGGTGCTAAAATCCATGCAGCAGGTATTCCCCTACCTCAAGACCAGCCTGTTCGAGGTGCCTACGCTCCGCCAGATCAGTGCGCTGGAACAGGGGAAACTGGATGTGGGGATATTGCGTGCCCCGGTGCTGTCAGAGAAACTAAAGGTGGAATCCCTGTATTTTGATCCCTTTGTGGTGGTGGTACCATTAAAAGATAACCATACGGATATCATATCCTCACTGAGCGGTTTTCTAAAGGAGCGGCCGTTTATTTTTTTCAATAAGGAGTATGCCCCGCAGTACAACGATAAACTGCTTGAAATTTGCCAGCGCATGGGCTTCAGTCCCGATATTGCCCATGAGGCCAATAACGTACATTCAATCCTACAGTTGGTGGAAGCCGGGCTGGGGGTGTCCATCCTGCCGCTTTCCCTTAAAAAGCAGTATGCAGGGATGAGGGTATCCTTTATTGAGCTCGAAGGTATCCCGATCAATACCGAGGTGGTACTGGCGTATAAACTATCGAACCAGAACCCGGCACTGAAATGGTTCATCGCAAATTACCCCTGCTAATAAGCATATTTAAATGTCGCCCCTCACTAGGGCAAGCGCACTTAGATTTCATCCGGTTAGTAGATGAGCCTCTTGATCCGTCCTTAAAAGTTTAACCCCGAGTGGGGCTCTTAAAGCAGCGCCCCATGGACAGTTTTTTTTTTACGATCTGTCTGTATTAAGGACCAATAAGTCCGGTCAGGCTTCCAGAAAGCTAAAATGAGCAGCTTGCCATTTTGTAGTAAAATGTAGTGAACAATATTGGCCGGAAAAGCTGACCAGAAACATTGTTTTTATTTATATACTCCAATAGGTTTTCTTCCTTTGGGAAAGCTAAACATACTCTCGGCTCCAAAGGCTCTACGGCCGAGTTCAAGGGCGGCAAGAATGGCGCTTGATTTGGCCAGCCCCACACCTTTGAATGCAGATAAGGTACTATGCTTGAGTTTGGCGATTTTCTTAAGGTCATAGCCGTTTTCTTTGAGTATTCGCTCGCTAAGCTCTATAGCGGTCTCTCGCTGTGTTCCTGAACCGATAAGCATAGCCAGCAGTTCGGCATTGCTAAGCACACCGGCTCCAAATTTGTAGAACTTTTCCCTTGGTTTTTGCTCTGGTTCCATTGCTGGGATTCCGCTCCGTTGTTTCTCCTTCTGGTTCTGCTGAAAAAGGTCTCTTACTGTCTGCTCTTTTTCTCCCACATGTGCTGCCGTTCGAAAGAGTGAGGAAAAGGCGGAGATTAAAAACTCGAAGTCCTCTTCGAATATCACAATGGATTTACGATGGTAACTTCCGTCACCGTTCTCATCACTTCGTGTGATGCTAATGTAATTGGTCCTGTTCTGCGCTAGTTTGAAATCCAGGAAGAAGTTCTTCTTTCCTGATGAGAATGCCTCGGTGGCGATTGTTTTGTTTTTCATATCGCTGTTGTTTTAAATTGTGTCAGGACAAAATTGCTGTCACGGTTTTCATTAAGCGGAGATTATCCGTGTATAACCGGATATATCCGATTATACTATTGTGAAGCGGTTGTAAAGGGATTTGTTCAATTTTAGATTTGGGTTTTATTTATTAAAAAATATTCCCAATTTGAGTAAACTCTTTAACGTACAGATGCATGGATATTGAAAAAAATCCCCAATCTCAACATTGCCTGGAATGTGGCCTGGCTGTTCATGGACGTGTCGATAAGCGCTTCTGTGATGATAGCTGTAGGGCGCTTTTCAATAACCGAAGGCGGCAAACTGCCGCCGCAGGTGAGCCGGCGTTCTTAAAAGACATTTCTAAGATTTTATTGCGCAACTACCATATCCTAAGGCAGCTATACCCTGGCCAGAAAACACAGATTAAACGAAAGGATCTGGAGCGGATGGGGTTTAATTTCCGGTTTATGACCAGTTATTATAAGACCTCAGAGGGGGATATGTACCATTTTTGCTTTGATCTGGGATACCTGCCTATTCGCGGTGAGATGGTTTTGATCGTAAGCCAGCCATCACAGGTCCTATCGTAAATCTTATTATTTTTCTTTTCTGCCGGAAAGCATATTTCAATGAACTATACAGTCTCTTTCTGATCAAACTATACACGGATTCGATTGCCGGGCGGTTGCCTAAACTGTTTCTTTCCCTCTAAACAAACACTGAGTGCACTTAGGCAGGCCATCATTGCAAATACTTTTTGGGTAGATTATTCGGGGTTTGCGCAATTTGATATCTATCCAGGGGTGGAAGAAACGAAAAGCAAAAACTGTTTTTCATTCCAAAATCTGCAGTCGCCCGATCTTTTCTGAATAGCCATCACTCCAAAATACGCTAAGGATCTGATATTTTCCGTTCTGGGGCGATTCAAAGCGTACCTGGTACGCTTTGCCGACCTGATAAAAATCCTTTTCAATCGGTAACATAACAGCTGGAAGAGTATTTTTCTGATTTACATCCCTGAAAAAAAGCCTATCATCTCTGGCCGTAATTTCAAATTCGGCAAACCTGCCTGTAAAGGAATTTAAGTTAGTAACCGTAGGTTCAACAGGTGAAAGCATCGATTTGTTGTAGTTGATTATCCACAGTAACACATCTTTTTCTTTTCCAGCGGTTTTAGCCATCTTGTCTGAAAGTATCAAATTGTGGGCGATGATCAAGGCGTTTTCGCTTGTGCTAACATCAGGAATGACTCCGGCCCCTTCCCAATCTGTTCCAGTTTTCGCATTTTCTGTTCTCTGGTAAGGTATAAATCCAACAAAACCATTACCTAAACTAAAGCTACGTGTGAGATGGGCTCCTCCACTTGTTGGGCTTCCCACAACTTTTGCTCCTCGTTGCTGTTGTAATACATACGCAAATCCTTCAGCAGCGGAGAAAGTACTTCTTGCTGTGAGCAAATATAGGGGTATACTGAGTTATACAGCGTTACGATTAGTTTTATATCCCTTAACATAGCTATTGTTCCATTCATTACCGATCCTGTTGTAAGACCTGCCGATCTCTGTCTTCTGTTGAAAAAAATAAGAAAGTATCTCTCCTGAACTTTTTCCATTCCCTCCGCGGTTTGAGCGCAGGTCAATGATCAGTGCCTCGTAGTTAGCAAGATAGCCCATTACCGAACCAAGTGTTCTGCTAAAATCTCTATTAGGTACCGCAAATCCATTGAACTCCAGCTAACCAATGTTTCCTGGCAGCATTTCAACCTTCCTGAAGTAAAAATTCTTTTTCATTTCACTTTGCAGCTCACCTGCTGGCGGGGTAAGGCTATTATTGTAGCTCAATATTTCTTTTTCGAGCAAAGGGTTGTATACGACACGAAAATGCTTATCGCCCAGCAGGGGCTTCAACTGGCTTGCAAGCGTACTTGCAAGTAAATTTGGATCAGGTATGTTATCATACAAACCACTATCAATTTTGGAGTGTAAAAACACTGAAGCATTTTCTGCTTTCTCGGGAAAAACGTAAGTGGCCAAAAGAGCAGCACTGAGCTGTTTAACGGTCTGACGTACCTGATCCTTGGAAAGCTTTGTTGTCTGCTGAGCGAAGGCCCCTATGCCCGCAGCGAGCAGTATTGAAAGTATGGCTAAGTTCCTTTTCATGTTATTTTGGTGTATCTGGATTTACTTAGGGCGATATCGGTAATCTGGAAACAAAAAAAGAGGATCAGCTGCTGGAGCTTGCAGGTTTGAATGCAGTGTTTTGGGTAATCCTACGCAGTAAATCTTCCAATAGCAAGAGCTCATTCTCATTTAAAGTACTTAGTGCGGTATTTTTATTGTTCTCAATTACCGGCTGAATAACCTCTAAAGTATCCAGTCCAACCTTTGTGAAATCCAGTAAAGATCTCCGCCTGTCGCCACTATTGATACTGCGAACCAAAAACCCTTTGGTTACCATCAGCTCAATCATGCGCGTTACAGAGGCCATATCCTTAAAGACAGTTTTGGCAAGTTCGCTTTGCGGGGCTCCAGGGTTTTCCTGTATTGCCTTTAGCAGCAGCCATTGGTCAATGGTAATATCGATTCCGGCTGCTGTTATGTTGTGCTGGGCGTATTGCCTATAGCTCTTTATCGCACGCTCAAGTGCATAAAAAATAATGTTTTCTAACTTTTCCATAGTTTTATTGATACAATAATGATTGATACATCATTTATTTGCAAGTTATAGGTTATTTTTTTTCTACATGTGAGATATTTCACTCAATATGGTCTTCCCGGCAGACATCCGTAAAAAGAAAGTCACTGTAGTTTTGCTAAAGGGAATGTATTCAATTATTGAACCGCTAGAACAGCCAAAATGAGCATAACCATTGTTTGTGAAATATACAGCTTGGTATCAATCTGTTTACAGGTGCTGCCGGGATGATTAATTGTTGTACATTTATACCGAATCCGCTTTTGCAGGACTGGCGATGTTGTTCTAGTAGGTTCCACAAAAACTGAACCAATGGAAACCATTATTATCCAGGAGACTGACGAGGCGGTTCGTGATGTGCTGAAAATTGCGCTTAACGAAGAAAATTTTATTGTCTATACGGTCGAGAAACTCGACGATGATTTTTTGCAGTTAATCGATGGGATCAGGCCGCATGTGGTGATGTTTGATTTCAGGATCGGCGGGGAAGAATCCATCAATATCTGCCGGCAGATCAAGCTAAAATACCCGCATTTGCCGGTACTGGCGATGAGCTGTAACAACAATATCAATGAAGTGTATGCTCGTCATGGCTTTGATGGATATATAGCAAAACCTTTTGATCTGGACCTACTTTTCAGGATCTTGCGCAGGTATATCCCCAAGATAAAACAGAGCAGCTAAGCTGATTGACCTTCATGGACAATCACGATATAAATTACTAAAAATGTTTATTTTACACCTATTGAGCAGCCTGTAAAACATTATTTTTTTTCTCTGTTTGTTTAAAAATCAAGTGTTTATTTAAAGTATGGGAAAGTATATTTTAGTGGTGGAGGATGATAGTGATATCAGGGAAATTATCGGAATTGTGCTTTCGGCTGAGGGCTATGAACTGGAGCTCTGTGGGGATTCGCGTGGGTTTTGGAACAGTTTAAATCAGCAGCTTCCAGATCTGGTGATTCTGGACGTCCACCTCCCTGATGGAAATGGGATTGATTTATGCGGCCGGTTGAAATCTGAGCAGAAGACCAGTCATATACCGGTGATGATGATCTCGGCGCATTCTTCGCTTAAGGAGATTACCAGCTCATGCCCGGCGGATGATTTTATGCCAAAGCCTTTTGATATTGACCGCCTTTCGGGTATGGTTGCGGCGCTTGCCGCAAAGCTGGGCGGTGATGTGAGTGCCGGGGAATTATAGCCCGACTTCCTATCTTATCTCCGTTGACCGCTCGGCTGTTCTTTTGATTTATTGCCTATTACGTTCCTTGGCATATTATGTTTTGGTCTTCCGCTAGTTGGACGGGACCTCTATTAGGTAATATGCCAGCTCCATATCACTCAAAGGAGCTCAGTTATTCTATTGGTGCATGAAAATAAAAGATAAAGCTCAAGGGGCGATAATGGGAGGAATTAAAACCTCTAACACGATCTATGATCTTGATCTGATACGGTTCTGCTCCTCTGTAATCCCCTTACTGGATGCTGAAGCCTTTATTTTTTTATTCCCGAAATTGTAGTTCAAACCGAAATATATGCCCCTGCTTTCCCACTTTCTCAGACTAGTTTGATTGACACTTCCCAATATTGCAGTCTGTTCCCATTTCTGTGTATTAAAAATATCCCTTAAAACCATAGTAAGCCCCAGCTTCTCCCTGAACATAGTATTCTTCAACGAAAAATCAACGCTGTAAATTGGCTTTGTACTGTATATGGATGAACGGCTGGCATAATTGAACCAGCTGCTTAAGCCGGCTTTCCAATGATTTCCAAGCTGAAAACTATTGCTTAAGTAACCATTAAAACCGGCCCCGCCCTTATTTATTTTATCCAAACCATTATAAGCACTCAGGTCGGCGATGTAAAACTGATAATAGGGTTCGGCAGAAAAGTAGCCATTCCACCATTTGCTAAATTTAAGAGGGGTGCTTACACTGATGTTGAGAAAGCTTCTTTTGCCGGCATTGACCGGAAGGGCCAATGTTTGATCCCCTGTCTGGGTTCTGATAGTTTCGATCAGATTTTTGGTTGTATTGTAATTTATTTTAATCTGCTTCCCTCCCTCCCAGGTGTAATCGATTTCGAGATTTTGGGTGAACTGCGGCAGTAAGAGCGGGTTCCCTCTAGAAGCGTAATAGGCATCCGTGCGGTACAAATATGGATTTTGGTCCTGAAAGGAAGGCCTGCTGACCCTTCGGCTATAAGTAAAGCCTATACTGTTATTCTCCTTGATCTGATAGCGCAAAAAGAGGGACGGAAATAGATTCAGGTAGGCAGTGTCCGGTAAGGCAATCTTCAGGCCCTGTTGGTCAACCGAAAGGCCTTTCATTCTTGTATCTTCGGCGCGCAGCCCAATCTGAAGCTCTATCTTATCATACGTATACTGGGCCGTGAGATAGGCGGCGGCTATTTTTTCGCGATAATCAAAACCGTTAAACTGCGCCTGGCCGGTGCTATTATCACCTTGTTCTGCCCTTAACGCATTGCCTGTTATTCCCGAGGAGAACTTTAGGCCCGACTCGATGTTTATTTTCCTGAGCTTAAAAATATAATCGGCTTTGATTGAGAATAAGTTGATCTCGCTACTGGTATTACTGTTAAAATGCAGTTCCTTATTAAGGTTTGTAAATTTATTCTCCACACGGTTGGCTAATATGGAATTATAACGCATCCAGTCTGCATCGACAGTAAATTTATCATCTTTTCTTCCAGAATATCCGTAGCTCAAGTTAGCCGATAAACGGTTTTCGCTCAGGTTTGCAACTGTAGCGGTCAAGAGCAGGTCTTCAACATCCCCGGAGGATAACGTATTGGCGTCTGATGGAAAATCATCCCACGTCCGCTGGAAATTCAGCACTGCTCCCAGTTTATGCTTTTCGCTTACGGCATAATCCAGACCACTACGGATCATGGAGGTGCTGTAGCCCTGTCGCTCTGTTCCATTTTGATCCAAAACCCGGTTGCTTAAGATCCGCAGGCTGCTTACCCTGGTATACTGTAAACTGTTATCTAAACTGCCATTTACAAATGCCGTTACTCTCTTTCCCCTGTAATTTGCGTTCAAAGCATTGTTCTGTTTGTAGTGCTGCATTTTCTGATAGCCCACGGACACACTTCCGCTAGTACCATAATTTCCAGATTTTTTGAATACCAGATTAATGATGCCGGCATTGCCTGCTGCATCATATCTGGAAGAAGGGCTGGACATTAGCTCAATTAACTTTAGGTTAGCGCCCATTGTTCCCTTTAATAGCGAGATGAGCTGCTGGTTGTTAAGCGTTTGAATTTTTCCATCGAGCAGGACCTGTACACCACTTTTGCCGCTGATCTTAACATTATCCTGGCCATCAACGCTAACCCCTGGTATCTGCCTGAGCAGATCAAGTGCGCTAAGGCCGGTTGCCGTCGGCATTGCCTCCACCTGAAGGACTATCTTATCTGTTTTTACCTGAAGTGGGGATCTTGCGGTTTTTACCGTCACCTCATCCAGTCTATATGTTTTTAAGCTGTCCGGTTTTTTGAGGCTGTCCCTCCCCTGTGCTAAAAGACAGTTTCCAGAAAACAATAAGCACAACAAAGAAATAATTTGACGCATAATATCTTTTTTCCTCAAAGCTGGGGATTAAGATGCTTTTCATCGCCTCATATAATAATCTGAAGCAATCTTTTTGAGGCTCAAATTATAATCTGCTACTTAAATCGCGGTTTAGAAACTCTTTTGGGTTCTTTCCGGTAATTTTTTTAAAACTCCGGTTGAAGGTGGCCTTTGAGTTGAAGCCTGAATCAAAAGCTATGGCAAGTAGTGTCTGGTTTTTAAACTCCGGCATTGCGATACGTTTAATTACCGCCTCCACCCTGTATTGATTGATGTAGTCGTTAAAATTAAGTTTAAAATGCTGGTTCACTACCCTGCTCAGCAGTACAGAATTTGTGCCGAGTTTTTTTGCAACCTCACTTAAAGTGAGGTCTGCCCTTTCAAACAGTAGTTCAGCTTCCATCACTTCGAGCAGTCCATTCCTGAGGGTGATCATTTTCTCTTGGGCAATGTCAGTTTTTTTGATTTCCGGGCCGAGATTTCCGGCCTCATTTTCTGCAGCTGAATCCTGCTCTGGGAACCCCTGGAGTAGATCAGGATTAAATTCAAGTTTGTAGATCGGGAGATAGATGGCATGGTAAGCACTGATGGCTATATAGTAAACTACGATGGCAAAACCGAGGTAGTAATACCAGGGGCCAAAATAGCGCATCCGTTCAAAGAAACTAAAGTTTGATAGTATTGTCCTGATAATTGGCATGATGCTCAGGAGAGAAAAGGCGTATAAAAAGTTCCTGAGCCACTGCAAACTGGCCGCATCGGCAAATGAAGTGGCAATTCTGGTGTACTTTTTATAACTGTTGTAATAACGGATGGATAGAAAAAGGTATATCAGCACACTTAGCATGGACAATATTGTATACCAGTCTGAAAAATCCGGGTCGTTATATTCATTAGTCAGGTTATATCTTTTATAAATAAAAACATCAATCAAACTCAGGGCAATATTGACTATCAGGTAAACCAGTCCGGGCAGCAGATGAAGGTACGCCCGGCCCCTTATCCGAAAGTTGTAATTAGAAATGGATTTGGTATAAAAATATAACAATGGCCCGATGAAAAGGCTGTGAACGAATGGGACAAAAAACAGAATATCCCGGTAAGGCTGATTATCATACCAGCCAGCAAAGCCTACCATAAACGGGATGATTGCCATCGCAGCAACGATGAGGAACCATCCCATAAGCTTATCTGAATAATTACCCTGTTTTAATCCCCTTTTAAAAAAAAGAAAACTATACACCAGCAGGTGAAAAAAGAAAATCAAGAGCAGACAACTGTAGAGGCTGAAATCAAAAAGCATGTGACTAAATTAATGAGAAGATTTAAATCATCCAATATCACTTGACTTTATAGCTAAAGGGTATCCGCCAACATAGTTGATGAAAATATTTAGTTTATTTATAAACTTTATTTAGCGATATTAGTTTATAAATATATTAATTATTTCAGTCAGTGATCATGAGGTTTAACAATAAAAATATTCTTATCATCGGTGGGAGTTCTGGAATCGGGTTGGATTTGGTCCAATATTTAAGTGCCCAGGGTGCAAATGTTTTCACGGCCAGCAGAGGCCGTTCACCGCTTTGGCCCGGTTCAGTACGCTATCTGGAATTTGATGTCCTTAATTTTACTAAAGGTCTATCCTCTTTTCTGCCTGATGAACTTCACGGCCTGTTATATTGCGTGGGAAGTATTAATCTCAAGCCTTTCGCAAGAATCTCTGAGGCTGAATTTATTGAGGATTTAAAACTTAATGTAATCGGGGCTGCGTTAGCCGTTCAGCAATCACTAAATTCTCTAAAGGCTGCTCCCTGGGCATCAATCGTACTGATAAGCTCTGTTGCAGCGCGCAGGGGAATGCCTTTCCATGCCAGTATTGCGGCCGCTAAAGCGGCGGTGGAAGGACTGGCCATTTCTTTGGCCGCAGAACTCAGCAGCAATCGAATTAGGGTCAATGCCGTTGCGCCGTCCCTCACAGCTACGCCGCTAGCATCCAAACTCCTCAACACGCCCGAGAAAATGGAAGCTGCAGCAAAAAGGCACCCCTTGGGGAAATATGGCCAGCCAAAAGATATCAGCGCAGCTATAGCTTTCCTGCTCTCCTCGGAAAGCGGCTGGATAACCGGACAGATTATTCCCGTAGATGGTGGCATCGGTAGCCTGATCACATCTTTTTAGAAAAGAGCTGCCTTAAATAAACCCAAATTACTAACTATTATAGATATAGATAATGATGTATAAGCTGATAAATGATTTACTATCCCTGGTAGAAAAATACGAAAGCAGTGGCGCTGATGCGCAGGATAATCTGAGCTCATTTTTAAAATGGATTGACTCACGGGGCAATGACGGGGAAAACATAAGCGAAGAGGAGCCTGAATGGACAGGAAAAGTAAATGGACGCTCCGCAGATAGTGTAATTAACACTGCCTTGGTCCATCTTTACAGGTACGCTAAAATACAGGCAAAATCCGCGATAAATGGCAGTATATTTTCCACACCCGATGAATTCATCTACCTGATAAATCTACAGGCCTGCGGAGAGATGAGTAAATCAAAACTGATCAAAGAGAACATCCATGACAAGCCTGCGGGAACGCTGATAATCAAACGGCTTTCTGATAAGGGCTTAATTACCCAGCACTCATCGGGGATAGATAAGCGCAGCCTGGTAATAACCATGACCTCAAAGGGAGCTGAAGCATTAAACAAGGCCATGGATAATATACGCGCAGCATCAGCCAATGTTACCGCCCCCCTTACTCCCGAAGAAAAAACCAGGTTGATCATGCTGCTGCAAAAACTCGAAAATTTCCACTTTGTCCAAAATTTTGGGAGCAATAAACCGATATAAATGAAGATTATCTTTGACCTAGTATCTGCAAAATGCAGCAAGGTAGTAACAAAAACCTATAGCACTAGCTTTTCTATGGCTATCGGTTTTCTGGAGAGAAGCCACCGGGAAGCTGTCTATGCCATATATGGATTTGTAAGGCTTGCTGATGAGGTTGTGGACAGTTTCCATGACTATGATAAGGCACTTTTGCTCGGGAAACTAAAAAATGACTGTTATGAGGCCGTTCATGATAAAATCAGTTTAAATCCTATCCTTAATGCTTTTCAAAAAGCGGTAAACCGCTACCATATTGATCACCAGCTCATAGACCTATTTCTGGAAAGCATGGAAATGGACCTTAAGCAGGAAGCATATACGCCTCAAAAATACGAACGCTATATACTGGGCTCGGCTCAAGTTGTAGGCCTGATGTGCCTGCAAGTATTTGTAGAAGGTGACCCTGCAGATTATCTGCGTTTAAAAGAATCTGCCATGAAACTTGGGTTTGCTTTCCAGAAAGTAAATTTTCTCAGGGATGTTCGCGCAGATTTTAACCAATTGAACCGAAATTATTTTCCTGGGGTAGATTTAGCCAGATTTTCTACAGCTGAAAAACTTGCTATTGAGCAAGAAATATCAGCAGAATTTGATGCAGCGTTACCGGGTATAAAAAAATTACCAAGGTCTTCACGCATGGGTGTTTATCTGGCCTATACCTATTATAAAAAGCTTTTCGAAAAGATTAAGCGCAAAACCGCGGCGCAAATCATGAATGAAAGGATTCGTATTTCAAATCCCCGCAAGCTCGTACTGTTGCTCGGTTGTGCGCTCAAAAGCAGCTATTACCGAAATTGATCAGCCGATGAAAGCTGTTAAAAAGGAAAACCTGCCTTCAAAAATCTGTGCTCACTGCCTCAGGCCATTTACCTGGCGCAAAAAGTGGGAAAAAGTATGGTCTGAGGTAAAATACTGCAGCGATAGATGCAGAAACTGCAAAAACTCACCGAATAGCTAGAAACAAGCTTATCTGAGCTATGGCAGTGAAATCCGGATTGAAACGGCGGAAAGTTATTATCCTGATGAGAAAACATATGCAGGCGTAAAGCTTTAACACGTAGAAAACCGGGGGAGGGATAAAGCTCTCAAGCATGCAATATTAACGAACATAGAGATATCTCATCTCAGGTGCGCCCGCCAGCGGGCAGCTTTAATGAACAAAATAAGCAAACGATAGAAATGACCGGAACAGCATTTACGACAGATTACCTTAAAATCTTGGAACAGGTTGCGGCATTGGATCCGGTCCGATACGCCCAAACCAGGAACTTCACCAATGGTGCTGTGAGCATGTTATCACCGTACATTTCCCGTGGCGTGATCAGCCTAAAAGAAATCCTAAAGGAAATTATTGCCAAGGGATTTGATTTGCGAACAGCCGAAAAATTTCTGCAGGAGCTGGCATGGCGGGAATATTATCAGCGCATCTGGCAGGAGAGAAAAGATTTAATCTGGGAGGATATCGGCAGTGGGCAGCCTGATGCTAAGGAGTATGATATGATAACATCTATTCAGCAAGCAAGAACTGGAATTACCACAGTAGATCAGGGGATAGTAAAGCTTTATCAAACCGGTTATATGCACAACCATCTGAGAATGTATATTGCCTCCATTATATGTAATATTGGCAGAACCCGTTGGCAAATACCATCCAGATGGTTATATTATCACCTCTTGGATGGAGATATCGCAAGTAACAGTGCAAGCTGGCAATGGGTATCCGGAGCATTTTCTTCCAAAAAATATTACTGCAACCAGGAGAATATCAACAAGTATACCTTAAGCGCTCAGCGGGGTACATTTTTAGATCGCAGCTACGATGAACTCCCATCCATACCTATTCCAGATATCTTAAAAAATCGCAGTACCATAAAACTGGAAGCTGTTCTTCCAGAAACCGAAATCCCGGCGATAGATATATCCAAACCTACTATCATATATAACAGCTACAATCTTGACCCTTTGTGGCGAAAAGATGAACAGGCTAATCGGGTATTGCTTTTAGAACCGAGCCATTTTTTGAAATATCCTGTTGGCAAAAAAGTAATCGATTTTATTATTGGGCTATCTGAAAACATCTCCGGGATTAAGATATTTACCGGTGAACTAACTGAACTGGCAGATTTACATAGCAGCAGTGAGCTACCTGCTAATGAAATTTTCATTTCTAAGCAACACCCTGCTTTTAGTTACTATACTGGGAAAAAGGATAGTTACGATTGGATGTTTCCTGAAATTAGTGGCGAATATTCTTCATTTTTCAAATACTGGAAACTTTGCAGGCCTTACCTCGAACAATTGTTTCATCAAGCCTAAACTCACGCTTAAAAACCCTAAAAGACTGACCTGCTAGACTGTTTATCCACCATACATACTTAGCATCCCGCCCCATCACTCCATTGGACCAGATCATTTTCCAACTGGACAGACCGATCGCCAAATAACTTTTTTGCGATGTTAGGAGAAAAATCCCGGTCTGCAAAAAAGCAGAACGGGATCATTTCAATGTTATGGGCATGTTTATAATGTAACTACCACTTTGCCTATCGTTCGCCCGCTTTCAATTTGCTGGTGTGCTTTTGCCATCTCAGAAAATGGAAAAGTTTTTTCAATATAAGGTTTTATGATCCCCTGGTGTAACCATTGGGAGAGTACCGCCATATCATCACCATTTGAGGACACTAGAAAAAACATAGCGTTTACATTTTTTTCCTTGGCTTTTGTCTGTATCTCTTCGCTTAGTCCAGAAGGGATGCTGATAAGAAAACCGCCTTGCTTTAGGGCCAATAAAGATTTCTCGATATTGTCTCCACCGACGGTATCCATCACGAAATCATATTGCCCGGAAACTAACTGCCAATCAAAATCATGATAATCTATATGCTCATCGCAGCCCAGTTCCATTAGGAACTCTCTGTTTTTTTTGGAAGAACTGCCAGTGACATCTGCGCCTAGAAATTTTGCTATCTGAACTGCGAAATGACCAACGCCGCCTGCGGCTGCATAGATTAACACTCTCTGGCCTTTTTGAACCTTTGCATGGGTAATTAATGCCTGATAGGCAGTCAGTGCTGCCAACGTTGCAGATGCGGCCTCTGCATGTGAAACGTTTTTAGGTTTCAGGGCCAGCTGTGCTGCAGGTGCCGCTACAAACTCAGCGTATCCTTTGCCGTGACCGGGAAAGTTAATCATTCCAAAAACTTCATCTCCGATATTAAACTCTGTTTCTTTTCCTTTGGCCACCACAGTACCACTGATGTCCCAGCCAAGGATCAAGGGCTTTTGTTCCTTTAATAATTGAAAAATACCATGTCCCGCCCTCACCTTTGCATCCACCGGATTAACACTGATGGCCTTCACCGCTACGAGCACTTCTTCAGCCTGCACCGATGGTTTTTATATTTCACTGTAGACTAAGTTTTCTGTTCCACCTGGCGCATTTACCACAATTGCTTTCATTTTCTATATTTTACAAGTACTTTCCTAAATTTAATTCTACCTCTCCGTAAGTTTGTAGGCCTTTTTCTAATAGGGCTTTTATCCTTGTCCTGGCCTCAGGCTCGGTCAGCGAAGCAAAAAAAGCGATCTGCGTTTCGGTAATATGCTCGTTCTTTGGAATAACCACCCTTTCGTTCATCACAGCTTTGATCTTTTGGATGATCTTAAGATCGAAAGATGCAATTCGGCGGGCGAGATTATCAACAAAAGCATCGAGCTCGCTGTCTGCGAAAGCCCTGTTGATCCATCCATATGCCGCAGCAGTCTCGGCGTCGAAGTCATCTCCGCTAAGTATGATCTCTAAAGCCCTCGCCTTTCCGGTTAGCAGGTGCAACCGTTCCAGTCCCCCTCCGCCGGGAAAAGATCCTATACCTATTTCTGGTTGTGAGAAAATGGCTTTTTCCTTGCTCGCAAAACGCATGTCGAAAGCCTGAATAAATTCGCTTCCCAATCCCCTCGCCCTGCCTCTGATTGAAGCAATACTCACGAAAGGTGCCTGCTCCAAACGTTTTGCTATATCTGGCCATGACTTGGAAAGCCCTGTTTTTCCTTCACCCTTGGGAAATTCGAAAATATTCACCAATTCTGCATGTGCTACGTAAAATTCAGGGTTGGCACTTTCGAAAACTACAACTTTTAGATTTTGGTTTTCTTCGAGCTCGTCTATTAACGAGCGTAATTGGACTGAAAACTCAGGATCGAAAACATTTACCGGCGGGTTGTCGATGCTCACCTTCCAATAGCTGTCATCGATGGTTGTTTTAGTAAAAATCATAACTGAGAATTTAAAATGGTTTATAGAATTAGTTTCATTATTTTTGCTTGCAAATTGCAAGTGTAAAGATAAATAAAAACACTTTTAAAATGCAAGTGGTTTTTTTTATGAAAGAAATAAAAACCCGTTCGGGCTGTCCAGTGAGCAGTTCGCTGGACATATGGGGAGATAAATGGTCGCTGCTTATCGTAAGGGACCTGATGTACGATAAAGAACGTACCTATGGCGACTTTTTGAAATCTGAGGAGAAGATCGCCACGAACATACTCGCCTCAAGGCTACAGACCTTGGAAGGTGCAGGTATAATATCGAAGGCTGGGCATCCGGAAAGCAAGGCCAAGGTATTGTATAAGCTAACCCCAAAGGGGATTGACCTCTTGCCCGTTATGATAGAGATCTATCTCTGGGGGGAGAAATACTTTGACTTATCGGAAACACACCTGGCCTTTCTTAAGCAGGTGAAGAAGGACAAGGAAAGTTTTTTACGCAATACGATGCAAAAGCTTAAGGGCAAGCGGTAATTTACGCTCTCCAGGTTATTCCCATTAGCTCTCTTTGGGTAAACAATAGTAGTTAGAGGAGTAGTAGCTCTACCCTTTCCTCTTACGAGTCATACTTAAAAAACCGGAGTGATACCCAAATAGGAAGCGATGTACCTTTGGGGAATGCGCTGTTCTAACTTAGGGTAGAGTTGTCGAGGTTTATCGCAGATAAATCGTGCAACACGTCTTACAAGATACTCAAGTCATTCCAATTTCCGCAGGAAGCTGAAATCAAATAGTTCTCTACTGTGAGAGATGGCAGCTATTTTTTTCTACCGAACAGATAGGCCTTCCTGATCTTTGTTTGTTTTAACCCGATCAAAAAACCTACCGGCTGGAACGGTGGTACCCGGTCGCAGATGATCTTTAAAATACCCATAATCGGTATGGCCAATATCATACCTGCCACACCCCAAACTAGCTCGCCAAATACAATGGATAATATAGTAAAAAAGGGGTTGATATTCACCTGTTCGCCCACAATGAGGGGTTCCAGGATGTAGGTTTGTAGAAACTGAACAAGCGTATAAACAATCAATACACCAATTATCATTTTGCCATCACCTCCCTGCGCCACTACAGCAAGTATGGTAATGCCAGTTCCAGTCAGATTGCCGATAAAGGGAACAATCTCCAATATTCCACATAGGACGGCAAAAAAGATAGCACTCTCCACCCCTACAATACTGAAGCCAATGCCATAAAGTAACCACAATGCTCCTATCATTGCGGCCATGCCGCTTAAGTAATGCTGGGCAACCTTGCCGGATTCATGGATGATGAGTGAAGTAGCCTCCCTGTTTTCAATATGCACGACCTTTAGGATAAACAGCTTTATATGTCCCCTATAATAAAGGCTGAGGTACATATACACCAGTACCAGAATAATATTTACCCCTACGCTCACTAAGCCGCTGGCAAAACCTGCAAGCAGGCTGCCAGTGGCACCGCTACTCTCTTTTATCAGTTCTGCCTGCTTTTTCTCATCTACGCCTATTTTTTCATCAATCCATCCCTTGAACTGGTTTAACATCTCTCCTAGACGTCTTTTCATCTCATCGAGATTTTCCGATAGACTGCCTAATTGCCAATAAAGCAGCCCGGCTATGATGCTGATACAAAACACGAAAAGCACTAGACAGAGTAGCGCCGCCCATCCTCGTGGGATACCTTTGCACTCCAGCCAGTTGCAGAGCCTAATAAAAACCATCGAGAAAATCGCGGCTAGGCAAAGTGGAATCAGAAAGGTGCTCCCGAAATACAATAAGGTTAAACTAATGGATACAATGAGCAGGAGGTAAACATTTCGTTGAAGTATATTCATACCATTCAAACAGCTACGGCGGCAAATGGTTTATGTGACTATTTTCTGTAAACACTTTGCACTTCTTTTATCACTTCAAACGGTATCGGATTGCTCACATGAAGAAGTTGCTGTATTTAATCACTGGGAAAGGGACAAGCCATGCCGTAATCTGGCAATCAAATTGACAGCTAGTTTGGGGAAAATGAGGTGACCAATGTTGATAGTCGATAAATTGTTCGGGGACATAATAAATGTTTCGCGTACACTGAAATCCGCAGACTGCGCATAATAGTCACTTGATATTTTTTTATACCGTAAAAAAGGAATGGCTATTAAACCTATCTATGAGGTAATAACTATGTTTGAGAGGATCTTACCAAATACCTTTTATTAGATACCTGAAGTACTCAGTAACTAAAAGCCACCAAAATTGGGCAAGAACTACTTTTCCCGCAATCCCCCACTAATGTCTTAATTTTTATTCCTTTGAAATTTCCGGTATAGCGACGGACTCTGGCCAATGACCTTCTTAAAAATCCTATTGAAATGGCTCTGATCGGAAAAGCCAGTCAGATAACCGATTTCGGTCAGACTATGGCTTGTGTTTTCGATGAGCTCACAGGCCTTTTCTATTCGAAGTTTACGCATGTAATCACCAAAGGTCATGTTATCAAAATATTTTGAAAATTCCCGTGAAAGGTATGCGGGATTGATCTCCAGTTCCTGCGATGCCTTCTGCAGACTAAAGACCATGTTGGTGTCGAGTTGATCCTGGATCATTTCCTTAAGCGTTTCGGCCCATTCCGGAATCTTTTTCCCTTTTTCCCGTTTGAGGTATTGATGGTAAACCTGTAAAAGCAGCTGCTCGACAGGGCCATCCTGTGCATGTTTATTTTTAAACAAGTGGGTCGCCCAGCTATAGAGGCCGTCATAAATGATCATGCCTATTTTTAACAGCTCCCGATCATCGCTGATGTTATAAGCCAAACCGGAAAATATTGCTTCCAATCCCGCCGACTGAGAAGCAAAATCATGCCGATCGGTATCTGCGCCACGGACTATGGCTGCAATCCGTAAAAGCGCCGGATCATTCAGTTGATGCTTTTTGATGATATAATCAAAAGTACACGGGTCATCATAATGTGAATATTCTACATCTGGCAGATCGAAAGGTATAGCCCCGGTCTTTTGGGCTTCCGCCAACACTTCATCATAGGGTACATAGATGATTTCTGCATCGAAATCGACAAAACGTTTAATCAGCCAGGGGCAGGCAATCCGGTCAATCTTAGGGCGTTCACGGGTGATCCATTTCATGTGATGTTCTTTAGTCGGCAAAGTTACTCAATGGAAGGATATAACCTGATACCTGCTTTCCTCTTTAAGCCATTGCAAGATCAGTTATCCCCCCACCTATTTTACAAAATATATGCCTGATTAATTGTAACGAAGCTGATATCGCTCTCGTGGAGGCCAATTGTGAAATGAGCTAAATGCCTTAAATAAAAAAAGCCTTCTCAATCCTGATCAGGCTAATTTAGATAAAAGTGTCCCCTACCAAGGGGGATGTAAATATATTAAAATTTAGCGCTCCAAAAACCTGGTTTTGCGAAAAAAGATTAATAGGTCTACGCATGTTTAAAAAAAAGTTAAAAAGGATCACGACTGATTTGAGAAATATATGATGTTTTTATAAATTAGTACCATTAAAGTTTGCTAAACATATCACTCCATGGGCACCTTGTCCAAATTTTCCGCAGGTTACCACTATCCTTCGGAGGTGTTTTGTTGTGTTTAATTTTGCTCTACTCACTTTATGAATCTTATTGATCCTGCTATAACTGATTTTTATAATCAATCCTGCGAAGACTCGCGTCTAAAGACCGGCCTGGGGCCACTGGAATTTGAAAGAAATAAAATGCTTATCACAGCCTACCTTGGGCAAATGCCGCTTAGGATAGCTGATATCGGAGGAGGAACGGGGCATTACTCGGCCTGGCTTTCTGCTCTGGGGCACAAGGTCTATCTGGTTGATCCCGTGCCCGGGCATGTTCAAAAAGCACAAAAAAAAGCTAAAGGGGGATCCGTATTCAGCTGCCTTCTTGGCCAGGCTGGTAACCTTCCCTTCGAAAATTCCAGTTTTGACCTGGTTATTCTTCATGGGCCGCTCTACCATTTGCAGCGGCAGGAAGATAGGTTACAAGCTATACGGGAAAGCCGAAGGATACTGCGGCCTGGGGGTATCGTATTAGGTTTTGCCATTACCCGTGCCGCTTCCACACTTGCTGCTTTGAATACTGGCCTAATCCATAATCCGAGCATATTTCAGATGTGTATCTCGGCGCTGATCACTGGAGAACACGATGCTCCTGAAGGTATGCAGGGTATTCTTTCCCGGGCTTACTATCATAGGCCGAATGAACTTAAGGAAGAATTCGCCTGCTGTGGCTTTAACGTTGACGCTATTCATGCAGTTGAGGGTATGGCCTGGATGGACAACAGCTTTTTTCAGAGCTGGGCAGATCCTTTGAAAAAAGCGAGACTGCTTGAACTCATCTCTTTGACAGAACTGGACTCCGATCTTTTATCTTTAAGTCCTCACATGATGATTGCTGCAACCTTGGAGCTATAAACTAAAGGCAGCGGAACAGGGAGGCCGCCCGGTGGAGTTAGACTTTTTTTGTTTAATCCCGCTTAGCGCCCCCCTGATTTTATCATGGCAATCCAGTGTTCCTTTACTTCTTCCTCAATGCCTTCATTTCGTTTGCTACCCGTTTTCGGCTCATCTTTGCGTAAATCTCGGTTGTTTTGATGCTGGCATGTCCAAGCATATGGGATACTGTTTCCATGGATATCCCGTTAGCCAAGGTAACGGTAGTTGCAAAGGTATGCCTGGCAAGATGAAAGCTCACGTTTTTGCTTATCCCAACCTTTCTGGCAATGTTATGAATGTGATTATTTATTGCAGCGTTCGTCATTCCTGGAAAAACAGTACCACGTCTCCTTGCCCTGGCATCGCCTGCATACAAACTGAGAATCTCTCTTGCTGGGGGTAAAATCAAAACATGAAAATTTCGCGAGCTAGTACTTCGTAATTTTTTTCTATTCATCTCAATCCACTGGTAACCTTCCTCATCAGCGCTCACATCCACCGCCTTCAGCCTATCGATCTCAGAAAAAGCGAGTCCTGTATAACAAGAAAATATGAATAGATGCCGGGCCAATTGCTGTTTTTGACTTTTCAATGGAGCATTTTTAATCAACTCCAATTCCTGCTCATTAAGGCATTCCCGGTCATTTTTGATCAAATGGCGTCTATGGAATTCAAATGGGTTCTTCTTTATCCATTCCAAACGTATTGCGAGACCCATAAGTTTCTTTAGTCTATCTAAATGTTTCATCGAGGTATTGTTCCCACAAGACCGGTATTTTCTTAAGGAACTGGTCCGCAGGAATATACCAAAATCAGTAATGAACTTAAAGTTCAGCGCAGTTAAGGGGAGATCTTTGAGATCCCGTAATGCAATAAATTTCTCTAGGTATCGTCTTGTGGTTCCATAAGCGATCATAGTGCCTACTGAGAGCAATTTACCCTCCTGGGCTGCATGGTAGTCAAACAATCTCCACAGATTATATCTTTCTGCGCCTTTAGTGAGCCTTAATTTAATCTCATTGGCTGTTAATATCCGTTTTTCATGCTTAAGCAGATTTACCGTATCATATATCTTTTGGCGTAAACCGCTCATCATTTCTACAATCCCTATCTCACCCTTTGATCCAGGCTTTACCCGCTGCATGTTCTGTTCCCAGTTACATATTTCAACGACTCTAGTCGTCTTAAGGCTCGCTGAGCTGCCATTCACTGTAATGCGAAGATAAATCGGACAAGATCCATTAATCTCCTGTTCTTTTTTAAGGAAGAACCTAACCCCAAAACTCTCTCGTGTTCTCATATATGATGGGAATGATGTGTTTGGTTAATCAATATTAGCTAATAACCACAAGCTGTTACTTCCGTTAGGGCTCATTTGATTTAATTTGGCCCAAATTGTAGCCGAAGGAAAAGTGATTTGTTTTAAAGCTGCTGTAAATGCTCTCAAAACAGCAATGCTGTGGGGAAATGCTCTCCACAACATTCAGCTCAATATTAATCGGCAGGCGGTAATTCTATCTCCTGCTGAACTAACAGTTCCCTACTTAAGGCTTTCATTTCCATCGCCACCTTCTTCTTTTTAACTTTAGCGTAAACCTGAGTAGTGCGAATACTCGAGTGCCCAAGCATATGCGACACGCTCTCTATCGACACTCCCCGCTCGAGGGTAACCGTGGTTGCAAAAGTGTGCCTTGCGATATGGAAAGTGAGTACCTTTAAAATGCCTGCCCGTCTTCCGATGATTTTCAAACACCTATTTGTCGCCTGATTGGTGGGACAAGGAAATATGGGCTCATATAAGTCTTCCCCTAAAAGCTCCCAATATCTATTCAGTGTCACCTTCGCCTCTGGAAGTATCAGCACATGAAACTTACGCTCTGAGGAATTGAAAGTTTTCTGCCTGATCATCTCTATCCAATACTCTCCCTCTTCATCGCAGACGATGGCAGCTTTATTAAGCCTTGAAATCTCGTTGTAAGCCAGGCCAGTATAGCAGCAGAACAAAAACATGTCCCTGATAACCTGGTGCGTGTACTCAGGGAGCTCTACGACTCTTATCCTCTCAATTTCAGCCCCACTCAGACAATCCCTATCTTTTTGGATGATATGCCTTTTGAAATGGGTAAAGGGATCTTTATTTATCCAGCCGAATTTAAGGGCTAATCCCATCATTTTCTGAAAACGCTCCATATGCTTCATGACCGTATTATGCGTACACGGGCGCTGACCTGGATCAGTTTTTTTAGTCCTAAGGAAAACACTAAACTCTGTAATAAACCTGAAGTCAATTTTTGCCAGTAAGATATCGTCGCGTTTTTGCTTGGCCAGAAATTCTGTGAGAAAGCGCTCTGTGGAAACATAATTCTTCATAGTCCCCCAACTCAGGAGCTTTCCTGTTTCCTCTCTATGGTACTTTAAGAGCTGTGACAACAAAATTCCGATCTCTCCTCCTGTTATCCTCATCTTTATAGCCTCAGCCGTTACCGGCTTGTTTTCGTAGAGCAGCTCGCTATACGCGGTATTAACTTCATTGGTGACCTGCCTCATCCTATCCCGGATCTGGAGATGCTCGGGAAAATTCCCATTGAGCCGTTGTGCCTTCTGGTTCCAAAATTTTATTGTGACCTGTCTTTTCAATGCGTATTTAACAACTTTCCCATCAACCGAAATCCGTAGGTAAAGTGGTGCCTTACCCGCCTCTTCGTTTTCAAGTTTTAAATAATACTGTAAACTGAAGGTGTGTGATTTTTTCATTTTTCTCTTTCTCCTTTCACTTCTTCCTCGTTGGTAAAGCATAAGCTGATGCATGCCCCTTGGAAGAAAATCGATTTTAAGCTGTTAAAAATTTACTTTCCTTCCTCTTTACATCAAAGATCACTTGCTCCGAAGCAAAAACCGACGGCCCTTGTGCAATCTCCAATGCGAACTTTCTGATCCCTGCACTGTGGCTGGATTCCGGTAAAATTGCACCCCGACTGCAAATGGACAAAACATGAGATTTTTTCAGTTTTTTCTGACCGGACTTAGGGTCAAATTTTAGGGGTAAAATTTTGATTCTGATTTTTGCTTCTTTTCCGGCCTTTAAACATCTTTCAAGGCGGATAATTTCTCTTTTTTTCATAAGATTTTCTCCAAAAAATTTTCCCCTATTCTGCCACCTGAAAACACCTAAAAAGATGGACAAAATTACGGAAAATCATTTTTTTAAGTTTTTGATTAAAAAATTCATTTTTTCGGTAAAAAAAGTAATGGTCGGAAAAAGAGTTTAGGATTAAAATAGGGGCAGAATGGATTGCACCCAGTTATGGCATTTTGACACGTGTAAAACGAAAAAACCCCCTAAATAGTGAATTTAGAGGGTTTTTCTGATACAAAATGCATCCGTTTTCTCGTCGGGATGGCAGGATTCGAACCTACGACCTCCACATCCCAAATGTGGCGCGATACCGGGCTACGCTACATCCCGAACTTTGGTATCGATCTTTTTTTAATCCTGTTTTAAAAGGGGATAAACTTTTTAGTCGGGATGGCAGGATTCGAACCTACGACCTCCACATCCCAAATGTGGCGCGATACCGGGCTACGCTACATCCCGAACTTTGGTATCGATCTTTTATTTAACCTTATTTCTAAGGGATGGCAAAGATATGGATTTTATTGGGTTTTCCATTTTTTTGACCAACTTTTTTTTCATTCAGCGGTGAGGGCGGGATTCGAACCCGCGGTACCGTTACCAGTACGACAGTTTAGCAAACTGTTCCTTTCGGCCTCTCAGGCACCTCACCTTTCAACCTCGTTTTTCCGCCCTACCGGCGTTGTTTTGAGGTCTGCAAATATAGTAAAACAAGTTATTCTGCAAAAAAAAATTATGATAATTGTTGATAATCTATGCGCACATGATAGATACTCATCAGCATCGTCTTGAATATCAATTTGATAGTTTCAATATCTTTTAGCGTTAAATCGCAATCATCAAGCTGATTTTGTTCCAATTTATAGTTAATTATGCGTTCAACCAGGTCATTTATGTTCTGCGCATCGGGATTTTTCAGACTTCTTGAGGCTGCTTCCACCGAATCTGCCAACATTAACACACCAGTTTCTTTGCTAAAAGGTATTGGTCCGGGGTAGCGGAAAATGTTCTCATCAACAAATTTTTCAGGAGAATTTTTTAAAAACGACTGATAAAAATAATCTACCCGGGTATTGCCATGGTGTGTTCTGATGAAATCAATAATCGCTTCAGGAATCTGGTTCTTTCTTAAAATCTCAATTCCCTTATGCACGTGCTGAATAATGATCTGTGCACTTTGCTCGTAAGGCAATTTATCGTGCGGGCTAACTGCCGTATTCTGGTTCTCGATAAAATATTGCGGATTATCTACCTTGCCTATATCGTGGTATAAAGCCCCTGCCCTTACCAGCACAGAGTTACCGCCAATTTTAAATATGGCAGCCTCGGCAAGGTTAGCCACCTGTAAGGAGTGCTGAAATGTTCCAGGCGCTTTAAATGCCAGCTCTCTTAACAATTTATTATTGGTATTGGTCAGCTCAATCAAGGCCACATCAGAGGTGATACCAAAAATACGCTCGAACAGGTAAATTAACGGGTAAGCTAAAAGCGAAAGCAATACACTAAATACAAAAGGGATAAAATTGTACCATTCAATTTCGCGGAAAGATCCTTCGCGCAGCAGCGCAATGCCCACAAACGAAACAAAATAGGCCAATAGTATAAACAATGCCGAAACCAGGAACCTTTCGCGCTTAACAAAGTTTTTGATACTGAATATGGCCACCATACCAGCCGTAACCTGGTAAAAAACAAATTCGAAACTGTTGGCCACAAAAAACCCGGCAATTAAAATTACCAGCATATGCAGGTAAAGCGCCAAACGCGTATCAAATAAAATCCGGATGATAATGGGGACCACACAAAAAGGAATATAATACAAACTCGGGATTTCCATTTTAATGGCCCAGGTTAAAGCAAGCAGCATGCCTGTGGTTACAATCAAAATGAGTGAGAGCTGCCGGTTATCGGCAAAAATATCTTTCCTAAAAAGAAAAAGGAACGACATTAAAATAGTCAGGATAAAACCAACCAGCACCACCTGACCCAAATAAACCAAGGCCCTGCTGCCTATGGTTTTGGTCTGCGCATCGTAAGTAGCCTTGTACGATTCGAGCTTCTGATAAATTTCTTCATCAATAACATCATTCTTGGCCACAATAAGCTCGCCCTTTTGCACCATTCCTTTGGTGGTAGATATATTATTAACGGTATTATCCTGTATGGTTTGCGTTAAACGCTCATCGAATACAATATTTGGAGTAATGTGATCAATAGCCAGGTTCGCAACCAGATCGCCCATTACCTGATTAGGTGCCTTAAAATTATCCTTAAAAAAGTTCAGGGCAGATTCGGCAGTAAATACATCCTGGGTATTTCGCTCCTGCGCAGTGTTGTTTTCCATTAAAGAGAAATCATAATTCTTCCCTCCTGCCTGGTGTTTCACATTTAAACCAATAATTCCTTTTTGATAAATACTCTCCAACAACCTGTAAGCCGAACTTTTGTAAGCTTCTTTATCCTTTTCGTTAAGCTGTTTGGATTTCCATTTAATATCAAATTCATTCGAAAACTCATCAAGGGCATTGGCCGTAATCGCCCTATCGAGTTGGTAAACAGGTAAAATATCCTTTAGCGCATTCTTTTTATCGGCACTTACCTGTGGGTTGGTTTTTAAAATAGCAAAGCTGAACGGAGAGATGAGGTCTTTATTTTTCCAAACGGCATTCTTCTCAAATTCGTACCTAAATCTTGGCTGCTTTGGAAGGAACAGGGTAATGATGAAAACGGTAAATATCATCATCACATACTTTAGGTTCGATGAATATTTACGGTAAAGGATTTTGTGGGAATTTCTCTTGATTTTAGCCAAAACGATGTAATTATTGTACTTTCAAAATTAACATTTTTATCTAATATACATTTTACTGATTTTCTTTGCAATTACCAGATTTTATATTTTACTTTATGATATCAAATTAATATCAATCATGTATCAAGAAAAAATAATCAACCCACCATCAGGCTACTTAACATTCGCCTTGTTTTTAGCCCTTTTAGGTGCTGCCGTATTCTGTTTTTTTACAGAAAGTTTTATCTGGGGCGGCTGTATCCTGGCCTTCAACTTCTTTTTGGTTCTGCCCGGCCTTATTATCAACAACCCTAACGAATCAAAAGTATTAACCCTATTTGGCAAGTATGTGGGCACCGTAAAAACCGATGGCTTTTTCTGGGTAAACCCATTAACCACCAAAAGAAAGGTATCGTTAAGGGCAAATAACTTAAACGGCCAGCAGCTAAAGGTTAACGATAAACTGGGCAACCCCATCGAAATTGCTGCAGTGGTGGTTTGGAAGGTAAACGAAACAGCAAAAGCCATTTTTTCGGTCGAAAATTACATGCAATATGTAAATATACAGAGCGAGGCAGCTGTAAGGCATTTGGCCAACATTTTCCCATATGACCATGCTGAAGGCGAAGAAACCAGCATTACATTGAAAGATGGTGCCGAAAAAGTAAGCGAGCTTTTGGAGAATGAACTGAACGAGCGCCTATCAAGGGCAGGCATTGAAGTCTTGGAAGCGCGGATTTCGCACCTTGCCTATGCACCCGAAATTGCAAGTGCCATGTTGCAGCGCCAGCAGGCCACAGCGGTTATTGCCGCCCGTAAACTCATTGTTGAAGGTGCTGTAGGCATGGTAGAAATGGCCCTCGAAAAATTATCGCAAAAAGGAATTGTTGATCTGGATGAAGAACGCAAAGCAGCCATGGTAAGCAATTTACTGGTGGTACTCTGTGGCGACCGCCATGTGCAACCCGTGGTAAATACCGGTACCTTATATAATTAGGATAATGGAATTTGAGGAAAAGCAAAGCCTGAAACTTTGGTGGCTCTACATTCTTGTTGCCATTGATGCGGTGATGATAGCCAGTATTGTACTTTTTGATAAAGGTGGGATGAGCTTTAATGATTTAAAGGCAGTTTATTTTGCTCCACTTTGGGCGGTAATACTCCCATTCGCCATCATCTACCTTATTCAAAAGAATGTGCTTACCCTACAGATTAGCCAGTTGGGCATTGCTTACCGTTATTTCCCTTTCAAAAGAAAACTAAAATCCCATAAATGGGAGGAAATTGACAAGGCCTACATTACCAATTATGATGCCTTTGGCGATTATGGTGGCTTTGGTGTTAAAAACCGGCTTTGGTTTAAATTTAACGACAAGGCCTATTTACTAAACGATAAAAACAAAGGGATACAGCTGGAATTTAAAAATGGCAAAAAACTCTTGTTCAGCTCCAACAGGATAGATGAACTGGAAATATTCCTCATTAACCTAAAAACAAGGTATAATATACAGGCAATACAATAAGGATGGCAGAGAAAGATAAAAAAGCTTTTGTATTAAGAATTAGTCCTGCTTTATTAAAGGAAGTAGAAACCTGGGCTGCAGATGAATTTCGCAGCACCAACGGGCAGATTGAGTTTTTGCTTAACCAGGCAATAAAATCTAGAAAAAAAGGTAAAGCGAAAGAGGAATAGTTAGACTTCCGAAGTTTTAAAGCCCCGAATAGGGATAAACTCGGAAGTCTACAATTGTTACCAATCAAACCTCGCAGTTTTTTAAAACCTGCGAGGTTTATCCCCTAACGCAAAACCCACTGAGCCATTAGACTTCCGAAGTCAGCCGGTGCATTGGCTCTTTTAGGCTTCAGAAGTTAAAAAAAACAAGCAGCCCCGAAGCATGAGGGCTACAGCAAACATCAGGGCTAAACTGGCCGAAGTATTACAGGTTTTGCTTTTCAAAAACGTATTTAAAACCTGATAGTAATGAACGTGCTAAAATCTTGTTTTTAACGTTATCTTTAAACGTTATGGGCTTTGGAAACCTGAGGGGTTTGACTAACTTAGCGGCCTAACCAAAAATTCATAAAATTTACGTTAAATGAAAGAAGTTGTAATCGTATCAGCTGTAAGAACACCCATTGGCAGTTTTGGAGGCGCATTAGCTCAATTTTCTGCTACCCAACTGGGTGGTTTCGCTATCAAGGCCGCTATTGAAAAAGCAGGATTAAACCCCGATCAGATTCAGGAAGTATACATGGGAAATGTACTATCGGCCAATTTGGGTCAGGCACCGGCCACGCAGGCTGCAAAGTTTGCCGGCTTACCAGATTTACCTGCTACAACCATCAATAAAGTATGCGCATCGGGCACAAAAGCCATTATGCTTGCCGCACAGAGCATTGCCAACGGCGATAACGACATTATTGTTGCCGGCGGAATGGAAAGCATGAGCAATGTACCCTACTATTTGGATAAAGCCAGAAATGGCTACCGTTTAGGCCACGGACAACTAACTGACGGGTTGGTGAAAGACGGTTTATGGGATGTTTACAACGACTACCACATGGGATCGGCAGCCGAGCTGTGTGCCACCGAATGCAACATCAGCCGCGAAGCCCAGGATGAGTTTGCAATTGAATCGTACAAAAGGGCGCAAGCTGCACAAACATCGGGCAAATTTGCCAGCGAAATAATAGCCATTGAAGTTAAAGACCGTAAGGGCGAAATTACCCTGATTGATACCGACGATGAACCTACTGCGGTTAAATTTGACAAAATACCTGCATTAAAACCTGTTTTTAAAAAAGATGGAACAGTAACTGCGGCAAATGCCTCTACATTAAATGATGGCGCAGCGGCATTGGTTTTAATGAGTGCCGATAAAGCCAAGGAACTGGGCTTAACCCCTTTGGCCAAAATTTTAGGCTATGCCGATGCACAACAGGCACCTGAGTGGTTTACGACTGCTCCTTCCAAAGCGATTCCACTGGCCTTGCATAAAGCCAATATCGATATTAAAGATGTAGACTTTTTCGAGATCAACGAAGCTTTTTCGGTTGTTTCTATCGCCAACAACCAACTGTTATCGTTAAAAAATGAGCAGGTTAATATTAATGGCGGTGCTGTTTCTTTAGGTCACCCGCTTGGTGCATCGGGCGCAAGGATTGTGGTTACCCTCCTTTCGGTACTGGCACAAAATGACGGAAAAATAGGTGTTGCCGGCATTTGTAATGGCGGCGGTGGTGCAAGCGCTTTGGTAATCGAAAAACTATAATCTCCAGATTTTATTTATCTTCGGTTAGCATGAAGTTTCTCCGGTTCCACATCCTTTTGTGTTTTTGTTTATTGAGCCTTGGCCTAAAAGCGCAGCAGGGCAACAATAAGTTAATTGTTTTTCAAGATTCGCTGATTAAACTATCGGGGAATGTTTTGGCCACGCAAAGCGATGCAGAAAAGCTCGATATTAACGGAAAGTTTGTAAAAACATTGGTTGAAGCACTAAAAACACCGAATTCTTTTGCTTTCCCATTCGATTCGTTAAAGAACATATCGGTAATCAAATCTCCGGATCAGGCCTTTAGGATTTTGAGCTGGTATGTTCAGCTCGAAAATGGCACCTACCGTTATTATGGTGCCATCCAGATGAATACCAAGGGCGGTCCGCTGAAGCTTTATCCACTGATTGATCAGACCGAAAACCTAAGCGATCCTAATATCATAACCAATAACCAAAAATGGCTGGGTGCCAGGTATTACGAAATTGTTCCGGTAACCAGTGGAAACCGCCTACCCTACTATATACTTTTGGGCTGGAAAGGAAATACAACGCTCACCACCAAAAAAATAATCGATGTACTTTCATTCGATAAGGACAATGTCACCTTTGGCGCCCCTGTTTTTGACGGAAAAGAATTAAAAGGAAAAAACAGGGTGATATTTGAATATGCCAAATCGAATGCCATGACCTTAAAAACCGATACAAAGGCAGGAATGATCGTATTCGACCACCTTGAATCCTTCGATCCGGAAATAAAGGGCAAATTTGAATTTTATGGTTCGGACGGTACTTTTGATGGTTTCAAAATTATTGGCGGGCGGTTGAAACTTCAGGAAGATTTAACCTTAAACAACGATCCAAATGCCAGCGATGAACTTTACGCCGATCCGAAGAAAAATGTAAAACCGATCAGAAAGTTTTAAGAATTAACAAAACTTAACAACATCATTACCACAGAGCTTACTTAAAAATTTGTGAGTTTGGCAATAGCTGACTATATTGCGCCCTGCTAACTAGCTTAAACAACACACAAATTCTGAATTCATAAATTAAAACCAACAAATGTTTTATGCAAACATCTAATGAAACCATTAGTATTGACCATGATAAGGAACTAGACCTCCATTTAGAAAGTCAGGGCGTATCCAAAGAAAAATTATTTAGCCACCCGGTTGGCCTTTTTGTACTTTTTTTTACCGAAATGTGGGAAAGATTTAGCTACTACGGGATGCGGGCTATTTTGGTGCTCTTCCTGATTAGCGATTTAAGTAAAAACGGCTGGGGATGGCCACGGCCAGAAGCTTTGCAGCTTTATGCTATTTATACAGGTTTAGTATACTTTACACCAATACTTGGTGGTTTAATTGCCGATAGATTTACAGGATATAGAAAAGCTGTTATCATCGGCGCTTTTATTATGACCCTAGGCCACGCAGCTATGGCTTTAGAAGGCTTTAGCACCAACTTTTTCTATGCAGGTTTACTGCTGTTAATTATTGGTAACGGCTTTTTCAAACCAAACATTTCTTCTATTGTAGGTAAATTATACCCGCCAATAAGCGATAAAAAAGATAGTGCATATGCTATTTTTTACATGGGTATTAACTCTGGTGCTTTTATTGGTATGTTAATGTGCGGTTATATTGGCGAAAAAGTAGGCTGGCACTATGGTTTCGGACTTGCTGGTGTATTTATGCTGTTCGGTATGCTTCAGTTTTATTTTGCACAAAAAATATTTGGTGTAATCGGTGCATCGGTTGATGCAACCAAAAAAGTAGAAAAAGCAGATCCAACGGTTGAAGAAATCCCTAAAAAAGTAAGAAGCCAACGTTTATGGGTGATTGCTATCCTATCTATCTTTACCATTTTCTTTTGGATGGTATTTGAGCAGGCTGGCGGTTCAATGACCATTTTTGCCAAAGATTATACCTTAAGAAATTTAACCGGCGGTGCAGCCACTACTTTTAAATGGGTAGATAGTATCCTTACCATATTCCCTTTGGTGGCGGTAACTTTTGTACTGCTATCATTGGCAGGAAAAATCTTCAAAAAATATCCGGCAACCATACTTTTTACCTTATTAAGTTTTGCCATTATCTGGGTTTTGGCCATCTGGAAAGTAAGCCGCGAAATCGGTTCGGTAACTACCGAGGTTCCAGCATCATGGTTCAGCGTATTAAACTCTTTCTTTATTGTATCATTAGCGCCAATTGTTTCTAAAATATGGGAAACTAAGTTTAACCCTAGCGGACCTGTAAAATTCGGCTTCGGGTTAATTTTTGTAGGTATCGGTTTCGCAGGCCTGGCTTATGGCGGTTCGGCTATTCCACAGGGTGCTACATCGGCACAGGTAAGCTTGTTCTGGCTGGTGTTTGCCTATTTCTTCCATACGGTAGGCGAGCTTTGCATTTCTCCGGTAGGTTTATCTTATGTGAGTAAACTTGCACCGGCCAATTTAGTAGGCTTAATGTTTGGGGTTTTCTTTACCTGTACAGCCATCGGAAATTACCTTGCAGGTGCTACAGGCTCATTGATCGATAAAATCAGTAGCGCTTATTCTATTTCGACATTCTTTTTAATTTTCACCATCATACCAATTGTAGCTGGTTTAATCATGTTTGCATTAAGTCCATTGTTACGCAAATGGATGCATGGTGTTCATTAAACGAAAAAAATAATTTTAACCTAAGAGGTTGTACCGTAAGTAAGAACTTTGATTCGAATTTGTCACATTGAACTTGTCGAAATGCTTTTCCAAGGCATTTAACCAAGTGTTTCGACAGGCTCAGGATGACAGTTTTATACTTAGGATACAGCCTTTTTAATTTTTAGTCTCATTTTAATGGAAAAAACAATTTCAATAGAAGAAATTCAAAATTTTGAGGGGAAATACCCAAAACAGCTCTGGTACTTATCGCTGGTAGAAATGTGGGAGCGTTTCTGCTTTTATGGGATGCGCGGTGTATTGGCCTTTTTTATGGTCGATCAACTGGGTTTGAGCGATCAGAAATCAAACCTGCAATACGGGGCAATACAGGCTTTCGTTTATGCTTTTACCTTTATAGGCGGTATTTTTGCCGATAAGGTTTTGGGCTTTAGGAAATCGTTGTTTTGGGGCGGCTCATTAATGATTATCGGAAACCTGATTCTGGCTTTTTCGCCGCACGATCTATTCTATATTGGAATTACCTTATCTATTGTTGGAACAGGCTTTTTTAAACCGAACATTTCTTCAATGGTTGGCGAACTTTACCACGAAAAAGATAACAGAAGAGATGCCGGTTACGGACTTTTTTATGCAGGCATTAACGTAGGCGGACTTTTAGGCGGCGCCATGTGCATTTACCTGGGCAAGTACTACAACTGGCATTTGTGTTTCCTATCTGCTGCATTGGTAATGGCTTTCGGTTTGGGTACTTTCATTTTCACTAAAAAGCATTTGGGTCCAATAGGAAATTCGCCTTTGCTGCACCTTAAAAAAGCCACTCAAAAAACATCAGAAATTGCTGTATATACAGGCTCTATCCTGTGTATCCCATTGATTTATATCATGGTAAAGAATACGGACTATACTGACTATTTTATGTATACCATTGGTGTGGTGGCCCTGGTTTATTTCCTGTTCGAAACCTTTAAAATAAAAGATAAAAAAGCACAGTACAAATTGCTTGCTGCTTTCATTTTCATCTTCTGTTATTTCATTTTTATGGCCATATCGGAGCAGAGTGGCGGTTCGCTTTCTTTATTTGCAAAAGATAACCTCGACCATAAAATCCTCTTTTTGAATATCGATCCAAATGTGGTTAACAATAGCGTTAACTCTTTCTTTGTAATTGTTTTTAGTCCAATCGTAGGTATTTTATGGCTGGGCCTTTACAAACGCAAAATAGAACCCAATACGGTTGTAAAGTTTGGTATAGGTTTCCTTTTATTGGCCTTGAGTTTTTATGTTTTTTATGCAACCCGGTTTTTCGCCAACGCACAGGGCATTAGCTCTTTAAATGTATTTACCTTTGCTTATTTACTGTTAACATTGGGCGAGCTTTGCCTGGGGCCAATAGGCATGTCGATCATTACCAAACTTTCGCCTAAAAAGATGTTTGGTATGATGATGGGTTTATGGTTTTTATCGAGTGCTTTCGGACAATTGGCCGCCGGAAAACTGGGTGCAGAAATGTCGAGTATAGAAAATGCTTCGTTAACAACCAAATTAATGGCTTATACAGAAGGTTACAAATCGCTTGCCCTATACTCGTTAATATCTGGGTTAGCTTTAATCCTCTTTTCGCAGTTGGTTAAAAGATTAATGCAGGAAGTTAGATAGGCTTAATTTCTGAACCATGTAAGGCATGTAAGATTCATATAACTTTAAACCTTAAATGTGCTCATGTGTCTTATATGGTAAAAAGCAGTTGATTTAAAGCGTCCACAATTCAAGGAAAAATCGTGATGATTCCATATTAAATCTTTACTTTCGCATTTTGAAAGCATAACATAGCTAAAAAACAAGGCTCCGGGCTTACATTACATAAAAAAATCAGCATAAAAGTGTCAGATAGCTTAGTCATCATCCCCACCTACAACGAGAAGGAAAACATCGAAAAGATCATCAGAAAGGTTTTTTCTTTAACCCAGCCTTTTCATGTCTTAATTATTGATGATGGTTCTCCGGATGGAACTGCCGACATCGTAAAATCGTTGCAGAGCGAATACGAAGGGCATTTATTTATCGAAGAACGTGCCGGCAAGCAGGGATTGGGTACGGCTTACATTTACGGCTTCAACTGGGCACTGCAAAGGGCATATGCATACATTTTTGAAATGGATGCCGACTTTTCTCATAACCCAGATGATTTGGCGCGCTTACGCGAAGCATGCATAAATGGAGCTGATGTAGCCATAGGTTCTCGCTACGTTAAAGGTGTTAATGTGGTAAACTGGCCTATGGGCAGGGTTTTAATGTCGTACTTTGCCTCTATGTACGTCCGTTTTATTACCCGCATAAACATTCAGGATGCTACTGCTGGTTTTAAATGCTACCGTAGAATTGTACTGGAAACCATTCCACTTAATAAAATCAGATTTGTGGGTTATGCCTTTCAGATTGAAATGAAATTTACGGCCATTAAATTCGGTTTTAAAGTGGTAGAGGTGCCCATTATCTTTACCGACCGTACGGAAGGAACGTCAAAAATGAGCACCCGTATTTTCAGGGAAGCTTTTTTAGGTGTAATCCAGATGAAATTTTGGAGCTGGTTTAGGGATTATAGTAGGAAATCTGAAGTCGGAAGTCCGAAGTCATAGTTCCGGCCCAATTCTTCAGTCAGGAGCTTATTGCTTACGGTCAATGGTTAATAGTTTTATAGCTCATCGTTAATCATCCATAACAAATGGTTCTGACTTGGGACTTAGCTACAGACTCAAGTCTTACCCTGCGATTCCCTTATCATTGTGCCAAAATCTTGTCCTTTATCCATGGCTTTAATGGTCATTACAATTCTTTTTGTGCGCGTGGGTTCCGTTTTGGCCTGGTTGATCCAGTTGATATAATAGTTTTGATGCGATTTAGGCTGTTTGAGAAAATTCTGCATTAAGTGTTCTTCTTCCGATAAACAGATTTCCAGATCTTCCGGCATTTCAATCTTAAAATCTTTATCTTCTTCTAAATAAAGTTCGATGCTTGCGCCGGCCTCTTTCTTTAATTTTTTACGGAGCTCGCCTTTTAGGGCAATAATAAAATCGCCCTCTCCCATGGGGATGGTTGCCAATCCGGCTACTTCCAGCTGATCTATTTTGCCTTTTACCCTAAAGCTTCTTTTGCAACCGGCTTTTATCCCGTTAGCTAAAGCGGCAGGAATAAATACATAACTCCAACCGGTTTTTTCGCCCATGGTTTCGAAACGCTCTATCTCTGCTTTAAAGTGGATCATGGCTTAAAGATAAAAATTAAGTTTTAACTGATAAACGATTAAATCGTTAGGTTATTGATGCACGGGTTAGAAACGCGCGCAAGCGTATTTTGCAAGCATTTTTACCATATAAGAAACTTTAGGAAAGTAAATTACCCTTACTATTCTTCAACTATGTTACCAATCTATACCAAATATTATTCGGCTCAAAAAAAAGCCAAATCATGAGCCGAATAACCAAATTATTCGGCTCATGACCAAAATAAATAGGTTAAAACAAAGAATTGATAATGTTTCAAAGGGCTTTCCAAAATGGCTAATGAATACTCGTCTCTAATTTTAGATCCAATCATATCCTTTTTATTTAATCAATCGCTACCGGGTTCATCTGAATATCCAGTTTGGCAAATTTTAACACCTCGATACTTTGAAAGCCGAAATCTTCAACCACTTTACCTAAAATAAGGTAACAGCCTTTTCCTTTAAAAGGGTACATGGGTGTGGTATTCGGGAAATGAGTCGTATCAAAAAAATCGCCATTGGCATCTAAAAAGGTACCGAACCACATTTTGGTATTTTTGACGGTATGTACGGTTTTTTCGCACACATAATTGCCCACCATTTTTACTGTTTTGCCAAGGTGTTTATGCATATCTGCGGCCATGGTATCGCCACGGTAAGGTGTTTTTAAAAAATCGAACATTTTATAATTAAGCGGATAACCCAGCAGTTCTAATTCAGTATAGGCATTTTCCAGTTGCGAATCGGCCAGTGCAGGGAGCTGATAGGTTTTGTAGCTTAACTTAAAAAGTTCGGCATGGTTTACTTTCTTCTGTTTAAAACCGAGGTAATTGTGTACATCCCAAAGCAGGGTTTTGCGGTCTTTCCCGGTAAACCTTAAGGCGCCCAGGCGGATTAAAATAATGGTTTGTTCGAGCGAAATGCAGGTGCGTTTTACAAAGTCTTCGAGATCGGTGTAAGGACCATTTGCCCTGCGCTCGTTAGGGATGTTTTTAATGTTTTTTTCTTCCAGTCCCTGGATACCGATAAAACCCAGGTAAGCATCTTCGCCGTTTATATTCACCACCTCATCGCTTTGGTTAACACAGGGCAGATGTACCCTTGCCCCTGTTTTTTGCAGCTCATGAACGTAAACCCATCTGCTGTAAAAGCCACCGTAATTATTAAGCACGGCCACCATAAATTCCATTGGATAATACGTTTTCAAATACAGGCTCTGGTAACTCTCTACGGCAAAAGAGGCCGAATGTGCCTTAGAGAAACTATAACCTGCAAAAGACGAAATCTGCCGCCATACTTCGTTGATCAGCTCTTCGGAGTGGCCTTCTTTTCTGGCCGAAAACTTAAACTTGTTCACCAGTTCTTCAAAAGCAAGTTTAGAACGGTATTTACCGCTCATGGCTTTACGGAGAATATCGGCATCGGCCAGATCCAGACCTGCAAAGTAATGGCAAACTTTAATCACATCTTCCTGATAAACCATTACGCCGTAAGTTTCGCTGAGCCGTTCTTTCATTACCCCGCAGAGGTATACCACTTTATCGGGTGCATGGTAACGTTCGATATAGGATTTCATCATTCCAGAACTGGCTACACCGGGGCGGATAATGGAACTTGCCGCCACCAGGGTGAGGTAATTATCGCATTTCAGCTTTTTAAGCAACTGCCGCATGGCTGGCGATTCGATGTAAAAACAACCAATAGGCTGCCCTTCTTTAAGAATGCCGTTTAATTTCTGATCATCTTTAAAGGTTTTAAAATCGTGGATATCGATATCCCTTCCTTTATTCTTTTTGATGAGCTGTACAGCCTCGCGGATGTGCCCAATACCCCGCTGACTTAAAATATCGAATTTTTCGTACCCAATGGCTTCGGCTTCGTACATATCCCATTGCACGGTGGGAAAACCTTTTGGCGGCATATCCAATGCGGTATAATAGGTAATCGGCTCTTCTGAAATCAAAATCCCACCGGCATGGATAGAGCGCTGATTGGGCATACTCTTCATGTACTGGTGTACGGCCAATAATTTTTGATAAGTGCTGTTTGCTGAATTTTCGCGCTCTTTGGTAGGGTCGGTAAAGCTATCTATCTCCTCTTTTGGCAAACCCAGTACCTTACCTATTTCGCGGATAATTGCACGGTCTTTAAAAGTACTCATGGTACCCAGAAAAGCCACATGCCATTCTGGATAGGTTTTAAAAATATACTTTTGTATGGTTTCCCGCTCATCCCACGAAAAATCGATATCAAAATCGGGCGGACTGGTTCTTTTCTCATGCAGAAAACGTTCGAAATACAGGTCGAGATCAATCGGATCTACATCGGTAATGCGCAAGCAATAGGCTACAATGCTGTTGGCGCCCGAACCACGCCCAACGTGATAAAAACCACAATCTTCCATTGCATAACGGACAATATCGTAGGTGATCAGAAAATAGGCACAGAAATTTTTAAGTTCGATAATCCGCAGTTCTTTTTCCAAACGTTCTACGGCTGTGGGATTATTTTCGCCATAACGGTATTTAAGGCCTCTTTCGGCCAGCTCGCGGAGCATTTTTTTATCGCCTTCAATGCCTTCATCGGTATAAAAAAACTTGTTTTTGGAGGAGGGCACAGGTTTATCTTCGAAGTAAACGCTTAAGTCGCAACTGTTCAACAGCTTTTGTGTATTCTGTACAATAAAAGGATACTGCTTAAACTGCTGCGTAAGTTCTTCTTCGGGGATCAAAAATTCATCAGGGTCGCATTTTTGCTCATCAGGTACTTTACTTAATAAGGTGTTCAGTTCTATCGCCCTTAAATACTCGTGCAGCCGGTAAGTAATTTTGTTTCCTACGGTAACGGGATGCCACACCAGCAGTTTTTCTTTCTGCTTTAAAAGCGGATGCCGGTACAAAAGGCTGAGCTGTTTGGCACGGATACCCACAAATTCATTTTCTTTTAGGGCTAGGCTGAAAGATTTTCGAAAGGGATAAATGATGTACGTATTATCCATTTGTGGCGGTGTTTCTGGCAGTGGGATATGGTTGATATTGTGCAGGCTTAAAAACTCGTTCAACTCGCGCATCCCTTCCCTGTTTTTGGCAATCCCTACATACAATAATCTGTTATCGGTTCTAAACTCAATACCTGCTGCAGGTTTAATCTGATATGGAATGTTGCCCCTCTGTATTTCATCAGCTTCTTTGGCAATACCCTGTTTATAGCACGCACGGATAAACTCTACCGCCCCTGTTGAGTTATTGATATCCGTTAGTACCATTTGATGGATGCCCAAACTTCGTGCAGCTGCAATTAACTGCTCAATGCTCAGGGTACCATATTTTAGGCTATATGATGAATGAACATTTAAAAACATCAGTCGTAAGATTTAGTGCCCGTGGTTCCTTTTTCGCTCATGAAGCTTCTTATTTTTGAACGTTTCTTTATTTCCGGCTCTTCTTCTTCGGTATTCTCGATCAAAATTTTCTTTTTGCGTGGATTGTACTTAATTACCTTTCCTTTTTCATCGCGTGGTGGCTGGGTAACAATACAGGCTTTTACTACGGCTTCGGCACCGAAATTATTGCGCACCTTATCCATAGCCTGGTAAAGATTATATTCTTCTTCGGCGATGTTATACAGGCCAATCTGCTCATAACCGCTTACCAAATGCGAAAGCTTTACCCCTACCAACCGGAGCAACATGCGTTTGGAATACACTTTTTCGAACAGGCTATGGGCCTTGCTGATCAGAAAGGAATCGAGCGAAGTATAAGGAATACGTTCTTGCTGGGTAACGGTTTCGAAATTGGTGTAACGTACGGTTATTGTGATGCAGGCCGTTAGTTTTTTCTGGTTGCGCAGCTGGAAGGTTAACCCTGTTACCATGCCGGTAATAATGGCTTTTAATTTGGCCATATCCATGGTATCGCTTTCAAAAGTGGCCTGTGTACCGATCGATTTTCTTTCGCGGTAGGGAACCACAGGGGCCAGATCAATCCCATTGGCTTTTTGCCATAAACTTAAGCCATGCTGCCCCAATATTTTAAACATAAGCTGTTGGGGAATCTGGGTAAGGGTAAGGATTTCGCGGACGCCCATTTCGCTCAGTTTTTTATAGGTGGCATGGCCAATACCCGGAATTTTGTGGATAGCGAGGGGATCGAGAAAGGGCCTCAGTTCTGGATAGGTAACCTGTAATTCGCCACCAGGTTTTGATTCGTTGGTGGCAATTTTAGCAACTGTTTTGTTAACGGAAAGTCCGAAAGAAATAGGCAGCTTCATTTCTCTGATAATGGTCTGCCGCAGCTCTGACGCAAATTTCATGCAGCCAAAAAAGCGGTCCATACCGGTCATATCGATATAATGTTCATCAATACTGGCTTTTTCAAACAGCGGAACCTTATCGGCAATGATTTCGGTAATTTCGTGCGATGCCTTGGAGTATTCTTCCATATCGCCTTTTAAAAATATAGCCTGTGGACAAAGTAGTTTTGCGGTACGTCCGGGCATAGCCGAGTGGATACCATACTTTCGGGCTTCATAACTACAGGAGGCCACTACGCCCCTATCGCTACCGCCACCGATGATTACCGGTTTGCCTAGTAGTTTAGGGTTTTTCCTGATTTCTACCGATACAAAAAATGCATCTTGATCCATGTGAATAATCTGCCTTTCTTTATCCATTACTGTACTATTGGGATGATTGAAAACAAAAATACTAATATTTTTAGTTTTTAAGGTTGATTAAATTTAAGGATTTTTGAACAAAATACTAACATTTTTAGTTTTTTTTGAGATATAAGATAAAAGAGTGGTATGCTAAAATGGTATGAATTGATGGACTTTACATTTTACATCTTCCATTTTTTTGACCATTAAGGGATTAAGGACATTAAGAGTAACGACTAGGGACGGAATAAAACAAAAAATGCCTCCGGTTAAAACCGGAGGCAAAATGTATTCAAACTGGTTGCCAATATGAGTTTCAGCGTTGTCAGCTTTCTAGCAAAATGGCTATTAAAGCTGACAACTCCTGCTGGCCTTATCATCCCGCTGAGACCTTTTTATGTTTTTTTTTCAAGGAGGTGCTGAAAACAAAAAAAATGCCTCCGGTTAAAACCGGAGGCAAAATGTATTTACACTGGTTGCCAATATGAGTTTCAGCGTTGTCAACTTTCTAGCAAAATGGCTATTAAAGCTGACAAGTCTTTTTATTTACTGTTTTACAATCTTAAACTCGGTCCTTCTGTTTAGCTGGTGTTCTGCATCTGTACAGTCTACACCATTTGCACATTTGTTCAGCAACTGGGTTTCGCCGTAACCTTTGGCTGCGATGCGGTTTTTATCGATCCCCCTGGAGATGATGTACTGCACAGCAGATTCGGCTCTTTTCTGTGATAGGCTGAGGTTGTAGCCATCCTTGCCCCTGCTGTCGGTATGCGAACCAAGCTCGATCCAGATGGTTGGGTTATCTTTCATGATCTTTACCAGCTTGTCCAGTTCTACCGCAGCATCTGCACGGATATTCCATTTATCGAAATCGTAGTAGATATTCTCAATCCTGATGGCTTTATCAATTACAATAGCTTCGAGGTGCAGGTCCTGCTCCAATACGGCCGAAGTGGTAAGGCCAATGGTTGCCAGGTTTTCTACATCCGAACGGTAGCCTGTTTTTTCTGCCGTAACATTGTATTCTGCCTCTTTGGCCAGGTTAAATTTATAGCCACCGTTATCATCGGTTTCTGTTTTTAAAATGCCTCCGTTAACCTTCGTCAGGGTTACCAGTGCACCGGCGATAGGCTGGTTGCTCCCTCTATCAAACACCCTGCCCTCCAGTTTAAAGGCCAAGATCATTTTCTGGTCGATGGTATAAATGTCATCGCTGCCCACACCGCCATCGCGGTTGGAAGAAAGGTAAACAATACCGCCTTTTTCGTTCAGGCTAAAGCCAAAATCATCCTGTGGTGAGTTGAAAGGATAGCCCAGATTTTCTACCCGGCCTATTTTTCCACCTTCTCTTAAAGCCTGATAAACATCAAGTCCACCCATGCCAACCCGTCCATCGCTCGAGAAATAAAAATTGTCTTTTTCATCAAATACCGGACTGCGGTCGTTCCCTTCCGTATTCACTTCTTTCAGGTTGATCGGCTTGCCCCATTCTCCGGCATCTGTTTTTAGGCACACGTAGATATCGGTACCGCCAAGCCCGCCAGGCATGTTTGAGGCAAAGTAAAGGCTGTTGCCATCGGTGGTGATAAAGGGATCGCCTACCGAATATTCGTTTACGTTGTTATAGGCAAAGGAAACGGGTTCGCCCCATTTGCCATCACTGCCTTTTGTGCTGCTGAAGATCTCTACATTGACCGTTGTGGGCTGTTTTTTTAAGCGCTCCAGTTCATCGGAGATCCTAGTCAGGGTAAAGTACATGGTACGGCCATCGGCGGTAAAGCTTGCCGAGCCCACATGGTACCTGGTACCGGCCTTGATGGGGAACAGCTGCAGGCTATCGTTCGGTGAAGCCTTGAAGTACAGTTTCAGGTAACCGTTACCGGTCCAGCCGTAAACCTGCTTATCGGGTTCCTTCGATCCGTCGAACCTTAAAAAAGGCCTGCCCTCGCTGCTCTCCAGTTTGCTGTCCGACCTATCGGAGGTAAACACCACACCGCCCTGGTAATTAACGGCGCCCCAGTCTGACTGGCTGCTGTTCAGCGCTTTCTGGTTTACCAGCTCTATCTTTTTTGGGTTTTTGATCCATTTCAGTGCCGAATCGCAGGAAGCTACCCAAACGGCCTGCTGCTTTTCGGAAACATCCTTCTTTTTTTCGATATAGCTCAGGTACTGTACTTTGGCCTCGCTGTATTTAGAATTGCCCTGCAGCGCCCTGGCATAACCCAGGGTATTTTCGGGACTGCTGCCCGGCATCTTCGCCGCAATGGCATACCAGCTCTCGGCCTGTTTGTAGTTGTACACCATTGCGTAGGCACTGGCCAAACGCTCTGCCGCATGCAATGTCGCTTTCTTTTTATAGGCCTGCTCGTACAGGTCTATCGCTTTGCTGTAGTTGAACAGCCCGTATTGTTTGTCAGCATCTTTTAAAACATATTGCGCATTTGCCGAAAAACCAAGGGCAAAGAAACAGTATGCAGAAAAGCAGGTGCCTATTAAAATTTTCTTCATTATGTTGTTTGGATAGTTGGGTCTAAAATACAGAAATAATGTTTAAAACACCCTTGGTGTAGCCAATCTGATGTTCTGTTTGATAAAAGAATAAGCAATCGAGATCTCGTGCGTACCACTGCTATAGCCCTGCAACGGCCCGATCGAAAAATCGTAGCCATAACCGATCCTGATCTTTTCGGAAGGAAAAAGCTGAATTGCCGCCACAGCAGAGTTTCTTGGCGTAAGGTCTTTCTGCAGGTAACTTTTATCGTACAGCTTTACACCGGTACGGTAAGAGCCGCCAACCCATAAAAAATCTTTGATCAATAAAAAAGCATTCAGATCCAAACTCGTCGGACCGCCACGGTCGTCCTTCAACAGGAATGAGGGTTTGATCTGAAAGTCCTCAGAAAGCGGAAAAAGTGCCCCGGCTGTTAGGTAATAATGCGGTTTGGGCTGTGGGATAAAGGCGTAACGGTCGATATTGATGTAGGTGGCAATCAGGTTATCTACCGAGAAGCCCGCATAATATTTATCGTTGGCAAAGTACACCCCTGCCCTTGCATCGGGTACAATGGTGCTCTGCATGCCCACCGGCTGGTTGGGCTCGGGATTGTTCGGGTTCAGCATGGAACCATCAATGCCCAGCTGCACCATGCCCACACCAAGGCCAAGGGCCAGCCTTGAGCTGCCATCATCGTTCATGGGGATGCGGTAGGCATAGTTGCCGTAAATGCTCAGGTTGTTCTGTGCACCCAGTTTATCGGCCGCCACCTGCAATGCCAGACCCACGTTGCCGCTGTTGGCAATGGCATCTACCGCAAGCGACATAGACCGCGGGGCACCGGTAATGCCCGTCCACTGGCTACGGTAAAAACTGTGCACGTTGAGCACTTCCTTATAACCGGCATAGGCCGGATTGATATAGATCCCGTTGAACATGTACTGGCTGTACTGTGCATCCTGCTGTGCAGATGCGGGGTGCCAGAGCAGCAGAAACGAACCTGCTAGTAAACCTATTAATTTCTTCATCGTCTTAATATCTTAAAGTACAGCCAGATTAAAAACCCGGCTGTACTAAGCCTCTTATCTTATTTTTTAAACGCCCTGATCAGTGTAATGTAACCTTTGTACACTTCGAACTCATCACTGTTTGCTTTTTTAACTCGTAGCAGATAGTAGTAAGTGCCTTCGTTCAGTCCCTCGCCCGTCCAGTTGTTCTGGTAGCCTTTGGCATGGAACACTTCGTTGCCCCAACGGTTTACAATCTGCAGTTCGGTAGCCTGGAACTGGTTAAGGCCGATGATCTCGAAGGTATCATTGATGCCATCACCGTTCGGCGTGAACAGGTTAGGGATTGTAATTCCGGTGAAGTTTGATGTTAACGTTACGGCGGCCACATTGGTATAATATCCGTAGGCATCTTTTACGCGGTAGGTAAATTCATCGTCGCCAACATAACCTGGATCAGGCGTGTAGGTTACTGTACCATCTGAGTTTACAAGCACTTTACCGTGTTTAGGCTGGCCCACAATTTCTACCGTTAACTTATCCAGTGTAGAGTTACCAGGGTCGTCATTTGCTAAAATGTTGATCACAATCGGCGCATTGGCTACTGTTTGTCCTTTATCGTCAATAGCTCTTGGCGATTTAGGGAAAGTGGTAACCGTTGGCGTATTGTTGGTTTCGGCTGTACCGGAAACATCTGTTACGCTTGCACCGCCGAGTGTTTTGGCATTTACCGTTGCCGTATTGGTTACCGTACCCAGATCCTTATCGGCCTGTGTAAGTGTGTACACTTCAACATCGGTGGTGCTTGCACCTGGGGCCAGTCCGCCGGCCAAGGTAACCACCTTGTTGTTCAGGCCAAGTTTGGCATCGGTAAGGGTAATGGTATTTAGGGTAACCGCTCCCGTATTTTTGATGGTGAACGTGTAGGTTACCTTATTGCCGTTAAATACGGCTGTTTTAACCAGGGCTACCGATCCGTTGTTCGGTATAAGGGTTACCGTTGGCGTATTGTTGTTCTCGGCTGTACCGGAAACATCGCTTACTGCAATATTCGACGGTGTTTGACCGGTAACGGTTGCACTGTTGGTTACGCTGCCGGCATCTTTATCGGCCTGGGTCAACTGGTAAACGTAGCTGTCCGTTACGCTTGCTCCTGGGGCAAGTGTTCCAGGGATTACCCTGTTGTTAAGACCAAGTTTGGCATCAACCAGGGTAATGATGTGCAGTGTTACGTTACCCGTGTTCTTCACACTGAAATTGTAGGTAATGCTGTTGCCATCGGCACTCAGCGTACCTGTTTTAACCAAGGTAATGGTAGATGCAGGGGCGATTACCGTAACGGTTGCATCGCCAACAGCAGGTGTGCCCGGATCATCAGACTGTTTGCTGATTGTAACGCCGCCAGGTGCCTGTGCAGTTGCAGATGCCTGGTTGCTGAACGAACCGTTGTTCACCTCTGTTAAGGTAACCGTATGCTTAGCGGTAACGGTTACGCTTGCGCCCGGCAATAGGCTTGCTATGCCCGCTGGCGTGATAGAACCTGCATCGGCGCCTGCATCGGCAACAGCAATATTGGTAAGGGTTACGTTGCCCGTATTGGTTACCACAATGTTGTAGTTGATCACATCGCCAACCTTGCTTACCGTATTGGTGGCCACTTTGGTCAGGCTCATGGCCGGTGCGGCTACCAGTGTTACGTTTACAGGGATGGTAACGGTAACCGTACCGCCTTTGCCATCGCTCACCGTTACCGTAAAGGTATCGCTGCCCGAGTAGCCTGCGGCCGGTGTATAGGTATAGGTACCGTTTGCATTCACCACAACCGTTCCATGTGCTGGCGGCGTAGTTACCGTAAAGGTAAGCGGATCGCCATCCACATCGCTGGCGGTAATTGCTCCGTTAACCGGGGTATTCTGCGGAGTGCTAACTGCAGGTGCAGAGGCTACTGGTGCATCGTTAACCGGAGTTACGGTAACAGGGATTGTAACCGTTGTAGTACCGCCTTTACCATCGCTTACCGTTACCGTGAAGGTATCGGCACCGTTATAGTTCGGTGCTGGCGTGTAAGTGTAGGTACCGTCAGGATTTACCACAACCGTTCCGTGTGCCGGTGGCGTGGTTACCGTGAAGGTAAGTGGATCGCCGTCTGCATCGCTGGCCGTAATTTTTCCGTTAACCGGGGTATCCTCATTGGTGGTGATAGCCGGCGCAGTTGCAACTGGGGCAACATTGGTAGCGTTAACCGTTACGTTAATGGTTACCGTAGTAGTACCGCCTTTGCCATCGCTTACTGTTACCGTGAATACATCGGTACCACTGTAATTATTTGCTGGAGTATAGGTGTAAGTACCGTTGGCATTAACCACAACCGTTCCATGTGCAGGAGGCGTAGTTACCGTAAAGGTAAGTGGATCGCCATCTACATCGCTGGCGGTAATGGTTCCGTTAACCGGGGTGTTTTTATTGGTAACAATGGCTGGTGCTGTTGCAACTGGTGCATCATTTACCGGGCTTACTGTTACCGAAATGGTTACCGTGGTAGTACCGCCTTTGCCATCGCTTACGGTTACCGTAAAGGTATCGGTACCGTTATAGTTTGGTGCAGGGGTATAAGTATAGGTACCGTCGGCATTTACCACAACCGTTCCATGTGCAGGAGGTGTAGTTACGGCATAAGTCAATGGATCGCCATCTACATCGCTGGCGGTAATGGTTCCGTTAACCGGGGTATCTTCGTTTGTGGTAATGGCCGGTGCAGTTGCCACTGGTGCATCGTTAACCGGAGTTACCGTAACAGGGATTGTAACCGTTGTAGTACCACCTTTACCATCGCTTACGGTTACCGTGAAGGTATCGGCACCGTTATAGTTCGGTGCTGGCGTATAAGTGTAGGTTCCATTGGCATTCACTACCAACGTTCCGTGTGCAGGTGGCGTAGTTATCGTGAAGGTAAGCGGATCACCGTCTGCATCGCTAGCGGTAATGGTGCCGTTAACCGGGGTATCCTCATTGGTGGTGATAGCCGGCGCAGTTGCAACTGGGGCAACATTGGTAGGGTTAACCGTTACGTTAATGGTTACCGTAGTAGTACCGCCTTTGCCATCGCTTACGGTTACCGTGAATACATCGGTACCGCTGTAATTATTGGCTGGGGTATAGGTGTAGGTACCGTCGGCATTTACCACAACCGTTCCATGTGCAGGAGGCGTAGTTACCGCGTAGGTAAGTGGATCGCCGTCTACATCGCTAGCGGTAATGGTTCCGTTAACCGGGGTGTTTTTATTGGTAACAATGGCTGGTGCTGTGGCAACAGGCGCATCGTTTACCGGATTAACCGTTACCGGAATGGTTACTGTAACTGTACCACCTTTGCCATCGCTTACCGTTACCGTGAAGGTATCGGTACCGTTATAATTCGGTGCAGGGGTATAAGTATAGGTACCGTTAGGATTTACCACAACTGTTCCATGTGCAGGAGGCGTTGTTACCGTGAAGGTAAGTGGATCGCCATCTGCATCGCTTGCGGTAATGGTCCCGTTAGCCGGAGTATCCTCGTTAGTACTAAGCGCAGGTGCAGTTGCCACTGGTGCACGGTTATCTCTGATGTTAACTGTAGCAGGTGTTGTACTTGCCGTAATCAATGCATTATTTGTTGCTGCATTCATCGTTAATATTACCGTTTCGTTTCCTTCGTTGATGTTGTCATCAAGTACTGGTACTGCAACGGTTACCGAGGTTTGGCCAGCAGGAATGGTTACTGTTGTACCAATTGAGGTATAATCTGTACCGCTGGTCGCTGTACCGGTAACCACATAGGTAATCTTAGTATCAGTTGTAGATACATTGCTTAGCGTGAAGGTAAACTGACCAGGTGTTGCTGGTTCGGCACAATCGGCCGTGGCGGCTACGGTAACAGTTGCTGTGGTACCATCAGTAATATTAATGGTAGCCGGAGCATTGTTTATGGTTACTGCAGGGTTAGCTGAAGTAACTAAGGTAGCAATTACGGTTTCTGTTCCTTCTACAAGTACATCACTCAATACCGGAATGGTAATGGTAGCCATAGTTTGACCGGCAGGGATGGTAACTGTTTTGGTTACAATCGCACTGTAGTCGCTGCCCTCGGTTGCTGTTCCGCTTAAAGTATAAGTAATCTGTGTATCAGAAGCAGATGGCTTGCTCAATGTTACGGTAAATGTTCCATTGATAGGTCCGCTTTCGTTGCCATTTGTACCAGCAGTAATGGTAGCCACAGCAGAATCGTTATCGATAATGGTAGTGGTTGCCGTATTTGTGGCAATGGTTACCGGTGCTCCTGTTACGTTGCTGATGGTTGCATTGAATGTTTCGTTTGCTTCAACAATGTTATCATCGTTAATTGGAACGGTAAAGGTTAAGGTAGCACCTGCTGCAGAACCTGCAGGGAACGTTAAGGTTCCAGTGGTTGCTGTATAATCTAAACCTGCAGTTGCCGTTCCGTTGCTTGTAGCATAATCAACAGTGAATGCATTTTGTACCGCCGCATTTAAAGTAACGGTAAAGGTAGCTGTTCCAGCCGATTCGTTAACTGTTGGTGCGGTAGAAATACTGATGGTTGCATCGTTGTTATCGGCAATATTAATGGTTGCCGGAACATTGCTCACTGTTACTGCTGGGTTGCCAGAGTTGGTTAATGTAGCAATTACCGTTTCAGTACCTTCTAGAAGGGCATCGCTTAATACCGGAATGGTAATGGTAGCCGTAGTTTGACCCGCAGGAATGGTAACTGTTTTGGTTACAATTGCACTGTAGTCGCTGCCCTCGGTTGCTGTTCCACTTAAGGTATAAGTAATCTGCGTATTGCTGGCTGATGGCTTACTTAAGGTTACCACAAATGTTCCGTTTGCAGGACCGTTTTCGTTACCATCTACACCGGCAGCAATCGTAGCCACTGAAGAGTCGTTATCGATAATGGTGGTAGTGGCCGTGCCTGTACCAATGGTTACCAAACCACCGGTTACATTGCTGATTACACCATTAAAGGTATGGTCGCCCTCTACAACGTTATCATCGATAATCGGAACGGTGAACGTTAGGGTTGCACCAGCCGCAGCACCTGCAGGGAAAGTTAAAGTTCCGCTGGTTGCAGTATAATCTAAGCCTGCTGTTGCAGTACCATCGCTTGTGGTGTAAGCCACGGTAAATGCATTTTGAACGCCAGCGCTTAGGGTTATTGTAAAGGTTGCTGTTCCAGCCGATTCGTTAATGGTTGGCGCAGTTGATATGCTTACCGTAGCAGCATTATTATCGGCAATGGTAATGGTTGCCGGAACGTTGCTGGTGGTGATTAATGGATTGCTCACACTCACCAATGTGGCCACAACTGTTTCTGTACCTTCTACTACCGCATCTGTTAACACCGGAATGGTGATGGTTGCAGAGGTTTGGCCCGCTGGAATAGTAATGGTTTTGGTTACAATTGGGCTGTAATCGGTTCCTTCGGTAGCTGTTCCGCTTAAAGTATAAGTAATCTGCGTATCGGTTGCTGAAGGGTTGTTTAAAGTAACGGTGAATGTTCCGTTAACCGGACCGTTCTCGTTACCGTTTGTACCCGCAGTTATCGATGCGATAGATGAACCACTATCGGTAATGTTTACTGTTGCAGGTGTAGTACTTGCCACAATAGCGCCATTATTTGTAGTGGCATTCATGGTTAAAATAACCGTTTCAGTTCCTTCAACAATGTTATCGTTTAATACCGGTACACTAACCGTAGCCTTAGTTTGGCCAGCAGGTATGGTAACAGTATTACCAATTGCAGTGTAATCGGTTCCGCTGGTTGCTGTTCCGCTTACGGTGTAGGCAATCTGCGTATCGGTTGTAGACACATGGCTTAAAGTAAAGGTAAACTGTCCAGGGGTTGAAGGCTCTGCCCCATCAGCTGTTGCTGCAACAGTTACAATTGCTTCGGTATTATCGGCAATATTAATCGTTGCCGGTGTATTGCCCACGCTTACCAAAGGATTAGCTGAGGCTGTTAGGGTGGCAATAACAGTTTCCGTTCCTTCAACAATTACATCAGTTAACACCGGAATGGTGATGGTTGCTGTAGTTTGGCCAGCTGGAATAGTGATGGTTTTGGTTACAATTGTGCTGTAATCGCTTCCCTCGGTTGCTGTTCCGGTTAAAGTATAGGTTAACTGTGTATCGGTTGAGGCAGGATTGCTCAACGTAACGGTAAATGTTCCGTTTACTGGTCCGTTTTCACTTCCATTTGTAGCAGCCGCAATAGTTGCTACCGACGAATCGTTATCGGTAATGGTTACGGTAGCGGTTCCATTTCCTATGGTTACCAACCCACCGGTTACGTTACTGATCATACCATTGAAAGTTTCATTTGGCTCTACAATGTTATCGTCGATAATCGGAACGGTAAAGGTTAAACTGGCACCTGCTGCGGAACCTGCAGGGAAAGTTAAGGTTCCACTGGTTGCCACGTAATCTAAACCTGCAGTAGCTGTTCCATTTGAAGTGGTATAATCTACACTGAAAGCATCTTGTACCGATCCGCTTAGGGTTACGGTAAAGGTTGCTGTTCCTGCAGCTTCATTTACATTGGTTTGAATAACCGAAACGCTTGCAGTTACGGAGTTGTTATCCAGGATATTGATGGTTGCAGGCGTATTGTTTACCGTTACCAAAGGATTATTGGTATTGGTTAAGGTAACCACCACTGTTTCATTTCCTTCAACAATATTATCACTTACTACCGGAATGGTAATGGTGCCCGAAGTTTGACCTGCCGGGATGGTGATGGTTTTGGTAATGGTAGTATAATCGCTGCCTTCAGTTGCTGTTCCACCAACGGTAAAGGTAATCTGCGTATCGGTTGATGATGGATTGCTCAAGGTTACGGTATAAGTTCCACTAACCGGTCCGTTTTCATTTCCATTAGTACCTGCAGTAATACTGGCCACTGATGTATCGTTATCGGTAATGGTTACTGTAGCAGGCGATGTTCCGATGGTAACTACCCCACCTGTAACATTGCTCAGTGCTGCACTGAATGTTTCGGCAGGTTCTACCAGATTGTCATCGTTAACCGGAACGGTAAAGGTTAACACTGTGCCTGCTGCTGAGTTTGCAGGGAATGTTAAAGTACCATTTGTAGCGGTATAATCAAGACCTGCTATAGCCGTACCATTTGCGGTGCTGTAATCAACACTGAAGCTATTTTGTACAGCATGGTCTAAAGTAACACTGAAGGTAGCTGTACCCGCGTTTTCGTTAATTACCGGAGTGGTCGAAATACTTACCGTTGCCACATCTTTATCAATGATATTGATTGTTGCCGGCGTATTGTTAACAGTTATTACCGGATTACTCGATGCCGTTAAGGTGGCAATTACGGTTTCGGTACCTTCTGCCAATACATCCGCAAGTACCGGAATTGTAATGGTTCCTGTGGTTGCACCAGCAGGGATGATGATTGTTTTGGTAACTGCACTGTAGTCGGCACTTTCGGTAGCTGTTCCGGTTAAGGTAAAGGTTAATGTAGTTGGCGTTGCCGAAGGATTGGTTAAGGTAACGTTGAACACACCATTTACCTGGCCGTTTTCGTTGGCGTTGGTACCTGCTGTAATGGTTGCCACCGCACTATCGTTATCGGCAATGGTTACCGTTGCAGGACTGGCGCCGATGGCTACATCTGCACCTACTACGTTACTTAAACCAACAGTAAACGATTCTGAGCTTTCGATCAGGTGATCATCTATAATCGGAATAACCACGTTAAGTACGGTACCAGCAGGCGAATTTGCAGGGAACGTTAAGGTTCCGCTGGTTGCGGTATAATCTAAACCTGACAAGGCTGTACCGTTTGCAGTTGCATAATCGACAGTAAAGCTATTCTGCACCGCAATGTTCAGGGTAACAGATAAGGTAACTGTACCAATTGCTTCGCTTACGCTTGCCGCATTGATTGAGATACTTACGTTGGCCGTATTGGCATCAAGAATGTTAATGCTTGCAGGTGCAGTATTTACCGTAATTGCCGGGTTGTTTGAAGTACCCAATGTAGCAATAACTGTTTCAATACTTTCTGCTACTGCATCGGCCAGTACAGGTATGGTAATGGTTCCTGTAGTTTGACCTGCAGGAATAGTGATGGTTTTGGTAACAATGGTTGAGTAATCACTTCCTTCGGTTGCAGTACCACCCAAAGTATAGGTTAACTGTGTATCGGTTGAAGCTGGATTACTTAGGGTAACCACAAATGTTCCATTAACCGGACCCGTTTCGTTACCGTTTGTACCTGGTGCAATGCTGGCCACAGCGGTATCGTTATCGTTTATGGTAACAGTAGCTGTTGGTGTTGCAATGGTAACCAGTCCACCTATTACATTACTTAAAGTAGCGCTAAAGTTTTCGGCTGCTTCAACAATGTTATCATCGTTAATTGGAACGGTGAAAGTTAAGGTTGCTCCTGCTGGAGAATTTGCAGGGAAGGTTAATGTACCTGTTGCTGCTGTATAATCTAGGCCAGCGGTAGCGGTTCCATCTGTTGTTTTGTAATCAACACTGAATGAATTCTGTACTGCTGCATTTAAAGTAACCGTAAATGTAGCGGTTCCATCGGCCTCGTTTATTGTTGGCGGAGTAGAAATACTTACTGTAGCGGTACTGTTATCCAGAATATTAATGCTTGCAGGTGTATTGTTTACATTAATTAACGGGTTGTTCGAGCTGGCCAAAGTAATGATCACCGTTTCTGTTCCTTCCACTACAGCATCGGCCAATACCGGAATGGTAATGGTTCCTGTGGTTTGACCCGCAGGGATGGTAATGGTTTTAACAATCGGGGTGTAATCGCTTCCTTCGGTTGCGGTTCCGCCTACGGTATAGGTAATCTGTGTATCGGTTGCCGATGGATTACTTAAGGTTACCGTAAAGGTTCCATTTACCGGACCATTTTCGTTTCCTGTTGTTCCAGGGGTAATGGTTGCAATAGCGGTATCGTTATCGGTAATATTAACTGTTGCAGGCGTAGTATTTGCGGTAATGGCCGTGTTGCTTGTTGCAGCAGCCATGGTTAAAATAACCGTTTCGGTTCCTTCAACAATATTATCGTTCAATACCGGTACACTTACTGTTACTGTAGTTTGTCCGGCAGGGATAGTTACCGTAGTACCAATGGCTGTAAAATCTGTACCGCTGGTTGCTGTGCCAGTAACGGCATAGGTAATTTGGGTATCAGTTGTAGCAACATTACTCAAGGTAAATGTAAACTGGCCCGGTGTGGCAGGTTCTGCCCCATTTGCCGTTGCCGCTACGGTTACTGTTGCTGTTGTATTATCGGTGATGTTAATACTTGCAGGTGTATTGCTTACCGTTACCAATGGATTACCAGAAGTAGTTAAAGTGGCAATAACCGTTTCGGTACCTTCTACCAGGTTATCGGCTAATACCGGAATGGTGATGGTTCCTGTGGTTTGACCAGCAGGTATGGTAATTGTTTTGGTAACGATAGTTGAGTAATCGCTTCCTTCGGTTGCTGTACCACCTACTGTATAAGTAATGGTAGTAGGCTGAGCCGATGGATTACTTAAGGTTACAGTAAATGTTCCGTTTACAGGACCATTTTCGTTTCCTGGTGTGCCAGCCGTAATGGTTGCCACTGATGTATCGTTATCGGTTATGTTAACCGTAGCTGGCGTTGTGTTTGCTGTAATTGAAGGATTGCTTGTTGCAGCAGTCATGGTTAAGATTACCGTTTCTGTGCCTTCAGCAATATTATCGTCAATTACCGGTACGCTTACCGTGGCCGTAGTTTGTCCGGCTGGGATAGTTACCGTTGTACCAATTGAAGTATAATCGCTTCCACTTGTAGCAGTTCCAGATACAGTGTAGGTAATCTGCGTAGCCGTTGTAGCCGGGCTGCTTAACGTAAAGGTAAACAGGCCAGGTGTTGCAGGCTCTGTCCCATTGGTGGTAGCGGCTACAGTTACTGTTGCGGTGGTATTATCGTCAATATTGATGGTAGCTGGTGTGCTGCTGATGCCAACCAATGGATTTCCGGAATTGGTTAAGGTAGCGGTTACTGTTTCTGTTCCCTCTACTACATTATCTATTAATACCGGAATAATGATGGTACCAGTAGTTTGTCCGGCTGGAATGGTTATGGTTTTCGTTACGATTGTGCTGTAATCACTTCCTTCAGTTGCGGTACCAGTTAACGTGTAGGTTAAGGTAGTTGGCTGCGATGATGGATTACTTAACGTTACGGTGAATGTACCATTTACCGGTCCATTTTCGTTACCTGGTGTTCCGGCCGTAATGGTTGCTACCGAAGTATCGTTATCGGTAATGTTAACTGTAGCAGGTGTAGTACTTGCGGTAATGGCAGGATTGCTAGTTGCGGCAGTCATGGTTAAAACAACCGTTTCTGTGCCTTCAGCAATGTTATCGTTCAATACCGGTACACTTACTGTTGCAGTGGTTTGTCCGGCCGGGATGGTTACCGTTGTACCGATCGATGTATAATCCAATCCACTTGTAGCAGTTCCGGCAACACTGTAGGTAATCTGTGTATCGGTTGTAGCTACATTGCTCAGTGTAAAAGTAAACAAGCCTGGTGTAGTTGGCTCTGCCCCATTAGTTGTTGCTGCTACCGTTACGGTTGCAGTTGTATTATCGGTAATGTTGATGTTTGCAGGCGTATTGCTTACCGTTACCAATGGATTACCAGAGGTAGTTAAAGTAGCAATAACTGTTTCTGTGCCTTCAACAATATTATCGGTTAATACCGGAATGGTGATTGTTCCGGTAGTTTGACCAGCCGGAATAGTGATCGTTTTAGTTACAATCGCTGTGTAATCACTACCCTCGGTTGCGGTACCACCTAAAGTATAGGTAAGCTGCGTATCCGTTGATGATGGTTTACTTAACGTTACGGTAAATGTTCCGTTAACCGGTCCATTTTCGTTACCTGGTGTGCCTGCGGTAATGGTAGCTACCGAAGCATCGTTATCAATAATAGTAGCAGTTGCTGTAGCATTGCTGATGATTACTACCCCACCGGTAACACCGCTTAATGTTGCAGTGAAAGTTTCTGATGGCTCGGCAATGTTATCGTCATTAATCGGAACCGTAAATGTTAAGGTAGAACCGGCTGCAGCATTTGCAGGGAAGTTTAATGTTCCCGATGTTGCCGTATAATCAGCTCCTGCAGTTGCAGTTCCGTTGGCAGTACTGTAATTTACGCTAAATGCATTTTGAACAGCGTTATTTAGAGTTACCGTGAAGGTTGCCGTTCCATCTGCTTCATTAACCGTTGGTGTGGTAGAAATACTTACACTAGCGGTATTTGCATCAAGGATGTTGATGCTTGCAGGCGTATTGCTTACCGTTATTGATGGGTTACTTGATGTACCCAACGTAGCAATAACCGTTTCGATGCTTTCGGTAATGGCATCGGTTAATACCGGAATGGTTATGGTTCCGGTGGTTTGACCCGCTGGGATGGTAATGGTTTTGGTTACGATGGTCGAGTAATCACTTCCTTCGGTAGCTGTGCCACCCAAAGTATAGGTAAGCTGTGTATCGGTAGAAGATGGATTACTTAAGGTTACCGTAAAAGTTCCATTCACAGGACCAGTTTCGTTTCCGTTTATACCCGGTGTGATGGTTGCAACAGCAGTATCGTTATCCACAATGGTTACGGTGGCCGAGCTTGTAGCAATGGTTACCAATCCACCTGTGGCGTTGCTAATTGTGCCATTAAACGTTTCACTTGGCTCAACCAGGTTATCGTTGTTTACCGGAACAGTAAAGGTAAGGGTTGCACCAGCTGCAGATCCTGCAGGGAAGGTTAACGTTCCGTTTGTTGCGGTGTAATCCAATCCTACTCCAGCAGTTGCTGTACCGTTAGTTGTGGCGTAATCAACCGTAAATGCATTCTGAACGGCTGCACTTAAGGTTACGGTGAAAGTTGCTGTTCCATCGGCTTCGTTAATGCTGGTTGGTGTTGCAGAAATGCTCACCGTTGCAGCATTGTTATCCAAGATATTGATGGTTGCAGGTGTATTGCTTACAGTTACCAATGGATTGCCAGAAGTAGCCAATGTAGCAATTACGGTTTCTGGGCCCTCCACTATCGCATCGCTTAATACCGGAATGGTAATGGTGCCCATGGTTTGACCTGCTGGGATGGTAATGGTTTTGGTAACGATGGTTGAGTAATCGCTTCCTTCGGTTGCCGTACCCGCTAAAGTATAGGTAATAGTGGTAGGCTGCGAAGCTGGATTGCTTAGCGTTACCGTAAAGGTTCCATTTACCGGACCATTTTCATTTCCAGGTGTACCAGCTGTAATGGTTGCCACAGCGGTATCGTTATCGGTAATGTTGATACTTGCAGGTGTTGTACTTGCTGTAATCGATGGATTACTTGTAGCTGCAGTCATGGTTAAAATAACCGTTTCTGTACCTTCTGCAATATTATCATTCAATACCGGTACAGCTACTGTTGCAGTGGTTTGTCCGGCTGGGATGGTAACCGTTGTACCAATCGAGGTATAATCAGTTCCACTTGTTGCCGTACCACTTACCGCATAAGTAATTTGGGTATCGGTTGTAGATACATTGCTTAAGGTAAAGGTAAATTGACCAGGTACAGTTGGTTCAGCACCATCGGCAGTGCCGGCAACTGTTACGGTAGCCGTAGTATTATCGCTAATGTTAATGCTTGCAGGTGTATTGCTAACCGTTACCGCAGGGTTGTTTGTGGTACTTAAAGTTGCAATAACTGTTTCTGTACCTTCTACTATAGCATCGGTTAATACCGGAATGGTAATGGTTGCTGTAGTTTGACCTGCAGGTATGGTAATGGTTTTGGTAACGATGGTTGAGTAATCACTTCCTTCGGTTGCTGTGCCGCCCAATGTGTAGGTTAGCTGCGTATCGGTAGCAGATGGATTACTTAAAGTAACGGTAAATGTTCCATTAACCGGTCCGTTTTCGTTTCCTGGAGTTCCAGGGGTTATGGTGGCTACCGACGTATCGTTATCGGTAATGGTTACCGTAGCGGTACTGGTTGCAATGGTTACTAAATTCCCAGTTACGTTACTGATAGTTGCATTAAAAGTTTCGCTTGGTTCAACCACATTATCGTTCGTAATCGGAACAGTAAAGGTTAGGGTTGCCCCTGCCAGCGATCCAGCAGGGAAATTTAATGTTCCGTTTGTAGCGGTATAGTCGCTGACAGCAGTAGCTGTTCCGTTTGAAGTAGCATAATCTACACTAAAGCCTGCCTGTACAGCATTGCTTAAGGTAACTGTAAATGTAGCTGTTCCGGCTGCTTCGTTGATACTGGTTGGTGTAGCAGAAATGCTCACTGTTGCAGGATCATTGTCGTTAATGGTACCAATTCCTTCGGCCTGGGTAATGGAAACCGGAGCTGTAGCGCCGCTTAAGGTTACTTTAAAGCTTTCAGGGTTTTCGGTCAGGTTATCATCCGTTATCGGAATCAGAATGGTTTGTGTTGCACCTGATACTGATCCGGCAGGGAAAGTAACTACACCTGTTTTAGCGGTATAATCGGCCCCTGCAATTGCAGTATTATCAGCAGTGGTATAATTAATAGAAACTGCATCCTGAATATTTCCGGTCAAAGTTACGGTGAAGGTCATGTTGCCAGCATTCTCTAAAGCAGAAACACTGTTAATGGCCACACTCGCAGCATCATCGTCGGTGATGGTTGCTGTACCTGTTGCACCCGCTGCCGGGATGGTTACCACCGATCCTGCACTTACACTGTTTAATGTAACATTAAATGTTTCGGCCAGTTCGGCAATGTTATCATTAATAAGCGGAATGTTAAACGTTTGTGTTGCACCGCTCACAGAACCTGCAGGGAAAGTTACGCTACCTGTAGTTGCTGCATAATCTGAACCAGAAAGCGCCGTACCGTTTGCAGTTGAATAATTTACGGTAAATGCATTCTGAACGTTACCGGTTAAGGTTACGGTAAAGGTTGCGTTACCTGCATTTTCTACTACAGTAATGCTGTTTACCGCTACTGTGGCATTATCGTTATCGGCAATGTTTACGGTTGCCGGAGCTGTACTTGCCGTGATGGCTGAATTGCTTGTTGCCGCTACCATGGTTAAAATCACAGTTTCTGTAGGCTCAGCAAAAGTATCATCCTGTACAATAACCGGAAGCGTTACGCTGGTTTGTCCGGCTGGGATGGTTATTGTTGTACCAATAGCCGTATAATCAGTTCCGCTGGTTGCTGTTCCGCCAACTGTATAAGTAATCTGCGTATCAGTTGTGGCAGCGTTACTTAGGGTGAAAGTGAACAAGCCTTGTGTATTTGGTTCTGCACCATTTGTTGTTGCAGCCACAGTTACAGTTGCCGTGGTGTTATCGGTAATGTTAATGCTTGCTGTTTTGTTGGCAGGAGTTGGTGTTACTGATACCACTGCACTATTGGTAGCAACCAATGTAGCAATAACGGTTTCCGTTCCTTCTACAATTCCATCTGTTTTAACCGGGATGGTGATTGTTCCGGTAGTTTGACCAGCTGGGATGGTAATGGTTTTGGTTAAAATGGTATCGTAATCACTACCTTCAGTAGCTGTTCCGCCTAATGTATAGGTAATCTGTGTATCTGTTGAAGATGGATTACTTAAGGTAACAGTGAATGTTCCGTTTACCGGACCGTTTTCGCTACCAGCAACTCCAGCTGCGATAGTTACTGTTGCCGCATCATTATCTACAATGGTTGCCGTAGCCGTAGCATTGCTGATTACCACTAGTCCACCTGTAATACCACTTAAGGTAGCCGTAAAGGTTTCGTTAGCTTCGGCAATATTATCGTTATTGATCGGAACGGTAAAAGTTAAGGCTGTACCTGCTGGCGAATTGGCCGGAAAGTTTAATGTTCCGCTAGTGGCCGTATAATCTAAACCTGCAGTAGCGGTTCCATCAGCTGTGCTATAATTTACACTGAAGGCATTTTGAACAGCATTATTTAAGGTTACCGTAAAAGTTGCCGTACCTGCTGTTTCATTAATTGTAGGTGTGGTAGAAATACTTACACTCGAAGTGTTGGCATCAATAATATTGATACTGGCCGGAGTGGTATTTACCGTTACCGCATTGTTTGATGTAGCTAAAGTAGCGATTACGGTTTCGATGCTCTCGGTAATGGCATCCTGTAAAACATCAATAGTAATGGTTCCGGTAGTTTGACCTGCCGGAATGGTGATGGTTTTGGTTACAATAGCGGTATAATCGCTTCCTTCGGTTGCTGTACCACCCAAAGTATAGGTAAGTTGGGTATCGGTAGAAGCCGGATTACTCAACGTTACCACGAAAGTTCCTTTAACCGGACCGGTTTCGTTACCATTTACCCCTGCAGCAATGGTTGCTACAGATGAATCGTTATCGGTAATGGTTACCGTTGCACTACCAGTGCCGATGGTTACCAAGCCACCTGTTACACTGGTTAATGTACCATTAAAGGTTTCGCTCGGTTCAAGAATGTTATCATTATTGATCGGAACGGTAAAGGTTAAGGTTGCTCCTGCCGCAGAATTTGCAGGGAAGTTTAAGGTTCCGCTGGTTGCGGTATAATCCAACCCGGCAACTGCAGTTCCATTTGTTGTAGCATAATTTACATCAAATGCACTTTGAACTGCCGTGCTTAACGTTACGGTAAATGTAGCAGTTCCATTGGCCTCATCTACGCTGGTTGGTGTTGCTGAAATGCTAACCGTAGCCGTATTGTTATCGAGGATATTTATGGTTGCCGTTTTATCTACCGGTGCGGTAGTGATGGTTACCAACGCACTGTTAGAAGAAACAAGGTTTGCAATAACTGTTTCGGTTCCTTCTACAATTAAATCGGTTTTTACCGGAATGGTTATGGTTCCGGTAGTTTGACCAGCCGGAATAACTATGGTTTTGGTTGCAATGGCCGTGTAATCGCTGCCTTCAGTTGCAGTTCCACCTAAAGTATAGGTAATCTCTGTATCAGTTGAAGAAGGGTTACTTAAGTTAACAGTGAATGTTCCGTTAACAGGTCCATTTTCATTACCTGGCGTTCCGGCAGTAATAGTTGCCACCGAAGTATCGTTATCGGTAATGGTTGCCGTGGCTGTTCCTGTACCAATGGTAACCAAGCCTCCTGTTACTCCACTCAATACCGCAGAAAAAGTTTCACTTGGTTCTACGGTGTTATCATTTATAATAGATACCGTAAACGTTTGAATAGCACCTGCCGCAGAACCTGCTGCAAAGGTTAAGGTTCCGTTTTTAGCGGTATAATCTGATCCTGCAATAGCAGTGCCATTTGCAGTAGCATAATTAACTGTGAATGAATTTTGGATGGCATTGCTTAAAGTTACGGTGAATGTGGCTGTACCAGCTGCTTCATCATAACTTGTTGGTGTTGCCGCAATGCTCACAGTAGCCACATCATCATCGGTAATAGTGGCTGTTCCGGTTGCGGTTGCAATAGTTGTTGGTCCGGTAATGCCCGAAAGTGTTGCAGTGAAAGTTTCGTTCCCCTCTGCAATATTATCGTTGATAATTGGAACGGTGAAAGTTTGGGTAGCACCGCTCACCGATCCAGCTGGGAAAGTTAAGGTTCCACTTGTTGCGGTGTAATCACCAGGCTGTACTGCGGTATTGTTGGCTGTAGCGTAATTAACTGTAAATGCATTCTGAACATTTCCGGTTAGCGTTACGGTGAATGTAGCTACGCCACCAGAAACATTTTCTGCAACCGAGATATTGTTGATAGCAACTGATGAATTATCGTCATCGTTGATGGTAGTCGCTACACTGGCATTGCCCAAAGTGGCTACGCCGGTCGGAGCGCTGATGGTTGCCGTATAAGTCTCTGGACTTTCGGACACAGCATCATTTACAATTGCTACGGTAAAAGTTTGCGTTGCACCCACAGCCGAACCAGCAGCGAAAGTTACCGTACCTACGGTAAAGGTGTAATCGCTTGTTAATGAAGCCGTACCCGGGGTTACGCCGGTGGTCGCACTAACCGCACTCTGGATCGTGGTTCCAGCGGTACCTGTAAGGGTTACGGTATAGGTAGCTGTTCCAGCATTTTCGTTGATGGTCGCTGGGCCGCTCAATACCAGAGTAACCGCGTCGTTATCGTTAATGGTAGTCGCTACACTGGCATTGCCCAAAGTGGCTACGCCGGTCGGAGCACTGATGGTTGCCGTATAAGTTTCCGGACCTTCTGCCCTCGTATCGTCAACAATACCAACGGTGAAAGTCTGCGTATCGCCAACAGTTGATCCTGCCGGGAAGGTTACCGTACCTGCGGTAAAGGTATAATCGCTTGTTAATGAAGCCGTACCCGGGGTTACGCCGGTAGTCGCACTAACTGCACTCTGGATCGTGGTTCCAGCGGTACCGGTCAAAGTTACCGTATAGGTAGCTGTTCCTGCGTTTTCGTTGATGGTCGCAGGGCCTGACAGTACCAGAGTAACCGCGTCGTTATCGTTAATGGTAGTTGCTACACTGGCATTGCCCAAAGTGGCTACGCCGGTCGGAGCGCTGATGGTAGCTGTATAAGTTTCCGGACCTTCTGCCCTCGTATCATCTACAATACCAACGGTAAAGGTCTGCGTATCGCCAACAGTTGATCCTGCCGGGAAGGTTACCGTACCTGCGGTAAAGGTATAATCGCTTGTTAATGATGCCGTACCCGGTGTTACGCCGGTGGTCGCACCAACGGCATTCTGGATCGTAGTTCCAGCGGTACCTGTAAGGGTTACGGTATAAGTAGCTGTTCCTGCGTTTTCGTTGATGGTCGCTGGGCCGCTCAATACCAGAGTAACCGCGTCGTTATCGTTAATGGTAGTCGCTACACTGGCATTGCCCAAAGTGGCTACGCCGGTCGGAGAACTGATCGTAGCTGTATAAGTTTCCGGACCTTCTGCACGGGTATCGTCAACAATACCAACGGTAAAGGTCTGTGTATCGCCAACAGTTGATCCTGCCGGGAAGGTTACCGTACCTGCGGTAAAGGTATAATCGCTTGTTAATGATGCCGTACCCGGGGTTACGCCGGTGGTCGCACTAACCGCACTCTGGATCGTGGTTCCAGCGGTACCGGTCAAAGTTACGGTATAAGTAGCTGTTCCAGCATTTTCGTTGATGGTTGCTGGGCCGCTCAATACCAGAGTAACCGCGTCGTTATCGTTAATGGTAGTCGCTACACTGGCATTGCCCAAAGTGGCTACGCCGGTCGGAGCACTGATGGTTGCCGTATAATTTTCCGGACCTTCTGCCCTCGTATCATCTACAATACCGACGGTGAAAGTTTGCGTTGCACCAACAGCCGAACCAGCAGGGAAAGTTACCGTACCTGCGGTAAAGGTATAATCGCTTGTTAATGAAGCCGTACCCGGGGTTACACCGGTAGTCGCACTAACTGCATTCTGGATCGTGGTTCCGGCTGTACCTGTAAGGGTTACGGTATACGTTGCTGTTCCTGCGTTTTCGTTAATGGTCGCAGGGCCGCTCAATACCAGAGTAACCGCGTCGTTATCGTTAATGGTAGTCGCTACACTGGCATTGCCCAAAGTGGCTACGCCGGTTGGAGCGCTGATGGTAGCTGTATAAGTTTCCGGACCTTCTGCCCTCGAATCATCTACAATACCAACGGTAAAGGTCTGCGTATCGCCAACAGTTGATCCTGCCGGGAAGGTTACCGTACCTGCGGTAAAGGTGTAATCGCTTGTTAATGAAGCCGTACCCGGGGTTACGCCGGTAGTTGCACTAACCGCACTCTGGATCGTGGTTCCAGCGGTACCTGTAAGGGTTACGGTATACGTTGCTGTTCCTGCGTTTTCGTTGATGGTCGCTGGGCCGCTCAATACCAGAGTAACCGCATCGTTATCGTTAATGGTAGTTGCTACACTGGCATTGCCCAAAGTGGCTACGCCGGTCGGAGCACTGATGGTTGCCGTATAATTTTCCGGACCTTCTGCCCTTGTATCATCTACAATACCAACGGTAAAGGTCTGCGTATCGCCAACAGTTGATCCTGCCGGGAAGGTTACCGTACCTGCGGTAAAGGTATAATCGCTCGTTAATGAAGCCGTGCCCGGGGTTACGCCGGTAGTCGCACTAACCGCACTCTGGATCGTGGTTCCAGCTGTACCTGTAAGGGTTACGGTATACGTTGCTGTTCCAGCATTTTCGTTGATGGTCGCTGGGCCGCTCAATACCAGAGTAACCGCATCGTTATCGTTAATGGTAGTCGCTACACTGGCATTGCCCAAAGTGGCTACGCCGGTCGGAGCGCTGATGGTAGCCGTATAAGTTTCCGGACCTTCTGCCCTCGTATCGTCAACAATACCAACGGTAAAGGTCTGCGTATCGCCAACAGTTGATCCTGCCGGGAAGGTTACCGTACCTGCGGTAAAGGTATAATCGCTCGTTAAGGAAGCCGTACCCGGGGTTACGCCGGTAGTCGCACTAACTGCATTCTGGATCGTGGTTCCAGCGGTACCGGTCAAAGTTACGGTATACGTTGCTGTTCCAGCATTTTCGTTGATGGTCGCTGGGCCGCTCAATACCAGAGTAACCGCGTCGTTATCGTTAATGGTAGTCGCTACACTGGCATTGCCCAAAGTGGCTACGCCGGTCGGAGCGCTGATGGTTGCCGTATAATTTTCCGGACCTTCTGCACGGGTATCGTCTACAATACCAACGGTAAAGGTCTGCGTTGCACCAACAGCTGAACCAGCAGCGAAGGTTACCGTACCTGCGGTAAAGGTATAATCGCTCGTTAAGGAAGCCGTACCCGGGGTTACGCCGGTAGTCGCACTAACTGCACTCTGGATCGTGGTTCCAGCGGTACCGGTCAAAGTTACGGTATAAGTAGCTGTTCCAGCATTTTCATTGATGGTTGCTGGGCCGCTCAATACCAGAGTAACCGCGTCGTTGTCGTTAATGGTAGTTGCTACACTGGCATTGCCCAAAGTGGCTACGCCGGTCGGAGAACTGATGGTAGCCGTATAATTTTCCGGACCTTCTGCCCTCGAATCATCTACAATACCAACGGTAAAGGTCTGCGTATCGCCAACAGTTGATCCTGCCGGGAAGGTTACCGTACCTGCGGTAAAGGTGTAATCGCTTGTTAATG
>NZ_JBPZIR010000006.1:0-14750 GCF_051857575.1 Pedobacter sp. GSP4 | reverse complement strand
AAGCCGTACCCGGGGTTACGCCGGTAGTTGCACTAACCGCATTTTTTATGGTTGTACCGGCAGTACCTGTAAGGGTTACGGTATATGTTGCTGTTCCTGCATTTTCATTTACGCTTGCTGGGCCACTTAATACCAGAGTAACCGCATCATCATCGGCAATATTTACTGTAGCGGTTGCAGGGGTAACGGTTATACTAGGATTGTTTGTTGCACTTGTAAAAGTTAACACCACTGTTTCATTACCCTCCACAATCTGATCATTGGTTACGGTAACAGGAACGGTAACCGTTGTCTGACCTGCAAGGATAGTTGCCGTATTTGTGATCGTTGCATAATCTGTGCCATTGGTAGCAGAGCCACCAACAGTATACGTAATCGTTGTATTGGTCGAACTGGCCGTGCTCATCGTAAACACGAATGAGCCATTGGTACCAGGTTCTGCGCCATCAGTTGTAGCTACGGTGATCGTAGCTGAATCATTATCTGCAATGTTTACAGTAGCAGTTAAGTCTGAACTGTTTGCAGATGTGGTAGTAGCTGGAGTAGTTGTATTATTAACAGATGTAATGGTTAATATAACACTTTCGCTAGCTTCTACAATATTATCGTCAAAAACCGTAACTGGAATTGTTGCTGAAGTTTGACCTGCCAAAATGGTTACTGATCCTGTTAAAGGAGTTAAGGTATTGTAATCAGTGCCATTAACTGCAGAACCTGCTATTGAATAGTTAACCACAGTGTTACCTGCAACCGCACTGGTTAGATTAACAGTAAAAAGGCCATTTGTAGAAGGCTCGGCAGCATTAGGCGTTGTTGCCACTATACTAACAGTGGCAGGAACTACTACCCCACTTGCAGTTACGATATTGTTACAGCCCACACCACTTGGCGATCCGTTACATTCTGTATCTGCGTTACCAGAAAAGGTAGGAGTACTCTCATCCGTAGCATCAGGATCAGAGATATCAGCCTGTCTAAGTATGGTTGCCCTTGCTGCAACTGTTGTATTGCTCAAAGCTGCTCCAACCGTACCGGTAATAGTATAAGTTACCTGCGAGCCGCTGGTCATGTTCAAGGTAGCAGCATACTTTGTGTTGGTGGTACTCGTTGCCGTCTGCGAAACGGTACCACTATTTACTGCTGATGTTGCCGATGTTACTACAAATCCATCTGGATATTCGAGATTAAAAATGGCACCAGTTACATCACTTACACTCGTTGAGCTGGCAATATTCCGTAAAACAACAGTATATGTTATACTAGTCCCTATTTTTGCAGTTGAAACAGACGGTGTAATACTTTGTACTGCTAAATCTGCTTGGGAAATAGTTGCCGATACAGCTTGAACCTGTTCGGCACTAGGAATATAGGTATAAGTATCCAATCCCCTTTCATTACCAAAATCTGAGAACCCCTGCCCGCCTGCTGATGTATATTTACCCCAAATGTGGCCATTGGTTGTACTGCTTAAACCCGATCCTGAAAGTGCGTTTTTCTTTGGCGAAGAAATTGTTGATGCAGCATTATTTGTTGCACTGGTCGGTGCAGTATTTCCAGCAAGTGTTACATCTGTATCATCCCAATATACAATATCTTTTGAAGGTACCTGATTATAAGAAGCATCAGTTTGTGTAATAATTATACCTTTTGGATTCACCTCAAGATCCAAAAACGGAAAATGGACTTCGGATGAAAATACCTGAACTTTTATTGTGTTTACAACTGTACCAGGTGGAACTGCTGCGCCGGGTAAAGTTGGGTCGAGTGCGGAACCAGCCCGGCCATCCCAATATACCTGTTTTGCACCTGCTGTACTCATTCGCCCCGTTATTACACGATCTATAAAATTGCCATTACCTGGAATGGTGATTTTATAAACACCAGCCACACTGGAAGTAAAGTTAACGTAAGCCCCCTTGTTACTTATCCTCGTGGAAGACCCTTCTACACCATTGAAACTAAAATTACTTACCTGGGGTGTGATGGGGGTAGCAAGCCTTAACCAGGTGCTGCTTCCATTTAAGGTTGCAGTGGCTGGAAGATCTGTACTTGGTTTTGTAAAGAAAATTTTATGCGTGATGTTATCCGCATCATCAGTTGTTGTTGGATTTTTAACAGGTGGAGTAGTCGAATAATTTAAACTTTTGTCAATAGTGTTACCTGCGCCACCAGCCAAGGTGGTAAAGCCCCTATTATTTGCAAAAAATGTAAAACCTACACCATTTTGACCATTATTATCAACATTATAAACATAGCCATCTTTGGTTAAAACGTTCAGCACAGAATGGAAACTTCTATTGTCTTCAAATGAAGATACCAAGTCAAGGGTTAGAATATTAGTGTAAACCCTACCAGGGATAAAAGCTGAATTGGCTGTATTTAGAACCGATACATCCCATGCTGCTATCGCTCCAGAAGCACTGTTATCACCATTAAAGGCACTTGTTCCTGTTGTATTTTGGGTCCAGTTATCATCATAGGTAATATCTTCCCGGTCTGTACCTGTAGCAGCAATGCCCCCTGGCGCTACAAATTCGACTTTAAAAATACCGGTTTCTCCAGCTGCAACCTGATAATAAACAGGCAGGTATCGATTACCTCCAGCAGCTTGACCAAATCTCCTCGGACCTGCAATTTCCGCATCCCTGTTCAGAATTTGTCCAGGAGCAGGATTAGCTGCACTAGGATTGTAAGTGGCAACTACTGTACCATCGGGCCTGGTAAGCCTGATAAAACTACCTGTACCGTTAATCATGGCACTACTTGCCATAGTGATACGCTCATTAACTGCAGCATATACGTAATGAACACCTAAGTTTGCGAATGGAAAGGAAGCGTTCGTGGTATTAGAAGACCTTAGTTTAGCCCTACCACCCACTGCCGTTCCATTGGTGACATCAGGATATAAATTGATACTTCCATCAGCAAAAGCTGAATTTACATTCGTAAAAAGAAGTACAATCAATAAAAACAGTACAGGCGCAAAATATTTACAATAACTGTTCGTTAAATAATTGTTAATCCTCGAAAAATTTCGTGCGGGACCACACAAAGAGAGTAAATTTTTATTCATACACGGGATGATAGAAGTTGCAGCAATAGGAATGTTGCCATTCCTACAATAACAGTTTGTCGGGTTTAAAGCCTACTTACGTAATCTTAAAACCTCTGGTTTTAAAAAATGTAAAAAAATGTTTTTTTTCCACTTACTCACATTTTGTTGGGCAAAGATATGTGATTAGGTATCATATTTTTTACTGAGTACACCAATTTAAGTATAATTAATTATACAAATTTCGGATAAATTGATTTTTATCAAAAGAAACATGTCACCATCAAGCCTATTCAGTGCTTTTAGGGTATGTAAATTTCCTCAGACATTGATCTGCGTCAATATTTTTCATACAACTTACAGCTCTACAACTGTTTAAATGGCACATTTTATGGCAATTTCGGTTTACAACTCAAAATTTCAATTAGTGTGATTAAGCTATCGCTGAGAATTGATATTCCAGATTTATTCGGACGCTCAAAACATATTCAATCTCCGCCAGAGAAAAAAGATAGAATTCCTGTTATAAAATTAGAACTGATAAAGTAAAACGATTTAGAAAGGATAAGGATTCATGGGATGAAAATTTTAAATACAAAGAGACCTTTCACCATGGCTAAATAGCGCTCCCCTATCTCCGCAATTTCAAAACATATTGAGTAGCAGACAGCAAGATAAGCCATGGTAAATTAAGACCAAAAACATTAGCTTTTACACCAAAGTTGGCGTGTATAAAACTTTACACACTGTGAAATGTTTATTAAGGTAAAACCGATATTATGAAAAGCGAAAAAAAAGAAACGGAAGGAAAAGACGTAAATAAAACCAAAGGTACTTCAGCCGGAAAGGCATCCTTTGATCAGAACGGAAAAGGCTCTTCAGATAAATTTGGTCAGGCAGGCTCTAATCCCAACGAATCAGGAGAAAGCGGAGCTGGTACAGTTAACAAAATAAGGAAAGATAAAAAGAGTAAAATACTCTTTTTATCTTTCGTAAATACTCATTTTTTCAGCAAGTTCGATTATGCTTTTGATCTTCAGTTTTTGAAAAAGCCTCAATTTATACGTACTAACTGTTCCCATTTGCAGGTTTAACTGGTTAGAAATTTCTAATACGCCAATGCCTTTTGTTAAAAGTTCTGCTACTTCTAATTCCCTGCCCGAAAGTTTGGTAAATGGATTATCTGCATCGTTACCCAAAATGCTGTTAAACATGTTTTCTTTAACATTTCTGCTCGAGTAACGGCTACCGGCCAAAATTGTGGTAATTGCAGTAACAATTTCTGATTCTTCGGCATTTTTGGTTAAGTAACCTGATGCACCAGATTTTAAATATGGAACCGCATAAATGTTCTCGTTTAATGAAGAGAAAACCAAAATTTTTGCATTTGGCTGAACCAATTTAAGTTGATCGATTACTTTGAGGTTATTACCTCCAGGCAAATTAACATCGATGATAATTAAGTTTGGAGATTTCTCTGTTTCAATCAGTGCCTGCTCTAATGTAGAAGCATGAATGATTTCTACACCCGACCAAAAGTCTGATATTAAACCTTTTAAACCACGACGGATAATTTCATGATCATCGGCGATGAGCACTGTAAAGGTGCTAGCGGCATTTTTTGTTTTCATTGTTTTTATAATATTCTGCAAGTTAATAAAAAGTTACTTTTTTGTACACTAATGTAATTTATTTTTTGTCGAAATGTGTAAATATTATTATACACAACTACACAGTTTTGTTTAAAACACCCTTGGCGTAGCCAATCGGATGTTCTGTTTAATAAACGAATAAGCAATAGAAATCTCATGCGTACCACTGCTATAGCCCTGCAATGGCCCGATTGAAAAATCGTAGCCATAACCGATCCTGATCTTTTCGGAAGGAAAAAGCTGAATTGCCGCCACAGCAGAGTTTCTTGGCGTAAGGTCTTTCTGCAGGTAACTTTTATCATACAGCTTTACACCGGTACGGTAAGAACCGCCAACCCATAAAAAATCTTTGATCAGTAAAAAGGCATTCAGATCCAAACTCGTCGGACCGCCACGGTCGTCCTTCAATAGGAATGAGGGTTTGATCTGAAAGTCCTCAGAAAGCGGGAAAAGTGCGCCGGCTGTTAGGTAATAATGCGGTTTGGGCTGTGGGATAAAGGCGTAACGGTCGATATTGATGTAGGTGGCAATCAGGTTATCTACCGAGAAGCCCGCATAATATTTGTCGTTGGCAAAGTACACCCCTGCCCTTGCATCGGGTACGATGGTGCTCTGCATGCCCACCGGCTGGTTGGGCTCGGGATTGTTCGGGTTCAGCATGGAACCATCAATGCCCAGCTGCACCATGCCCACACCAAGGCCAAGGGCCAGCCTCGAGCTGCCATCATCGTTCATGGGGATGCGGTAGGCATAGTTGCCGTAAATGCTCAGGTTGTTCTGTGCACCCAGTTTATCGGCCGCCATCTGCAATGCCAGACCCACGTTGCCGCTGTTGGCAATGGCATCTACCGCAAGCGACATAGACCGCGGGGCACCGGTAATGCCTGTCCACTGGCTACGGTAAAAACTGTGCACATTGAGCACTTCCTTATAACCGGCATAGGCCGGATTGATATAGATCCCGTTGAACATGTACTGGCTGTACTGCGCATCCTGCTGTGCAGATGCGGAATGCCAGAGCAGCAGAAACGAACCTGCAACTAATACTACTAATTTCTTCATCATCTCAGTTCCGTACTTAATTCTTAAATGCCCTGATTAAAGTGATGTACCCTTTAAATACTTTCTGCTCACTGCCACCCGATTTTCTTACCCTCAATAAATAGTAGTAAGTACCTTCGTTCAGTCCCTCGCCCGTCCAGTTGTTCTGGTAGCCTTTAGCGTGGAATACTTCATTGCCCCAACGGTTCACGATGGTCAGTTCATTCTCCGCAAATTCAGCCAGTCCGTTAATTTCGAAAGTATCATTTCTACCATCTCCATTTGGTGTAAACAGGTTCGGAATCAGCAGGTCATCACCCGAAATGATCGCAGCATCGGCTAAAACCGTATTGTTATTCATGGCCGGATCTGGCTGATCGCCTTTTACTGAAGCCGAATTGTTCAGCGTACCCGAAGCAAGCGTTCTCGATTTGAAGGTTAAGGTAGCCGTTTGATTCAGTTCCAGATTTCCAACCAGCCACACAAAATCTCTTGTGCTTGTGGTGTACGTTGTTGTTCCGGTAGTAACCGTAATCTCTTTTGGCGCATCAATAATGGTAGAAAGCCTATCGGTAACAGTAACGCCGGTAGCCCTGTTGGCGCCTTTATTGGTTACGGTTATTTTATAGGTTACATCCGATCCTGTTTTGATCTCGCCTTTGGTTAACAGCTCTTTGGTAATCACCAGATCTGCTGATTTATCTACATCAACTTCTGCTATCGGGTTTATGGTTAGTCCGGTTGGAGCTGTCATAACCGCTACGTTTTTGATGGTGTTATAACTGTTTACATCAGGTGCTACTTTTGCATCGAAAGTTAAAACCGTACTCGAGTTCGGCTGCATGTTAATGGTCCATTTTAAGGTGTTGCCCATTGCTGTACCATAGCCAGAAACAGAGCCTGGCACATAGGTTAATCCTGCCGGAAGCTCATCGGTAATGGTTACACCGTTCAGTGCAGCACCTCCGCTATTGCGCACCTGCAACGAATAAGTTAAAATTTCGTTCGCCTGTGCCTTACCATCTTTATTGCCCTTGGTATCGGCCACCGATTTGCTTCCTTCCAATTTACCTTCGGTAGGTATAGAAACGGCTGGGTTTAATGGCGATGTGATATTGGCTGGATCGGTTACCGTAGCGATATTGCTGATGGTTAAAATACCCGATGGGATAAGCGCATCAACAGTAACTTTGAAACTTACCAGCACCTGTCCGTTGGCCGGCACGGTTAAATTGCTCCAGTTCAATACATTACCTAACAATACACCGCCCTTATCGGCACTTGCTGCAACGTAGGTGGTATTTACCGGGATGGCATCGGTTATTTTAACGCCAGTTCTGGTGCTAGAACCATTGTTACGCACAAGGATATTGTAGGTTAATACTTCGTTTGCCTCGGCTTTACCATTATTATTGGCATCGGTAACCGTTTTCGCACTGGTAATTTTTGTCAGTTCTAAAATAGTAGGACTATCGTTATCTTCAGCTGTACCCGATACATCCGAAATTTTATTTCCGGCAGGGGTATTTGCAGTAAGCGTAGCCGTATTTGTTACCGAGCTTGCATTTTTTTCAGCTTGTGTAATGGTATATACTACAGTGGCAACAGCAGTTTCGCCTGGGGCAATACTTGATGGCACAAAAGTAACCGGACCTGAAATTTTAGCATCTGCCAGGTTGAAGCTTGATAAGGTAACATTACCGGTATTATTGGCCGTAAAGGTGTAGGTAATGGTATTGCCATCGGCACTTAAAACGCCTTTTTTCACCAAGGTAATGCCCGGATTTTCAGGAATTAAATAAACTGTAGGGTCATCAAGTGCTAAGGTTTTCGGATTATCAGACACTTTCGACAGCTTATTTCCTGCTCCATAACCTGCCACCAGATTGGCCTGGTTTACAAATTTACCGTAATCAATTTCTGGCTGGGTTAAAGTATGTCTGGCCAAAATCAATGCCGTTTCTGCAGGTTCTAATTTGCTGATTATCGAAGGGGTAATACTGCCCGGATCGGCACCCTGATCGGTAACCACAATATTGGTTAAGGTGATGTTTCCGGTGTTGGTAACCTCAATGTTATATTCGATAACTTTTACCACACCTGCCCCACTTGCAATCAGTTTGGTAAACCTTACGGATGGGTTTGCCGCAATTGCGGTAAAGGTTGCATCATCTGCGGCAGCTGTTGCCGGATCGTCAGATACTTTGGTAATGGTATTGCCTTTTGCATCTTTTACGGTTGCGTTAACCTGATTGCTAAATCCTCCGGCATTTACATCACTTTGTTTTACCGTGTGCCTGGCCGTGATATTAATGGTTGCACCAGGCAATACTGAAGCAATGGCAGATGGCGTTAAACTTCCCGCATCGGCATTGGCATCGGTTAAAACGATATTCGATAAAGTAACATTTCCGGTGTTTTTAAATACTATGCTGTAATTCACTACATCGCCGGCTTTGGTTACCGTATTTGTAGCCGATTTTGTTAAGATAAATGCAGGTGAAGCCATTAATTTGGTCACGGTAGCATCATCAGCAGCAGTAGTGGCCGGATCGTCGGATACTTTGGTAATAGTGTTGCCCTTGCTATCTGTTAACTTTAACACCGCTTGGTTGGTAAAACTGCCCTGATTGATGTCGTTTTGCGTTAGGGTATGTTTAGCCGATACGGTAACGCTTGCGCCAGGCAATAACTTATCAATATTTGCAGGACTTATGCTTCCAGCATCAACAGCGGCATCGCTTACCGTTAAATTGCTTAAAGTGGTATTGCCTGTATTGGTAATGGTGAAGGTATAACCGATAGATTCGCCAGCTTTCGAGCCTACCACAGTAGCCGCTTTTGTAAAAGTAAAGGCTGGTGTAGTTACGAAAGGTGTTACCGTTGGGGTATCGTTATCCGATCCAGTTCCTGAAATATCAGTAACCGTATTTCCCGCTGGTGTTTTAGCCGTTACAGATGCCGTATTGCTTACCGCCCCTGCATCTTTATCATTTTGAGATAAAGTATAAACCTGGGTGTGGGTAAAGCTTGCACCAACAGCTAAAATACCTGTGAAAGTTTTATTCAAACCTAACTTATTATCAACTGCTACAACATCAGATAAAACTACATTACCAGTATTTACAATTTTGAAAGTATAAGTAATGGTATTGCCATCAGCACTTAATGCTGCAGTTTTAATTAGGGCAATTTTACCTTTCAGTATTGGTGTGCTTACCGATTGCTCATCGTTTGATTGATCAGGATCGGTTGTTCCAGGAGCTGCTGCCAATGAAACTTTGTTTACTAAGCCTGCGCCGGTAAAACCAGCTGCAACACGGCCATTAACGGTTAAACTAACCTGTCCGCCAGCCAATAAATCGGCTGCCAGGGTAAAGGTATTTGCTGCCGCACTATAGGTTCCACCAACGGCATTATAGGTAATATTTTCCAATCCTGCCGGAAGGTTTTCTATCAGGCTGATTGATTTACCACTTAATACGGTTGCCGGACCATTGTTTTTAACGTTGATGGTATAACTGATGGCTCCATTGTTTTCTACGCCAGCTACATCTGCGGTTTTGCTTACCTGAAGATCGGTTATCCAGTTTGGAACAGTTACAGTTACTATCGCAGTTGATGATTTAGCTGGATCTAATTTATCGGTAATTTGATAGGATACATGATAAATACCCGGTACTGTATTGGTGGCAACATTAACTTTTCCAGTGGCAACATCTATGGTTACATTAAGATTATCGGTTGAAATCTGCGTAATCGAAACAGTTCCTAGAGTGGCTGTTGATCCATTATTGTATTCATCATTAACCAAAATATTATTCACTGCTGTTCCGCCAGTGAAACCGTTTATTGTTCCCGCATCGTCTTTAGCCAAAATGGCACCAGTGCCAACTGTAACGCTTACAGTAGCCGTTTTAACCTGACCAGGGTTCAGCTTGTCTTCAATCTGGTAAACCAGCGTATAGCTACCTGCCGGTGTGTTCGGTGCAACGTTCACTTTTCCGGTGGTTACATCTAAGCTGATATTTGGATTGGTACTTGAAACCTGACTTAATTTTACCTCGTTCAAGGTAGCCGGGTTACCGTTGTAGGTATCGTTTGCCAGTACATTTTCTACTGCCGTACCACCGCTAAAGCCGTTTGCATTTCCTGAATCGTTTGTGGCTGCCAAAGCGGGCGCAGCAACCGTAACGGTTATAGTAGCCGTTTTAACCTGACCAGGGTTCAGTTTATCTTCAATCTGGTAAACCAGCGTATAGCTACCTGCCGGTGTGTTCGGTGCAACGTTCACTTTTCCGGTGGCTACATCTAAGCTGATATTTGGATTGGTACTTGAAACCTGGCTTAATTTTACCTCGTTCAAGGTAGCCGGGTTGCCGTTGTAGGTATCGTTTGCCAGTACATTTTCTACTGCCGTACCACCGCTAAAGCCGTTTGCATTTCCTGAATCGTTTGTGGCTGCCAAGGCAGGTGCAGCAACCGTAATGGTTACAGTAGCCGTTTTTACCTGACCAGGGTTCAGTTTGTCTTCAATCTGGTAAACCAGCGTATAGCTACCTGCCGGTGTGTTCGGTGCGACGTTCACTTTTCCGGTGGTTATATCTAAGCTGATATTTGGATTGGTACTTGAAACCTGGCTTAATTTCACCTCGTTCAAGGTAGCCGGGTTACCGTTGTAGGTGTCGTTTGCCAGTACATTTTCTACTGCCGTACCACCGCTAAAGCCGTTTGCATTTCCTGAATCGTTTGTGGCTGCCAAGGCAGGTGCGCCGACGGTAACGGTTATAGTAGCCGTTTTAACCTGACCAGGGTTCAGTTTATCTTCAATCTGGTAAACCAGCGTATAGCTACCTGCCGGTGTGTTCGGTGCAACGTTCACTTTTCCGGTGGTTACATCTAAAGTAACGTTTGGATTGCTGCTTGAAACCTGGCTTAATTTCACCTCGTTCAAGGTAGCCGGGTTGCCGTTGTAGGTATCGTTTGCCAGTACATTTTCTACTGCAGTACCACCGCTAAAACCGTTTGCATTTCCTGAATCGTTTGTGGCTGCCAAGGCAGGTGCAGCAACCGTAATGGTTACAGTAGCCGTTTTTACCTGACCAGGGTTCAGCTTGTCTTCAATCTGGTAAACCAGCGTATAGCTACCTGCCGGTGTGTTCGGTGCGACGTTCACTTTTCCGGTGGTTATATCTAAGCTGATATTTGGATTGGTACTTGAAACCTGGCTTAATTTCACCTCGTTCAAGGTAGCCGGGTTACCGTTGTAGGTGTCGTTTGCCAGTACATTTTCTACTGCCGTACCACCGCTAAAGCCGTTTGCATTTCCTGAATCGTTTGTGGCTGCCAAGGCAGGTGCAGCAATCGTAATGGTTACAGTAGCCGTTTTTACCTGACCAGGGTTCAGTTTGTCTTCAATCTGGTAAACCAGCGTATAGCTACCTGCCGGTGTGTTCGGTGCAACGTTAACTTTTCCGGTGGTTACATCTAAGCTGATATTTGGATTGGTACTTGAAACCTGGCTTAATTTCACCTCGTTCAAGGTAGCCGGGTTGCCGTTGTAGGTATCGTTAGCTAGTACATTTTCTACTGCAGTACCTCCAGTGAAGCCGTTTGCATTTCCTGAATCGTTTGTGGCTGCCAAGGCGGGCGCAGCAACGGTAACGGTTACAGTAGCCTGTTTGATTTGGTTTGCATCTAACTTATCTGCGATTTCATAAATCAAAGTATAAACTCCTGCCGGGGTATTCGGTTTCACTTCTACCTGACCCGTTGCCACATTAAGTGTAACATTTGGATTAGAGGTAGAAATTTGTGAAAGATTTACCTCATTTAAAGTTGGTGCTGTTGTGGTGCCATTGTAGCTATCGTTTGCAAGCACATTACTAACAGCCACCCCTCCTACTAAACCGTTCGCATTTCCGGCATCGTCTTTAGCTATTAAAGCACCCGAAGCAACTGTTACCTTAATAGTAGCGGTTGAAGTTTTGCTTGCATCCAGTTTATCGGTGATGGTATAAGTTAAGGTATAAACGCCTGCCGGGGTATTCGCGCCAACGCTTACCGCGCCTGTTGCAGGGTTGAGCGTTACCTTGCCATTGCTGTCGTTGGTGCCATTGGTGATGGTCACATCTGCCAAAGTTGGAGCAGCCGTGGTTCCATTATAGGTATCATTGCTTAAAACATTCGCTACCGCTGTTCCGCCGGTTACCGAGTTCGCTGAACCGGCATCGTCTTTGGCCAAAATTGCGCCTGAAGCAACAGTCACTTTTACCGTAGCGGTTGAAGTTTTAGAAGCATCAAGTTTATCGGTAATGGTATAAGTTAAGGTGTAAACACCTGCCGGGGTATTCGCGGCCACACTTACCGCGCCTGTTGCAGGGTTAAGCGTTACCTTGCCATTGCTGTCGTTGGTGCCATTGGTGATGGTGACATCGTTTAATGTCGGTGCTGTTGCAGTTCCATTGTAAGTATCGTTCGAAAGTACATTCGCTACAGCCGTTCCGCCGGTTACCGAGTTCGCTGAACCGGCATCATCTTTGGCCAAAACCGCACCAGAAGCCACCGTCACTTTTACCGTAGCGGTAGAAGTTTTGCTTGCATCCAGTTTATCGGTGATGGTATAAGTCAGGGTATAAACGCCTGCCGGGGTATTCGCGGCCACGCTTACACCGCCTGTTGCAGCGTTAAGAGTTACCTTCCCATTGCTGTCGTTGGTGCCATTGGTGATGGTGACATCATTTAATGTCGGCGCTGTTGCAGTTCCGTTGTAGGTATCGTTCGAAAGTACATTCGCCACAGCTGTTCCGCCGCTTACCGAGTTCGCTGAACCGGCATCGTCTTTCGCCAAAATTGCGCCTGAAGCCATGGTCACTTTTACCGTAGCGGTAGAAGTTTTGCTTGCATCAAGCTTATCGGTGATGGTATAGGTCAAAGTGTAAACACCCGCCGGGGTATTCGCGGCTACGCTCACCGCGCCTGTTGCAGCGTTAAGCGTTACCTTGCCATTGCTGTCGTTGGTGCCGTTGGTGATGGTTACATCGGCCAAGGTTGGAGCAGCAGTGGTTCCGTTGTAAGTATCGTTTGAAAGTACATTCGCAACAGCCGTTCCGCCGGTTACCGAGTTCGCTGAACCGGCATCGTCTTTCGCCAAAATTGCGCCCGAAGCCACGGTTACTTTTACCGTAGCGGTAGAAGTTTTAGAAGCATCCAGTTTATCGGTGATGGTATAGGTCAAAGTGTAAATACCCGCTGGGGTATTCGCGGCCACGCCTACCGCACCTGTTGCAGGGTTGAGCGTTACCTTTCCGTTGCTGTCGTTGGTGCCATTGGTGATGGTTACATCGGCCAAGGTTGGAGCAGCAGTGGTTCCATTATAGGTATCGTTCGAAAGTACGTTCGCTACCGCTGTTCCGCCCGTTACCGAGTTCGCTGAACCGGAATCGTCTTTCGCCAAAATTGCGCCCGAAGCCACGGTTACTTTTACCGTAGCGGTAGAAGTTTTAGAAGCATCCAGTTTATCGGTGATGGTATAGGTCAAAGTGTAAATACCCGCTGGGGTATTCGCGGCCACGCTTACCGCACCTGTTGCAGGGTTGAGCGTTACCTTTCCGTTGCTGTCGTTGGTGCCATTGGTGATGGTTACATCGGCCAAGGTTGGAGCAGCAGTGGTTCCATTATAGGTATCGTTCGAAAGTACGTTCGCTACCGCTGTTCCGCCCGTTACCGAGTTCGCTGAACCGGCATCGTCTTTCGCCAAAATTGCGCCTGAAGCAACAGTCACTTTTACCGTAGCGGTAGAAGTTTTGCTTGCATCCAGCTTATCGGTAATGGTATAAGTTAAGGTATAAACACCAGCCGGTGTATTCGCGGCCACGCTTACCGCGCCTGTTGCAGGGGCAAGCGTTACCTTGCCATTGCTGTCGTTGGTGCCATTGGTGATGGTGACATCGGCCAGGGTCGGAGCAGCAGTGGTTCCATTATAGGTATCGTTGTTTAAAACATTTGCTACAGCCGTTCCGCCGGTTACCGAGTTCGCTGAACCGGCATCATCTTTCGCTAAAATTGCGCCCGAAGCCACCGTCACTTTTACCGTAGCGGTAGAAGTTTTCGAAGCATCCAGTTTATCGGTAATCGTGTAAGTCAGGGTGTAAACGCCAGCCGGGGTATTCGCGGCCACGCTTACCGCGCCTGTTGCAGGGGCAAGCGTTACCTTGCCATTGCTGTCGTTGGTGCCATTGGTGATGGTGACATCGGCCAGGGTCGGAGCAGCAGTGGTTCCATTATAGGTATCGTTGTTTAAAACATTTGCTACAGCCGTTCCGCCGGTTACCGAGTTCGCTGAACCGGCATCATCTTTCGCTAAAATTGCGCCCGAAGCCACCGTCACTTTTACCGTAGCGGTAGAAGTTTTCGAAGCATCCAGTTTATCGGTAATCGTGTAAGTCAGGGTGTAAACGCCAGCCGGGGTATTTGCTGCAACACTCACCGCTCCCATTGCAGGGTCAAGCATTACCTTGCCGTTGCTGTCGTTCGTACCGTTGGTGATGGTGACATCATTTAATGTCGGTGCTGTTGCAGTTCCGTTGTAGGTATCGTTGCTTAAAACATTTGCTACAGCTGTTCCGCCGGTTACAGAATTTGCAGAGCCTGCATCGTCCTTCGCTAAAATCGCGCCGGAAGCCACAGTCACTTTTACCGTAGCGGTTGAAGTTTTGCTTGCATCCAGCTTATCGGTAATGGTATAAGTCAAGGTGTAAACACCTGCCGGGGTATTCGCGGCCACGCTTACCGCACCTGTTGCAGGGTTAAGCGTTACCTTGCCGTTGCTGTCATTCGTACCGTTGGTGATGGTGACATCATTTAATGTCGGTGCTGTTGCAGTTCCGTTGTAAGTATCGTTGTTTAAAACATTTGCTACAGCCGTTCCACCGCTTACCGAGTTGGCCGAACCGGCATCATCTTTCGCTAAAATCGCACCGGAAGCAACAGTTACCTTAATAGTA